>CAWBNO010000011.1:0-172807 GCA_963790095.1 uncultured delta proteobacterium | reverse complement strand
TCTATGTAGGTCTTTGTATAGAAATTCATTCGTTAAAGATTCCGTTTCATACAAGGTTTCGAGATGATCCGTTGTCTCATCGCAAGAAGCAAGCGAATAGGTTAAAAAGCGCAAGTAGTCCTGCTTGTGTCGTCTCCTGCCATATCCCTCAACAATAGTCGATTTTGTTGATTTAATTGAACGTCTTATTTGACCGCCTTCTTCATATAATTCGAATTGAGGTAGCTCGCTCAAAGTCATTTTGTGAATATCAATAACCAATTTCCGCGCTTTTTGCCAAATTTCCAATTTTCTATAGCTCATATTTCCCCCATCCAGTCTACTCTCGAAGGGTGCTATGCTTTATTTAAACCCATCCAGTGTCAAGCATCCAGAATCAAGCATCCAGAATCAAGCATCAATTCGCTTCAAACAAAATAATATTTATTTTTTCAAGTCATGGGGTTGTGAATTATAGCCTTGTCCAGTATATTCATCCATTTTCTCCAGCAACCCTGCCGCTTCTTCGGGCAGCAGCCAGTATTTTATTGGATGTCCTTTTTCAGGAGATAGCTGGTACAAAAAGGCGGTTATCTTCCCTGAGCCATCTGTTTTTCCTTGAGTTTCAGGCGCAGGTTCGGTGATTTTTTTCATCAGCCCTTTGTCGATGTCAAACACGACATGTTCTTCGTAAGTGCATCCTCTCGAAGACCCACAATCCAACAATTCCCTGTGCAATCTCGTAAGGGGTTTAGACGTGGTCCCATCAGGGGTTCTATAGGTTACACGATCATACAACCGCCAGCTCCGCCCCTGATAACTGATAAATTGATATACCTGATAAGATCTCTTGCCGGTTTGATTGTCCAGATAGCCGATCAGAAAGCTGTCGAGCCAGGGGATTCCCATATATTTTTCGGGTCGATATCCGTTGAGTGTGGAAAATTCCGTAACATTCCCGGATGAAACTTGTTTGACCGTTGTTGTGTCTTTGAAGTGTTGAACATCTAAACGGAGTACTTCCTTTTTGGTGGCTTCACGGGTAGACGCACATCCTGCAAAAAAGATTGCCGCGAAAAAAATGATTGCCGCGATTTTCTCATCATTGGTATAAGCTTTCCTTTTTTGGACACAGATAACCCCGATAAAATTAGATTAAATGTTGGAATAAAAGAATATGTATTTCATGGGGCAGGCACAGATTGTTAAGATTTTTTAAATAAAAATAATAATATTATCTGTGTAGATCTGCGAAAATCTGCGTCCTATTTAGCTTTAGAGTTTTTTATCTCTGGCTACATTTCGACAAAATAGCTCTCCCACGCATCCGATATGGTTTTCTTGGTCAGCTCCGGTTTTATACCCAGATAATGGGCATCATCGATAATACTTTCAAGAAGGTCACGGCAGTGGCAGGAGTTCAGCTTGACATTTTTCTGATGGTAAAAGCGTTCGATGAGAAAATCGAACACTTCACTGTCATACGCAATCCCGTTGGCATCGCACACCCTTTGAAAAATTTCTCTATATTCGCTCAATTCCGGGTGGTCGATGTTAATCTTGTAGCGAATTCTTCGTAGAAAAGCTTCGTCTACCAGGTTTCGGGGTTCAAGATTCGTTGAAAACACCACCAGCTGGTCAAAAGGGATTTCGATTTTCATTCCGGTGTGGAACGTAATAAAATCGATTTTTCGTTCCAACGGGACAATCCATCGGTTCAAAAGTGCTTGTGGATCGACCTGTTGCCGTCCAAAGTCGTCAACGATGAAAAGGCCGTTGTTTGCTTTCATCTGCAACGGCGCTTCGTAAAATTTTGATATGGGGTTGAAATCAATGTCCAGGGATTTGAGATTCATTTCTCCGCCAACCATGACAACAGGACGTTTTACGAGAACCCATCTCTGGTCCACAGCATTGACATCGTGTTCCGGCTCAACAGCCACATGATTTGACTTGTCATAGATCGTGATAATTTCTCCCTCGGCCAATACCGCATACGGCATGTAAATAGTGCCTGGCAGAACGCTTCCGATGGTTTCAGCAATGGTTGTCTTTCCGTTCCCTGACGGGCCGTAAAGAAAGAGTTCCTTTCCCGAGCTGATTGCCGGCCCGAGCCTCGACAGGATTCTTTCATTCACGATAATATCGGAAAAGGCCTTTTTGACACTTTCCGGGTCCACCAGAATACTTTTGATGGTCTGGATCTCCACCATGCTCCGGTACTTATCAAAAGGTACGGGTGCAGGGCCCATGTACCGGCAGACATCAAGGAGATCTGATGCTCGTTTTATACCAACATCGGTAAGGGATAACCTGTAAGAGAGTTTTGATAACCCATCGGCCCCGGTAACACTTACCATCTGATTCTTTCGCAGTCTTTCAATGGCTTCGTCCACAAGAGGGTTAGGGAGCTTTATTCGTGCTCCCAGCGCCGGTATGGTAAACTCTCCCATATTCAGGGCATGCTTCATAACCAGGTCCACGATGAAAGAAAACTCAAGTCCGGTATTTTCCACAGTTTCGGGAACTTCGGGGTGCACTATGAAGAATGAGTCAAGATCTTCCTCGCTGACGTATCCAAGTGCGACCATGTTGTGCCCGAGCCTTCCGCCCTGCATTCTCTGGCGCTCAAGAGCTTTCTGGAGCTGTTCCTCTGTGATCCTATTTTTCTGAATTAGCCTTTCACCGAATAGTATGTTCATATGAGACGTTTCCTTTGGGCGTTTTATTTAATCCTGAAAAACCTGGTCATATGGGCCAGATCGGATACAATTGGCTATGCCAGTAGATTTTATTCGACAGGAATGATGGAATAATGGAGTGATGGAATAATGGGTTATGGACTGCCTCCAATTTCATAAGATACGGGGGCATTTTGATACTCCCAAATTGGACAACGTTCCGATATTCGACCCAACATTCCAGTATTCCAATATTCCAGCTTTCCAACCCGGTAAGCGGATTTACTATGAGATATTAATAAGCCCTAAGAGGTAGCCGAATTCATGGGCCCTGTTTATTAATTAAAGTATCGAACATAATATCGAATAATGAAAATCAATTTTTTCTATTTTTCAGGTTTAGCTGGAAGGGGATGCTTTTAACAAAGATAGAGATCAACTCGTTATTTTCACGATTAAAGGTTTGAGTTTTGATTCCGGTTTTACAGATGAGTTCTTACGATCATCAACAACCATACTCTTGTTTCTCGTAATTCTTTAGACAAATTTTCATCTTATGGACAAAATCAGCAATAGATTCTGAACCTTGAGCTTCGCCATAATTGGGGGCCGGTGATGTACCACAACGAATAAGCTGTCCGGCAATGTGGTTTCCTACTCTTGTTTTGGCGAGATTCCGCTGACGAATAATTCGAACGGCAAATCTATTAACCGCTCTTCAGATCAAATTTTCTTTTATCCTTCGACATAATTCATCATACCATCATCGATCGAACAAGTCCTAGATCGTTGACCCTGCTGTTCGAAAACGCCTGAAGGAGGCTCCACCCTCAGAGTATGGTACAATCCGCGAATCCTGGCTCGCCACTAGCCGGGGTATACACTTCCATGCTGTAATGCTCGAAGTAAAGATAACTTGTCCCATCGGAGAGCTCCAGCTGCCAGAACTCGCTGCTGGTGTTGGGAGTTCGGATCCACTGAGTCCCCGAGCTCCGAGTGGCGAGTAGGGGGACAGGTGATGGCTGAGGGTAGCTACCGATAGTTATCTATGAGCCAATCTACGTTTTCACCAAGTACCCTGGTGTGATTGAGATCGCACTACTGGAGGAAGATCAACAGATCTGCCAATCAAATAATAATCTGATTGGCAATGCCAATGCACTTGCCGATATCGCAAGGCAAACACAACAACATCACACATAAAAAACAACCTAATAATTTCTTCATTGAATCACCTCCTTTAACAGAGTATTTTTCCTTATTAATGTCTGTAAATTAAAAAAGCCGAATTACCTACAATTACAAGGCAACCCGGCTGTCTATACTTAGACCCGTGGCTTTCCGCCCCCCGGTTCCCCGGGGTTTGGCTTTTTCTTGGTACATGTTATATAGCAAAAATCGTGCTCAATTTGCAACAATTTTTAAAAATTTAAATATAAATGATATTAAAGGGTTATCAAATTGTGTTTGAGCTTCGCGAAAATTATTGTTACATTAATTTCATAAAACTGTGGAATTTAATTCATAATGTGTAATTAATTACACAGAGGATCATTTGGTCTTTTTGACAAAAAATTAAAACCAATCACGAAAACACGAAATAGTGAAAGCACGAAACTTAATAATCTTTTTTAGTGTTTTCGTATTTTCGTGCTTTCGTGATAAAAATGTTTTCATCCAGCTTGCCCGGGATCGGTTTAATTTAGCAGTATAGGAACCCATTCTTTGGGACACAGTGAACATCAGATTGTCAAGATTCTTTAATTGTAGAATAACAATATGATCTGCGTATACCTGCCCGCTTTGCCCTAGGACGCCTCGCCTTGCCTGCGCATCGGCTTCGCCACAAGCGATGCCTAACTTGGCGCAAGCGAGCTCCATGGCTAGCGGTCTGCGAAAATCTGCATCCTATTTAGCTTGAATTTATGTTACGAGAGATCGGTCAGTTTTTTTCAGCCTGATTTAGATATAGATACAACAAAATCCCGCCGGCCACCATCACGCCGCACAGCAGCTGGCCCATGGAAAAGGACATGAATATGAAACCGATATGGGCGTCGGGCTGCCGAAAATATTCGATGAAAAACCTTACGATCCCATAGCCGATGAGGTAAAAGGCGAGCATTGCCCCACGGGGTTTTTGCACCTTTCGAAGGTTCCACAAAACAATGAAAAGGAAAATACCTTCGAAAAAGGCTTCGTAAAGCTGGGAAGGGTGTCTGAGATTCGATCCGGGAGCAAGGGGAAAATACATGCCGATGGGTGCCGATGTTATCCGGCCGTATAACTCACCGTTTATAAAATTTCCAAGACGACCGAATGTATACCCCAGGGGAACGACCGGTACGAACAAATCCGCCATGTCCCAAAATTTCACACCGGATTTGCGGGTATAGATCCAGGATGAGACAAGAATACCGATAAGTCCTCCGTGAAAGGACATTCCGGAAATGCCGGTAATGGTAATACCGTTTGTAAAGCTGAAGGGGAGAAATATTTCAAGGGGATTTTTGAGATAGTAAGACAGGTTGTAAAACAGAACGTATCCGAGGCGTGCTCCCACAATCAGACCGATAATCATGTACGTTATCAGGTTTTGTATCTCTTCTCCGGATACACTGAATTCTTTTTCGCGTTTTACACGATAGACCACCAGCATGTAAGTGATCGCAAACCCAACAATATACATTAACCCGTAATACTGGAGTTTGAATCCCCCGATTTCAAAGATAACCGGGTTCATTTTTTCGGGCATATGCTGCCACCAGATCCAGAAATTATTCATAACTATTGAGTTTCCGGTTGGGTGTAAGGATTAAACTAATAAAGGAAAGTTTGTTCAATAATAAAATGTCGAATATTATGAATATCGAATAAGTTGTAGATATTCGAATTGGATCAGCATTTTAAAAGATAGGCATTTTGAAAGCCAAATAGAATGTTGGAATACTGGAATAATGGAAGGGTGGGGGAAAAGGGATTGTATGCCCTTATTCCACCATTCCATTATTCCATGGATCTTACTTTGTGATTTTTATTACCAGGAATCCTCGATTCATTCGTCTTACAAACAGGTTGACGGCTCCGCCCGTCTCGACTTCGCTGATCGCTTTATCAAGATCTTTCACCGAAGTGATGGCCTGGTGATTGACCTCTTTGATGATGTCCTGGACCTTTAATCCGGATTCCGCGGCCTTGCTGTCCGGATCGATTCCAACCACGATGACGCCTTTGGTGTCTTTTAGATCGAAGCGACGCGCAGTTTCAGGCGTAATATCCGCAACACGAATTCCGAGATCCTCCTGTTTTTCTTTGGGAGCACTTTCCCTGGAGAGTTTGGTTTCTTCTCTTTTGGCAACTTTTATATTAAAGGTCCGGGTTTTTCCATCTCGCAGGACTTTTATTTTAATGGTGTCACCGACACTGGTATCTGCAATCAGGCCGGTGAGCTTCCGGGCGCTGTCGACGTTCTCTCCGTTTACGGACAATATGATGTCTTTGGGGATGATTCCTGCCGAATCGGCAGGATCACCCGGGAATACTTCAGTTACCAAAACGCCTTTTTTTTCTTTTATACCATAGTACTCTGCCACTTCCTCACTGATGTCCTGAATGCCGACGCCGAGCCAGCCCCGGGTAACCTCGCCGCTGGTTTTAAGCTGAGCAATAATATTTTTAGCAAGATTTACCGGAATGGCAAATCCGATTCCCTGTCCACCGGCGACGATGGCTGTATTTATTCCAACAACTTTCCCATCCATATCGATCAATGGACCACCGCTGTTTCCAGGATTGATGGAGGCATCGGTCTGTATAAAATCATCATAAGGCCCTGAACCGATGACACGTCCCTTGGCGCTGACGATCCCCGCCGTAACGGTTTGCTCCAGGCCAAAGGGATTTCCAATGGCCACCACCCATTGGCCGACTTTAAGGGTATCGGAATCTCCAAAATCCAGCACCGGAAAGTCATTTTTGGCTTCGATTTTGATCAGTGCCAGATCTGTGTTTTTATCACGTCCGACAATTGTGGCGTCGAACTCTTTTTCATCATTTAAAATGACCACTATTTTGTCTGCGTTGTCTATAACGTGATTGTTGGTTACGATATAACCGTCTTTATCGATAATGAACCCGGAACCCAGGCTCCGCTGTTTAAAATCCCGTTTCTGGTCTTCATCGAAAAATCGGTCAAAAAAGTCCCGCATGGGGTCGTCTTCTCCAAAAGGGCCTTTTTTGAAGTGACGAAATACACGTCCGCCGCCCTTGATGGTTTTGACGGTCCGGATGTTGACCACCGCTGGACTGGCATCTTCAGCCAGGGTTGAGAAACTATCAGGTGGTAGAGAGGCGGTGCTGTATTTTGCCGCAATACCTGAAACCGGGTGAAAACCTGAAAACGCCAGGAACACGGCTACCAGGAGCGTCACGAGAATGAAGGTTTTTCTCTCTGGAACGAATGGTTTGATTGCAATAAATTTCATTTCTGGACTCCTTTTATGTTGATCGATCTTCTAATCCGGCAAATCCGAAAAGAAAAAATGTAATAGTTCAGCCACAAAGGCACTAAGTCACAAAGAATTTATTTAATAATTATTTTTCTTTGTGTCTTAGTGACTTAGTGGCAGTGAAAAAAAGTTCTGTCATAAAAAAACCAAAGAGCATTATAATAGATGGTCATCCTGAATGCTTAATAAGGATGCCGATAAGTTAATTATAGATTCGAGAAAAGCAATCTTTATGCCACAATAAAATTGTTGAAATCCTATTGATTCACAATTCCTTGAAAACATTGATTGAACGGTCGTTTTCCCTATATGGATCGTTCAGATTATTATTTGGGCCGGTTCAAACAGAATGGATAAAAAGTATCCAGTTCTATGGGTATGAACCGATGCATGTGTATAAAAAATATCCATCTGGTGAGATTTCCGAAACAGACTATTTTCGAGACCGTTTTAGCCGGATTTTTACTGAATTTGCATGTGCCCCAAGACCTTCGATTTCTGCAAGGCGAATAACATCCCCGGCTTCACGCTCAAAGGCTTCCCTGGAATAACGGATAAGGCTGGTTTTTTTTACAAAAGTGTCCACTGAAAGGGCAGAAGAAAACCTTGCCGTGCCCGCAGTGGGGAGTACGTGATTGGGGCCTGCCATATAATCGCCCATAGGTTCCGGTGTATAGTTTCCCAAAAACACGGCTCCGGCATTACGGATCTGTCCCGCCCGGGTCAGGGGATCTCTGATCTGAAGTTCGAGGTGCTCGGGGGCAATTTGGTTTGAGAGTTCGATGGCAGCATCGACATCAGACACCACCAATATGGCGCCGAATCTGGAGAGGGACTGTTCGGCAATCTCTTTTCGCGAAAGATTTTTTAGCTGCTCATTCACGGCAAGGGCAACCGATTTTGCGGTGTCCATGGAATCCGTGACCAGGATTGCAGAGGCCAAGGGGTCGTGCTCTGCCTGTGAAAGGAGATCCGCTGCAGTAAATTCCGGAATTGCCGAATCGTCGGCAATAATCAGAATTTCACTCGGTCCTGCGATCATATCGATGCCCACGGTCCCGGACACCATCTTTTTGGCAATGGTGACATAGATATTTCCCGGACCGACGATAACGTCGACCTTCGGGATGCTCTCGGTCCCATACGCCAGGGCGGCAATGGCCCAGGCACTGCCCACCTTGTACACCGCATCCACACCGACCTTTTTGGCAGCAACCAGAAGATGGGGGTTTACAGATCCGTTTTGGGTCGGCGGCGTCACCATGGCGATATGCTTAACGCCGGCAATTTTTGCAGGGATAACGCCCATCAGGACCGAGGAGACCAGGGGCGTCTCACCCCCTTTTCCTCCCGGGACGTAAATTCCTGCTGCATCCACGGGGTTTACCATCTGGCCCAGTAAGGTCCCGGGTCTTTTGAGGTTAATCCATGATTTGTCCAGTTGCTGTTGATGAAAGGATTCAATTTGAGAAACCGCTCGATTCAAAGCACGTACGAAAGAGCGGTCTACGTGTTTTGGCGCATCGTCGAATTCCCGGCGGGATACCTTCATCAAAGCAACGGTCAACCCCGGAGCGTCAAACCGGTTGGTATATTCCATGAGCGCCCTGTCCCCATTCTTTCGGACATCCTCAAGGATACGGGTGACCGAAGAAACGTCTTTCTTTTTGAAGGCAACGCCGCGGTTTACAATGGATGTAATTTTTTTTTCTGCTGTTTTTGAAGGATAACGATATATTTTCATGACAATTACCTTAAACGATAATTTAACGTCTCGGAAATTCTACAATTTATTGAAAAAATAGGACTTTTTCGAGGCTTGAACGCTTGCCTCAAAAATGGAATAATGGAAGAGTGGAATAATGGAAGATTGGTTTTTAAAAGGATATTCGCCATTTTAATTTTATCGTCAACACAAATTTTACCATTAACCCAATATTGCATTATGCCAGAACCCATTATTCCATTATTCCAGCATTCCACCATTCCAATTGGGCCTGCCCGCTCGTGCCTTGCAATGGCAGGCGGGGCGAAGCCCCTAAGTTCTAGCTTAAGCAAATATGATGAACTCGCAAAAAGTCTGATTTTGCTCGCTCCGCAAGTAATTTTGGGATTCATGACTCGCCTGGCTAAATTGCAAGAGCTCGGGCTAACGCCCTCAAACAGCTTGCAATTTTTTACGCCAGACGCATCATGAATCTTTCTCCAAAATTGCTCGATGTCGCTTACAAAAAACTTTTTACGAAACCGTCAAACTTAATTAAGCCAAGAAAAGTTCTTTGTCAACACCGGGCACTAAGTCTAACTGCAACTAATCGGGAGATGATCCACATTTAATAATTCTGTTTGACATATTCACTTCTATCTGAACAAATAATGTTTTTTAAAAAAGAGAAAGTCATACAATTTATACCTAAACTGATCGGTTCCAGGTTCTGGGTTCAAAGTTCAAGGGTTACAACCGATTGAAACTGCTCAAAATATTGATCAAAATCCGGAATATTTGCCATAATCTATTGGGTGGAACAGTTTTGAAACCACGATGAAGCCAGTATCACATTGATGCGAGCTGTTTGAGGTTTTTCTAACCCTGAACGTTGGAACCTTGAACCTGTGAACGGTTACGAAGGAGGAGACCCATGAAGGAAAATAGAATCTATAATTTTAACGCCGGCCCCGCCGCCCTTCCCCTTGAAGTCCTCGGGGAAATCAAGGATTCATTTTTGGATTTCGGTGGTTCCGGCATGTCGATAACCGAGGTAAGCCACCGATCAAAATGGTTCGATGATGTTATTAACGATGCCGTCGCCAGAACCCGGCGGCTGTTGAAACTAGATGATAGATTCAACGTACTTTTTATTCAGGGCGGGGCCAGTATGCAGTTTTGCATGATACCCATGAACCTGCTCCAGGACGATGATTCGGCAGATTACGTCAACACCGGCACCTGGTCCACAAAAGCCATAAAAGAAGCTGAAATTTTGGGTAAGCGCGTCAACGTTGTCGCTTCTTCGGAAGATAAGAACTTTTCGTATATTCCGAAAAACATTTCCTTCAATAGCAATGCCGTTTATGCTCACATTACATCCAACAACACCATTAAAGGGACCCAGTGGGCATCCTATCCCGATACCGGCGGTGTGCCTCTCATCGCCGACATGTCATCGGATATTATGTCCAGACCCCTTGATGTGGATAAATTCGGTCTGATTTATGCCGGCGCTCAAAAAAATATCGGCCCCGCCGGTGTATGCATGGTGATCATCCGGGACGATATGCTCGGCCGGGTGCCGGAATCGCTGCCGTCCATGCTGAAGTATACGACCTATGCGTCCAAAAATTCGATGTTTAACACCCCGCCGTGCTTTGCAATCTATACCATCCAACTGGTGCTGAAATGGTTGGAGGAAACCATCGGCGGTCTCGAAAAGATGGCGGAAATCAATGAGAAAAAAGCCCGGATTCTTTATGAAGCAATAACATCCGGCGAATTTTATAGGGCAACTGCAGCACCTGACAGCCGATCTTTCATGAATGTGACTTTTCGCCTTCCTGATGAAGAACTCGAAAAACGGTTTATTGCCCAGGCCCTGGAAAACGGTATGGGCGGCCTTAAAGGTCATCGATCGGTGGGGGGATGCCGCGCGTCCATTTACAATGCAACGCCTTTGGCGGCAGTAGAGGCCCTTGTCAATTTTATGAAGACATTTGAAAAGAAAAATGGATAACCGGCTTAAATGGAATAATGGAATAGTGGAATACTGGAATAATGGGCTTAATTGGTAATGAAAATGTAAACCGATAGCTCTAAGCTCCGCCTCAAACCTGCGAGATGAAGTTGTAAGTAAAGTATTGCTGGAGTCGAAGAGATGCTGGATACTGGATACTGGATACTCGATGCTGGAAAGAAAAAGAATCCTTTGTTTATCCAGCATCCAGAGACCAGCATCCAGTATCGTGTCTAAACTGACTGGATCGCGTTTTTTTCAACCACTTGATATAAATTTAGAATATTGGCTTAAAGAGTCGTTTAGTCACACAGCTCAAACAGTGCCGCAGCCCCCATGCCGCCGCCAATGCACATCGATTCAATTCCGTATTTCACGTCGCGTTCTTTCATGTTGGCAAGAAGGGTTGCACACAGCTTGGCGCCGGTGCACCCCAGGGGATGCCCCAAAGCAATAGCGCCGCCGTGAATGTTTACCTTTTCCATGTCAATGCCGAGTTCTTTGATGCAATACACTGCCTGGGATGCAAAGGCTTCGTTGATTTCAAAAAGACCGATGTCTTCAAGATCCATACCGGCCATGTTTAAAAGTTTTGGAATGGCGTATCGTGGCCCCACCCCCATCTCATCGGCACTGCATCCCACCGTAGTGTAGTATTTCAACTTGGCCACGGGCTTCAGGCCGAGTGCTTCGACTTTTTCCTTGCTCATAATAATGGTGGCGGCGGCACCGTCGGTTGTCTGGGAGGAGTTCCCCGCCGTAACCGTCCCGCCGGCGGCAAACACCGGATTCAGACCGGCCAGGCCCTCTAGGGTCGTGGAAGCACGGATGCCGTCGTCACGATCGACGGTGAAGGTCTCTCTTCTGAAGGTGCCGTCTTCATTCTGAACAAACTTGTGGGCCGGCGTTGGAACAAGTTCGGTGAAAAGCTTTTTCTTCGTGGCCTCTGCGGCCTTTATTTGAGAGCTATAGGCCAATTCATCCTGTTCTTCTCTGGAAACTTTGTATCGGTTGGCAACGTTTTCTGCCGTTATTCCCATGGAGACGTAAAGATCGGCGTGCTTTTTTGAATATTCGGGATGGGGTCTGGGGATATTTCCTCCCATGGGCACATAGGTCATGGATTCAAGGCCCCCACCGATGACGACATCCGACCACCCGGACATGACGCGCAATGCGGCAAGGGCGATGGCCTCGAGACCGGAGGCGCAGAATCTGTTGACTGTGGCCCCGGAGACCTTTACAGGGAATCCCGCAATCTGGGAAGCGATTCGACCGATATTCAGTCCTTGCTCGGCTTCGGGGAAGGCACAGCCGATCATGATGTCATCCACATCATTCATTTCAAGGTTCGGGGTTCTGTCCATGGCTGATTTCAGAATAAATGACAGCAGGTCTTCCGGGCGGGTATCTTTAAAAGCCCCTTTGATTCTCTTACACCCGGGGGTTCTTATGGATTGTACGATGTATGCGTCTCTCATGTTTATTTCCTCCTTGGAAACATTATTATATCCTCTTTACAGGTGAAAAACGATTGTAACTACTCAGGTATTTAGGTTGAAGACTGAAGGCTGAAGTATATCAATCATCTCGCAACGCTCGAATTAAACCATTCAAGACCTTCTCTGTTTCGACAATCTTTGCTTCAAGCAGAGATGAATCCTGGTTGCGAAGAACCCCAAACGCTTCGACAAACTTAGCTGATTAACAGGTTATTAGGCTGAAGACCGAAGGCTGAAGTGATCTAACAGTCTTCAGTCTATCCACCTGAGTAGTTACAAATGATTTTAATTCTCTATTCATTGGTAATATGCGATTGAGAAAAAAATGAACTATTACCTTTAGCAAGTGACCAATAACCAATGTCTAATTTCTGAGGGGTTTGCCGGTTTTCAGCATATGTTCCACCCGTGCGATGGTCTTTTCTTCTTTCCAGAAATCAACAAAGGCTTCTCTTTCAAGTTTGAGTATTAAATCTTCTTCGACGGTGCTGTTGTCTCTGATTTCTCCGCCACTGATGACGTAGGCGATTCTTCTGGCCAGAAAAGCGTCGTATTCGCTTATGAATTTTCCTTTCAGCATGTTGAAGATCTCCACATCGATCATGCCCTGGGCGGCCTGCCCAAGAACCTTTATCGGTCCCTTCACCGGCGGCGCATAGCCTTCGTCGACCATCTTCAGAACTTCCTTTTTGGCTTCACCGATCAGATAGTCCCGGTTAAAAACGATTCGGTCTTTAGGCCCTAAGAACCCGTTGGCTCTAGCTTCGGCGGCAGACATGGATACCTGGGCCAGTGCGATGGACATGAACGCCGGAACAAAGAATTTTGCAAGGTCAACGTCGGTGACCGGATCCGGAATGGTACTTATGAACTTCTTCCACAAGTTTAAACAACCGCCTCCGGCCGGCAGCAAGCCGACGCCGATCTCCACCAGCCCATGTAAAGTTCGGCATGGGCCACGATTCTGTCGGCACCCAGACAGACCTCACACCCCCCTCCAAGGGTCATTCCGTATGGGGCTGCCACCACCGGAAAGGTTGAATATCTTCCTTTTTGAATGCCATCCTGGGCGTCTTTTAGAAACGCATCGATGTCGGAAAATTTTCCTTCCTTTGCCAGGCCGGCCATGAAAAAGAGATCGCCGCCTGCCGAGAAAGCGCCGGGCATCCCACCGGCCTGGTTTCCGATAACAAGCCCCGAACCGTTGGCATCCACATGCGCCATGGCTTCATGCTGAAAATCGATAATCTCCTTGTTGAGGGCATTCATCTTGGTGTGAAATTCCAGACAGAATACACCGTCATCAAGGTCGATCAACGATGCGGATGCACAGGATTTAACGACCTTATCTGCCCCCTTTAAGGCATTCAGAGAAACAATGTTTTCGCTGGTAATGATCTCTGTGTACTTTTCGGTGGTGAAGTCGTACGCAAAACGTTTGCCGTTTTCGGTTTTGTAGAAAGCCGTTTGGCCGGCCGTTATCATCTGTTTTATTTTTTCAGGTACCTGGAATCCGTCTTTGTCCATCTTTTCCACCGAGGCCTCAAGGCCGATGGCATCCCAGGTTTCAAAGGGGCCCATCTCAAAATTAAATCCCCATTTCATGGCATTGTCGATGTCAACGATGGTGTCTGAAATTTCGGACATCCTGTTGGCCGCGTAAATCAGGCCGTTTGCCAAAACTTTCCAGACATAGAGGGCGCCTTTGTCTTTTCCATAGACGATGGCTTTAATTTTTTCGGTCAGTGTCTTCGCTTTTTTCGCATCGGCAAGGCACGGAAAGTCGGCGGGTTCATATTCCGAATATTCAAAGGTCTTAGGATCGATAACCTTTCGGATCTTCTTCCATTCGGGGGTTAAGTCGGTTTTATAGAAACCGCTCTTGGCTTTCTTTCCCAGAAGGCCCTTTTCGATCATCTTATCTACAAACTCAGGCAGAACAAAGCTATCTCTCTGCTCATCGTCGACAACCAGTTCATACGTGTTTTTGGCCACATGACCCATGGTGTCCAGGCCGACAATGTCACATGTCTTGAACATGGCGGTTTTGGGTCTGCCCATGGCGGTTCCGAAAAGGGCATCCACCTCGGGAATCGTGAGACCGTCCTCGAGCATGACTTGCATGGCCTTAACCATCCCCTGGACGCCGATCCTGTTTCCAACGAAATTGGGTGTATCTTTGGCCATAACGATCCCTTTGCCGAGGATCCGTTCCCCGAAGTCGGTCATAAATTCAATGACCTCGGGAAGGGTTTCTTCTCCTGGGATAACCTCCAGAAGATGCATGTACCTCACCGGGTTGAAAAAATGCGTCCCCAGAAAATGCTGTTTAAAGTCGAGGCTGAGCCCTTGGGACATGGCTTTTAAAGGAAGCCCCGATGTATTCGAAGAAACAATGGCGCCGGTTTTTCTTTTCGAATCGATGCGTTTAAAAAGATCCTGCTTGATTTTCAGGTTTTCCACCACCACTTCCACAATCCAGTCGCAGCCTGAAATTTTATCGAAATCGTCTTCCAGATTGCCGATGGTAATACGATGGACATCTTTTTTCTGCATGAAAAGTGATGGGCTCGACATCAAGACCGCATCCAGACCGGCTTTTACAATCCTGTTTCTGGCGGCAGGGTCCTTTTTTTCAGCATCCGTTAAATCAAACGGAACGATATCGAGCAACAGCGTCTTTATGCCGGCACCGGCCAAAAGCGCAGCGATTCCTCCACCCATAATACCCGAACCGATAACCGCTGCCTGCCTGATTTTTCTCATCATGATAACCTCCCGACTCCGGTCTTGCCGGAGAACTTCCTGAAATTAATAAAAAGATTTACGTTCATTTGGAAACAATACGGTTTGAATTGGAAAAGATGAATGATCATTCATTTATTTAGCAGAACCTCTCGCTGCATGTCAAGAAAAAAACAACGGCGTTTTTTCCGGGCCGTAAAAGTGTTAAAAAAATTTAAAAAACAATAATTTATAATATATTAAGGGCAAGTTGTCGACCCCAAAAAAAACCATATACAGTGGTTTGTTACGCCAAAAAATTGAATGAATAAAAATTCATTTTAAAGAAATAAGCATTGCCAAACAGTGCTGTTTGCAAGTATAAAATCGCATACTATTTTATTTTTACATTGGGAACTTATGCCTGTCCCGCATTGCGGGGGTCAGAGATAATGGCTTTGCTTGGAGTTTTATGGCTAAAATCACAAATTCCAAGCACCAAATTACAAATAAATCTCAAATTCCAAATTTCAAACCGTTCCAAAGCGATTGTTTTTTTGTTTGGGATTTTGAATTTCGGTCATTGTTATTTGTTTGTTTTTTGGGATTTGTTATTTGGAATTTCAATAAGTCAGTGAAATTTCAACAAAGCAAATTCCCTCTGGGGATAAAACAAAGGTCTGGTTCTCTGGACTCGAATATTTACTATTTCTATTTTTTTGAGGGACGAAAAACATGGCAAAAGAAAACGACGTTGTCCTCGTATACTTTGAGGACCAGCCCATATCCTTCGCGAGAATTGAAGACATTTCTCCGGACGCCAAAAGAGACTGGTATCATGTAAAACTTCTTCTGTTGCAGGTGCCCCTCCAGGTGGTTACCTGGATTTTGCGCGATATTTACATCGATGGTCAGGAATTTACCATGGAGGGGAAAAGGATTCGTCTGGAACCGGTGGTGTGCCCCCATGAACCCCAACGGTCCGAGAAACAAGAAAAAAGCCCTGAAAGGCCCGGTGATTCAAAAGTCATATCATTGGCCGATCAAAAGAAAAAATGATCGGCACACTCGACAATCGCTCAATTTAGGTGTGAAAATGGTTCCGGTTTATGGGAGTATCCAATAAAATCGTCATCTCAGCCTCCAGGCGTACGGACATTCCGGCCTTTTACCTGGATTGGTTCATGACACAGATTCAAAAGGGTGTGTTTGAGGTTGTCAATCCATATAACCGGAAGGTATCTATGGTGCCTGCTACCCCGGACACGGTCCATACCCTTGTGTTTTGGTCAAAAAATTTCGCCCCTTTCATCCAAAGGGATGTGGGCCCCAAGCTTTTGAAAATGGGATACAATCTTTTTTTTAACTTTACCATTAACTCTAAATCATCTCTGCTCGAACCGCGTGTCCCGTCTTTAAGGCGCCGTCTTGAACAGCTTCGATGCCTTTGCCAAACCTTCGACACCAAAACGATCAACTGGAGATTCGATCCGATCTGCTTCTTTAAAACCGGCCAAAACGTCATCGAGGACAATTTAAATGATTTTTCAAGGATTTCCCATTGGGCATCCCGATGCGGCGTTACAAGGTGTATCACCAGTTTTATGGATCACTACGCCAAGATACAAAAACGTCTGTCGTCTATTCCAGGGTTTTCGTTCGTCGACCCCGGGCTGGGGAAAAAAGTAGAAATTCTTCTGAAGATGGAAAAAGTGCTCGCTGAAAAAAATCTCGATCTATACACCTGCTGCGAAAAAGAGGTGATGGATGCATTACCTTTGGATTCCAACATCCATAAAAGTTCCTGCATCCCCAGTGATTTTCTTGTTGAGATTTTCGGCGGAAGCCTTAGCTTAAGAAAAGATACGGGTCAGAGAATAACCCGTGGATGCGGGTGCCGGGTATCGGTGGACATCGGGTCTTACCCATTGCATCCGTGTTACCATAACTGTCTGTTCTGTTATGCCAATCCGACTTCTGGAGATTTCGCCGATTGGCATGGAAAAAAACGAAGCGTTTCAAATCATGAAAATCGGGTCCGTTCAACTTGATAATTTTACAATTTTAGCGCCCCTTGCAGGGATTACCAATTTGCCGTTCCGACTCCTGGCAAAATCGGAGGGGTGTGCACTGGTCTGTTCAGAAATGGTCAGTTCCAATGGTCTGGCGTACCGATCCGTCAAAACAATAGAATTGCTCCAAAGCCGCCCCGAAGAGAAACCGTTGTCTGTCCAGATATTTGGTTCAGATCCGTTTATTATGGCTGAAGCTGCGGCCATGGTGGAAGCTTCGGGGGCGGACATCCTGGATATCAATCTCGGTTGTTCGGTTAAAAAGGTGCTTAAAACCGGTTCAGGTGCAGCCTTGATGAAAACCCCCCGGAAGGTCGAAAAAATTCTCCTTGCGGTCAGGGACAAAATAAAAATTCCGCTAACCATCAAAATAAGAACCGGATGGGAAAAATCAGGTGATCAGGCCTTTAATATCGCAGCCATAGCAGACGCCAGCGGTGCAGACGCCATTACCGTGCATCCTCGCATGGCCACCCAGGGGTTCGGGGGCAAAGCGGACTGGTCTCTGATAGCCAAAATTAAAAACAAGGTGTCCATTCCGGTGATCGGAAATGGAGATATTGTAACCCCGGAAGATGCCTTGGCCATGAAAAACGAAACCGCCTGTGATGGGGTCATGATTGGACGGGCGGCCATCGGGAATCCCTGGATATTTTCTCAGGTGACGGCTCTGATCAACGGCACTGGAACGGGGACTCCGGTGGTTGCCGAGCGTTTTGAAGTTATGACCCAATATCTGAGGACTTCCATTGAATGTATTGGCGTAAAACGGGCCTGCCGGAGGATGCGAAGTCATTTGGGGTGGTTTGTCAAGGGGTTGCCCCACAGCAGCAGTTTTCGTGAAGCGATCAAACGGATCGAGACGGAAAATGAAGCGTTAGCTTTAATTGGAGAATATAAAAATGCTTTACTGATTGAAAATTCATAAAAGATGTGTTTTGAAGAGACTGCTGATATTCTTCACCTCGGGCTTGGGAGACATCCAGGCCGAACAGGAGGAATTATGAATTTTGAAAAACGATATTTTTTATTGGCTGCTTTTTGCCTGTTTTTTCTATTTGCATGTAGCACAATGCCCATCGAGGAGAATACATGGCTCGACACTCCCAGAAACCATGTTAACAATGGCAATATATTGTTGAAAGCAGGTAAAATTGATGATGCATTTCGTGAGTTCAGCCGTGCCAAGGAACTCGATGCGAATTATCCCCCGGCCTATGTCGGCCTCGGCCTGGTGTACGGCGTCAAGGGTGACGATGAGACGTCATCCGTGTACCTGAAAAAAGCGATTAACCTCTTGAAGGAACAGGTCAACAAGTAGACATGGATGGTGCTTGATTTTCAGAAAATTTTGGATAAAAAATTAAAAGCCGGCCCAGAAAGAGCCGGCTTTGTTTGTTCTACAACGGACAACCCAAAACCTTCGACCTTAAACGGTTATGTTCCCATGCTCCATGATGACAGGTATTTTTTCTGTTCGGCCGTCAGCGTGTCGATCTTGACCTTCATGGAAGAAAGTTTTTCTCTGGCAATGGCGTTGTCTATGGCTTCGGGTACGGGATAGACGTCGTTTTCAAACTTCTTTTTGCTTGTCACCATATATTCGATACTCAATGCCTGGTTGGCAAAACTCATATCCATGACGCTGGAGGGATGCCCCTCGGCAGATGCAAGATTGATCAGCCGGCCTTCCCCCAGAATATTGACGCGGTTTCCATTTTCAAGAACATGCTCTTCAACGAACGGTCGAATTTCCTTTCGTGATTTTGTTATAGATTCAAGTCCGTTGAGATCGAGTTCCACGTTGAAATGGCCGGAGTTGGCCACAATGGCACCGTCTTTCATGATCTTGAAATGTTCCTTGCGAATTACATGGATATTCCCGGTCACCGTACAGAAAAAATCTCCGATTCTTGCTGCCTGGCGGATGGGCATCACTCTGAAACCGTCCATCACCGCTTCGAGAGCCGCGGTGGGATCGATCTCTGTGATAATAACGTTTGCGCCCATTCCTTTTGCTCTGAGTGCCAGTCCCTTGCCGCACCATCCATATCCGCAAACAACGAAATTAGATCCTGCAACGAGACGGTTGGTGGCGCGAATGATTCCGTCCATGGTGCTCTGACCGGTGCCGTAACGGTTATCGAATAAATGTTTGGTCTGAGCATCGTTTACCGCTATGATGGGGTACTGTAACACACCGTTTGCGGCCATACTTTTAAGCCGAATGATGCCGGTGGTCGTTTCTTCGGTACCGCCTCGTACATCCTTGATAAGCTCGGTGCGCTCGGAGTGAATGGTGGAAACCAGATCTGCACCGTCATCCATGGTATATTGGGGTTTAATATCAAGGGCAGCGTTGATGTGCTTGTAATATGTTTTGTTGTCTTCACCTTTGATGGCAAAAACAGAAATTTTGTCATTTTTAACCAGTGAAGCTGCCACATCATCCTGTGTGCTCAAAGGGTTGGACGCACAGAGCGCAATTTTGGCGCCCCCTGCTTTTAGGGTTTGCATCAGTGAAGCGGTTTCGGTGGTGACATGAAGACAGGCGGCCAATCGAATGCCTTTTAACGGTGTTTCCTCAGCAAATCTTTTTCTAATGTTGTTGAGTACCGGCATGCTTTGATTGGCCCATTCGATCCGGTGAAAGCCTTCCTTTGCGAGTTTTATTTCCTTAACATCGTAGTCCATTGACTGTGTATCTCCTATCCCTAAAGTCCTGCTTTTTCCTTTAAGATGTCAACCATATTGGTTTTTTCCCAGGAAAATTCAGGTTCATTTCTTCCAAAGTGACCGTATGCCGAAGTTTTTTTAAAGATGGGACGTAAAAGATCGAGGTATTCGATGATGGCGGCCGGCCTTAAATCAAAAACATCCAGGACTATTTCCTTAACCCGGTGCTTGGGTATCACACCGGTTCCCATAAGATCCAGCATTACCGAGACAGGCTGGGAAACGCCGATGGAGTAGGCGACCTGTATTTCGCATTTTTTTGCAAGACCGGCGGCGACCACATTTTTTGCGATATGTCTGGCCATGTAAGAGGCGCTGCGGTCGACCTTTGAAGGATCTTTTCCGGAGAAGCATCCACCGCCATGACTTCCTTGCCCCCCGTAAGTGTCGACGATGATCTTACGCCCTGTCATGCCGCAGTCTCCCATGGGGCCGCCAATAACAAACTTGCCGGTGGCATTTATAAAATATCGCGTATCACCGTCAATGTATTTTTTGGGGATCACTTTTTTGATAACCTCTTCAATGATCGCTTCTTTTAGATCCTCGTGGGAGATATCCGGTTTATGCTGGGCGGCGATGACGACGGTATCCACGCGTTTGGGGGTTCCGTTTTCGTATTCGATGGTTACCTGGGATTTTCCGTCCGGTCTCAGAAAGTCTAGTGCACCGTTTTTACGAACTGTGGATAGGCGTTGGCACAGTTTATGGGCATACATAATCGGCATGGGCATAAGTTCGGGTGTTTCATCGGTGGCAAACCCGAACATCAGGCCCTGATCTCCGGCCCCCTGATCTTTGAAAAGCCCTTGGCCGACGTTGACGCCCTGGGCGATATCCGGCGATTGATGATCGATACTGGTGATGACCGAGCAGGTTTGCCAGTCAAATCCCATTTGGGATGAATGATATCCAATTTCACGGATGGTGTTCCTCACAATCTCCGGCATGTCGACGTAACAGGTGGTTGAAATCTCACCGGCAATGAAGGCCAGACCGGTTGTTACCAAGGTTTCACAGGCGACTCTGCAGCCTTTGTCTTGCTCCATAATCGAATCGAGAATGGAATCTGATATGGCGTCCGCAACCTTGTCAGGATGGCCTTCGGTGACAGATTCAGATGTAAAAAAAAATTGTTCGTTACCCATTAAATTCTCCCTTATTTTGTGCTCTGTTATGGTTCTAAAGGTGCTCGGTAGTTTGGCCCTTTGAAACAAGCTGATTTAGGAAACGTTTCAAGTGGGATTAAATTCTGTGCCGGAAACTTTAAAAGCCGAACAGTTGCTTCCACTCTTCGCCCCCTTTTTTAAAAACGACTTCGTCCTTACCTATATGCATTATATTGACTCTGTCAATAGATTCTCCTTCCCGAACAACACGACCGTTAACAACAGCAAGGCGGCTTTTTGGGTCACTGGACCAGGCAATTGCCTGAAGTTCGAGTTTCGACTCCCCGGTTTGCTTAACGGGTATTGCTGCCGACCATTCGGCGTTTGTCTGTTGTCCATGTTTTTCTCCGGGTTTTTCGCTGACCGTTTTTTGTTGAATTTTTTCCGGTCGGGATGTTTTCTCTTTGGAAACACTCAAAGGTGTGGAGGGTTTGGTGTCTGTTTTTTCAACAGACGACAGACCTTTTGATCCAACGGCGCCATAAGATTCGGAGGTTTTCTTCGGTGGTCCCTTAATCGGTTGACTGTCTTTGGTATTCGTTTCAAGGGTTGAACTCTTTCGGACCGGGCCCTTTTCGGAAACCTCTTTTTCGGGAACGCTTAAAACTGCAGGGGGCGGCGTTTGGGTTTTTGAAACCAGCGTCGGCTTTTTGCGCCATGGGTTTAAATTTAAGGCGAGCCCTATGCTGAAAGCGATGACCAGCGAAGCAAGAATCAGGAAAAAATTTTTCTTAAAACCAAAACCACCGGAAACGCCTTTTTGGGCCGATATCCCTTTGGGTTTTGTTTGTTGCCAGAAACGAGCTTCCCTTTTCTCAGGGAATTCGTTTTCCAGCTTTTTTAATGCCTTCAGTATTGAACTCAATTTTCTGGAACCCTTTTAGTATTGAAAGAAATCATAACACTCAATGGGGTGTAACCCAAGTCGGTTGTTTGCTAAGATTGCCATGGCTATTTGGTTTCACCAACGGTTGCGAATTATACCCCAATCAATGTTTTATCGGGCCTACACTCAGGGTCGTAATATGCGGTAATTCTGAAAAATATTTTTCATTATACAGGGCGATCTTGGTTGTAGAACCGACGGCGCCGTCAACAAACAATCCATATTTTCTCTGGATTTTTTTAACCGCCTGCTGGGTATTATCGTCATAAAATGGACTTATTTCAACGTCTTTAAAGCCGATATCCCGCAAAAGCATCTTAAGGGTTATTATGGATTCATTGGGAGAATCTAACGGAATGGTGCCTTTCAAGGAGAGAAAATTCCTCCAGGGAATGAAGGCTACGCCTGACCAATGGGCTTCTAACTCAGCCGCCGTAAGATCCAATGAAATATCTTCTCTCCCGCCCCTGAGGGTAATTTTTCCGGGACCTACTTTAGTTAACGCAAGATATACGGGGGAAACCTTTTTAGAAGGATAAAACGTTAACACAACCGGAAGATTTAATTTTTTTACCGAATTTAAGCTGCCTACGATACGGCGTATGGAAAGGCCGTTTTTTTCGGCAGCCGTACGAAAAAAATCGTGATCATCGTCGATCCCATCGAGGTTCGGTTTAATTTCAGGTTCTGTATTCCATAAATCCAATGCCACCTTAACGGCCATATGTCTTGAGGAGAACCGGTCCATTTTGTCCAGAAAATTTTCCAAATTTCTAACGGGTTTCACAACAGATTCCGTACCAGGTTTCACAACGGGTTCAACGGCAGATTTCGTGCCGGGTTTCGCAAGGGGTTCAACGGCAGATTTCGTGCCGGGTTTCGCAAGGGGTTTCACGAGAGATTTTGCACCGGGTTTCACAACGGGTTTAACAACAGATTTCGTGCCGGGTTTCACAGCGGGTTTCACAACAGATTTCGTGCCGGGTTTCACAACGGGTTTTACAACAGTTTCCGTACCGGGTTTCACAACAGGTTTCACAATAGTTTCAGGATCAGATGTCAAGGCCTTTACCTCCGGCGCCCGGGTGGTTTCTGAATCAGTGGCAGGGAGGTCTGAAACGGATGGTTTTATACCATCGGAACGAGGGACGTCGGGCGTCTTTATTTCAGGTGAATTAATACGGGTATTCACGTTAAAGAATCGAGGGAGATCAATGATAAGCATCAAAGAGGTTAGGCAAAATATGGAAAAAAAGAGAATAATTAGGGTTCGTTTCTTAAGGCTGTTTTTTTCAAACTCACCTCTGGCGGTCAGCTCCCGGATGGAAGCTTTGATGGTCTTTCCTTTGACCGTCTGCTCATCGAGACCGAATGCCGTTAACAGCGCCCGGTCACAGACAATATTGATGAGTCGGGGAACTCCCCGTGAATATTTATAGATAGACCGATAGGCGGCGCGAGAGAATTTGACCCCCGGTTTTTGGGATGCGATATGGATACGATGTTCGATGTATTCCGTAACTTCTTTGTAGTTCAAAGGGACGATCCGGCAGCTTAATGATATTCTCTGACCCAGCTGTCTGAGTTCGAAGGAGTTGAGTTTTTTTTTCAGTTCCGGCTGTCCGACGAGAATAATGTGCAAAAGCTTATCTCTGGCCGTCTCCAAGTTGGAGAGCAATCGCAGTTGTTCCAAAACCTCTTTGGTGAGATTCTGAGCCTCGTCGATAAGGAGAATCGTATTTTTTCCTTGGGTTTTTTGCATGATGAGAAAGGAATTCAGGGTGTCGATGAGGTCTTTGGTGTTATCGGCATCAGAGTTGATGCCGAATTCATCGTTGATGGTTTTTAAAAGCTGTACCGAATTCAGGTTTGGATTAAAAATATAGGCAGATTTAGTGTTGTGGTCCAGATTTTCGAGGAATGCCCGGCAGAGGGTTGTCTTGCCGGTTCCAACCTCGCCGGTGATTTCCATAAATCCATCCCCCTGGATGACGGCATAGGCCAGATGGGCGAGGACCTCCTCGTGGCTTTTACTCAGAAAGAGATAGGCAGGATTCGGAACAAGTTTAAACGGTCTTTCATTGAAACCAAAGAAGTTTTCGTACATCTAGGCCGGCCCCCTTGGGATCTTCATCATCGTCAATTAATTAACGTCTCAGAAATTCTACAATTTATTGAAAGTAAAGGTATTTTCTATGCTTATACTTTTAACTCAGAAATGGAATAATGATTTAAAGGAGTTGACATTCTTCTATTTAATTCCCGTAAATAGGAATTTTACAATAATCCAACTTTCCATTTTCCCAGAACCCATTATCCCATAATTCCAGTATTCCAACATTCCAATTGTGACCTGCCCGCTCGTGCCTTGCAATGGCAGGCGGGGCGAAGTGAATTAACTTGAACATTATCAAAAAGTTGAACAAGATATCAAATTTGATAGGGCACAAAAAACAGTTCAATCCCTCTGATTGGGGTTTGTCTTGCGCAGTAAAAGTTTCCAGTCTTCGTCTACCATGCTCTGAATCTGCTCAACATCTTTGTGGCTTAAATGTTTAAAACGTCCCTGGACCTTTAAATAATCCATTACCGGCCGATCCCCTTTGAAGTTGAGTGTGTAGTCGATACCGTCTTCAACTTCATACAGGGGGAATATATTCGATTGAACCGCAAGCCGGGCGATTTTGACGGACATTTCAGACGGAATTCTCCAGCCGGTGGGGCAGGTGGCAAAAACGTGAAGAAATCTCGTTCCGCCTTTCATCTGCCGGGCTTTGACAAATTTTCGGATCAGGTCCTCGGGGAAGGCAATGTTGGCAGTGGCCGCATAAGGAATCCGGTGGGCCGCAAGGATTTCCACCATGTTTTTCTTGCGGCTTTTTTTCCACCCCTCACCCGGCGTTGTTGTGGTTCGAGTGCCGAAAGGCGTGGCGGAGCTGCGCTGGACACCGGTATTCATATAGGCCTCATTGTCATAACAAACATAAATAAAATCTTCGTTACGCTCCACGGCACCGCTGAGGGCCTGTATCCCGATGTCGAAGGTTCCGCCGTCTCCGGCCCAGGCGACCACGGTGGTCTCGGTATCTCCCTTTATATCCAGAGCCGCCTTCAAACCGCTGGCTGCTGCACCGGCCGTTGCAAAGGCTGTCTGGAGAATCGGAACTTTCAAGGATGACTGTGGATAAGGGCCTGCAATGACCCCCCAACAGCAGGCCGGGATCACCACAATGGTTTTTTCCCCCAGGGCTTTCAATGCAAATTTCATGGCGATGGTGGCGCCGCATCCAGGGCATCCCACATGCCCGGAATACATGTACTCCGCCTCCGGTATGTTCAGTTGAGTCATCGTTTGGCAACCTTCTGTTTTAATTGAATGTTGAAAAGCTTGGTCCTTGGGGCCAGATCAGAAACAATCGGCTATGCCAGTAAAGCATTTGACGGGAATAATGGAATGATGGAGTTATGGAATGATGGGTTTCGGACAGCTACCAACTTCATAAGATACATGGGCATTTTAATATTCCCAAATTGGACAACGTTCAGATTTTCGACCCAATATTCCAATATTCCAGTATTCCAACCATGTGCAATGAGATGTTAATCACACCCCTTGAAACGCCCCCAAATGGTCACTGAGCGAGCAAAGGACTTTTTTCGAGACCGTCAATGTTCACTCATTAAGTCCCACCCAGACGCTTTCATTTTCCGGAAGGGCGCTGTTTTTTGTTTTCCAGTAGATCTCTGCAAGAATTTCAGGGGTCACATCCCGGCCGCCGAGTCCCGTAATATAGCCGAATACCGGCGGGTGTCCGTTTTGGTTGCACAATGCGGCCCTGATTTCTTGGGCAAATATGCCGCTGGCGCCGAATGAAAAATTTCGGTCTACCACGGCGACTTTTTGAACCGATCCGAGGTGTTCCCGGATCAAATCCGTTGGAAAGGGCCGAAACATCTTCAGCTTGAGCATCCCGACCTTTTCTCCTTGTGAACGAAGATCGGAAATAACCTTTCGGCAGGTACTGGCCGCAGTTCCCGTAATCACCATTATCACCTCGGCATCGTCGCAATGGACTCTTTCCATTGGACCGTATGATCGACCGAATATTGCTGCAAATTCCTGTTCGACCCGGGTAAAAATATCCGGAACCAGTTCCATGGCCTTCTGGATGTCGTGTCGCATCTCCATATAGACGGTGGGGGGGGCCATCTGACCCATGGCAAACGGATTAGCGGTGTCCAGTTCGATTCGGGGTGAAAACGTCGGCAGAAATCGGTCCACCAAATCTTGATCCGGCACATCCACCGGTTCGAAGGTGTGGGAAAGGAAGAACGCATCCAGGACCACCATCACCGGCAGATTGATGGTTTCCGCGAGCCGAAACGCCTGAAGGGTCGTATCAAAAACATCCTGACCATCCTCGCAATAGAGCTGAATCCAGCCGGTATCCCGCTGGGCCAGGCTGTCTGTCTGATCCATCCATATGTTCCATCCCGGAGCCAAGGCCCGGTTGACTTCAGCCATGATAATGGGCAGACGGGCTGCTGAAGCCCAGTGCAGGAGCTCGTGCATCAGCGCCAGTCCCTGGGAAGAGGTTGCCGTGAAGGTCCGGGCCCCGCCACTTGAAGCGCCGATAACGGCAGCCATGGCAGAATGCTCGCTTTCCACCAATAAAAAGCGGGCGTTCATGGTCCCGTCGGAGCAATATTCCGATAACGCCTCGACAATGTGGGTCTGGGGTGTAATGGGATATGCGGACATCACCTGCACCTTTGCCATCCTTACAGCTTCGGATACCGCATGACTCCCCTCCAAAAGCTTCTTCATACTTCCACCTCCAAGGCCA
This sequence comes from uncultured delta proteobacterium, assembly GCA_963790095.1. Classification (GTDB taxonomy): domain Bacteria; phylum Desulfobacterota; class Desulfobacteria; order Desulfobacterales; family UBA11574; genus JAAXQD01. Next base: position 145,975 of record CAWBNO010000011.1, on the reverse strand, counting down.
TGGCATTACGTGGACATTCCACGACGCAAATTCCACATCCTTTGCAATAATCGAGATTAATCCGCCGGTGTTCGTCTTGGAGGTTCACGGCAACTTCAGGGCAGAATATTCGGCAATTGTCACACCCATTGCAGATGCCGCAGTTGAAGCACCGCCGAGTTTCTTGGCTGACCTGACGGCGGGTGAACGTTGTTTCGATTTCATCGAAAGGGTTCTTCTTTTCGTTCAAAGAAAGAAATTCAGTTTCGATCCGAGGTGCCGGCGAAAAATAATCGACGTTAATATCTTCATACGATACCATATCCGGGTTTCTGTAGGATCGCTTTCCGTCCATATAACGCTCCATGGAGAGGGCCGGTCCGTTGCCTACGAGACAGGAATTGAGACGGTCTGAAATGGCATTCACCCCTTTTTTAAAAAAAATGTCCAGGGCCATGGCCGATTGTTTCCCTGAAGCGATGGCATCTGCAACGCTCTTTGTCGAATTGGTCAGGTCTCCGCCAAATAGAAACGGCGGGTTATTTGGCATAAACGCACAGTGGCTGAGGTGCACGATGTCGGCATTTTCTTCCGAAGGAAGTTGCCATGGCTTCGAGGGTTCCGCACCGATGGCGGTGAAAATTCTCTGGACCCGAAGCGCTTGGGTGATTTCACCGTCCGGAACCACCCGGGCTCTACCGGTGTCTGTTTCCATCCTGCTGGGTTTCATCGGTTGCAGGGTTAAAATATATTCGCCGTCGTCTGGTGCAATACTGGACGGGGAGAGCAGTTCCATGATTTTGACGCCTTCTTTTACGGCGGTTTCCACCTCGGAATCAAATGCCGGCATATCCTGTTTTCGTCGACGGTATACCAGTATGGCCTTCACCCCAAGACGGACAAGGGAGCGGGCAACGTCGATGGCCGTATTGCCGCCCCCGATAACCGCTGCGGTTTTCTTATTAAAAAATTCGGTTTTTTCCGTGCGCATTCTGTTGAGAAAATCGAGGCCGTCTATGGCTTTATTTTCCCCGGGAATGTTCATTTTCAAGGATCGGCCGTGACCGCATCCGATGAAAAAGGCGTGGTATCGGTTCTTGGCATTTTCAAGAAAGTTTTGGGTTGCCCGGGTGTTGCAGATTAACTTCACGCCGAGATTTTTTATCCGCTGGATTTCGGCATTTAACACAGACTCCGGCAAGCGATATCTCGGGATTCCCCACCTTAGAATTCCCCCTGGTTCGGTTTGGGCCTCGAAAACATCGCAGGAATACCCCAGGCGGGTTAAAAAATAGGCGGCGGCCAGGCCCGATGGGCCGGCACCGACAATACAAATTTTTTTCCCGTTATGGGGCAGCTTTTCCAGGGAAAATGTTGCGTTGTCCTTGGCAGCGGTATCGCCGACAAACCGCTCGATGCGGTGTATGGCAATGGGTTCGTCAAGACCGGAGCGGTTACAGACCGTTTCACACTTGTGAAAACATACCCGGCCGCAGACGGCAGGGAAGGGGTTTTCAAGGAGAATGGCCTCCAGTGCTTCTCGGTATCGCCCCTGGCTCGACAGCATTTCGATCCGGGCAATGTCTTCGCCTGCAGGACAGGCTGCGCTGCACGGTGCAGTCTTCTCGTGGTATGTTGGTCGCACAAAGCGCCAGGACCCTGTCTTGTTTAATTCGGTGGAGATATTCGATCGTGATATGAATAATGATATTTTTTCTGTGAAATTTTGTTCGGTTGTCATGGATTCCCACAATTGTTTTCCAACGTTCCCAAAAGCGTCACAGCTTCATAGGCCTGCCGGGCTGCCGACACATTCTGGTCGGTTTTAATATGAATTTCATTTTTAATGGCTGCTGTAATCATATCCAGGTGCGGCATTTCCATAACCCTTGCGAAAGCGCCGATCATGGCGGTGTTGATAATCGGCCGGGTGCGGCTTCCGAGACCGTTGTCGACGGCGATTTGATTGGCGTCCACAAAAGCAAGGCGAAAGCCTGAGAAAATATCCATGGTGTCGGGGATCTCTTTTAAATTGATCAGAATCGAGCCGCCCTTTTTGAGTCCTGCCGTGACATCGACGCGGTCCAGCAGTTTGGCATCTTGAACCACAACATGGTCGGGTGTATAGATGTTGCTCCGAACCAGAATCTTTTCTTTATCCAGTCTGAGATAGGCTTCCACCGGAGCTCCGCGTCTTTCCACACCAAAAAGGGGAAAGGTTTGTACATAATAACCGGCGTTAAAAAAAGCCTTTGCCAGCAGGATTGATGCAACCACGGTTCCCTGTCCCCCACGACCATGGAAACGAATTTCATGCATGATTGTTAAGCCCGCTTTGTTAGTGATGAATTTGTATGAAATCTCAAACCTAAATTGATCGTTTCAAATCGCGCCAGAGAAATAATTTTGAATCGCTCTATCGAGGTCAAGGCAATTTTATGACTTGAAAACCTCGGAAAATGCGAATATTATCATTTTGTTTTCTGAAAAGCAAACGATGACTGTCATTATTGTGCTTACAATTCGGGCCAGATATAAATTTGCTGAAAAGTTTTCTTGAAATATTCGGGTTGGGAGATATTGGGCATGCCGGTATATGAATATACAGCCCTTGATATAAAAGGCAAGACCATCTCGGGAATCATCGATGCTGATAATTCCCGAACTGCCCGCCAGAAACTGCGGGCATCCAGAACCTACCCGGTATCCATTGAAGAAGTCCATGATACGGCCGCCATAAAGGCCCCACAAGACGTTTTCGGTTCTACGCCCATTTACCCGGATCAGACCCCAAGAAGTTTCAATGATGACAAGACAGCTGGCGACCTTGCTGGGAGCCGGCCTTCCCCTGGTACCGGCCATCGCTGCCTTGACATCCCAAACCAGATCTCAAACGTTTAAAAAGATGCTGGCAAAGATCAAGGATTCCATCGTGGAGGGAAACAGCTTTGCACGATCCCTGTCTCTGTTCCCGGGGACTTTTTCGGCGCTGTATATCAATATGGTGACGGCGGGCGAATCTTCGGGAGCCCTTGAAATTGTTTTGGATCGGCTTGCGGATATCACCGAAAAACAGCAGGCTTTGAAAAGTCGCATCCGGTCTGCCATGGCCTATCCTATTTTGATGTCTCTTATCGGAGTTTTGGTTCTATTTCTTCTTCTGACATTTATTGTTCCCAACATTACCTCCATTTTTTCCGATATGAACCAAACGCTTCCGGCGCCAACGCTTTTTTTAATCAGAATCAGTGATATTTTCAAAATGTACTGGTGGATCATCTTGATCGGGATCGCCGGCGCCGTATTTATTCTACGGCGCATTAATAAAACCGTCAAAGGCAGATACCTTTTCGATAAAATAAAACTTTTATTGCCCCGATTCGGACTCCTGGTCAAAAAACTGGCGGTTGCGCGGTTCTCACGCACCCTCGGGTCTCTTCTTGAAAATGGTGTTTCCATGCTGTCCGCCCTTGGGATTGTAAAGAATATCGTCGGCAACGCGCTGATCGCCGATGCCATCGAAGATGCTTCAAAAGAAGTCGGCAAAGGGAAGGGGCTGGGGCCTGCTTTGGCGGAAAGCAAACTTTTTCCGGATCTTTCCATTCAGATGATCCAGGTTGGAGAGCAAAGCGGTAAACTGGAGGAAATGTTGGATAAAGTTGCAGATGTTTTTGAAAATGAAGTGGAAACGAGCATAATGACCATGACATCACTTCTGGAACCTGTTATGATTCTGATTATGGCCGTCATTGTGGGTTTCATCGTCCTTTCCATCTGTCTGCCGATTTTTGAAATGAGCCAGCTTGTCCGATAAGCTCGGTTAAAAAAAAAGTAAGCGTTCACGGGTTCAAAGGTTCAGGGGTTCAAGGTTCCATTCTTGTCCCCGGACTGCATTTGGGATGCGTATTTACGAGAAAAGCGTCAATTTCATCAGCCCTAATCCAAAATTTGAAGCTAAATTGGCAATTACTTAGGAAAATGAACATTTTTAACGAAGAATTTGGATCTTCTTCCTTCTTCGGCTTTAACCCTGAACTTTGAACCCTGAACCTGTGAACGGTTAAAAAAACATTGATGAATGGAGAAAGAATGAACAGCAAATTTTCTTTAAAAAATTCAGACTGCCGTGGATTTACCCTGATTGAACTGATGGTCGTCATCGTCATACTCGGGATTCTTGCCGGGCTTATTATACCCAGGATCATGGGACGCCCTGAAGAGGCAAAACGTCTCAAAGCCAATTTGCAGATCGAGAGCCTTGAAACGGCGCTCAAATTGTATAAACTCGATAACGGCATGTATCCAGATACCGAGCAGGGCCTGCAGGCACTGGTCGAAGAGCCCGAGGCCGGGACGCTGCCGAAGAACTGGCGTAAAGGCGGATATCTGGAAAAAGGCAGGGTTCCGAAAGATCCATGGGGCAATGAATTTGTCTATCTTTCGCCCGGAGTTCACGGCGAATACGACATTATTTCATATGGCGCAGACGGAGTTTCGGGGGGTGATGAAAAAAACAAGGATATTAACAGCTGGGAGATTGAATCGCCATAACAGCGCCCTCCTTGTCCCCGTGTTTCACCCACATGTATTCAATATAGAAAAACCCGCTCCTCTGGGCCAGGACAGAAACAATTGGCTATGCCGGTAAATTATTCGACGGGAATAATGGAATAATGGAATGATGGAATGATGGGTTACGGACAACCACCAACTTCATAAGATATATGGGCATTTTGATATTTCCGAATTGGGCAACGTTCCGATTTTCGACCCAATATTCCAGTATTCCAACATTCCAATTGTGACCTGCCCGCTCGTGCCTTGCAATGGCAGGCGGGGCGAAGTGAACTAACTTGAAATATGGCCGGTTCCGAACCTATCAGAGGCTTTACGCTTATCGAGATCGTCGTTGTTGTTGCCCTGATCAGTATTATGCTTTTTTTGGCAATTCCCAGGTTTCAGAGCGATTTTCTTACAGACAGCACCAAAAAGGTTTCGCGCTGGATTTTGTATAAGGTTCCGGCGTTAAAAGAAAATGCGTTCCGAAAGCAAAAGAAATATGTGCTGCACGTGGGAATCGATTCCGAAAAAATGTGGATAACCCATGACGGCATGTCAGACGAAGAGCTTCAAGATGCAGAAACGGATGCCTACGCACTTCCGGGCGACATAAAATTCCAGGATGTCGAATTCCCGGATGAAAACATAATATCTGCGGGCAGGGCGGATATTTATTTTTATGAAAAAGGATACTCTGATAAAGCGATTATCCATATGGTCCATGACGATGACCGTCGACTTGTCCTTTCTCATAGAACCTTTTCTGCCCCGGGTTTATTTATACAATAAATATGTAGGGTTTGAAGATTCATAATGGCTTTTATTTTACCCTGAAAAACCTGGTCCTTTGGGCCAGGTCAGAGTTTTCCGGCTCTGGTTTGGAGTTTGGTGTCTAAAATCACAAATCCTAAGCACCAAATTCCAAATAAATTTCAAATTACAAATTCCAAACCGATTCAACGGGATTATTTTTTTGTTTGGGATTTTGAATTTCGGATATTGTTATTTGTTTGTTTTTTGGGATTTGTTATTTGGAATTTCAATAAGTCAATGAAATTTCAATAAAATAAATCCCCTCTGGGGATAGCCAAAGCCTGGTCCTTTGGGGCAAGATTCTTTACAAATAAATACCAACGCCGTTGTTTATGCAACGTTCGGGTAGCGTCAAAAAACATCCGTTGAGGTCGGCGGACAGCGTGAAAAAGATACTTACCGGGAATCAGATACGATTTATAAGAAGGGTCCGGCCCGACACTGGAAGCCCGCAATCTAAAGCGGGTTTTACCCTGCTTGAAATCATGGCCGCCATTTCCATCATCGCGATTGTTCTCGTTACGGTATATAGACTGCATGCCCAGACCCTCTCCATGAACTATTCTGCGAGGTTCTATACGACAGCCCCCATGCTGGCCCAAAAAAAAATGGTTGAAATTGAATCAGAAGGTCGGGAAGAAATGTCAGACGATTCCGGTGATTTCGGGGATGAATTTTCAGGTTACCGCTGGCAAATTGCCGTGGAGGATGTTGAATCAAAAGCACTGGGAAATGTTGCTGAAAATCTAAAAAAAATCGATATCCTCATAACTTTGAACAACGATGAATTCACGTACCGTGTAAGAACCTACAAATTCTTACAGGATTGAGGATTATGGGATGATTCAAAACCGGCAAACACGGCGCCTGAAATCCAATATCGATCCCCGTCATCCGGCCCGGGGCTTTACGCTCCTGGAAATTATGATTGCGATTTTTATTTTTGCCGTTGTTCTTACAACCATATTCGCTTCCTATAATGCATTGTTTTCAGGTAACGAGACCATCGAACAGGGCACTGCATCTTATGAAATGGCCCAAAACTGTCTTAGTCGGATGATGATCGATCTGGAATCGATCCACATATCACTTCCTCCGGAATACTCGCCACAGACGGTTGCCGATTCACATGACCTTTACCGGATGGTCGGGGAGATGGTCGATATTCAGGGGGGTGAATTTCCAAAACTCAGATTTACGTCCCTGTCCCACATCGCTTTTGGCGGAAAAACACAAAATGGAATTGCAGAAATCGTCTATTACGTTCAGATCGAAGGGGATGATCGTTACCTGTTGAAACGTGCAGACAACCTGCATCCTTATCCTTCGTTCGAAGAAAAGGCCGGTGATCCGGTATTGTGCAAAGACCTAAAATCTCTGACGGTAAAATATTATGACGAAAATGGCACTGAATACGATCTGTGGGACTCCGATGCCGAAGCGTTCGGATATTCCACACCCAGAGCCATCCGGATAAAGCTCGAATTGGCTTCAGCGTCACAGCCCCTGTTGTTTGAAACCATGGTAACACTTCCGGTTTTCAGGGAGAAGAAAAAATGAGACCTCTTGGGAACAACCGTGGTGTCGCCCTTCTCGTTACCTTGGCCATTATTGCGATATTGATTCCGGCAACACTGGAGATGAACCGGAAGATGCTCTCAGCGGTCTTTTCCGCGGCCGGAACCAGAGATCGCATTACGCTGCTGAATATGGCGTCATCCGGCATAGAAATAGGGAAAGCGATGCTGGTAAAAGATAAAAATGATTCCGACACCGATTCGCTTCAGGAAGACTGGGCGGAATCTGAAAAAATCTCCGAAGTCTTAAAGGACATCCCCTTTGAAAACGGGACGATCGCCTTTTCCATCGGTGATGAACTCGGTAAAATTCAGATCAACAGTCTTGTTAAATATCCCCATGGACACCGATTTAACGAACCCCAAAGGATTATGTGGGAGCAATTTTTAAACGGTTTAAAGTCCCAGAATGAAGTGTTTGAGGCGTTAGAACCGTTGACCATCATAAATTCGGTCAAAGACTGGCTCGATTCCGGAGATGATGATGCCATTACGGGACTGAATGGCGCAGAGTCAGACTATTATCAGGATCTCGACCCGCCGTACACCTGCAAAAACGGTCCGATTACCCATATCGGCGAACTTCCGCTCATCAGGGGAATTACACCGGAGCTGTTGAAAGGTGCCGGGGGGGTGCCGGGACTCTCGGACTATATTACGGTTTTTGGAATGGGCAAAGCCGGGGACAATACCTTTACCTATGAAGGAAAAATAAATATCAATACTGCGGATCTTCCGATACTTGCGGCCATCCTGCCTTTGGGGAGTGAATCTCTGGCGCAGGCAATTTACGACTACCGCCAAGAGACCTCCGATTCCAAATATATCCACGACCTTTCAAGCCCGACTTGGTATAAAAGTGTCCCCGGTATGGGCGATATCGACATCGGTTCAAACCTTATCGCAACGTCCAGTGATTTTTTTCGAATAGAATCTGTTGCAACGTTAAACGAGATGAAAGTGAAAATAAAAACCGTGGTGAGAAGAGAAAAAAACCAAGAAACGGGAAAATGGACCTGCAAGGTCTTGCGGTGGGAAACAGAGTAGGACTCTCAAACAAAGGGAGAGGTTTGACTTGACAAAATAATCATAACCTACTATAATTACGAATATTTTAATTTAAAGAAAGCCATGAAAAGAAAGATACTTGGACTAGATATACGACAGGATGCGGTTTCAGCGGTTCTAATAAAGAGCGGCATCAAGGGGGCTGCCATAGAGGCCCATCTTCATGTTCCCCTGTCCGACCGAAAAGCGGATGAAACCGACTGGGTTGACCCACTTGAAACCATTGTGAAAAAAATGGATATATCCGATTCCGTCTGCGTGGCCTCTTTGCCTGCCGACGAGATATCCTATCGAAATATCCAAGTCCCGTTTAAGGGGCAAAAAAAAATTAAAAAAATTCTGCCCTATGAACTGGAGCCGACCTTTCCGTTTCCCACAGATGACCTGATCATCGATTTTATTACCGTAAAACTACCGGATTCTATAAATGATAACAACCTTATCGCCGCTGCAGTAGAAAAATCGAAGCTCCAATCCTTTTTAGATACACTCGCCACGTTCAATATTGCGCCCGAGACGGTGACCGTTGGCGGCTATCCCATTGCAGTGTGCCTGACCCATCTTTTAGACAACCGTAAGAATTGGCTTGTGGTCGACATAGACAGCAACAAGGTCGCTATATTTTTTATGTTGTCCGGCGGGATTTGCCTGATACGTTCTTTTCCCATTCGGTCAGATGGCCGTTCGTACAAGATAAAATCCCTTTGCAGCACCATACGGCAGACACACGCTGCATTGGAAAAGATGATTGGATCAGAATTTGATCCGGAGGGTCTGTTCATTACCGGATGCGGCCTGGATGATTTGGGGTTTGAACAGGACATGGCGCAGGCATTGGGATTGCCCATCCACCGGATAGACCTTTTGCGGGATACCGATCTTATAAAACATCAAGATCCGCCAAAATCCTGGGTTCCTTTCCTCATGGACAATGCCCTTTCATTGGCACTTTTGGAAGTTGCGGGTGCAGATAGATTAAATTTTCGAAAAGGCCCCTTTGCTTCAAAAAAGTTCTGGGAGGAAAATAAAAAAAGTCTGATCCAAACCGGAATTATCCTTGCCCTGGTGGTGGCATTGGCGTTTTTCAACGTCTTTATCGACTCATATTTTATGGGGAAAAGGCTGGCCCGACTGGACCGTCAAATCACAGAAATCTTTACTTCGACATTTCCGGATGTTAAAAAAATCGTCGATCCGGTTCAACAGATGCGGATAAAAGTAGCGGCGGTCAGAAAAAAGATGTTGTTTTCGGGAGAAGGCGAAACACCGATACGGGCCATTGATATTCTAAACAATATCAGTCAACGTATTCCGAGGGAAACGGATGTTACCCTTACACGGATGGTGATAGGATCGGAAAACGTCGTTATTTCAGGGGATACAGATACCTTTAACTCCGTGGACAATATAAAGAGCCGGCTGGATCAGGTAGACGCTTTTAAAAAAATAACAATCAGTTCCGCCAATATCAACAAATCGGATAACCGGGTGCGTTTTAAGCTGAAGATCACATTTTGACAGGCTGTTGTCCAAACATTAATTCCTTATATTTACGTCCACGAACCGAGAATAGACGGCACATATGTTGAGAAAGCTGACAAGGAGAGAGCGAGTCGCAATTTATGGGTTATCAGGGGTTGTCTGCCTGTTTATTGTTATTCGATTTATCGTGTTCCCATCCATCGACAAAAGGGACCGTCTTAAAAGGGTACTCCAGGTTAAAGCAGAAAGCCTTGAAGAGATGATCGCCTTAAAGGCCGATTACAGTGCCATTAACCAGAGAGCAAATTTGTCCAGGATGCGTTTGGAAAACAGGAAAAAAGATTTCACCCTGTTTTCTTTCCTCGACAGACTTACCGGTGTGGCGGGGATCAAAGAGCGTGTAACGTACATGAAGCCATCAACAAGCGTTCAGAAAGACAGCCCGTACAAAATATCCCAGGTGGAAATGAAACTCCAGAGCCTGACATTGGAGCAGTTGACCACGTATCTGCACATGATCGAAACATCAGCAAACATGGTTTACATAAAAAGGCTTTCCATCTTAAAGACCGGGAACCAAGAGGGATTTATCGACGCGGTTTTACAGGTTGAAGCGGTTGAAAAATGACGATGCGCAATACACGAAAATGGTTGCCGTATATCCTATACAGCACGGGGGCTGCACTGTTTTTTATCTACTATCTGTTTCCGTCGGATACCATAAAAAACATTATAACGTCCAATTTTAATACCGCCAATCCAGGGGTGAATATTACCATCGATCATATAACCCCTTCTTTTCCCCCGGGGTTGACGTTACATCTTGTTAATTTGTATTACTTAGATGATCCGTTGTTTAAGGCAGAGCAGATTAAGATCGCTCCGAAAATTTTGTCGCTTTTTCGTTCAAGGGTTATTTTTTTTTTCAAAGGGAGCGCTTTTAAAGGCAGTTTAAAGGGAAGGGGAGAGTTTTCCAAAAACAGGCCGTATCAAAACTTTATGGTTCAGGGAAAACTATCCGGTGTCCAGATGGGTGAAGTCTCCGCTGTTAAACGCTATTTCGGTCGTTCGATAACAGGAATGCTCGGCGGGGACTTCACCTGCAGAAGTGGTGGAGAATCCGGAGGGAGCCTTGGGACCAAGCTTGTCATTTCAGACGGTGAAGTTGAACTGTTAACACCTGTTTTCAATATGGAGCGCATCCCGTTTCGAAAAATTGACGCCGATTTGACAATGATCGATCGAAGGCTCAAAATCAAACGATGCGACATGGAGGGGGTGTCGATGAATGGCAGCATGTCCGGTGCCGTCACGTTAAAAGAGCCTCCGGGAGACAGTTATTTAAAGCTTTCAGGCGTGATTAAACCGAATCGGTCGTTTCTCGAAAATCTGGCAAAAGATATTCCGGCCAATCTACTGCCTGAAAAAATAATGGAAAAAGGCGTCATTCGAATCAGAATATACGGTACCCTGGACAAGCCCCGTTTTTTTCTGAATTAGCGGGGGAATTTAGGGGTTCATAAAAAGTTAGAAAAATTAACTTTGATGAACTCGTAAAAAGTCTGATTTTGCGCGCTCCGCAAGCAATTTTAGGATTCATGACTCGCCTGGCTAAATTGCAAGAACTCGGGCTAACGCCCTCAAACAGCTTGCAATTTTTAACGCCAGACGCATCATGAATCTTTCTCCAAAATTGCCCGATGTCGCTCACAAAAGACTTTTTACGAAACCGTCAACTTTTAATAAAAGAATGTTTAATCAAGTTAGGGGCTTTGTCCCAATTGGAATGCTGGAATAATGGAATAATGGGTTCTGGGATAAGGCAATGTTGGGTTAATGGTAAACTTTGTGCTGACGATAAAATTAAAAGTGGCCAATATCCTTTTAAAAATCAATCTTCCACTATTCCATTATTCCATATTCGAGGCAAGCGTTCAAGGCTCAAAAAAAGTTCTATATTTTCATTAAGTTGTAGAAATTCCGAGACGTTTTAATTATGAAACGATATTTTACCATACTGAATGTTCTGTTAATCACAGCAGCTGTTTTTTTTATGGTGAAGGCCTTTTATAAAGTTGCCGGCGCCAAGATTGATCCTGCGCCGCCTCCCAAAGATGCAGCCAGGCATGTGATCCCAAATGAAACGTCGACGCGGCATCCATTGTCGGATTACAGAGCCGTCATGGATCGTAATCTATTCAAAACAAAAACAGGGACCGGGGGCCGCCCCCAGAAACTCGACATCGAAAGCCTTACCCCCACGGAACTTAAGCTGAAACTGTTGGGGACCGTTACGGGTAACGAAAAAGAAGCCTATGCAGTCATCGAAGATACTGATGTAAGGCGACAGAATTTGTACAAAGTCGGAGACACTATCCAAAATGCAACCCTCAAAATGATCTTAAGGGAAAAGGTTGTGCTCAATGTCAACGGCAAGGATGAAATTCTCGGAATAGAGAAAGTCCGGGAAGAGGGGAAAACAGGCAGATTTCCCGAGAGAAAAATTGCATCGACCTCCCGAAATATAACCATAAAACGATCACAGATAGATACGGCCCTCCAGGATGTCAACACCCTCATGAAGCAGGTCAGGATACAGCCGCATTTCCAAAATGGCAAGCCAGACGGCCTTCGCTTGACCGGTGTCAGGCCAAACTCCATTTTTTATAAAATGGGATTAAAAAGCGGAGATATCATAATGGGGGTTGATGGAAAAAATATCGAATCCGTGGATGACGCCCTAAAATTTTATCAAAGCCTGCAATCGGCTTCCAGGGTGCAGCTTCAATTAAAACGAAGGGGTCGGCCGAAAACCATTGAATATAACATTGAATAAGTGATAAATGTATGATAATCGGTACTCAAATAAATTCCGATGAATTCGTATCACATCGAATTCATTTTGGTTTTAGGTTTTTATCTTTAAAATGTGAAGATCGGTACAAAACACAACCATACGGGTTAATCGACGACAAATGAGATCACTCACCTTTGGTTCAAAAGTTATCAGAAACCTGTTTATTTTAACGGTTATGATTTTGACGGTGCCTCTAACCATCGAGGCTCAGACAGACACCTCCGAAAAAGTTCTCAAATCGTCCAAAAATAAAACTGCAGTCCAGGGGAGCCAGGATTCGGAAAGATTCATTTCCATAGATTTCAATGATGTAGACATCAATGTTTTTATTAAATTTATCAGCGAGTTGACATCAAAGAACTTTATCGTCGATCAACGTGTAAAGGGAAAAGTGACGATCATTTCACCCAGCAGAATTTCCATAGAAGAAGCTTACAAAGTATTTGAATCGGTTCTGGAAGTTCATGGGTTTACCACCGTAAAAGCCGGAGAAGTCATTAAAATCATTCCGTCTCCGGATGCACGATCAAAAAGCATTGAAACCCGGCTCAAACAAGAAGCCGCCTCACCGGAAGATCGAGTTGTAACGCAGCTGATACCTTTAAAATTCGCAAGTTCTCCTGAAATAAAAAAACTCTTCGCACCATTGGTTTCCAAAAACAGCGTGATTCTGGCTTATCCTCCGACGAACATGTTGATTGTCACCGATGTATATTCCAATATAAAACGGCTGATTCGAATCCTGAATGCCATCGATGTTTCCGGTATGGGCCGGGAGCTTTCCATCATTCCGTTGGAATATGCCGATTCCACAAAATTTGTGAAGATTCTCGATTCTGTTTTCCAGGAAAAGAGAAAAATCAAAGGACCGGATCTGGAAACAATCAAATTCGTGGCGGATGAGCGGACCAATACCATTATCGTAATGGCCAGCGAGGTCGAGACCGCAAGGATAAAAAAGCTGATCGATATGCTCGACCGGGAAACACCCAGAGGAAAAGAAAGGATCCATGTCTATTATCTAGAAAATGCCAATGCCGAGGATCTGGCAAAGGTCCTTCGGGAACTGCCGACGAAGCAGGCAGGGACACCCGAAGAGAGAAAACTTCCGTTTATTTCGGAAAAAGTCAAGCTGGCCGCCGATAAAGCGACCAACAGTCTGATTATCATGGCAGGCAAGGAGGATTACCAGGTCCTCGATGAGATCATTAAGAAATTGGATGTTCCGAGGGCCATGGTGTATATTGAAAGCCTGATCATGGAAGTCGACGTGAACAAGGATTTTAAGCTCGGTGTCGAATGGAAGACGGGGGGCAAGACGACCATCGACGGAAAAGACGCCGCCATTGGGGGTGCATTTTCTTCACCGCTCAGCATTTTGGGTGCCACCCCGCTTACGACCTTGCCGTCTGCGGACGGCTTGTCCATGGCCGTAATTACCGAAGCCATTACCATCGGCAATATCACCTTTCCTAACCTTGCAGCAGTTGTAAATGCGTATAAAAAGGATAAAGATGTTCATATTCTCTCGACCCCTCAGCTCCTGACCTTGGACAATCAGGAGGCCGTCATTATTGTGGGCAAGAACATTCCCTACCAGACCCGGTCGGCCGCCGAAACCGGCGTGGAGACATACAGTTCCTATGAGTACAAGGATGTTGGGATTACCTTAAAGATCACGCCGCAAATCAGCAAGGATCGGCTGGTTCAACTCGTTATTTCCCAGGAATTGACTAAACTCGATGAAGCCTCAACGTCCTTGGCTTCGACAGATCGGCCGACCACCTTAAAGCGCAGCATCGACACAACGGTGATTGTAAAAGACGGGAGTACCGTTGTCATCGGCGGGCTGATCGATGAAAGCATTTCAGAAATAGAATATAAGGTTCCCTGCCTGGGAGACGTTCCTTTTTTCGGGTATCTGTTCAAATCGACGTCAAGGGGAAGTGAAAAGACCAATCTTTATGTGTTTATCCAACCCACTGTCGTCAGCAGCCCAGCCGAGGCACAGGCGCTTTTGGAAAGCAAGCAGGAGAAGATTGATCAGATCAAAGCCGGAAAAATCAAAATGTACGAAAAACAACCTGACAGCGCAGGACCCGAATCCAAAAAATAAGGACCGCCGTTGTTCAAAATAACTTGACCTCTCGGAATTTCTACAATTATTTGAAATTAAGGATCTTTTAATAGCTACTGGTTTATGCCACTTCCATGGAAAGATAAAATTTTGGAATAGTGGAACATTGGGTTAAAGGAACAATATCATTCTTATTCCTACAGTTACCCAGTATCCCAGTATTCCATTGTTCCATCATTCCAATTGTGAGCAAAGCGAACTAACTTGATAATATAAAAACTTCCTTCAACCTGTCAAACACCATGCAAAAACATTTCACCCAGATACTCCAAGACACCTTCGGGGTTTCAGACGAAGATCTTAAAGAGGCCCAAAGGATTAAATCCGAAAAGGGCGGCGATTTCGGAGAAACCCTCGTGGCAAGGAAGATCATTACCGAAAGGCAGCTTCTTGAAGCTTTAAGCATCCAATACGACATTCCTTTCTGGCCGGAACTACCCCTTGAAAAGTTTAAAACTGATTTTACCGACCGGGTTCCGATTCAATTTTTAAAAAAATACAAGATGGTTCCGTTGATAAAAGGAGCGCTGGATTCCGATTCCGACAAAATATTGCCGGACGAGGATCGACACCCTAAAAAAGAAAATTTTTTCAACTCGAATTCGGCCATCGCCGTAAACGATCCGGCCTGCATTCAACCCATCGACGACCTTATCAAGATTCTCGGCATCCATGACGTTAAGCTCGTTCTTTCGACAAAGGACGCAATTCTATTTGCCATAAATATATCGTATGATCTCAGCAGGGGCTCTGCCGAGCAGCTGGTCCAGGATATGGAAGAAAACGGCAGCGCCATTATCAGTGAAATCGAGGAAAAGGCCGACCTGCTGGACGACATCAGTGATGCACCGATCATAAAACTTGCGAACCATATTATTTCACAATCCGTGAAAGCCCGTGCCAGCGATATTCACATCGAACCCTACCAGGATAGTTTCAAAGTCCGCTATCGGGTTGACGGTATTCTATATGATCTGCTGTCTCCTCCAAAATGGGTCCAGCCTGCACTGATCTCCAGAATCAAGGTTATGGCGAAGATGAATATTGCGGAAAAACGTCTTCCCCAGGACGGTCGTCTGGACGTCAAAATTGGCAATCAGGAGATCGATGTCCGGGTATCCACCATTCCCACGTCCTTTGGAGAGCGGCTGGTGCTAAGGCTTCTGGACAAATCTGCGTCCTTGATCTCGCTTTCGGATCTCGGACTTGTATCGGACAAACTCGATACCCTCGAAACCCTTGTCAAGTCTCCCAATGGGATTATCCTTGTCACCGGCCCCACCGGCAGCGGGAAAACCACGACGCTGTATGCAATCCTCTCGTCCATCAACATGCCGGATATCAACATCATCACCATTGAAGATCCCATTGAATATCAGATCCAAGGGATCAGTCAAATACAGGTAAATCCGAAAATAGACCTTACCTTTGCCAGCGGACTCCGGTCGATTGTCCGGCAGGATCCCGACGTCATTCTGGTGGGTGAAATACGGGATAGGGAAACCGCGGAAATTGCCGTTCAATCGGCACTCACAGGCCATCTGGTTTTTTCCACACTCCATACCAACGATTCTGCAAGCGCGATTACCCGCCTTGTGGACATCGGTGTCGAACCCTTTCTAATCTCATCATCGCTCCTGGCGGTTGTTGCCCAGAGACTGATCCGGGTTCTTTGCAAAAGCTGCCGAGAGCCTTACACCCCCGATGACGTTGCATTGAAAAGCATCGGGATCGACGCCGATCAATGTCGGGATGCCGTTATTTACAGATCCATAGGATGTGAAAACTGTTTTTTTACCGGGTACAAAGGACGGACGGGTATTTTTGAAATTATGCTGTTGGATGACAGTTTGAAGAGTCTTATATTAAAGACCCATGATTCCAACAGTATAAAAAACGAGGCGTTGAAACAGAAGATGGTCACTTTGCGCCAATACGGTGTACAAAAGGTGTTAAACGGTATATCTACCATAGAAGAGGTTTTCCGGGTCACCCAAAAATAAAAGTTTCGTAAAAAATAAGCTATGAAAATAAGATTGGGTTTCATCATTGGTTGTGCAATTTTAAACGTATGTTGGAGCAGTGCCTGCGCCCGGCAGGAGATGAATCTGACTGACCATCCAAAAGGGTTAGATGTGGCTGCAGAAAAACAGGAGAGCCCTCTCCTTTATCCCTTCAAGTTTTATGGAGATTACATTTCAAATGTCGACGGGGATCGTTGCTCCATGTATCCCACATGTTCCCAGTACTGTATGGAGGCCATCAAAAAACAGGGTCCCCTTATCGGCTGGATCATGTGCAGTGACCGTCTGATGCGATGCGGCAGAGACGAGACAAAATTGTCGGCCCCGGTCTGGATAAACGGTGAAAAGCGCAACTTCGACCCTGTGAGTAATAACGATTTCTGGCGGCAATAATTATTATGCGCATCCGACACATTTGCTCTGGCTCCCGATTCATCTCTCTCATTGCGCTGTTTTTTCTTTTTATTCCCTTTTCAAAATCTTTTGCCGGCACTGAAACGACACCGGACCGCTATCCTTCTATGATGATAACGCCGGACAAACAGTTCAATTATGCAGAGAACCTTTTTACCAATCACGATTATTTGACGGCCGTTATGGAATACAAGCGGTTTATCCATTTCTTTCCGGAAGATAAGCGGGTGGAACGGGCAATGTACCAAACCGGTATGTCGTATTTCCTCGGAGGGGATTTCAAGACGGCCGTCGATTCATTTCAAAAATTAATCGACGAATATGTGGATACCGATGATGCCATTAAATCGTATTTCAAGATCAGTGACGCCTATATGAAGCTAAATGCCTTCGATCCTGCCATCATCAATCTCAACAATCTTATCCTGGTCGCCGACGATGGGGATGTAAGGGATGAGGCCTACTACCGGCTCGGGTGGATTTATCTTGAAACGGCATCCTGGGAAGAGGGCAGACAATACTTTTCAAAAATAAGTGTTAAAAATAAAGATAAATACAGACTTGAAACACTGTCTGCTGAACTTGAAAAGGAAAAATTAATTCCAAAAAAGAACCCCAACCTGGCGGGATTTTTATCGGTTATTCCCGGGGCGGGATATTTTTATTGTGAAAGATACCAGGATGCGCTGATTGCTTTTTTGATCAATGGTGCCCTCATATACGCCGCCTATGAGTCTTTCGATGGGGGGAATCCTGCACTCGGGGGGCTCCTTACGTTTGTGGAAGTCGGTTTTTATGCCGGAAACATATACGGCGCCGTAACGAGTGCTCACAAATACAACCGGAAAAAAATCGGCCTTTTTTTAGAACGATTAAAAGACAATGTGAAAATTAACCTTTCGGCCGATGTCAAGAACCAAGGTGTTTGTCTTTCTTTTAAACTTGGTTTTTAAATGGCTGGTGGTCTGGATTGGAACAAACCGCTTTAACCTGCAGAGAATCATTTGAAATTTTTATTCCTGGAACCTTTTTTCGGCGGATCCCATGGGGATTTTGCCCAGGGCCTTATTTCACACTCCCGGCACAAAATCGACCTTGTCACGCTCCCCGCGCGTTTCTGGAAATGGCGGATGCGAGGGGCGGCCCTATACTTTGTGAAAAAAATTCCCTCCCTTAAAGAATACAAGGGACTGATTACCAGCGACCTTATGAGCCTGTCGGATTTTAAGGCCCTATGGGGTCGGTTTTGTCCGCCTTCTCTGGTTTATTTTCATGAGAATCAATTGACCTATCCATTGGCGCCCGGTGAAAGCAGGGATTTTCAGTTTGGGTTCACCGACATCACCACAGCCCTTGCAGCAGACAAAGTTCTTTTTAATTCCCGGACCCACATTGATGCATTTTTTTCGAGCCTTCCGGAGTTTTTAAAAATGATGCCCGAATACCGGCCCATGTGGGTGATTCAAGCAATACGCAGTAAGAGCGAGGTCCTATATCCAGGATGTCATTTTTCGGCCGCAGACCGTCCGCTGCTCCGCTCGGTTTCCGAAACCGACGCGCCGCCGCTGATCATCTGGAATCATCGCTGGGAATTTGACAAAGACCCCTCGGCTTTTTTCCAAGCCCTGGATGCCGTGCGTCAACGGGGTCTCGATTTTCGTCTTGCACTTTTGGGGGAAAATTTCCAGATGGTCCCCAAAGAATTTATAGCTGCCAGAGAACGTCTCAAGAACCGGATCGTTTGCTACGGCTATGAAACCTCCAGAGAAAAATACCAGGAATGGCTGATGAAGGGAGATATTGTCATCAGTACGGCAAATCAGGAAAATTTCGGTATTTCAGTGGTTGAGGCGATCCGTTACGGCTGTATCCCCCTGTTGCCTCACCGGTTGTCCTACCCGGAAATCATTCCAAAGGCCTTCCATGATGATTTCCTCTATACAGATCCCACGGACCTGGTCGAGAAACTGTGCTTTCTTATCTTGAATTTTTCCCAATTTGAGGTTAAACGACAAAACCTATCCGAAGCGATGTCTCGCTTTGCCTGGGAAAAACTGATCGATCAATATGATGTGGTGTTGGAAAAGCTTGCGGAAACGAGGTGCGATAATGTCAAGGGATAAGGCGGATCGATTGAGAATCTGCCTGTTGAGCTATCGAAGCCATCCCCACTGCGGCGGACAGGGGGTCTATATATATAATTTGAGCAGAGCGCTCAAAGACTTGGGACATCATGTGGAGGTGGTTTCAGGGCCGCCCATCCCCCAGCTCGATAAAGATATAAAGCTGTTTCAGCTTCCGGGTCTCGACCTTTATAACCCGGATGATCTGTTCAGAATGCCCTCTTTAAAAGAGTTTTCAGATCCCATCAATCTTATGGAGTGGCTGGGGGTTTCCACCATGGGATTCCCGGAACCGTTTACGTTCGGTCTCAGGGCCCATCGATTTTTAAGGAAAAGGCGACACACGTACGATATCGTTCATGACAATCAGAGTCTTTCATACGGCATAAAGTCCATTAAAGAATTTATTCCCACCATCGCCACAATCCACCACCCCATTACCGTTGACCGGGACCTGGCCGTAAGAACCGCTCCGTCTCTTTGGCAAAAGATGAAACAGATGCGATGGTATTCTTTTATCGGTATGCAAAAAAGGGTTTCCAGAACCCTCTCCCACATTATCACCGTTTCCCAGTCTGCCAAAAACGATATCAGTAAAAATTTCGGGATTCCCAAGGAACGATTCAAAGTCATTCTGAATGGCATCAATACCGACCTTTTTTATCCGGTTTCTGAAATCAGAAGGGAAAAAGGAAGGATTATCGTTACCAGCAGTTCGGATACGCCCATAAAAGGGCTCCCCTACCTCCTTGAAGCAGTGGCTGAAATCTCCAAAACCCTCGACGTCAGGCTCGTTATTGTCGGTACCGTAAAAAAGAATGGCCATGTTGAAAAACTCATAAAAAATTTGGGGATAAAAGAGCGGATTACGTTTACAGGGCGGATCGACCATGACGCCTTTGTTCGGCAATATGCCAGGGCTTCTTTGGCCATCGTTCCGTCCGTATACGAGGGGTTCGGTTTTCCGGCCGGCGAGGCGATGGCGTGCGGTTTGCCGGTGGTCAGCACCACCGGCGGTGCCTTGCCCGAGGTGGTGGGGGATGCCGGTGTTCTGGTTCCCCCTGCCAATTCCCGGGAACTTGTGAATGCTATCACACGACTCCTCGAAAATCCTGACCAGGCGGAGAAAATGGGTCGTGCCGGATTTGATCGGGTTCACAGTCGCTTTACCTGGAAAAGGGCCGCAGAAATGACCGTTGCGGCCTACAGGGAGACCATCCGTGATTACCATCGATTTTGACCGGCTCGACATAACCCCCGGCTGTCGTATCCTGGATATCGGATGCGGAACCGGGCGCCACACCTGCGGTGCTTTTAGGTTCAGAAACGTCGTTGCTATCGGGGTTGACATCAACTTTGATGATGTTTTTGAGGCACGAATCAGGGTTGAAAACCAGGAAAGACTCGGAGAACACGGCGTGGGGATTTGCAAGGTTGCTGTTGCCGACATATATCACCTGCCGTTCAGGGATAATTATTTTGACCTTGTCATCTGTTCGGAAATTCTGGAACATCTTCATGACGAGAAGACCGCGGTCTCTGAAGCCGTTAGGGTCTTGAAGCCGCGTAAGGATTTGGTTGTCAGTGTTCCAAACTATCTGCCCGAGCGAATCTGCTGGGCACTTTCCGAAAATTACCACAACACCGAAAATGGACATGTCCGTATTTATAAAAAGAAAGCCCTGATGGATCTTTTGAAAAGAAAAGGCCTGAAATCGCGGGGGCACCATTCTGCCCACAGCCTCCATGTCCCGTATTGGTGGCTGAAGTGCCTTGTGGGGCCGGAACGTGAAGATTCCCGGCTCGTAAACCTGTATCACCGTCTTCTGGTATGGGATATCATGAAGCACCCTTCGATTACACGCTTTCTCGACCGACTGTTCAATCCGGTCATGGGCAAGAGCCTTGTGGTGTATCTGACAAAAAACGATCCTAACACCTCATCGTAAAAACAAGTTAGGGGCTTCGCCCCAATTGGAATAATGGAATAGTGGAATACTGAAGGTTGGTTTTTAAAAGGATATTAAGTTTTATCATCAACACAAACTCCACCATTAACCCAACATTGCATTATCCCAGAACCCATTATTCCAGTATTCCACCATTCCAATTTAAAAAAAAATCATCGGTGGACTTGACCCTTTCTTTTCCCCATATTTGCTCTCAGGAAGATTTATTGGAAGGGGTGTATTGAGTAATTACTGCTGGGGGAGGGTTTCAGGGATGGCGCCGGACGGCATGCGTCTCAGGACTCCCAAGGTGTTTATTATGGAAACTTCTTTGAAAAGACCGGATGCAACCGCCAGCTTGTAAACATGATACGGTGCCTGGCCCCCCTTTTCCGGGTCTTTAAAAATGTCGTGAATCAGCAAATATCCATTGGGCATGATGTGTCCGGCCCAGGCGTTGTAATCCGTGTATGCCGCCCCATAAGAATGACCGCCGTCAATAAAAACCAGGCTGAGGGATGTCGCCCACAAACGTGCAGCCAGTTCGGACCTGCATACCATGGGGACCACCGTATCCTCGAGCCCGGCTTTTTCAATGGTATTTCTAAATTCTTTAAATGTGTCCACACGGTGGGCTTTTGGGTCATACAGCTCGGGATCGAAATATTCTTCTCCAGGCTGCTGTTCTTCGGATCCTCTGTGATGATCAATGGAGAATAGAACACTGTTGTTTTTTCTGCAGGCTGAACCCAGATAAATTGTCGATTTGCCGCAGTAACTACCGATTTCCAGGCAGGGACCGCGACGACTGGCCTCTATGGCAATTTCATAAAGGGCGTTACCCTCTTGAGGGTCCAGAAAACCTTTTACGCTATTGAGCAGTTTCTCATCAAGTGTCATTTTAACAAATAGTATGCTATTTTTTTTATCTGTTCTTTCTTTACGAATCCTCAACCACGCGTTTTATCCGCCTTTGGCGTGATTATGCGATTTAAAAAAAGATTGTTCGGAGAGGGCGTTAAAAAAGGTTCGAGACCACGGGAGATCGGTTTTGAAGCGGTTTCTAAGGTATGTCTTCATACCCTTTAACCAGGACCGTCCTCGGTTTGGCACCGTCTGAGGGACCCACGATCCCTTCTTCCTCCATCATTTCGATAATACGGGCCGCTCGATTATAGCCGATACGCAAATGCCGCTGAATCATGGATATGGATGCCTGTCCATTTTTTGTGATGAGTGCCACGGCATCGTCATATCTTTCGTCATATTCTTTTTCACCGGAATCTTCCGTTTCCTTTGGCGGCGCTTTGACGATGGTCTGGTCGTATTCGGGTGTTTCCTGTTTCTTTAGAAATTCGATGATCCTTCCAAGCTCCAATTCTGAAAGGTATGCCCCATGAATACGCTGGAGTTTGGCGGTGCCCGGCGGCAGAAAAAGCATGTCCCCGTTCCCTAAAAGATTTTCAGCACCGTTGGTATCGATGATGGTTCTGGAATCGGTCTTGGAAGAAACCTGGAAGGTCAGGCGGGTGGGAAAATTGGCCTTAATGATCCCGGTGAGCACGTCCACAGAAGGCCGCTGGGTGGCAAGTATCAAATGGATACCGGCGGCCCTGGCCATCTGAGCCAAGCGTGTCAAGGCGACCTCCACGTTCCTTGATGCGGCCAACATAAGATCGGCAAGCTCATCGATGATAATAACGATATACGGCAGTTTCTCCAGGTCCTTTCCTTCGGGGGTATGAAGCTCCTTTTCGATCTTCTGGTTATACTGTCTTATGTGTCTGGCCTTATTTTCAGACAGGAGTTCGTACCGTCTTTCCATTTCACGTACGGCCCAAAAGAGGGCATTGGTGGCTTTTTTAATATCTGTTACCACCGGCGTAATGAGGTGTGGTATTCCGTCGTAATTGGAAAGTTCAATTCTTTTGGGATCGACCATAATCAGTTTTACATCATCCGGGGTCGATTTGTAGAGCAGGCTGCAGATCATGGCATTCAGGGCAACGCTTTTGCCGCTTCCGGTTGCGCCGGCAATGAGAAGATGCGGCATCTTGTCGAGCTCTGCAACCACAGGGTTTCCGATGATGTCCCTGCCGAGACAGATGGTCAGTTTGGACTTTGATTTTTGGAAGCCGCTCGAAGCGACAATTCCTTTGAATCTTACAATCTCCCTGGAGGCGTTGGGGAGTTCAATCCCAATGACGGCTTTTCCAGGGATCGGGGCCACAATTCTAATGCTTATGGCTCGTAGCGCCAGGGAAAGGTCGTCGGTAAGATTGACGATTTTGTTTATTTTAATTCCCGGAGCCGGTTCATATTCAAAGGTCGTGATGATGGGGCCGGGGGATATGGCAACCACCTTTCCTTGGACATTAAAGTCTTCGAGCTTTTTTTCAAGGAGTTTCGACTGCATCTTTAAGTTTTCATCATCGGCAGAAGAGAGGGCCTCTTCGAAATCGTCTAAAAGATTGATCGATGGCAGCTGAAATCCTTTTCCGGCATGCATGAAATTAAACACTTCCTGGCGCGGCGCCGGGGTTTCCTTGATGGGCCGGGGTTTGGGGGTTTTGATTTTTATTTTCGGTTCCTGCTTGACGATCTTAACTTTTTTTGTACTGGAACGTTGTTTTGATTTTTTCCGTTGCTCTTTCCATTTTATGAATAATGTGCGCAGTCGATCTGCTGAAAAAAT
Organism: uncultured delta proteobacterium; assembly: GCA_963790095.1. Classification (GTDB taxonomy): domain Bacteria; phylum Desulfobacterota; class Desulfobacteria; order Desulfobacterales; family UBA11574; genus JAAXQD01. The sequence goes on along the minus strand of CAWBNO010000011.1, from coordinate 122,297 downwards.
ACCTGTTTGCCAACATCGTTTGGCAAACTTTATCAAAGAAAAACCGGTGGCCAGAATCAGACCGATAATCCATAAAAGTGCCAGGATAATCGCTCCCCCTAGGATGTTGGAATATTTTACGAGAAATGATTTTAAAGGGATTCCGATGAGGCCGCCGGAAGAAAATTTGCTGCCGAGAATAACGATGTGGTTGTGCTTGAGTGCCAGTAAGCTCCCGGTGGTGATCATCAGAACAACGCCACCGGCAAGGGTGGAAATGATGGCTTTTCGGGAATGGTTGCCGAAAAAATGGATACTGGTCAGCAGAAGTAGAATCGGGACCCAGAAAGCACCGAGTCCGAACAGTCCGATGAGGATGCCTGCCAGATGGGCGCCAAATAAACCGAAAAAGTTGTGGATCTGCCCCGGGGCCCTGGCAGTATTGATCGAAGGATCAGCCGGACTGTATGATAGAAGACTGATCAGCGTAAAAATAACGAGAAAAAATAGTAAAATTCCTGTGATTTCTTTGCGCATTTGAATCGATTTCAATGGTCGATGTTTAAACTTCCAAAATAAATGGGAGTATAACCGGTCGGCGATTTATGGTAAAGGAAAAATATTTTCTCAGGGCTATTTGTATTTTTGCTCGGATTTTGGCCGCCCGATCCGGGACTTCAGGGCTCACCTCTTCGACAATTTCCAGAACAACACATTTTGCGTCTTCCAGAAGGTGGCCCGTTTCCGTTTCAAACACAAACCCGCGAGAAACGATTTCAGGTCCGTATACCACAATACCGGTCTCTTCATCAAAGGCCATATTAACGACAACCAGGCCGTCTTCGGACAGGTTTCGTCTTTCCTTGAGCACGCTCCTTCCCACATCTCCGACACCTTTGCCGTCAATGAGCACCCGGCCGGTCAAAACATGGTCTTTAATTCTTCCGCCGTTTTCATCAAATTCTATGATCTGGCCGTTTTCCGCAAGAAGGATATTTTCCTCGGCGATGCCCACCTGCTTTGCCAGACGTGAATGAAGAACCAGATGGCGGAATTCTCCGTGGATTGGAATAAAATATTTGGGCCGGGTGAGATTGATCATAAGCTTTAACTCTTCTTGAAAAGCATGCCCCGATACATGAATTTTCGATATTTTTTCATAAATAACATCGGCACCTCGCCGATAAAGATCGTTAATGATCTTGGTGATGGCTTTTTCGTTGCCGGGTATAAATTTCGAAGAAAGGATAACCGTGTCCTCTTTTCTGATCTTTATCTGCTTGTGGGTGCCTGTTGCCATGCGCGCCAGGGCCGCCATGGGCTCTCCCTGACTGCCTGTGGTTATGATAACGATCTTTTCATCCGGGAAATCATGGACCTGTTCGATATGGATTTCCATCTCTTCAGGGATGCGAATGTATCCAAGATTTTTTGCGATATTTACACTCGTTTCTATGCTCCTGCCGTTAAAAACGACTTTCCGGTTGATGGCCTGTGCAATATCGATGACCTGCTGAATTCGGGTGATGCTGGAGGCAAAAAGACCGACAATGATTCGCCCGGTTCGACCTGCTGCAATCCGTCCCAAGGTGTCTCCAACCTCCTCATCGGAGATGGTATATCCTTCCCTTTCCACATTCGTGGAATCCGATAAGAGGGCAAGAACCCCTTTCTCGCCATACTGGGCAAACTTGTTTACGTCGGTTATCATGCCGTCAACAGACGTGTGGCTGATCTTAAAATCGCCGGTATGTACGACCAGCCCCAAGGGGGTTTTTATGGCAATACCCACGCCATCTACAGCGCTGTGGCAGACACGAATAAACTCGAGTTCAAAGGGTCCCAATTCAATCTTTTCTCTGGGTGAAATTTCATGCAGCCGAACGGGTGAAAGTAGTCCATATTCTTCAAGTTTTTTCCGCACAACTCCCAGGGTAAAAGGCGTACCATAAATCGGCACATTCATTTCTCTCAGCAGATACGGCAGTGCTCCGATGTGGTCTTCGTGGGCATGGGTCAGGACGACCCCTGAAATATGGGGTTTTTTCTGTTTGATGTAGCTCATATCCGGAATTACATAATCGATCCCCAGCATATAGTCTTCCGGGAACATGAGACCGGCATCAACGATGAAAGCTGAATCGCCATATTCAAAAACCATCATGTTAAGTCCGATTTCTCCCAATCCTCCGAGGGGTATTATTTTCAGCATAATGATCCCTTCTTTTTTCCGTTTTCTAAGGATTCCAGGATCACGTTCCTGACTTTTTCCATCAGAAGACCTTTTGTTTTTCTGCTATAATCCGAAGATTCGATGGGTTTTTTGATTTCCACAAACACATGGCCGGGTTCGATCAACAATCTGGTTTTTGGGCATAATTTTCCAAGTCCCGTGAATGACTACCGGGACGATGGGGACACCGGAATCCACCGCCAAAACAAACCCTCCTTTCTTAAATGGCTGGACATTCTGATTTCTGCTTCGGGTTCCTTCAGGGAATATAATGACGGATGCGCCGTTTTTGATGATGTTTGCTGTCCGTTGGAGACTCTGTATGGCAGATTCCTTGTTGGAACGATCGATGCTGATATAGCCTGCTCTTTTCATGGCCCAACCGAAGATCGGTATCTTAAAAAGCTCGGTTTTGGCAAGCCATCTGAAGGGAACCGGAAGACAGGCCTGAAGAACAGGGATATCAAAATTGCTCGTATGGTTTGCCATAAAAATGTGAGAACCGTGTAGATTTATATTTGAGATACCCTTAACCGTGACCTTGATGTTGCTCGCCGCAAGCAGGTATTTTGCCCAGGTTCTTCCAACGTTATGCGCCGTATTTTCATCGGTGCTCAAGAAGGAGAGAATTACGGTCAAACCCGCCATGTATGCGGTAAATAAAAAGGTCCATAAAACAATAATTAGTTTGCGTATCATTTTGTAATCAAAAAAACTTCATCATCAATTCAGAATGTTTCGGTGTCTGTTCATGGTTGTTCCATCTCTGGTGGAATGGGGGGTGGATTAGATTTTAATCCCGAGTTGATCAAATATTGAGTCGGCAAGCCCCATGAGCCAATTGCGTTGATTTTCGGTTGCATAGCCCATGCAACTGCATCGCATTCTTTTCTGGGTCCGGATCAGCATCTCAAAGGCGATAAGGTTTGGCTCCAGGTCGACGGCAAAATAAAAGGGTTGACAGTCCGTATGCTCCTTTTGAATTCGGGTGAGGATGTCCTGTTCAAGGGGTATCCAGTAAATTCCATCCATATCGGAGGCGCTATAGTTCTCTTCCATGTAGCCCTTGATCGCTTCATGATCCTTGGGCCTGAGTTCATCGATTACGTATTGTTTCATAAAACGAAGTTATCACAGTTTGTTGTGCCGTGCAAGACGTATGTTTGCCGGCATTTTGAAGGTTAAAAAATTCATCCTTTACCGCTAATCCGAAATTTTTTCAAGCTGAGATAACATAAAAAACAAGGTAAACGCATTTGAATCCCAGAAGAGAGAGAACGCTCCACGACGGCGCATATCTCTTTCCAACCGACTGGAACTTGTGCTCGAGCACCCGTAAGTCCGAGCCGTGCCAGAGTTATAAAGAACCATTCGTTTATAAAATATCCGATGGATGTTTTAAATTGCAATTTCATTCGGCTCGGTCTAACGGGTGCTAAAGCCCTTCAAACAGCCAGTCGGTTTCCAAGAGAAACACGCCGTCGCTTCGCTATGCCAAAATCAAATGTGTTCACCCTGACATAAAACTGTTTTTCGGCAGTGTTTATCCGAAAACCGGGATCATATCTTGATTGCCATCGGCGGGAATGCTATAATATAAGCCGTTTTTTATAAATGATTGTTGTCCGGGGTGTGTATGATTTCATTGAACGCATGTTTGATCGCCTATATCAGTGTGTATCTTCTCAGTATGGTACTGTGTCTGGCCATCGAAAGAATAAATATAAGATATCTCAATAAATTTGGGGAAAAGGTGCCCATCGCCTTTCAAGGTGTGATTCATGAGGGAGAGTTAAAAAACATCATTCGATACACCTCGGACAATTTCCGATTCAATTTTGTCCGGACCAGCGCCGGCAAAATGCTGTTCCTTTTGATCATTATTTCAGGGGGTCTCCCATGGTTCGATGAAAAACTGGCGAACACGAATTTTCTGTCTGCAGGCCTGATTTTCTTTGCCGTCATAGGCCTTGGAGAGATGTTGGCCGGGCTTCCTTTCGATTATTATCATAGTTTTGTCATCGAGGAACGATACGGTTTTAATACAAAAACCCTAAAAATTTGGATTTCTGATCTGGTAAAGGGATTGCTGGTGATGATTGTTTTGGGCGGTTTTCTCCTATCCGCGCTCCTGTTGATGTTGAAGTATCTCGGAGAAAACTGGTGGATTTGGGCATGGGCTGTTTTTTTGGGTTTCCAGCTGTTGATGACCGTTCTTTATCCCACCATTATTGCACCCCTGTTTAACGCATTTACACCCCTTGAAGCAGGGGACCTTAAAATCGGGATTAAACGACTTGCCCAAAGAGAAGGCCTCGATATCGAAGGCATATACCAGATGGATGCAACCCGGAGAACCCGGCACACCAATGCGTATTTTACAGGACTGGGAAAAGCCAAGCGGATCGTCCTGTTCGATTCTCTGATTCAATGTCACAGTCAAGCCGAAATCCTGTCGATTTTGGCCCATGAAATCGGACATCTGAAAAAAAATCATATTAAAAAACAAATTCTTTTAAGCGGTTTCGTGTCCCTGCTCCTTTTTTTTCTGGCAGCAAAGTTGATGGCATGGGAAAAGCTGTATGAAAGTTTTGGTTTTTCAGCCATGTCTCCCTATGTGGGCCTTTTTCTGGTGGGGATTTTGTGGGAGCCTGTAAACTTTTTTCTGTCGCCTATTGGAAAAGCTGTTTCCAGAAAATTTGAACGGGAGGCGGATTTTTATTCCCTCGGAATTTTAAAGACCGCAAAACCCCTCGTCACCGCGCTGAAGAAAATGGCAAAGGAAAACCTTTCGAATATCAGACCCCATCCGCTGTATGTCTTTTTTAACTATTCTCATCCACCCCTGCTCGAAAGAATCGAATATCTGGAAACAGGCGAAATGTCCCCGGGGCTGTGAAGACATGAGTTACCGGTAAGAAACACGGGTTTTACATTCTTTTGTGCGCTAATTCATACATAGAATGAATAAACCAGTTTATAAGACCGTGACCGCATTTATGAATACCAGTGCTTAAAAAACGGTGTCAGTATCCGATGGTTCGGTGGTTAAAGATTTCGGGTTCGGATGTCCGGAGCGGGAAGGCGAGATCGTAATTTATAGGGGCAGTTATCGGTTGGAACATGTCCCCCGGTCCCTGAAAAAGGACCAGGGGACATGGATTTGATTGACGTATTATGTCTCTTCGACGGTAATTGCACCGGGTTCACACACCTCGATGCAACTCTCACAACCCAGACATTCGTCAGCATTTACCGGAACGGATTTATCATTCTCCATCTCAAACACTTCAACAGGACAGACATCTACACATTCCTCACAACCTTCGCATTTGTCTTCGTCTACAGTAGGGATAAAAGCCATTTAAAGAGCCTCCTTTCACAATAAAATTAGGTCACGGCAATAAAATTCACTGCGCATTCATTATCGGGAGAAATCCTTATACCAATTGGTTGAGCGAGTCAAGCTTTCTTGTGTATTTTTTTAACTTTTATGAAAACATCTGTTTTATATTTGAAAAATGACCGAAACAGAAATTTTCTGCGTTTTGTTCAAACGGTTTTTCGCTAAATAAACAAAATTTTATCGATTGAAAAACACCCTTGCGCGACTTTTGAAAAATGTTCATTTAGGCTGCGCATTTCACAGGACATGCATTTCACGGGGTAGGCGTAGAAATTGGGGAAAAAGGGTTATTTTGCAAAGGTTTCGTTTGGATCTTTATGAAAGAAAAATTTCAAAGAGAAGAAAGATACGGATATGGCAGGAAGACAACCGAAGACGACTTGAGGCCATTATAGGGTGCCGATGGTTCTGTTTGGGAATTCCAACCCCGGGTGCTGTTTTCAGATGGTTTGCATTTAACCTTTTTCTTCGCGCCGTCCAGCCCAATTCTTTCTGAAACCCGAAAAACACTCTGAAAAATTTATTCTTTTTCCCTTCTTTCCTTTCCGCTTCTTCGGTCAACCCCACTGCGCTTTTCAGGACCGTTATAATCGGGGTTGTCATTCTGTCTGCGATCATGGCCCACAATAATAATGCCGTCTCTCATTTTTCGACGCCTGTCTTTGGAACCGGCGTCATGTTGGGTCACATCGCTTTGTCGTCGACGTCTGTTGATACTCAATGCATCTTTTTGATAGATATACTTACCGAAATTTGGTGTCTTCTTGATTGTCCGACGATATGAAGAAAGCGCCGGGTCGGCTTTCTCAGATTCAACGCGAAATTTTTCGGCAAACTTTTTGAAGTTTTTGGTGATGGCTTCGCGCGGAGCAATTTGGGCCAGTGCCTGTCCCTCATTGATGGCATTTACGGTGGTTTGATAATCATTGGGTATGTTCCAAAATATCTCTTTTTCAAATGAAGCTTCTGCCTCGGGCAAGGAAATGTTCGACTTTTTTAAATAACGATTGATAACGATTTTGATGTTTTCGTCCAGAGGAAAACCTAAATCGCGTAATGTCTTTAAAAGCTTTTGGGTGTTTAAAATACAGGGAGGGGTTAAAACGGTTACCAGCAGCGCGATGTCAGATAATTCTAAGATCTTTAAAGAGATGTCATCCAAGGGTTGCCCACCGTCAATGATTATAAAATCAAACACCCGTTGCATGAGCATGAGTAAATGTGCCATAATTTCAGGGGTTTTCTCGTCCGGATCGTTCACGTAACTCGGAGATGGAAGAACGGAAACTCCCGAAGCATCGACGGACAGAATATTTCTCAAAAAATTATCATCCAGACGGGAAATGTTCTTGGTGATCTCGCTCCAGTTATATTTTGGCTCGATCTCCAAAAATAGTGGAATATCCCCAAACAACAGATTCATGTCAATCAATGCAACCGATGGACTGTTTTTCTCTAGAGCCAGGCTCACGGCCAAATTTACAGCGATGGTGGTTGTTCCGACGCCCCCTTTGCTGCTGATGACATTAATGATCGTTCCGTGTTTGAAAGTTTTCCTGGTTTCGACGTTTTTCTTTTCATCAGCCACTGCTCATACCTCTTTTTGGGTTCTGAACGTATTAAATCTATAAGCCCATTAAAACCTTTTTTTGATGAACGCCATCTGAATATACAGCAGCAACCCATGGCGGATGTGTCCAAAGGTTTTATATGAGGGCTTCCCTAAATGCCGTTGTTAATCTCGGTGCACATCATATTTTAGCATATTTATGCAGATGGCCGAAGAAAAAGATGCACGTACACCAGAGAAGCCATGTGTGAAGTGCCACCTCAAACTCCCTTTTGAAGTATAACCTTTGGAGGCCCTTGGCCATTCCATGGTTTTTATATGGGTGTTGAAGCTGGGTGGCACTTGTCTGCACCCCTGCCGGTTTCAACGTTTAACCTTAATAGCTGCATAAAATATGCCAAACTAATGCTGAAGAAAATTTTCTCTCGATAATTTAGATGGTTAGCTCCCTTGTAATAATGGTGTCATCGAATATTATGGATAATATTTGCCGAGGATTTATGTAATTCATTTCACAATTTTATGAATTTATCGCATTTTGGATAGCGCCTGTTTTTTTTTGAGCGAGTCTTGCATCGGTTCGAACCGTTCTTCTTTTACCAGTAATAGGGGTAATGACGATGCCGATACCCGTAGTAAGGATATGGATAAAACCATGGATCATAGTATGGTGGGGGATAATAGTAGGCCTCCTCGGGCCAAAGGTATATTTCACGACTTTCAATCTTGAGATAGGGCTGGGGGGAGTCGTCAATTTTCTCCACCATCGCGCCGACGATGGCGCCGGCCACAGTAATTTTACGGTCTTTTTTGTAGATTTCCGGGTCCAAGAAGCCCTTTTGGGAGACGATGAATCTTCCCTCTGAAAGGTCTTTTGATTTGGGTTTTTCTCCGAATCCCAGGGGGACTTGCAAGACTTTAATCAACGATTTGTCCGCCGAATTCTGTGTTTCCAGGATGTACCCGCCCAGGATCACGGTTTTTCCCCTGTAGTTATCTTTTTCCAGAAGAAGGGTTTTGAACTGAATCGTCGGTGTGGCTTCTGTTCGGATTTGTTGAGAAATCACCGAACAGGACCCGAGAAAGAGCGTCATGGGTATTGCCAGCAATGCCGCCCAGAGTCGTCTCACAATACCTCCTTGGATTAAAACCGAACGCCGATTATGACAACGGGCTTGTATTAATGCTGTACAAATCTTAGGTGTGGTTGTCAAGCATTATACCCATGGGACTAAAGGCCGAACTGGAAGACCTTGGCCCCAGAAGTCCCCTCACACTTAGATTTCACCACGCCGTCTTATATCGGTTTTGCGATTTCCTTTATTCTTCCGGATTCGATGGCTTCGAAGAATTCGTCCCCCAATTTTTTGTTTTCTTCAACGACCTTTTTCCAGTATTCCATCCGTTCTTTATCTTTCCCAAAGAACGTCTTAAAATCTTTTCTATCGGGGATTTTGCCAAAGGGAAGATTATCAACGAACCTATTTGAGGGTGCAACGAGCACAACACTTTCCATATTTTTTTTATCCGGCTTGCGATTTAAGGACTTGTCGAACCATCCGGGTGTGATGTGCTCATAAAAATGGGGATATAGGACAAGACCATTTCCATTGGGCAAAAACGGTATGTCCAGATGGTAATCAAGTATGCCGCCATCGCGAAAAACACCCGACACGCCGTCGATATTTGAAATTCCCTCCATTGCCATTGGAATCGACCCGGAAGACAACAATGCGGTCTTGAAATTCGAATGGGTAAGACGATAAATACTCAAAGGAAATTGATTCATGGCGGCAAAGGGCGGTCTTTCCTTTGGGGCACAGAACAGTGCTCTTTCAAAGAAATACCCAAGCCTGTTCCTGCTCAACCGGTTTACTCCTGAAGCAAGTGCAATACCGAGCCCTTGGACCCATGGGTTTTCACTTTTAATAAGTCCTTTGCATTTATTGGATAGAAAACAAATTTTCATGAAAGGATGGTTGATAATGAATTCTATTTCATCATCCTCTATGTAGGCATGAATAATTTTCCAGGACTCTTCTGTAATTTCTTTTCGCGTGGGTCTTGAATCATAGTGCTGTAAAATATATTCTCTTTCGAGCTTATCAAGGGCATTGACCGGGTTTCTCTGGCAGTAGGCAGCCATGCGAAAGGCTCCAATTGAAGTGCCAATAAGATAAAGGGGGTCTGTCCTGTGTTTGAAGGAAGACAGCAATACCCTGTCGATTCCGGTTAAAACAAGAAATTTGGCGGCACCGGAAGCGCCTGCGATAACCTTTACCCGTGATAGATCTAATCCTTCGTCCCGGAGTATCTTTATTGCTTTACTACCGGCACGTACTGAAATGTTTTCAAACATAACTAATTTTCGATCCAAGAGTTACTATAAGCTGTTTCAAAACCTTCCATTCGTTGGCTTGAGCCTTTTGTAAAGCGCTAAGCTCGCTGTGCTAAATTTGTAGAACTCGGGCTAACGCCCTCAAACAGCTACAAATTTTACGCGCCGCATCGCTAAGCGCTTTTCAACAAAAGACTCAAAAAACACTCACCGGAAGGTTTTGAAATGGCTTATAAGAGGTTTCGACATCGAGTGAACGTCCTTTATAGGTATTACACCCCAATGGCCCTTTTGTTCGGGCTATGACATTGAGATTAAATAGGATCTCAAATTCATCGGCCTGTTTTTCAGACCGAGCTTTTTGCGCAGATTTTTCCGGTGAAAATTGACGGTGGTTTCGGATATGTTCAGGATGTCAGCAATTTCCTTGCTGCTCTTTCCGTCTTTGATCAAGGCGACCACCTTTATTTCCTGGGGGGTCAGAATAATTTGGACATTTGAAAATTTTTGAAGGAGGGGGGAAATAATATCTTTCAGATGATTTTCAATGATTTCAACGAGTGTCTTATTCCTGGGTTTTAATGGAACTTCCTTTAACTTTTCAACATACGGCAAAACCAACTCCTTGACATTGGTCAACACCTTTTTTTCCAGCTCCAGCTTGTCGTTTTCCCGTTGTTTGATCAGTACTTTCAGCGCAATATTGGCTTCCTCAAGGCTTTGTTTCTGTTCTTTGAGTTCTTCACGGCTTTCTCTTAACGCTTCTTCAACCAGTTTCAACGCCGTTATATCTTCATGACTGATGATCACCCGGACGGGTTTCGCATCAGACATTCGGATGGCCCGCATGTAGTACCAGTGCCGGCTGTCCTGAGAATGGCAGGGATAATCAAATAGAAACTCATCGATATGGCCTTTTATAACCTTTCGAATTGCTTCTGCAATGGTATGGGCATCTGACGCATCCGCTCCGGTGGCGGCATTGCAAACCGCCAGGTAATTCATTCCTTTATAGTCAAAGTCTTCGGGCATACCGTTTTTAACCGAATAGGTATTCCATGCGCGATTGGTTTCCAGGATCACACCCTCTTTGTCCAGAATGGCGATGTGTGCCGAGAGGGAATCAATGACCGCTCTGGCCAGTTCTTGGGAAAAATTAAGGGATTCAATATGGGGCGTTGCATCTTGGGGCTGGTTTTTCATGGGGGTACCCCCTGATTCGAGACATCAAAATAGGCCGTCTTTTCAAATATGCTTTATATCGTAGTCTAATCTATAGGTCATTGTAAAGTGGAACATGAAGTACGGGATACCGGAAACCGTATGCGAAATTGTCACCGGGTTATTCGATGATGTCTTTATGCTGGAATTTTTTTCTGAGGTCTTCAACACGACGACGATTAACACCGAGATCTGAATAACCGGTCCTGGAAGCCGAGCGAATGTGAATAATCTCCTTAGAAGATGTTAAATGGAGCGTGAGGTCATCAACAAATCCAAAAATCATGCTCCTGCACTCTGCATGAATATCGGTGTTATCGATTGAAACTATTTTTGTCCGGGGCAGTGAGCCTACTGTTTTTTGAACAATATCCCAGATTGCATTAGAATCCTTTTTTAGTCTAAAGGGTTCAACTCGACGTTTTGAATTTTTTGCTAATGACGACACACAATTGGGCGCATCCGGACAATCCAAGAACCCTGATGATCCGCTATTGTTATGTTCCGTAGGGTTCCCGGAACATCCGTATAAGATCGTAATAAGCATCAAAGGCCCAATGGAAACTTTGAGTATTTTTTTCATTTTTTTATCATCACCTTTTAGGAGAGCCATTTCGCAATCAAAAAACTAATCGAAGCGACCGTTGAACAAAGAAAAACACCCCACAAAATATCAACCATAACAACCTTTAGCGGCCAATTTTTTATGGTGGCCATATTTGTCAAATCGTATGTTGCGTAAGTGAAAAACCCGTACAAACAACCCCACAAAATCGCCTTGCCCAATGATTCTTTTTCAAGTGCCGGCACAACAGCAAAAATAAGAATACCTACTATATAAAGCAGATAAAAGCTGATTGCCGCCGACCAGTTCACATCCGGACTCAGTATAAAACCAAGATTGTTTCGATAAAACTTTTTTGCAAAAAATCCGAGCCAGAGAATGTCAATGGCAAAAAATATCGGTACAGTAAATGCATAAAGTTTTAAATAAAAGATAATATTCATTTTATCACCCTTATGGCTTGCCCGGAGCGGAACTCATTTGTCTTACTACAACTTCAAGTTTTTTAACAATTCAGAAACTTCTGTGTATGGGCACACTCTCAATGATTATCTATAAAATACTATAAGCATTTTTATGTTTATAATCAATGTGTATTGATTAAGTGCTTTAAGTTAAGAAAATGATAGGTATTACCTATTACCATGCCCCTACTTTTTCCCCATTGAATATTCCTTAAACGTGAATAACTTTATGTTAAGAATTTTTTAAGTCTTAGGAACTAATTAATTATCAAAGGTAAAAAACCCATTGAGGAACGGACTCATGAAAAATATATCCTATCTTACCGCAATTATTGTAATGATAACATTAATAGGTGTAACACCCAATGTTAATGGAGCGGAGATCGAAGGGATTCGTTTTGAAAACAGGTACGAAACAGAAGGGATTCGTTTGAAGATACAGGGCGCGGGACTGCTTCGATATCTCGGAGTGATCAAAGCCTATGTCGGTGCTCTTTACCTAGAAGAAGGGAGTGTCATAGAGAATGTTCTTTCTGACAAACCCAAACGCTTGGAGGTTGAATATTTCCATGCTCTAAAGGGGGAAGATTTTGGGGTTACCACAAACAAAGTGATCGAAAAAAACACAGATGCACTAACTCTGAAAAGAATCCGACCACAAATCGATTATCACAACTCACTATACGAAGATATTCAACCTGGAGATCGATATTCATTAACCTATATCCCGGGAAGAGGTACAGAGCTGGCATTAAACGGAAAAACCAAGGGCATTATCAAGGGTGCTGATTTTGCGTCCGCGCTCTTTTCGATGTGGTTGGGGGAATTCCCCATGAACGAACCGTTTAAAAAGCAATTGTTGGGGTTAAAATGAAAGCTGTAGCCCGAAAATCTATTCCGTTTCATAAAAAGATTGCCTATGCTGCACCGGCTTATGCGTTAGCAGTAGTCGGCATACCTATTTATGTTTACATACCAAAATTTTATACGGATGTTATCGGGATCAACGTTATGGTGATGGGCTATATTCTACTAAGTGTCCGAATTTTCGATGCCATAACAGATCCCGCCATAGGCTTCATTTCCGATCGAACCAAGACCCCGTTCGGTAGAAGACGGCCGTTTATCGCAGGTGGATCGTTCTTTGTTGCACTGTCAATGTACCTTTTATTTAACCCGCCAGAAGCGTCTGCATATTTTTCTGCCCTGTGGTTCGGTGGTTGCATTTTTGCTTTGTTTTTTTTCTGGACGTTGGTCAGTGTGCCTTATGAATCTTTGGGTCCTGAAATTACCTTTGATTATAACGAACGGATTTCTTTATTTGGCGTGCGGGACGGTTTTTTGATTGCCGGAACACTTGCTGCTGCAAGTTCGCCTGCTCTTGTGGAATGGCTGTTTAATCTCTCAAATACCGCTCAGGGAGAACGGGCCAAATTTTTCTGGATTGCCATAATTTATGCGCCCTTCGTCATCGGTTTTTCATGGTGGTGTGTGTTATCAATTAAAGAGTTACCTCCCCAAAGTGTTAACCGTCCCGTAGGGCTCATTAAGGGAATACGGCAGATGGGTCGGAACCGACCGTTTGTCATTCTCCTCATTGCATACACCATCAGTGCCATTGGGAATAATTTACCGGCCACGTTGATTCTTTTTTACGTAGAGTATGTACTGCAATCAAATTTGGCAGACTTTTTCCTTCTACTATACTTTGTTACCGGTATTGTTTTCCTTCCTGGATGGATTTTGATATCAAAAAAGATCGGTAAAAAACCTGCATGGTTGACGTCCATGGCTGTAAATACGGGCGCTTTTTTCGGTGTTTTTTTTCTTGGACCGGGAGATGCAGTGATCTACGGGGTATTGGTATTTTTATCTGGGATCGGGTTCGGTGCCACCTTGGCGATTCCATCCGCCATACAGGCGGACGTCATCGACTATGACGAATTGTTAACCGGTGAAAGGCGTGAAGGACAATATATCGGTTTGTGGTCGATTTCAAAAAAGTTCGCAGCGGCCGTTGGTGTTGGAGCCGGACTTTCAATTCTTGGTGCAGCAGGCTACACGCCCAATGTGGAACAATCTGAACAGGTGAAATTAGTATTGCGAACGCTTTATGCATTGGTGCCGTCCGTTTGTAACTTGATTGCCATTTTAATCGCGCTGGCTTATCCGATCAGCAGCAAGGTTCATGAAAACATACGAAAAGCCATTGATGATCGAAACGAAGGCATCTTAGTGATCAATCCCATAAAACCAATGTCCTCGACGGTCTGAAGATGGGACTTAAACTTTGCACCCGTTGATTGATGAGTAGCCTATAAATTAAGAGCAGGGGGAGAGATGAACATGGAACATCTAATTTTTATATTCAGCCTCAATTTGGCTGCCGTTATCTTGATGATGACTATCGGATGGCTTATAAGCCTTGTTCTTAAAAACGTCACGGTGGTAGACAGCTTGTGGGGATTGGGATTTGTCATGATAGCCTGGACAACTTTTTTCTTAACGGATGGTTTTTTTGGACGAAAGTTATTAATTGCAATGTTGGTAACGTTTTGGGGTTTAAGGCTTAGTCTTTATCTGACACGGCGCAACTGGGGAAAGGGGGAGGATCCCAGATATGGTTCCTGGCGTGAAAAGAGTGGCAAACATTTTTGGATCTTTAGCCTTTTTAAAGTGTTTCTGCTCCAGTCTATATTTCTGTGGGCCATTTCCATTTCACTTCAGTACGGCGTGGCATCGAAGTCACCGGAAATGATCACCTGGCTGGATGTGTGCGGTTTAACCCTTTGGGTAATCGGTTTTATATTTGAAGCTGTTGGGGATTGGCAGTTGGCGGCATTTAAATCCAACCCTGCCAACAAAGGAAACGTCATGGATCGGGGATTGTGGGCCTATACCCGGCATCCCAATTATTTTGGTGAATGTCTCATGTGGTGGGGGATTTTTCTCATTGCATTTTCAGCACCCAACAGCGGGTGGACCGTTTTGAGTCCGCTGATCATCACTGTGGTGCTGCTTAAAATGACAGGGATTCCACTGACCGAAAAAACCATGGTAACCCATCGGCCGGGTTACAAAGAATATATTCAGCGTACCAATGCGTTTATTCCCTGGTTTCCAAAAGCAAAGGAAGAATAAGGTGTTGTAGGACTCTCAACCCTTTGAATTGCAAAGGGTGTTTTAAGAGATGTGGTAGGTGCGTTGTTCAGACCAGAGGAGGAACCAATGGTTCCCGTCTACACATGGGCTTGGTCAAAAGCATTTGAACATCACCGATATATCTTTCCGCAAAACCCCCCTCGCAATAGCAAAAATAATATTCCCACATTCGAATAAAAGCATCCGAAAATCCCATTTTACGAACGTCATCGATGTGATCGAAAAATCGTTTTCGCCATTCGGCGAGTGTTCGAACATAGTGTGGTGTGATATCCTCGAGATGAAACAGCTTCAGGTCTGTCATACGGGCGATGGAACTCATAATGGCATGGATTGAAGGAATACAGCTGCCCGGAAAGATATACCGCTTAGTGAAGTCGACCGAGCATTTGTGAGCGTCGAAAACTTGATCGACAATGGTGATGGCCTGAAGAAGCATCATGCCGTCCGCTTTGAGCAAGCGGCTACAGATTTGAAAAAAAGTATTCAGATACTGATGGCCCACCGCTTCGATCATTTCAATGGAAACCAGTTTGTCAAATTTACCGACAAGATGTCGATAATCCTTTCGAAGCAAATTGATTCGATGGGACAATCCAGATGCCTTAATGTGTTTTTCGGCAAAAGCATACTGTTCATCGGAAATGGTTGTGGTTGTCACGCGACATCCGTAATTTTTTGCAGCATGTATGGAAAAACCGCCCCATCCGCCCCCGATTTCGATAACATGGTCCCCGGGCTGAAACTGGAGTTTGCGGCAGATTCGATCGTATTTTGCTATGGAAGCCGATTCCAGCGTACTGTTCTCGTGCTCAAAGATGCCGCAGGAATAGGTCAATGTTTCATCCAAAAAAAGCCTATAAAATTCGTTACCCAGGTCGTAATGGGCGACGATATTTTCCTTGCTGCCTTTCAAGGTATTGCGTCGAAACCAGTGATACAATCTATGAACAGGATTAGAGAGCCAAGACCATCCTTTGTCCATTTTTTCCATCATTTTCTGATTCAAAATCACTAGGCGTATGACATGGGTCAGATGGGATGTTGACCATAGTCCGGCCATATAGGCTTCGGCAGAACCAATGCTGCCGCCAAACATGGTGCTCGAATAAAATCGTGGGTGATGCACATGAATGGTCGCCTTCAAAGAAACCTCTTTTGATGTTTGACCAAATTGGTACTGCTGATTTTTTTCGATCAGGATAAGTTTTCCTATCTTAAAATCTTTCATCAGCGCGAAAAAAAGTCTACGGGACAGTCTGTCGATAAACGTTTCCCTGAGACATTCCAGGTCAGATACTTTGTATGGCATGAATGTTTCCGTCATGGATTATTTCCTCTATGTGGCAGTGATTTCTTTTTGGGATGCGTAAAAAATGGGGTGTTTTTCAGCAGCAGACGCAGTGCCTGAAAATGGATCATTGTGGTCACTTTCATGGTCATTAACGGGTATTTCAACAGCACCCGGGTCAATTTATTATGGCTGATGGGTTGCCTTTTCAGCATCAGACTTGCATCGAACAGCTTTTTACCTTTTTCGATATCGATCATATGAACGTGAATTATGTCTCCGGGTACACGAAATCGCCAGTCGTACTGTATATCCATATCAATAAACGGTGAAACATGAAAATTTTTGTTGAAATGGTATCGACGCCAATGATTAACGGGGTGTTCATTTTGGTTATCACCAAATACATAACAATGGCGCTCTCCCCAGGGGGTATTGTGGATTTCAACCACAATGGTCTCGACCCTAATATCAGAAGCGTCGTAGCAGTAGTAAAAACTGGCCGGATTAAAGCAATATCCAAAATATCTTAAGTGGGTCAGCAATCGAATCGGCCCGGCCGGTCGGTTTCCAATGTGCGTTTGAACAAGATCTCGAACAGCGGTATCAATGGACACAGAAGGATCGCCAAAATGATCTTTGCGGTGAAAATAAGCAATGTTCCATCGTTGGTATGACCATAGAGGATGAATGTCGAAAAGTGTGGGGAGTTCTTTTAGATCGAGAAACATAAAAAAGAGCCGGTATTGAAAGATGTTCGGCCGGGGTCTGAATCGTCGATGCCTTACAGAGCCTTCATATATCGCGCTTTTTGTCATGACAATGTTTTCCCAAAATGTTTGCAAACGGACAGAGCACTGTTCACGCCGTCCTCATGAAACCCGTAACCCCAGTAGGCTCCACAGAAATAGGTCCGATTTATACCGTTTACTTCGTCCTGTTTTCGGCGCGCGCTTAAACTGTTCGGGTCGTACACCGGATGATGGTAAAGGATGCTTTGAATAACGCGGTCCGGGTGGATCTTTTCCGGCATGTTTAAGGTTACACAAAACTCTTCCGTTGCCTTCAGGCTTTGTAGAATATTCATATCATAGGTCAGCGCAACTCGCCCTTTTTCTTCTTTGGGGATATGATAGTTCCAACTGGCCCATGCCGTTCTTTTGGGCGGGAGGAGTGATTTATCAGTGTGTAAAACGGCCAGGTTTTCCTGGTAGGGAATGGTGCCTAATACTTCTCTTTCCAGGTCTGAAGGATCCGCCAGCATGTGGAGTGCCTGGTCGCTGTGAGTGGCTATGACTACTTGATCAAAGGAGGCTTTTTCTCCTTCCTTCGTGGTGACCTCGACTTTTTCCGGGAATCGTTTGACCGATGCAACCGGCGAGTTCAGACGGATCTTGTCTTTATAGGATTGTATTAAGGGACTGATATACTGGCTCGAACCCCCTTTGATAACCAGCCATTGAGGCTGATGGCGTACATTCAGAAAACCGTGGTTGTTAAAAAATTCTACAAGATATCTTGCCGGAAATTTTCTGAACTGGACAGGATCCGCCGACCAGATGGCTTCGCCCATGGGAATAATGAAATGTTCAATGAAGAAATGACTGTAATTCTTTTGTTCCAAATAGTCCTGAAGGGATATACTGTAGTCATCGGATCGAATGAGTTCCGACGCTTCACGCCGGAACCGAAGCGCATCCCAAAGCATTCGGTAAAATGAGGGACGAAAAAGATTTTTTCGCTGAACAAATAAAGCGTTCAAGCTGCTGGGGGAAAAAACCAGCCCCGTTTGATCGCATTGAACGCTGAAACTCATATTCGACGGTTGCCAGGCCACCCCGAGCGACCGCATCAATTTGATAAAATTCGGGTAGGTCTTTTCATTGAATACGATAAAACCGGTATCCACCGGATAGGTAATACCCTCGATGGATACATCGATGGTGTTGGTATGTCCGCCGATGGTGTCATTGGCCTCATACAGAACAATGTCGTGGTCTTGACTCAGCAAATATGCGGATACCATACCGGAAATGCCGGAACCAATAACTGCAATTCGCATTAATTTTCCTCCTGTCAAAATTAGCAGAGGACCAGGGAAATCAGCCTCCAAATCGATCTGATTCAGCGGCGTATTCATGAATTGTTTGTGTGTTCTTCGAGTTTTTAGAATATATTCTTGAATTACGACTGGCTACGAACAAATTTGTTACGTCGATTCGACGAAAACCCCTTTCTTTTTCAGGTCTTCAAGTATCGATTTTAATTTGGATTTTGCACAATCTTCAATGTGATAGACATTTTTTACGCCATCGGTAAACAACAATACAAAATGTCCGTTGTCATCCAAGTAGGCCTTACGAATATAGTCATCGTCAAGCCAGGGAGTGAGCGCTTTCATAAAATCGGACAGATTACATGTTTTCATTGAAACACCTCCTAACTTCCCGAGTTTTCAGAAACGCCGAGCAAGGCGTAAAGAGCCATTTTGGGTGGGACTGAAGCGTCATCTTATCCTATTTTCATCAAAAGAAAAAGTAAAAAGGGAAAAAGCCTCACGATCGATTCCATGGAAATTTTTCGAGACACACGGATTTGCTTTATGGAAATATTTGTGAAGTCTAAACAAATAGAATGTTGATTAAAAAAAAGTCCGATAACCTTTCACAGAGAGGTTATCGGACAGTGAATAAGATAGGGGTTTGGCCTAAGGAAACTGGCACGATGATGTTATTGAAGCCTATCCCGGTACGTCTACAGGTGCGGCGCTTCCCCCGATGTAATCAATGACTTCGTCATAGGTATTGGTCAAGTTGCCCTTGACACCCTCAATTTCGTCTCTTATGGGCGTCCACTCTATGGGACATTCTGTCCTGAGCCCATGAATCCTATCCTCCAATTCAGTGATGACCATCTTGAGGTCTTGGATGTTTGGAAGAACTTTTTCCAGTTCCCCGGATCCTAATTGATCGGCTTTACGTATTACGTCAAAAATTTTTGCTTTCCACACCGTTAGTTCCATATCCACGTTTGAACAATAATCTTTAATTTCCATGGTAACCTCCTTTACCAAATTTGTTGGATAGATGATTAATGAGAAATTTTATCAGACAATTAAAACTTAAATGATAAAAAAGCAATTACCGTGCCAAAAAAACTAATTCATAACCGCATAATATTGCTCGATAAAATTATGGCCCATTCGATGGAACCTGTTGGTATGATACAATTGTGTGTCATAAGACACCTGTCCCACACTAGCAGTACGAATTTCTTTTTAGATTAAATGGCGCTTTTTGCATCCCGCGGGATCATTTTTTACGCTGCTGCTGGCCCATCTTCACCCCAAAGGGTTCAAGGATTACCAAGGGGCCAAGGGTCGAGTGCAAATGCTTAAGAATTACAAAGTTTTGGAAGTCTGGCAAAAGCAATGCGAACCCTCTTCTAAACTAAATTTGGATCTTCGCAAGAAGAAAAAGTTGATAAACTTACCCGAAGACATAGAGTTCCCAGATGAAAATCCTGGGCCGGACGTCTTATTCGATGTGCATCAAAAACAGGCTGTATTGGAGCGATTTATACACGAATTGCCGGAGAGACAGCAGCTGGCGGTTAACCTGTGCTTTTATGAAGGGTTAAGCAATAATGAGGCGGCCCAGATCATTGGTGTGAAGGTGAAAGCGCTGCAATCTCTCGTTATGCGTGCCAAAACGACATTGAAGCACAACGTCAAACAATATCTTGGCGGAGGTTCACGATGACAACCAACTTTGAACAGTTCAAAGAAAAACTGCTGATGTATGGCGCTGATGTTCGTAAATGGCCAAAAGACATAAGATTGTCAGGTCTGAAAACACTGGATCGTTTTCCTGAACTTCAGAAATTAGTGGCCGACGAGGAACGCTTTGAAGGGGTTCTCAAAACACGAAAGTATGAAGAACCGAGCAGAGACCTGGCAGATCGAATTGTCGCAGCCGCTTTGCCTAAAAAGAAAAAAGCGCAGCGCAAGCTTGGCATGTTCTTCTCGGAGGTACTTCGGGAATTCAGTTTGTCCAGGCGTGCATTTGCGGCGGTTTCAGTTTCGCTCATTTTTTCTTTGATCATCGGATTTACAATAGGTTTTTCAAATCCGTCGGGAAATGCTTCCGCCGAACAATACCAAACCTCCTTGGAAGATTTTCTAAATTATGAAGGAGATGTATTATGAGTAAAAAGATTAAAATTCTGATTTTTAGTTCACTTCTCCTTAACGTTTTGCTTATCGGCGTTGTCATTGGGGATGTGTCCCATCGTTTTCATAAGGAATTCTTTGTTCGGAAGTCCGTGGAAGAATTTGCGTCCAAATTGCCCGAGGACAAGGGAGCGTTGTTTCTTGAAACGATACAAAGGGTCCATCTGAACAATCGGGATGCATACCATCAGCTCCGAGACGCAAGAAAAGAAGCCATGAACCTTTTATCCGCACCTGAATTTGACGAAGCTGCCTACCGACTTCAAATTGAAAAAATACACGAGCTGCGCAGTCTCATGAAGCGGCGTTTGGCAGATGCAACCATTGAATTGGCGCGGCAATTCAGTCAGGAAGAGAGAAGCGCCCTTGCTGCAACATCTGAGGCGTTTTCAACGACACTCACAGGACAGTAGTCTGCCGTCCGATGCAAAATCATTTCGTCGTGAAAATCCCTGACCGGGACGTGCAAAATCATCTTGTGATGCTTGGAGGAAAGCTCTGCGCGGTTGGAGGTTTAGGCATGTGGAGGCAGGCATGTGAGAAGGTAAGATGGTGAGCAGGAATGATCCGCAAGGATCACAGGCCTGCCCGGGTAAGGTGTAGTCAACCGCCCGGTAGTGTAAAGTTGAGTCGCGTAAGCGACACGGCTGATAAGCGAGTGTGGCGAGGTGAAGGGTGTAGCCCTGAATCTGACACGTAGCTCCGAGAACTCATAATTTTGGGACCGTGCCGATCCCATCTCACCGGGCGCAGGCCATGCGGCGGGCACGTTAATGACGAGTGCAGCGTCGACACCCCGGGGTCTAAGACAGCATCGAGCCACACAACGACCGGCAGTTAACCAGGCGAGCGACGATCAAGGTGCCCTTGGGGAATCATCCGCAATGGCAGTACCCGAGTACCACAGCCAATGTAAAAAGAGGTTGTGGGATGGCCGCGTCGCAAGTGATGGGAGCCGGAGAGCCGCAATGGCCTAGCGATGAAGCGGCTAATTCCCGCTGAGCGAAGGTTCCCACGGTGAGTCGACCATGGAAGGGACAACACAGACATCATGCAAAGGGTGACAATCGGTGGCAACGAACCTGAAGTGGATAGGTGAAAAGGCGCGCAACGAGCCGGAACTGGTATTTACCAGTCTGTACCACCACATCACGGATGTGGACAATTTGCGAGCCTGCTACGACAGTCTGGAAGCCGGCAAGGCGACCGGAGTGGATGGCGTAACCAAGCAGCAATATGGCAGTGATCTGGAGAGCAATCTTCAGGAGCTGTCAGAGCGACTCGGACGGATGGGTTACCGTCCGGGAGCCAAGCGCCGGAGCTATATCCCTAAAGCGGGCAGTGCGAAAGGTCGTCCGCTGGGGATCAGCAATTTTGAAGATAAAATTGTAGAGGCTTCGGTGAAACGGACGTTAGAGCCGATTTACGAAGCGGTATTTGAAGACAGCAGCTACGGGTATCGACCTGGACGTAGCCAGCACCAATGCCTTGATGCGCTGGGTCGCACGATCCAGCGCAAACGGATCAACTATGTGGTGGAAGCCGACATCAAAGGTTTCTTTGATCAGGTGAATCACGAGTGGTTGATCAAGTTTCTGCGGCATCGCATCGGAGACGAGCGGGTGATTCGCTTGATTATCCGAATGCTCAAAAGCGGCATCATGGAAGACGGGCTGGTGAAGGCCAGCGAGCTGGGAACGCCGCAAGGGTCGATTTTGTCGCCGCTGTTGTCAAACGTCTATTTACATTACGTATTGGACCTGTGGTTCAGGCGACGGGTAAAACCGCAGGCCAGGGGCGAGGCGCATTATTTTCGCTTTGCCGATGATTTTCTGGCCTGTTTTGAGTATCAGGACGATGCGCGGGCATTTCGTCAGCGACTGGAGGACCGGCTGGAAGGCTTTGGCTTGCAGGTGGCCGAGGATAAGACCCGCAGCATCGAGTTTGGTCGTTTTGCCCGAGAAAGCGCCCGGAAACGGGGCGCCAAGCCTGAAGAGTTCACCTTTCTGGGTTTTACCCATTACTGTGGCAAGACCCGGCAAGGATACTTCAAGCTTAAGCGTCGCACCAGCCGCAAGAAGCTGGGAGCCAGTCTGCGTGAGTTTACAGACTGGGCCATAAAGGCGCGCTGCGTAATGCGCAAAGGTGAAATGCTGCGAGTGGCCAGGCGCCGTGTAATTGGGCACCTGAACTATTACGCCATAACGGACAACTCGGAAAGGTGCAGCTACTACGTCTATCGTACGACACGGATTTTGCTCAAATGGCTTAACCGCAAGAGCCAGCGCAGGGCGTACACCTGGGCAAGCTTTAACCAGGCGCTGATCTGGGTAAAGTGGCCGAAACCGAGAATCCGCAAAGACCTGGACCCATGTCGTAGGGCGGAGGCATACTGAATGACGATCCGAGGAGCCGGATGTGGGAAAGCTGCTTGTCCGGTTCTGTGAGGGGCAGGAGAGCAACTGAGGTATGGAAGAGATCTTGTGGCACCGCCGCGAAAGCAGGCGGAAAACAGAGAAAACAAACGTCTTCCTACAGCCTTGGTAGGCTCCTGCCTACTCGAAAAGATGAGAAAGTTAGAAGGTGAGGGGAAAATAAACTTCTGTTTTTCTAATCTCTTGCCTCAAACCTTAAGCGAAGCGATCCTCCAACCTAACGCAGCTGAAAGCGTTCGGCAGCAAACCTCTGGCGAAGCGATCAATCGATATGGGAAACAGCCCCTTGAAATGTAAACAAGTCATGAACTTACTGATCAAAATAGCCCCGATCCGATTTGGGGCATTTTTACCTGCCGCGGTAATCCTGTTTATTTTTGCCGGATGCGCGGCGGTTGGACCGGATTATGTGCCACCGGACACCCCCATGCCCGAAGCCTGGCATAACCCCGGCGAAAAGTGGTCTGGTCGGGGAACAGCTAAACAAAGGAGCACTGGCCGACTGGTGGTCGATTCTCGACGACCCTGTCCTAACGAACCTTGGTTGAGTCCGCGGCTGCAGGAAATCTGGACCTTAAAGAAGCCCGGGCACGTGTTCGTGAAGCCCGTGCTCGCCGCGCCATCAGCGAGGCCTATCGTTTCCCGACCATCGACGCCGGCGGCTCTGCCAGGTCGAGCCGCAGCAGCGAAGAAACCGGAAGCGGCAGTCGAGAGAGAACTCTACGCCGCAGGCTTCGATGCCGCTTGGGAGCTGGACGTGTTTGGCGGGGAAAAACGTGCCGTTGAAGCGGCCGGCGCCGAGCTACAGGCGAGTGAAGAGGATTTGCGGGATGTGCTTGTCAGTCTCCTTGCCGAAGTTGCCCTAAATTATGTCGAGTTGCGCTCATTTCAGACCCGATTGTCGGTTGCAGAAGCCAATCTTGATGCACAGAAAGAAACCTACAATATCACCCGATGGCGCCGTCAAGCCGGCCTGACGACACAGCTGGACGTAGAACAGGCCAAATACAGTTTCGAGCAGACCCGGGCCCAGATACCCGGTTTAGAGACCGGCCTCGCGCAGGCCAAGAACCGTCTGGCCGTACTGATCGGACAGCATCCGGGTTCACTGGGAGATGCCCTGGCGGAACGCAAACCCATTCCGGTCACCCCTCTTGAAGTGGCTGTCGGCGTGCCGGCCGATATCTTGCGACGCCGGCCGGATGTCCGAAGAGCGGAGCGCCGGCTGGCCGCCCAGACGGCGCAAATCGGTGTTGCCACAGCGGATTTGTATCCCAGGTTTTCGCTTCTTCGGCTCCATCGGTCTTGAAGCCCTGTCCCTGGGCAACCTGTTTTCATTGGGCAGCCGAACCCATGGTATGGGCGCCGCGGTTGCCTGGCCGCTGTTCGACGCCGGCGCCATCCGGAGCAACATCGAAGTCCAATCCGCCTTGCAGGAACAGGCCCTGATCCGTTACGAGGCCGCGGTTCTCACAGCACTGGAGGATGTCGAAAACGCGTTGATTGCCTACGCCAAGGAACAACGTCGCAGACAATCGCTGATCGAAGCCACCGAGGCGGCCCGGCGTGCCGTTGACCTTGCCCAAAAACAGTATTCGTCCGGACTCATCGAGTTCGGCAATGTCCTGATCGCCCAGCGGTCGTTGTTATCAATCCAAGATCAGTTGGCCGTCAGCGAGGGCGGAGTGACGTCGAATTTAATAGCTTTGTATAAATCCCTGGGAGGTGGGTGGAAATCTCTCGTGCCGGATAACACGAATTAAACGTCTCGGAATTTCTACAACGCGTTGTAATCAAAATTATTTTTTAGCACCACATGCTATTGAGTCACTGGAATAATGGAATATTGGGTAAAAAAGTGGATAAAAGATCATTTTTAATAAGTAGAATTCCTTTAAACCCATCATTCCATCATTCCACCATTCAAAATGTGAGCGAAGCGAACTAATTTGGTTCTGAAATGAAAGGAAGCAATGAAATCAAATACAAACCCGGAATTAGATATCGATCAAACCCTTGGTATCGATCAGTCCTCGGACCGCAAAAAGCACCTGAAACGGTGGCTCATCGTAGCTCTTTTGGCAATCGCGGGCGTGACAAGTGTTGTTGTTTGGAAGGGGACAAAAAAATCAAATTCCATCCAGTACCAGACCCAGAAAGTTCAGCGGGGAGACCTAACCGTGACCGTAACAGCGACAGGCACCCTGGAACCCACAAACCAGGTGGATGTGGGCAGCGAATTGTCCGGTATCATCAAGACCGTCGAAGTGGATTACAATAACCGGGTGAAAGTCGGTCAGATTCTGGCGAGGCTGGACACAGACAAGCTGAAAGCCAAGGTTCTGCAATCAAAAGCTGCCCTGGAATCGACCCGGGCAAAGGTTTTGGAGGCACAGGCCACTGTCAAAGAGGTGGGAGATCAACTGGCACGGTTAAAGCAGGTGTGGGAATTGAGCAATAACATGGTGCCGTCGCAGCAGGACCTGGATGCGGCTCAGGCGTTGCTGCATCGGGCAAGGGCCATCGAGGCCACCGCAAGGGCCCAAGTGTCCCAGGCCCAGGCCACTCTCGAAGCCGACGAGACGGATTTGGCAAAAACGGTCATCCATTCCCCCATTAACGGCATCGTCCTTACGCGGAACGTGGAACCCGGTCAGACTGTGGCCGCCTCGTTTCAGGCCCCGGTGCTGTTCACCCTGGCCGAGGATCTGACACAGATGGAACTCCATGTGGACGTGGACGAGGCTGATGTGGGTCTGGTAACAGGGGGACAAGAGGCCACTTTCTCCGTCGATGCCCACCCGGGCCGAACGTTCCCGGCGCGGATCACCCAAGTCCGGTACGGTTCTCTGACCGTGAACGGGGTTGTCACATACAAAACGGTCCTGAACGTGGACAACTCGGATCTGTCCTTACGGCCGGGGATGACGGCAACCGCGGACATTACCGTCAACAAAGTAAAAAACGCGATCCTGGTGCCCAATGCTGCGTTGCGTTTTATACCGCCGGTTAAAGAAAAAGAGGCCCCATCCAACGGCAGCTTACTTAATAAACTCCTGCCACGTCGGCACAGGGCGCCGTCAAAACAGCGTAAAGACGCGACCGCCGACAAAAAACTTCAGCATGTCTGGACGCTGCGCGATGGAAAACTTCTCGCCATTGCTGTCAGCATAGGCACCACTGACGGCAGAATGACCGAGGTGACGAGCGGCGACATTGAGCCGGGGGTGCCGGTCGTGGTCGATACGAAGAGATCTGAACGATGAAGACAACCTTTTCCACGCAAATCAGCGAACATTCCCTTATAGAACTCCAAGGCGTAACCAAGGTATACGGCACGGGTTCCGCGGCTATGAAAGCCCTGCGGGGAATAGATTTGCACATCGGCCAGGGTGAGTTCGTGGCCGTGATGGGGCCAAGCGGGTCGGGAAAGTCGACTTGCATGAATATTCTGGGCTGTTTGGATACTCCCAGCAATGGGGCCTATCTTTTTGAAGGTGTCAATGTGGGGAAACTGTCTCGGGACCAGCGCGCGCTGTTACGCCGGCATTATCTGGGATTTGTGTTTCAGGGATTCAACCTCCTCAATCGCACATCGGCTATAGAGAACGTGGAACTGCCCTTGGTCTATCGCGGCATCCCTGCCCATGAGCGACGGGAAAGCGCCTTGGGAGCCCTTGAAGCGGTTGGGCTCAAAGGGTGGGAAACACACACGCCCGGAGAACTCTCAGGTGGACAGCAGCAACGGGTCGCCATCGCCCGGGCCATCGTTACCGATCCAAAGGTGTTGCTGGCTGACGAACCCACCGGCAACCTGGATTCTGCCCGCAGTCGTGAAGTTATGGAGATGCTTGATGCATTCAATCGTGAATACGGCATCACCATCGTCCTGGTGACCCATGATGCCGATATGGCCGCCTATGCAAAACGAATCATTCGCTTTCTCGACGGGATCATCGATACCGATGAGGAAAACGGGAAGATGTTATAATGTTAAGGGAAACGATTTTACTGGCCTTTCGGGAAATCCGGCGCAACCTCATGCGTTCGTCGCTGACCATCCTGGGTATCGTTATCGGAGTTGCTGCTGTAATCACCATGGTGACCCTCGGCAGAGGGGCTACGGCGCAGGTGACCTCCGATATCACGAAACTGGGCACCAATCTTCTCCAGGTTAGACCCGGGCAGCATCGCCACGGTCCCGGCGGCACCCAGTCAACCGGTAAAATGTTTAAGGTGGACGATGCAGACGCCATTGCCCGGGAAATCTCCGGACTTGCTGCGGTGGCACCCATGGCCTCCCAAACCACACAAGCAATTTACGGAAACGAAAACTGGGTGACCTCGGTTATCGGCAGCACTCGTGCCTATTTGCAGGCCTGCAATTGGCAGATTGAGAGCGGGCGCCAATTCACAGACAGTGAACTTCGGGGAGGAAAAGGCGTGTGCATCCTGGGTACAACCGTGGGAAAAGAGCTCTTTGGCGGCCAAAACCCTATGGGCAACACGATTCGCCTTCAAAAGCTTTCATGTCAGGTGATCGGCGTCCTTAAATCCAAGGGGCAGTCCAGCTTTGGAACAGATCAGGACGACTTTGTGCTTATCCCATTGCGCACGATCCAGCGGCGCATCGCCGGGAATACAGATGTGAGTAGAATTTATGTTTCAGCAGAAGATGGCGTTTCCACCAGCAAAGTCGAACAGGATATCGAAAGGCTGATGCGTGAACGTCGCCGCATTGCCATGGGCAAGGAGGACGATTTTTATGTCAGAGATATGCAAGAACTTGTCAGCACGATGACCGGAACGACCCGTGTACTTACGGGACTGCTGGGTGCAGTTGCGGCGGTAAGCCTCTTGGTCGGGGGAATCGGAATCATGAATATTATGCTGGTATCGGTTACGGAAAGAACACGGGAGATCGGCATCCGGCTTGCCATCGGTGCCCTGGAGCGGGATGTGTTGATGCAGTTTCTGGTCGAAGCCGTGGTGCTGTCTTCCTTTGGAGGGCTGATTGGCATCATCCTCGGGGTGGTGGCGGCCGGGATAGGCGCGCGGGTTCTCGCCGTTCCCTTTGTTTTTGATCCGGGAATTGTCGCTATCGCCTTCCTGTTTTCCGCAGCTGTGGGGGTCATCTTCGGCTTTTTCCCGGCCAGACAGGCGGGTCAGCTGGATCCGATTGAAGCGCTACGCCACGAATAGTCCTACCATTTTAATGGGAAACTCACACCGGTTTCAATCCTCTGGGCCAGGATTCTTTACTGTCCCATTGCGTCTTTGATAGATACGGATAAGGCGACGGAAGAAGCGTTGGAGAATTGTGTGGATGACGGCATTGTCGGCCGATATGCCGGTAATATCGGAATCGAGAGGTAAGGTAAACAGAGGTAATGATTATACGTCAGTGCTTAAATGAGATTTGACAACCCGTAGACAAACAGACTATCCTGTTGAGAAAGGAGGTTGATGATGAAAACACTCGATTCGGGGGACAAAGCACCCCATTTTAATTTAAAAGATCAGCATGGAAAGAATATCCGGATTTCCGATTTTTCCGGGAAGAAACTTTTTCTTTATTTCTACCCCAAAGCCAACACCTCCGGTTGAGCCACCCAGGCAAAAAGTGTGCGGGACGCACTTGAAGAATTGGGTGACAAAAACATCGCCGTCCTCGGAATCAGTCCGGATACGCCGGAGACCCAGAAAAAATTTGATGACAAGCATCATTTGGGCTTCACGCTGCTGTCCGATTCCGATCATAAAGTTGCAGAGGCTTACGGCGTTTGGGGAGAGAAGAAAATGTACGGAAAAACCTTTATGGGAATCATTCGGTCATCTTTTCTCATTGGTGACAACGGAAAAATAGAAAATGCCTGGTACAAGATCAGCCCCAAGAATACGGTTCCCGAGCTGATGAAGGTGTTGGATTAAAATGACCCATCAAGAAGATATCAAAAAACATATTCGAGAACTTTTCATTGGCCAAAAATTGGCCGTCTTATCCACTCACCGTTCCGGACAACCCTACGCCAGTTTGGTTGCATTTTTGGGAAAAGAAGACCTTAAAGAAATTTTTTTTGTAACCCCGCGAACGACACGAAAACATGCAAATTTATTGGCGGATTCAAGAGTAGCGCTCCTTATCAACAGCAGCATGAATGTGGACGCTGATTTTCATGAAGCCGTTTGCGTAACTGCACTGGGCAATGCCGAAGAAATCAGCGGTGCTGAAAAAAACGACGTTCTCAAACGTTATTTGGACAAACACCCGTATCTGGAAGCATTTGCCAAAGCGCCGACATGTGCCCTCATCGGTGTTAAGATCACATCTTATGTGCTGGTGAAAAATTTTCAACATGTCATGGAATTGAGCATCGACCAATGAAGTGGATCTTATCCCCATGGGAAATTAACCAAGACCACCGAAACCGCGTTGGTGGAAAAGCCTATACCCTCTCTCTCATGGCACGAGAAGGTTTTGAGATTCCCGAGACGTTGTTTCTGACCGTAGACGCATACCATGAGTTTGTGAAGGCCGCCGGCCTTGGAGAACGCATACTTCTCGAGTTGAATCGTAAAAATTTTAAGGATATGCGGTGGGAGGAGATTTGGGACTGTGCAACCCGCATCCGCAATCTTTTTTTAAAAAAACCGGTTCCAAAACATCTTGATGATGAGCTTACGGAACAGGTTCAATCCCGTTTCCACGGCAAGAGCGTTGCCGTCCGTTCATCGGCTCCGGATGAGGATGCTGCAGGATCTTCCTTTGCGGGTCTGCACGAATCGTTCATTAATGTGCGGGGAACTGAATCCATTCTCAAGCATGTTCGATTGGTATGGGCCTCATTGTGGTCTGACGCGGCCCTCCTTTATCGTCAAGAAATTGGCCTGGACGTTGAAAAAAGCGCCATGGCCGTTGTACTTCAGGAAACGGTAGCCGGGAATCGATCCGGTGTGGTTTTCAGCCAGAACCCCAACGATGAGACCCAAGGCATCATTGAATCTGTTTACGGGCTTAACCAGGGGCTTGTGGATGGCAGGGTAGAACCGGATCGTTGGATTCTCGACCGAGAAAAAAACACGGTGCTGTCCCACACTCCGGTTGAAAGATCCCATTGGCTTATTCCTTCCGAACACGGGGTCGAGATGGTGCCGTTGCCCCAAGACTTGTCCCAACGACCGCCCATAAGCACCGAGGAAGCGTTGAGGATATACGGGCTGGCATGTCGGGCGGAGACTTTATTTAAAACCCCCCAGGATGTTGAATGGACCATCCGAAACGACTCCCTATATTTACTTCAGTCGCGTCCAATAACGACCCTGTTGTCGAACAAGACCGAAGATAAACGTGCCTGGTATCTCAGCCTTCATCGAAGCTTCGAAAATCTAAAGGCCCTTCGAAAAACCATTGAAGAAAAACTGATTCCTGAAATGAAGCAAACAGCCAGAGATCTGGCAGATAAAGACCTAACGATGCTATCCCATGGGGAGCTGGCGGATGAAATAAAAAAGCGTTGGGAAATAAACCACGGCTGGGTCAACGTATATTGGGAGGAATTTATTCCGTATGCCCATGGAATTCGTCTTTTCGGCCAGTACTATAACGATGCTATCCAGCCCGATGATCCCTATGAGTTTATGAATCTTCTGGCCCAAACCCAAATGGCCAGTCTGGAAAGAAACCGAATGCTGGAAGATCTTGCGGGTATGGTTCGCAACGATCCCGAACTCCTCGAAAAGCTTCAAACCGGCAACACCTTTGTTCTTAGTTCTGAATTTGAAAAAAAGGTTGGTGGATTCATTGTAAAATTCGGGGATCTCTCCTGTGCGGTTACCGGGGGCACAGAATGTGCAACCGATACCCGGCCCCTGTTTAAATTGCTGGTGGAAATGGCCGCCAATCCTTCATCATTGAAACCCCGCAAACAGATGAAAGACGCAGGGACTTTGGAGAAAAATTTCCTCGGCTGTTTCGAAGGGTCCAAACAAAAAGAAGCCATGGATTTATTGGATCTTGCGAGGAGCAGCTATCGCCTGCGTGACGATGATAATATTTACCTGGGAAGAATTGAAGCCCAGCTGTTAACCGCTGTGATGGAAGGAAAAACCCGTGTCGAAAACAGCGGCCCCGTCGAAAACAGCGGCCTCCGGGAAAAACAACGGCCCGAACTCGACAAACTTAAATCGGTTATTCATGATTTGGATTATGGCAACGGCAAACCGGAATTGGCTGTATCCACTGACGAATATGGATTTAAGGTCAATCCCAGACAGCTTGTGGGGCAGCCGGCCGGTCCGGGATTTTCCAGGGGCAACGCCCGGGTTATCCGCAATCATTTGGATTTACAGGATTTTAAAAACGCTGAAATCCTTGTCTGCGATTCGGTGGATCCAAACATGACCTTCGTCATCCCACTGGCCGCCGGTGTGGTTGAACGCCGGGGCGGAATGCTGATTCACGGAGCCATTATCGCCCGGGAATACGGATTGCCGTGCGTCACCGGCATACCCGATGCAACCTCTTTGATTCGTACCGGCGATGAGATTACAGTGGATGGGTATCTGGGGATCGTTACCATATTACAAAAAGGCCTTTGAAAAAAGTCGCCTTTTGCCGTCCCGGTCAAATCGGTATTTGTTGGGCCGTTGCCCAAACAAAAATCTCTTTGGGCTTTCATCGAAGGTTTTTTATCCATAAATCTTGGCGAAGTGGAAGAAAAGGGAACGTTCAAAAGGGTTTTTGGGTATTAAAGCAAGAAGTGCGGACACAAAAAAAACGATGGATAATCATCAAAGATTGTGAGGTAAGCCATGGGCGAAAAAATAAAACTTGGCATCAGCGCGTGTTTAATGGGCGAACAGGTCCGCTGGAACGGCGGACATGCAAGGGATCGATACCTGACCGATATACTGGGACAATATGTGGAATACGTACCGGTATGCCCGGAAGTGGAATGCGGGATGGGCGTTCCCCGGGAGACCTTGCGTCTGGTGGGGGATCCGGACAACCCGAATCTGGTCACGTCTAAAACAAATATCGACCATACCCACAAGATGAACGAATGGGCACGGAAAAGAGTTGAAGAACTGGAAAAAGAAAATCTGTGCGGATTTGTTTTCAAAAAAAACTCTCCGAGCAGCGGGTTGTTTAGAGTTCCGGTAAAAAATTTCAAAGGAATGCCCCAGAAAAAAGGGCAGGGGATATTTGCCCGGGTGTTTACGGAGCACTTTCCGTTGGTTCCGGTGGAAGAAGAGGGCCGTCTGAATGATTCCAAACTCAGGGAGACCTTTATCGAGCAGATTTTCACCTTGATGCGCTGGCGGGAAAGGTTATCCGGAAAGAAAAGCATGGGGAGCCTGGTCGATTTTCATTCCCGGCACAAGCTGCTGATTATGTCCCACAGTCCCAACCATTCGGGGATGATGGGCAAATTGGTTGCCCAAGGAAAATCCCTGCCTTTGGAGGATTTGTTTTCCCAATACGAGACCCTGTTGATGGCGGCGTTGGGACTCAAAACCACGCTGAAGAAGAATATCAACGTAATTCAACACATCATGGGGTATTTTAAAAAACAGCTGTCTCCGGACGAAAAGCAGGAGCTGCTCGAAATCATCGAGCAGTACAGACAGGAACATGTTCCCTTGATCGTGCCGGTGACCCTGCTCAACCATTATGTGCGAAAATACAAACAGCCGTATCTGGCGCAACAGGTCTATCTGAACCCGCATCCCATTGCACTGAAGTTGCGCAATCATGCATAACCTTTCACGAGCCCGATGCTTTCATCTGTTGCGTTATTAAGGGCTCGCAATAGTCCAACTATGGCTTCGCCCTTAAATGCCTTACATATGAAAGCCTCAAGCTCGTGAAAAATTCAGGTGGGGATATTAGGAGATTTCAATGAAAGACGAAAAACCGATTCTGGTTGCCGGTGCCACCGGCTATGTGGGGGGGACGGTTGATTCCAGTCCTGCTGGATGCCGGGTATCGGGTGCGCGCCATGGGGAGGTCCCTTGGGAAATTGGCCTGTCGTCCATGGGGTCGTCATCCGAAAGTGGAACTGACCAAAGGAGATGTGCTTGATGTGGAATCTCTGAGAAAGGCCCTTTCTGGCTGCGGGGCAGCATATTATCTGGTCCACTCCATGATCGCCCAGAAACAAAAATTTGTTGAAGCCGACCGCAGGGCCGCTCAGAACATGGTATCGGCAGCTGAATCTGCCGGTCTCGATCGGATCATTTACCTGGGGGGTCTTGCAGAAGAAAAAGACGGCCGGTTGAGCAAGCATTTGAGTTCCCGAATCGAGGTGGCAGATATCCTCCAATCCGGCAGCGTGCCGGTGACCGATTTGCGGGCGCCCATGATTTTGGGATCCGGCAGTGCTTCCTTCGAGATATTGCGGTACCTGGTGGAGCGCCTTCCGGTGATGATTACACCCCGCTGGGTGAGATCGTTGAACCAGCCGATTGCCATTCGAAATGTCATCCAATATCTGGCCGGCTGTCTTGAACACCCTGAGACCATCGGTCAAACCTATGATATCGGAGGGCCGGATGTGCTGGCCTACCGGGATTTGTTGGATATCTATGCCCAGGAAGCAAAATTGTCCAAACGATGGGTCATTCCGGTTCCGGTGCTCACTCCCACCCTCAGTGCTTACTGGATTCATCTTATCAGCCCCGTACCCCATTCCATTGCGTTGCCGTTGACCGAAGGATTGAGCAGCAATGCCGTATGTTCGGACAAACGTATTCTATCGATTATCCCCCAGGAACTGCTCACTCCCAGGACGGCGATTCGAACGGCGCTGGACAACATCATCCACGAACAGGTGGACACCTGCTGGGCCGATGCCGGAGAAATCCTAACGCCGGAATGGGCCCATTGCGGCGATGCGGATTGGGCCGGCGGCACCATTATGCAATGCGGATATCGGGCTCGAATAAATGCCCCGTTGGAGGACGTCTGGCTCCCCATTAGCAGGATCGGCGGTCATGAAGGGTATTATTATGCCGACGGTTTGTGGTGGTTGCGCGGTCTGCTGGATCGATTGTTCGGTGGGGTCGGATTGCGTCGAGGACGGCGTCATCCAACCGAACTGCGGGTTGGAGACGCCCTGGATTTTTGGCGGGTACTGGATGTCGTTCCCAAGGAGAGACTGGTCCTAGTGGCGGAGATGAAGGTTCCCGGCGAAGCCCTGCTGGAATTTAAAATTGATTCAATGGGAGATCATTCCACGGAGTTGCAGATGCTGTCCCGTTTTTTGCCCAAAGGGTTGTGGGGGATGCTCTACTGGTATACGCTCTATCCGTTTCATGAAAAGATTTTTTTTGGAATGCTCAAAGGAATTGCCGGGGCCATTGAAAAACCCATTGTATCCGGCCCCGAGCGTTTTACCCCAAGACTCCACGGATCGTGTGCATTGCCCTCAGGATAAACACTGTTCAGATAATAAAATATTCGAGTCATATTAAATCAAGAAAATAGACCTATCCTTAAAACGTACACCCCTGACATCGATTTATGCGGAACCCAATAATATTTGCTACAACGGCGCCAGAACACCCACCATCAAATCACAGATGATCCATTACCCCAGCCCCAGATCGGCGATATCGCCCCCATGAGCATATATTTGCATTTCGGTCATATTTCACCGGGGCAGCATCCTCGACGTTTGCAACATCAGGGTGTATTTTCGAAAATCTGCATATAAAAGTGCTCACCCACTGGTACGGTATTGATCGGCGCCAAAGGAATTATGTCCTTTAGCTCGTCGGGAGACAACCTTATTTTCAAGGGAGGCCCGAATGGGGTTTCTTTCTTTTCTATTTCAACGATTGCAAGGAGCGCATTTGGTTTGAGAAGGCGTTTGACTTCCTGTA
The DNA here is from genome assembly GCA_963790095.1 of uncultured delta proteobacterium. Lineage (GTDB taxonomy): Bacteria > Desulfobacterota > Desulfobacteria > Desulfobacterales > UBA11574 > JAAXQD01. The sequence continues at coordinate 87,516 of CAWBNO010000011.1, read as the reverse complement.
AGAAGTTCTGCATTTGCGCCTTGGAAAACCCGTGAACCACTGCTGAGACATAAATAAGGTCCACAGATGAAGACTCGAGGGGGGTCGGCTTCGTTATATCGCCTTTCACCGTTTCGATGTTGGTTCCTTGAGTTTCTTTTCCGAGGACATCGATGACGTATTTATCAGGGTCCAGTGCAAACACCTTCCCGGATTGGGTAACCTCGTTTGAAAATACCTTGGACATATATCCATTGCCGCACCCCCCATCGAGCACTGTTTGTCCGGGCTTAATGTTCAGGGCCTTTAGTATCGGCGCTTTGTCCAAACGGTCCTTGGTGGACTTTCCTCGATGGTGGTGTTTTTCTTCGGTTGAGGCCTTGTTTTTCGCGCCCTCGGCTTTTTTACGCATTTTTGATCTCCTTTTACACAGAATATCGGCTTGAATGCCCGTGCTGAAGAGCAGGGATAAAAACCTTCGAAATAGAGGTCGCCCAGAATCACCAGTATCCAACCCACCTTCTAACAAAAACTCCAAACAACCCTTCACTAAACAATGCCCTTGTTCGCCTCAATACAATGCGTTATAATGCTTTCACAATGAATTGACGAAGTGTTCAAAAAGGGAATACGGTATTTGCTTTCTGTTAATATCAGCGGCAATTCGGTACATCCCAAAATTAATGAGTCAATTCCTTCCGCATCCACCATTCTTTTGGCGATGGACAATAATTCCTCTCTTGTTGAGTCCTTGAAGATTCCCAATTCAATTTCTGAGAATAATTTATGCTGGATTAACTGTTTTTCCTCCTCCGAAGGAACAACGACGGATATCCCTTTTGAAATAAATGGTTTTTTGTAAAATTCCGCCTCCATTGTGAGCTTTGTGCCCATCAAACCCACATTTTTCAAGTCCCATTTCTTGGGCTTTATTGCAGGTTGACTCGACGATGCTCAACAGTGGTATCGGTGATTTTGTTTTAATTTCGTCAAAAATGATATGCGGTGTGTTTGAAGCGATTGCAGCAAAGTCGGCACCAGCACGGTGAAGAGAAAATATTTTTTCTAATAACCACTCAGAAAGTTCGGGCCAATTCTTTGTTTCAATGAACTTCAAGAGTTCATTCATATTTACGCTGTATACAATAATTTCAGGGTATGCCAAGTCAGAATACTTTGTATGGAATGCTGCAATAATCTCTTTGTAATAATCAACGGTCGATTCCGGGCCTATTCCTCCAATTATTCCTATGGTTTTCATATCTATCTCCAAACCATAACGGGCTCTTCAGCGGCCGAGGCTTTTTTCGGTCCGCTGAAAGAGACGGTTGGCGTTAAGATGATGGTCCTTTGGGAAACTGTGCGCCATGCCATACTGCAACAATCCAAACGACATCGTCTTTGATTTTATAAAAAAATCGGTACGGCGATATGATCACTTCTCGGTAGGGGAGTTCTGGAAATTCAGGTATAATTCTTCCGGATTCAGGAAAATCCTCAAGCCTTCGCAGGATTTTTTCAGCCCGATTACGAAAATTAATAGCCGCTGAAGGTTTATCCTTTCGAATGTATGATAGCGCAGAAAGGAATTGAGTTTTGGCAGAAGGTGTAAATTTGACCTTCACGAAGGCTCCTTGGACAAAATGGCGTCGGCTTCAGCAAGAACAGTATCCAGGTCATACCCTTGACCCGTTTCGATTTCCCTATCTCCCTTAACCAAAAGGCGCAACAGCTCTTTCTCGTGTTCAGATTTCTCATAGGCATCAACACCGATTATTACCGCTGTTGCCCGACCTCTTTGTGTAATTATCAAAGGCTCTTTGCTGTTTCGTAATTGTTTCAGTAGCTTTGCAGCATCTTGCCTTAAATCGCTCACCGGAATAATATTTGGTAGCTTGCCCATATTGTACCTCCTTTGGTACTTTTGCATGTATCACCAACAAACCTAAAAAGCAAGTTTTTTAATAGATTTGACGACTCGATTTGAATACGCCAACTAGTATTATACGACCTAAAAAATTTGACAAACACGTCCTTTAAAGACGCATAAGACTCTAAACAGATTATATCCTTATATCATTATTTTAAATTAAAATCAAAAGGTTATATTTAAAACTCAAAAAGTGCTACAGCGTGTTATGCGTCAACGAAATGACGTATAACACTCAAAAGGGAAAATACAATTTTGTAATAAAATTTCTTCATCTTGCTACCGGGAATCTTCGCATGTGAGGAATTCAGGTCAGGATTTGATGAGACGATGTTGAAAGTCAAGGAAGATCCTTCTCCCCTTAATACATTTATTATATGATATCAATGTATTATATTGCCGAATTCCTGATGCCACATGGTATCATTTATACAGATGGTCTCGCATCACCCGAAACCTCTGGCTTTAAGGGTTTTCAGGGTCGGGGAGGTTTTGGCTTCTATAATCCTGCCGCCAAGCATGATGATCTTGCCGTTATAGACATCCGGCGTTTTTTGCAGGGCTGAGAACGACCCCGTGTAGGTAACCTTTGATCGTGACTGTTGGGAAATCCCCGGGGCGCAGCCCGTCACGATCATAATGAAAAAAATGCCGAGAATGTAAACGGCATGTTTGAGCGTCATGTTCTTTTCTTTTCAACAAGTGCGATCAAGGTGTTTTTAAACCCTGGGCTGTCCTGTTTGGATTCGGCTTTGACCGCATCGGTTTCAAGGCAATCGGCAAAGAATTCATGGGGCGTTTTTCCGGGTGCGATGAACAAAGTCAGCGCAACGGTGCTTTCACTTCCGGGAACTTCAGGGGGATCTACCAGGACTTCGATTTTGCCGGGCCAGGGGCCGGTGGCTAGATTTCCAAGGTGTTGTATGAGTTCGTCCTGCCAGGTGGCCCGTGCTTCAGCGTCCGGAACCCCTGCCGGAACGGCGTCAAAACGGGTCACCTCCTCCATCTCGGGCATTTTGTCCATGAGAAGATCCAACACCGCCCGGCTGCTGGTGATAAAGAGCCCGGACGCCTGGGGGTCTTGCTGCATCAGAAGGGCCCAGGATTCTATCCGCTCTTGGGTCATGTAATGGCCTGGATCGTCGGTTTCCAATGCGTTAATTGCGGCAATCCGTGCCGGATCCCCTTCATCTTCCCCTTTGAGCTCTTTCATGAAATCTTCTTCCATGGCTTCGACTGCCACAAGATCCCGGGTCAATCGGTCGTTCTGAAGGTCGAGCTCTTGGGCCATATGAAGAAACAATCGGGCGTGGACCAGGGGAGCGGGTTTTTCGGGAGACGGGGCTTTTTCCCCGGTTTTTTTGATAAGCGCCCGTATCTGTGAAGAAGCGGTCTCATCAAAAAAAGGAATCTTATCGGCCATGAATTTTAAAAAACCGATTTCGCTTCCCCGGTGAACATCGGCCCAGTTGCGATATTCTTTGACAATGGCATCCAGTTTTTCGCCATCATCGTTCACCGGTATCCGTATCTCGAAAAGGCCTTGGTCGGCGGATTCCCGCATCTCATCGGGGACTTTTGAGGTTGAGAGTTGATACACTGCAGTTTGCGCGAAACACGCGGCAAGTGCCTGCGCCGCGGGTTTGGAAATATATGTAAATGGAAAGTATAGGGGTTTCATGGTTCCTCAACTAATTTTATGGTCTTTGACGGTAATCCCCCGGGCCGCGAGCTGATCACGAATTTTATCGGCTAGATCCCAGTTTTTCTCGCGCCGGGCCTGATCTCTCTGCTCCATGAGACGCTGCACCTCGGGGTCATGGATGTCATCTTTAAAATCGAATATTTTCAGTACGGAATCGATCCCTCGAAAGGTGTCGATAATTTTCGAGGCACCATCGGGATCCATACGGTTTTCAAAGGTCAATTTGTTGATGGTTCTGACGTTATTGAATATGGCCGCCATGGCCGCCGACATGTTCAGATCGTCATCCATGGCGGTTTTAAACCCGTGCTTCAGGTCGTACAGCACTTGATCGAGTTCGGAATACGGAGTCGGGCCCGGTTTAATCTGAATGAGGGAATGAATGCAGGAATCGAGCCGTTTTAACGACCGTTTGGCCTCTTCGAGCCGTTCTTTGGAAAAGGCAATCGGTTTTCGATAATGTCCGTAGAGGAGCCAGTATCTGATTTCCCGGCCGGAGTACCCCATGTCCGTCAAATCGGACAGGGTATGTATGGCACCCTGTTCATCGACTTTTTTTCCGTCCAGTAGGACCCGGTCGCAGTGAACCCAGTATTTTGCAAGGGGTTTTCCGGTGACGGCGGCGGCGATTGCGATCTCGTTTTCGTGATGGGGAAACATCAATTCCCGGGAACTGGTATGAATATCATAGGTATCCCCGAGATATTTCATGGCCATGGCCGTACACTGAATATGCCAGGAGGGACGAACATTGCCCCAATCGGTCTTGGTGAATATTCCCCGTTTCAACTCGGAGAGTCTCGATCGTTTCAAAAGGGTAAAATCCCTGGGATTGTCCTTTTCATATTCATCCAGATCCACCGTCGCTCCCAGCCTGATTTTATTGATATCCACCCCGGACAGCTTGCCGTAATCGGAAAAGCGGGAGATGTCGAAATACAAGGATCTCAATTTTTCATAGGCATATCCATTTTTCACGAGCTTTTCAGACAGGGAAACCATGTCGTGAATATGTTCGCTGGCTCTGGGATACTTGGAGGCCGGCTTGATGTCGAGAACCTCCAAATCCTTTTTAAAGGAATCGATGTGTTTTTGGGTGAATTCGGAGAGATCCAGACCGGCTTTTTCAGACCCGTCGATGGTTTTATCGTCCAGATCGGTGATGTTCATGATGTGGGTGACATCATACCCCCGGTATTCGAGATACCGGCACAAAAGATCTGAAAAGATGAAGCGCCGGCATTCCCCCAGGTGCATTCTTGCGTGTGCCGTGGGTCCGCAGGAATACATGGTGACCTTTCCCGGCAAAAGGGGCTCGAAGGACTCCTTGCTGCGGCTTAAGGTGTTGAACAGTTTTAGGCTGATCTTTTCCTTTACGGCAAAAAGCTCGGTGCTGAGGTACCGTTCTCCCCCGTCCGGAAAGATCACCACAATGGTTCCATGGGTGAGTTCTTCGGCTTTCTTTCGGGCGATCACAAGGGCGGCCCCGCTGCTCATCCCCACAAAAATTCCTTCTTCCCTTGCAAGGCGCCGGGTCATCTCAAAGGCTTCTTCGTCATCGATATTCACGATTTCATCCAGAAGGTTCTTTTCGAATATTTCCGGACGATATGCCTCTTTCATGTTTTTCAGCCCCTGGATTTTGTGCCCCAGATACGGCTCGACCCCCACGATGCGGATATCGGGGTTGTATTCTTTCATTCGTCGGGTCAGACCCATGAGGGTTCCGCTGGTTCCCAGGGTGGCGATGACCATGGAGACCTTTCCATCGGTCTGCTCCCAGATTTCCGGGGCTGTGCCGTGATAGTGGGCCTGCCAGTTGGCCGGGTTGTTGAATTGATCGGCCATGAAATAGGTGTCGGGATTTTCGCGGGCCAGACGATAGACCTCTTCGATGGCGCCGTCGGTTCCCAGATGTCCGGGGGTCAGTAAAATCTCCGCTCCCCTTGCTTTCAGAATTTTCTGGCGTTCCACGCTGGCGGCCTCGGACATGGTCAATAGAAGCTTGTACCCTTTTATCGCGCATACCAGGGCCAGTCCGATCCCCGTGTTTCCGCTGGTGGCCTCGATGACCGTTTTGTCGTGGGTCAGTTTTCCGGAATTTTCGCCGTTTTCGATCATGAACAGTGCGGCCCTGTCCTTGATGGACCCCCCTGGGTTAAAATACTCGAGCTTTGCAAGGATTTTAACTTGGGGATTCGGGTTGAGGTTTTTTATTTCAACCAGCGGTGTATTTCCAATTTTGTCAAGAATGGAGAAACTCATGGTGTCGTTTTCCGTGTTTTAACCGTTTGGTTATTAGAAGCATTTAAGCAATATTCTTTTCAAGAAATTATGGAATTGCATCGATTTCTTCAGCCAGTGTTCGGGCAATCTCTTTTCGGACCTGATCCGGTTCTATGGATGCATCGATAATGCGATAACGCTCCGGTTCGAGGCGGGCCATTTCAAGATATCCGGACCGCACTTTTTTGTGAAACGAAAGGGTCTCTTCTTCGAACCGGGTTTCCACCCGGTCCCGGTCTCCTTTGTCGATCTGCTTCCAGGCCCGGGACAGGCCGATCTCGGGCGGGAGATCGAGGAGAAGGGTAATATCCGGTTTTAGATTTTCAAACAACAATCGGTGCAATCGGAGGATCAACTCCGTATCGAGCCCCCTTGCATACCCCTGATAGACCACCGTGGCGTCATAATAACGGTCGCATACCACGGTTTTGCCTGCGGATAAAAGAGGAGATATCACCTCGTTGATATGCTGGGACCGGTCTGCCGTATACAAGAGAAGCTCAGTTAGAGGATCTATCCCTTTGCTCGAAGGATCCAGGAGAATGGCCCGTATCTTTTCACCGATCCGCGTCCCTCCGGGCTCCCGGGTAATCACGCAGTCATGCCCTTTGCCCTGGAGAAATCTGACGGCGTGGCGTATGTTGGTGGTTTTTCCGGAGCCTTCTATTCCTTCAAAAGAAATAAACATAACAATAAAAATGCCTAAAATGAGCTAAACTTATATTAACCCAGGAATAAATTAGTTCACTTCGTTCAAAATTGGAATGTTGGAATACTGGAATTATGGAATACTGGGTTCTGAGATAATGGAAAGTTAGGTTATTGTATAATTCCTATTTACGGGAATTAAATAGAAGAATGTCATCTTCTTTAAATCATCATTCCATCATTCCATCATTCCATGTTCGAGTTAAAAGTATAAGACTATAAAATACCTTTATTTTCAATAAAATGTAGAATTTCCGAGACATTTAATGACGTCATTCCGGATCCTTTTTCCCCATGTAAAAGTGACGCTCCAGGAGCCTGTGGTAGGACGTCCAGGTTTCATTGGGATCTTCCGATGCCATGAAATCACGGATGCCGTTGACCTTGGAATCTATCTCGTCAATATAATTCAGTAAAACCGCCTCAATGGTTTTGGGGGGTTCCGGAGAGCCGAACTCCCGGGTACCGTGATGGCTGACCATCATATGCTTTAACAAAAAAATCTGGTCTTCGGGAACATCTTCGATTTCCGAAAGTTTTTCATCGATCATTTTGAGCCCGATCACGATATGGCTGAGCAGCCGGCCTTCATCGGTATAGTCGATTTTGAATTGATATTCAAACTCGTCTGTTTTCCCGATATCGTGGAGAACGGCTCCTGCTACCAGAAGATCCCGGTCGATGCCGCTGTAATGGCCGGCGACTTTATCCGCCAGGCTGGTCATGGAAAGGGTATGTTCCAGGAGTCCGCCGATGTACGCATGGTGCATTTTTTTGGCTGCAGGTGCGGTTTTAAACTTGCGAACAAATTCTTCGTCTTTCCAGAATGCATCAAAAAGCGTCTTCAGGTAGGGGGTTGTCAGAGACGTAGTTATCTTCACCAGCCGTTGGAACATCCCGTCGATGTCTCGGGAGGTTGCCGGCAGAAAATCTTTTGGATTCACCGCCTCGCGGGGGCAGAGGTCCATTGTTTTTACAACCAGCTGCAACGTCCCTCTGTATTCAGTGACCGTTCCCCGGATAGATACAAAATCACCGGAGGTGACAGCCCCTGCGATTTGATCCACGTTGTCCCACACCACACCCTTTAGATCCCCGGTTTTATCGGAAATGATCACATTTAAAAAATTGTTCCCATCCCTTTTCTGTGACATGGCTTTTTCAGCCAGAACAAAGACGTCATCCACCATGTCACCGGCTTTAATATCCGCAATAAATCGCTTCTTCATACCGTCCAACCTCAAATCAGACCCCAAAACCTTCTTTCAGAAAGACATCTTGTGAATGTCCCACTGCTTGAGCTCTTCGAGCATATCGTAATCTGTGGTATCACATTTAATCGGGGTTATGGTAATATAATTATGGTCCAGGGCCGTGCAATCGATATCGGGATTGTCAGATGCCGTTTGCGGATCGTGTCCGTGCCAGTAATAGGTGCGGTTACGGGGATCGATCCTTTTTTCCACATACTCTTTGTACAGGGCGGTGCCCTGCCGGCTGATCCGAACCCCCGCAACCGTTTTTGCGTGGTATATCCGGTACGTTTACGTTGAGAAAGGTTCCAAAAGGGAGCCCTTTTTTGTAGACGTGTTCTGCAAGGGTTCGGGTAAACGACGCCGCGAAATCATAGGCGTCATCGGTGCGTCCCTGTATGGACACCGCAATTGCAGGAACTTTGTATAACGCCGCCTCTTTAGCGGCGGCCACCGTTCCGGAATAGTTGATGTTGACCCCCACATTGGCACCCGGGTTAATCCCGGATATCACCATGTCCGGTTTTTCGTCGAGGATCTCCATGAGACCGATCTTGACACAATCCACCGGCGTTCCTTCGACAGCATATCCCATGCCGCCGCCGTTGACCTGGACTCTGGCGGTGCGGAGGGGCCGATGCAGGGTGATGCCGTGTCCCACGGCACTTCGTTCACGATCCGGCGCAACCACCGTTACGGCGTGCCGGACATTGAGTTTTCCATGCAGCACCCAGAGCCCTTCCGCGTGGATGCCGTCATCGTTGGTTAATAGGATTTTCATAAAAATACCCGAAAAGGTCCAAAGACATCCTGTCCATTTGACAACTACATCTTGACTTTTTCCACTGAAATGGGATTTATACTTGATATTTCATTCTTATTCAAGATGTTATTGTTTCGGATCGGATAATATGAGGCATTTGCAAAATTTGCGACGTTTGTTCCAGGGGGGTGTTGATGATTTGGACACGGTTGCCTTCGACCCGGAAGACCCCCTGGGTTATCCCGCCGTTCACAGGGGCCTGCGGCCATCATCCGTTTTTATAACATCGACCCGAATCAACAAAGTCCTTATCCCATGGGTTCTTTTCCCGTTGATGGTGGTTCTGATTTTCGGCCGTGCCTCGGCCCAGGATACGTCCTCGCTGTTTCAGGACGACAAAAACGTTCCCTGGCACATTGTTGCCGATGAAATCACCTATGACGATAAAACCAATGTGTATACCGGCAGGGGCCGGGTGGTCATCACCAAAACAAATAAAAACCTCAGCGCGGATTATGTCCAGTTTGACCAGAAAACCATGGAGGTGTCCGCCGACGGCCATGTGGTCATGACCGTGGGAGAGAACATTCTCACCGGCAGCCGGATGGAAATGAATCTGGATGCAGAGACGGGGACCGTTTACGACGGCACCATCTTCCTCCAGGAAAACCATTTTTATATCAAAGGGGATAAAATACAAAAGGTCGGCAAAGATTCATACACGGCGGACAAAGCCAGCGTTTCAAGCTGTGACGGTGATCGACCGGCATGGAAAATCACCGGCAGAAACATAAAGGTTACCGTGGAAGGGTACGGTGTTGTCAAGCATGCCGCCCTCTGGGCAAAAAAAGTTCCGGTGCTGTATTCACCATACCTTGTATTTCCGGCAAAGCTGAAACGTCAGTCGGGTTTGCTGGCGCCCCAATTCGGTTATGACGACCGCAAAGGGGCGGTCTATCTCCAGCCCCTTTACTGGGCCATCAACGAGAGTTCGGATGCGACGTTTTACTCCCATTATATGGACCTTCGGGGGGAGAAACTGGGCGCAGAATACCGGTATGTGCTGGATGAGCAGTCCAAAGGAACGTTGATGGTCGATTTTTTAGACGACCGCAAAGTCGATGACGGTTCTTCGGGATCGAGCCAATGGGGGTTTGGCGGTGACGATGTATTGCGACCTAATTCCGACCGTTACTGGTTCAGGGCAAAGCATGATCAGGCCTTGCCTTCCGATTTTTCTGCAAGGCTCGATATTGACTATGTTAGCGATCAGGATTATCTCCTTGAATTCCAGTATGGATACACGGGCTTCGACGAAACCCGGGCGTATTTTAACAAGTTTTTTGGAAGAGAACTCAATGAGTATGACAATCCGTATCGGCTCAACAGATTCAATGTCAACAGAAACTGGTCCCTTTACAGTCTTAATGCCGAATTGCGCTGGTATGACGATGTCATCAGCCGTCGTCAATCCGAGACCGACGATACCTTGCAGCAACTGCCGGCCATAACCTTCGACGGTTCAAAACAAAAAATCCTGACCTCCCCGTTTTATTTTGATTTGAAATCCGAATACACCTATGTATACAGTGAAGACGCCCTGCGAGGTCATCGGGGGGATGTTTATCCCAGGCTTTATCTTCCGTATCGATTCAGAAACTATTTCTCCTTCGAACCGTCTGTGGGGGTGAGAGAGACGGTCTGGTATCTCGATAAGGACGAATACAATCCTTCGGACAAAAGCACGCTCCACAGAGAAATGTACGATGTAAAGCTCGACCTTTCTTCTGAAATCTTTCACATATTCAACCTCAACGGAGAAAGTGTCCAACGGATCAAACATACGGTAAAGCCCCAAATCATCTACGACTACATACCCGAGAAAGATCAGTCTGAATTCCCTTTGTTTGACAGTGTCGATCGAATTGAAAGAAAAAATATCGTTACGTATTCCTTGACCAACACGTTGACGTCAAAATCGAGGGCCCCCATTGAAAACAAAGACACCCCCTCCACCGACGAACCCGTGGTCGATGGTCGTTCTGCACCCCAGCCCCATACCTACAACCAGTTTTGCTGGTTCAAGCTCGAACAGAGTTATGATATCGATACAGAAAACGAAGACGATCCCGAGCCGTTTTCACCGATTAACATAAAGCTTCAGATTTTTCCGAGGAAATATTTTGCCATCGACGCCGATGCGGATTGGTCCCATTATGACAGCGCCTTCCGGTCGACGAATATTGGATTGAACGTGTGGGATCTCCGGGGGGACAAACTATACGTTTCCCATCGCCATACAAAAGATATCAGCGAATCCGTCTACGCCGATCTTCGCTTTAAAATATCCGACAGCCTTTCGGTAATGGCCGAATATGAACGGGACGTATTCAACGGCAACGATTTGAAATCCGGCATTGGGTTTTTATACGAAACCCAATGCTGGTCGTTGTTCGCAAAATACCTTAAAGAAGGAGATGACCAGAAAATTGGATTTATGATCGAACTTTATGGCATCGGGGGTGTCGGATCGAAATAATACCCCTGGACTTATTGAGACAAACAGAATATATCTTATGGCGACATAAATAAGACGGGAAAATAAGTCCAACGACGATAATGATCACCATTTCCAGACTTTTTCTCTGGGTTGAGAAAATTTTGATGGATATCCCCAAAGACGTATGACAATAGATAGATTAGATTATTCATGGTATGTCCTGCATACCAAAAGCAGGTTTGAAAATGTGGTCAACGAAGGCCTGGCAAAAAAAACGTTGGAGGTCTTTCTCCCGAAGATTCAGGTGAGAAGCAAACGTCGTGACCGCAAGGTGATGATCCGAGTTCCGCTGTTCCCCGGATACCTGTTTGTAAGAACCACCCTCGAGCCCACGGAACATATTGAAATTGTAAAGACCGTTGGCGCTGTCCGTCTGGTGGGGAACAAGGACGGCCCCATTCCGGTGTCTTCGGAAACCGTCGACTCTTTGAAGATCATCGTTCAGGGGAACGATTCTGTGACCACAGGGTCCCGATTTAAAAAAGGGGACCGGGTCATCGTTGTCCACGGCCCTTTTGCCGGGGTGGTCGGGACGTTCCTGCGGCACAGGGGAAAAGGGCGTGTCATCGTTAATATTGAGGCGCTGGGACAATATGCGGGCGTGAACGTGAGTGAAGAGGATATTGAATTACTGCCTAAAATATGATCATAACCACTTGACTTGCTATGGGTTTGCATTTTATAGAAATTAACAACCGGTTTCCACAGGATCGGAGAGTAAAATTTCAAACGACCAAATGAGATGATTTCGTAAAAAGTCATGAATTCAACGATAGATGGGACTTTTTACGACGCCATCAAATGACAGAAAGATATATTCAGAAGGAGGATATATGAACAAACTGGAGCTTATCTCCGCCTTGAAATCCGAAGCGAACATTACCAAAGCAGAGGCAGCAAGGGTGGTAGAGATATTTTTCGATAACATGGCCGATGCCTTGGAAAAGGGAAAACGTGTCGAAATCAGAGGCCTGTGCAGTTTTTTTGTTAAAGAATACAAGAGCTATACCGGCAGAAATCCAAAAACCGGTGAAAAGGTGGTCATTAAGCCTAAAAAACTGCCGTTTTTCAAATCTGGAAAAGAATTAAAAAATCGTGTAAATTGTTAGAGTCGTGTCTGGCTCTGAATCGATAATCGGCTTTGAGTCGATCGTGGGTCAAGAACAGCCCATAAGACTTTTAACGACGCTTCTTCAAAATGAGACCATTCCGCACGCCCTTCTTTTTTTAGGTGCTGACGGTGTGGGCAAAAAGATTACTGCGTTGGCGTTCGCCATGGCCTGCAATTGTAAGGCCCGGAACAAGGGGGCCCTTTCAGCAGATCCAAAGATCCGGGACGATCATCGAACGATACCGGATCGAACCCACCACGGCGGACCCGGCGACTGTTGTCCATCGTGCCGGAAAATTAAATCCGGCAGTCATCCGGATATCATTCTGGTTGAACCGTCGGGTCCTTTTATCCGAATCGATCAAATACGAAGTCTTTGCAACACCCTCGCCATGAAACCCTACGAGGCAAGGCTGCGAGTGGTCATAATATCAGATGCCCAGGCCATGAATCCTTCGGCAGGCAACGCCCTTTTGAAGGTGCTGGAAGAACCGCCGGACAAAACGATTCTGATACTCACTGCCATGCAGACATCGGACCTTCTTCCTACGATCGTTTCACGCTGCCAGCATATCCGGTTTAATCCGATTCCCCGAAAGCACCTGGAGGCACTGCTGGTGGAAAAACGCGGAACCCATCCGGATGGTGCTAAAATTATCGCGATCCTGGCAAACGGAAGCGTCTCCAAGGCTTTTTCAATGACCAGCCAAAAGAATTCCATCGATTGGATTAACCGGAGGAACTGGTTGATCGATGAGGTTCGATCACTCTCCGCGAGACCGATGGCCGCACGCCTGGCTTTTGCCGCAAGTTTGGCCAAGGATAACAAGGTCCTCGGAGACTCTCTGGAAGTGCTTAAAACCTGGTTTAGAGACCTTGTTGTCTGGAAATGTCATTCCGGGAGAATACTCAACACCGATTTGAAAAGCGATATTCAACGGGCCGCCCCAAACATGACCGTGGCCTCGATTCTTTCTAAGATTAACAATATTCACACTGCCCAGAAAAATATCCAGGCCAACACCAATTTGCGGCTTACTTTGGAAGTATTGATCATGCGACTATCAACGGTGGGACCCCCAGGCTAAAGGATGCCGAAACAGGGCCCTATGGGATTTCAGCCGGTTCCGGACAAGATCCTGCAAACTTTTTCGGGGGCGTTTCATAACACCGTAACAGGACGTTGTTATAAAGAACTAACCTATTAAAAATAAAGAATTTAATATATGAAAAAAGTGGTTGGAATACGATTCAAGCCGGCGGGAAAAGTTTATGATTTCGACAGTGGTGCCTTTGTGCTCCATCGCGGGAATTCTGTGGTTGTCGAAACCGAACAGGGGCTCGGTCTGGGAACCGTTGTCACGCCGCCGGTACCCTACGAGGGATCTGCAGCAAGCCGATCCGGCAAGCCCCTGAAGAAGGTGTTCCGTCTAGCGAGCCAAGACGACTTCCATCAAAAAGAAAAGAATTTGGAAACGGAAAAAAGCGCCCACACCTATTGCTTGAACTGCATTCGGGAACTGGGGCTCAAAATGAACCTTTTTTCCGTTGAAAGCGCCTTTGATGCCAGCAAATTGACGTTTTTTTTCACATCTGACGGTCGTGTCGATTTCAGACAGCTTGTAAAGATGTTGGTTAAAAAATTCGGTGTCAGAGTCGAGATGCGACAAGTCGGCATACGAAATCAGGCGAAGATGTGCGGCGGTATCGGACGATGCGGGCGTGAAATATGCTGCTCGGCATTTATCGAGAAATTCGGGCCTGTGTCCATACGAATGGCCAAGGATCAAGGATTGTCATTGAATCCCACAAAAATTTCCGGACAGTGTGGCCGGCTCATGTGTTGCCTTACCTTTGAAAGCAAAATGTACCAGGCGGTCCGGGAAAAATTCCCGAAAATCGGTGTGACGGTAACGACCAAAAGCGGGAAGGGGAAAGTGGTGCGCCATAACGCGATATTCGATCGTATTGCTGTTCGTTTGGAAAGCGGACAGGAGATAGAAGCCGGGATCGATGAGATAACCCGGGAATGAGATCTTTGAAAGATTAAGGAAGATGAACTCGTAAAAAGTCTGATTTTGCTCGCTCCGCAAGCAATTTTGGGATTCTTGACCCGCCTGGCTAAATTGCAAGAACTCGGGCTAACGCCCTCAAACAGCTTGCAATTTTTAACGCCAGACGCATCATGAATCTTTCTCCAAAATTGCTCGATGTCGCTCACAAAAGACTTTTTACGAAACCGTCAAGGAAAGAAAATGGATAAACCCTTTTATATTACAACACCGATATATTATGTTAACGCCCGGCCCCATTTGGGGCACGCATATACGACAATTGCAGCAGATGTTGCCTGTCGGTTTCATTCAATGCGTGGCCAGGAGACCTTCTTTTTAACCGGTACGGACGAGCATGGCGACAAGGTCGTGCGTTCTGCCAAAAAGGAAGGACTGAGCCCCCGGACCTACGTAGACCAGATCAGCGGGCTGTTCAGATCCCTTTGGCCCGAGCTCAATATCCAATACAATTATTTTATCCGGACCACGGATGCGTCCCACATGTCCATCGTCGAAGAAATCATGCAAAAAATCTACGACGCAGGGGATATCTATTTTAGTGAATATGAAGGGCTCTACTGTTTTGGATGCGAGCGTTTCTACACAGAACGTGAACTGGTTGACGGCGAATGCCCGGACCATGAAACAGCGCCGGAAATCATCAAGGAATCCAACTATTTTTTTAAGATGAGCCGGTATCAGAACTGGCTGATCGATCATATAAATAACCATCCGGATTTCATAACCCCCGAGCGGTACAAAAACGAAGTTTTGTCGTTTCTCAAAGAACCCCTTGAAGATCTTTGCATATCCAGGCCCAAAACGCGCCTTCAGTGGGGAATTACCCTCCCGTTTGATGATAACTATGTCACCTATGTATGGTTTGATGCCCTCTTGAACTATGTTTCGGCGCTGGGATACCCGGCTGGCGATCTGTTTAAGAAATACTGGCCCAGTGTCCGGCACGTTGTGGGCAAGGATATCTTAAAACCCCACGGTATTTATTGGCCCATTATGCTCAAGGCCGCCGGAATTGAGGTATACCAGCAGCTTCATGTCCACGGATACTGGAACATCGATCAAAGTAAAATGTCAAAAAGCATCGGGAACGTGGTGGAACCGCTCCAACTGAAAAATGTATACGGTCTCGATGCATTTCGATTTTTTCTCATGCGGGATATGGTTTTCGGACTCGACTCCAACTTCAGTGAAGCTGCACTGGTTCAACGCATTAATTCCGATCTCGCCAACGATCTTGGGAATCTGTTCAGCAGGATCCTGACCATGGCCCAAAAATACTTCTCCGGCGTGGTTCCAAAAACCGATGCCAAAGTGGAAAGAGAGTTTGGGCTGGGCCTGGAATCCGAAACACTGAAAGCCATCACCGAATTCGAAACCCATATGGAAACATTTGCCTTTCATAAGGCCCTGACGACCATATGGGAACTTATCAGCCATATGAACAAATATATCGATCTGACGGCACCCTGGGTGCTGGCAAAGAAAACATCGAGCCGGAAACAGCTTGAAGTTGTAATATATAACCTTCTCGAATCCCTAAGGATCATATCTGGACTCATCTATCCCATAATGCCGGATACGGCCAAGACCATGCAGAAACATCTGGGTCTGGATCCGGAAAAACCCTTTTATCATTTAGAGATCCTCAAAACATGGAAAACCCTGGCACCGGGGACCGGGCTGCTCAAATCAATGGCACTTTTCCCAAGAATAGACTTAAAAGAGAATCAAACGCCATCGGAGACCCAAAGGAAATCCAATTCCGACGTGCCGCCGGTTAAGCCCGAAATAACCCTCGATACCTTCGATAAAATCGATCTGAGGGTTGCCACAGTCGTCCATGCCGAGGCGATCCCCAGAGCCAAAAAAATGTTAAAACTCGAGGTGGATCTGGGAGAAAAAAAGACCATCGTGGCCGGCATATCCGGCTCCTATTCCCCCGAGGAACTGGTGGGCCGGCAGGTCATTGTGGTGGCAAATCTAAAACCCGCGAAATTGATGGGCTTACTTTCCAGCGGTATGTTGCTGGCCGCTGTTGAAGGGGATGGTTGCACCATTGGGACCCTGGATAAAAAAGTAAAACCCGGAACACCGATCAGCTGAAGATTTCATTGGCTTACCGCTAGAATGGCGTCGCAACGTCAAAATGACATGGCGGGAGGGTGGGGCACACATCTGAACGTAACTCGTTGTAATTTTTCAACTTACGGCGGAATAAAAATTCAAAAGGTATGACCTTTAAAAATGATTCACCGCAGCACCAAGACAGACACGGAGACGCCGGACAGACCGGACTGGAGAGACTATCAGGCCGGTCTGAAATGGTCTGCCACCAAGAATAAACTCGTTTCAAGGGCCTTTAAGGCAGCAGGGATTTTTATTTTTATCCTTGTGGTGGGTTACGGGATCATCAGCGGTTTCCAAGGAATATCATTTTCTCATTTGACCACCGATTATTTTTCTCGGTCAAATGGGGAAAAAAGAGATGCCGCTTCTGATCGTGTCCTGCTGAGCGATAAAAAACATGTTCAGAACCTGATCGATGATATCTCCTTGGTCAACCTTGAACATAAACGTATCGATGTTTTTAACAACGGGGAAAGATATAGTGTGGACACCACCCTTGACATTCCCCTGCAGAATTTTATTCTAAAAACACTCGACACATCCACCGCTCGGTATATTGGAATCGTGGGAATGGATCCGGCCACCGGCAAAGTCTTATCCATGGTGAGTTTCGATAAAATAGATCCCTCCAGCAACCTTTGTGTGAACAGCAAATTTCCTGCAGCGAGTATCTTTAAAATCGTTACCGCATCTGCGGCCATTGAAAAAAATGGATTTCGTCCGAACCGTGAATTAAAATACAATGGCATGAAACACACCCTATACAAATCCCAGCTTAAAAAAAAGACCAACAAGTACACCCAGCGGGTTTCATTTCAGGATTCGTTCGCCCAGTCCATTAACCCGGTTTTTGGAAAAATCGGTGTCTATTACCTGGGGAAAACCGCCCTCGAAGAATATGCTGAAGCCTTTGGCTTCAATCAAAACATCAATTTTGAGATTCAAGTCGATCCCAGTGACGTCCATCTATCGGACACGCCGTATCAGTGGGCGGAAATTGCCTGCGGGTTCAACCAGGAAACAACCATCTCTCCCCTCCACGGTGCAATGATGGCGTCTGCCATCGTCAACCAGGGCCGGTTGATGGAACCCGCCATTGTCGTTCGGATCGTCGACGAAAACGGCAACGTTATTTATCGCAATAAGTCGGTTTCCATGAGCCAGGCTATTAGCCCCGAGGCATCCAAGACTCTCAATGCCCTGATGACCGCAACCATAAGCTCCGGCACCGCCAAAAAGTCTTTCAAAGGATACCAGAGAGACAAGATCCTTTCCAGGCTCAATATCGGCGGGAAAACAGGTTCCATGGATAACGACACCCACGATGCGCGGTATGACTGGTTCGTGGGATTTGCAGAGGAAAAAGAGGGAACGGCCAAGTTCGCGGTGGCCGTTATCGTCGCCCACGAGAAATATATCGGCCTGCGGGCAAGCTATTACGCACGCACGGCAATGAAATCCTATTTTAGCAATTATTTCGCCAAAAACGAAAATCTTGCGTCTAAAAATAAGAATCAGTGAGGTCTGACTTTAGAAAAGCCGGCTGAAAGTAAAATGAGGGGGTTCAACAAATTTAAGTTAGGGGCTTCGCCCCAATTGGAATGATGGAATAATGGAACAATGGGTTCTGGAATAATGCAATGTTGGGTTAATGGTAAAACATGTGTTGAAGATAAAATCAAAAACGGATAATATCTTTTTAAAAACCAACCTTCCAGCAGTCCAACTTTCCATTATTCCATATTCGGGTCAAGCGTTTAAGTATCATAAAATATCCTATATTTTCATTAAGTTGTAGAAATTTCGAGACGTTGAATTGCACAACGATCTTTATATGGAGGAGAGGTATCATGCCGGGGTTTGAAATATTTGGTGACGAGGAACGCAAAGAAGTACAGGATGTTCTCGATACGGGTGTATTGGCGCGCTACGGCTTCGATGGTGTCCGAAAAGGGCACTGGAAGGCAAGTACATTCGAATCGGAGCTGGCAAAGCGGGTGGGATCTGAGTATGCTCACCTCTGTTCCAGCGGTACCGCAGCCCTTTGTGTTGCACTGGCGGCATGCGGGATCGGGGCGGGAGATGAGGTCATTGTCCCGCCGTTTACCTTCGTCGCAACCGTCGAGGCGGTTATTCTTGCCGGTGCCGTGCCCGTGTTCACCGAAATAGACGAAACACTCTGCCTCGACCCCGGATCCATCGAGTCTGTCATGACCCCTCGAACAAAGGCGGTGCTGCCGGTCCATATGTGCGGGGCCATGGCGCGGATTGAAGACATAAAAAATCTCTGCAGTCAAAAGGGGCTCATATTGATAGAAGACGCCTGCCAGTCCCTGGGTGCCACCTTCAAAGGCAAAGCACTGGGGACCTTCGGCCATATGGGGTGTTTCTCCTTCGATTCCGTCAAAACCATTACCTGCGGCGAAGGAGGGGCGGTGGTCACCGACCATAAGGAACTCTATACCCTTGGGGATGAATTTTCAGATCACGGCCATGACCACATCGGCAGTGATCGGGGTCTCGAAGACCATCCGATCTTGGGAACAAACTTTCGCATCTGTGAACTGAATGCCGCCGTCGGCCTGGCGCAGCTGAGAAAACTCGATTTTATCCTTGAAAAACAGCGGGCCCATAAAAACGCCATTAAGGATGCCTTGGCGGCGTTTCCGGAGATCGGCTTCAGAACGCTTCCCGACCCCGAAGGCGACTCGGCAACGTTTTTGTCTTTCTTTCTGCCCGATGAAGTCACCGCACGGGAAACGGCAAAGTCTCTGGGCGAGGCCGGCGTTGACGGGTGTTTTTACTGGTATGATAACAACTGGCACTATCTCCGGCAGTGGCATCATCTGAAAAAGTTTCGTTCCCCTGCCAAGCTCTCGGTTCAACTTTTGGATCACTGCCCGAACTACGACATAGTTGAACTTCCCAAGTCCGACGGTATTATGGGCAGAACCCTATCCATGCTGATCAAACTGTCCTGGACTGAAGCGGAGCTTTCCCGTCGAATAGAAAAAATGTCAGATGTATTAAAAAAAATGGGTAATAGAAATGTAGGTAATGGGTGATGGGGGGATCATTCCTCATTTTAAACTTTAGTTCAGTTTTGGCAATTTTTTTGTTCATCCGGGTTGGGTAATTAAAATTAATAGTCTATGATTTAAGGATATAATTATGTTTCGAAATTTTAAAATGGTGTCTTATGTGGTGTTCGGCCGAGGCTGTTTCAATCAGCTGGACGATATTCTTGCTGAAAAACGGAAATCCGAAGATTCTTATATGGTGTTTCTGGTGGATGATGTTTTTCTTAAAAGCCCATTTAAAGACCGGGTGCCGGTAAAAGACACCGACACCCTCATGTGGGTCAACGTGGATCATGAGCCCAAAACCGAATATGTCGACCGGTTGACCCAGAATGTGAAAAAAAAATCTGATAAATTGCCCGACGGCATCATCGGAATCGGTGGCGGAAGTACCTTGGATATTGCAAAGGCGGTATCCCTGATGCTGACCAACCCCGGATCTTCCGCAGATTATCAGGGATGGGATCTTATTAAAAATCCGGCAGTTTACCATGTGGGCATTCCAACCCTTTCCGGCACCGGAGCCGAGGTATCCCGCACAACGGTTCTATCCGGCCCTGAAAAGAAGCTCGGAATCAATTCCGATTACACGGTATTCGACCAGATTCTTCTCGATCCCGATCTGATTGAATCCGCGCCGCCGGATCAGCGATTCTATACCGGAATGGACTGTTATATACACTGTGTCGAATCTTTAACCGGTACCTATCTCAATGCATTCAGTCAAGCATACGGCGAAAAAGCCCTAGAGCTTTGCAGAGAGGTTTTTCTGGGTTCCGGCCCGAACCGTGACGACAAGCTGATGATGGCGTCCTATTGCGGCGGGATGAGCATTGCCTATTCCCAGGTGGGAATATGCCATGCCCTTTCATACGGTCTTTCATTTGTGCTGGGAATTCATCACGGAATCGGCAACTGCGTCGTCTTTGACACCCTCGGAGACTATTATCCCCAAGGGGTCGACGAATTTCGGCAAATGATGGAAAAACACAAGATTCAACTTCCCCGAAACCTTGTGGCCGGTATTAAGGACGATCAATTGGAAAAAATGGTGGATGTGGCCCTCATCCTGGAACCCCTCTGGGAAAACGCCCTGGGAACCGACTGGAAAAAGACCATGACTCGAAACAGGATCAAAGCGCTGTATCTGAAAATGTAGGGGAAGTAACGCCAAAAAACCTTTTTACGGTGTGTTTGAAATCGGGAGTTCAATGAATACAACAGATAAAATGTATTTAATTGTCAAGCGGTTGTGCAACATCATTCTCAAGGGTATAGGGTGCAAGGTCTATTTTGGAAAGCGATTGGCCGGTGTCCGGGAGCGGGCCATCGTATTTTTTCCATACCGTGAGAACCGTCTCAGCTGTGGGTTGACCGGGATTGTCGCGTTTAAACATAAAAAAACATCCGACGACCGTGTCGATGTTGCTGTTCTGAACCAGATGTTCCAAAAAATCGAAGACCACCGGGTACAGATCTGCAGACAAAATGACCTCTGTTTTGAAAGCCATTATCTGGGCGGAAAAGACCACGTGAAAGCGCTGTTGAAGGAGGTCCGTCGGTTAAAGTTAAACGAACCGTTTTACCATCTGTTTGCAGACACTGGGCGCCAAGATGAACTTTCAGAATTTGCCGGCCGACTGTCTGGAATCATTGAATCGGAATCAAAATTTTTGAGCGAGCATTTGGGGCGTCTCCAGACGGAGGATGTGGATATCCTGGTTCAGCGTATCGACCACTTAAAAGACATTGCCTGGTGCCTGACCTCTGAAATTGCCGGCAATATAGAAAAGATTAAACATCTTCTGGGATCTGAAAACCAAAATCCCAATAGGGGGGTTGTCCATATTTTCAAACAGATCAATGCCGTGCTGAACAATATCGACCGTCTTGAGGTGAGGGGACGGGATTCGGCGGGTGTCTCCATGATGTTCGTTATGGCCGGTGCAGAGTTTGAAAGGTTCAAAGAAACCCTAAAAAAAGCACATCTCCTTGAACAGTTAACCGCGCGTTCAGATCAGGACGTTCTCGTCAACTCGGGGATAAACATAGGTCGGACCCAAGATGAAAACGGCCAACAGCGTGTGGCCCTGGCCTTGACATATAAAATAGCTGCGGAAGTGGGACGTCTCGGAGACAATATTCGTTTTTTGCGCAAGGAAATCAAAAACGATGGGATCCTGCAAAGGTTGGCTGGGTTTTCACATGAGTACCACACCATTTCCGCCCACACCCGCTGGGCTTCTGTGGGGGCCATCACCGAACCGAACTGCCATCCGGTTGACAATACTATTTTAGGAAGCCGTGTTCCGGAAGGGGGGATTATCCACGCCTGCCTGAATGGGGATATCGACAATTACCTTGAACTGAAAGAAGAACATGAACGGAAGGGGGTTGTTACACCGAAAGATATCACCACCGATACCAAAATCATTCCCCTTCAGATCGGTCAATACATCCGGCAAGGTTTCGACGTGGCGGAAGCTTTCCGGAGAGCGGTGAATGACTTCGAGGGGTCCCATGCCATATCCATGCATACCGATCTTGCCCCGGGAAAGCTTTTCTTGGCCCAAAAAGGGAGCGGTCAGGCCATCTTTGTCGGTATTGCAGACGATCATTATGTGCCCTCTTCCGAGGTGTATGGATTGGTGGAAGAGACGCCCTTTTTTATTAAGCTCGACGGCGAAAAAGAAGTCGAAGGCAGACACGGCGTGACCCGGGGACAGATTTTTATCTTGAATCAGGACGCCGGGGGAGGCCTGGACGGAATCAAAGCCATGTATTATGACCGGACCCCCCTGGTCCTTGGGGAAAAGGACATTAAATATACTGAAATTACTTCAAGGGACATCGACCGCCAGGATTTTCCCCATTATTTTTTAAAAGAAATCTCAGAAGCCCCCTTTTCCGTTGAGAAGACCCTTCAAAACCGGTGGAAAATCAAAGGTGAAAAAGACCAAGACCGTGTGATCACCCTGGATGAAAAGATCTTTCCTGAAATTTTGAAAAAGGCCTTGGTCGATGAAAAAATCCGACGGATTTTTTTTGTGGGGCAGGGGACTGCCGGTGTGGCGGCACAGGCATGTGCGGACATTCTGAATTACTACGTGCACGATCCGTCGTTTTTTATCCGTGCATTGAAAGCATCGGAGCTGAGCGGATTTCAACTGTGCGTTACCGATAGCGCAGACAGTATGGCGGATGCCCTTGTCATTGCCATCAGCCAGTCCGGTAGCACCACCGATACCAACCGCACCGTCGATATGGTCAAAGAAAGGGGCGCTTACACCCTGGCCATTGTCAACCGAAGGGATTCGGATATTACCTTTAAGGTCGACGGGATCATGTACACCAGCAGCGGGCGTGATATCGAGATGTCCGTTGCGTCCACAAAGGCGTTCTATTCCCAAATCGTCGCCGGAGCCATTCTGGGTCTTAAGATTGCAGAACTTAAAGGGCGAAGGCAGAATGATTTTGTTACTGCGGAAATAAAAGAGCTCCTTAAGCTCCCCGATTGCATGAAAAAAATTCTTTCCATGCACACCAAAATCGGTGAGTCGGCCCAAAGGCTTGCAACTGCAAAGACCTACTGGGCTGTGGTCGGGAGCGGCCCCAACAAGGCCTCGGCGGATGAAATCAGGATCAAGCTGAGCGAACTTTGCTACAAGACCATCTCATCGGATTTTATCGAAGACAAAAAACACATCGATTTGTCGTCAGAACCCCTGATCATTGTGTGTGCCGCCGGAACCAGGGGCACCGTTATCGGCGATATTATCAAAGATACGGCAATATTTCAGGCCCATAAAGCAACGCCGGTGGTCATCGCAGATGCGGGTGAAGACCGGTTTGGACCCTATGCGGCGGACGTATTTCATGTTCCCAGGGTCAGCGAACATTTTGCCCCCATTTTAAACACCCTGGTGGGCCATATCTGGGGGTACTATGCGGCCATGGCCATTAATGAGGGCTCGCGTTTCCTGTACGAATTCAATAAAGATATTCGGAACACCGTAGATGAGTATGCGAGAAAGGAGATGGACGTTTATGAGCTGGTTCTGGAAAAATCTTTCAGGGAAAAAATCGCCTTTTTCTATAAAGAATTCAGAAGAAAAAAATCCGGTGGCGGTTTCCCCACGGTCATGGGAATCGAAGCCGCGTCCGATCTAACCCTTCTGCTTAAATATCTATCGGGCAGGATGCCGGTGTCTGACTTTGAAATCGACTTCAGTAAAAAGGGTACCCCCCTGAATATGCTGAACAAGCTGTTTGAGTGTCTTGGGGAAACGATTAACAGCTTGTCTCGACCCGTGGATGCCATCCGGCACCAGGCCAAGACCGTCACCGTAGGGACAAGCCGCATCAGCGAACGGCTGGAAGGGATACTGTTCGATATGTTGAAAAAATATAACATCGGAACATTCCAGCTGACCAACAAAAATATTCTCGTTCTAAAAAACCAGCAAAAGATTGTTGCCGGCATAGAAGGGGCGATTTTGTATAGAATCGGCGGGCTGAATCTTCTCGGAGAACCCACCGATGAAACCACCATCGAAATCGTAAAGAAAGATGGTGTCCTTGCGCCGATACCGTCCAGGGTCGAAACAGACCCGCTCCTAAAAGGCACCAAACGAATTATCGTCCGGGAGGGGAATGTCTATATCGGTATCGGCCGAAAAGACGACCGGAGCATTATTGTTATTCCCGTTATATCCACATCTCCTGATACGGCGAATCTGATCGAAAATATACTCCTTCTGAACATATCGTTTAAAGAAAATGTGTCCCTGGACATTAAGATAAAGGCCCTTGGCGGAAAATACGAGCGGATTAAAAACATCGTTCAGGAAAACAGTGTGGTGTGGGAGGACAAGTACCTGGAATTTGTCGAGATGAAAGAACTTTTTGGAATATCGGCGGAAAAGATCGGAGAATTTATCGTTTCCCGTGTTAACCACTCAACCGCCTAACGATTTCCGAGTTCAGGAATTTTTCTTTGGTACACCCCTTCATGATGCTTTTTTTCGATTCTTTTCCCAATTCGCTGGAAGAAAAACCCTATTTCAAAGTCTGTAGGGTATTTTCCGATTCAAGGTGATGATTTCCAGGTCGATCCGCGTGTCATAGACCATCATTTCAACACCGTGTTCCACCGCCTGCCTCAGTTCCTTTCCATATGCAGGATCTATATGATCGGCGGGTCGAAACGTTTTTGCATCCATCCGCTGTATCACATAGAACATCACACATCGGAACCCCTGGGAAACAAGGGTGCGAAGTTCCACCAGGTGCTTGAGGCCTCTGGCGGTGACTGCATCCGGAAAAAAAGCAATGCCGTCTTTTACCAGGGTGCAGTTTTTAATTTCCACAAAGCAGCCATCCGTGTCGCTGTTGCTCAATAGGATGTCGATTCTTGAATGGTAAGGGGTTTTGACTTCCCGGGCAATGTGGTCGTAGCCGTTAAGATCCCCAACCATTCCGGAATCGATGGATTCGGCCACCAGCCGGTTCGGAACCAGTGTATTGACGCCGACCAGGGAGGTGGGCATTTCTATGAGCTCCCAGGTGTATTGGGTTTTCCGTTTGGGATTGTCATGAAATGACAGATAAACCGGCCTTCCGGGCTCACAACATGCCTGCATACTGCCTGAATTGGGACAGTGGGCGGTCACCACCCGGCCGTCGGTCAATTCTACATCCGCCAGGAAGCGCTGGTACCTTTTTACAAGGGTTCCGGGTACGAGTTTCGGCCAGGGCAGACCTTTTGGGGGTGTTGAACTTTTGGCGATGGTCATTTTGTTGTCAATTTTTTGGGCAAATCTATCTGTGCGAGATTCAAAAAAATTATTCTATTTAGATGAGAGGTCGGGGAGTTTTTTTAATAAAGATCATCCATTCCGCTGGTACTCAAGGAGTAAGAATAAAAACTCCCCAATCCCTCATTTAGATGAGCTTCCGGTAAGAGGTCTTAAAACATATCCGTTGGGATTGTTCAAGAAATATCAGAATTT
The DNA here is from genome assembly GCA_963790095.1 of uncultured delta proteobacterium. Taxonomy (GTDB): domain Bacteria; phylum Desulfobacterota; class Desulfobacteria; order Desulfobacterales; family UBA11574; genus JAAXQD01. The sequence continues at coordinate 61,928 of CAWBNO010000011.1, read as the reverse complement.
GTCTTGGGACATCCGAGGTAAATTCTTTTGAATATTGTTGAAAAGATCTATTTTCTCTGGTAAATCTATGTTGTTTTTTACGCCGAGAAACATTTCAGACCCTTGAAAATATGATCCTTTGACGTATATTTTTTTTTGCTGGGAAAACCCATATTTCGGGTTCAACTATCTTAACCATCAGAAGATTACAGGAGACAGGACATGTCGGAAAAAAAAGAATTTGTTATCAAAGACAGGCGGAGATTTGCGACAGGGGATGAGGCGGCGGAGATAAAAGAAGAAAAAGCTGAACCTGCCGAAGCGGATGCCAAGACCGAAGAACCGGAAAAGGATTCAGAACCGGAAAAGAGTGCAGAAGACTTTCGGCTGCCGAAAATAAATTTCGCCACCTTTATTTTTTCTTTGAACTCTTCTGTGCTGATGCACCTGGGTGTGATCGACGATCCGAGCACCGGTAAACAGGTTAAAAACCTCCCCATCGCCAAACAGACCATAGATATCCTGGGCATGCTCGAGGAAAAAACCCAAGGGAATTTAACGGAAGATGAGGCGAAAATGCTTAAAAATATACTGTACGATTTGCGGATGATCTATGTGAAAGAAAAGGGTTAATCCGGGCATTTCATGAAAATTCTTTCTCCTGCCAAAATAAACCTTTTTTTACAGATTGCCGGGAAAAGGCCCGACGGTTACCATGATCTCTTCTCACTGATGTGTTGTGTGGGACTTTACGACACGGTTTCACTGGACGTCGGGGTCAAAGAGACGGCGGTTTCGTGCGATCATCCCCATGTCCCGGAAGATGAAACAAACATCGCCGTTGCTGCGGCCCATCTCTTTTATAAAAATTTAAAGAAAAATGACGGGGTAAAAATTGCCATACAAAAACAGATACCGGTGGCAGCCGGTCTCGGCGGGGGAAGCAGCAATGCCGCCGCTGTTTTTTTAGGATTAAATCGATATTACGGTGATCCGTTTTCCCTGGACGAATTGATGTCCATGGGACTTACAATCGGAGCGGATGTCCCTTTTTTTATTTTCGGAAAGCCGGCCACAGCCTCGGGAATCGGTGAAAAACTGGCGGTTTTCCCAGGGCTTAAAAAGCTAACGATATTGTTGGTTTTTCCAGGGTTTAGTGTTTCAACTGCAGCGGTTTATAAAAATCTGAATTTAAGATTGACAAAATGTAAAAAAAAACTTAAAGATTCTCTTTTGGATAAGGGAAGTTTTGATCCAAGATGCCATTTATGCAATGACTTGGAGACAGTCGTGGCATCGAAATACCCTGTCATTAATACTATTAAGACGGCTCTTTTAGATCATGGGGCACTGGGAGCTTTAATGTCGGGTAGCGGGCCGACCGTGTTCGGTCTTTTTTCTGATTCGGATAAAGCCTCTAAAGCAAAACACGTCCTTGCTCGTACCGATGAAACGTGGCAGCTGTATCTTGCAGATATGATAACCCAGGATGATGTGTGCAGCATTTCAGACACCTGAAACCACTCGGCTACCGGTAAGTGGATGTGTGTATCTTGATAAATTTTCAACATTTTCGCTTCTGGGGCGTCGTCAAGCGGTAAGACACAGGATTTTGGTTCCTGCATTCGGAGGTTCGAATCCTCCCGCCCCAGCCAACAAACGTTAATTTTTAAATGATACAGTGAATAGGGAGAAAACTCCCCTTGCATGCATACACCGGAATGTTCAGGATATTAATTTAGATGGATGATTTTATAATATTTTCAGGAAACTCAAACCCGGCCCTGTCTAAAAAAGTATGCAATTACCTAAATGTCGCTCTGGGCGGGGAAAAGGTAAAACGGTTCAGCGACGGTGAGATCCAGATAGAAATCGATGAAAACGTAAGAAGAAAAGATGTTTTTGTCATTCAGTCAACCTGTTCTCCGGTCAACGAAAATCTCGTTGAATTGCTTCTGATGCTGGATGCATTAAAGCGTGCCTCGGCTGCCAGGATAACAGCGGTAATCCCCTATTATGGATATGCACGCCAGGACAAGAAGGTTGCTCCCCGGGTTCCCATTAGCGCTAAACTGGTGGCGGACATGCTCACCATTGCCGGTGCTTCGAGAATCATCACAATGGATCTTCATGCCGGACAAATTCAGGGCTTCTTCGATATCCCCGTGGACAATCTTTTTGCTGCTCCGGTGCTTATCGAATATATTCGGAACAATTTTAATAATGACCTTGTGATCGTTTCTCCGGATGCAGGGGGGGTGGAAAGGGCCAGGGCCTTTGCAAAACGCCTCAATGCCGGTCTCGCCATCATCGATAAGCGAAGAGAAGCACCCAACGAAGCCAAAGCCATGGCCGTGGTGGGTGATGTTGTCGGAAAGATCGTGGTTATTCTGGACGATATGGTCGACACCGCCGGTACGATGGTGGAAGCTGCAGGGGCTATCATGAAAAATGGAGCCAGAGAGGTCTATGCCGTTTGTGCACATCCTGTTCTATCGGGGCCTTCCATCGAAAGGATTGAAAATTCACCGCTGAAAGCATTGGTTGTGACAGACACCATTCCGTTAAGAGAAAATGCCAGATCCTGTAAAAAAATAAAGGTTCTTTCGATTTCCGAGCTGATTGGCGAGGCGATTATTCGCAGCTTCAGAGGAGATTCGGTGACCTCTCTGTTTGTATAAATAGCGTAGTAAGGAGGATAAATATATTTTGGAATTAATAGAACTCAAAACGAATATTAGAGCCACGGTGGGCAACGGTCCTGCACGACGCCTCAGACAGGCGGGACAGATTCCTGCGGTGCTTTACGGCCCGAAAACAGAATCCGTTCTTCTTTCGGTGAATAAAAGTGACCTCGATCTGGCTTTGAAAAAAGGAAGGTCCGGTCAGATTATTTTGAACTTGGTCGTTCAAGATAATGGTGAGACTTACACCCGACCCGCCATGATAAAGGAACTCCAGCTTCATCCGGTTTCACGGAATTATTTGCATATCGATTTCTATGAAATAAACCTGGATCGCAAGATTACGCTTGGAATCCCCATTGTAACCGTCGGCAGCTCCGTGGGCGTTGAACGTGGCGGCATTCTACAGATCATAAGACGTGAGCTTGAAGTGGAATGCCTGCCGTTTGAGGTTCCGGAATCCATCGAGATCGATATTACCGATCTGGATATGGGAGATTCCATCCATGTGAAAGATATTTCCATGGACGGTGAAGTTGAACTTCTAGGTGAATCCAATCTTACGGTGTTAACCGTACTCAGCCCCAAGCTTGAAGAAGAACCGGAAGAGGAAGAAGAGCTCGAGGAGGAAGGGGCTGAAAAAGAAGATGAAGAAACACCCGGAGCCGGTGGCGAAGAATAGGTTTGCACATATTATTGATGCCGGAAAAACGATTACGCTTGGTGGTGGGACTGGGAAATCCGGGTGAAGCCTATGCAGAAACCCGCCACAATGCGGGTTTCCTGGCGGTGGATAAAGTTTCAGCAGCTTTCTCCATACCTTTTATAAAACAAAAATTCGATGCCAGAATCGGCATCGGATCCATCGACGGCACCAAGGTCATCCTGGTAAAACCGATGGCCTTTATGAACAGAAGCGGACCTTATATTCATAAAATTGCCGGATATTTTAGGATATTATGTGAGGACATGTTGGTCATTCATGACGATATGGACCTTGCTTTTGGAAGATTAAAAATTAAAGAGAAAGGAGGGGATGGGGGACACAGAGGTATAAAATCGATTATCGATGCCTTTGCCGGAGGAGATTTTGTACGCCTTCGTATCGGCGTCGGGCGACCTGAGGCTGGAGTCGGTGCTGCGGATTATGTTCTGGGAAAATTTTCCTCAGAAGAAAGAAAAAATTTAGACCGGATCATCACAACAGCAAAGGACGCCGTAGTCACGACCCTTTGTAACGGTACAAAGGAGGGGATGAACAGATTCAACGACAAAAGAATCTCAATTTTAAGCTAAAGTATCTCAGATGGAGGAAAGAATGGAAGCTGTATTGAAAAATATACCGTTGTTTTGCACGCTGATTGGTGCGTTTGGAGTGCTTTTTGCGATTTCTCTGGCTGCAGTTGTCAAAAAAGCGCCTGCCGGGAATGAAAGAATGCAGGAGATCGCCGGTGCGATTAAAGAAGGCGCGATTGCATATCTGAACCGCCAGCTCAAAAGTATGGGTACTGCCGGTGTCATTATTTTTATTATCATCTTTGCCACTCTAGGGGCAAAAACCGCCATTGGATTTCTCATCGGTGCAACGGCATCATTTCTTGCAGGGTATATCGGTATGCGGGTGTCGGTTATTGCCAATGTGAGGACAGCAGAGGCTGCAAGAAAAGGACTTTCGGCCGGACTTGCTATGGCCTTTAAAGGCGGCTCTGTGACCGGTATGATCGTGGCCGGCCTGGCACTGACATCCGTCGCCGGGTTCTATACCGCAACCCATGACGTTATGGCCCTGGTGGCCCTTGGTTTTGGCGGCAGCCTGATTTCGATTTTCGCACGGCTGGGCGGCGGGATTTTCACAAAGGGCGCCGATGTGGGCGCCGACCTGGTGGGTAAGGTCGAGGCGGGTATCCCCGAGGACGACCCCAGAAATCCGGCGACCATTGCCGATAATGTGGGCGACAATGTGGGCGACTGCGCCGGTATGGCCGCTGACCTTTTTGAAACCTATGCGGTTACCGCTGTTGCCGCAATGCTGATCGGTCATCTTCTTTTTCCCAAAAACCCAATGGCAGTGCAATTTCCCCTGGTGCTCGGTGCGATCTCAATCGTCGCGTCCGCCATCGCTGTTTTCTTTGTGAGACTCGGAAAGAGCGAATATATTATGGGTGCATTGTACAAGGGGATGTTCGGTGCTGCCATCATAGCGGCCGTAGCATTCTTCTATGCCAGCAAAAAGTTTATGGGCGGGTTGGGCGATATTTCCGCCATGCACATTTATTATTGCACACTTATCGGGCTTATTCTGACCGTCGTTATTGTTATCATAACCGAATACTATACAGGTATTTACGCGCCGGTTAAGGAGATTGCACAGGCGTCCACCACCGGTCACGGCACCAATATCATTTCCGGTCTGGGCGTGAGCATGCAGGCCACGGCGGCTCCGGTTCTTGCCATCTGCCTGGCGATTTATATGGCGCATGTCTTTGGCGGCCTATACGGAATTGCCATGGCAGCCATGTCCATGCTTTCCATGACCGGAATGGTGATTGCCATCGATGCTTACGGGCCGATTACCGATAATGCCGGTGGAATTGCCGAGATGGCGGAAATGGATGAGAGCGTTCGGGCCGTGACCGATCCCTTGGATGCCGTTGGAAATACCACCAAAGCGGTGACCAAAGGGTATGCCATCGGTTCTGCCGGTCTGGCGGCTCTGGTTCTGTTTGCAGCCTATGTAGAGGAATTTGCCCTGCACGCCAAAGAGGGTGCTGTTGCCTTGAGCTTCGACCTGTCCGATGTCAACGTGATCATCGGTCTTTTTATCGGCGGGCTTTTGCCGTACCTGTTTGCTTCTATGGCCATGAAAGCGGTGGGCACTGCCGGTGGAGCCGTGGTCGATGAGGTTCGTCGCCAGTTCCGCGAAATTCCGGGGATCATGGAAGGAACCGCAAAGCCGGACTACGGCGCCTGTGTGGATATCGTCACCAAATTTGCTTTGAAAGAAATGATTGTCCCCGCAATGCTGCCGGTTTTTGCGCCCCTTATCGTCGGATTCTTGCTGGGCAAGGTGGCGCTGGGCGGACTTCTAATCGGAAGTATCGTTACCGGTGTTTTTCTGGCGATTTCCATGACCACCGGTGGGGCAGCCTGGGACAATGCCAAGAAATATATCGAAGACGGCCACTTGGGCGGCAAAGGAAGCGATGCTCACCATGCGGCGGTCACCGGTGATACGGTCGGCGATCCTTACAAGGATACCGCAGGCCCTGCCATTAACCCGATGATCAAGATTCTGAACGTTGTCGCACTGCTCATGGTACCATTCCTGCTGTAAGACGACATTCATAAAAACAGATAGAATCACAAAAGGATCGGCGCAGCCAAGCGCCGGTCCTTTTTTATTGATTGTGAATGGATTGTATGGTATGAACTTAACTGAGAATTGGTTGAGTGAAAAAATACGAATGCCCATCTGCAACTTTATAATCATCGACGTTCAGTTACATACAACCCTAAACCGGTGTTAATATGAATAAGAAAAAGGAAAAAGATAAAACAGAACCCCCAAAGCAAAATGTGCGGGAATTCAAAGTCGGGGATCTTGCGGTCTATCCCGCGCATGGTGTCGGGAGAATCAACTCCATCGAGTCCCGGATCATTAACGGTGAAGAACATGATTTTTACATGATGAAAATCCTCGAAAATGAAATGACCATCATGATCCCCACGTGGAATGTGGAACAGGTCGGACTCAGGGATGTCATCGACGAAAAGGATATCCCCAAAGTTTACGAAGTTATGGAAAAACGGGAGGTGATCCCCGGTGAGACCCAGACCTGGAACCGAAGATATCGGGAATATATGGACAAGATCAAAACCGGTTCACTGTATGACGTGGCGGAAGTGTACAGGGATCTTTCCCTGCTGAAATTGACAAAGGATCTATCCTTCGGCGAACGCAAACTTTACGATACCGCTCAGAACCTGCTGGTCATGGAACTTTCAAACGTCCGAAAAACCAGCATAAAGACGATTATATCCGAGATGGAGGTACTTTTTCCCCCTAAAGAATCTGAAGATGCAGATGACGCCGACGAATAACCCACCTTCTTAAAACATGCTCCACCGAAAATCCTTTACCATACGTGTGGATGTCACCGATTCAGGCAAACGCCTGGACCTTTTGGTTGCATCTCGGATCGAGGATTGTTCTCGCTCTTATGCCGCAACCCTGATTCGCGACGGAAAAATTCGGGTTCAGGGCGAGGAAAAGAAGCCCGGCTATCGGGTGAGAGCGGGGGAAGAAATCCATGGACACATTCCCCCTCCGGAGCCTGTCCTCTTTAAACCTGAACCGATTCCAATCCATATCCTCCACGAGGACGATGACATCATCGTTGTCAACAAACAGCCGGGGATAGTGGTACACCCGGCACCGGGCCACACCAGCGGAACGTTGGTGAACGGCCTTTTGTATCATTGCCCCGATCTTCAAGGGATCGGCGGGGAGGTGCGCCCGGGGATTGTGCATCGGCTCGACAAGGATACCTCCGGTGTACTGGTGGTGGCCAAAAATTCCGGAGCACATCATGGTTTGTCCGATCAGTTTAAGGGTCGAACCATCAAGAAAAAATATTTGGCCCTGGTTCATGGTAAATTGAAGGCGGATTCAGGGACAATTTCACTGCCCATCGGCAGGCATCCCGTGGATAGAAAAAAGATGTCCATCCACAGCAAAAAAAGTCGAAATGCCGAAACGACATGGACAGTAAAAGAGCGTTTTATTCTGGCCACTTTGATCGATATCGATCTGAAAACCGGGCGAACCCATCAGATCCGAGTTCATTGTGCCACCATCAACCATCCGGTCATGGGGGACCCGGTTTACGGCGGCCGCAGGCGAAGAATGCCCATAGAAATAACCCCGGGGCACCGCCTATCCGTCCCAAGGCAAATGCTCCACGCCCGGCGCCTGGAGTTCGCCCATCCTTCGACACACGCAAATCTTAGTTTTGAAGCACCGATCCCTTCGGATATGCAGGATACCATAACCGCTTTACGGTCTACCGGTTAGAAACCGTTTTAATTCCTTTTGGCCTATTTTTAAAATCCTAAGCGATCTTTAAAAGATTCAAGGGCATCCCGGAGCATGCGGCGAATGAAGCTCTCTCTTTCGCTGTGGGGGAGCTGGGCGTAGGCGGGGTGCTCCGGGTGGGATGATGCAAGTTCGGGGAAGTTACCTTTGCATTCTGCTTTGACGGTGTCGAAACTCTGAACCATCTCCACAATGCCGTATTTCTCACACGGAAGGTTGATGATCCATTTCAGTCGGCGCATGACTTCAAACCGCACCTGATCGGCTAAAAACAGGTGGATGTCAACCACCGCAATTTGCTCTTTGTTGGGAAGATAATTAAACTTTATGGCCGGGCCAAGGTCCAGAACCCCCATGATCAGTTCATAATAGGCAACAGCCCTGTTTTCACCGGGCTGGGCTAGAAAATAAAGGGCAGAGTCTGAAAGATCGGAAAGTTTGGTGTTGATGTGGTAGGATTCACCAAAGCGTATTTCCCAGGATCCGAAAGCTCTTTGCTCGATGACCTTGGCTCGATAGACTAGGATATCGATGACGTTTGTCATTTCGGATAATATTTTGATACTGGAATGGGGGCACAACCGTGCCCCCGGGATATGCTTTATGCAACATCTTTGTTATAGCAGATCAGACAGCACTCCAGGCAACGACTCGATTCATATAACGCCTCATCTTCGCTGATCACGAGATCTGCTTCTACAAAGGATTTGATCCGTTCATCCACAGGAAGCTCCGGCATTTTCGTTCGGGGCAGCTGGGTAATTCCCGGAACCGATTCAAAAATCGATACCGGTATATTATTCCTGAACAATGTTTTGGATGGGGGAGTTATATCTTCGTCGGCCAGGTAGAAGTGGATCGATCGGGCAGCGCGTCGTCCGGCACCGATGGCTGAAACAACGAGATCTGCACCGGTTGCGGCGTCTCCACCGGAAAAAATATAGGGGATGCTGGACTGAAGGGCGATCTCGTCTTCCGAATCGATGGTGTTCCAGCGGGTCAGTTTCAGATCTTCATCAAGCCGTTTGCTTTCGTCCTTGAAGAAGACATCCGGACCCTGTCCGATGGCCGTGATCAGCATGTCGATTTCGATGACGGTTTCCGACCCTTCGATGGGCACCGGGCGGCGCCTGCCGCTGGCATCCGGTTCGCCCAGCTCCATTTTCAGATATTCGAGTCCGGTGACATTGCCCGCTTCATCCCCGAGGACCCGGGTGGGGGCGGCAAGGAACGTAAAATTTATGCCTTCATGTTCCGCAGCAACGATTTCAACTTCGTTGGCCGGCATTTCTTTTCGGGTCCGCCGATAGACGATGGTGACCTCGTCCGCGCCCAGGCGAACCAGGGTGCGAACACAGTCGATGGCCGTGTTTCCGCCGCCGATGACCACACACTTTTTGCCGATAAACGGCCGCTTCTCATGGGGCTTTTCCTGCTGCCACACGGCAAAATTGGTGAGAAAATTAATTCCGGTGTAGCACCCTTCCAAATTTTCGCCCTCAACACCGAGGGTGTAGTCTTTCCATGCGCCGATCCCAAGGAAAACGGAATCATATCCGGATGCGATCAAGGCGCCGATATCGAAATCGCGGCCCAAGGCGACGTTGGGCTTGTGGTCGATCCCCAGGTTCAAAATTCCGTCGATTTCCCAGGCCAAGACCTCTTTTGGGAGTCGATATTCCGGGATTCCGTATCGAATCATACCGCCAAGTTTGGGCATGGCATCGAAAATCGTAACATCATGGCCCAAACGGCGGAGAAAATAGGCACAACTCAACCCAGCCGGGCCGCCGCCGACAACGGCCACTTTTTTACCGGTGGGCGGCGCAACGGAGATGGGAAGCCGCTTTCCTGAGTTCATTTCATGGTCAGCCACAAAGCGTTTCAATTGGTTGATGGATACCGGTTCGTCTTCGATACCCCTACGGCACTTGTCTTCACACGGGTGCGGGCAGACACGGCCGCAGGCCAGCAGCAAGGGATTCCGTTCCCGAATGGTGTTGACCGCGCCTTCATAATCTCCAATTTTGGTCTGGTAAACGTATTTGGGTATATCGATTTCCGCCGGACAGGTCTGCTGGCAGGGGGCAATACGATCGTCATACTGATTGAGATGGAGGAGTCTTTGGGACATGGTTTTGATTTCCATGATATCTTTGGGACAGACTTTCTCACAGGCCCCACAGCCGACACATTTCATCTCGTTGACAACCGGATACCCGTGGGGCCCAATTTTTAGGGCATCAAAAGCACAGGCCCTGACACAATCTCCAAAACCCATGCAGCCCACCGGACAGACCCGTTGACCGCCGTGAAGGGTGGCCAATGCCTGGCAACTTTGAATTCCCATATATTCAAATTTTTCAGCCGCCCGGTCTCCGCCGGTACACGTGTTGTATGAGAGCAAGGATTCAGCGGTGCCCGGATCGAGCCCCATAACACCGGCGATGTTTGCAGTGGCTTCAGGTCCGGCCACAATACAGACGCTGGGCGGTGCTTCTCCGGCCACCACGGCGACCGCTGCAGCGGAACATCCGGCATATCCGCACCCGCCACAATTGGCACCGGCCGTATATCCTTCTACAACGGCAATGCGAGGATCTTCATAGACATAAAAGATTTTGGATGCCGCGCTGAGAACAGCGCCGCAGACAGCTCCCAGAGCCAACATAAAAAAAACGGCTGATAATGACAACACAGTATCCTCCTAAGTTAATTCTAATGGCCGTTGTTAGATCATCCCTTTGAAAGCATAGAACGTCAGGGAGAGAATCCCCGCCGTCACCAGGCCGATGGATGTATCCTGGAGCGGTTTCGGTACCCTCGCCAGAATGATGCGTTCACGGACACCTGCAAAGAGAACCAGGGCCAGGCCGAATCCTACGGCATAGGCAACGGACTGAACCAGGGTTTTCATAAAGTTCAGCTCTTTATCGACGTTTAAGATACACGCACCGAAAACTGCACAGTTGGTGGTAATCAACGGTAAAAAGATGCCCAGCCCTGCGTAGAGTGCCGGGATGCTCTTTTTTAAAAACATTTCAACAAATTGGACCAACGATGCAATCACCAAAATAAACGCGATGGTTCGCATGTATACCAGTTTATACGGTACCAGAAAAAACGTATACAGAACCCAGGTGATCACCCCGGCCAACACCAGTACAAAGACGACGGCCATGGCCATGCCTACGGCGGTTTCCATCTTCTTGGATGTACCGAGGAATGGGCAGTTGCCCAAAAACTGGGCCAGCAAAATGTTGTTTACAAAAATGCCTGCGATGATAATTTCCATGTAGCCCATTGATTAACTCCTATTTGCTTCCCGCAAGATTCATGAGGCAGAGCATTAACCCGAGGCATACAAAGGCTCCGGGTGCTTGAACCATGAACGAAAACGGTTCAAAATTTGAGCCAAATACTTCTCGAACACCGATAATAGAAGTGGGTGTCGTCCAAATGGTTAAATTGTTGGCACCGAACAACTCCCGTATAGCGCCGAGGGCCGATAAAGAAAGGGTAAAACCGATACCGATACCCAGGCCGTCGGCGATGGAGGGCAGAAGATTATTTTTGGATGCAAACGCCTCCGCCCGACCCAGCACAATGCAGTTTACCACGATCAGCGGTATGAATACGCCCAGTTTGAGAAACAAGGTGTAGGCAAAGGCTTGCATAAGCAGTTCGATGACAACGACAAAGGTCGCAATGATAATAATAAAACAGGCGATTCGAACTTTTGCCGGAATGATATTCCTTAACGAAGAAACCAGGATGTTCGAAAATACCAGAACGAAGGTCGTGGCCAACCCCATTCCGATGCCGTTTTCTATGGTCGTGGTGACACCCAGAACCGGGCACAACCCCAGCACCAGCCGAAACGGCGCTATTTCTTCCCACAGACCTTTGGTAAATTCCTGTGTGAGTGTTTTCGCCATGTTGATCTCCCTATTAGTTAAATTCCTTTAACTTCTCCGAAAGCTGAGGTTTCAGTTTTTTATAAATGCTGCCGGCTTGGGTGGCGGCTGCACAAACCGCTCTGGATGTAATGGTCGCGCCGCTCATTGCATTGACTTTTCCGCCGTCATTGGTGACATTAAAGGTTTCTTCGATGGGGAGACCTTTAAATTGGGACACAAAAGCGGGATTGTCCTTTGCCATGGCTCCCAATCCGGGGGTTTCACTGTGGGTGGTTACCCCGGCACCGACGATGGTATCGTCGTCCATATTAACGGCGACCATCAGACCAACGTCACCGCCGTATCCTTTACCCGAGCTCTCAAGAACCACCGTGTTGGCCTTACCGTCGTATTTTCCCACGAAAAATTTTCGTTCAATATCGCCGTCCTTAAGGGAGAACCGATCGGCGATGGGATCATTGGACGCGCCTTCGAGGATCTTTTTAATTGCCGGGCCTTTCACAAATTTCAGCTGCTGAATTTCGATCCGGGCAGCGGTCGCGCTTCGAAGCCCCGAAAGCAAACCGCCCGAAAAGGCGCTTAAAACCGTCAGAACTACCACCATTATTACTAAATCTCGCATGTTACACAACCTTTCCCAGTGCTTTAGGTCTGATTTTGTCACAAATTGGATTGATGAGATTCATAAGCAAAATTGCAAACACCACCCCATCGACATAGGCGCCGATATTCCGTATCAATACGGTCATTATCCCGGCCCCGGCTCCGTAAATGAACATGGGGATGCAATTGACCGGCGACGATGAATCTTCGGTAGCCAGAAAAAAGGCTCCCAGGAGCGTATAGCCGGTTAAAAGGTGAAAAACAGGGCCTGCGTAAACGGATGGGTCAGATATATGAAACAGCAGTGCCGTCACAAATACGCCGGCTAAAAAAGAAACTGAAATTTCCCATCGGATAAACCCTCTGATAATCAAATATATTCCACCCAGAATGAGTCCGAGTCCAAAGGTTGCTCCGATGGCGCCGGAGTGCCGGCCCAATAAAAGACCTGCGGTGCTAAAGGCTTCGATGCCCGACGTTCCCAAATGTTTGGCGGCCGCCAGGGGATAGACCATGGCAAATCCGAGATCGTAGTTCACCAGGGCTTCGTTGAAATCGAAATGGTCTTTCCAGGCCACCATGAGGATGGCGATCCCGATCAGAACGGGATTGAAGGGATTGCCGCCAATGCCGCCGTAGATATGCTTTCCAATGACCACCGCCACGAAAGTGCCGGTAACCACCAGCCACCACGGAGATGTTGCCGGCAAAAGCATGGCAAATAAAAGGCCGATGAGGGCTGCATTGCCGTCTCCGATGCTGACGGTCCGCCGGGTCACTTTGTTGATTAACAGTTCCCATATAATTGCAAAGGAAATGGACATTGAAACAACACCCAAGGCAGGCATGCCGTAAGTAAATATGCCGAATAAGGCCGCAGGCAATGCCGCAAGCATGGTGTGATAACTTCGAACCGTTATGCTGCTCCCGTCGTGCCAGAATGGCGCGTGTGATACGATGAGTTTTTTCTGATTAAACATTCGTTGCCTCCGCTGAAATGGTTCGGCCGAGTTCATATTTTGCCAGTTTTATAAAGTGGAAAACCGGCATTTTTGATACACACACATAACTGCAAAGACCGCACTCTATACAGGAATACAGGTCGTACTGGTCAGCGGCCTCCTCGTATTGTCCGGCTTCAAGGAATCGTACCAGCATATTCACCGGAACGTTTGCCGGACAGGCCCGGACACATTCGCCGCAGTTGATGCAGGGATAGTCGGAAACAATCGGAATATTATCTCTATCTTGAAGCATAATGGCATCCGTATCCGCCAGAACCGGGTAGTCCTCGGAATAGAGTGTTGCGCCGGTCATGGGTCCCCCTAAAATTAAACGGTCCTTTTCATTTAAGGAGGCCCCAAAAGCGTTTATAATGTCACGGATGGGTGTCCCGATCTTTGCCGATACCAGCGATTTAACGCCATCTTTATTTACAAAAGTTACTGTTTTGGTTGACGGTATACGGCCCTCTTCAAAGGCTGTGCCGATGGATGCAACCGCTTCGGCGCTCAAAAAGCACACCCCCATGTCTTCACAACTTTGACCTGCGGGCAGTACCTGACCCAAAATACTTTGCATCATCATCGCAGGGAGGGTCGCGGGGTATTCAGACGCGACGGTGACGACTTGAGTCCCGCCGCTGATGGCATCTTGCGCCAGATTCTGGGGCACCGCTATGAGAATATTGTCGATGCCGGTAATCTTTTTGAGAATCCGGACGCCGTTTTTTACGGCATTAATATTCGATTTGATGACATATTGGTTTGTGCCAACCAACAAATCCCGATCGATTCCGTTGACAATGATGGTCGTCATCGGTTTCTCAGGATTAGAAAAAATTTTAAACGACGGCTTGCCAGGAACTCCCGAGAGAAAATTATCGGCAGTGTCGAGGGACGGTTCCGCGGCCAGAGTTTTGAACTGATCGTCGATCTCTTCATTCACGTCCACCTCGATGGACACGGACGTAAAGGTCTTGCCATAATCACCGGCCAATGTCTCAATGGATGAAATTTTTCCGGTAACGGTAGAAATTACATAGGCATCACTGTTTTCAGAAATAGAAAGCTTTTGGCCGGTTTTGACCGTATCACCGATTTTTAACAAAATCGTATCGTTAAAATCATAGGTTTTGTCTAAAAAAAGCGAGATTTTTTTAGGTTCCTGAATAATGGTGGGTTCCGGCGTTTTTACGTCCAGAGCTTCGTATTTCAACATAGGTTTTGTCAAACCGATAAAAGATCTTTTTATCATCGTTCAACCTTTTTTAGTGTTATTATGGATAACGGGCATAAAAAACCGTCGTCTTAACAAAAGACCTTCGGTTTACATGACATGACACCAACCGCACCGTTCCTCTTTGGGACCGGCATCAACCTCCTGATGGCAACTTTCACACTGTGAATGGAATGCATCGGATTTTTTCATGACTTCCGAATCTTCGAGATCTTCAGCTTCGTGGCAGTCAAGACAAGAGTCAGGGAAGGTTTTACCTTCTTCAAGAACTTTATGGCATTCACCGCACGCCACCAGCGCTTCTTCTAATTCTTCGGGTTCTTCAGGATGATGGTGACAGTCCTGGCAGGCGAGGCCGTACCCTGAATCCGATAAATGGGTTTTGTGGTCGAATAAAACTTTTCCAGCAAGTGTTTTGTACATCAACCGTATCGGTTCATCCGGTGTTTTGGCAGGAAAGGCTGCATAGCTCATAACCCCCACAAAGAGGAAAACAATGATGAGACTGTAAGCTATCTGCAGTTCTCTTTTTGGAGTCATCTCGGTACAATCCTTTCAATATTCGATGTCTTTACATTATTCAGGCGGGCATAAAAACCAAAGGACACGCCTAACACAATGGAAAAAAGCTTTCAAGTCCTTTTTTGTATAATTTGGAAAAAATTGGACTTGCCCAGTAGGGGCAGGGCGCCTGAACAGCATCGAAAGTCGAGATGCACGTGGGGCAATGATCGCCTGTTTTTTAACCCCTGCCACAAAACCCCATTGCAATTTTAATGGTCTTAATCCATGATAAAGATCCATTCAAAAGGATGTGCCGGGGGAAAGATGAGAATAAAATTTTCTCCAAAGCGCCAAAATTCATTTTTACACATTTCTGTGTCGACAGGACCGATGCAGACAGAGAATAGGGATACAGGTCCCGATTCCTCAGAAATTTCATCGGGAAAGATCATGCAAAACAATTATCGCCAAGATATGCCCCCCTGGGGATCGGGTGCTGCATGGGATGCGGCCAACCGGAGTCTCGATTCTCTGATACAACGGAACCGGATGGCGCTGGATTCGGTGGTAATTTTGGCACAGAAGGTTCAGGCTCGGATGGTGTCGATTTTTTCGCTTTTGGACGATCTGTGTCAGGTGACCTGTCCCTGGTGTCCGGATCCCTGCTGTCTGGCCGCCAGGGTCTGGATCGATTTTAAGGACCTGTTGTTCCTTCATCTTGCCGGGCATCCAGTTCCCCCTGAACAGCTTCTGTCGGACTTCAAGGAATCCTGCCGATTTTGGAGCCCCAGAGGCTGTATGTTGTCCAGGGTATCCAGACCCTGGGTCTGCACCTGGCATCTCTGTCCGACCCAGAAGGTGATTCTTGGCCGGAAGGCACCGTCAGTTCAGGAAAAATTGAGACATGCCGTTCAGGGAATTACCGCCGGTCGAAAGGCCATGGAGGCTGAATTTATCCGGATTGTTTCATGAACGCAGAAAATGAAAACGGGGTAAACAAACGGGTCGTTAGGGAACTGTCAAAATGAATTTGACATAATAGACCATGGTATTTAAGAATACAGATGTTTGGTTGATCACAGAATATGGAGGAGAATATGGCATTTGATCCTGAAAAAGATAAAATTTTGAAAAAGTGGGTATGTGAAGAGACCGGACTGGTTGTTACCATCAATCAGTATGGCGACGGTGAGCCGAAGCTCCAGATCGGTCCGAGAATATTTAAGAAAAAAGACGGCGGGGAGTCCCAGCGCAAGGCCGGCCGTCTTACCATCGAGGATGTGATGTGGTTTTACGACATCATCGATGAGGCGAAAGAGGAACTTTCGAAACTGGCAAGACCGTTATGATGGTGGGGATGATTAAGGTATGCAAAAAAATATCGATCCTGAAGTCATAAAAAACGTTACCCGATTAAGAGAGGCCCTTCATCGTCATGGGTATCGATACTATGTTCTGGACGATCCCGAAATATCGGATGCCGAATATGATCGGATGATGCAGGAGTTGATGCGGCTGGAAAAGAATTACCCCGATCTTTCGAGTCCGGATTCACCCACTCTGCGGGTTGGGGCGCCGCCCCTGGACAAATTTGAAACGGTCGAGCATTCAATTCCCATGCTCAGCCTGGATAATGGATTCAGCGATACCGATATCTTTGAGTTCGATCTTCGGGTTAAAAGAAGCCTCGATACGGACGATACCATTCTTTACACTGCCGAGCCCAAATTGGACGGCGTTGCCGTGGAGCTTGTCTACGAAAACGGCCGGCTGATTTCCGGGTCCACCCGGGGTGATGGTTTCAGAGGCGAATTGATCACATCAAACGTCAGAACCATTCGTTCGGTCCCGATGGTGCTTGAAAGGGGGACGGGTCGCAAAAATCCTTCACTGCTCGAGGTCAGAGGGGAGGTTTTTATCGGGAAGGAAGGGTTCAAGCGTTTAAACGACCGTCGCCTCGACCAGGATTTACCGCCCTTTGCCAATCCGAGAAATGCTGCCGCCGGATCCTTGCGGCAGCTCGATTCACGGGTCACTGCGGAACGTCCCCTGGAGATCTTTTTTTACGGTATCGGCAGAGTTGCAGATCTGGAGCTTGAGTCCCATGGGGATACATTGCAAGCCTTGCAGGAACTTGGATTCAGGATCAACCCGAATATCAGATCGAAAATCACCATTGAAGCGGCCATCGACTGTTACCGGGATCTCAACGAACGGCGGGACCTGTTGCCGTACGATATAGACGGCATGGTGATCAAGGTGGACAGTCTTCGTTTTCAAGGCCTTTTGGGGGCGACATCCCGGAGCCCCCGATGGGCCATCGCCTATAAATTCAAAGCACTTCAGGAGACCACCCGGGTCCTTGACATCGAGGTTCAGGTGGGAAGGACCGGAACCCTGACGCCGGTGGCGCATCTTTCCCCGGTGCAGATCGGCGGGGTAACGGTGGGGCGTGCAACACTTCACAACGAAGATGAAATCAGACGAAAAGACGTCAGAATCGGCGATACGGTTTTGGTGCAACGTGCCGGGGATGTGATTCCCGAAATTGTCAAGGTGATCACTTCAAAGAGAAACGGAGCCGAAAGCATCTTCAAGATGCCCCTCAACTGCCCTGTTTGCAATTCTCCGGTGGTTCGTGCCCGAGGTGAGGCGGCTTTAAGATGCCTCGACGTCTCCTGCTCGGCTCAGATCAAACAACGGATAAAGCATTTTGCTTCGAAGGGCGCTTTCGATATCGACGGCTTGGGGGATAAACTGATCGAGCAGCTGGTGGATAAGGATCTGCTGTTTTCCTATGCGGATATTTTTCGACTGAAAGTAGATACCCTTGAAAACCTGGAGCGGATGGGGTCAAAATCTGCCGCAAATATTATAAATGCCATCGAGGCGAGCAAGCAGATCACCTTCGGCCGTTTTCTTTATGCCCTGGGCATCCGTCATGTTGGAGAGCATGTGGCCGGCATCCTTGCACGGACCTTCGGCCGCCTGGAGGTCCTTTTGAATACAACGCCGGATGAACTGGAAGCCATCGAAGGGGTGGGGCCGGTGGTGGCCGAAAGTGTCGTAAGCTTTTTCGGCACGGCAGAAAACCGGAAGATCGTCGGCGAAATTATCACCCGGGGAGTTCAGATTCTGGGTGAAGGGATCCAGGCGGCGGGGACCCTTTCGGGCAAGGTTTTTGTTTTGACCGGCACCCTTGCTACTTTGACAAGAGATGAAGCGAGAAAACTCATCGATAAGGCCGGGGGAAAGGTCACCGGCTCCGTAAGCCGGAACACGGACTATCTTGTGGCCGGGACATCCCCCGGTTCAAAGCTTGAACGGGCGGAAGCGCTGGGCGTCGAAATTATCGATGAAACTACCCTTAAGAAAATGATCCATTGACTGTCGTCGATCTTCAATATTCAATTAGAACGGGAGCGCGCATGGAAAAAAAAGTCAGAGCGCATGCCGTCATCGCCGGCAGGGTCCAGGGGGTGTTCTTTAGACTGGAGACCCATCGCGCAGCAGAAAGATACGGTGTTTTCGGGTGGGTGAGGAACAAACGAGACGGAAACGTTGAAGCCGTGTTTGAAGGGGATGAGAAGGACGTCCTGTTGGTTCTTGAATGGTGCAAGCAGGGACCTCCCATTTCAAAGGTTACGAACCTATCGGTCGAGTGGGAGGATTACATTGGTGAGTTCAGCGGATTTGAAATAACCTATTGACCCGGATTCTTTATTAGAAAAGCGCGTCCACAAACTGAACCGGATCGAATTCCTGGAGATCTTCGATTTTTTCTCCGACGCCGATATATTTCAGCGGAATGTCAAGGGTGCTGCAAATACTGACGGCGATTCCGCCCTTGGCGGTTCCATCGAGTTTTGTCAGGGCGATTCCTGTGACTTCGATGGCATCGTTGAACAGTTTGGCCTGGGACAAGGCGTTCTGACCGGTGGTGGCGTCGAGAATCAGCAGAACTTCATGGGGAGCGCCGGGAAGTTTTTTTGAAATGGTCCGTTTAATCTTTTTGAGCTCCTCCATCAGATTGACCTTTGTGTGAATTCTGCCTGCGGTATCGACCAGTACCATATCCGCATTCCTGGCAACAGCAGCTTCAATCCCGTCATATGATACAGCGGCCGGGTCGGAATTTTCTTTATGCTTTATGATGTCAACGCCGGCTCTCTGGGACCATATGTCGAGCTGTTCTATTGCCGCCGCCCTGAAAGTATCGGCGGCGACCAGGATGACTTTTTTCCCCGAAGACGCAGCCCTGGAAGCCAGTTTTCCGATGGTGGTGGTCTTCCCGACGCCATTGACGCCGATGACCATGATGACATGGGGCTTATCCGTATTTTCTCGAGGGGTGGGGGGTTCCAGGCTCAGCAATTCCAGAATCTTCTCTTTAAGCGTTGCTTTGAGCTCGTCGGGACCGAATATTTTCGAAGACTTTTTGGAAATGGTTTCGATGAGGTCTTGGGTGGTCTGAACTCCAATGTCTGAAGTGATCAGGAGCTCTTCGAGGTCCTCCAGCAGCTCGTCGTCGATTTTCCGGTTGCCGGCAAAGAGGTCGTTAATGTCGGTGGAAAGAAGCTTGCGGGTTTTTGAGAGACCGCTTTTGAGGCGTTTGAAAAATCCCCCTGATTTTTCAGGAAGATCCAACTCGGGGTGCGGTTCTGTGGGATCCGGCGTTTGAGCCGGCTCGTTTTCTTTGTTTTCGGACGCTGTCCCGTTGTTCTGATCAAGGGCTTCATCCCCGGGGTGGTCTTCGGCGTTCAATGCTTCCGGAACGTTGTCGGGCTTCGGTTCGGTGCCTGCCGCCGCTTCCTGTTTGTCTTTCTTTTTTTTGAACCAGTTCAATGCCATAATCGCTCATCTCTATAATTTTACAACTCAAAAATATCAATGTGATTTGTTAAGGATTGGTGTTTCTGCCTAACCCATGGAATACCGGTGTGCAGGAATGTTGATTTTTAAAGAAAAGGGTTATTTGTGAATATTTAGTCTTCCTTGTCAAGAAGAATTTGATCGATCATCCGGTTTTCCAGTTTTCCGTCAAACCCGTCGGGGTGACGGTCCGGCCTTTTCGTCAATTCTCTTTCCGCTCAAAGTTCACCGACACAACTTTAGAAACACCCTTTTTCTCCATGGTGATACCAAACAGGGTCTCGGCGAATTCCATGGAGCTCTTGTTGTGGGTTATCATGATAATCTGGGATTTTTCTCCGATAATTTGCAATAGATCGTTAAATCGGAAAACATTGGTATCGTCGAGGGAGGCATCGATTTCGTCCATGAGACAAAAACAAGCCGGCTTTATTAAAAAGATGGAGAAGATCAAAGCGATGGCGGAAAGGGCTTTTTCGCCGCCGGAAAGGAGGCTCATTCGGGTCAGTTTTTTCCCAGGCGGGTGTATCATGAATTCCACGCCGGTTTCAAGGGGATCCTCGGGTTCCGTTAGGACGAGGCGGGCCGATCCTCCTTCGAACAGGCGGGGGAATACTTCCTCCAACTTTTTATTGATCGTATCGAAGGTGTTGAGAAATCGCTCTTTGGATATCCTGTTTATTTTACGGATGACCTTGTGAAGGTCCTGGACCGCTTTTTCGAGATCATCCCGTTGTTCATTGAGAAAATTAAAGCGCTCTTTAAGTTGTTCGTATTCCTTTATGGCACCAAGATTAACGTCATCGATGTTTGCAATTTTTTTTCTGAGCCGGTCGAGTTCGCTTTCGATAGCATCTGTGGATAAATTCGTGTTGATGGCGGAGTCGTCAAACTCTGATTTAAGCACCGGAAGGGGCGTGTGATAACTTTCTTGCAGATGATTTCCAAGATTTTCCCGTTTGATGTGTCGCTGGGATTGCTCAAGTTCCAGCAGGCGTGTTTTCTGAAGGGTTTCTTCACGTTCGCTTTGAATCACCGATATGATTTCACCGCTTTCTTTTAGTTTTGCATCGATTTCATGATAATCCGCTTCCTCATTTTCAAGTGCTAGCTCGAGTCCCTTCATATCCGCATACCGTTCGGAAAGCCGCTGTTCTAATTCTTTGATTTTTTCTTTTAAAACGATTTTTTTCTGTTGTTTGAGGGTCAGGTCCCTGGCCAGCTGCTCGATTCGGTGTATCCCGTCATTTTCGAATTCTTTGAGTCGCCTTAAACTGTTATTGCTGTTTTCCAGCTTGGCATTCAACGCCGTCAAGTTTAGCTTGAGATCCACAATGTTCTGATTGAACGCTTCCAGCTCAGATGAAACAACGCTGATTCGTTCCAGTTTTTCCGAGACGAGGACCTGTGCATTTTTGACTTGCGCTTCGACCTCGGCCACTGCTGTGTTGTATTTTGCAACTTCTTCATTGATATCGTTCTCCTCACCCAAAAGCTGTTCGTGTTCCAGGCGGACAATTTCAAGATGCCGAAGAACGTTTTTAAGATCTTCCGTGGCTTTGTATAGGTTTTTTTCTGCTTCGACTTCATCCTGTGCCGCTTTATTTTTGGATTCTTGAAATTTTTGCAGTGTACTTTCCATATCCCAAACTTCAGACTCTAAGTCTTTTTGTTCGCAGCGGGCTGTATCGAGGTTTTGGGTTAAATCTTTAATTTGGGACTTGACATCCTTGAGCTCCTGCTTTTTTGCCAGGATGCCGGACATTTTGTCTTTGCTTCCGCCGACCATAATTCCCTGGTGGGAGATTAAATCACCGTTTTTGGTTACAACGGTCTGCAGTACGCCGTTGCGGTTAAACAGCGCCAAGGCTTCTTCCATGTCGGTGGTCACCACCACATGCCCCAAAAGTGCTTCTGCGATCTTTTCAAAACCCTGCTTTACGGAAACATGGTTCAGGAGTTTTTTTTGTGGATCAGGCCCGGTTTTGGGGTCTGACGATGTACTTTTGATCGATGAAACAGGGATAAAACCGCTGCGTCCCGACCGGGTGGTCTGAAGATAGTCGATGGCATCGCGACCGGCCTTTTGATCCCGGGTAAGGATGTACTGCAAGGATTCACCCAGGGCTGCTTCCACCGCGGTTCCAAAGGTAGGTTTCGGTTCAACGATATCCGCCATGAGGCCTAAAATGCCATCATGGCCGTTATCTTCCAAAGTGTTCGATGATAGGGCATCTTTATTGATACGGTGTCTTTTCATTACGGCCCGGACGCCGTCCTTGTACCACTCGAAATTGTCTTCCATTTTCTTTAAAGTGGTATAGGATGATTTGGCCTTGTTTCGTTCGATATCCAACGTCTGAACAATCTTGACCTGCTCCCCAAGGGCTTTGGTTTTTTCTTGGAGGTGTTTCCGGGTGATGTCGATCTGTTCGTTCAGACCCTCGATTTCTTTTTTATATACATCCAGCTGGGCTTGGGCCTTATTTTTTTTGTCCCTGAGACCGGCGACCTTTTTGCTGGTGGCGGCTTCTTCTTCACGGATTATTTTTAGGCGTCTTTTGAGGCCTTCCTTGTTGCTGTTGGCGTTTTGATAGATGTTTTTGTATTGTGCCTCCCGGGCCACCAGGTCCATTAAGTCTGCTTTGCAGGTTTCAAGTTCTTGATTCAACGCCGAGAGTTGATCTTTTATTTTTTGTTCAACCGATTGTTCTTTTTCGATGGTCGACGTTGCCGTTTTTATTGCATCATAAAGACTGACATTTTGGCTTTCAACCTGGGCGACTTCGGCCATTAGCGCCCTGTTTTTTTCTTCGAGGTTTTTTCGGGCAGATTCGAGCTCTCCGAACTCGTCGGTGAGTCTTTCCACATCTTCGTGGAGGTGGGACAGATCATTTTCGGTTCGATCTATATGACGCTGTGTTTCGAATTTTCGGGATTTTTGGTCGGCGATTTTCTCATTTTTTTCCGTTCTCTGGAGCTTGATTTTTTCAACTTCAGCATCGAGTTTTTTCAGTCTGGATGAATGTTCGATATCGGTATCTTTTAAGTCTTTTAACAGCGCATCGGCTTCGTCGATGTTGCGGGTATATTCATCGTAATAATGGAGGGTCAGGTAGATATCGAGTTCTCTGATCCGTCCCTGGTATCTTTTATAACGTTCTGCTTTCCGGGCCTGCCGTTTAAGGCCGGTCATCTGACGATTAATTTCAGAGATGATGTCGGCAACCCGTAGAATGTTCTGGTTGGTTGCCTCGACTTTACTCAACGCTTCTTTTTTGCGGGATTTGTACCGTGTAATTCCGGCAGCCTCTTCAATTAAAACCCGTCTTTCTTCGGGCCCGGCATCTGTAATTTTGCCGACGTTTCCTTGCTGAATAACGGCGTAGGATTTTGCGCCCAGACCGCTTCCCATAAAGACATTATGTATGTCCTTCAACCGGCAGGGCTGCTTGTTGATGAAGTAGTTGCTTTCTCCGGACCTGAAAAGACGCCGGGTTAACATGATTTCCGTAAAATCTTTAAGCTCTTCGGGGGCAGTGCCGTTGTCGTTGGCAAGGATCAGTGAAACCTCTGCCATGTTCGATGCCGGTTTCCCGTTGGAGCCTGAAAAAATTACATCTTCCATGGATTTTCCCCGGAGCTGCTTTACACTTTGCTCTCCCATAACCCATTTTATTGCATCTACAATATTGCTTTTGCCACAACCATTGGGACCCACAACCGCAGAAATACCTGGGGGAAATTGAACACTGGTTTTTTCAACAAAGGATTTAAATCCGTTTATTTCCAGCTTTTTAAGTTTCATGCAATTAAATCTCCTGTAATATTTGTCTGCCGTTCCCCATGTTTTGTGTAAGGTCTAATCCTAAAAAAAATAGCAGGAAATCATCTGCTTGTAAAGGAAAAAACACAATGGAAGGTATTATTTTGGCGATGTTAATACAATATGTGGTGGAATATAGATTTGTGGATGCGTTTTTTCGAATCCTCGTTGATGGTTATAAATAAATCTCATCAAGTTCAATTTTATGCAGGTCCTGTCAGTATATGAGAATCGGTCCTGAAAATTCGAAATGTTGAAAAATAAATTTTCATAAACATATTAGAGCGTTAATACTCTCGCGACAAAAACCTTTTTTGCGACTTTTTCGGGTCGGGGGTTACATATAACAATATTTGTGTAAAGAAAACGTATTTTTATAGAATTTGCATATTCAAGCTGTTATGAATGCAAGAAAAAAGGAGAACATTTTAGGGGCAACAGGGTGTTAACCATGAAATCCGTTGGTTTTAAATGAGCTTCACGTGTGATTTAATTTTTGCTTGAACCGG
Source organism: uncultured delta proteobacterium (assembly GCA_963790095.1). Classification (GTDB taxonomy): domain Bacteria; phylum Desulfobacterota; class Desulfobacteria; order Desulfobacterales; family UBA11574; genus JAAXQD01. The sequence continues at coordinate 37,698 of CAWBNO010000011.1, read as the reverse complement.
AAATTTTCCCAAGAAATTGAAATGTTAAGGAAAATTTAAATGCAAACAATATTGATGAACTCGTAACAAGTCTGATTTTGCTCGCTCCGCAAGCAAAAGACTTTTTACGAAACCGTCAATATTTCCTGAATGGGTGATGAAAAGTTCGCAATATGGAGAGGGTGCAATAGCGTGTCGGGTTTACTCAAAAAATACTGGTTTTTGATGGGGCTTCTTTTTGTTTTCATCGTAACCGTGGCGGACATGAGCGAAACTGTTTCGGGGATCGGCCGGTGGTTCAAAATGCATCAGGGGCCCGATGCCGTGATTGTACTCATATTCTTTTTTTCCGGATTGTCATTGAATGCCAGGCAGATACGGTCCGGACTCATGGATGTAAAGGGTATCGCGGCTGCTTTGATCATCATTTTCCTGGTTTCACCGGCGGTGGGGGCGTTGTTCGGGGCGACCTCCCTGGACACCGGCGTTATCATCGGAATTTTTCTGGTGGCAGTGATGCCCACGACATTGAGCAGCGGTGTGGTTATGACCGGCGCTGCAGGGGGCAATATGGCACAGGCCCTGGTCATCACCATACTGGCCAATGGGCTGGCCGTTTTTACCATACCGGTGGTCCTTTCCCTGTTGTTAAATCTGGTGGGCGGATCAACGGTGGTTTATATCGACAAGCCGGCAATCATGATCAAAATCGGCCTTTATGTGCTGTTGCCCCTCTGCATGGGTTTAACCGTAAAATATTTTACAAAAACCATTGTGGATCGCGTTGCCCTAAAAATGCAAACGCTGAACCAGTGTCTGGTCCTCGCCATCGTCTGGATGGCCATGTCCCAGGCAAGGGATGCCATCGTCCACAGCGGCCCATCGGTGGGGATCGTTTTTTTTCTAGTTTTTACCTTTCACGGCATACTTTTGGCCGGGGCCGGTTTTTTGGTTCGACTGTTGAAGCTTGGCAAAGGCCGGCGGGAAAGTGTCGTTTTCATGGGCGGACAAAAAACCCTGCCCCTGTCGATAATTTTACAGGTTTCCCTTTTTCCGGAATTCGGGCTGGCTCTTGTTGTATGCGTATTGCATCATATGATACACCTTTTGATGGACGGATATCTGGTGGGGAAGCTCAAAGCTTCCGGCGCCACTCGATCTGGTTAGGCCACAGCGATCCCCCAGAAAGCCCTTGACCGTTTTTGCGCAATTAGGGTATCAATCTCTATCTTCAGGCCGAAATATTGTTTGAGGTATACCGTCAAGATGCACATGATCGAATTCAAAAAAGGAGAATGACAAAATGCCGCGAATACTCCCGAGATCCCGAACCGAGTTGGAACAGGCCGAAGCAGGTTACAAAAAGAGACTTGAAACAGAAGAAAAACTGGGGAACAAGGAAGGCATGGCCGACGCTTACGGTAACCTGGGTGCGATTTATCTAACAGTGGATTATCTGGATCAAGCCGAAGAGATGTTCAAAAAGAGCTTGGAAATTTTAGAATCGCTGGATGATAAAGCGGGAATGGCATCAGACTATGGATATTTGGGCGCGATTTACCAGATGCGCAGCGATTTGGCACGCGCCGAAGACATGTTCAAAAAATGCCTTGAAATCAATCAGGCGCTGAACCGTAAGGCGGGGATGGGGACGGCCTACGGGAAGCTCGGTGAAATCTACTATGAGCGTCGTGATTTGGATCAAGCCGAGGACATGTTCAACAAGAGTTTAGAAATAGAAGAAGTGCTTGAAAACAATGGCGCTGTGGCAACCGCCTGCGGCTTCTTGGGAGACATTTGCCGCATCCGAAACCAGTTTGACCAAGCCGAAGAAATGTATAAAAAAGGCTTGGCGCTTTTTGAAGCTATTGGATCCGAGCGTATGATAGACATCATGCGGACCATGCTGACAAACTTAAAAAAGAAGAAAAAATAAAGGTTATAACTCAAGCTTTCCGCTTTTTTGTTCAAACAGCGCCTTCTCATGTTTCCAATCAGAAACGGCCCTTTTTCGCAATCTCTGCGCTTGCCCTGTTAAACGCGAAACCTATTTCTCCGGAGTCAATCTGCGGAATTGCTTCTGCAGCATGCCACTTCCAATTGTCTTCAAGGGTTTTTTGTTTCCGATGAAATGACGCCAAAAAAGTGAAAATCTGTCAAAAACAGGACAAATTTTGTCAAATATTATCATGCCTTTGGGGGCCATCGATTCTCATAATAAACTTAACTGTTTGATATTTTTAGATTATTAAGTTTTTTTGGTTGGAATGTTAATTTTTGCACGATTTTTGCTTCACATAGATTTAATGCCATTGCCATTCTCGGGTGCGCGTGCATCTTTTCGGCCGGGTTTCTTCAAAATTTAAATAAAACGAGAAGATACGCCCCGGCGTTAACAACGGCATTTCGGGAGACGATGACTTTCGGCAGGGCCTTGCGGGATTCTAAAATTTTCTCGACAATCTTTGGACAGGGCGATTCAGCTGAATCGCCTTTTTCGTTGCGACCCAGCTAAACGTCTTCTATATTTCCATCCTGGATAATGGATCATCCCGGAACCCAGAAGGGGTAGAAACATGGCCTTTGCGGACAGAAGAAAATATCCGAGATTCAAAACAGATGACCCCATATCTTATGTTTGTATAGACGATAATGGCAGCCCCATAAAAGAAGGTAACGGAAAGGCGATAAACGTCAGTAAAGGGGGTATCCTCCTGGAAACTGTCGACGCGTTTAAATGGCAAGATATTCTGCTGTTGACCGTCGATGCTAAACGTAAATCTTTTACTGTCAAAGGTCGAGTCGTTTATTCCAATACAGACGATTCCGGGCTGTTTCAGACTGGAGTGGAGTTCCTTGAGACCGGAGACGTTGTTCTGACCGATGAGATGACCATTGAACCCTGGACGTGTCCTGGGTGTGGTCGGAGAAACGATGGACTCTCAACCCGTTGCATCCGATGCGGGTTTACCGATGAAACCTTCGTCCAGGTACAGAGAAAACTGGCTGCAGAAAGTATCGAGCAAGGGCGAAAACAACAAAAAAAACTAATCTTGTCTTATGTATTTACCATCCTTGGCATTATCGTCGTCGGCACGGTTTTGTATTTGATAGGGGTATTGCCGCGGCTTGATTGAAGTGAAAGTCGCACCATCGAAACGATGCTCGTGAAGAATAACATTGAAAGGCAAAGGTATGGAACCGGATAACAAAATTTATGTCTGGCAAAGCAACAAGGACCGTCGGGAGAAAGTTGTCAAAGGGAACGTGGTTAAGGAGTTTGATCGAAGACAGTATGACGATCCTAATTACACCGGTCCTGAAAGACGCAGTGGCGAGAATAGAAGAGCCGCAAGAGATGCGAAAACAATCCTGCTGGTTACCGAAAATCCCGACGATGAACGGGTGGCGCTCGAAGCATTCCAAAAAAATAATATTGTAAACGAGCTGGTGGTTGCAAGAGATGGGGCCGAAGCCCTTGACTATTTGTTTGGCAGCGGGATCTATTCGGATCGTGACCGGAGCAAAATGCCTCACGTTATTTTGTTGGATATGAATCTTCAGAAAATAGACAGTCTGGAAGTATTGAAGAATTTGCACGAGGATGAGCGGACGAATCTGATCCCTCTGGTTGCCTTTACGTTTGCCGAGGATCGTCGAGATCTAACGGATTGTTACCGGTTGGGGGTCAATAGTTTTGTACGTAAACCCGTGGACCCGCTCCAACTCGCTGAAATTATCGGTCAACTGGATCGGTACTGGCTGGCGTTGAACGAATCCCCGTCACCGGAGAAGGAGTTTCGGCACAAACCCATCCGCGTATTGATCGCCGAGGACTCTGAAGATGACGTCTTGCTGCTGGTCCGCCAATTGAAGAAAGACGGCTACCTCCCCACTTACCATCAGGTGGACACCCCTGAAACCATGAGCAAAGCCTTGGACAAAGATTCATGGGATGTTATCTTGTGTGACAATTCGATGCCCGGCTTCAGTCCCTTCGATGCGTTGGGTATAATTTCGGAGAAGCGGCTCGATGTACCATTCATCATTGTAACCGGTGCCATTGCCTATGAAGATGCAGTTGTGATTATGGACGCCGGTGCACACGATTACGTATTGAAAAACGATCTTGCAGAACTTGCTCCTGCCATCGATCGTGCATGGGGTAAAAGAAAAGAATCTTAAAGAATAAAAGACTGTTGGCGTTGAACTCCGACAGCTCCTTCAGTTGAATTTCCGGAATTCGACAGGCTAAGTGCCTTGGGCTGGCATCCTGCATTGCCCTTCGGACTTTGCTCTGTCCGGCCCCGAAAGTATGAAAAAAATTTCATAGATCCGGCCGGGTTGTTCCTAAAAATCAGATAGATTGCGCGATAAAAACCCTATGTGCGCCCTCAAAAAACGATATAATCAATTGATGTTAATATAAAAAACCTGTACAAATACGACTTGGCATTATTTTTGCTATAAAATGTGTCAGGGTTCATGGAAAATAGGTTTAAAAGGCCTTTGTGTCGGAATGGGGCCCCTATGGCCGCACAAATTGGCCCAATGGTGAAGTGGTTTCCATTGCGTTGCCTTGACGTGCGGTTGTCCAGGGGACACCTTTGAAGAATCGAGAAGGATACAGTGGAATCTTCTTTAGGCAAAACGAGCTCCGGCTTCAGACCTTTGGTGGTTTCCGGATTTGGAACCGCAAGGTTTTTTTATGATCTGCCGTGGGAAATAAAGCCCTCTGCAAAGTATGTTTTCTTCCTTCACGGAAAGACTGTAGAAATGGAGGGGCCATACAGCGTTCACCCTCATTTCGGGATTTACGATTATCACGGTATCGTAAAATCCTTTCAAAACGAAGGGTTTACAGTAATCGGCGAGATTCGGCCCAAGGGAATCAAATTGGATAAATATGCAGGAAAGATCGTACGACAGACTAAAACCCTTCTGGCCAACGGCATACCGCCTGAGCAGATTACCGTTGTCGGATTCTCCAAAGGGAATGCCATCACCCTATTGGTTTCCGCCACGCTCATGAATCCTAACGTAAACTTTGTGGTGATGTCCGGTTGTCATCATAAAAGAACTCTTGCTCAAGGACCTTATAAAAAAGGTATTAATCGGTCGGTCCGATCCATGAAAGGGCGTTTCCTTTCCATCTACGATGACTCTGATCCCAAATGTGCCGCCTGTCGGAGAATCTTTAAAAACATTTCAGACAATTCCAAATTCAAGAAAATCGAGCTAAAGAGCGGCATGGGGCATCGTCTATTTTATCGACCGAGAAAAGAATGGCTCGAACCCGTGATGGAATGGATCCATGAAAAACATCCGCCGTGTGTTGAAAAACAGGGTATAACATCTCCGGTTCAATAAAAAGAAGCCTTGAGGGAAATCATGTTTTTTGAATATATGAGATTGGTGAACATCAATGGAGAATCCGGGATCTCCTTTTCCGAATCTTATCCTGTGGAGTTGATTGTCCGAATCGTTCTCATTCTCCTATCTGCAGTGGCCATGGTCTTTATCGGGTACAAGATAAAAGGAATGTGGGGTGCATCCCTTGCGTTTTTACTTTGCGCACTGTGCTTTTTATACATGAACGGTCTTCTGCCCATTTGATCTTCAACATCCCGCCCGGTCCAATTGCCCCGAGTTATTTGGGCATCAGTTTCCGATAGGCTTCCTCTATTTCGTTAAAGCGTTTTTCTGCCAGTTCCTTGAACTCTTCACCTAGATGGAACACCTTGTCCGGATGGTACTTGTTGACCAGTTTCCGGTAGGCGGTTTTTATTTCTTCGGGAGATGCATTCTTGGGGACATTCAATACCGAGTAGGGATCGTTTGAAGGACTTGGGCCCGTTCCCTGTGGGTCTTTTTCTGAAAAGCCGTTGTTCCTCTCAAAAGATTGACGGTGGTGGTGATAAAAACTTTGGGCATTGGATTGTTTTTGGAGGAGATTTTTCACAAATCGCCACAAAAAGAACAGAAGGATCAAATCATCGATCCAGCCCCACCCGACCATAAAATCGGGAAGAAGGTCATAGGGGCTCAAAATATAAATTAATCCTATAATGATGAGCAGATATTTCATTCTCAAAATCTTTGCATATGGGTGACGCCGTAAAATAAAACCCTATCACAAAAAAGAAAAAATGTCAGGTCATCTCACCCGGATTTTCTGTACAGCGAGAAGGGAAATCATACTCAGAAAGGCTCCGAACACAAAGGGAATGCGGTAATCGATGATCCACAGCAATCCGCCGACCACCGGAAGCGCCACCGCTGCAATATGATTGATGGTGAAACCCACCGCCATGCTCGGAGCGATGTCTCTGGGATCTCCCACCTTTTGAAAATAGGTGCGAATCGCAATGGCAAAATTAAAGAAAATGTGGTCGAGTATGTAAAGTCCCGCCACCAGTATTTTGGAATCTACGAAGGCATATGCCAGAAAAATGAATATAAGGCTGAAATATTCGCAAGAGAGCACCTTTCTTTCACCGAAACGGATGATAGATCGGCCGATGAGCGGACTGATGAAATAGTTAATCAGATTGTTGAGCACGAAAAGAAGGGTTACCTCCCGAACCGTAAAATGAAATTTTTTCACCAGTAAAAAAACCGCAAATGCGATGAAAATCTGGCGTCTGGCTCCGGCCATAAAGGTGAGGAAATAAAAGAGCCAGTATTTTTTCCGAAAGATCATTTTTTTTCGCTGGGGAACCATGTTCCGGTCAACAGGATTTTGAAAAAAGCTCCAAATACCGGCGGCCACGATCATGCCGCCCACCGCCAGATAGATTTGAGTAAAATTTAAAACAGGCGCTATAACAAAAATAATAAGACCGATCCCGATGTTGGATGCCGAGGCAAAAGCGCGCTGTTTTCCGAATACCCATGGGGATGTGGTTGTATCGAAGTATTGGAGGGTCAAGGATTGATTGACGGTTTCATAATAATGAAATCCGAAACTCATGACCAGGGTGGTTACGATGAGTCCTCCAAAAGAAGGAAAAAGGCCTGTGGCCGCCACGCCGATTCCCAGAATGAGGGTCGACAGGGCTGCCAGACGATGCTCCTTGAGGAGCATGATGATAAAAACCGCCAGCAGTGCCAGAAAGCCGGGAATCTCCCTCACGGATTGAATCATCCCCACGTGCTCGCCGTTCAGACCGACGACCATAACTGCAAAATTGTCGAAGAGGGTCCGCCATGCTTGCAGACCGACAGCAGAGCTGATGGTCAGCACCATGAGATAGCGATACATGGGGTTTTGTTTGGCGGTATTAAGTTCTATATCCCGTAATCCGGGTTGTTTCATGAAAGTCCATTGTGCTTGCCTTGGCACGGTTCTTGAAAAACGGAGATCAAAAAAAATGAGAAACCCTGAAAATAATGACACCCAGAATTACCGCCGCCAGTAAGATGGTGAAAAGCATCTGATCGCTATTGAATCTTTTCATGCGTAATTCCGGTGAAACGGTTTAGCATTTTGAACACTAACCGCTCCCCCCGGTTGAATTCCGGAGGTTCAACCGGGAATGCGATTTTCCCGAAAGTTGATCGAAGCGAAGGTTTATCTGTCTTTTCTGTTTGACTGGAGCAGGAATTCGTTTTGCGGGGCGTAAGGCGTTTAAAACCCGCTGCTTTCAAAAAGCGCTACATGACAATTGAATTAAACGTGAAGGGATACGATTATCAAAATGGCGAAATTTAACTTCCGGGTCAATCTTCTTCGTCCAACCCAAATGCAGTATGAAGAACACGAACGGCCAGCTCGGTATAATTTTCTTCGATGATACACGATATTCTGATCTCGGATGTGCTGATCATCAGGATGTTGATATTTTCCCTGGCCAGGGTACTGAACATCATCGACGCCACACCGGAATGATTTTTCATGCCGACGCCGACAACGGAAACCTTTGCAATGTTTTTATCGCCCAAAACATCCTCTGCGCCGATTTCTTGGGCCACCTTCTGCTCGATATCCATGGCCGTGGAGAAATGTTCTTTGGGAACCGTAAATGTAAGATCGGTCTGACCTTCGACCCGAGTATTTTGAATAATCATATCCACAACAATACCGGCTTCAGCGATGGGTGAAAAGATTTTTGCCGCCACCCCCGGCTGATCTTCAACCTTTTTCAGGGTAATACGCGCTTGGTTTTTATCGTGGGTCACTGCGGATACGACAAGACTTTCCATACCGGCGTCTTCACTAACAACCATGGTGCCTTCCTCCTCACTAAAAGATGATCTGACATGAACCGGGATATTATATTTTTTTGCAAATCCCACGGAACGGATCTGCAAAACTTTGGCCCCCAGGCTGGCCATATTGAGCATTTCATCGTAGGAAATTCTGTTGATTTTCTTTGCCTTTTCACAGATGCTCGGGTCAGCGGTGTAGATTCCATCCACGTCGGTGTAGATTTCGCAGATATCGGCCTTGAGTGCTGCAGCGATGGCGACGGCGGAGGTGTCCGATCCTCCGCGTCCGAGGGTCGTGATATTGCCTTGGATATCACACCCCTGGAATCCCGCCACAACCACGATATTGCCGTTTTTGACGAGGTCCAATATATTATCTGCGCTGATTTCGATGATACGTGCATTGCCGAAAGCGCAGTCCGTGACCACTTTGGCCTGATGTCCGAGCAAGGATACGGCGGGGTGGTTCATGTTTTTTAACGTCATGGCCAGAAGAGCGGCCGTTGTCTGCTCTCCTGTGGCCAAAAGCACATCCAGTTCACGTTTGTCCGGGGATTCTGAGATCTGGGTCGCCATATCGATCAAGTCGTCCGTAACGCCGGCCATGGCTGAGAGGATGACCACCACCTCGTTGCCCTGTTCAAAGGTTTTTGCAACCCGTTTTGCAACATTTCGAATCCGCTTTAGATCGGCCACTGAAGTGCCGCCATATTTTTGTACGATTAAACCCATAGTATAACCATTTGAAAATAAAGTAAAAAATCTTGCTGATCGTTGTTTGGTGAACGAAATCGAACTAAGAAATATTTATAGCTTAAAATAAAACTTCAGTAAAGCAATAAAATAGGAAGATTATTTATTATTATCTAAGCAATGTCCAACATATGAAGTGATCCGTTTTCAAGCATTGAAAAGATAAAATTGACCACTTCCTGAACGCCTCAAGGTCTTGAGGTCAAGGAGCAAGAGCCTGACACCTTGCTCCAGTTCAGGAAGAAGCCTGTCAGGAGGTGAAAATATGAAAACAGCAATTGTTGACGGTCGAAAGTGCATCTTTTATAATAAGAAAAGCGTGAAAATTTATTATTGATTCACACTTTCTCATTATTTCAAAAAGTGTATCTTGGATTTAATATTAAACAGCATACCGACAATACTTATATAGAACACCTATAATCCCAATTATCAATTTAATTCGTCATCTTTGTAGTATTTGGTGCCTTTACCAGTGAGTTCCAGCGCCAATCCTTCATCTGTTAACTGGTACAGCCAAATTCCGGGAGTCACCGATATCGCCCCAGCAAAAGCACCACCTTGATCACCAAGCTTTGCTGCTGCCGATGTCTGACCGCCGAACTCCCACCCCGAATTGATGAACTTATTCACATCTGTGTGATTTTCGAACACCCACACAAGTTTGAATTTCTTAACACCAAACCCGAGTCCTGCCTGTGCCTCGATCATCTTCATAAAAGTTTGTTTTTTTGTCTTATTATCGAATACAATTCCTTTGCCACTCCCCCCGCCGGCAAAAAATATCTTCATGCCGAAGTTGCTGAAAACAGCGTAACCGGCTGACTTGGAGATTGCTTTTTTGGCCGAAGGCTGAACCTTGTATAAATGGGCCAGTGTTTCTTTTGCCATTTTGAGGATGTCGGCTTTATTCTGGTTGATTTCTTCTTTGCTTGCCGACCACAAGGGTGCAGCCGTTAAAGTGAAACTCAACACGAGAGTAATGGCGATGGTCGCGATAAACAATTTGTTTTGATTCATTTTGGTTCCCTCCGTCTTAATGGTAATAATTTCAAGCCCATGGAAAAATTCTATAAATTGTGGTTCGCTCAAAGTCTAAAAATTGTAGATAAATTGAGACTGTTGCACGGAATTGGATCTTTTAAAAACCTGTGCTTTCTCGTCATAACACCACCATTCATAACAACAATTAATTTTAAGATATCATAATTAACATAGGTCAATAATGTTTTGATTGATGTTCTTAATCGTATTTTTTCTAACAAAATGCTCCTATAATTTATTCGGTTTTATAGCTTCTACAAGGCAATCCATTTTTTCACCTACCATTGTCAGTTTCACATCCACGAAACCAACCATTTCTAATGCGCCTTTCACTTCATTGAGAGTGTAAGTATCACCTCCTGGAGTGTTTACAAGCATGTTTAATGCAAAAAGAGCCCCAGCGGGAGGTTTTGTACGAGAATCATCCATTATGTGATCTCGTATGAGTAGTGTTCCAGCAGAATCGAGTGCACGATATATCTTTTGATAAAGCTCGTGATTTTGGTTTGGACTATTTTGGTGAATTATTGCTGAAAGTAAAGCTACATCACATCCAGTAGGAAGTTCATCCTCGTAAAAATCTCCCGTAACTAGACTAACTCTATCTTGTAAGTTTTCTTCCTTAATTTTATCTTTTGCAATTGGAATAACTCCTTTCAAATCGAAAATGATAGCATTTAGTCGTGGATTTTGTTTTAGAAAAGCAATCGTGTATGCACCAGATCCCCCTCCAATATCCAGCAGTTTATTAAAGGAACTCAAATCATAAGTGCTGGCTATTTCATCAGAAAGTTTTCTGGCTGCTATATGCATTGCACCTATAAACGATTTCCTGTCTTCTTCTGACTGTGAATCAACAACCGATTTTAAATGTGGATTGATACCTTTTTTTATACACTCAGTGAGACAATTCCAGTTATCCCAAATTGTATTCATATGTTTTACCATTGGAAGGATAGAATTAGGATGCAAAGCGGATAAATTTGATCCATTTTCTGTTGTCCTGTAACAACCATTTTTCTTTTCAATAAGATCATATGTAATAAGGCAGTCAAGAATTCTCGTAGTAGCCCTATCATTCAGATATAGCATATCGGCTAATTCTTTAGCAGATAAAGAATTTGTATCAAGCATTGTAAAAAAATCCAATTCAGCGGCCGAGAGGATTACTCTACTTTTCATAAAACTGCGGACATCACCAACTATATCAGGTTGGATTTCCATAAGTTCACCTTTGTTAAATCATCGTACTATATTAGAAGCCATTTCAAAACCTTCCGGTGAGTGATTTTTGAGTCTTTTGTCGAAAAGCGCTTAGCGATGCAGCGCGTAAAATTTGTAGCTGTCTGAGGGCGTTAGCCCGAGTTCTACAAATTTAGCACAGCGAGCTTAGCGCTTTACAAAAGGCTCAAGCCAACGAATGGGAGGTTTTGAAACAGCTTCTAATAAATTTTTCATCCAGTATTCTCTTCATCCTCTTCAGTATTACCTAAACATCAGGATCTATGATCAACAATTAATATACAGATAAAAATATCCTTTTCTGACATACCTTACCAATATCGCCGTTACCTTTAAAACAATTGAGTTACAGATATCATGCTATGTCGGAATAAGGTCGAGTAAATCCTCATTTTGACTATTGTCAAATCACTTTCATACGCTTACAATCGATTTTATTCCTTGCCCATAGAAGACTTGATTTCATACAATAAGTCATCATACTTTTTATTTGCCGAATTTAATTTTACAGCTTCTTTTGCATCTATTATTGCACGCTGTAAATCTGCTTTTTTAAACCATACATACGCTCTTCCGTAATACGAGGCATCAGATCCAGGATCAATTGATATCGCGCTGCTGAAATCCTCAATCGCTTTATCATAATTTCCTTTGTTAATCCAAGACCATGCTCTATTATGATAAATGTCCTTTATATTTTCGTGTGTTGGGATAAGTTGTATGGCATCTGAGTAATCTTTTATTGCACTATCAAACTCTTTGTTTTGCTGAAATGCATTCGCTCGCCACTCCAACACATTAAATTTTCTTTTATTACCTTTCTCGGGGATCAATTCTAATGCTTTTGTAAACTGATATATTGATTCATCATACTGACGGTTTTTAAAGTATGCCATCCCTAAGTTATAATAAACTAAATCATTATCTTTTCCGTATGGCGCTACTTCCAAAACCTTTGTGAAACTATCAATTGATCGATCATACTCCATTCTTTCATAAAAAACTAAACCTTCCTGATAGTATCGGTCAGCATATTTATTGTAGCCAGTGGAGCACGATAACAAAAAAATAAAAATTATTGGTATAGGAAAAATAAATAAATAAATAGAAGACTTTCTCATAATTAATACCTCCTCTTGTAAAAAATTATAAAAGAAGTCATTTTATAAAAGCGGATGAACCGAAAAGATAAAATTGGACACCAGATTTTCTTGCCATAAGTACAACCTTAAACCGAGTCTCGTTCATTACATATATCTTATTTCTTACAGAAATGCAAAAGGGGCAAATCCCCGAAAAATGGATTCGCCTTTACTGAAAAACGATATCACAAGTTTTTTAGGACCTCAAAAACCTGTCGTTTATAGCGAGACTGTCGAAAAAGTCCAAAAATGGTGATTTTAGCAATTCCACATGTAATGAAATCAATAACTTGTAAGCATTGAATTTGCAGATTTAGGGTTTTTCGACAGTCTCAGCAGTAATCTGCACTTTTGGACTGAGGGGGGAAAACTTGAAATGCGTTACGTTGCAGACACTCTAATTGGTTGCTGGTGATGAGATCTAACACATTAGATTTGCTTCAATTAAAACCCTGAATCTTTCATGCCATCTTCTTTACATTATTTTTTTGGTTAGCTTTGCAACAAGCAGCACATATAGCAGAGTATTCATCGGTTGAGGACTCAAATAAAGCTCCACCTTGTAATCCATATCCTCCTGAAGTAGGTGTTATATCAATAAGTACTTCGCACCCACAGGCTGAACATTTTTCTTTTAAAACTATTGTCGATCTCTCAGGGTTAGCTTCAAACATTTTTTTTAATATTTCTAACATCATCAGTGATCAATTACCTTTGTTATTATTATATCTTTTTATTATTTTGATGTTCTTGGTTTTCGTCTTCTGTCGTTCCCGCTTCTCCTTTCCTTGCCAGGCCTGCGTTCAAGAAAAGTTGGTTTATATGGGAATTGACGTCTATCAAAACCTGACTGTCTGCCCCCATTATCGTGTAAAATTTTGTTCATAAATAAACGTTTTCCTTACATCAAATGTTAAAAGAAAAATCGCTTGATGAATTTATAAGATTATGTATTTTGTATGTCAAGAGTTAAATAACACAATATGTGGTATCAAAAAGCGATTTTATTACTGGTGTGCTTTTAGAAGTCGATAGAGGGGAGTTGATGAATTTTCGCTAGTTTCCATCCATAAATGGCCCTTTTTGCCCGGATCTGCGTTCTCCGCGGGTTTCCGGCTGCGGCATACAGGAAGTATGTCTCACCGAAAACCCTTGTGCGGCCTTGATCCGAACAAAAATTGCTCATTTATGAATTGGAAACGCACTGTGCCTTTTTACAATTGTGTATGGGCACTCGCTAAATTTATGGAAAGCCGTGAACATATAGGGGTATAATAGATGGGATTTAAATGTTCTATGGAAGGTTATTAGGGCATTTCTGACCCTGCTTTTTAAATATTTTTGCTTTATTTTGATGTTCTTGGTTTTCGTCTTCTGTCGTTCCCGCTTCTCCTGTCCTTGCCAGATCTGCGTTCAGGAACATGAAAATCATAAGAGAACTTGCGTCGATCTATCCCTGAACGCCGACCCCCATTGTCGTGTAAATTCTTTAGCATAACAGACTATCTCTTAAACGTCTTGCGTCCTATGAGGGAAAAAAAGATCAATCCGACGCCAAAAAAGAGCATTTTACCTGGTTCTATTAATGGAAAAGAATTATTTTGCGGTCCATCATAATAGCTTTCTTGTGGCAGGTAATTTTCAAACAAGAAACTAACTGAGAACCTGTTGAAAGAATTCTCCACTGCGTTTGAATCTTTCAGATTAATGTTGGAAGCAATGGATAAAAGATTAGGTGTTCCAAAGGTTAATAAAAATATGATCGAAGCAATTAATACGGACTTTTTCATTTTGATTGTTTTTTACATGCTATAGGAAAGTTTGAGCTTACCTTGAATACTCTGAGTGAAAATGTTTTATTAACTTAAACACCAAAATGTTTGGAAACAAAATAGTCTTGATCGATACCTAAAATTCAAATGGGAAGTTCATTTGAAGGAGGTGTGACGAACAATTTTATAGTACTATCTATTAGGTTTACTTGCAAAAAACGTGCAAAATCAAACCATTATTTCACATCTATAAATATCAAGTGGTTAGCTCAACTGTAAAGAAAACAAAAATTTAATTGTGAAATAAATACCATAATTACTATTACCTTTGCTTCGTATTGGGTAATTTGGGTAATATATAAAAATGTGGGATTTTGGAGATATTTTTGAGGATTTGAAGTGCAATCATGGCTCATTGTGGCATTCCATTGAAGTTTGTCAAAGTTCCGGGTAAAGGCACCGGTTACCCGACGCCCTCCCCAAAGACCCGGACGAGCGGGACTACCGCATCCGGTTCCTCGATTCTGATTCTTTTGACCAAACCAGAAACCAATCAGGTACTACCCCAATTGGCGCACAACTATGCTACCCTGAAACCCGTCAATTTAACAGGTCATAAAGCACTCTACCGAAGTTGCGGTGATACGGTTTGTGGCCCCGGTGTACCTCCCGTAGTTCCCCTCGACAGAACGTTATGCCCGGCTTCACCTTCCCTACAGTGGGTCCCTTGGGTCTCGGTTCCCCACTTTCCAGGTCAGTAACTTAAATAACACTGACCATCGGTAATATGATCCACTAAGACTTCCAAATGCTCATCTCAAGTTCGTTCGTTTTTCGCTATCCTCCCCTGATACCTTGCATCGCCCGTATTTAGATAATTGTAAAATAATTTCTGTACAACGACACGAGGTGCTAAAGGAGCGCCGCACGAAAAGGCGCCCCTCGATCATTTTTAGTCAATAGTTATCACTGAGTATCCTTGTGCCTGATACCCGACAACGGAGATGAAACCGTTGCCCACTATGTCCACTTCCGGTATTATAGTGGCGGGATCTACACCCAGGACTTTTAATGCATATAAACAGACCTCTAACTTCACGCCGTCCTTCTTCATTTGGCGGATCATGTTGGCAAACTCATCCAACGCTCCTTTATCAGAGTCCTTGAAATCCTTATGGTTGGTAGAGATCAGTTTGACTGCAGGTCCGTGAAACACAACGGCTACTTGCGGTGGTTTCGAAAGCGCACGAACGCTTTCGTCCTTGTAAACGTTCTTAACAGCCCAAAAAACAATGTTTGCCATCTTGGGTGACCCCAAGCTCACATCAAAAACTGCCTTGACTTGCTTAACGCCTTCGAGGGCGGCATACTCACTTGATGCAGCTGGTGACGCGATCAACGCAATGGTGAATGTTACAACCATGAAGGCGAAGAAATGACGAATTATCGCATTATTATTTCGGTTCATGATGGACCTCCTTGTCTTCGGCCTTCCGGCCGTTGTCTTCTGTAAATGGCAGGGTGCCATATCGATGCACCGTTACTGCCAGGATATTCTTTTAAGATATGGCTCGTCATTGGATTGTCAATGAACATTCGCCTTGGCGACCTACGTGGCGGTACAATAATACTTGTTCTGAAGGTTATGGGATTGAATTTTGAATTGCATATGAAAAACCTATATTTTTTGCGGTTCAATTTGTTTAGATTAGGTGTCTGATGTTTGAATTTAATGACATCAAAGATTTGCTGGATGTGCTGACGCAATATGAAATTTTGGGGTTACGTAAATTAGGTTTAATCAGGTGATATTTTATCGAACCAAAACATGGCATATAATGCCTGAAAACCAAACATCATCGTAATCCAGGTATTTTGAAGATACCTTGAAGATACCTTACCATAAGCACAATCTTAAATGGCTTATTCTGGATTGCATATATCGTATTTGTTACAAAAATGCAAAAAAGGCAAACCCTCGAAAAAAGATTTGCCCTTATTAAAAAACGATATCACAGGTTCTGAACTCACTGTTTCGGCAAAGAAGATTTTTTAAAAACCTTCAATTTTTTTTAACAGTTTCAAGTCGGTAAATTCATTTGCAGAGATGGTTATTTTTCGTGTTTCGTCGCTGGTAATTTCAAAGTGTATGTTTATGGGGCTCGGTAAAAGTCCATTCCCGATTCTGTCCGCCCATTCAATGGCCACCACGGCATTACCGTCGAGCATCTCATAAAAACCGATATCTTCAAGCTCCATGATATCCGAGATGCGATAAAGGTCAACATGAAACAGGCGAAAACGGCCGGGATATTCATTGATCAACGTGTAAGACGGGCTGGTTATGTAGTAATCGTCCGGGACTCCAAGGCCTTTGGCAAGCCCTTGAACAAACGAAGTCTTCCCGCTTCCCAGATCACCGTAGAGGGCCAAAACAGTTCCGGACGTTATCCACCTGCCGGTGTTTTTGCCCAATGTTTTTGTTGCGTCAAGGGAATGGGTTGATATCTGATGTTTGAAACTTGAAGTCTGAGATCCGGATGCCATTTTCAGACCCTGTCCACAAATTTTTTTATGGTTTCTGGAATGGCATTCTGGACCTCTGTTGCCAAATACCCGAAGGGCCCTTTGGAATCGGCCAATATGTCGGCTGCTGCACCATGTATATAAACGCCGGCATGGGCCGCGAGTTCAGGTGCATGTCCTTGTGCAATGAGGCCTGCTATGATTCCGGTGAGCACATCCCCCATACCGCCGGATGCCATTCCGGGATTTCCGGTGGGATTGATAAACGCCCTGCCGTCCGGATGGGCAACCACCGTTCCGGCCCCTTTGAGCACCACGTGGGTGTTGAAATTTTTTGCAAATTCACGGGCGCAATGGATGCGGTCTTTTTGAACGTCGGCTGTGGTGGTATTGCTCAGCCGCGCCATCTCACCGGGATGGGGCGTTAGAATTATCGGGATGTTGAGGGTTTTCAGTATTTCGGTATGTCCGACCAGGCTGTTCAATCCGTCGGCATCGATAACCATCGGTTTTGTGCTTTTTTGAAGGATTCGATGAACCAGGGTTTTCGTTTCAGGGGCGGTGCCCATCCCGGGTCCTAATGCAATGCATTTTTTGTCGGAAAGAAGGTCCATGATTCTGGTGAATGATGTTTCGCCGAGGATGCCTTCCCTGACTTCCGGAAGGGGATCTGTCATGGCTTCGGTCACATGGGCCTCCAAAATCGGGTTTAAACTCGAAGGGACGCCAAGGGTTACCAGGCCGGCTCCGGCCCGCATGGCGGACATGGCCGCCATTGCGGCCGCGCCGGTTTTTCCGGGTGAACCCGCAATCACCAAAAGATGGCCGGTGTGTCCCTTATGGGCATTCGAGGGTCTGGGTTGAAAAACAGCGCGGATAAGATCCAAAGTCAATAGGTGCTGCATCGGCCCCACATCATCCGCAATAAACGGTGGGATGCCGATATCGACGACTTTCAAGTTTCCCGTATAGTCTGGGCCGGGGAAGAGAAGGTGACCTGTTTTGGCAAACGCAAATGTGGCGGTGGCGTCGGCCCGGATACAGGTTCCGCAGGGTTGGCCGGTATCGGAATTGAGGCCGGATGGAATGTCCACCGAAAAGACCGGTTTGTCGGAACCATTAATGAATTCGATGACGTCCTTGAAAAATCCTTTGACATCCGATTGTAACCCGGTTCCGAGGATTGCGTCTATCCAGACGCCTTCGTGGGCCATGGCGGTCTTGTGCCGTAAAAAAGATTCTTGATCCGGTATTTCGATCACCGGAACTTTCAGCAGGCCCAGAAGATTGAGGTTGGCGGCGGCATCCCCTTTGACCCGATGGCTTTCAGACAGCAGATACACGGTCACGCGCATCTTTTTTTGGGCAAGATACCGGGCAATGACAAAACCGTCTCCGCCATTGTTACCCCGGCCTGCAACAACGCCGATTTTTCTATTTCCAGCGTCTTCAAATTGGTCTAAAAAAAAATGTGTCGCTCCTCGGCCCGCATTTTCCATCAGAACCATCCCCGGGATGCCGAACGATTCGATGGTCAGGCGATCCATTTTCTGCATCTCACTTGCGGTGACAAGGTACATTTTCTTCTCCCAAAAGTGCCCGCCCAGCGGGGGGAAATGATATTTTTCCAAAAATTAAAGGTAAAATGCAATAACGATATGTTATGAATCTGGGCTACAGCGCTTTAACCAGAGACAGCATCTCCCTGACGGCGCGGTCCATGCCCATAAGCACCGCCTTTGAGATGATGCTGTGTCCGATGCTGAATTCATCAATTTCGTTCAGCCCTTTAAAGGCTTTAATGGTAGTGTAGCAAATACCATGTCCGGCGTTAACCCCCAATCTCAATTTAAAGGCGAGTTTTGCGGCATCAACGATATTGGAAAAAGCCTGGTCTCTTTTTTTGGAAGTTTTTGCATCACAGAATATACCGGTATGTATCTCCACCATGTTGGCATTGATCTGATGGGCAATTTTGATCTGATCCGGGTCTGGATCGATGAAGATGCATACAGGAATACCATTGTCCTGAAGGGTGCCCACAGTTTCAGCAATGGTATCTTTGTGCACGATTAAATCCAGGCCCCCTTCGGTGGTGAGTTCTTCACGTTTCTCGGGAACCAGGGTGACGACATCGGGCTGAACATCGAGGGCAATTCCAACCATTTCATTGGTTGAAGCCATTTCCAGTGTGAGCTTTGTCTGAACAACCTTTCTCAAAATCCTGAGATCGCGATCCTTGATGTGACGTCGATCTTCCCGCAGGTGAACGACAATACCGTCTACTCCGGCAAGCTCTGCCAGAACCGCCGCAGATACGGGATCGGGATAACGACCTTTCCGGGCCTCTCTTAAGGTGGCGACATGATCAACATTTACCGATAGTCCAGCCATCGAATAACCTCCATGGGTTCCTCAATCGTAGAGTTTGTGCCTTTGGGTGTAAAACTTTTTTCTTCTCGCCACAAAGACACCATGATACCAAGAACGAACCATAATCCTTTGTGCCTGCGCCGCCATCGGCTTCGCTTTGGCTGAGGCGGGCGGGTCTTTGTGCCTTGGTGGCAGATATTTTTGGTTCCCCGATACATGGGGAAAATAGCCATTTATGGATGGAAACTAATCAGTTTCAGAATCTCGTCACTCTTTTCCTCCATTTCTTGAGCGTCTTGATCCGATGTTTCGTGATCGTAACCCAACAGATGAAGAATCCCATGTACCAGAAGTTGGGTAAAACGTTCTTCCATGCTGCTCCCCACCCGTTTACCCTCTCTATCGGCGGTTTCAACCGAAATCACTATATCACCGAGAAGCTGTGGGGTTATATTTCCATAGGGGCCGTCGCGCATGGGAAAGGCGATCACATTTGTCGGCCCCTTTCGATTGAGATATTGTTTGTTGAATACCGCTATCTGCGGATCGTCAACGATCAGGATGGAAAGTTCAGCTTCAGGACAGTCCAAGGCGTTTAAGACGGCTTTGGCCTTTTCTTGAATTTGTTTCATCGATATCTTGTACTTCTTTTGCCTGTTGTCTATCAGAACTTCCATTTTTACCCTTCCCGTTGGTCAAAAGCGGTTGCTCGGGATACTCAATGCGATGGTGGTGTATTCCGTTTAATATTTTATTAAAACTTTTTGCGATGTTATGCAGATCTTTCAAGGTCAGCTCGCAGTTGTCCAGTTGGCCGTCAGAGAAAATTTTGTTTATCAGATTTTGTACAAGACCCTGGATTCTGGATGGTGTCGGATTGGCCAGCGTTCTCGACGCCGCTTCAACCGTGTCTGCCAGCATGACCAGTCCGGCTTCCCGGGTTTGCGGCTTTGGACCGGGATATCTGTAATTATCGATATTCACTGAGCTCCCACCTTTCAACTGTTTTGCTTTATCATAAAAATAGCTGATAAGGCTGGTTCCGTGGGATTGTCTGATGGTGTCGATGATGGCTTGCCCGAGCTTGTTTTTTTTGGCGATTTCCACGCCGTCTTTGACATGTGCGATGAGGATAAGGCTGGACATGGACGGTGCGAGTTTGTCATGTTTGTTAATGCCGTCGGTTTGGTTTTCAATGAAATACAGGGGTTTTTTGATCTTGCCGATATCGTGATAATAGCCGCAGACCTTTGCAAGGAGAGAATTGCCACCGATTTCAGATGCCGCAGCCTCCACCATGGTGCCCACAATCACCGAATGATGATATGATCCCGGAGCTTCTATCATGAGTCTTCGGAGAATCGGTTGATCCAGGTTTGAAAGTTCGAGGAGCTTAATATCCGTGGTGTAGCCAAAAGCGATTTCCAGTAACGGGACGATGCCGGCGGTTACGATTCCTGCGGCGATACCCCCTGAAAACGCAAAGGCCCAATCCCACAGGAGTTCAAAGATGGATGTGCCGCCCATATAAGAATCGATGATCGTTGCCAGTATCACATTCATAAATCCGAGTTTTAGCCCGGCTTTTATAAACACTTTGCGCTCCCGGCAATTCTGCATCCAGTATGCCGCCATTAAGCTGTTGAGAAGGAAGTAGATGAAGATATCGAATCTGTTTTGAAATATTATGGTGGCACCGACGGCGATGAGCAAGGCGATGGGGATGGCGATTTCAAGTCCCAGAAACAGGCATGTGGTCATGGTGGCCGCAGCAAGCGGAATGCCGTATGACATGGATGACGCCGATATTGGGAACGGTGTAAAATAGGCAATGGATTCGGCCAAAGATGCGGATATTTTTGAGATGAACAGAAAGGTTACAATAATACTCGCCAAAAAAAGCAGGTTTTTGGTGGTGTCGAGGTGGGGCTGATTGTGAATGCAGAGGATATAGGTGGTCATTAGGATGCACAGAATGATCAGTGTGGATCCAACACAGCTCACCAAAACTTGTTCGTTCTTAACCCCTTCCTGGTAGGCATTGAGTTTTAGAAGCTGAACCCTGGTGACCCGTTCTCCTTCGCGCAGCAGCATCTCTCCGGCTTTAATCTTGTGAAATATCGGCTTGACTCCCGCATAAGCCTCTTTTTTCCGTTCTTCGGTTTCACTTCTGTTTAAGGTGATGTTGGGCTGGACGAGTCTTTGAGAAAAATCGACGATCATGTTTCGCAGGGTGTAGTTCCGATTTTTCAAAATGGGTTGACCGATGACTTTGACCATGGTTTTCGCCTGGTCAAGGTCGTAAAAATGCTTTAGGTTAAAAATGACCTTTTCTTTTTTTGTTTTAATGTCGCGTAAGATGATCCCCTTATCGGCTTCTTTAAGAAACAATTCTTTGTTTGGGACCACCCCGTTTTCCAATATTTCCGTAAGGATATTGGAAATAAAGTTCGAAATATCTTTAGAAAAGGCTTCTTTTTCGAGGATTTTATAGGCACCGTCACTGACTGAAATGCCGAGTTTTTCCTCGAACTCGGGTTTCTTTTGCCAGACGAGGTCATGAAGGGATATTTTTTTCCCAACACTATCAAATGAGGATGTTTCAGATGTTTCCGAGGGGTCTTGTGATGTTGAGATTCCGAAAATCGTCTGAAGATCGGCAAAGGCGGCCTCTATTTGCTGGTTCATTTTTGAGGAAAGCAGGATATCATGATCGTAAACCGTCTGGACATTTTCCAGAGCATTTGTCCGGCTGGTTTCTGTGGCATCCTCGTCCTCGATTAAAAAATCTTTTTTGGCCTTGATATTTTTGGTTGCAACGTCCCCCAATTTGTAGGAATGTTTTTTGACCACAAGGCTTGGATACAGCAAAATTGTAAAAATGATCGTTACACCGACCAGAATGCCCCAGCGAACACGGTCATTGTTGCCAAAAAGCTTATTAAAAGAAAATTGGGTTTTTATTAAACTCATAGTCGTTATCTATTTTTCCTGGAATCGAGATCCTCATAGGCTTTGATAATTTTCTGGACCAACCCGTGCCGGACCACATCTTTTTTTGAAAATAAGATGAATTCTATTCCTTCGATTCCCTGTAATATATTTTGAGCTTCAACGAGCCCCGAAGACTTCTCAGCGGGAAGATCAATCTGGGTGATATCACCGGTGATGACTGCTTTGGAGCTAAAACCGATCCGGGTAAGAAACATCTTCATCTGCTCGGAAGTCGTGTTTTGGGCTTCATCTAAAATAATGAAAGAATCGTTTAAAGTTCGGCCCCGCATGAACGCAAGGGGCGCAACTTCTATAATACCTTGTTCGATCAGATTCAACACTTTTTCAAAGTGCATCATATCGTGGAGGGCATCGTAAAGGGGCCGGAGGTAAGGATCGACCTTTTGTGCGAGATCTCCGGGCAAAAAGCCGAGGGCTTCACCCGCTTCCACCGCGGGTCTTGTGAGGATGATACGATGGACCTGCTCCTGCTTAAGCGCCG
Organism: uncultured delta proteobacterium; assembly: GCA_963790095.1. Lineage (GTDB taxonomy): Bacteria > Desulfobacterota > Desulfobacteria > Desulfobacterales > UBA11574 > JAAXQD01. The sequence goes on along the minus strand of CAWBNO010000011.1, from coordinate 15,160 downwards.
AAACCGCCATGGCCATGGCAAGATAGGTCTTACCGGTTCCTGCCGGTCCGATGCCGAAGACCATGTCGGAAGTTCGGATGGCGTCGATGTATTCCTTTTGGGTAGGGCTTTTGGGAATTACAGGCCGCTTTTTCGACGTGACGTAGACCTTATCCATAAAAATGTCTTTGAGGTTAATACGGTCGTCTTCGCTCAGAATTCTCACCGCGTACTCCACATCCTTAGGGTATATGGGATATCCTTCTTTTAGCAGATTATAAAGCTGCTTGAGGATGTTTTTCGCCAGGCTTTCGGCGATGCTATCCCCCTGGATAAACACCGTATTGCCTCTTGCGTGGATAGAGACGTCCACCAATGCTTCGATTTTTTTAAGGTTCTTGTTGAGATCGCCGAAAAGCTGGTTCGCCAGCTTAACATCCGAGAAAATTAATCGGGTTTTATTATTTTTGAAAATTTCATCCATGTTTCAGGGTTGAGCCGGTTCGATGCCCCATGTTGACGGCTTCGCCTCAATAACGCAGGTTCCCGATAGATTCTGGTTCGATCCACAGCCCCCGTTACCCGAAAGGCGGCGATCCATGGCCTTGCCATTCGTCTGTCGAGAAACAGCACAGGCAAATTTTAGCGGTCTTACTCCCCACACAAAAAAGTTTTTCGATTTCATCAATTTTTGAATAGAACTTTGATGAACTCGTAAAAAGTCTGATTTTGCGCGCTCCACAAGCAATTTTAGGATTCATGACTCGCCTGGCTAAATTGCAAGAACTCGGGCTAACGCCCTCAAACAGCTTGCAATCTTTAACGCCAGACGCATCATGAATCTTTCTCCAAAATTGCTCGATGTCGCTCACAAAAGACTTTTTACGAAACCGTCAACTTTGACATATAACAATTTTTCAAACGATTGCAAATAACAATTTAATGCACATGGGAAAAAGAAAAATACCTTGACTCGAAATATCTGCTTTGCTAATTTTCGGCAACAAAAAAATATTTCAAAAAATTGATCTTTCCGAATTTATCTATATTTTCAAAGGTTTTGGCATAATAGATCGTGTAAAGGCATACCATGAACTATCTTGATATTATTATCGTCGTTATTTTATGTTATTGTGTGATAAGAGGTGTTTTCAGGGGACTGATAAAAGAATTATCTTCTATAATCGGGGTGTTTGGCGGTTTTTACGCTGCGTACACCTATTACGCGGTGGTTGCAAAACCCCTTTCAGAGTGGATTTCCAATCCTGGATACCTTAACATATTGGGTTTTATGGTTATTTTTTGTGTTGTCTTCCTTGTGATCAGCATTCTTGGTGTCATTATCAATTACCTGCTTAAACTGGCTTTTTTGGGCTGGTTTGACCGTTTTTGTGGTGCTGTCTTCGGTGCCATGAAAAGTTTGCTAATTGTTTCGGTTATTTTGATTGCCCTTACCACCTTCTTACCCAAAGGTGCCCCCCTCATCAAAGATTCCCTGCTATCTCCCCATGTGACGCTGATCTCTGAAAAGATGATCAAAATCGTCCCCAAAGATATGAAGGACGCATTTTCGACCAAGATAACGGAGTTGAGAAAGGAATGGGACAAAAAGAAATCGTAAAACTTTGCCAATTTGCTGTTCTTTTTTTAACGCGCACGAATGGATTCAAACCGTGACCCGATCTTAAGCTCGGATATCCGACCGCCCGTTGGTCTCATTTTTTTATAAAGTGACTCAAGTTTGATGAACTCGTAAAAAGTCTGATTTTGCTCGCTCGGCAAGCAATTTTGGGATTCATGACTCGCCTGGCTAAATTGCAAGAACTCGGGCTAAAGCCCTCAAACAGCTTGCAATTTTTAACGCCAGACGCGTCATGAATCTTCTCCAAAATTGCTCGATGTCGCTCACAAAAGACTTTTTACGAAACCGCTAAGTTTCGCACCCGAACTGTTTCGTAAGGGCATCTTCCGGTGATGTTTTTATCTCATTTTACCGTTGAAGGATAATTAAAATACTGATAAAATCTTTGGAAAACAAACGGTTGGGCCCTTGCCTGCTTGGATCCTCGACCCCTCTTTTTCAGCGAAAATTGAAAAGCGCCGTAAAAAAAACTATTTGAGAAATTCCGTCAACGGAGGCAGACAATAATGGGAGTTGATGCCATCATCGGCTTGATCGAGACCTTGCGGGGGAAAAACGGTTGTCCATGGGACCGGAAGCAGACGCCCCGGACCATTGTGGCGTATTTGCTGGAGGAGGTGTACGAACTCATCGATGCCGTTGAATCCGGAAGTCATGGAGACGTATGCGAGGAACTCGGAGATGTATTGTTTCACATATTGTTTCTTGTCAGTCTTTATCGGGAAATGGGCTGTTTCGATATTCAGGAGGTCTGTGATCTCAACCTGGAGAAAATGACCCGTCGCCACCCCCATGTTTTCGGGGATGACAGGGTTGACAGCGCAGATGAAGTCCGAGCCCGCTGGCAGAAAATCAAGATGAAAGAAAAACCCCTTGCCTCGGTGGCGTCGATTCTCGATTCAATTCCTTCGAACCTTCCGGCCCTGATGCGGGCCTATAGAATTTCCGATCGTGCAGCTAAAACAGGATTCGACTGGGAGGATATTTCCGGTGTGATGGAAAAGGTCGAAGAGGAGTGGGCTGAATTGAAAACAGTGTTGAGCAGACAGGACGGCAGGCCCCAACAAAAAAATCATTTGGCACTCGAATTTGGAGATGTTCTTTTTACACTGGTCAATGTGGCCCGGTTTGCGCGCATTCATCCTGAATTCGCTTTAAGAGATTCCACGAAGAAGTTTGAAAACCGGTTTAAGTATATGGAAAAGCTGATTGAAAAAAGTGGAAAAGATTTTGGATCGGTCCCACCGGAGAAGATGAACGCGTTGTGGGAGGCGGCCAAGTCCAAAATCGGCTGACCCGGATATCTCATGAAGTCAACGACCACCCGTAAAACAGGTGGCTCGCCTTTTCGACCATAACCCGAAAAGGCAAAAGCACGTGAGTCCTTTAATCGTTGCAGTTGCTATCGGGTGCAAAGCACCCGGTTTTGGGCAAAAATAAAAGGATGGGTAATGAACAAGAAAAAGATCCGAATCGGAATTATGCTCTTGCTGGTAGCGGGACTGATTGCCGGGAGTAGGTATGGCCTTAAACGGCGAGAAAATACGTCCGAAGGCGTCATGAGGCTCTATGGAAACGTGGATATCCGCCAGAGCCGGCTGGCCTTCTACGACACCGGGCGTATTGAACGCCTCCTGGTCCAGGAAGGAGATGTGGTTGAGCCGGGGCAGCTGGTGGCTGAAATGGATTCTGTCCGCTATGAGATGGCGGTAAAAGAGGCTGAAGGGAATGTGAATGCCCAGAAACAGGTGTTGGCCCGTATGGTTGCCGGCTCGAGACCCCAGGATATCAAAAGGGCCAGAGAGGGGGTCAGGGCTGCCGAAGCGGTGTTGCAGGTGACCCAAGTTACCCATGAGCGGATTAAAAAGCTCGTAAAAGGGAAATATGTTCCCCAGCAGCAACTGGACGACGCCACCGCAAAACTCAAGACGGCCAAGGCCGACCTCAAGGCTGCCGAAGAAGTGCTGATGCTTGCCGTCATCGGACCCAGGAAAGAGGATATCGCGGCTGCCGAGGCCCGTTTGAAGGGATATGAGGCGACCCTGGCCCTCGCCCATCAAAAGCTCGGGGATACAAAGCTCTATGCCCCGTCGGCCGGGGTGATACAGGACCGCATTATGGAGCCCGGCGATATGGCGTCTCCCACGACCCCCGTATATATCATGGCCCTTGACAAGCCCATGTGGGTCCGTACCTATGTGCCCGAACCGAGCCTGGGAAAAATCATCCCCGGAATGAAGGCGGAGATTACCACGGACAGCTTTCCCGGAAAGATCTATAAAGGATGGATCGGTTATATCTCACCCACCGCCGAGTTTACCCCGAAAAACGTCGAAACGCCCGAGCTCCGCACCCGTTTGGTCTATCAGATCCGGGCCTATGTGTGCAATCCCGACAATGAGTTGCGCCTGGGAATGCCGGCCACGGTGTCCCTCCGCTTCGATCCATCGAACCCGGACAAGAACCCGCCGGGTTCCTCTGTCTGTCGGGATGATTGATATGACCCGGGACCAAGCCCACGGGGGGAAGGCCCCGGAATATGTGCTGCGCATCCGGGGAATTGAAAAGAATTTTCGGGCGGGCAAGCAGCGGATCAGCGCCCTGAAAGATGTCAATGTCAAGGTCAGGCGTGGCGTGGTGACCGGTCTTATCGGTCCGGACGGCGCTGGAAAGACCACCCTTATGCGGATGATCGCCGGGCTTCTGGTGCCTGACAGGGGCGAAATTTCCGTTCTGGGTATGGATGTTGCCCGGGATCCCCTCAGGGTTCAGGCGTCCATCGGATACATGCCCCAGCGCTTTGGACTTTATGAAGACCTCACGGTCCAGGAGAACATGGATCTCTATGCCGATCTCCAGAGCGTTCCCAGGGACCATCGTTCCAAGCGGTATGAAGAACTCATGAAGATGACCGGACTTGCCGCCTTTACCCGAAGGCTTGCCGGAAAGCTTTCCGGTGGAATGAAACAGAAATTGGGCCTTGCCTGCACCCTGGTAAAACCTCCTGAACTCCTTCTCCTCGATGAAGCCACCGTGGGGGTTGATCCGGTATCCAGGCGTGAACTCTGGGCCATCGTTTACAGACTGGTCGAGGAGGAGGGGATCAGCGTACTCCTGAGCACGGCCTATCTGGATGAGGCCGAAAGATGCCAGGAGGTCATCCTCATGCACGAAGGACATGTTCTGGGCCAGGATGCCCCGTCTCAGTTCAGCGGACAGCTCAACAAGCAGACATTCATGCTGAGTCCGGAAGGTGAGAACCGGCGTCGGCTTCAGGAGCGGATCCGAACAATGCCGGGTGTGATCGATGCCATTATCCTGGGCGACAAGCTCCGGTTGGTAACCGATCAGCCCCTTGAAACCGATCAAGTTGTACAGCGCTTCGGCGTCGGGTCAGAATCGTCTGTCCAGGCAGTCCCTGCCCGGTTTGAAGATGTCTTTATCGCCTTGCTCAAACAACGAATGGCGGGTGATGAAAAAGTTGCGCACTTCGAGACGGAAAAAATCTCCCATTCCCCCCATAACGGTTCGGGCAAAGATATCATCGTGGTGGAGAAGGTAAATCGTCGTTTCGGGGACTTCTACGCGGTTAAAGGGATAAGCTTTACCGTGAGGCAAGGGGAGATTTTCGGGCTTCTCGGTGCCAACGGCGCGGGGAAATCCACCACATTCCGTATGCTGTGCGGTCTGCTTCCCGCATCCGGTGGTAAACTCAGCGTGGCCGGTAAAAACCTTCGGGTTGCGGCGGCCCAGGCCCGGGCCCGGATCGGCTATATGGCCCAGAAGTTCTCCCTGTATGTCGGCTTGACGGTTCGGCAGAACTTGCGGTTTATCAGCAGTGCTTATGGGTTGGGAGGCCGCCGTCAGAAAGAGCGGATCGCATGGGCGTTGGACTCCTTCGGACTCGCCAGGATGGCCGATACCCCAAGCAGAGATCTTCCCCTGGGCTACAAGCAGCGGCTTGCCCTTGCTGCGGCCCTGATGCACGAACCGGAGATTCTATTTCTCGACGAACCCACCTCCGGAGTGGATCCCCTTGCCCGTCGGGAGTTCTGGCGCCGCATCAACCATCTGGCGGAGTCCAATGTCACCATCATGGTGACCACCCATTTCATGGAAGAAGCGGAGTACTGTGACCGGCTGGTCATCATGGCCCAGGGAGAGATATTGGGGCAGGGGACCCCTGAAGCGGTAAAATCCCGTTTCCGGACCCCCCGGACCCCTGATCCCAGCATGGAGGATACCTTCATCGCCATGATCGAAGATTATGAGGAAAAGGAAGCGGCACGGACATGAAAGTTCCCCAAAAGCGCGGTGTTGGCAACGGCATAAATATCATGCGGCTTAAAGGACTGATCCGCAAGGAAAGCTATCAGATCATAAGGGATCCCTCCAGCATCGCCATCGCCTTTGTGCTCCCCATGATACTGCTTTTCCTCTTTGGATACGGCGTGTCCTTGGACGCCAAATATGTCCCCATCGCAATCGTGGTGGAACATCAGAGCAACGAGACCTCGGATTTTTTGGCCGGATTTCGGCAGTCCAGATACTTTGTACCGGTCATCGTGACGGACATACAGACGGCGGAACAGGCAATGATCGAGGGGAGGGTGGACGGGATCGTCTGGCTTCGGGAAGATTTCGGAAAAAAAATACTTAACACGGGGGATGCGCCCATCGGGGTCTTCGTAAACGGCGTGGATGCCAACCGGGCCAGGATTATAGAGGGGTATGTCAGAGGGGTCTGGGGCAAATGGCTCGAGCGGACATCCATTGAAAGCGGCAGGCCCCTTTATATCCCGGTCAAGGTGAAGGAACGGATATGGTTCAATGCCGAGATGCGCAGCAGGAACTTTCTGGTTCCGGGCCTCATCGCGGTGATAATGACCCTTATCGGCGCACTCCTGACGGCCATGGTGGTGGCCAGGGAGTGGGAGCGGGGCACCATGGAGGCCCTTATGGTCACGCCGGTCCAGGTGCGTGAGATCATACTGGGCAAGATTATTCCCTATTTCATCATGGGGATGGGGGGAATGACCCTGTCTGTGATCATGGCCACGTGGTTTTTCAATGTGCCTTTGAAAGGTTCTTTGTGGGTCCTTTTCGCAGGGTCGTCGCTCTTTCTGGTAACGGCCCTTTCCATGGGTCTTCTCATATCGGTTGTGGCAAAAAGCCAGTTCGTGGCCGGACAGGTTGCCATCATCGTTACGTTTTTGCCGGCCTTTATTCTTTCGGGTTTCATATTCGACATAAGCTCCATGCCGGCAATCATCCAGACCCTGACCCACGTCATTGCAGCGCGCTATTTTGTCAGTATGTTACAGACGGTTTTTCTGGCTGGGGATGTGTGGCCAATCATTATCTATGACGGTCTGGCCCTTATGGCCATGGCCCTAATATTTCTTATGATCGTAAAAAAGCGGATGAAAAAACGTCTATGATGGGGAAAAACAGATGGTGCGTCGAATAATCGCCCTGATGATCAAGGAGTTTCTGGCCCTTTTTACCGATAAAAAGAGCAGGATGGTTGTTATCGTGCCGCCGGTGGTTCAGCTTATCATTTTCGGCTATGCTGCCAGTTTCAATCTGGACCATGTCCCCTATGCCGTCTACAACGAGGACTCCGGGCGTGCTTCCAGGGAATTTTTGGCGAAGATCCAGGGTTCTCCCAATTTTTCCTTAACGACCGTGATTCGCAGCGACACGGAGATCGCCCCCCTCATCAACACCCAAAAAGTGCGCGTGGTGGTCCATGTGGCGTCAAAATTTTCAGAAAACCTGCTCCACAACCGGCCGGCGGAGGTCCAGATCATCGTGGACGGCCGAAATTCCAACACGGCAATGGTTGTGTTGAATTACTTGAACAGCATTGTCACGGATTTCAACCGGCAATGGGCGATCCTACACGGTCATTCGCCGCCCCCGGCCAGACTGTTCGTCAGATCCTGGTTTAATACCGCTCTCGATTCCCACTGGTTTATCATCCCGGGCATCGTCGCCCTTCTGACCCTGGTTGTGACCATGCTGGTGACGGCGTTGTCCGTGGCCAGAGAGCGGGAGGCCGGCACCTTTGACCAGCTGCTCGTGACCCCCATGAGGCCCCTTGAAATTCTCATTGCAAAGGCCTTGCCCGGTTTTATCATTGGCACCTTTGAAGCGACATTTATTATTCTGGTGGTGGTGTTCTGGTTTCACGTGCCCATGCGGGGAAGCGTCCCCGCCCTCTATCTGGGACTTTTTACCTTCCTTCTTTCCGCCGTGGGCACGGGACTCATGATATCCTCCATTGCGGTTACCCAGCAGCAGGGGCTTCTCGGGGCCTTCCTGTTCCTGGTTCCGACCATCATTCTTTCAGGGTTTGCGACGCCCATCGCCAATATGCCGCCAATGGTTCAGTACCTCACTTACATAAATCCCATGCGCTACTTTCTCATCATCGTTCGTTCGGTTTTTCTTGAAGGGGCCTCCTTCGATCTGCTGTGGACCCAGTACTGGCCCATGGCGGTCATGGGGATAGTTGCTCTTGCTACTGCAGGATGGCTGTTCCGTCGGCGGATGTATTGACACGATCGGTCTGACCTTTAAACTGCTTTGTCAATGAATTGTGGATCATCTGCAAAAGAGTGGATGCTTTTTAAAGGATTCAGGGGCCAAGGGTTCAAGAATTCGAGTGAAATTCTTAAAAATGGTTCTTCTCCAACTAATTGGAGAAGAACTTGAAGTCTTTTCCCCGTGGAATGGGAAGCCTGTTCCTCTGGGAAAATGCCTATTTCACCGGGGCTGCATCCGGGGCGGTTTTAATTTCGGCGATATGGGATTTAAGACTGTCGATCTGGATGTCGGACAGTAAAAAAGGATAATCATTTTCCGAAGAGACCGCCGGATACGCTTTTTCATCCTTGTTTTTTGGGACAAATATTGAAAGGGTATAGTCCTTTGCGCCCTTCAGTGTAACGACATAGACGGGATCTTTAAAACCGTCTTTTTTAGAATCGTCCAGATAGGCTTCGCATTCCAGCCGATTCAGAAAACCGAGGAGGCGGCCCACCTTGACGGCATCCACTTTTTTGCCTTTGGCATCCATCCAGGAGGTTTGAGGTTCCGAACTTTTACCGGATTTGGCGGCTGCATCCTTTTTCTCTCCGTCTGCTTCGACCCCCTGTTTTAGATGGAGGGCCAGGGTCTTTTTATCCCCGATAATGTTTATTTCCCGGAGATCTTTTTGCACAAATGACAGGACGGTCTTGTCCCGGAGATCTTCGACGGCGGGATCGAATTTTTGTCTGAAATCTCCCCTGGCATGATATACATTGGGATTTTCCGCCAGTTTCACAAACGTGTGCTGAAAGGTTGCGGCTGCTTTCCCGATATCGAACTCTCTGATCAGGGACTCGCCCTGCCAGGCTTTTACGTGGATTTTTTTGTCCGGATTTAAATCGTACCGGACATAGTTTTTGGATTCCGATACCAGGGCCGTCATTTTTAAGTTTTCAATAACGTTAAGGATGTCTTGGACCTTATCTGAATCGGCAGGATAGGCTTTCGGCCCGATATACCAGGTGTTGTCTTTTTTGTTCAAAACAACGGTTCCGTCGGCTTTTTCGAACGCTATTTTTGAAATCTGTTTGCCGGGAATGGAAGAAATTTCCGGAAGGGTATAGTGGGTCCGGTTCGACCGGTGCAGTACAAGATAAAGGATCAAGGCGACCATAATGGCCGTAAGTATTAGATATTCTTTTTTTAGTTTCATATTTGATAGTTCCGTAAAAAGTAAAAAGTTAAACGTGAAAAGTCTATATGTTGTGTAATGTTTTCTCTTAATGAATACTAAATGTATTCATTTTACGTTTCACGTTTCACAAATTTATCATATTTGACTCTTTCAATGGGTTCACGGGTTCAAGGGTTTTCGGTCCGGGGTTGAGGTAGATTGCACAATCGGTTTAACTCCGAACCCTAAGACCTTGAACGGTTATACGTTTCTTTATTTCTGAAACATCGACGCGATCCGCTTTTTTCTGGAATGGCGCTTCAGCCAAACCACGAGGCCTAAAAAGACCACCAGTACCGGAAGGCCGGCAATGTTAAAGGTTTTGACAAAGGTTTTTGTCAGCGCTCCGGTATCCACCAGGGGATTGAAACTGAGCACCTTGCTTCGCATCATGGCAATATTTTCACGATGGTTCAGGGCATCGATGATGTTTAGAACGAACATGTCGTTGGGGCTGTTCCCTTCAGGATCCAGAACATTGTCTTTGAGCATGTCCGACGAGGCCAGAAGGAAAATTTTGGCGGGCTTTCCTTTGGATATAAACCCTCCTTTGCCTTTGATTTTCGACAGATCGACGGTTGCCTTCTCCGCCACCGGTTCGGGGGCGGTCTCTTTATCCTCCTGATTTTCCGTGCCAATATCTTCGGTGGTTTTTTCAGGCATCTGTTTTCCGTCAAAATAACTGGGGAACGACCCTTCAAGAATATAGGCCAACGGAAAACTCTGCTGCTCATCATCCGAGGACGGCGGACTGAGGAACATGGGGTTGAGATTGATGGGCTGACCCATTTCCCAGGATTTTTCTGAAGATGCAATGAGCTTCACCGCCGTGAGCGTATGTTCTGAAATTCGTTTTTCATCCAGTTCCAAGGGCGATATTTTAACTGAAATCAGTCCGTTGATGCCCCGCATATACTCAAGATCATGGTTTATGAACCTGTTTTTGATGATGGGGGCAAAATATATGGGCCGTTCACCCCCGCCCATGCTTTGGGGAAGCCGTTGCTTGTGACAGTTTTCATCGAGGACATACGATTTTTTTATGCGGATGCCGTAATGGTCCAGCAATTTTTCAAGACCGGTATCCAGCGGAACATAATTGGGTTCCCGGTTCATTCCAAAAGGCTGCTGGGTGTTGGGCCTGACTTCTTTAAAGGCATCCAGAAAGAGTGCCAAATTGGTTCCCTTCATCAATGCCTGATCGATCTGGTAGAGTTCGAAATCTGAAAAAGCTTCCGTGGGTCGCACGATGACCAGGCAGTTGATGCTTGGGGGGATATTGGCGTCTTTTAAGTTAATGGGTGTGATGCTGTATGTCCGGGAAACCAGGTTTGAAAAAGTGGATAAGGTGTCGGGGTTTCGCTGCCCCATGGGCGAGGCCCCTGAAATATCGAGGGTGCCGTGATCCGAAAGGTATCCGAGGTTTTCGTTGATATCCACCAGCATCTCCAGATTGTCGTCGATGAGGCGTTCCATGTCGTCGAGGCCGGTCAGATTATATTGGGTCCCGATGATGGGAAGCCTGAGAACGCTTAACAAGGGGATCTCCCTGATTTTTTCCCCGTATTCCATCACCAGGCCGATGGTTCCTTCTCCGGCCTGGATCTTGTCGTCGGACAGGGCCGGCCATTGGAGGTGCATCAGGTTATATTTTTTCCAGGACGGCGCCTGTGTCGGCACTGTTGAAGGGTCGATATAGGAATATTCCAGCTTTCCGTAGTTTTTGGCATTCAGGCTTTCAACGATCCCTTTCACCTTGTCTGGGTATTCGGGAAGTTGGTCGAGGCCCATAAACGGTGCAACAGATTTCAACGAGGAAGAAAGGAAGAGCTTGACCTTGATCGTGTCGGACAGACCCAACAGAGCGCTGATTTTGTTGTTCAGTTTCTGTATGGCCGTGGTCAGTGTGTACTCGATGCCATTGATGGCGGTAATGGTGGGAATCCTCTCCACCATATCTCCGTGGATCAACACCAGGCCCATATAGGCCTTTTTGAATTTCACCTCGTCTTCTTCGAAAACCTGGATTTGAACCGGGTGGATACCGTAGTTGTTGGCCAGTTTCTGATTCTCCAGTGCCCGGGGGTCGATCCCTTCAGCCTCGGGGCTGACGTCATAAAACCGGTAATTGAAATACGCGTTGGCGTGGATAGCATATTCTTCGAGGAGATCGTGCAGATATCGCTCCGTATTATTGTAAGGGGCCGGCAAATCTTTGGTGAAAAACACATTGACGGTCAGAGGTTCGGAAAGTGTGGAAACCACCGTTTTGCTGGCTTCGGATATGGAATAGGTTCTGTTTTCGGTGAGGTCCATCCTGAAAAAGAGGGTCATGCCCGCCACATTGACGAGAACGATAATGACCAGATAAATGGACATTTTTATATATTTTGCAAAGGGGTTCTGCATGCTCATGGTGTGCTCCTCAACTTTTTTCCTGCATAACCAGATGGGTTCCGTAAAGGCCGATGAAAACAACACTTAGAAAATAGAGAATATCCCGGGAATCGACAATCCCTTTGGCAATGTTTTGGAAATGAAAATCAGCCCCAAGATACCCGATAACCCCCAGAAGAGAACTGGGAAAGAAAAAGAGCATTTTGTCGATCAACGTCAGGGAAAAGCAGATGGCCGTGCCCACAATAAACGCGATGATCTGGTTGCGTGTCAGAGATGAGGAGAACAGACCCACGGCGACAAAGGCCGCACCCAGCAAAAGGGCGCCCAGATAACCGCCTGCCACGGGTCCCCAGTCCAGCTCTCCCATAAATGCGATGCAGATTGGATAGGCCAAGGTGGGCACCAACGCCGCGGCGACGAATAACACGCCGGCCAGGAATTTGCCCAAGAGAATATCCTTAAAGGTTACCGGCAGGGTGAGAAGCAGTTCATAGGATCCCACATTCATTTCTTCGGAAAACAATCGCATGGTCACTGCCGGGATGAGGAAGGCGAAGGTAATGGGGAGCAGACCAAAAAAGTTTCTAAGGTCGGCCTGGTTATAGTAGAAAAATGTCGTAAAAAAGAACCACCCCGTCACCAGCAGGAAAATAGATATGACGATATAGGCGATGGGGGATATAAAATAGTCTTTTAATTCCTTGTTGCAGATGCGGATAGCCTGCTGCATGTCAGTCCTCCTTGGTGAGTTCTCGGAATATGTTTTCAAGGGTTTTGGTCTCCTGATGAAACCCGATAAGAACCCAGGATGTCTGTTTAATGGTTTGGTAGATGGTTTCTCTCAGGTCCACGGCAGATTCGCAGGCAAGGCGAACCCTCAGCGAGCCTCCGGAAGTGTCGTCGATCTGTTCCGTGTTGACAACGCCTTCGATACCGTTGAGTCCACGGCATACTTCTTGAAAATCTGCGTTGCAGAGTTCTAAATGGATAAAATGTTTTTGTCCGGCGGTCTGCTTGAGGTGTTCCACATGGTCGTCCGCAACGATCTTTCCGTTGTTGATGATCACCACCCGGTCGCAGGTGGCTTCGACTTCGGTGAGAATGTGGGTGGAGAGAATGACGGTTTTCTCCTCGCCGATCTTTCGGATGATCTCCCGGATTTCGACGATCTGATTGGGATCGAGTCCGGATGTGGGTTCATCTAAAATCAGGATTTCCGGGTCGGTCATCATGGCGTGGGCCAGCCCCACCCGCTGATTCAACCCTTTGGAGAGTTCATGGATGCTCCGGTGCATAATTTCGCCCAGTCCGCACAAATCCACAAGCTGTCGAATCCTAAAAGCCCTTTGGTCTTTGTCCAGACCCCGGATTTTGGCAACGTAGTCGAGATAATCGAAGACCAGCATGTTGTGATACAGGGGGGCGGACTCGGGGAGATATCCCATGAGTTTTTTGATTTCCAGCAAATTTTCATCGAGGAGATAGTCCTTGACGCGAATGGTTCCGGATGTGGGCATAAAATAGCCGGTGAGCATCCGCAACGTGGTTGTCTTACCTGCGCCATTGGGGCCCAGCAGGCCGAGGACTTCACCTTTATGGATGTCGACGCTGATGCGATCCACAGCGCAGAAATCGTTGTAGTATTTGGTCAAATTTTCAACATGGATCATGGTTTTTCCTTTTTATCGACGGTTTGTTTTTTTCAGGCATGTCTATTAGGAAATTTTTGAGCGAACATCAAGGCTAAAAATTTTGGGGGCATTAAAAAATTCTGTTTTATCCGGACAATCGGTCCCAAAATGCCTTGCCTTTATCCGGATCCATACCGTCGCCCTGACCCGAGGTCCTTATCGGTGGCCGGGTGCCTCTGAGCCGTGCAATTCGATCTTCCAGGGGCGGGTGGGTGGAGAACAAGCTCATCATTTTTTTCCCGGAAAGGGGGTTTACGATAAACATGTGGGCGGTGGATGGGTTGGCATTCATGGGACGTCTGGCCGAGTAAGCACCTAGCTTTTCCAGTGCCCTTGCCAGGCCTTCATTGTTTCCGGCAAAACGGGCACCCGACGCATCGGCCATATATTCCCGGGACCGGGATATGGCGGTCTGTATCAGTAAGGCTGCAATGGGTGCAAGAATCGACATGACGATCAACCCCAAACCGCCCACGCCTTCTTCATCATCGCCCACACCGCCAAAAATCGCCGACCATCGGGCCATACTCGCCAGCATCATGACGGCCCCGGCCATGGTGGCAGCAATGGAACCGATGAGGATGTCGCGGTTCTGGACATCGGCCAATTCATGGGCCAGAACGCCGGCGAGTTCATTAGGGGTCATGATGTCAAGGAGCCCTTCTGTTACGGCAACAACCGCATGTTCCGGGTTTCTGCCGGTTGCAAAGGCATTGGGAGAGGTCTGGGGAATAATGTATACCTTGGGGGTGGGAAGACCGGCATTCCGGGCAAGGTTCTCTACAATTGAATAGATTTCAGGGGACTGGGCGGGTGTCGCTTCACGGGCTTTGTACATGCGAAGAACGATTTTGTCGGAATACCAGTAACTGAAAAAATTCATTCCCGCTGCAAAGACCAGGGCGATAATCAAGCCCTGTCGACCGCCCAAAAGCTGGCCGATCCACAGAAAAAAAACCGTCATAACGGCAAGTAAAATGGTTGTTTTAATTTGATTTCCCATCTTATAACCTCTTTAAAAGTTTTTTAAAGTTACGGTTTCCAATACCGTTGAATTATAGTTAACCTTAAGTTTAACTAATGAGCTAAAACTAATTGAAAAAACAAATAAAAAACAAATTAAATATCGAAGGTTGCCCCGAAAAGAAGACCCTTTCCAATTTCCCTGGGTCAGGGTTAAATATAAATCCACTTTTAAAAAATTCAAGCAGACGATTTCACGCCCCAGGGAAAATCCGTTAGGGTTCGATATGAACAGCAGGACAAACCGGGTACGGGTCGTGAACCTGGCAATTGCCGAACCCTTTGCAAGCCGGGCCAAAAAAGCTGGGTCACATCCATAAATTTACGATTTACAGGCCCCCTTTTCAATGATATTAATAAATACCATCGCTTCGTTTGTTCAATTCCGACGAAATTGGCCGAATTTTCATTGAATTGGCGAATTTCCGAGACATCGGTTTAACCACTGACTTTGGCGATAGTTTAATAGAAGCTATCTCAAAATAATCTTTTGGCCCAATCTCGGCGTTGGAACCTTGTTTTAAGTCCTCGACATACTAAAAGTATGCCTGCGGGTTAAAACTCGGCTCCGCCTTGATCTTGAACCAAAATCTTTATTTTGAGATGACTTCTTATAAATTGGGTGAAATGACTCGAAGTTGCAAAAAGAGTGGT
>CAWBNO010000010.1:0-101775 GCA_963790095.1 uncultured delta proteobacterium | reverse complement strand
CAGGAAGGGGCAACCCTTGTGCGTATCGGAACCGCAATTTTTGGAGAAAGAAGATGAAAATCCTTCTTCACATCTGCTGCGCCCCGTGTGCCATATACCCGTTGAAAACCCTTCGCAATGATGGGCTTGACATCATGGGTTTCTTCTACAGAAACAACATCCACCCCTATACGGAGTGTATCCGAAGAGAGGAAACCCTGAAATCTTATAGCGCTTCCAGGGATCTCAGAGTCATCTACCAGGACGGATACGATCTGGAAGGTTTCATCCGAAACGTGGCGTTCAGAGAATCGAACCGTTGCGACTACTGCTACCATGAACGCCTCAAATCCACGGCACTCATGGCAAAGCGCGGAAAGTTCGACTATTTCAGCTCCACACTGTTATACAGTAAATTCCAGAAGCACGATGCAATAAAATCCATCGGTGAGGCCGTGGGGAAATCCGTAGGCGTAAAATTCTACTACGATGATTTCCGAAAAGGATGGAAGGAAGGCGTCGAAACCTCCAAAAACTTGAAACTTTACCGTCAGCAATACTGCGGCTGTATCTACAGTGAAAAAGAAAGATTTTACAAGTAACAAGTGACAAATGGTAAATGACAAGTGAAACTCACTCATCACCCGTTACGCTTTACGATTCACAATTTATTGATAAATTATGTTTGGCAACTTCATATACTTCATTCTGGTACTTCTCATATACAGTACCTATCAACCTTCTGAAGAGACCAATTTCACAGGACCTGAAACTCTTTTTCTCTTTGTCGGTCTGATTGTCATTTTTACCCTGTTCACCTGGATTCAGTTTCACAGAATTGAAAAGCGGATTTTTAAAGAAAGGCTTTTTCATCTCGACAATAAATTCACCGCCACATTAACCCGCCAATCCATATTGGCCATCGTTCTTTTTTCCATCGATATTTACGGACTGAGTCTATCGTCTTTTTTGACGAAAATCCACTTCCTGGCCTTGATTCCGACGTTTCAGGCCTTGTTGTTTCTTTTCCTTTTTATCTTTTACCTGGCAATTGTTTGGGCATGTGCTTACGGACCTTATCAAGTCCTGTACCGGACCGACATGTCAAGGAGATCCTATGTTCTCTCCCAAATTTCATTTTCAGCCCCCATACTTCTGCCCTGGCTCCTGCTTTCCGGAATCGCAGACATTATCAATGCCCTGCCCTTTGAACTTCCCAAACGCCTGCTGTCCACCACCGAGGGAGAAGTGGCCTACTTCCTTATTTTCCTTTTGGCCATTGCCATCCTAGGCCCCACCATGATTCAGAAATTCTGGAGATGTAAGCCCCTTGAAACCGGTCACCACAGAAGCCGGATCGAAAATCTCTGCCGAAAAGCCGAAATGGGATATGCCAACATTCTTTACTGGCCCATCTTCGGCGGAAGAATGATTACCGCCGCTGTCATGGGACTGATCAAGAAATTCCGCTATATTCTGGTCACCAATGGCCTCTTGGAACTGTTGGAACCTGAAGAAATCGATGCGGTCATCGCCCACGAAATAGGCCACATCAAGAAAAAGCATCTTTTATTTTATCTCATGTTTTTTGTGGGCTATATGATGATCTCCTACGCCACTTTTAATCTGCTGGTATATTCCATTCTTTTTTCAGAAACCATTTACCGGCTCATAACCGCCACCGGTCTCGATCAGACCACCGTTACCACCTGGATATTCAGCCTGGTCATTATCACCGTTTTTTTGATCTATTTTCGCTTCATTTTCGGTTATTTTATGCGTAATTTCGAGCGGCAGGCCGACACCTACGTATACGCCCTTTTCGATAGTGCCGGACCGCTGATCTCCACATTTGAAAAAATCGCTGCAACCAGCGGGCACCCCTCCGACAAACCCAACTGGCACCATTTCAGTATCAGAAAACGGATCAACTATCTAAAAAGGTGCGAAATGGACCGGCGCTGGATAACCCGCCATGACAACAAAATTAAAAAAAGTATCGCCGTATATCTGGTGGGGATCGTACTCATCTGTGGTATCGGGTATAATTTGAATTTTGGTGAAGCCGGCAAGAAATTAAACACGCATTTTTTTGAAAAAGTCATCCAAAGGGAACTCGAAAAAACCCCTGACAATCCCCTCCTTTACACCACACTGGGGGATCTATATTTCAGCAATAAAAACTACACGGAAACCATAAAGGCATATGAACAATCGCTACGGCTCAATCCCGACAACCCTTATGCCTTGAACAACCTGGCATGGCTGTATGCCACCTGCGAAGTCGATACCTTCCGGGATCCGGAAAAAGCACTGGTCCTTGCAAAAAAAGCAGCGGGACTCAAAGTTGCTCCGCACATATTCGACACCCTTGCCGAAAGTTATTATGCAAACGGTCAGTTTGAAATGGCCCTTCTCACCGGAACCCGTGCCCTCGAGACGGCAACGACAAACCGGGGCTATTATCAAAGCCAGGTGAAGAAATTCAAAGACGCCGTGAAAAGCGGCAAAGCATTTTAGCGCGTATATCCAAGTTTCCCATCTTAGTCTTGATAGCGGCGGAGGCACTCATATGCAAGGCACTTAAGGGTGAAGCCATAGTCTGCTATTGCGAGCCCTTAATAACGCAGTAGATGAGGGTCTCCACCGCTATCAAGACTCAGATGCACACCTTCCTCACCTGCATAAGATCACAGTTTCCCCCAAAAACCTTTTGGATGCCGTCCTGTTTTAACGTGTTCATGCCGTCTTTCATGGCCTGTTCCCGTATCACCTCCACCGGCGATCGGTTCTGGATCAGTTTTTTCATGGATTCGGTCCCCATCAACAGCTCATGGAGCGCCATTCGGCCTGCATATCCGGCGTTGTAACAATTCGGACAGCCTTTTGCCCGATAGAGCATCAGATTCTCGGTGTAAAGAATATCAACGTTCTTTTTAAATTCTTGGACCAAACCATATTCCCGAACCAACTCGTCGTACTCCTTCCCGGATGGATGATACGATGCCTTGCAACGTCTACACAGGGTGCGAACCAGACGCTGGGCAAGAATACACAATATGGCATCTGCGAAGTTGAACGGATCCATTCCCATGTCAAGGAGCCGGCTGATACTTTCAGGGGCGCTGTTCGTATGAAGGGTTGAAAATACCAGATGTCCGGTGAGGGATGCCTCAATGCCGATGGCCGTGGTCTCCCGGTCCCGCATTTCACCGACCATGATCACATCCGGGTCCGATCTTAAAAATGCCCGCATTGCAGAAGCAAAGTCCAACCCGATTTTGGGCTTTACCTGAACCTGTCGCAGTCCCCGCTGGCTGATCTCCACAGGATCTTCTGCGGTCCAGATTTTGGTTTCGGTGGTATTGATATACGATAGAGCCGAATGGAGGGTGGACGTCTTACCGGAACCGGTGGGTCCGCATACGAAGATGAGGCCATAGGGTTTTGTGACGGCCCCGATAAAGTTGTTGTAATTAGCGGTGGAAAAACCGATTCTATTCAAAGGAAGCGGATCCCCGGAATGGAGTATCCGCATCACCACATCTTCCACATTGCCTTGGGTGGGGACGGTGGCCACCCGGAGCTCGATATCAGGACCGCCATAATTTTTGAATTTTATGGTGCCGTCCTGGGGTTTGCGCCGCTCCACAATGTCGAGGCCGGCCATGATTTTTATCCGGGATACGATTTTATCTCGAAGGGCATGGGGAACGGCCTCGAAAACCTGACACATCCCGTCGACCCGGATTCGGATCTGGGTCTTTTCTTTTCCCGGGTACGGTTCGATATGAATATCCGAAGATCCCTGGTCATGGGCCTCGGCGATGACTTTATGGACCAGCTGCACAATGGCACTATCTTCTTCATACAGCACGGCCTCTTCATCTTCTATAGCTTCTTCCTCACCTTCGAGCCGATATAGGAGTTCTTCCATGGAAACCGATTTTTTTTCTTTCCGGGTGAAGTGTTTGATAAAGTTCAGAACGTCCTGTTTTAAAGCAACATAGAAGGACAGAGGCTTTCCGGGAAAAAGAGACCTAATTTCACCGATCTTTTGAAGGTCGAAGGGATTGGTGATTGCAACAACGATCTTTTTATCTTCCATCTTCAATGGAACCCAGAGATTGTTACGCAGGAAAGGGACTTTAAGACCGGTGAGCAGTTCATGGGGAACCGGCGTGTCTCTGTCATATTCCACAAAGGGAACCTTGTAGAACCGACTCAAAGATTTTCCGATCTTTTTTTTGGAAATCTTAAAATCCGACATTAAAACCGATTCAATGGATTCTTTTCCTTTCCGGGCATCGGAAACAGCTCTGTCGAGTTCTTTTTGAGTCAGAATATGATGTTCCAGAAGATAATCGAACTTGTTGGGCCTTGCCTTTGCCATCCGTTTCTGGTTGTACAAGGCAATTCCCAGAATTTTGGCCATTTCGGTGACAGACTTCTCATCGAGTCTACTGAACAAACCGCCGTCCCGCCGATTGATCAACTGAATGACGCCAAGGATAAACTTTTTGAATATGACCGGTACCACCAGGACCTGTTTGGTTTTAAAACCTGCCCTTTGATCCCAGCTTTTGTCGAATTTCAGGTCTTCATCGATGGAAGCCACTTCCCGGTCATCATAAACGTTTTTTATATTTATGAGCTTCCGCTTAAAGGCAGCGCATCCGGAGATACTCGTATTCGATATGGGGATGCGGATCTCGGCGATTTCATCTCCGGATTTAAACCTCGAGACCAGTTCCCGTTTTTTCCCATCCACCACATAAACGGTCAATCGCTCCGCTTCAAAAAGCCCGGTGATTTCGTCTTTCAGATCGACGAGGATCTCGTCCAAATTTACAGCAGCATGTATTTTGTTGCAAATGTCCTGAAGGTTTTTTCGATATGCAATTTCGAATTTGAGTTTCCGTCTCTTTAAAACCATGGTATCCGGTTCAGCAACGTTTGTGCCAAAGAGCACTTTTTTTTAAAACCCGACGGATTTTAAAATGCGTCTTTCCACCCAGAATTCTCGCAAAGCTAAGAGCTGAAAGGTTTTTTGGGGACCCGTGACACATTGAATTAAACCGGCAAATTCTATGAATTGGATTCCATGGAAATTTTTAATGGTTGGGAACCCGTGGAAGTTACACATTCAAATGGGCATCCATGCACGAATTTCTGTGCAAGGAGCCAACGGGGGTGCAAGATAAAACGAGGATGGACCCGACGATTTTCGGTGTTACCATCGCTTCGCGATTCTGTGTGAAGCAATGGTTAGCGATCTTTTAATATTCCAAAGTGAATATAAATTTTCTTCAGCCCCCCGCCAATCAGAAGCATACCCAAAAGATAGAAGCTAAAACGGATAAAAACCATTACCGAAGCGAATTGTTCGATCTTTTCAATTCTGGGCATTACCTGGGGGATCCTGAAAAACACCCCGATTCCGGCCAGGGTGAGTGCAATGCCCCAGATTATCTGGACAACAACTTTGTTTTTATCTTTAGGGGCTTTCTCGTTTTTGTCCGATTTTTCAGAATTCATCATTTTAATATTAATGTATGGTTATGGGTTACCCGCCGAGATACACCTCTTTGACCTTCGGGTTGTGAAGAAGCTCTCCGGCCAAACCTTCCAGAACGATTTCTCCCCGCTCTATCACGTAGGAATAATGGGCGATTTTGAGGGCGGCCCTTGCATTCTGCTCCACAAGCAGAACCGTGGTTCCTGTTTCGTTCAGCTGTTTTATGACATGAAATATCTCACGAACGATCAAGGGAGCAATGCCCATGGAAGGTTCATCCAACAGGAGCAGTTCAGGCTGGGCCATCAAGGCCCGGGCAATGGCCAGCATCTGCTGTTCTCCACCGGACAGGGTGCCGGCAATCTGCTTTGAACGTTTTTCAAGAACCGGAAAGATTTCATAAATACCCTTGACCTTCTCGTTGATCTCTAGACGGTTCCTGGGTTTAAAGTATAAATAAGCCCCGAGGTGGATATTGTCCAGAACCGTGAGGTGGGCAAAAATCTGCCGCCCTTCCGGCACCTGGGATATGCCCAAACTGACGATCCGGTTGGCAGACAGACCGCCAATGTCGCGGTCTTTATACAGAATGCGGCCTTTATCGATCTTCATCAACCCGGATATCGCCTTGAGCAGGGTCGATTTTCCGGCTCCGTTGGCCCCAATGATGGAAACCATCTTTCCTTCGGGCACCTTAAGTGAAACTTTTTTCAGAACATGGATTCTGCCATACGCGGTGCATAGCCCCTCGATCTTAAGCATATTTTAAGCCTCGCTTCCCAAATAGGCTTCAATTACCCTTGGATTGTCCCGGATCGCTTCCGGAGTTCCTTCCGCGATCTTCTGTCCATAGTTGAGCACCACAATCTCATCGGATATATTCATGATCACCTTCATATCATGCTCAACCAGCAAAACGGTAATCCCTTTTGCGTTGATGGCTTTGATCAGAGAAGATGCCACATACGTTTCGGTCTCATTGAGGCCCGCCGCAGGCTCGTCCAGACAGATCAGTTCCGGTTCAGTGGCCAAAGCCCGTCCGATTTCCAGCATCTTCTGCTGCCCAAGCGGCAGGTTGTCCGCCGGTTCTTCGAACTTGTCTGCCAGCCCGATGAACTTCAAAATCTTCAGGGCCCTTTCCCGCATTTCTTCTTCTTTCCGTTTGGCTCCCGGGAGTCTGAACCCCGACGCCATAAAGGATGTGGGGACCCGGGTATGGCATCCCAGCATGACATTTTCAAGAACGGTCATATTGCCAAACAGCTCGACGGTCTGGAATGTCCGTGAAATTCCCCGGTCTGCAATTTTGTGGGCCTTGAGATTTTCGATGGACCGGCCTTTAAACCTTATAGATCCCTTTATGGGTGGAAAAGATCCGGTAATGACATTAAAGAGTGTTGTTTTACCGGCACCGTTGGGACCGATAACCGCCTTGATCATTCCCTTTTTAACCTGGAAACTGAGGTTGCTGAGCGCCATTAATCCGCCAAAAACCATGACCACTCCCTGAACCTCCAGGATATTTTCCCCGTTATCGACCGTCATCTGTCATCTATCTCCTGAACCAGTCTTTTGCAATTTCAGCCACTCCCACCAGGCCCTTAGGCAGAAAAATGGTGACCAAAAGCAGGATAGCCCCATATACGATGACTTCGAATTCTTGAAAATAATGGAGCCATTCATAGCTCAAAAAAGTGATAAGCCCGGCACCGATGATAGCGCCCCAGATGTTATACATACCGCCAAGAGCAATCATGATCAAAAGCTTGATTGAAAAGAAAAGGTCAAACGTAGACGGATTGATAAAATTAAGATAATGGGCATAGATACTCCCCGCCAAAGATGCTAATATTGCAGAGTAGACAAATACCAGTATCTTGAATCTGGAAATATCCACACCCATGGCATTGGCGGCCGGTTCGCTCGCATGGATGGCCCTCAATGCACGCCCCGTGCCCGATTGAATCAAATCGACGGTAAAGATAAACGCAAAGAATACAAAACCCCACACCAGATAATAATACCTTTCAATGGAATCGAATTCAAACCCGAACAAGCTTAAACCGGGGATTCCGGACATACCATCCGGACCGCCGGTCCAGGCAGCCTCTTCATTGAAGATGATATAAACGATAACTCCAAAGGCCAGTGTTGCCATGGCCAAATAATGCCCCTTCAGCTTGAGAGAAGGCGCTCCGACCAAAACGGCAACCACCGCGGCAATACTCATGCCGATCAGCATACAGGTCCAGGGATTTAAGCCGTAACGAACCGTCAAAATTGCCGAGGTGTAAGCACCGATGCCATAAAAGGCCCCGTGACCGATGGATATTTGTCCCGCATAGCCCATCAGCAAACTCAGACCGATGGTAATCAGGCAGTAAATTCCCACAAAAACCATAATATCGGTATAATGGCTTATGCAGGTAATTTCTCGAGCAAGCCATGGGAAAATGATGATACATAGCGCAAAAACGGCGATGGGAAGTTTGCCGATTCGTAACATGACTAAAACCTCTTGATCCTGCTGATCTCTATGCTGCCCAAAATTCCACTGGGCTTAAAAAACAACACCACCAAAAGTACAATCAATGCAAAGGCATCTTTGTACCCGGAAGAAATAAGCCCGGCGCCGAACGATTCGATGGCGCCGATAATTAAACCGCCTAAAATAGCGCCCGGAAAACTGCCCAGCCCTCCCAAAACAGCGGCGCTGAATCCCTTCACCGCCAGCATGGCCCCCCGATCGTATTCCATCAGAGAGATGGGCGTCACCGTAATGCCGGCAACCGCTCCGATGGCGGCTGAAAGCGCAAATGACAACAATATCATCTGCTTGACATTAATCCCGACCAGACTGGCTGCATCGGGATTGTCCGCACAGGCACTCATTGCCTTTCCGATAATGGTTCGATTAAAGAAAATGGACAGAATAATAACAATGACGATTAAAAATCCGATCACCCACAAATACTGAGGTTGGATCACGGCGCCGAAAATAGAGATGGGACTCCGTCCGGAAAACGCAGGGAGATCATAAGGGTTCTTGCCCCAGACGAACATGGCCGTTCCCTTGAGCAGAATGGACGCAGCAATCGTTGCAATAATCAGGGTGAGTACCGTGGGCTGTCGAATGGGGTTGATGGCCAATCTATCCAACAGCACCCCCACCAGAGTGACCAGGATAACCGTTGCCGGAAATGCCAGAATCAGGGGAAGTCCGACGGCAACGTGAAAAAAGACCATAATCAATCCTCCCAGCATCACAAATTCGCCCTGGGCAAAATTGATGATCTCGGTCACATTATAGATAATATTAAACCCGACGGCCACCATTGCATAAATACTGCCAACGGTCAGCCCCGTAATCAAATATTGAAATAGCTGTCCTGCGAGGGTAATTTTTTCCATTGTATTTCATCAAACGAAGCTCCCCGCAGCAAGCTGCGGGGAGCTTCGTTTTATCTAACGTCACGACCAAACGGATCGGTTCGCTTGAATCAGTCCGTCAATGCCCAGTCTCCATCTTTTACAACGACCATATTAAAGGCATCTTTCGTAAGACCGTTATGGTCGTCGACTGAGTAGTTAAAAATACCATGCTGCCCCACAAAGCCCTTAATATGATTTTCAAGATAGCTTTGAATCTTTGCCTTGTCGTCACCAACGTTTTCAAGCGCTTTTACCACCATGTTCAGAGCATCCCATGCATGACCGCCGAATGAGGACAACGGTTCGTTATATTTGGCCATATAATTTTTATTATACGCCATGGTCACGGCTTTTTGAGGATGGTTCTCCGGAAGAAGTTCGGCAATGTTACATGAACCCAGTGGACAGAAAACACCTTCCGCCGCACCAGCAGCCAACTCGATGTTCTTCCGGCTTCCAAACCCATGGCTTTGATAAAACGGAATGCTGCCCATTCCCAGATCTCTATAGTTGCGAAGCACCACTACCTGGGTCGGACCCACAGACCAGTTGATAATGGCCTGGGGTGCCGTACCCTTGATCTTGGTCAACTGGGCGGTCAAGTCGCTATCTTTCCCTCCATACTTTTCATCTGCCACAATATTCATCCCGTACTCAGGAGCAAGCCTGATGAGTTCGCCGCGTCCGCTGGCGCCAAATCCGGAGGTAACACTGATAATGGCGATTTTGCTGATACCGTGTTTTTTCATATGTGTGTAAATAGCCTCCGCCGCCATGGTATCTGTCTGGGGAGTCTTAAAAACCCACTTATACGGTTTCCCCGTCTTTTCATCATGGACAATCTTGTAACTGGCAGCACACGAGATAAGCGGAATCTCGTGCTTCTCGGCAACAGGAACGATCGCCATGGTTGTCCCGCTTCCAGAAGGGCCGATCACCGCACATACCTTATCTTGAGTAATGAGTTTTTTGAAGGCTAGGTTTGTTTTAGTAGCATCCCCCTCAGTATCATAAACAATCAGGTCCAGTTTATTTCCGTTAATGCCGCCGGCATTGTTGATCTGCTCTACAATCATTTCAGCAGTCTTTTTTTCAGGATCTCCCAAAAAGGACCATTTGCCGGTGACAGAAAAAAGGGCACCCACCTTGTAAGTTCCTTTAAAGGCCAGCGCCGGGCCGGCAAGCAGTCCAATGGCGAAAAGACAAATCGTGGACAGAACAGCAATTTTTCTGAGTGTCATTTTCCTCTCCTTTTGCGTTTAACGTTAATAAAAGTCTATTCTAACCCCAAGTTTATACCGCTCTCGTCTTGCATACGCAAATTTTCGAACATCTACATTGTATAAACTTTATCTCCGTCAATGACCTTTACGCTGTTTTCTTGAAGTATTTTGACAGCGTCTTCGATGTTGTCGATTCGGAAAATCATGACCGCATTTTTTCCGCTGTGCTGAACAAAGGCATACATGTATTCCACATTGATTTCGGCTTTGTGCAAAATACCCAGTATCCGATGAAGGCCCCCGGGCCTGTCCTCCACTTCTACGGCCACAACATCGGTTTTCCCTACGGTAAATCCATGACTTTTTCAGCGATTCAACCGCTTTTGCATTATCATCTACGATCAGACGAAGTACGCCGAAATCGGATGTATCTGCAACGGCGAGGGCCCGGATATTTACACCGGCTTCTGCAAGAATGGCTGTAACTTCAGCCAACCGTCCCGCCTTATTTTCCAAAAAGACTGAAATTTGTTCCGCCCGCATAATTGTCCTCCTTATCTTTCGTCATTCGTCATTCGTCATTTGCCATCTGTTTTCTGACCCCTGGCCCCTGATCCCTGACTTCCGTCATTTATATCTTGCGATTGTCGATCACCCTGACTGCCTTGCCCTCGCTTCGGGCAATGGTCTTGGGTTCCACCAGTTTCACTCTGGCTGAAACACCGAGATAATCCTTGATATTTTTTGAGATCTGCCTTTCCCGATTTTGTAGATGTTTGACTTCATCGGAAAAGAGGGCTTCACCGACTTCCACTAGCACGGTCAGGGTGTCCAGATTGTCCTCCCTGTCCACCACAAGCTGGTAGTGGGGTTCCGCCGCATCCATTTCCAAAAGGACGCTTTCGATCTGGGAGGGAAATACATTAACCCCCCGGATGATCAGCATGTCATCTGTACGGCCGCTCACCCGATTCATTCGAATATGGGTCCGGCCGCATATACACGGCTCGGGATTCAAAGAAGTTATGTCCCGGGTCCGGTAACGGATAACAGGAAATGCTTCTTTGGTGATGGTGGTAAAAACAAGCTCACCGGTTTCACCGTATGGAAGAACTTCTCCGGATACGGGTTCGATAATTTCAGGAATGAAATGATCTTCAAAGATGTGCAGTCCGCGCTTGGCTTCGTGACACTCAATGGCAACCCCCGGGCCGAGGACCTCGCTTAAGCCGTAAATATCTACGGCAATCAGATTCAATTTTCGTTCGATCTCCTGGCGCATTTTTTCCGACCAGGGTTCGGCCCCGAAAATTCCGAATTTAAATTTCAGATCTTTAAAAGAAACGCCCATATCTTCAGCGACTTCGGCGAGGTGAAGGGCATATGAGGGGGTTGCCGTCAAAATGGTGGGGCCGAAATCCTTCATGATCACAATTTGTCTCTTGGTGTTTCCCCCTGAAACCGGAATAACCGAAGCCCCCAGCTTTTCCGCGCCATAGTGGACACCCAGTCCTCCGGTAAAGAGGCCGTATCCGTAGGCATTGTGAATGATGTCGCCCCGGGTCGCCCCACCGGCCGCCAGGGCTCTGGCCATGAGTTCGGCCCAGGTGTTCACATCCCTTGCAGTATAGCCAACGACCGTCGGTTTGCCCGTGGTTCCGGACGAAGCATGGATCCGGACAACCGTATCCATGGGAACGGCAAACATTCCAAAGGGATAATTGTCCCTGAGATCCGCTTTTGTGGTAAACGGAATCCGCTTTAAATCTTCCAGCGACTGGATGTCATTGGGCGAGAGATTTTTTTCTTGGAATTTTTTCCTGTAAAAAGGGACGTTTGAATAAACACGATCAATTGTGTTTTTGAGCCGGCGCAGTATGATGCCCTCGAGATCCTCCCTTGGCATGGTTTCAAATCCGATGTCGAGAATCATTCCAAAACTCCTTTCAGAATAGGTTTTATTTTGACGATCATTGAATGGATAACATAATACTTTAAAATGCCGTTGAACAGAATGGCCTTTGACAACAAAAAAGGCCGCGGGTTTTAAACCCACGGCCTATAAAAAGAAAACCATGGGTTTCTTTTTTCTGTCTACCCATGGTTTTTGAAGAAGTTGGTCGTTTTCTACCTTGCCAGCCCATGAATAGACTTCCTAAAAAAGAAGCCACCCAAAAACCTAAAAAAACCAAAGTAGAAAAATCGAAACCGCATTTATTAAACCCTTAAGATTTATATTATAAAGTCAAATTAGCTTGAAGCGATCTATAATGGATTCATAAAATCATGTCAAGGAAAAAGATTTATTCTTGTAAAGTCCCCTTGAAGTTTGCTTTCCGTTTTTCGAGAAACGCCACGGTTCCTTCTTTTGCGTCGGAGCTCGACAGGCAGATGGCGAAGGCATCGATTTCTATTCTGCAGCCTGTCTTGAGGTCTGCATCCATTCCGCTGTTGATGGCCTGTTTTGCCGAACGCAGTGAGGCCCTTCCCTTTGACGCCATGGTTTCTGCGGTCTTCATGACTTCTGCCATGAGCTGGTCCTGGGAGCAGACCGTGTTGACCAGCCCCACCGCATGGGCTTCGGCTGCGGAAATCATTTTCCCGGTGAATATCATTTCTTTGGCCATGTTCTTGCCCACCAATCTGGGCAGCCGCTGGGTGCCGCCGAATCCGGGAATAATGCCAAGATTAATTTCCGGCAGACCGAACATGGCGTTTTCAGCAGCGTAAATAAAATCGCATCCAAGGACCACCTCACACCCACCCCCTAGAGCAAAGCCGTTCACCGCCGCGATGACCGGTATCGGCAATTCTTGGAGTCTATTGACCACTCCATGTCCGGTTTCGGCAAAGAGTTTGGCTTTAAGGACGTTGAACCTAAGAAACTCCGTGATATCCGCACCGGCAACAAAAGACTTTTCCCCGGCTCCGGTAAGGACAAGAACCCGGATGTCTTCGTCTGAAGCAACCGCATCAAGAGCATCTGAAAACTCTTGAAGGGATGCTTCGTTCAATGCATTCAATACTTTAGGCCTGTTGAAGGTAATCGTTGCAATTCCATTTTCTATGTTAAAAATAATGTTTTTATACGCCATTGTTTAACCTCCTTTTTTCCTCGAATCGTTTTTCGGATTCTTTTCCATGAATGCGGTAGGATTCGTTTCCCTCACATACGCCTGAATTCCATTGACGATGGCATCGCACATTCGATCCTGATATTTTTCATTGACGAGCCGTTTGCATTCTCTAGAATTGCTGATAAAACTGGTTTCAATGAGTATGGCCGGCATCTGGGCGCCCAAAAGAACATAAAACGGCGCCTGTTTTACGCCCTTACTCTTTATCCGGCTGTAGTGCTTTTTCAAATGATCCTTCAACGATTCCTGAACATGTACCGCCAGGCGGCTCGATTCATTGATTTTTGCGTTCTGCATGAGATCGCTTAAAATGGACTGAAGGTCGCTGATATTTTTGGTGGACGTGGCATTTTCTCTGGCCGCCACCAAAATGGCATCATTGTCTGTGGCCAGATTCAGAAAAAATGTTTCGATGCCGTAGGCCCGCCGGTCCCGGGAAGCATTGGTGTGTATGGAAATAAAAAGATCCGCATTTTTTGTATTTGCGATGGCGGTCCGCTCCTCCAGGGAAAGGTTCCGGTCGCTGTTCCGGGTCATGATCACCTCACAGTCCAGCTTTTTGCGAATTTTATTTGCAAGGCGTCTGGCAACTTTCAGGGAAATGTTTTTTTCATAAACCCCTTTCAAATAACCCGGCGCACCATAATCTCGACCGCCGTGACCCGGATCGATGACAATGCGCCTTACCCTCAGAGAAAGCTGTTTGGCCAAAGCACCGGCTGGAATCTTATCCCCTTTTGTATCGGTTATCGCCACCGACGGCGTGGAGCTTGGATCCTTTCCCCACACATCGATGACAATCCTGAAGGGGTTCTTGAGGGAAAAGATTTTATAGGTTCTAAAGGACTTGATATCGACAACCACCCGGACCTGATTCGAGGAGAACTGTCCGGCACGCGTATCCATGAGTAGATTGTCATCGATGAGAATGTGTTTTTTAATGTCTTTTCCCAGTCTGCTGTTGTTTAAATCGACATAAAGACGTTGGGGTTTGTTGATGGCGGCGTCTTTTTTTAGAAGTCTGTGGGCGTAGGACACTTCATTGTCTGCATCGATGACCACCCGGGTGTAGTTTGGATTGGACCAGTAGCGAAGCCCGACAATTTCGGCGCTCCCGGCTTCGGCCGGGTCTGATTTCTTTGTATTCAGGTCTTGGGTAGAAGATGATTTTTTTATCTCCATTTCAATGCTGTCCACCGGAGCTCGGGCGTTGTGTTTTTCAGGTATGACTTTTGGAGAGGTTGTTTTCGGGGTTTTTTCCAAGGACTGCCCGCCTTTGGCATTTTCAGCTTTTCCCCGGTATTTACTTTCTGGATATTGTTTTATAATAAGATCGTACACCTCAAAAGCGTTTTCTTTATCAGACTTTTTGAATGATCGCCCATAAAGTTCTTCATACAAAACGCCAGCCTTATAAAGTCCTGCAGGGGCCCAGGCATCTGAAGGGTCATGACGGTAAACCTCTTTGAACTTGTCGATACAGCGCAGCCAGTTCTCCCGGTATTTCTGTTTTTTGGAGCTGTGGCGAAGTTTTTTATAGCAGGCTTCAGCCTGGTGGTATTTGTCTTTTGAAGTGGCTGAAAAGGCCGCCTCCTGCCCGGATAGGGAAAGTATAAAGCCGATGAGGATATAGGGTAAAATTAATTTTAATCTATCCAATAACAATGGTTTTGGCCTTTTCCTGAAGTTCGTTCAGATAATTTAAAGCATCCAGGGGGGTCATCCTCGAAAGATCCAGTTTTTGAAGTTTCTCAATGATAAAATGATCCGTTTTTGAAAAAAGATTAAGCTGCACAGGTCCTTTTTTCGAAAAATCTTCGCCGTCACAAAGAGCGGGGAGCGCTTTGACCCCGTGGTCATCATTTTCGATATCGTACAGAATCTTTTTCGCCCGCTGAATCACGATATCGGGAACCCCCGCCAGCCGGGCGACTTGAATCCCATAACTCCGATTGGTGCCCCCTTCCACCAGTTTCCGCAGGAAAATGATTTCATCATTCCATTCCTTGACCGCAATGTTGTAATTTTTGATCCGATCCTTCAAACGGGCCAGTTCCGTCAATTCATGGTAATGCGTCGCAAAAAGGGTTTTAACGCCGCCGGCTTTTAAATCATGGAGGTATTCCGCAACCGCCCACGCAATACTGAGGCCGTCGAAGGTACTGGTTCCCCGCCCGATCTCATCCATGATAACGAGGCTCCTGGAGGTTGCACTGTTTAAAATATTGGCGGTTTCCTGCATCTCCACCATAAACGTGCTCTGGCCCTGGGAGAGGTTGTCCAGAGCCCCCACACGGGTGAATATTCTGTCCGTAGAACCGATTGAAGCTTTGGCGGCAGGAATAAAAGAGCCCATCTGGGCCATAAGAACCATGAGGGCTACCTGGCGCAGCACCGTCGATTTGCCCGCCATATTGGGTCCGGTAATGATGAGTATCTGATTCTCCGTATTGTCCATCCGGATCGTATTGGGCACGAAACGCTCGCCGGTAATCATCTTCTCCACCACCGGGTGCCGGCCGTCTTCTATCTCAATGAAACCCTGGGTATTGAATTCGGGCCGGTGGTAATCGTTTTGATGGGCGATCTCCGCCAGATTCAACAGGCAGTCGAGTCCGGCCAAAAAATGCGCCGCCCCTTGAACGGCCGTGTTGTGGGTGACAACCGCATCTTTAATCTCGTTGAATATTCGGTATTCAAGGGCGGTCCTTTGGTCTTCTGCACCCAGGACCCTTACTTCAAAATTTTTCAGCTCGTCGGTGATGTAACGCTCTGCATTGACCAGGGTCTGTTTACGAACATAATGCGCCGGAACCGCTTTGGAACGTGCTTTCGGAACTTCGATAAAGTAACCGAAAACCTTATTGTAACTCACTTTGAGGGTGTTTATCCCGGTGGCTTCTTTCTCCCTGGCCTCGAGCTCCGCCAGCCATTTTTTCCCGTCCCGGCTGATTGAAATCAATTCGTCCAGTTGAGGGTTGAAACCGGTTTTGATAATACCGCCTTCGTTGATGGTCGGCGGTGCATCTTCCCGGATGGCTTTTTCAATCAGAGCGGCCAACTGGCCGAGGCCGTCGATATTCTGACCGGAGTTGAGAAGTGTGGCGTTGAATTTCGAAAGCAGGGCCCATATATCCGGAAGCCTGTTCAAGGACCCCTTCAGCGCAACAAGATCTCTGGCATTTGAATGCCCCATGGCGATCTTACTTCCGAGACGTTCGAGATCATACACCGATTTCAAATGGTCTCTGATATCTCGACGGACCTGAATATTCTCCTTGGCTTCTTCCACGGCATCCTGCCGGCGCAGTATTTCGGATATTTCCATCAACGGATATCGGATCCACCGCTTCAGGAGCCTTCCCCCCATGGCGGTCACCGTCCGATCCATGATGCCGATGAGGGTCCCCTGTCTGGAACCGGTACGGATATTTTTGATAATTTCAAGGTTTCGGAAACTGATTTCGTCGATAACCAGGTAGTTGCCCAGGGAATAGGTTTCGATTTTCGATAAATGCGAGATCTTTTGTTTCTGGGTCTCCCGGATGTAAAAAACCAGGGCCCCTGCAGCGCGAACACCGGCGTTAAAATGTTCACAGCCAAACCCTTCGAGGGAAAGGGTTTTGAATAGATCCATCAGTCGTTCACGTCCCCCGCTGTACGCAAATGCCCCGTCGGGTATAAAGGTGATGGGTCTGTCCGAAACCGCACGGATAATCGCTGAAAAAAACCGGTCGTTTTTTGAGGACTCGGGTAGAAGAACCTCACTGGGTGAGATCCGAAGGACCTCATCCACCACGGCATCCAAATCCGAAGATTCGGACACCCGAAAGGTTCCGGTTGAAATATCCAGATAGCTGAGTCCCACTTTCTCTTTTTCACCGGCGACGGCGAGGACGTAATTGTCTGATTTTTCATCCAACAATTCATTGTCGAGGATCATGCCCGGGGTAATGACACGAACGACATCCCTTTTCACCAGACCTTTTGCCAGGGCAGGATCTTCGATCTGGTCGCATATTGCGACTTTGTAACCTTGGTTGATCAGGCGAGCGATGTATCCTTGTACGGCGCGATACGGAACACCGCACATGGGAATGGGGAATTCATCTTTCTTGTTTCTGGAGGTTAAGGTGATTTCCAGGACCCGGGAGGCGACTTCGGCATCTTCAAAAAACATTTCATAAAAATCCCCCATCCTGTAAAAAAGTATCGCATCGGCATATCTTTCCTTAATGGATAGATACTGTTTTATCATGGGGGTTGTTTTAGAACGATGCATACGGCTCAAACGATCGTGAAACTTGGGAAGCTGCCATTGATGTTGTTTTTGTCCAATACCGGGTGCGTTGGACCCGGTACCCAGTGCAACGATTAAAGCACTAACGTGATATTTGCCTTTTCGGCCCATGGCCGAATCATCTAATTTGGGTTCTCTAAGGCTGACAAGCGTTCTATGCGGTACTCACCGCATCGGGTTCCTCGGGGGGCTTTGAATAGCCGTAAGCCGGTCCCTTCAAGGAATCCACCTCTTTTTTTAGTTCCGAGATTTCTTTCAACTGATCGGTGGCTGCTGCATTTAACGTTTTGATCTTTTTCTTTGATTTAAACCGATCAAAAAGGCTGATAAAATAGGCGATCAGGAACCCGACAAGAAAGAAAATAAGAAAATAGAAGGCATTGGGCAGATCCTTTAAATGATAAGGCTCCCCCACCAGGAGATCGATTTCAAGGCCTTGTTTGGCCATGAAATAATCTTTATTCGAAAGAAAAATAATTGCGAAAAAACCGACAATAATGACTCCGAGAGCGATCTTAAATTTTTTCATTTTTTTCTCCTTTATTTTCAGCCTTATATTTCCAATCTATCAAAGTATGGCTTCAAATTATTGTAAGTGCTCAATAAATGTTCCGGAATGACCCGGACATCGGAAAAAACCGTGAGTGCGTTGGTATCGCCGAACCACCGGGGAACCACATGAAAATGTAGATGTTCCTCAACGCCGGCACCGGCGACTTTTCCCAAGTTGAGTCCCACATTAAAACCGTCTGGGTTCATTGCCTTTTTCAGGACCCCGACGGATTTCTCAACGGTTTCCAGAAGCGTTCCCATTTCTCCTTTACTCAGCTGGTCCAGGGTGGATATGTGTCGAATTGGAGACACCAGAAGATGACCGTTGATGTAAGGAAATTTATTCATGACCACCAGGGTTTCCTTCCCTGTATAGAGGGTTAGATGGTCCTCATTTGAAAGCGCTTTGCAAAGAATACAGCCTGCGTCCTTATCGGCCAGAATATATTCAATACGCCACGGAGCCCACATGGTTTTCATTTCAAATACTCCTAAATCCGCCCGGTTTTATAATGTCTGGGTAAAAAATGGGATTTATTTTTCAATGGGCAATTTTTGACAGCCATTGTCGACATTCATTTCATCTACCCTTTTTTAGTTTAAAACTCAACCCTTTTCTAGCCCCCGACATCCCATAATAAACAGTGCCCGGATGCATCAAAGCCGTCTGTATTCAAGGATTTCAGGGGGTCTTACAGGTTTTCATAAAAATACGGCAGCATCCCCGACGTTTCAATATTAATGCAGGTTCAGGGGAACCACTTCCAGATCACCCCAGATGCCGACCGCTTCACCCATAATCACAACAATTCCATTAACACCGTCTATGGTCTTGCCGAAATCTATGGCAGACCCTATATGTTCCTTGGATTTTAAGCGATTACCGATGGACGTTGCAGCGGCATCCGCAAGGGGGCAGGAATCGGATACCACGCAGATGGCATCCGCCTTTCCCAAACTCAGGGAATGGCCCACCGTACCGGATGACGTACATACGCCCACAGGTTTTTCTTTGGATTTGATACGAAGGCCCATGCGCATGCTCAAGGGAGATGTCCCTGCAAAAATCCCCATGGTCACGGGATCTTCGGTCTTTAAAAAGATATCCCCCCCGTTTTCCACCACCACTTCATCGGTGTATTTCAACAGATCGGCGCCCACATGTTCGGCAATGGCCCCGGCCACCGCCGCCATGGGGCCGACCCCGGCCTTTTGACCGGCAGACACCATGTCGCAAATGATGATCGGCGCCGGGCCATGAACACGCCACGGCTTCAGCGTATCAAGAAATTCAGGATGCTTTTCTATGTACTTCTCGATATACCCCCGATGCTTTAGAATCAGCTCCCGGGTTATATCTTCTAAAGATTTTGACGCCTGTACATACAGGTCGGTTTCTTGGACAGCCACCCTGAAAGCCACCCGATCTTCACTGGACAGCAGATTCCGGTAATATCTTTTTTGGAATTCAGGGGTTCCGTATTTCGGATTTCGCACAGCGGGTCTTTTCATGGGCCAAAAGATTATTTTGAGATAGCTTCCTAGTGAAACCGGATTTCAGGCCGCATATCTTCCGGACACTGTCTTAAAAAATACTGATCCGTCATTCCGGCAATAAAATCCCTTACGATTTCCTCTTTTTGGTAAGTATCCAGGTATTCCTCCGACATATTTTCCAGGAATCCGGTAAATATCACCGACGATCGATTTTCGGTTTCAATATCTTCAAGGTATGTTTCAAACAATATCCCAAACAGTTTTTTTATGGTTCCTGAATGCTTTTTTATTTTTGGATTCATATAAATACGCTCCAGGTTGAATTCCTTCAATCGCTTTAAAGCATCGGACACTTCCCGGCTGAAAGCGATAAAGCTGTTTTGAAAGCTGTTGTTGATAATATCGGTCACAAGATTATACACAATGGTTCCGTTGGTTCTTCCGAGAATATCGACACTCTCCTTGGGGAGATCGGATCGTTGGATCATATTGAGGCGGATGGCATCCTCTATGTCACGGCCGATATAGCTGATGGTGTCTGCCATACGGACCACACATCCCTCCAGGGTCATTGGGATGAGTTTGATCGATGGATCGGATTTTTTAACGGACATTTCTCTTTCGAGTGTCTCAAATGTTTTTTCCCGATCCGGCTCCAGGGCTCGATTATGAATTTCACCGTCATGGCACAGTATTCCGTCGAGTGTCTGAAGGCACAAATTCCATCCCTGGCCCTTGCGTTCTACCCGGTCTAAAAACTGGACGCTCTGGACATTGTGCTGGAAATAACCGATACCGCTGGCATGACACAGTTCGGACAAGAACCTTTCGCCGTCATGGCCGAAGGGTGTATGTCCGATATCGTGTCCCAGGGCAATGGCTTCGATGAGATCTTCGTTGAACCCCAGATATCGGCCGATGGTCTTTGAAATTTTCGCCACCAGCTGGACGTGGAGAACCCGATGGGTAATATGATCATGGCGAATCAGATAAAAGACTTGGGTTTTGTCGATATATCTGGTGTACGCCCGGGAATGGAGTATACGATCCACATCCACCGAGAACGTCTGGCGGTATCCTTCCGCAAGACGCTCATCATAGGATCGTCGGACCCCTGTTGAACTCAAGGTGGCCAGGGGAGACAATATTTCACTTTCCCGATGTGCCAAGGCGTTGCTGATCCTGGTGAGATTTTGGTTTTTAAATTTTTCCATCTTCGATCATTTTCTCCATAAACTTCAGGTAATCTATCCCTGCCTGTCTGAATCCTGCTTTTCCATATTTCATGTTGGCTTCAAGAACATAGATCCGGCCCTCGTTCTCGATGATGTCGATACCGACATCGTCCCACTGACATTTTCGGGCGGTATACAGGGCAAGATCGAGAACGGATTGGGGTATGGGGTCCAGGCTGACGGTTGCCCCAACAGCAATGATTGCTTCGAAATTCACCCGCAGGAGCGATGCGCCAGTAGGCATGTGCGATTTGGTCTCCAATGACCACCACCCGAACATCCCGGGTGCACGGTATATACTCCTGAATATATGCCGGGATGGGCAAGCTGCAATACCGATGAAGATCGTCCGGACTTTTGATAAGATAAACCCCCCTTCCCATGGCCGATCCTCTGGGAATCTTGGCAATAAAAGGAAACTGGAAATGATTGGCGATCATCCCTTTTTGCCGTTTCCCATAAAACACCTTTGTTTTGGGATGGGGGATTTCAAGAAGATCAAACAGCGCCGTCTGCTTGATCTTGTCCTGAACACATTTGTAGGTGTGATAATTGGGAAACGTTTTTTTCCCCATGGCATCGAAAAGTTCTGCATAAAAGGTGGTGGGATAGTATATTTTTTGGGCCTTGCGGATCATTTCCGCCGCGTTGGGGCTGTAATCACTGAAATTCGGTCGAACCCCCAGTGTAATAACATTGTTACAGTCTTTAAGGCGGGCCTCAAGGGCGATGACTTTTTTAGAATTTTTCCGGGTCATTTAAACAGTCTTTTTATGATGTCGCGGCTTCGTTGGGTATGGCTCCCCGGCCAGTATATTCTTCCACATTGGCTGCAAGACCGGAACGCGTCGTAGGTTTCCCAGACATAGTCGGGCACCCGCTTGCGTATGGACTCTTTATCCACTTTCCGGATCATGGTATTGCATCGGACGCATCGTGAAAACGGCCGCACATCCTTTGGTGCGATGCCCAGTGTTTCCAAAACCTCCCGGACCTGTTCAAAGGGGGTGTCCGACGTTATAAAGATAAGTTTTCGCGATGCATTCGTGTCCCGAATTCCCGTGGTTCGGGTGAGCAAGATGCGCCCGGTTCCCATATCCATCAATTTTTCAGCTGAAAGATCCGTATGATAAAATGCGTCAAAGCCCAAAATGCGCAACCATTTTGCCAACTTCCCCAGTGTATTCTCTACAGCAAAACGGAACTCCGTTGCGCGGTTCATCTTCGGTTGAATTATATTTCCAAGTGTTTAAAACGTGGGAAATAAGGGACAAAACCCTATTCCGGCGGTGTCAAAACAAATACGGACGGAGGGGCAACCGCGTCGACCCAGTATCGGTCCACATCCAGATGAAAATCCGAACCATCGTTGTTTGAAACCCGCAATCGAGATGGAACCCGATACCCTTCTATCACCTGCATTCTATCAAACTCAACCCGATATGCAAGGGTGCCGCTGGGGTTAAACATTTCCACCTTTTGAACATTTTTTTTCTTTTCATCCAGGTATATCTTCTCGAGAATGTCCCCCCATTTTTTTTTAAGAACAAGAACATATCCATTTTGGCTCGAACCTTCACTTCCATTTCGGGTAGAAACCCTATGACCGTCCGTGTTGTAAACAGTAGATCTGTTGTCCGTTAAAACCACGGAAACGTATGAAGGAATGGGAACACGGCCAGCCAAAATATCGACCATATCCGCCGTTTTTACGGGAACCGTTAAAAGTCTTTTCATGGAAGAAGCTGTCGCAGGTTTTCTATAAAAATCACCACTGGAATGGGAATTTAGATAGAGCCATTGACCGTCACTGGCAACACTGACCATGGGTTGTCCTGAAACGCTGCTCAAAACGATCCGGATTCTGTCCGGCACTGATGCGATCCATGCGATTCGGCCGGCAACGTCTTTCTTTTTGTTTCTCCGGAATTTTATGTTGCCCACACCTTTGAAGGTCTTGAGTTTAAGATTTTGATTCTCTATCGTCGAAATGATCTTTTCCGCTTCGAGTGACATAGGGTCCTTGGGTCTTTCGGAAACCCTTGGGGAAAGGATGGTGCAGGCTGAGAAAAAAAAAGTGAAGATAAAAAGAATCGATGGAATCTGAATGTATCGGGTCGTGTATTTCATTTTCCGGTCAATTCCTGGATCTTTTTTTCGATATTCTCCTTGTCTTTATTTTTGTTCAACAACGAACGTTTATAGAATTCCAGCGCTTTTTCCTTGTGGCGTATCCCAAGGTAAGCATCTCCCATATGTTCGAGGATAATCGGATCGTCGGGGACCAGACTGACAGCCTTCTCCAGATATTCCACCGCTTTTTCGAAAAGTCCTTTTTTAAAATATACCCACCCCAGACTGTCGGTAATATATCCGTCATCCGGTTTCTCTTCCAATGCCGCTTTAATAAGACGTTCGGCCTCATCCAGTTTCTCTCCGAGATCTGCATAGGTATAACCGAGATAGTTCAATGCAGTGGCATCCTTGGGATCCAGTCTGATCACTGTTTTCATCGCATTGATTGAATCCGCTTTCCGATCCCATTTATCATATACGACCCCCAGGCGAAAATAAAACCGGGTATTGTCGGGCTCCATTTCAAGCCCCTGTTTAAGAACATTTTCAGCTTTTGAAAATTCTTCGTTTTCTTCATAAAGGGAGCCCAGATAAAGCAATAGATCCGGATTGTCAGGGACCATTTTAATGGCACTCTTTAAATAATCGATGGCCTGTTCAATTTTTTTCTGTTCCTGGTACAAAAATGCAATCCGAACCACGGCTTCCTGAAAAAAAGTTGAATCCGGGGCCACTTTTTTAAAATGCGCCACGGCCTTTTCCCAATCTTTTTTCTCATCCAGTGCAACACCGGCCACATAATGAAGATCCGAGTTCTCCGGAGAACCCTTTAACATACCCTCTACAATGATCACGGTGGCCCCGTATTTCTTGGGTTCCAAATAGCGCTGAACAACTGTCCGGATCACTTCTTTTTCAGTGTCGCTTCTGACCCCCAGATCCTTGAAAATTTTTTCTGCTTGGGACACCTTCTTCTTCTGGTGGTAATAGTACCCCAATTCCATGGCCGCCCTTATATTTTGAGGATCTATTTCAAGAATTTCCTGGTACAGACGTATAAATTCTTTGTCTTTACCCATGGTTTTATACAGATCCATCAGTTCAAAACGCGGCTCCTCGAGATCTGAATTTAATTCTATGGTGTGTCTGAATTCTTTTTCCGCCTTTTTCAAATCTCCCTTGGCGACATAAATTTTTCCGATGAAAAAATGTCCCGCATAGGATCCCGGGAAGTTCCGGACAAGTTGTTGGTAGACCCTTAATGCGTCGTCCAGTTTGTTTTCCTGCATATAGAGACCGCCCAAAAGTAAATAGACATCCTTCTGTTTCGAATCTAAAGAAATCACTTTTTCATACGCTTCTTCTGCAGGACCGATCTGTTTTTTCGCCTGATTCAACCTTCCGAATATGACCAGCGCACGAACATTTTTGGGCTCTTTTACCGTCACCGTTTCGACAATTTTTAGGGCACTTTCATGGTCCTTTAGCCGGAGATATACTAGGGCCAACTCCAATTGCAAAAAGGAGGATTCAGGATCTTCCTGAATAGCTTTGTTCAAATAATCAATGGCCGTGTCCAAGTTGCCTTTTTTTTGCT
This sequence comes from uncultured delta proteobacterium, assembly GCA_963790095.1. Lineage (GTDB taxonomy): Bacteria > Desulfobacterota > Desulfobacteria > Desulfobacterales > UBA11574 > JAAXQD01. The sequence goes on along the minus strand of CAWBNO010000010.1, from coordinate 77,229 downwards.
GAATCTGGGCCTCTGTATAGTAATAATAGGGACTTTCATGTTCAACGGATATGGCAGCCTCGCCTCGATCTTGATCCAGGGTTTCAGGAGGCTTAATATGTTGTGAACAACCGAAAAAAAATAAAATGACCATACCAACGATGGTCAATTTTAAAAAACTGTCCTTCATTTTTTATATACTTCCTCTCTAATCAGAGACATTGACATTTTCGTAAGAATCAAAATCAGGGATTTCCCGCTTAAAAAAGTCTCTTAGCTTTTTGATAATGTTTTTTTCTACCTGACGTACACGTTCCCTTGATATATCGTAGCGGTCACCGATCTCCTGCAACGTTGCCGGCGTGTCGGCAAAAATTCGCTGCTCGAATATTTCAAGTTCCCTGGGGGTCATGGTCTTTTTGAACTCATCAATTTTATTATGAAGAAGGGCCTCGATCTCCTTTTTGGCCACCTGATCTTCTGTTGATTCGGCGTCTGTATTTATAAAATCGATTCGTTCCGTATCTGAATCATCTTTCAACGGCGCATCCAGAGAGACGTCCCAGCCGTCCAGCCGCTGGTCCATATCTATGATTTCCCGTTCGGATACCCCCAGCCTCTCGGAAAGAAGCTTCGGTTTCGGATCAAACCCCTGGTCGATCAGTTTCTGTTTTTCTTTTTTTAGCTTAAAGAACAGTTTCCGTTGCCCCTGGGTCGTTCCGATCTTTACGAGGCGCCAGTTGTCCATAATGAATTTAAGGATATAGGCTTTTATCCAAAATGAGGCGTAATACGAAAATTTGACATTCTTGTAAGGATCGAATTTTTGAACCGCCTGCATGAGTCCGATATTTCCTTCCTGAATCAAATCCAATAGATTCTGCATCCAGACCCGCTGAAATTCCAAGGCGATCTTTACCACAAGTCTAAGGTTGGCAGTCACCATAACGTATGCAGCATCGCTGTCTCCCTCTTCCTGAACTTTTTTGCCGAGTTCGATCTCCTGCTCCCGGGTAAGGAGCTTGTATCTACTGATTTCCGATAGATATCTTTGGAGGGGGTCAAATTTAACCAGGGCCGTATCCGAGGAAGGGGCCTTGGCCTTCCCGCCGCCGCCGGTTACTTGGTCAATCTCAATGAGATCCGTTTTTTTCTTGTTGTCTTTTTTTCTTGTTGTCTTTTTTTTCATAATAATATTTCAATGGGACATGGCATTCTGGGAAGAACCTTCCGCACACCCGTCCAAATATTTCTTATGGACATGGCGACGGGCATGTGTTATTTAGAAGTTTTTAATTTTTCGAGCGCCTGTAGCTCAGCTGGATAGAGCAACGGACTTCTAATCCGTAGGTCGCAGGTTCGAATCCTGCCAGGCGTACCAGTTATTTCAGATAGTTAGCTTGCCCTTTTAACCTCTTCCTTACCTCTTGGTCAACACTTTGGTCAACATTTGCGATTTGATCATCAATCCAACGGGTATATTTATCCATTGCTTTTCTCAACGCATCTTCACTCGGAGCCATATAGTGAACGTCCATTCCCTTCAAGCTGTGACCTAATATCAAATCTCTATGCACCTTGTCCATGCCTGCTTCAAGCATATTCGTTTTAACCGTCCTCCGTATATCATGAAATATAATTCCGTTAGGTGTTTTAGTACCATGCGGGATGTCGGTTTCTTTGCAGGCGGTTTTGAAAGACCTTTTCAGTCCTCCGGAGCTTGTAATAGGCTGCCCTCTGTATGTAAAAACATAATCGTGCTGAATCGCTCTTGGAATTAAATCCAGCTGTTTTTTCACATGATGGTTTATTGGAATGTTTTTTGGCCTTCTTTCTTTTGTAACCTCCTCAGGCAACCTAATATAATTATTAACCTTATCAATATATAACCATTTTAGCAACCTTAATTCACCAATTCGCATTCCTGTATTATATGCAATGATAACAAAGGCTTTAAGGTGTTGAGGTGCTCTATCGATCAGCCTGAGATATTCATCAAGGGCTAATGTCCGTTTTCGGGCGTTGCTCCCTTTTTTTAACTTTCGCTTGACACTTCTGAAGGCCTTTAAGACTCGACCGTCAACCATATCATTATCAAACGCTTTTATTATCATGGTTTTGGCAATACGTATTTCCATGTCAATGGTAGATCAAACAATAGAAATCGCAACAATGGCAGGAGCTGAGATCTGGAATGGATATCACATGTTCACCTGACGGACTGGAATTGATGATATCACAACAATTTAGTATGTATAAAAAAGGATTTTATGGCAGGCTGTCAGAAAATTCAATGAACATTATTTTTGAGATACCTCTATGCCGCATCTTATTTTCATTTGAAAATAGATACTTGCAAGGTATCAAAGACGGAGGGTAGCGTAAAAAAGTATTATATAAACGGTTTTAATCTATACTCAGCCCGACCTTGTGCAGGCCCTCAATGACACTCTCAACAATGTCATTAAACTTTATGTAATGACCAATTAGTATACGACCGCGACTTGGAAAATCAGGTTTGAGCTCGAGCAAAAACTTGACAAAATGTTTTCCTTCTTCATACCTTCCCAATAACCCTAAAGTGGCTGCCTTTACCAGCGGATCCCAGAAAAGCAAGGGGCTTCTCAAGCCTTGAGTTTCACGATGCGCGCTTTTGTATTCTTCCTGGCGGAAACAATCCAACCAAAGGGCATAATGGACGATGGGTTTATAGTAGGGATTGAGCCTCATGGCTTTTCTGATCAAAGCCGGTCCCCTTTCCCATTCTCCCAGCAGCGTCATTAGGTAGCCAATTCCATCGAGGAAAAAAAGAGAATTTGGATTCAAATTCAAAGCCTGTTCAGTTTCTGCCAGTGCGCCCGGGATTTCATTGTCAAGCATTCGAACAAAGCCTAATATGGCTCTGGCCCGCTGATTATCCGGATTCAATAGAACTCCCTTTTCGGCAAATTCGATGGCCTTCTTAATGCTTGTCGTCTCATAGCCGGGGAATTCAAGACTGTACATATTGGCATGGAGACGTCCGAGCATGCTCCAAACCTGACCGCACTTCGGTTCGTTTTCTGCGGCAAACGTTAAGGCTTCCATTGCCCCGGAAAAACTATCGGGAGTGAAGGTCTGGTCGTATTGGTAATATTTCAGCATAGCCTCATAGGTTTTCAAGTCGGATGGGGGCTTGTTCCTCGATCCAATAGACAGGGTTTTAGAGATGATGCCGTCTTCACAAGAGATTTTTCCGGCAATCGCCTTTGCAACTTCTTCCTGGAAAGAAATTAGCTGGGTAGTTTCAAGATCAGACTTGTAGGAGTTTCCCCATATTTTCATGTTCGTTTTAGAATCTACCAAATTGACGGTCACTTTGATTGCTGTTTTAAATTTTTGTACGCTGCCGTCGATAATAAATCTGGCAACGGTATCAGATGCCCTCTTTCCATCTCCTTCCGGACCAAACATCAGCACACGGATTTCCTGATACCGGGTGATTTCCGTGGCAAGCTCCATTGTTAATCCAACCGACCAATGATTCATAGTCGGATCCTCTGTCAAATTCTGAAAGGGCCGGACCACTACCGAAGGCCAGGATCCCTTAAATTTTTCTACCGGACTTTTACTGTCGAAAACGGTTGTATCTGGTGTGACACTGAGCTGCGTACAAAACGTCGGTACATAGGTTCCCTTAGGGATGTCGATACGGATCGGGTCGACTTTGCCCGCCACCAGATAATAACGTTCTATAGCCCGGCGGAGCCTGTTGGCCTGAACGCTGACGATGGGATCCGAATTTTGATCAAAGTCATCACTTCTGCCGAAGACACCGGTGGCGATGGTGTATGCCTTGATGTATTGTGCTCTTCCGTAAAGGGTCTCTTTAACGACAAATTGAAAAAACTTCCGCTGCTGTTTGGCGGCATTAAATTCTGAACTGTCAAGAATTCGCTGCAATTGCTCCTCGATTTTTTCAACGCCTATGTTTTGTATTTGTTCGGAAAGGGCCTTAAAAGGCATATTTTCTTTTTGAGCCATTTTTATTGTCCACCGGGAGGTAGTAAGACAAATTTTATATGGTATAAAATCAGCAACTTGGTTAAATTTTAGGGTAAACGTTTACCCTAAGTTAGGGTGACAACTTATATGAATTAAGTTAGAGGTTTATAAAACATTACAAATTAAAGCAAAAAAATCAACATTTTTAACAGAATCCTTTCGAATCCATATTTTGTTAAACTCACGTTACTCTAATAATCAGGAGCAATATTGATGAAGGTTATCCGAACAGGCTTATTCTCTGTTTTAAAACGGTTCCCTCAGCGTCAGGACACTGCAAGACGACTTTTTAAGGAAAGCGAGAGCTTTCAGACCATGTGCGAGGATTATCTGAATTGTGTTAAGGCTCTGGATCATTGGAATCAATCTATGATGGATATCGCCGTCGAACGTCGTGCAGAGTATTCAGCCATAATCCAAGAGCTAGAAGTAGAAATTTTGCAACAATTGAATGAATCCGGATAACCAAGGTTTGTTTTGTGGAACCTGTTTTGGAGACTGAAAAATGGAAAGACATGAGGCATCGAATGTTTTCTAAATTAATTTTAAGAGAGAACCAATGAGACGGTTCATGAAATAAATGGAGGTGGATATGACGCATAACACATATAGATTTTCAATACCACTGCTTCTCGGATTACTTTTCTTCCAGTTATTCTTTTTTTCTGTCAGGGCTGATGCGGCCAGCGGCGATCAATGGGAATTCCAACTGGCCCCTTACGCCTGGCTGGCGGGCCAAAATGGGACAGTCGCGACGCTGCCGGGGTTACCCCCGGCCGATGTCGATATCGACTTTTAGATGATATTTGGGGAAATATCAATTTAGCCGGCATGCTGGTCGGCGAGGCGCGAAAAGGACGTTTCGGCCTGTTTGCGGACATTGTGTACACCGATATCGAAATGGAAGACCCGGTACCATATGGTGTTCTTTATTCTGCGGTAAGTACGCAAACAAAGTCCTGGATGGTTTCGGTTGCCGGATTATACCGACTGGTGGAAAATCAGCACCAATTCCTGGATGTCATCGCAGGGATTCGGTATTGGTCCGTTGATTCGGACTTGACCCTTAAAGCCGGCCTGTTGCCGGAGCGAAGCATAACCAACAGTGAAGACTGGTTTGATCCTTTGATTGGCCTGAAAGGCATGTCAGCAATTTGGAATTCTAAGTTTTTTATCAGTGGCGGCATCGGTATCGGCGGATTCGGTGCAGGATCCGACTTTTTTTGGGACGCCAATATCAACCTGGGTTATCAGTGGACCAAAGGATTTTCCACGACAGTGGGATACCGTTATCTGGATGTGGATTACGAGAAGGATGACTTTTTGTATGATGTTGCCCAGGATGGCTTAACGCTGGGGTTGTCCTGGCGATTTTAATAGAATTTGTCATTCTAAACATGGATAAATGGTCAATACCCATCAATGCCGCCGTTACCGAGCTGGTCAGGTGGGGCAAGTTGCGCATCAGTCTGCAGGCCAGTGTCGGATACCGGGCGGAAGCCCCTGGATTAGGCCCTGATGGTTTTCGCTTTCGGCTCCAGGTCACTTTTGTCCTGCCCAAACTATTTTAAACGCATGTGAGCAAAGGAGAACAAAATGCAACACGTCAGATTGATCAAAGCCGTCACCTGCACGATGGCGTTATTCGCAGCGGTCGTGTTCCAGCGGGCGCACGCACAAACAGCCGTCACCCCCGCGGAAGTCCGCGCCATCGCCAAGGAGGCCTACATCTACGCGAATCCGGTGGTGGACAGTTACCGCATTATCTACGGCTCACTTGTGGACCGGACAGATCCCGAATACAAGGCGCCCTTGAACCAGATAAAAAACATCGCCCGGGTCTACACGCACGATGACAAGGCAGTGCAGACTCCCAATTCCGATACGCCTTACAGTTGGCTGGCGCTGGACCTGCGCACCGAGCCGATCGTGCTGACGGTGCCCCCGATCGAAAAGGATCGCTACTTCAGCATCCAGCTCATCGACCTCTACACCCACAACTTCGCCTACATCGGCAGCCGCACACCGGCAACGAGGGCGGCCATTTCCTCCTCGCCGGGCCCGGCTGGAAGGGCGACGTTCCCGACGGCATCACGAAAGTCATCCGCTCCGAAACCGAACTGATGATTGCCGTCTACCGGACCCAGCTCTTCAATCCCGACGACCTCGAAAAGGTGAAGGCCATCCAGGCCGGCTACAAGGTGCAACCCCTTTCCGCGTTTCTCGGCAAACCGGCGCCCAAGGCGGCACCTGCGATCGACTTCATCGAGCCGCTGACGCGTGAGGAGATAACGAAATCGCCCAAGATCTTCCAGCAATTGAATTTCGTGCTGCAGTTCTGCCCCACGCATCCTTCCGAGGAGGAGCTCATGGCCCGTTTTGCCAAACTCAATATCGGCGCCGGCAAGACCTTCGACTGGGACAGGTTCTCCCCGGAAATCCAGGAAGCCATCGGTCAGGGCATCAACGATGCCTGGGCAGACTTTGCGGAGCTGAAGAAACGGGCAGAGGCGGGCGAGATCGGTTCCGGCGATGCCTTCGGCACAAGGGAACACCTGCAGAACAATTACCTCTACCGCATGGCGGCCGCCGTTCTCGGCATCTGGGGCAACAGTGAGGAAGAAGCCATCTACCCGTCCTACTATGTCGATGCCGACGGGGAGAAACTCGACGGCGCCCACAACTATACGCTGCGTTTTGCGCCGGGCGAGCTGCCGCCCGTCAATTCCTTCTGGTCGCTGACCATGTATGAGCTGCCGGAGAGCCTGCTCGTCGGACAACCCCATCGACCGCTACCTGCTCAACTCCCCCATGCTGGACGATTTTGTGCGCGATGCGGATGGCGGTATCACACTCTACCTGCAGCATGAATCCCCGGGTAAAGACAAGGAACCCAACTGGCTTCCGGCACCCGAGGGACCATTCTCGGCGATAATGCGTCTTTACTGGCCCAAGGAGGAGGCGCTGGACGGCACCTGGAAACGATCCGCCGCTGAAACGGGTGCAATAAAGCCGGCGATAATGGTGTCAGCAACGAAAATCCATGATCAATCCCCCGGCATGGCGTTGGAAAACAAAATTATCGGAAACAAAGCAAAAGAGAGGTCCAGTCATGAGATTAAACAAAATACTATCCATCGCTTTCACGCTTTTTTTGTTCATGGGCATCGTATCCATGGCCAATGCACAAAAGAGTGTCAAGCTCAGCGATGAACAAATCGAGAACATCGTCAAGCGCTCCTACCAGTACGTCGCCATGTACAATGTCAATCAAAAAGCTGGCCCTGGCAGAAGAAGGAATGACCACCAGGGGCTACAATAAGGGCTTGAAAAATACCGATCTGCTGGACCACACGGCAGAATTTATTGCCCGTCCGAATAACGATAGTATTTACCAGCTGGCCATGCTGGATCTGAGGAAGGATGCTGTCGTATTTGAATTTCCGGCTTTCGATTCCAAATATGTATCACTGATGACCAGTGGTTACGACCACTATGTCGATATCCCCCTGTCAACAGTGGACGGGGATTTTCAAGAACCCAAAACAGTGCTTTTTTATACGGAGAGAACAGAAGGATATAGCGGAAAAAAGATCGAAGGAATTGATGAAATATTCGAAATGACCGGTGATTTTGTTTCGGCGACATTGAGGGTGATGCCCCATGCCAACGAACCCGAGCGGTATAAGCGAATTGTTGATCAAATCAATTCCATTAAGGGGATGACGTTATCGGAGTTTCTCGGTAAACCCGCACCGGAAACCGATAAAGTAAACTTTCCTCCCTACGGGAAAACAGATGCCGATATCTTTGAGAATAACCTGCTGGAGGTGATGCAGTTTGTCTTCAATCACACCACGTTTGATCCGGATTTTGAATTGGATCGTAAGGTGCTTGCGGTGTATGCGCCCCTGGGGGTTGTTCCCGGAAAGCAGTATGACCCTGAAACCGCAGTAAAGATCGATGGGAAGAAATTCAGGGAAATTTCCATCAAAGTCAGAGATGAACAAATCGCCATAATGAATGACCCTAAGCGAAGATGGGACCTTTTTTACCGCTCATCTTTCAACCCAAAGGTACAATCGGACTGGAGGCAATGCTGTTTCCTTCTGTGGTTGGCCCGATAGGACAGCCGGCCAAAGAAGCCATGTATCCGGCAATTATCACAAAAGATGGCGCGCCGATGAACGCCCAGTACGACTATGTTATCCGCATGACGAAAGATGAGTTGCCTCCTGCCAATGCGTTCTGGTCGTTCACGCTTTACGATGCGGTCAACGGCTTCTTTATTCCCAATGAACACAAAAAATACAGTGTTGGGGAAAATGGCGGAATGAAGCTGAATGATGAAGGGGGCATTGAAATTTACATTGCCGCTGAAAAACCGGATGGCGTACCCGCTGAAAACTGGCTGCCCATCGAAAGGAAAGATCTGGGACTGAATATCATCCTGCGGGTCTATGCGCCTGATTTGGAGAAAATGAAAACCTGGAAAGCGCCTAAGGCGAAAATGCTCAAATAAGACGCAGATAGCGCTTTAATGGGGATATGATGAAAGTAAAGAGCGTGCAAAACTATAGGAGAAAAGAATGAAATGGATTAAATTCACGACACCGTTTGTATGTTTGCTGATGCTGGTCCTGACCGCCTGTGGCAACAGGGAGCCGGCAGAACCGCAGCAAAGCGAAACGATGACGCGTTCGGAAACGGACGCAGCGTTGACAGACGCCCAAATCGAGAACCTCGTCAAGCGCTCCTACCAGTACGTGGCTATGTACAACGTCAACAATAAAGGCGCCATTCAATACGGCGGCTGGAACATCGTTGATGTATACACCGTATTGAAGGACCACACGCTCAAGCTTATCGCCCGGCCCAACAACGACTCGCTTTACATCACCTGTATGATCGACCTGCGCAAAGACCCTGTCATCCTCGACATGCCGGCCTTTGATTCAAAATATGTATCCTTGATGGTCACCGGTTACGATCACTATGTCAACATTCCCATGTCGACACGCCAGGGCGATTTCAAGAAACCGGAGAAGATGCTTTTTTTCACCGAACGCACGGAGGGGTATAAGAAAGGCGAAAAGGTCGAGGGCGTCGACCGTTACTTCGAGGCCACCGGTGATTTTCTCTCCGCCGTCTTTCGCGTAATGCCCCATGCCAACGAGCCGGAGCGCTTTGAGCGCATTAAGGACCAGATGCAGTCGGTGAAGCTTGTTACGCTGTCGGAGTACCAGGGCACCCAAGTCAAGCCGATCGATGATGCAAATTTCCCATCGGTCGGCAAGACGGATATCGATACCTTCACGAACAACCTGCTCGAGGTCATGCAGTTCGTCTTCAACCACACGACGTTTGATCCGGACAGCGAACTCGACCAGAAACTCCTTGCCGATTACGAACCGCTCGGCGTGGTTCCCGGCCAACCCTATGACCCCAAGCGGGTCGCTAAGCTCGACACCAAGCGGCTGCGTAAGGTTGCTGAACAGGTCACCGCAGAGGAGATGGCAAAGGCCGACCGTCTTGCGGCCAGCACAGGGATGTTTAAGCTGAAAGGCGACATCGGCCTTGACTTGCTGCTGTTCCAGTCCGTCTTCGGTCCCATCGGCCAGCCGGCGGCCGAAGCCGTCTATCCCTCCCTTACGACCACCGACGGCAAGCCCATGAACGCCCAGCACGATTACGTGATCCGGATGAGCAAGGATGACATGCCCCCGGCCAAGGCCTTCTGGTCCTGCACCCTTTACGACACGGAAAACGGGTTCTTCATCCCCAACGACCGCAAGAAGTACAGCGTCGGTGAGAACGGCGGCATGAAGCTCGACGAGAGCGGCAGCATCGCCATTTACGTGGCGGCGGAGAAACCCGAAGGTGTCCCCGAAGAGAACTGGTTGCCGCTCAATCGCGGCGACTACGACATCGACGTGGTCCTGCGGCTTTATGTGCCGGACTTGGAGAAGTTCAAGAACTGGACGCCCCCCAAGGCGGAGAAAATATAAGTAATTGAAAACACAAAAATGAAGGAGATCCTGTCATGAAAGTAAAAAAAACCATCTTAATCGCACTCACGCTTGTATTTACCATGGGCATCTTATCCATGGCCCAGGCAAAACAGGCTGAAAAATCTGCGCTGCCACCGACCCCCTATATGGGTGGGCCGGTAGAATTGGGAACTGCCCCGAACGGGGCGATCACCAACAAGCGCATCCTGGACGGCATTGATAAGGTAGCGTGGCTGAAGCCCACCATCGAGAAGCCCGCGGAAGGCATCTGGGTGTTCGGCGGCTACGGCCTGGCGCCCATTTCCATCATCGATACCGACGAGGGCCTGATCGCCTTCGATACCGGCGACACCAAGCACGACGGCGAACTCCTGCTGGAGGCGATCCGCACGGTCACCGACAAGCCGGTCCGGGCCATCATCTACGGTCATTCGCATACCGCGTTCGGCGCCGGGGTGCTGGCGGAGGGGCAGAAGGACATTCAGATCATCGGCCACCCGAACCTCAACGCGGTGGTCGAGGCGAATACGAAGGCGGCGGGGGCGCCGGCCTATTTCCCGGAGATCGGCCCCTACCTGACCGCACGCATGTTGATCCAGTTCAATGCCTTCATGCCGAACGAGGGTCCGGATGCCTGGGTTGTTCCCACGACCCTTCCCGAGGACTTTACATCGGCGTACCTGCCGGTCAATACGCCGGTCGAAGACGGCCAGGAAATGACCGTGCTGGGGCAGAAGATGCAGTTCTTCACCAAGTACGGCTCGGACGACAAGGTGCACACCACTGTGTGGCTGCCGGAGCGCAAGATCCTCTTCACCACCCTGCTGTGGAGCAGCCCGCCGCAGCTCTACTCGGTGCGCGGCGATGTCTTCCGCGATCCGCGCGAGTGGATCGAAGGCCTGAAGTTCAACCGCAACCTCGAGCCCGAGGTTCTGATTTCTGCTGCAGCGCGCCCGGTGGTCGGTAAGGAAGAAGTACGCAAACGTCTGGAAGGCTATCTGGACGGAGCGAGCTTCGTGTTGGATCAGACCCTGCGCGGCATCCTTGGCGGCAAGGGGCCTGACGACCTGCGCGACCTGGTGCGCCTGCCCGATTACCTCAAGGAGGTCCCGAACAACCTGGAGAACTACGGCGAGGTGTCCTCCTATCCGCCGGCGATCTACTACCAGGCGGTCGGCTGGTACGACAACGACGCCGCCCACCTGTCCCCCGTCTCTCCGCTGGACGAGGCCGAGCGCATCGTGCCCCTGATGGGTGGCCGCGACAGCGTACTAAAAGCGGCCAAAAAGGCCATGGACAAAAAGGAATACTCCTGGGCGGCCCAGCTGGTCAATTATCTCTACCGACTGAATCCGCAGGATAAGGAAGTGCGAGCCCTCAAAGCCGAGGCGCTGCGTCAGATGGCTTACGTATCGACGGGTGCCAACAACCGTGCGCACCTGATATCCCAGGCCCTGGCGCTGGAAGGCAAGGTCACACTGCCCCGAGTCGTACCGCCGGCACCCGAGACGATCGCTGCTTTTCCAACCACCTTCGTCGATTACTTCCGGGTGCGCATCGATCCGGTCAAAAGCGGCGAAACCGACCAGGTACTGCGCTTCGACTTTCCTGACGGTAAGCATGCCGGGCTGCACGTCCGTCGGGCCGTTGCAGAGTTCATCGAAGATCCCGATGCCTATCCGCGCGATCCCGATATCGTACTGGAGCTGTCGGGTGAGGCCTGGGCCAAGGTCTACCTCAGTGCGAAACCCATCGACGAGTTGATCAAGGGTGGAGATATCACCGTGACTGCGGGCGATGCTGCAGAGGCTGTCCGGGTACTTAATCTGTTTGACCGCTATGACCCGGCCCGGGCGGTTGTCGTCCCGTCCGAATCGTTCGTTCATGATCATATGTAAAGACGCCGAGACCGCGCCCGGACGAAGACGAGGACATGGTGAAACGAGCATTTGCATCCGAGGTATTAGAGGAGAAATGAAAATGACAAAAGTATTCACAGGTGTTCTTTATGTTTTAGTGGCGGGCTTGTTTGTCTGCCGGGCTCAGGCGCTTGAAACGTCCCCTTACATGGGTGGAGAAAGGTGCAGTTGACGGGTGACAAGATCGGGATTAAGCTGATGCTCGATATCTTCGACAAGGGAATCACAGGCGTTCAAAGCGGTGACGAAATTATTCAAATTGACAAGACAAAATGAACAGTAACAAGAACAATCAATACAGGGACAGATCTTTAATGATTTCTATATAAATATGAAACAAATTTATGAAAGGAGGCATGATGATGAAATATTTACAAATCAGAAAGAAACAGTGTCTTATTAGAAACGCTTATTTCGTTATTATTGTGTGTGTTGCTGTTTCCGTGCTTTTTTTGTTTGGATTAGGATTTGCTAGCTTTACAAATGCAGGAATGATGATCTACCCGGCAAAAGGTCAAAGTGCCGAGCAGCAGCAGAAAGATGAATTCGAATGCCACCAGTGGGCGGTTCAGCAGACCGGCTATGATCCGACTAAAGCCCAGCAGGCCCCTCAGCAGCAGACGACCCAGAAGGGTGGTGCGGTTCGCGGAGCAGCCGGAGGAGCCTTGCTTGGGGCGGGAATCGGTGCCATTGCCGGAGACACGGGTAAGGGGGCAGCCATTGGTGCCGGGGTCGGCGCAGTCGGAGGAGGTGCCAGACAGAGACAGCAAAACCAGCAAAAGGAGGCGGAACAACAGCAGTCCCAAGCACAACAGCAGTCCCAGATTGATAATTATAACAAGGCGAAGGGTGTTTGCCTTGAGGGGAAAGGGTATACAGTGAAGTAATGTAGATTTTTTCCAATATGGTCAGACACTGTTTTAATCATTATTGAAAGGAGGTATGTATTATGAAAAAAAGAGGTATGATTTTAGTCCTATGTTTACTCATCTCCATACCCATTCTTTTCGGCGGTTGTGCAGGCATGACACCGGCTCAAGAAGGTGCTGTCGGTGGTGCGGCAGTGGGGGCCGTAGCCGGACAGTTAATCGGCGGTAACACGAAAAGTACCTTGATCGGGGCAGGAGTGGGGGCTCTTGGAGGAGCTCTGATCAATGATGAGTTGAAAAAGAATAAAAAATAGGTTTTTTTCGAAAACAGTTACCGTGATTTAGATAAGGAGATTTTAAATGAAATCTTTACCCAGAGAAAAAGCGATGTTCCACGATCGGATAGAAAAAATTGAGAAGCAAAACCGGCGGTTGAAAAATTATATGGTTTTCTTGGTCTTATCTTTTCTGGCCCTTGCTATAATGGGAGCCAAGACGGGTCCGAATGACGGGCATTTCCGTCAAATCACTGCGGAAAGAATATCCTTTGTCGATGGTGCTGGCCAAGAGCGTATGCTCATTGGCTATAGTGAAGAGGGGACTGGAATAAAAGTCCTTAACAAGGCAGGGAAAAAAGTATTAGGTATCGGAATTGACGCTGATGAAGAAGGGAGCGGCATTCTGGTTGCTGATAAAGAAGGAAGACCTCGAATCGGTCTGGGACTGGATGAGGGTGTCCCCAGTGTCGTGATGGTCAATGAAAATGAAAAAAAGATTCTGGCCATGGGGGGAGACGAAAAAGGATACGGGTTTGTCGTCATGGATGAAAATGAAGTAGAACGGGCCGGTCTGGGTTTTAAGGATGGGGATACCGGGATCGTAATCTATGATGATCAAGGGAAATACGTGAGAGGCATGATCCGGCAAAAAAACGGGGTTCACTACTCTTCCTATGTGGATAAAAATGGAAAAGAAGTCATTGTGAAATGAAAGGAGAGAAACCATGCTAAATGAATGACCCTGCAGCAAACTACAGGGTATCAATATTCTATTTGACTTACTAACCTTACTCTTCTATATCATTTTGCTGAAATAAGGTATTTCACAAGATTTCTGTTCAAGTCATGAAAAAGGAGGCACTATGAAGATAGTTAAGACTTTAATAATAGTTTGCTTTATGGTGATGATAGTTGCTTGTGGACATAGAGAAAGACAAGCCCACAAGGCTACACGAAAGGCCGCTGATTCTCAATCTGCAGTCTCCCAAGAGCGACTCAAATTGATCGAAGATTATAAGAAATGTGTTGAGAAGGCTGGTGAAGATAGAAACAAAGTCGAAGCGTGCGATACATATTTAAAAGCGGCTGAAGCACTCAAATGAAGCAATTAGTTTAATTGACAGGGCATTATGCCTCAATTTATTCTCGCCTTCCTATTATTATCATTTGCAAGAGATCGCTTATCACAATAATCGTCAGTATGAAGAAGCGATTAAAAATATGCGATCAATCGATTCAAGAGCCAAGGACGAGATGACGAAGTCGTCCATTAGTTTGCAGGACCTGAGAAGGAAGATATACCTGAAGGCGAAGTCTGATAAGACATGGCGGTTTTGGGGACTTTATGTTCATGTTTGTAAGACGGAAACGTTTCAGATAGCCTATAGAGATGCCAAAGAAAATAACGGCGCACCGGGAATAGATGGTGTGACGTTTGAAGACATTGAAAAGGCGGGTGTAGAAGCTTTTCTTGAACAGATACGAGATGAACTTGTCTCCGAGACATACCGACCGATGCGAAACCGGATCAAGGAGATTCCCAAGGGTGAAGACAAGGTCAGAGTTTTGGGAATACCGGCCATTCGAGATCGTGTGGTTCAAGGAGCACTCAAACTCATTTTAGAGCCGATATTTGAAGCTGATTTTCAGGAGGGGTCATACGGCTATCGTCCTAAGCGAAGTGCTCACGCAGCAGTGGATCGTGTGGCTGAGGCGGTCGTTAAGAACAAAACCCGAGCCATTGATCTGGACCTTAGGGCCTATTTTGACAATGTTCGGCACGACATTCTTTTGAAGAAGGTTGCCGAGCGGGTAAACGATGACAAGGTGATGAGATTGCTGAAGCTGATCTTGAAAGCTAGCGTTAAGCGTGGCGTTCCTCAGGGAGGAGTGATTTCGCCCTTGCTCAGTAATATTTATCTCAATGAGGTGGATAAAATGCTGGAGCGGGCAAAGGAGGTCACCCGGCGTGGCAGATTTACCTACATTGAATATGCCCGATTTGCCGATGATCTGGTGATTCTGGTAGACGGCTTCGGAAAATGGGAGTGGCTTTTAAAAGCAGCCTATAAGCGGCTCGTCCAAGAGTTTGAAAAGCTTGATGTTCAGATGAATCAAGACAAGACTCGAATAATGGATTTGACCAGAGATGAGACTTTCAGTTTTCTTGGGTTTGATTATAGGCGAGTTAGGACTCGTCGAGGTGTGTGGGGAGTGAGAGTCACACCGAAGACGGAAAAACGAACCTCCTTGATTCGAGAACTCAAGGAAATGTTTCGTTGTCATCAATCACAACCGGTAGATCGGGTAATATATCTGATCAATCCGATTCTTAGGGGATGGGTCAACTACTTTCGGGTCGGCAACTCCAGCAAATGCTTTGGTTATATCAAAGATTGGGTGGAGAAAAAGATCAGACGGAATTTGATGGGTGCGAGAAAGCGCCGTGGCTTCGGCTGGGACAGGTGGAGTAGGGCCTGGATTTACGAAACTCTGGGATTGTTTAACGATTACGGAGTGCGTCATTACAAGGCTTGAAAACGCTGCCAGATTGATAGGTCTCATAACCCTTAAGGTGAAGTTAACAGAGTAAGCCTAGTGCGGGAAATCCACATGCTGGGTTTGACGAGGCGGGGGCTGGAAACGGGCTCTAAGTACCACGCCAGCCTTCGACCCTACCTGTGAGAGGCTGAGGGGGAAGCTCCCTCGGCCTACTCGACTGATGTCCGACTATCAACCTGCTGAATTAATGTGATACCCAAAAGGTATCTTCAAAATATCTGCCAAATCAATTCTTGAAGGCTTGTAAGAAATCAAAGGTTTTGACAAGTCCGATTTTTATAAGATAATCTCAATATATCAAAACTTTGAAGATCGAAATCCGGACCACAATATATTGTATCCACCTCATTTTTTCCAAATGGGGAAAATTGATCAAACCCACTTTTACACAGGGACGACCATTACGGGACAGGGTGCATGGCCGATGACTTTTTGAGCCACACTACCCATTAAAACCCGCTTAAGCCCCGTCATTCCGCGTGTTCCCATTACGATGAGATCTACATTCCTTTTCTTTGCTTCTTGAACAATGGGTTCATGGGGCTGTTCATCGATACGAACGAGGGTCTCGCATTCGATATTTTCTTTTTCAATTCTACGCTTTACTGTTTCAAGGAGTTTTCTCGTATTTTTAGACAGCTCTTCCTCTAACTGAACTGCAGATGATACATACTCCGGGAAAAACGGAATAACACTGATGGCGAGGATAACACTGTTGCAAATCCTTCCCATACTTATTGCCTGATCCACAATGATATCCGTAAACTCCGATCCATCAACAGCGACAAGTATCCTCTCACCCTTTGTTATGGGACATGCCATTTCGTCTTGTGACATTACAATGTCCTCCTTTCAAAGTTCCTAAATAATTTGTCTAATATATGTGTGAGATCGGCATAGTGTCAAACATTTTTTATGCCTTTCACTCGTTCCACAAATTGTAAACCCTGATTATATAGCAACCGCTCCCAAAAAGCTGACCCGCATGTTTGGATACCAGTTTTTGATAGACTTCCATTTGTTTAAAGAGGGAAATCGAACTGGAACCACCTTAAGCACCTCCAATATAACCCCAAGCTCCTCCTGAGCTCTTTTTTACTTGTTTTTTTGGAAATACCTCTTCTGCAGCCAACATGTGAACTGCTGGATGAACGACGCATGTATCCACGTTGCACTTATTTGTAAAGCTATTCAAGATATTGGGGTGATGATTTCTGGTATGAAATCTGTGATATCTCCAACATATTTAAATGCAGGATGAACTTGAGATATCTGCAATGAAGTGCGAATATCAACCTTCCGAATTAATGTGATATCCGAAACATATTCATAATTGACTTGCCAAGACTCCCAGTGGAAATATTGTTTTTAACACTATATATTGTGTTATTTTATATTGACATACAAGATACATTGTCCTATATAGCCTTTTCTTTTCTATGTATCGTAACAATCAGTTTATTGATTTTCTATTTTATTATTTAAACCATTAAATTAGGAGGGTCCTGATGGCAGAAATGAAAATCGGTTATAGCGGAAAATACCCATATGTTGAAATAAACTTTTCCCTGAATGAGGAGGGGGAAAATTACAGCATTAAATTGCCTATGTCAAAAATGTGGTATAAAGACATCATTTTCGAAATAGAAAAAGTTGCGGAAGAAGAAAAAAAGAATGCAGAAAAATATTTACATGAAGATAATAGAAAAATGATGACCCACAGTTTTGATATGTATTCACAATTAATGGAAATAGGTAATGAACTTCGAAGCGATATGGAGATGGATTCTGAGGTGGTAACATTAAGCGAAGCGTCCGGAGGTCTGTAGAGGCAATCAGCAATCCAATTTTCACCATACTGTAAGATTTTTTTCAAAAGGAGAAATACATGAACAAAGGGGATTTAATCAACGAGGTTTCCAAAATAGTAGAAAACAAAAAGGACGCTCAGGCGGTCGTAGACTGTGTTCTTTCAAACATTACCAGCGCATTGGGGAGAGGAGGCTCTGTATCATTAGTTGGATTCGGCACATTTAAGGTGGCAGCAAGGAAGGCTCGTAAAGGCAGAAATCCTCAGACAGGAGAAGAGATAGATATTGCGGCGAGTAAAGTGCCAAAATTTGTTGCAGGAAAAGCTTTGAAAGAAGCTGTGAAATAATAATTTGTTCGTGGGTAACAACATTCTGTTAACGGATAATAGTTACCAGCCAACTCCCACGTGTGCGATTTTCGCTTTATTGGTGTGTCCCTCGAAGACCTTGTCATTATGGGGCAAACAAATATATTGAATAAGGAGGTTGAAAATGAAAGCAAGAATTCGAATGTATCCATTTTTTATAGTATTAGTTGCAATGTTGACAGTTTTCATCGTTTCGCCAATGGCACAAGAAAAGCCCGCCGACAATATGCAATTAGTTCGCGAAAAGATTAAGACCGACAAGAAGCTGTTTATTGCACAAAACATGAATCTTACTGAATCGGAGGCCAAAGTTTTCTGGCCGGTTTATGAGAATTATCAGAAAGATCTGGCCATACTTGTCGATAAAACTGTAAAGTTGATCGAGAACTATGCCGCCAACTATGAGACCATGACCGAGGAAGCGGCCAAAGGACTGATCGATGGGTATTTGGCAATTGAGACAGAACGGGTGACGCTCATGAAATCCTTTTTACCCAAATTCAGAAAAGTTCTGCCTGAAAAGAAAGTGGCACGCTATTACCAACTTGAGAATAAGATCAATGCTGTAGTGAAATATGAATTGGCAACCCAGATCCCCTTGGTCAATTAAGGACTGGAGCTGATAGACACCCCGAGAGTCGGATATGCTTGGTTTTCGGGGCTTTTGCTGTCAAGGCTATCAAACAAAAAAAGCGTGGATAATTGATTCAATTCCACGCTTTTCTTTTTTATTTATACCATTACATATTGGGTTTTGAGATAAAGCTATAAATCTGCGATACCTGCAATTAAAAAAAGCTATCAAGTGTTTGATTTTTCTGTGATACCATAATACCGTATCTCCAAACGATAGTTGTCCCGATTCTTCTACCTATATTTAAATTTCCAAATTTGTGATATGGTCAAAATGCGAAAAAAAGGTTAGCGGTGATATGTAATGGAGATCACACGAATTGGACCTGTTTCAATTCTTTGGATTACTCCAAGATATATGCTGGTGATAAAGAACATCCGAGTCTGTGATAAAGAAATAATGAATTACGACTCAAACGTAAACAACAGGAACGTCAAAACGATTACGTAGGCGTCTATTAAGTATTAATGTTAAGGTGGACGGATCAAGCCATGGCAAATTATCCGAGCACATCAAAGTGGAAACCCATCGAGCTACCGGTATTTAAGGAGATTGAATGTACGACAGATGCCCGTGAGCTTTCTCGCGACTACTGGCCTTTGTGGGCTGATACAAGCACACAGTTCAATCGAATCTTAGCGTATTCTCGTCCAACTGACAGCAACATTCGCTCTACTTCACCATCTACTGGAATTATAACCGCGCTGCTGACGGAACGTATCGATCCGAAAGATGATCCACGCATCTTTAATTACAATATTTATCTGATAGCGGAAAATACAGACGGGAGGCTTTTTCAATCTCCCCCAATCAGGCCGACCGATCCGGCGCACCAATCGTCATCGCCGTCAACGTGGTTTGATGGCATTGGCTCGCCGTTGTGAGCCATATGCAGTATGGTTAAAGTGAACGATTGCATATATCTAATACCAACAACCAGACTGATCCGAATCCTTGCAACGCCCCTCCGAAAAACTCCTGCGTGCCTTTTCTTTTCGAGGAGAAGGCAACCGACCGCAAAATATTGCCTATGTTTTCACTGTGAATGTCAGCTTATGCTTTTGGTGGTATTTACTCAGCACATTCTACACATCGTCCGTATTCATCCACACAATCTTTGCAGTGAAGTCGGTTGCAAACACGACACTGCGTTACCACATTGCTGGTGTCTCCCTTATAATCTTTTTCGCAAGCACCACATACGAATTGAATATCTTCCGTCATCTTTCTATCCTCCTCTATAAATTAATACATGTTGCATCAAGAGTTCATTCACCTTCTATTTGACAACTCTTATTCAGATGAGCAGCAAAGAAATATATAGAAACAAGCAACACCGGAAAGGCAAATAAGAATCCGAAAATTGGAAAAACAGTTATACCGCTCAACATTAAGCCTATTGCCACAAGCAGGAAAAATAATCCAATACCCACTTTTGAAATCCGTTCAAACAGACACATATTTTTATTCATCATACCACCTCATAATCAATATCTCTATCTAATGAATTGGAACTTCCACAATATTCTCCATTGGGTCTTTGAAAGGTACAGAAACTTTAAGGAGCCCATTATCGCAACTATTTATTGTAACTTGTCATGGTTAGTTGCTTGTTAAACAATAATATAATTACCACAATGTGGCATTTCAAGTTGGGAGAGTAAAATAAATTAGGTGGGATTGAAAAACAATGGTTAAATTTTATGCTTTTAAGAAGATCGAAAACCCTTCAGATCTGTAAAACCTGCTGGAAGAAAAGTGGATATGCATTGGTGTTTAATGAGCTTAAACTGGAACATGGGATACTTGACTTGTGGTCTTATGCAAACTTTTTTGATCAGTCAACGACATTACAGATCGGGCAGGGTGGATCGACTTTATGTGCAATAAGGAAAAAGATCATCTGCCATCCGAATGAAAAGATGAAGTCCCATGTGAGGAAAATTGTTGCGGTTGGAAAATCATGTAAACTTTATGGAGTATGGTTGAGATAATTGTTTTTTGCAACCACATCACAATGGTTCATTGAGATCTTCATCCCCATCGTTTAGTCAACATTTAGTCAACAAATTGTAATAAACATCTCTCCAATTACAGGTATTTCATCGTCGTTACTTTTAGAACGGATTTACAGTTATCTGTTTGATATTACATATAATATGATTTTAACAGTATTTATCTGTTAATACTTTGAGTTCATAATGATAAGAACTTCTAATCCGTAGGTCGCAGGTTCGAATCCTGCCAGGCGTACCATTTTTTTAGGGGGTTATGATCTATATATCGTAATCCTTTTTCTGTCTCTGCTTTCATTCCGCCACCGGTTGCCCCAAAACAATGTTTTTAAGCCCCGGAATTTTCTATGGTATAAAGCCGATGTTTCCTCTGTTCCATAAAAACTCACACCGGCTTGTCCGAGGTTTGGATTCTTATTTTTCCGAATCTATTTTTTATAGGGGTAAAAAAGTGTCTTTTCAACATATTTGATGGTCGCTGAATTTATTAGTGTATCATGAGTTCATTAAAAAGGGCAAGTATTCCTTTAAGCCCTCCCCCTATTTATCCTTAAGCCCGCCGGCGACCACCCATCCGCAACAGCGCCCCCAGTGACTTGGATCCAACCTGAGTGGAAGCCCCGGTCCGTTCAAATCAAAAACCCCGTTTTAACGGGCCGGATGAAATCATCATTCTTTTCAATGAATTCAATTGACTAAAGAATCTGTTGTACATTGCCAACAAACGCTATATGGTTTCATGTTTTTGGGGCTCCCATGGTTGAATACTGTTCTTTTCGGGGCAAAAAATCGGTCAACAATCATCGGACGTTAAAACCCTTTAATTTCGAATTTCGTACTTACACATGGAGACGCCCTCGCGCTTTTCCAGTGGATCTGGGTTGGGAATAAAAATATTGAATACTGCTGAAACACGCCGGGTTTGCTGCTTTGTCATCGATCAGCACACCTGAAAACCGAAATGTGGCTGTCTCTTTAGGCATACCCATGGCTTTTGTTTTCGGTGCCGGTGTTGTCCCGATGTTGATCGGCGTTATTGCCGACAAGGGATATTTCTCCTGGGGGGATCCGTATCTCCGGGGGGCTGATCATGACGGGTTTCTTGTTATCATTCTTTCTTAAACCTAAATTAAGCGATTTTTAGCTCGATCTGTACCGATCTCTTGCGCATCAAGGATTCGCAAAAATCCTCGACATATCCATGGGTATGCCTGTGGTTTTCGCAAACCCTGCTGCATCAAGATCTCACCACATCTCTTCACTAAAAATCACTCAACTTAGGTTAACTTATCCGACCGGCGGACACCTTAAAACGTCGAAAGTGAAGCAGACAGCGGCCGCCACCAACCTGGGTCCCGGGCTTGGCCAATCTCTCTGCCGCCGGCCCGGATCTGAATGACAGATCCCACGGGGTGGGGTTCATCCAATAATACCGACCACTGCGCCGGTCATACACGTGGATAGGGTTCCGGCAATAATCGAGCGGAATCCCAAGGAAACGATCTCATCCTGTTTTTCCGGCGCCATGGTACCCATTCCCCCGATCATGATCCCGAGACTGCCAGGGTTGGCAAATCCGCACATGGCATAGGTCATGATCACCATGCTTTTACGGCTCAGCGCTCCCGGTGCCAACCGGCTCATGTCCAGATAGGCCAAAAACTCGTTCAGAATGGTCTTGGTTCCCATCAGCCCGCCGGCAATGGGCGCCTCTGCCCAGGGAATACCCATGAGCCAGACCACCGGCGCCATGACCAGCCCCAGAACCCGCTGTAGCGTCACCGGGCGGCCGTTGAAATCAGGAAAAAGACCGAGGATTAAATTTAAAAAATGAACCAGGGCCACGAGGACGATGAGCATGGCAATGATATTGATTAAAAGCTGAACCCCTTGGATGGTTCCTTTGGTAACGGCATCCATGGCACTTAAAGCCGGTTCGGCAGGTGTTAATTCTCCGGAGGTAAGTTCACCGGTTTCAGGCATCATGATTTTTGAAATCGTTATGGCGGCAGGGATGCTGATAATGGAAGCGGTCAGAATGTGTCCCATGATGTCGGGAATGGTCTTGCTCAAAATACTGGCATACAGAACCATGACAGTGCCGGCGATGGTGGCCATCCCGGTGGTCATCAGGGTAAATATTTCGCTCCGGGTCATGGACTTCAAATACGGACGTATAAACAGCGGGGATTCCACCATCCCCACAAATATGTTGGCGGAAACACCGAGCCCTTCTGCCCCTCCCAACCCCATGGTTTTCCGCAATCCCCAAGAAAAGGCCCTCACCACCAGAGGCAAGATTTTCCAGTAAAACAAAAGTGATGAAAGGGCACTTATTACAAGAATCAGGGGGAGGGCCTGGAAGGCTAAAATAAACCCGGAACCCGGAATTTTTTCAGCAAAGGGCAAACTGCCGCCGCCAAGATACCCGAATACCATGGACGTTCCGGCTTTCGTCGATTCTTCAAGTGACAGAACAAGGTGATTTAACGATATAAAAAAACTTCTGAAAACCGGTGATTTCAGTAAGATGAATCCAATGGTCAGTTGGATGACAATCCCGGCAATTGCCCGTTTAACGTTGACCTTTGTACGGTTTTCGCTGATCAACCAGGCAATACCTGAAAAAACCAAAAGCCCGGCCGCACTTTGGATGATCATGGATTGGACCTCTATTGCCATCGAATTTCAGTGGTTGAAGTGACCCGTGCAACCATACCATATTCCCCTAAAAATAAGAATTTTTAATCTATTTAAAATTTGACTGGATCATTTTTTTTTATATTGTAAAAGTCAATTAATACCCTAAAGTAGATGCCTTTGGTTCTCTAATTCATCCCGTTTCAGGTTGCATCGATACTCCCCTCCGCCGGATATTCTTACTCGTTTTCTCAACTGCCGATCAGGTTTCTTTAGATTTGATACTCGACCATTTACCATCAAAAACGAAACCATATTTCTATTATCGATCTCTAATAAATTCATTGGGTTTATCTTTAATTTCGCATGTATTACTTTATTTTTTTAAAGTGCTTGCCGATGTAACGGAAGGAGGTCATTATGGCAGTCAAAGTTTTCATCAAAAGAAAAATAAAAGACGGAAAGTTGAATGATGCCGGGTTTGCAGCGTTTCTGGATGGACCCACCGAATTCGAAACCTTCAATTTGGGGCTGCAGCCATAAGGCGGGTTTGGGTGCAACACATGGCCCGGCCCAATGGCCCTTTACGCACCCCATCGGATCGGTGGCACTAGGGTTCAATTTTGCCGTCCATGCGCTCCACATAAAAAAGGGTAGCCCCCACCGGGGCAAAAGACAGAAAAAGGATATTCAGTCCCGGAATCAGAAACCACAGCCCAAAACCGAGGTGAAAGTTAAAGTTTCTGAGCAAAAATTTAAACCGGCTGCCAAAGGGTTCGAGTCTTCTTGCAGGCACCAGATCTGTATTGTCCCAGGCCAGGAATATTCCCGTCAAAAGAGACGAAATGACGGTGAGCACCGGAGACAACGGTGTGAACCAGCCAACGATCATGAGGAGCAGCAAAATCATCACCGGAATAACAGCCCGGGGGATTTCCTGTTTGAGGAGGTAGAAAAAATACTTGAACCATGGCACGTGCAGGGACGCTTTTTCCACACCGGTTATCCGCTGTTCGGTGATTCTGGACATAGCGTCCATGATGAAAACGCTGAACAAAAACTGGGATATAAGAAAGGAAACCACTGTGGAAAGCCCCACGAGGAGCAACGCCACGAGCCATGAGACCAGACGCCACAGCCAGGCGAGCCATGGGCTCTCCGGTCTGCCCCATATTAAATTCAGAATTTCTTGATGGTACTCGAGAATAAGGGCCGCGGTGACCAGGGTAATCACCACGATTATTACGAGCCGAATCAGTCCCAAAACCAGCAGCCCCGGAGTTTTCACCCCGAGTTTGAGCCCCCTGAAATTATAAGCGATGCCGCTGAACAGATTCATGGTTTTCACCTTGATACTTATGGTTTTTTCTTACACAGCCGGTGGAGAACGGCCTGAAACGCATGGTATTCGCTGGTTGCTTCCTTTTGGGCCGTGTCGCGCAATTCGTTCATCGTTTCATAATGCTTAAAAACCAAATCCACCAGGTTTTTATCCAATTCGTCCGCATCCACCATGGCTTGTAAAACCGCTGTGGTGCTTTCCGGGTTCATCCCTCGCCGATAGGGTCGATCTTCGGTCAAGGCCGTAAAGACATCGGCCACGGCCATGATTCTGGAGCCCAGGGGCAGATCGTCCGCCATAAGCCCGAAAGGATATCCCGTACCGTTGAGCCGTTCTTGATGTAAGGATCCCCAGGAACTTACGGCCTTGAGCATATCAAAGGGTTCAAGGGCTTGAAACGTATGATACACATGGGATCGCATAATGAACCATTCTTCCTCGGTAAGGGCATTCTGTTTCTCGATAATTTCAGACGGAATGGCAAGCTTCCCGAGATCGTGAAGGTAAGCGGCGATCTCGATAAGGCTCCTTTCATATCTTGAAAAACCCGTCAACTTGGCCAGTTGAACTGCTGTGGCCGCGACCCCATTGGAATGTGACGCTGTAAATTCGCTTTTAAAATCGATCAGCCGGCATATCAACCGGGAAAAATCCACCAGTTCTTCGATGGAAAGTTCCCTTTTTTGAAGCAAAACATTTCGCCTTAAAATTACCTCGATGGATTCCGACACGGCATCCAGCCAGATATACTCTCGTGTTGCTATTTTTAACAGTGCGTCGACATGTTCAGGAACGAATATTTCGCCCCTTTGCGCTGAAATTGTATCGCAAATCCCCCGAACTTGGCCCAGGATCGGCGCCTTTCTCGATATTTGGACCGCCACACGATCCGCCAGGTGGATGATATGACTTCCCATGGGGACGGATTCATCTCCCTGGGTCGCTCCGCGTCCATTTTCCCAGGGTACATGATGGAACTTTACCAGTCGGGCCATGGGCGAAAACGGTTTGAACGTCCCGAGGATAAGGCTCCCGGCAATAGAATGCTCTCCGGGTTTTGTATCCTCAAATTCCAGCAAATCGAGTCGATCCTGCAGGGAGAATGCACCGATATCATGCAAAGCACCGGCAATTAAAAGCTCGAACCTTTCATCGTCCGACAACTTTAATTCTTCACCCAATCGATCCGCCAAATAGGCGACCTGCATATGATGACTTCCCACGGCCGGGCTCATCATATCGACAATCCTGGAGATGGCGGCCACCAGATCGAACATATCTATGCGAAGTTTATGTGAAGCCATGATTCTATCTTCCTAAAAACCGCTGGACCGACCGTTGCCGACATGATCTCGTCAGGCCTAAAACCAGCCAATGAAAAAAATTCAAAACATGCGCCCGATCCTAACAGGTTCGATCCCCTGGGGGGTATTACCCCTTCATTAACACACCTGACACCCGATCACAATATTCCTGACTTTCTTGGTCCACCGGAAACATTTCTATGTCTGAAGGCGAGGCGGCACCGAGTCCCAATTCGACGGCCCTGGCAATTTGTTCCTGCTGGAAAATCTTTGGATTCATGATATCCGGATTGCTTCCCAAAATCTTGAGAACTGCGACCCCCACTGCATCCACGGCAACCCGGTCCCGGGAACTCAGAAAAACATTTCCTCTTTTCCTTTTTCCGCTCATCGGCCCTCCGTCTACAAAAGCATCGATGCCGTCCAAGACCACAAGGTCCGGAGAGAAAGTCTGGTTGATTTCTGCGATCATTTTCTGCTGGTTCGGCGACCGGTGCAAGTCTTCCATATATCGGTAACCCTGTCGGAAAGTGGGAACGACCCCTACGTGAAGTTTGAGGGACATGGTAAAAACTCCGCCGAATTGATGTGTTTTTAAGCAGCATGTGGAGACCAGGCATTCTGCTTCAAGAATGGGCCTGGCCACCCGAAACCCGTTTGGCCAGTGACTGTTCTTCGGCCTGAACTCGATCCAGTCTCTCTCTTTTAGATCATCAAAATCGATAATTTGAACACCCCGCTGTTTTAAGAGGGGAACAACGCCCTTTTTATCCATCACTTCTCGAGTGGGCGGATAACTTCTTTCGCCGAGGCTGATGGATGTTGCGCCCATGGCCCAGATTTCATCGATAAGTGCCGTCAATGTGTCGTTGTGAGTCGAACCGGGCACGGGATCGGCTGTGTTGAAGTTCGGTTTGATCAGCACATTTTTGCCCTTGGCAGGATTAACGACCAAATTTGTCAGACTCTCTCTCACGCCTTTTTTGCGATCTTCGGTTTTAACGAATGTAACCCGGATCATTGGGGCTCCTTTCAATGAGGGTGTTCCTAATTTTTACCATGGCCGTTATGGTGGACTGAAGCGCTTTTTCATGGTGCAGATGGTCTTCCTCAATAAAAACACCCCCGGGATAGCATCGGGTGGCAAGTTCCCCAACGGTATGTCCGACATCGAAGATGGCCTGCTGGGCCGGCGATATTTCAGCGGCAAGGTCACGGTTGAAGCAGGCGTGCCACAATCGAAGGGGGCACTGCAATCCTGCCAAAAACCGCGACTTTGACAGTAGCGGGGGTTGTTTCGGTTTCAGGGAGGATGGTGCCTTCACTTTAAAATTCTCAACCGGTGAGTTTCTTTTAATTTCTCCCAGAGTTTTTCTATGATCACCCGGGTCGCATCCATTTCATCGAGGGTGTGGCTTCCCGAAACCGTCATACAAGATTCGAGCAATCGTATATTGACGCCGTTTCGCAAGAACTGGTCTTTGATATATCGACCCAAAGACACATCGAGTTGGGCCAATTTGTCCTTTTTAAAATTTGCCATTTCCACCCGATCGTGCAAGGGCATTTCTGATATTAATTTTACGACGGCTTCATCAACGGTTCCGGGAGGGATACGGTCTTTGTCTAAATATTCCGATGCATCGTCATCACCCACACGATCGCCGGGCTTTGACTGGACCAGTCCCAGCAATATTGCACCTTCGACAATGTCCAGGGTGTCTTTGTAGATGGTGGAATCTTCACTGACCCGTGAACCCGTTACGTTCAAAACTTCGATATTGTTTTCCAAAACCCACGAGTTTATCTTGGACGCGATGACAAATGTCGAGGTTTTTTTTAAATCCACGTGCAGGCACGGACGGTGATGTTTATCGGTCATTTTCCGGCTGTATTCAGCGCCGCCGGTCGGTTCTCCATGGGAGATAATCACCGTTCCGTCAGAATCGATAACATTCTGTTCAATCCGTTGTTTATAGCCGGCGGTGGGCAATTCTTTCAGTCGATATTTTCCAGGTAGTATCCCGCTTTGGGTTTTACGGCCTTTCTGAATCCACCCGCCATGGGGGACTCCCAATTTTATGGCAACATCCAAAGCCGCCTGGTCTGCACCGATGTGACCCCCTGAAATGATTTTTCTAATCACGGGTTCCCTCCGTTATCCGGATCTTCATCCCCGGCTTAAGGGGAATGTACGTTCCATTCTGGGCAGTAATCCCTATTTCATGATGCCCGCAGGCATCACATTTGCGGGCGGTTACGATCCCTTCAACCGGTTCTTTGGGGGTCGGGTTCTCATCTAAACATTTTTTATTCATTGGGGTTGAATCCTTTTCACCCGGAAATGTCCTAACTGCCCGATACCCAACAAGGATAGACGGCAAAATTTATGTGAAGTCTCGGGTGTTGTCCGAACATGAGGTTTGGTTCAGGGAGCAAGTGGACATTTTTAGAAGATTCTCGACGAAAATTGAAGCTCGATCAAAAGGAATTGAACTTCATACAAAACCATAATTTCTAAATTTACGAGGTGCCGCCATACAAGGTTTTTATTTTTTCCCGGTCCGGCGAACCGTCTTCGAGGGTCGGCATATCGGCGACAAACTCCACGTATTGGGGCTTTTTATAACTGGCGATACGCCCGCCGACAAACTGTATAAGATCTTGGGGTTCTATCCTTTCATCACCCTTTAACCGGCAGACGGCTTTGATTCCCTCTTTCCATTTGGGATCGGGAACCCCGAAGACAACCGCTTTGTCAACGGCCGGATGCTGTAGAATCACTTTTTCGACTTCTGCAGGATAGACGTTTTCTCCCCCCGGCTTTATAAGTTCCTTCTCCGCCTTACGGCCTGAATACCAGAGAAAGCCCTCCCCATCAAAGCGGCCCAAATCTCCGGTGTGGTGCCACCCTTCTCGGAACGTGTAGGCGGTATCTTCCGGAAGATTCCAGTATCCCCTAAAAACCAAAGGTCCCTTCATGGTGATTTCACCCACCTGTCCGTTTGGAACCGGACGATCATACGCATCCACAAGCCTCACATTTCCAAGGGGGATGGTTTTCCCGGCCGATCCCGGCCTGTCGTTGTACCGCCCCATGGTAGCCAAGCCGGTGGTCTCTGTTTGTCCGTAGATGGTATAAAACGTGCCGCCGGTGAGGCGTTGATATTTCTCGATGGTCTCCGGGGCATCCAGCCCCATAACCGCCCTGAGGCTTTTGATATCTTTACCGGTCTTTTCGTGCTCATCGAGGATGGAAGCGAGGATGGGCGAAAAATCGAAAAAGATGGAAACCTTTTTATCTTCGATGAGTTCAACCGCCTTTTCAGCATCAAATTTTCTCATATTCACGTTCAGAGCACCAGCTTGAAAGCTTTTTAGGGCCATAAAAAGACCGCCCACATGGAACATGGGCAGAAGATTTAAATGAACGTCTTCGGGGGTCAGATGAAAGCAATGGTTCAAATGGAGACCGGCGCACATGAGATTGCCATGGCTCAGCAAGGCACCCCTGGGATTTCCCGCCACAGCGGCGGTATGAATCAGAACCAGACCGTCATCGCCGGAAACATCCACCGTTTCAAAGTCCCCCGGATTGTTCATTAAAGAATCAAACGCGATAAAGTCTCCGCTTTTGGGTTGGAGATTATAGTATTTTTTTATCGTAGGAAGACGGTCTTTCAACCCTTGGGTCAGTGCCTGGAACTCAGCATCGACAAACAGCGCTTCGGGCGCACAATCGTTCAGGTTAAAATGGATTTCATCGGCCGAGAGTCGCCAGTTAATGGGCAAAACAATGGCCCCCAACGCAGCCGCGGCCCCATAAAGAAGAAAGTACTCACGACTGTTTTTCCCCAGAACCCCGATACGATCGCCTTTTTTAATATTGGATCTTTGCAGGCCGCAGGCCAGGCGATCGACCATCTCTTTATACTTAACGAATGTCATGGTCCGACGGTCGTCTACGTCGAACCATGCAGCGCTGTCACCAAAACATAAGGCGTTTCTATCGATAAGATCATAAAACGTAAAATCGTATAGTCCCATCAAAGACCTCGGAAATTTTCGCTGTTAAACGAAACAGGGTACGCACGACAGTCGGTATGTGACTGGCGTGCGTAACCTCTTCATGATTAAGGGAATGTGGCTTTGAAAGTGACCACCTGGGTCAGGTCGTCTGCTTTGAAAAGCGCAGAACCGGCTTTTACATAAACCGGAACAGTATATTCCGGAATTCCGGTCCACCATTTTTCAAGTTGATCCCAAGCATTGGTTCCTTTGGCTTTCAACTGAAAGCCGCCGGTGACCAGAAGGCTCAGCAACGACTGTCTCACATCAAAGTGAGCATGCACCCGGATTTGGTTGGTCTTGCCCGCCGGGATCCACATGGTATCGGTGGAAGCCACCGTATTGAGATCGAACTCTTCAAAGGCTACGGTGAACTTTAAATTCTCCATTTTTACAGCATATTCATTGGGATTTTCAATGTTAAAGATAAACGCAAGGTCAAGCGGTGCGCCAACATTATCCGGTTTTCCCTTGGTGGGTTCGACTTTATTTGAAAAATACCAGTATCCAAAAGCATGGGCGACTTCCATCGAGTCGAGGGTAACCACCGGCGCCTTAAAATTCTGCTGTGTGGGCGTTACCATCATTCCTGCGCAACCCGACAGCATGGCAGCGATGACGACAACACTCAAACATGTAAGTATAAATGATCTTTTATGCATTTTATTCCTCCCTTATTTTATATAAAGGGTTAGGTAAGCCATCGTTTTCTTCGTTTGTAGTGTTTTACATCCCGAAAACTTTTACGGCCCCCAACATCGGTCAGCCCCAGATAGAAATCTTTGATATCTGGATTCTCTCGGAGTTTTTCGGCAGTGTCGTCCATGACTATGCGCCCGTTCTCCATCACATAGGCATAAGGGGCAACATTAAGGGCAAGTTTGGCATTCTGTTCCACCAGAAGAATCGATATCTTCTCCTCCTGGTTGAGTTTTTGTATAATATTGAAAATTTCATGGATAAGAAGCGGGGCCAGACCCATGGAGGGTTCATCCAAAAGGATCAGTTTGGGGCTGGTCATCAGGGCCCTCCCGACCACCGTCATCTGCTGCTCTCCGCCGCTGATAAACCCGGCGGTCTCGTTACGTTTTTCCTTAAGACGCGGGAAATAATGGTACACCATCTCGAGTCCGTCCCTAATGGATCGACCGTATTTTCTCATATGGGCGCCCACTTTCAGGTTCTGCTCCACGGTGAGGTGCTCAAATACCCGTCGTCCCTCGATGACCTGGACGATGCCCATCTTGGCGATCTTTTCAGCGGCTGTTTTATCGATCCGCTGTCCCATGAATTCAATCGACCCATCGGTGACCTCGCCGTCCTCATGTTGCAAGAGTCCGGAGATGGCCTTTAGGGTCGTACTCTTACCGGCTCCATTGGCGCCCAGAAGGGCCACAATGGCACCTTTGGGGATTTCAATGGAGACACCCTTTATAACCAGAATGACCTCGTGATACTTGACCTCAATATTGTTGATCTTTAATATCATCTCTTTGTTCGACAAAGCCTTAAGACCTCCTTACCATCCGAGCCACTCGTCGGCCCATTTCTTCGGCCAGCGGCTTTTCAAATCGACTTTTTCAACGATTTGGAATTTGCCGTCTTTGATTTCATAAATCGGCACAATTCCGGCGACACGATGATCTGTTGCCGTAAAGTTAACCGGTGCTGCACCCAGACCGATGTCATAATTTTTCATGGTTTCAAAACCGTTTTTCAGAATGTTCTCGCCGCTTAAATCTCCGGCTTTATCCGCACGTTTTAATGCTTCCCATAAGATGAGTACATCGCCCCATCCCTGAACCGTATGGATGAGACGTTTTTCCAGAGGAACGCCCGGGTTGTATTTTTTGGCATACTCAACCACCTTGTCCATCATCGGAACATCTTCGCCGAAAAATGCACACACTGCTACGCCCATAACGCCTTCGGATGCCTTGCCTGCCAATTTGGGCAGATTTTCGTCAAATCCCCAGTTATTGACGATGTGATCCGCGCCCAGACCTAAGGAATAGGCGTCACGCACCGTGGCTGCCACGGACATGGTGGTGTTGCCGTGCCAGACGAGATCCGGTTTGAAATCTTTCATGGCCAGAACCTGGCTTTTGGTATCGATGGCAAACAACGAAACAGACTGATCCGGACCGATGTCAAAACCGAGAATCTCAGCCTGATCCTTTATGGCCTTGATCGGCGCACTGCAGTAAGGAGAAGCAAACATGTAAGAACAGAGAAAGCGCGGTTTTCTTTTTCCGTAATCTTTGTGCTTGGGCCATTTTTTATCAAACCAGGCTGTGATTGCCGCCCTGGCGTTGGTTGAATAATCCGTTGCAAAAAAAAGATTGTAAGGGGTCTTTTTAGGATCCGTCAGGTGCGCCGAGTAGGAGGCGGACACATACGGTATTTTATCCTTGGTTATGGTCGGCGACAGTGCCTCGGTATCACCGGTTCCCCATCCCAGAATGGCAACGCATTTGAGCCGTTTGAAGAGTTTGTACTTGGTCAGAGCCTCGGGGACACGATAGCCGTAATCAAACTGATACAGCTTGATCTGCTTGCCGTTGACCCCGCCATTATCATTAACATAATGAATGGCTTCAGCAATGCCCAGGGCATAATCTTTGCCCACATCCGAGGTCGCTCCGGTCATGTCATTGAGCGCGCCCACATTAATTGTTGCAGCTCCGGCCATAGAAGAAACTCCTACAACCAAGGCCACCGTAAATATGACTACGAAAATCTTTGAACACATATTTTTCCCAAACATAATTTCTTTCCCCCTTTTAAGAGAGTAAAATTTCCATCAGATTCCTTACCAATTCGCTTCTACCTTTTTACCACCTCCTTTTCTTCTTTCGTCAAATTCGAGCGTTTCAAATGGTGACATGCTCAGATAAAATCGCTCAAATAAGGCGTCCCATAGGGTTGAACAGTTGGATGTAAGGTGCTCGAACATCCAACGTACCTTCTCGATTTTAATATGAAAACGGCCACAGGTTGAAATAGTTCTTCATTTGCCACCACCGATAGGCCAAACCATTGGGTTCAAATATCATAAACACACAGATGGCCAAACCAAAAACAGCCTCCTTGATAAACAGAAAGTCAACCAAAAGTTTGGGATAGGTATCGGCCAGCGGCATGACGGCCAGCTGCAACAGCTCCATGACGACGACCATGAACACCGCCCCGAATATGGTTCCGTGTATGGAGCCGACCCCGCCGATGAGGATCACCCCCACCAGCCACAGAGACCAAAACCAGGGAAAGTGCTCGGGGCTTATGGCAGCAAGGTTGCTGATCCAGAATGCCCCTGCAATGCCCCCAATAAACCCTGCCACGTAAAAGGCCAGAAGTTTATACTTGACAACATTTATTCCCATGACCTCCGCAGAAATATCATTGTCCCTGATGGCAATCCAGGCCCGGCCCACCCTGGACCTTATCAGATTGAGCACGCCGATGACACAAACAATCACCAAGACCAGCATCATGAAATAGACTTTAAGGTCACTGTCGATAACCCACGGTCCGACCTTGATGGTTCCCGGAGGCAAAGAAAAGGCCTGTCCGCGTCCGCCGATCTGGCTCACATATCCCGTAATAATAAAATCTACGGTGATGAACTGAGCGGCCATGGTGGTTAAAATCAGATAAAATCCTTTGACCCTGGCGCAAGGGAGTCCAAAGAGTACACTCCATGCGCCGGATACAATTGCCGCAACCAGGATGCTGATAGGATAGGCAAGACCCCAGTCCATCAATATTTTCGGCCAGGGAAACTCAAGGATAAGCAGAGTGCTGGTATATGCGCCCACCGCGATAAATGCTGCATGACCCAGGGTTATCTGACCGCAGAAGCCGATCAAAAGCTGTACGCCGATAGCACCGAGGATTGTATATCCAACCAAATTTAGAATGCTGAGTCCATAAGAATCGGCCACCAGAGGAATGATGACAAACAGGATGATCAAGAGCAGTATCATTTTGGCTTTGATAAATTTCGTCTGCCACCAGGCATGATCCTGAACATAATTCTGGTGGTAGGTACCGCATGGAAGCCAGGTTGTTGACATAAAAAAAACTCCGTTTTTGGGTTACGAGTTGCGGGTTTCGGGTTGTGTTGCTGTCCATTTAACCCGTAATACGTAACTCGAAACGCGGTTAGACGCGTTCAATCCGCTCCCATCCCCATAATCCATGGGGTTTGAAGAGCAAAAAGACCGCCATAAAAGCAAAAGGGGCGACCTCTTTTACACCGCCGGGGAAATATCTATCCAGATATGCCCCACAGAGGTTCTGTAATACGCCGATGGTAATTCCACCCACAATAGCGCCGGGTACGGAATTTAGCCCCCCCAGCACCACCGCAGGGAGAACCAACAGACCGAGGTACCCCACGGATATGTTGAGCCCGTTGATGTTACCCAAAAGGGTCCCGCCGACACCGGCCGCCATGAAAGCGATTGCCCAGGCTGCCGCATAGACGAACCTGGCACTCACGCCAAGGGAAAGTGCGGCCATCTCATCGTCGGCTGTGGCCTGCATGGCAAGGCCCCACCGGGTATATTTAAAAAAGCAGACAAAAATGATTAAAAGAATGATGGCGGCCACAAAACTCCACAGATAAACCTGACCGATAACGATCTGCCCGATGTGAATCGGCTCCATTGAAAATACCGGTGGGCTGAATACACGGGTATCCGTACCCCATATAAATTCCACCGTTCCTTTAAAGAAAAATGAAAGCCCAACGGTGACCATAATCACCGTTAGGACCGGTTGGCCGATGAGCTTGTCCAGGAAAATTCTTTCCGTCAGTATTCCCAAAACCAGTCCTACGATAAGGGAGAATAAAAGCGCCAGTAAAAAAGGAATGCCCATGGAATAAAAGCTCAAGGAAACATAAGCTCCGATGAGTGTCATTTCACCCATGGCCAGATTCAGTACGCCTGAACATTTATATATCAACACCCATCCAAGGGCCACAAGGGCATAGATGCCGCCAACCATAATGCCCGTGGTAACGGTCATCAAAAAAAGTTCCATCTTCTGTTCTACCTTTCCATCGATGTTATGGGTTCTGGTCCAAAGGATTTTTTTGTCATCCACCGATACTTTATCACTTTATTTTCTATCTTTCTAATGTGAAGATCGATTTTAATGTGTGCCTGTCTCCCGTCTTCATACTTGACCGTGGTATCGATATGCACATTATCATTATCCGAATAGAGGGCGTCCACAATTTCCTGATACCTTTTCTCCACAAAAGCCCGCCGAAGTTTGCGCGTTCGTGTAAGTTCATCATCATCTGCATCGAATTCCTTGTACAGGTTGATGAACTTTGCGACTCTGGCGGCTTCCGGGAGATCCTTGTTGGCCTGACGTATCTGCGCTTCCACCAGGTTGTAGACGTCGGGAATCTGGGACAGTTCCTGATAGCTCGTATAATTGATCTTTTTTTCATCCGCCCATTTGCCCGCCACGGCGTAATCGATACAGATGACTGCGGTGACATATTCCCGCTGGTCCCCGATGACCCATGAATCTCTCACATACGGGCTGAATTTCATGCGGGTTTCCAGATACTGGGGAGAGAAAGGCTTTCCGTCTCTAAGGGTAAAGACGTCCTTGGTACGATCAAAGACAACCAGGTGACCGTCATCATCGATAAACCCTTTGTCACCTGAATACAACCACCCGTCCTTCAGGGTCTCTTTGTCCGCTTCCGGGTTTTTATAATACCCCAGAAAAACCGAAGGGCTTCGGGTAAGAATCTCTCCTTCTTCGGTGATTTTTATTTCCGTTTCCGGAATCGGATGGCCCACGGTATCAAATTTTATGTCTCCGCTGCGATGCACCACCGAAATTCCGGCGACTTCGGTCTGGCCGTAAATCTGTTTGAGATTGACCCCAAGGGCATGAAAAAAACGAAAGTGGTCCGGCCCCATGGCAGCCCCGCCGGTATAGGCATTTCGGACACGAGACAGACCGAGATGATCTTTAACTTTATTCTGGACCGTAATCGATGCCAACCATCCCAAAAATGCCCAGTACCAAGGTATGGTTTTTTTCTGAAACTTAAGATCTGCCACATGATAACCGATCTGGGTTGAGAGCTCATAGCATTTCCGTTTGATCCAGGTGGAATCCAAATACTTAACCTGGACCGTTCGGGTCATCTGTTCGTACATCCGCGGAGGTGCGAACATCACATGGGGGCCGATTTCTCTGATATTATCCTGAGCGGTTTCAAGCGCCTCGGGAAAATTGATGGTGTATCCCACCTGTAGACCGCAGGAAATCGACATCATCTGTTCTCCGATCCAGGCAAAAGGGAGATAAGAGACATAATCATCCGTGGGCTTGCACGGATCCACAGCCATAAGGTGCTGGCCCATGGTCAACATGTTATTGTGGGAAAGCAGAGCGCCTTTGGGACGTGAGGTGGTTCCGGAAGTATAAAACAGTAAGGCGACTTCGTCTCCGTGGCCTTTATCGATCATCTCTTTGAATAACTGCGGCTGTTGTTGTTCCAGTTCCCGGCCCAGCTCCTGAACTTCCATGAGGCTGATCAGATAGTCTTCATGATAGTTTCGCATCCCTTTCGGATCATCCCAGATAATCTTTTTCAGCTTGGGACATTCATTAACAATAGAGATGGCTTTGTCTACTTCCTCTTGACCTTCACCGAATATAAATTTGGTGTCTGAATGGTCAATGATATACTTGACTTCCTCGATCAAGGAGTCCTGGAAAAGCCATACGCCCACACCTCTGGCACAGAGCGCGGCCATTTCTGCCCAAAGACCTTCCGGGCGATTGTCCCCGATCATGGCGACCTTGTCCCCTTCTTCGAGACCTAAACGAACGAGACCCAGCGCCAAATATTTGACATTTTCCAGATAATCATGCCAGGTAATGGGCCGCCATATGCCAAACTCTTTCTCCCGCATGACCACCCTGCCCTTTCCGTATTCGGTGGCTTTTTTATAAAATAATTTGGGGATGGTCAGGTCTTTTGAAACTTCAATCTGGTATTTGCTGTTATTCTGAACTGTTTTATCTCCTTGTTGCATAGAGGTCCTCTTCACCCAGGTAGGCCTTAATCACCTCAGGATGATTCTGGACTTCCTCAGGTGTAGCGTCGATAATCATGTTGCCGAAATTGAGAACAAAAACATGATCGGAAAGATCCATAACCACACCCATGTCATGCTCCACCAGAATACAGGTGACTTTCCAGCGTTCGTCCTCATTAATGTCTATTACAAACCGGGCCATGTCCTCCACTTCTTCGAGATTGAGTCCGGCCAGTGGTTCATCCAGAATTAATAATTCAGGGTCCAGAGCCAGTGCCCGGCCGAGTTCCACACGTTTTTGCAGTCCATACGGCAGCATCCCCACAGGTTTATGCCGGATATGTTGAATCTCCAGAAGATCGATGATCTCTTCCTCAATAAAGTTTCGGTGCTCGATCTCCTCCCGGGCGGTTTTGCCGACATATATGGATCCGCTGATAATACCTGATTTTAAATGGATATGCCGTCCCAGACGAATGTTATCCAACACCGTCATGCCGCCGAAAACCTCGACTTTCTGAAACGTTCTGGCAATACCCAATTTAGCACGCTGAAACGGCCTGAGCGTGTTGATTGTTTTTTGTTTGTAATAGATATTCCCCTTTTGCGGGGAATACAGGCCGTTGATAATATTCATCATCACCGTTTTGCCGGCGCCGTTGGGCCCGATGACAGAATGTATCTCCCCTTTTCTTATTTTCAGGTTAACGCCGGCGAGGGCACATACTTTGCCGAAAAACATATGGACATCCTCGAGTTCCAACAGGACGTCATTTTCTTTTAGATCGTCTGATGCTGACAATATTTTTCACCTTCACTGATACAATCGCGTTGTGATTCCAATCACGTCCGCTTTCGGCGGACTCGAAAAAAAATTCCAGTCCGATCGGAGTTCGTTCTGCGCCGTCCACTGCGGAAAAAAATTCTAAAAATTGACGGTTTCGTAAAAAGTTCAGCTTCTGCGTTGTGCTGCATTTCGCAATCATTCAACGTAGGATAAGTAGGCATCATGATTGCAAAATTTGTACGCCTTGAATTTGAACTTTTTACGAAACCGTCTAAATCGGACTTTTTACGAGTTCAAAATTAAACACGTGTTCATTTTCAAATAAGAGTATCAAAAACCTATTTTCTGAATACCATTCATTTCCAACTAAGAGATAATATAAATATTTTCAATTAATCAAGTAAAAATGCATTCAATCGACGAATTCAGAAAATTAATTTTTCAATTCTGATTCCGATCTGCCGACGTTTGGATTAAAAATAGGGATGTATTTTTGCACATCCCCAAACGGAGCTGCCTTGGGTAATCACCGGCACCAGTTCAAAACCTTGCGACGAGTGATTCTTGGCGCTTCTGCCGAAAAGCGTTTACCGAAGCGTCGATAAAAAATTTTTGTGCTGTTTAAGGGTGATCGCCCGAGTTCTAAGAATTTATCACAGCGAGCTTAGCGCTTTGCAAAAGGCTCAAGCCAACGAATGGGAGGTTTTGAAATTGCCTTACAAAATAATCACTTTCTGTACAGCTTTGACAATTTCTTCAGGATCATCCATGATCTGTAGAATTTCAAGATCTTCCAGAGATATCCGTTTTTCACCCAGCAACCTGTCTTTTATCCAGTCGATAAGTCCTGTCCAGTATTCCGAGCCCACCAGAATCAACGGAAAAGACCTTATGCGACGGGTTTGAACCAGCGTGACCGCTTCGAACAGTTCATCCAGGGTTCCGAAACCACCGGGAAGAATGATATAGGCACTGGCATATTTTATGAACATGACTTTTCGGATAAAAAAGTATTTAAATTCGAGTTTAACATTTGCAAAAGGAATTCGGTTCCTGCTCGAACGGAAGAATAATATTCAGCCCAACCGATGTGCCCCCTGCATCTGCGGCACCTTTGTTGGCGGCTTCCATAACACCTCCGCCCCCGCCGGTGATAACGGAAAAGCCGTTTTTTACAAAAAGTTCCGCTAGTTTTTCAGCTTTCTTATAAACAGCATCATTCGATTTAATTCTTGCCGAACCGAAGATGCTCACGGCAGGCCCTAAATCATGGAGGGCATCCACCCCTTCAACAAACTCTCCCATGATCTTGAAAAGCCGCCAGGGTTCCCCGAGGGTTAAATCGTCAACAACAAACTGTTTTTCCATTTTTATCCGCTACTCACCTTGATATCGACATACAGCCGACATGTCTAAACGTTTCAGGTCCCCCCGTTGAATCCGATGGTAACATCGTCGTGATCTACAATGACCGGAACCTTGCGTATACCGTCTGAATATTTCAGCATGATCTTCATTTGACCCGGATCGGTCTTAACGCTGATGTAGTCGACCTCCCGGCCCTGCTTGGCAAAAGCTTCACGAGCTTGATTGGTATAAGGTCAAGTGTCTTTGCCGAAAATCAATATTTTATCAGCCATGGGTCTTCCCTCCCTAAGCCTTAATTAATACCCGGGTACAATAAAAAATGATTCCTTGCAATTTCAGACTTTTGCAACTAACAGTCAGAGGATCTCTAACAGTTATTTAATCTTTTGTCAATGATTACAGATTGACAAATACCATGGCGGTTGATAAAAAATTTTATAAATCTGAAAGGGCGTTCTTTTCTAATCGTTACGATGAACAAATCTGATACCAAGCTTTTAAAGAGAGTTACCATTACCAACGATCTGGGTCTTCACGCAAGATCCGCAGCTCAGATAGCAAAACTCGCCCGAAACGTAAAATCAAAAATGTGGATCATAAAGGACGGAGAAAAAGTGGATGCCGCCAGCATTATCGACATTCTTACCCTGGCCTGTCCCAAAGGATCAAAGATTACTTTAAAAATTGACGATCACTCGGATCTTGATATTTTAAACGATATTGCCAAGCTGATTGAAAGGGGCTTTGGAGAATAACCGGGCATGTTTGATACCAACGAAATTGAAATACACCTTCAGGGGATAGGTGTTTCTCCGGGAATTTGCATCGGCAAGGCATACCTGGTTGGCAAAGAAGGTGTTGATATTGTAGATAAATACCTAATCGATGAAGCGGATTTGCAAAAGGAGATCAAACGGTTCAAATCCGCTGTAAAAAATGCCAACGATAAATTGCAAGAAATCATCGAGTCAACCCCCGAAGGATTGCGCGAACACGCCTATATTCTTGAAACCCACAAGGTCATGTTTAAAGACAAGATGCTCTATGGCAAGACCATAGAAACCATAAAAAAAGAACGGGTAAACGCCGAATGGGCACTCAAGAAAGTCGTATCGAATGTCAAAACCATGTTCAACAACATGACCGACCCTTATTTGCAGGGTCGGGTGGCCGACTTTGTACATGTATCTGAGAGCATCATGCAGAACCTGGTGGGGGCAAAAGCGGTGGATATCGCCGCCATCGACAAACGGGTCATACTGGTTGCCAAGGACATCTCCCCTGCAGAAACCAGCCAGATACAACTGGAAAAGATAAAAGGGCTCGTAACCGACCTCGGCGGCAAGACATCACATACGGGAATCATTGCCCGAACGTTAGAAATTCCCGCTGTTCAGGGCCTTGACAATGCCACCCGGACCATCAAAAACGATGATATCATCATCGTAGACGGCAATTCGGGCATGGTTATCGTCAATCCCACGGATCAAACCCTGATAGAGTTCGAAGAACGTCAATCCAGATACGAAGAATATCGAGCAGTTATTAGCCGGGACAGCCACCTTCCGGCCGAAACCATCGACGGCTTCAAACTGAAGGTCATGGGAAATATCGAACTCCCTGAAGAGGTGGTGTCCGTAATCAACTATGGGGGAGACGGTATCGGACTTTTCCGAACTGAATTTCAATATTTAAGCCAATTCCATTTTCCCACTGAAGATGAGCTTTTTGAACAATACAAGGATGTCATTGAAGTTATGACACCCAGGACCGTGACCATTCGAACCCTCGACATCAGTGGTGATAAAACAGTCTCTTATGCCGCTGTTTCTGAAGAAAAGAACCCTGTTTTAGGACTTCGTGGAATACGCTACTGTCTAAAAAAACCGGAGGTTTTTAATACCCAGCTGCGTGCCATACTCAGGGCCTCTGCATTCGGTAAAATCAAAATTCTGTTTCCCATGATATCCTGCCAAGAAGAAGTCATAGCGGCCAAAAAGATGCTGGCCGAGGCCGCCGATTTACTGGAAAAAGCAGGCATGCCCTTTGACGGAAACATAGAGATCGGCATCATGATGGAAGTCCCTTCGGCCGTAATCATGGCGGATGTCTTGGCAAAGGAAGTCGATTTCTTCAGCATCGGAACCAACGACCTGATACAGTATTCCTTGGCAGTGGACAGGGTCAACAAAGAGGTTGCCCACTTGTATCAGCCCCTCAACCCGGCCATCATCCGGATGATCAAACATGTTGCCGATGTCGCAAAGAACAGCCATGTGAAAGTCTTCATGTGCGGAGAGATGGCGGGTGACCCGGTGAACATACCGATA
Organism: uncultured delta proteobacterium; assembly: GCA_963790095.1. GTDB lineage: Bacteria > Desulfobacterota > Desulfobacteria > Desulfobacterales > UBA11574 > JAAXQD01. Next base: position 35,818 of record CAWBNO010000010.1, on the reverse strand, counting down.
CTTTTGGGATTGGGGATAAAAAGATTGAGCATGAATCCTCAGTCGATACCGGCAGTTAAAAAGATAATCCGAGCCCTTAATGCCGAAGATGCCAAACGCTTTACCAAAGACGTTCTAAAAGAGACCACCGAGACCGGGGTCTTGGAACTGGTGTTTCAAACTTACGGCAGTATGCTCTTCGATATAGGATATACCGAATCATAATCTCTTCCTTTTATTCCTTGGGTCATGATGTTTTTCATGAATTTTCCAGGGCGTCCTCGACGTGCCCCCAATGGGGGATAAGATCGATTTTTACCAAGGAGAAAAAACGTTTGAGCTCAAATCATATAAAAATTATAACTGAAAACAGAAAAGCCAGATACAACTATTTTATTGAAGATACCTACGAGGCTGGGATGGTCCTTTTGGGAACCGAAGTTAAATCACTTCGGCTGGGCCACGTTAATTTAAAAGATTCATATGCCAGAATAAAAAATGGAGAAGTGTTTGTTCACCAGATCCATATCGGTGCATATCCATTTGCTTTTTATGACAATCACGATCCGTTAAGAAAAAGAAAACTCCTTTTGCACAAGGATGAAATAAAAAAGCTGTACGGCAAAATCAATGAAAAGGGGTTTTCTCTCATCCCCTTGAAGATTTATTTCCAGAACGGGAAGGCCAAGTTGACCCTGGCCCTGGCCAGGGGCAAGCGTAAGTATGATAAACGGGAGACGCATCCGCCGGCGTGACGAACAAAGGGATTTCGATAGGTCCCAAAAGGGGGATTAGGGCCTGCTGCAAAAACCCGGTGCCCTGTAATGGGTAACCCGCAAAAAGCCGATAATCCACACGTAGGTGTTCAGGGGGTGCGCCCCCCGATCCTGGGGTGCTCAGCCCCTGAGAAATCCCGGAATCCCGCCACACCATTTCCACCTTGCATTTTCCATAAGGCGTGATTATAGTTTTACACACAACAGAGTTTAACGCCTCGAGGAAAAAACAGCGGAAGTGGATATAGTGTCTATAATGAAAGAACATAATGAAAAAATACCCGATCCCAAAGAAATCGAAAAGGAGATCGGCGAATTTCTGGCGAAAAAATTCGGCGGAAACGTCAAAATGGTAACCCCGATGGTGTTACCCCAGAAAGTCAGTACCGAAACGACTGAAAAGCCTGAAAAAAAAGAAAAAAAGATTAACTTTAATTTAAAACCCGAAGAACTCATCTCCTTTCTCGACCAGTACATCGTTAAACAGGATAACGCCAAAGCGATTCTGGCAACAAAAATATGTACCCATTTCAACCGAATAAAACGGGCGGAAAGCGATTCTGAAGAGACCAACAACATGGTCGGCCACATCAAAAACAACATCCTGATGTTCGGCCCCACCGGTGTTGGCAAAACGTACATCATCAAATTGATCGCCAAAAAAATCAATGTGCCGTTTGTCAAGGGTGACGCCACCAAATTTAGCGAAACCGGTTATGTGGGCGGTGATGTTGAAGATCTTGTCCGTGACCTCGTGAGGGAATCAGACGGTGATATCGAACTGGCTCAATATGGTATCATCTATATCGATGAAATCGACAAAATTGCATCCGGCCGAAATATCATCGGTGTCGATGTATCCCGATCCGGTGTTCAGCGCGCGCTCCTCAAACCCATGGAAGAAACTGAAGTCGATTTGAAAGTCCCCCATGATCCCATATCCATGATTCAAGAGATCGAACGGTTTCGCAAAACCGGAAAACGGGATAAACGAACCGTCAATACCAGTAAAATACTGTTTATTATGAGCGGAGCCTTTGGCGATTTACCCCAGATCGTTAAAAAACGGGTTGCCGCACAGGAAATCGGCTTTGGAGCGCACATAAAAAACCTTAAGGATGATGTGGGAATTCTTAAAAAAGCAAAGGCAGAAGACCTCATAGAATTCGGATTTGAATCTGAATTTGTGGGTCGGCTTCCGGTGCGGGCTGTGTTTGAAGAATTGACCGAAGATGACCTCCTCGAAATCCTGAAAAATCCAAGCAATCCGATAATTCTCGGCAAAAAACTTGATTTTGGTGCGTATGATATCGATATAAAATTTGAAAACAAAGCCCTTGAGATTCTAGCGAAAAAGGCCTTTCAAGAAAATACCGGAGCAAGGGGTCTTGTCAGCGCAGTTGAAGCGGCACTGCTTGTGTTCGAAAAGAAATTACCGTCCTGCAACATCAAAAAATTTCCGGTGACCCGCGATGTGGTTGAAGATCCCGAAAGGTCTATCGAAAAAATACTCGCTCTATCAGATCAGGGCCAATTAAATGAAACGTACGAGCGGCTGTTTAACGAAGAAAAAGAATATATTAAACAGTACTTGAATTCGAACAAGAAAAATCTATCGGAAAAATACGCGCTGACCCTTACACCTTCTCGCATGGAGGTGGTGGCGTCCTATTACGCAAGTCACATCATGGATATTGAAAAGGCCATCCAAAAGATCAAATCCTTTTATGATGACATTAAGAAAATTGAACTATACTTTTATAAAAATCATGACATCAACATTGTCATGGAAGACGATGCCATCGATTACATTATTGAACTGTTTGAAAATTCCGCTTACAACCCCGAGGAATTTTACGACCATCTGACAAGAGATTTTGAATATGGACTCAAACTGGTTCAAGAAAAAACAGGTAAACATCGTTTCTTCATTACCAAAAATGCCCTATTGAACCCCGAATCTTTTATAAGCAGCCTCATTCAAAACGAGTTGGGTACCCCCAAATCCTAGATTCTTCAACTGGAAATATCGATATGATCGGAATATCAAAATTGTACTGCGGAACTGTCGAACCATCGGATGCCCTTCGTTATGGAAGACAGTCATCTAAATTACCGTCTCATCTTCTACAGTTTTCCATCGACAAGCGGCCTGTGGTGGTTTGGAACATCACCCAGCGATGCAACTTAAAATGCGTTCATTGCTATGCCCATGCCAAAAACATCCCATTTGACAACGAGCTTTCAACCATTGAAGGGAAAAACTTGATCGATGATCTCGCGGAATTCGGTGTTCCGGTAATCTTGTTTTCCGGCGGTGAACCCCTGGTCCGAAAAGACCTACCGGAACTTGCAGACTATGCCGTCAAAAAGGGCATGCGGGCTGTTATATCGACCAACGGAACATTGATAACACCGCAAATAGCTCGAACACTCAAGGACATCGGCCTTTCCTATGTCGGCATCAGCCTTGACGGAATGGAAGAGATCAATGACCAGTTCCGGGGGATTAAAGGGGCTTTCAAATCTGCTTTGGAAGGCATTGAAAACTGTAAAAAGGCCGGCATAAAAGTTGGGCTCCGTTTTACCATCAACAAATCGAATGCCGGAGAAATTCCGGAAATATTCAAACTCCTTGAAGAAATGGATATACCCAGGGTATGTTTCTATCATCTGGTATATGCCGGGCGGGGATCAGAACTTGTAAAAGAAGATCTTTCCCACGATGAATCCCGAAAAGCCGTCGATCTTATCCTGGCGCTTACGAAACAGCTCCATGACCGGGGAGATCCCAAAGAGGTTCTCACCGTTGACAATCATGCGGATGGCCCCTACCTCTATTTACGTCTGCTCAGAGAAAATCCTGAACGTGCAAAAGAAGTTCTCGAACTTCTCAAAATGAACCAGGGCAACAGTTCCGGAATTGGAATCGGCTGCGTTAGCTGGGACGGCGAAGTCTATGCCGACCAGTTCTGGCGACATTACAGTTTCGGCAATGTCCGGAATCGGCCGTTCTCTGAAATCTGGGCCGATACCTCTGATCCCCTGATGAAAAAACTCAAAGAAAAGAAAAAGTACGCCAAAGGAAGGTGCAAGGCATGTCGATGGCTGGACATTTGCGCCGGCAATTTCAGGGTTAGATCCGAGGCGGTGACCGGTGATGTGTGGTCACCGGATCCGGCGTGTTATCTGACCGACGAAGAAATAGGTTGATATCTATGCAAATTCCCCGTGTCCCGGGTTCTGCCCTTGCCCTGCCTGCCCAATAGGGTCCGGCAGATGGTACCGGGGTGGAATGTTTACCCTGTGGAATGTTTGTCCCTTGGAATGCGAAGCCTATTCCTCTGGAGCAAAGACTGTTCCATCGGTGCGGAGACTGTTCCTCTGGGGTCAGGCTCGGTTTTTATTCCTCAAAACACCTAAGATGAAATAGGAGTTGTTATGCTTTTCCCAGATTACAGACCCAGGCGGTTGAGACAGAGTGACGCCTTCCGTCGTATGATTCGTGAAACGAAACTTTCGGTAGACGACCTTATACTTCCCCTTTTTGCCGTTCACGGTAAGGGGGTGAAAAACCCCATCGATTCCATGCCCGGCCACTATCGGTTTTCCATAGACCATCTGGTGAAAATATCCCAAAAAGCATATGAACTTGGCATCCCTGCCATAATGCTTTTCGGACTTCCCGACAAGAAAGATCCCCTGGGAACCCGGGCTTACGCCAAAGACGGCATTGTTCAAAAAGCGACGCGCGCCGTAAAAGATAAGATACCCGACCTCGCCGTTATCACCGATGTCTGTCTGTGTCAGTACACGGATCACGGCCACTGCGGCGTTGTGGAAGGCCGGATCATCGACAACGACGCCACCCTCGATCTTCTTGCCCGAACCGCCCTGTCCCATGCCCAGGCCGGTGCGGACATGGTGGCACCTTCGGATATGATGGACGGCCGTGTGGCTGAAATTCGGAATATCCTGGATGAAAACGATTTCAGCAGCGTACCCATAATGTCTTATGCAGCCAAATACTGTTCCGGATTCTACGGACCGTTTCGGGATGCTGCCGACTCGCCGCCCCAGTTTGGAGATCGTCAGACGTACCAGATGGATCCGGCCAATGCCCTGGAAGCCATCCGGGAAGTGACCATGGACATTGAAGAAGGCGCCGATATCATCATGGTAAAGCCGGCCCTTCCGTATCTGGACATTATCTGCCGGGTTCGGGAAGAGATAGATCTTCCTATGGCCGCGTATAATGTCAGCGGTGAGTATGCCATGATAAAGGCCGCCGACAAAATGGGGTGGATAGACGGCCATCGAGTGATGATGGAAGTCCTTACGGCAATTAAGCGCGCCGGAGCCGATATGATTCTGACCTATTTTGCCATCGAAGCCGCAGAAGCGTTGTCTTCACGATGATACTATGAATAACACGAATAATACATCAGCCCCCCCATCCCACCCCCACGGTGAAAAAAAGGGGAATACCCTGCGCCTCGTGGCCTGGGAAACCACGCGAAACTGCAACCTTGCCTGTATGCACTGCCGGGCATCGGCCACACACGGTCCGTTCAGCGGGGAGCTCGACACCGATGCTGCGTTCAGCCTCCTGGATCAGATCTCACGACGTCGGAAACCCGATCATTATTCTCACCGGCGGAGAACCCCTTTTGCGACCGGACATTTTCGATATCGCAAGGTACGGTACGGAAAAAGGGCTCAGGATGGTCATGGCCCCCAACGGCACACTGATTACCCAAAGACTTGCCCAACAGATGGCGGATGCCGGTATTCAAAGGATCAGCGTCAGTCTCGATGGCGCCACCCGGGAAAGCCACGACAGATTCAGAGGGGTGGACGGCGCATTTGACGGTGCACTTCGGGGCATCAAACTGGCAAAAGATGCCGGAATAGAATTTCAAATCAACACGACCATAACAAAAACGAATCTTAAAGAAATCCCCGAAATTCAGGAGCTGGCCATAAAACTGGGGGCGGTCGCCCACCATATTTTTCTTTTGGTTCCTACCGGCCGCGGAAAATATATTGTCGATCAGGAAATAACCGCAGACGGAATATGAACGCACATTAAACTGGTTCTACGACCAGAGGGAAAAGTCCCCTTTGCAGCTCAAGGCCACCTGCGCGCCCCATTACTACCGCATCCTAAGACAACGGGCAAAACAGGAAGGAAAAACGGTGACCTTCAAAACCCACGGGATGGATGCCTTCACCCGGGGATGTCTGGGGGGTACTGGATTTTGTTTCATTTCTCACCGGGGAATTGTTCAGCCGTGCGGTTTCCTCGATGTCAATTGCGGGGATATTACGAAAACATCTTTTGCGGACATCTGGAACGGTTCGGACACCTTTTTATCGTTGCGCAATTTCAATCATCTTAAAGGAAAATGCGGAAAATGTGAATTCAGGAAGGTGTGCGGCGGCTGCAGGGCAAGGGCGTATGAAGCGACCGGTGATTTTCTGGCTGAAGAACCCCTCTGTAATTACCAGCCGGATTCAGGGAACAAATAAAACGCTTTGGTTTCCCCCACTAAAACCACGGATAGAGCCGTTCTCCAAAATATGTTCCGATGGAATCGATTTGGGTCACAATTTCTATAAGCCGGAGGGCAGTTCCGTTTCCATCGGGAAGCTGTCTGAGCAAATTAAAGCGCGTTAAAGCGAACAGCAATGAGGTTTTCAAAATTGTTGATGATTATCAAATCCCCGGAGCGTAATCTTAACACCTTAAACCTGTTTGCTTTAACGGGGTTTTATTGGCGAGTTCTTGACGATGGAAACGGAATTGTCCTCCGGCTGAAACGGGATGTTATTCCGACATAAGTCGAGCAATCAAGTTGATAAAACCCATCTTGTCGTTCAGAAAACCTTATGGTTTAATCCGTTGAATCCAAAACCTGATATCCATCCTTCTCCAGAGCTTTCCGGATGAACTTTGTATTGCAAGGTGAAAGACGGAAGTAATAGACTCTTTTGCTGGCCTCCTGTACCGTCATTCCGACATTAATGATATCTCCCCCATTGTCGTTGATGATCTGCAAAACGTTTTTGAAGTTCCCCGGATCATCTCCAACCACCAAATCGATCCGTGAGCTTGCGGTGAGAAAGCCCATCATATCTATAAATGTCCGAAGAATATCCGTTGCCGTTATGATGCCCACCAGTTTGTCGTTTTGTCACCACCGGCATCCCGCCGATTTTATGTTTGTATATCAGCTGGGCAGCAATCTCGATATCATCGTCCGGCCTCACGACAATCGGATTCTTTATGATCAAATCTATAAGGGAAAGGTCTCCCAGCATGGAGGGTATGAGTCCCTGTTTTAAGTCAGCAAGGGTAATAAACCCTTTCAGTTTGCCGCCCTCTGCTACCACAGGAAGGTGTCGAATAGAGTTAACCTTCATAAGCTCGATGGCCTCCTGAATGGAGGCATTTTCAGTGATCGTAATCGGATCGGGAATCATTAAAGAATTAATTTTCATGGAATCTTCCTTTGGTCAATTTTGAACCTCGACAGCTTTCTAAAATCCCCCAATGGGCAAGGGGTAAGGACTCAGATATATGGAAGACGCGGCGTATCATCGGCTTGTCCGCCTCTGGAGGACGGGTTCCCTGGCGGACTTTCCGGAGCAATAAAAGCCAGTTACTGGCTCGATTTATCCAGTGTATTCAATACCAGCGTAATCGGCCTGTCCTCTTCACTTTTGCCGGCAAACCGTATGGGGCCCGGCCTTCTATAATTATCATCACCCGGAACTGCAGCGAGCCAAGTCTCTCTCAACCGCTTGACGACTCTGAAAGAAGCGGAATTGACATCAACGATACTTTTTTCCAAAACAAGGGCGAGTTTCCCCTTTCTCTCTTCAAGGTGCATCAATGGCGCAATGGGAATTCCGAGGGGTTCCCATGTCGAAAAATCCTTCTCCAAATTCCGTATGGCCGCCATCTGACCGGTTGCGCCGTTGGCAATAAGGCTGAAAACCGTCATCCCCAAGTTGTAAGTATAATTGCAGTCAAACCGGGTGGGATCGTTTCCTCTCCCGTCATAACCATAAAAATGAATCTGGGTTTTGAACTTTGGTACGGAGGTGTGGAAAATTTTTTCAACCGGAGACGGAACCTCTTCTTCTTCTTCAGAGATTACCGCTGCCTGTACAAGGGCCTGTTTAAGGGTTTTAACGGAAATAATGGAAGGCTGAATCAACAGGAACTCGGCATCATTGTAATTCTTGAAAAGAATCGGGCCAAAAATATCCGGGTCGAGTCCGCCTTTGTCCAACACTTTCCGGTAATAGGATTTTTTTATTCCGATCTTATAGGTTCCGTTTTCCTTTAAAATATCAAGATAGTCTTTGACCAGGCCCATGAGAACCGCCTCTGTTTTGACCTGGGAAAACTGAAAGTTTCCGTGACTGTCTCTTTCCATGAGAAGACCTTCCTGGAAAAAATCAGGAACATCGTTGAACAGATCCTCATCCCGGCTATTCCATATGGAAAAAGAACTGTCTTCCCTTGAACGCCGGGCAAGTCTCCGCAAATATTCCAGCTTGTCCTCCAGGGTGGGGAAGTCCATATGGAAATCGGTGTCGTGGGTTTCGTTATACTCGGCGATGATGGTATTGAGCTTTATGATGAAGATCTGTATTTCATTGATAAATTCAAGAATCCCCTCTGGAATGATGATGACACCGTAGTTTTTTCCCACGGCGGCCCTTCGAACAATGCCGTCGCAAATCACACGGGACAGATGTCTTAGGGTCATGCCAAATGCATTATAATCGACATCCCCTGCTTCTATGGCCTTTTCGATTCTCTTCGTGTCGGTATAGTCGCAAAGATCCTCACCGATAAGGGTCATATTGGCATGGGTCTGCAGGGCAACTTCAAGGGCCAGATGACTGGCGACTCTGCCCATAACTTTGCAGATATGCCAATATTTTACATCTGAACTGCTGTCTGTGCAAAGATTGCTGATCGAACCGGCAAATGCCCTGGCGGCGGTATGAAATCCAAAGGACATGGCGCACAAAACATTCCCGTTGGCATCTCTGACCTGTATATCCCCGTCAATGGTTTTGGGAACGCCGATAACCTGGATATTATCTTCGATCATTTCCTGGGCAAGAAATGCCGCATTGGTGTTGGAATCATCCCCCCCGACAATGACAAGGGCGTCCAGCCCCAAACTTTTGCAGGTCTCTTTTGAAAGGGCCATCTTTCGTGGAGAGTCTATTTTTGTTCGGCCCGTTTTGATCATGGTAAAACCGCCAAGATTTCGGTAGGCATCCACCCGGCTGCCGGTGATCTCGATGGCTTCGTTTTCAACGATACCGTCGGGACCGAGAAGAAAACCGTAGAGGATGGTCTCGGGGTTGGCCTTTTTGGCAGCATCATATAATCCTGCGATGACGTTATGCCCTCCGGGAGCAGGACCCCCTGAAAATACAATACCGATGTTGCGCTTTTTGCAGTATCTTTCTTTGAAAGATTCTCCAGGGGAGTCCAGCCCCGATAGGGTCTGAACCTTATTGTTTATGATCCCCGGCAACTGTTTTCTTGCTTCCCGATCGATGGTAAATTTAAAACGATCACTATCCTCCAAAATAGTATAGGTATTTTCAAATACCTTACATTTGGGTGGATCATATTGTCTTCTTTCAATCAGCTCCGGATTGGTGCTGCTGATCGCTCTTTGAACCTCGGGAATTTTAAGTAGCTCTTCAGTGCTTATGGGATCTATATCTTTCATCGGTCCTCTTAATTGTTGAACTCAAACCATCGCTTCGAGATTCCATTTACAGCGGGTTTACCGCTTTAAAAAAACCTCTCCTATGGCGTTTTCGAATTTTATGGTAAGGATAACACATTTTTTTTACAGGCTGTTAACTTGATAATATCTATTCTAAAATGGTTGTGTCAAGATTATTCGGCTTGCCCTTCGGTGCTCTCGCGAAAAACGGTTTTTTAATAAATCTTGATTTCTCCATCTCCCCTTGTTATTAAAAATAACACCAAGAAAATCAGCAACCCACCGCTGACAAATCGATCATTCCATCATTCCGATTGGCTTCAAATCTCTAAATAGAGGAGCATTATCGTGAAAAATAAAAAAATACCACGAAAGAAAGGGCGTGGGGGGAATGCGGTTGAACTGATATGCCTCAAATGTAAACGCGCTGAAATTCTTTACGTACCGGCTGAAGAAATCCCCAAATGCCCGGACTGTGGTGTCCGCATGCTAATAAAAGAAATTTTGAGAGAAGGAAAGTCTTATTGACCGAATCTTGAAAAATCATCAATCTTGGCCGTTAAATTGACAGTCAAAAATGCCAAAGGAGGAACGCGTTATGAAAAAAGGTTTTATTTTTGGAATTGCTGCGATTTTTGTCATGTTCTTTTGTCTCTCCACTTCTGCACTGGGCGCCGACATCGATCTTGCTAAAAAATCTACACTGGAATCGGTCCTAAAGAATGGTGAGCTTCGGGTCGGGTTTGAAGCCGGGTACATGCCCTTTGAAATGACGGACAAAAAAGGAAAGTTTGTCGGCTTTGACATCGATATGGCCAAAGAAATGGCCAAGGCCATGGGGGTCAAATTCGTTCCGGTAAATACCGCCTGGGACGGCATCATTCCTTCGCTCATCACAAAAAAATTCGATATTATCATGAGCGGCATGACCGTAACCCAGGAAAGAAACCTTAAGATTAATTTTGCAGACCCATATATTATCATCGGACAGACCATTCTGTTAAATAAAAAACATGAGGGCAAGATTCAATCCTACAAAGACCTCAACGATTCCAAATACATCGTAACATCGAAGCTCGGCACCACCGGCGAGCAGGCCGTAAAAAGACTGATTCCAAAATGTACCTACAAATCTTTTGAAACCGAGCCGGAAGCAGCCCTCGAGGTTGTTAACGGAAAAGCCGATGCCTTTGTATACGACCTTCCCTATTGTGTTGTATTTATGGCTCAGCAAGGCGCCGGCAAACTGGTATTTATCGATAAGCCTTTTACGTTTGAGCCCCTTGCCTGGGCGATTAGAAAAGGTGATCCCGATTTTCTCAACTGGCTCAACAACTTTTTGACCCAGATGAAAAATGATGGGCGGTATGACCGAATCTACAACAAATGGATTACGGGTACGGACTGGATTAAAAATGTCCAGTAGATATGGATAAGCCGACGCGTGATGCACTCACGCTTTTTTAATCTAAAGCAGGCCGGACGGACCTAACCTGATAGGTCCGATCGGCCTGCTTTAAACAGCAAGGGGTAGACAGATGGGTTCATCGTTAACTCACAAAGGGCTGAAACACGACAATATCTATTACTTCTGGGTCGTCGTTTTTTTCATCATTATGACAGGAATCGTCCTGGCTATCTACTTTTCCGCACTACAAATCGACTACACATGGCGATGGTATCGCATTCCCAGGTACTTTGCCTATCAGGAACAGATTGAAACCAAATCGGAGATAGATGGTGAAGTTCAAAGCATCTCAAAAAAGGGGAAAGATGCTGTGGTTCTTGTAAAGGGCCTTGAAGGGACTGAATCTTACGCCGTCCGGGCAAGTGCTTTGCGGGTAGAAGAAGGCGATCAAATATACTACGGAGACCCACTGGCGTCTTATAAGAAATGGCGTGTTGGCATTCTTTTAGAAGGACTGTGGCTAACGTTAAAAGTCAGTGTCATCGCAATCATTTTTGGAATAGCGATCGGCCTGTTTGCCGGCCTTGCACGCATTTCATCCAACCCTGCTCTAAAATGGTCTGCCATCACCTACATCGAGATGATCCGCGGTTCTCCTCTGCTGGTGCAAATTTTTATCTGGTATTTTGTTCTTGGAACATTGTTTAACAATATCCTCGCCAACCATGGAATCAGCCAAATTTCTGCGCTGTGGTTCGGAGTTGCAGCACTTGCCAGTTTTACCGGCGCATATGTTGCGGAAATGGTGCGCGCCGGAATACAGTCCATACATCGCGGCCAAACCGAAGCGGCCCGCTCCCTGGGCATGACCTACGTTAAATCCATGCGGCATGTGATTCTTCCCCAGGCCCTGCGAAGAATCCTGCCTCCCCTGGCCGGTCAGTTCATCAGCCTCATCAAAGATTCTTCTCTGCTGGGCATAATAGCCGTCCGAGAATTGACAAAAGCAACCCGTGAAGTCGTTACAACCAGTCTGCAACCCTTTGAGCTCTGGTTTGTATGTGCACTGTTGTATCTAGTTTTGACATTTTCACTTTCAATGTTATTACAGTATCTAGAAAGGAGGCAGCTGGTTGTATGATTGATGTTAAAAATATTTCCAAAACCTTCAAAAGTCATTCAACGGAGGTGAAGGCCCTGGTCAATGTCACCGCTAAAGTCGATAAAGGAGAAGTCGTAGTTGTGCTGGGTCCTTCCGGCTCCGGCAAAAGCACCTTTATCCGATGTCTGAACTATCTGAACGTGGCCGACGAGGGGAGTATCGTTATTGACGGTATCGATATCCTCGACCCCAAAACCGACATCAACAAGGTTCGTGCCGAAGTCGGTATGGTGTTTCAATCTTTCAATCTGTTTCCCCACAAGACCGTCCTTGAAAATGTGATACTTGCGCCGATAGTCGTGCGAAAAAAATCCAAAGAAGAGGCCAAAAAGAAAGGCATGGAGCTCCTGGAAAAAGTCGGTATTCTGGACAAGGCCGATGTTTATCCGGACCAGCTGTCCGGTGGACAGCAGCAGCGTGTGGCCATCGCCCGTGCCCTGGCCATGGAGCCAAAAGTGATGCTCTTCGACGAACCAACGTCAGCACTCGACCCTGAAATGGTCGGTGAAGTTCTCGATGTCATGAAAAACCTGGCCCGGGAAGGTATGACCATGGTGGTTGTTTCCCATGAAATGGGCTTTGCCAGAGAAGTGGCGGATAGAGTTATTTTCATGGATGATGGCGCCGTTGTAGAGGTCGGAACACCTGAACATTTCTTCACCAACCCCACCCATGAAAGGACCAAGCTTTTTTTAAGCCAGATCCTGTAAAATAAAGTTGCCTGTGGTACTAAATTCCCATATGGAGTTTATAGGCTCGTCTTATATGTACTAATCTCTTGCCATACTGCGTATCTAGCGTAATTCCAACACCCTAATTGATCGTAAACAAACTGGGAGAAATTTTATAACGGTTTGGTTTTTTACATATTTTGAAGATAGAATTGAATCAATCCAATAAAAAGACAAAAAAGCCCTTATCCGGGTAACCGGCGATGGTGAAACCGAGTCCTATACCGTGCCCACTTCGGATATTCGCGTGGTTGAAGGAGATCTTGTCTCTCCGGGGGATATCCTGGCCACGTATAAAAAATGGCGCATCGGCATTTTAATGGAAGGGCTGTGGCTGACATTAAAGGTCAGCGTTATCGCGATTGTTTTTGGAATTTTCATCGGTCTGTTCACCGGCATTGCACGCATATCCTCCAACCCTGCATTAAAGTGGTCTGCAATCACCTATATTGAGTTTATCCGAGGTTCTCCCCTGCTGGTACAAATCTTTATCTGGTATTTTGTTTTGGGGACCCTGGTCAATAATATCCTCGCCATACAGGGAATCGCTCAGATTCCCCCCCTGTGGTTCGGGGTCGCAGCACTTGCCTTTTTTACAGGGGCGTACGTTGCGGAAATGGTACGGGCCGGCATCCAATCCATACATTTCGGTCAAACTGAAGCCGCCCAATCTTTGGGCATGACCTATATTCAGTCCATGCGGTATATTATTCTGCCCCAGGCTCTGCGAAGAATCCTTCCACCCCTTGCCGGTCAATTCATCAGCCTCATCAAAGATTCATCTTTGCTTGGAATCATCGCCATCCGGGAACTGACCAAGGCAACCCGGGAAGTTATTACCACCAGCCTTCAACCCTTCGAACTCTGGTTCGTTTGTGCAATTTTATATCTTATTTTGACCTTTTCCCTCTCCATGTTTGTACAATACCTGGAACGGAAAACAGAGGTTACCTGATGGCGACGTTGTTCACCACCACGACCCAAATGTATTCATGCGGGTGATCGGCGGATTAGTTTCCGGCAGATTCCGGGACGATACATATTTTTTTTCTGATTTTTTCCCATACAACACGTCCGGAGGCGTCGTTTTCACGTTGAGGGCCATTTTCAACTGACGGTCTCTCCCATATATATCCTCTCTAAACTGGGTGATGCCGTCGTTATCAACCCAGGCTGTCCAGTAAAGGATATGAATATTTATCGGGGCGGGCAGCGATATTGCCCGGTTTTTTTTGCTGTCCACCGCAGCGATTAATCCCTGGAGATCCCATTTTGGATTGTCGGACAAAAGGTAAGCAGCCAGCTCCATCGGCTTTTCAACGCGAATGCAACCGGAACTAAAAGCGCGTTTTGTCCTGCCAAATAATTCCCGGGCCGGCGTATCGTGTAAATATATGCTGAACTCGTTTGGAAATATAAATTTTACCCGGCCAAGGGCATTGGACGATTTGGGATCCTGACGGAGTTTATAGATAAAATTGTCTTTTCGGATCCTGGCCCAGTCTATGGATTCGGGATTTAATTCCTTTGCATCTGCTGTCCAGTTTTCAAAAATCCGGATACCTTTATCCATGAGATAGTCCGGGTCTTTTTTGATACAAGGCAATATATCATTTAAAGCGATTTTGTGAGGAATATTCCAATAGGGATTCAGTTCCAAATAGATCATTTTTCGGGATAACATGGGCGTGGGTCGATTCCTTTTTCCCACAATGGCCCGGATGGTTTTTAAAGTCTGTTCATTTTCAATCACCTCTATCCGGAAATCGGCCGTATTGACCAGAATATAGCGGGCCCCTAAATCTTGGGGAAGCCACCGCCATCGTTCCATATTCAATTTAATTTGTTGAATACGATCTTCCAGCGAAACGTTTAATGCTGAAAGTGTGTTAAATCCGACAATTCCATCCACCTTGAGCCCGTGCCTGGCTTGGAATCTTTTAACCCCCTTTTCCAAAGCGTCATCAAAATATTCCGGGTTTCCGTTTTTGGAATCCTCAAGATCGTTGGACGCCATCAGGCGCAAACGTAGAGCGACAATCCGTTTTCCAGCGTCACCTTTGCGTATTTTTGAGCCGGCGGGCACCTTCTGCCAGGAACCTGACTTTTTTATATTTTGATATTTCAACAAAGCGGACTTCAGCCGTAAATATCCTGAATGACAAGGTTGTAATCTATCGACCAGCTCTTCGAGTCTGTCATCGTTCAATGCCGCTTGAAGGATTTTGGGAATATCTTTTTGGGGTTTTTCGATATACCAATCAAAATTGCTCGAATTCGGTTCGACGATCCCTTCGGACACATTGAACCCGAATGAAAACAGCGCATCGGTTAAAAGCAGTTCAAGTTCAGCAAACTTTGCCGGTTCAGACATATCCATGACGGTGCTGTGTTCAATATCCGTCAGCAAGGTGAAAATATCGTCTCGATGATAGGTGTTGGCATCGAGTCCTTCTTGGTCTGCTCTGCGAATGGTTTCGATGAGAACTTCAGCCTGGGTGTTCAACCGGTCTCCGGTCATCCATACGGGGTGAATTTTCCGGCGACCATAGAAGTCAACAATCAATGCCGGATTGGATATCAAATGGGGTTTAAATTCTGTTTTACGCCTCAGGAGCAGGTCTGCGAGCCGGGATCTCAAATGTTCACGGACCGAATCTGTAAAGCTGGACCCCTGTTGGATTTCAGTTGGTTTCACAGGGGCATCGGCGGGGTTCCGATAATCATGGGCAAAGGATCCAAAGGAGCGGCTCGGCTTGGTCAAAAAAGGCGATGGGGTAATCATGCCGTTGTTGAAAAGATTGCCACAACCATCGAATTCCTCGGTCACCAGCGGAAACAGACACCGGGATAAAGAATATTTTTCAACCGGGTCATTCAAGACCAAGGCATACCCGTTCGAGGATAAAAGAAAAAAACTCTCCAATAACATGAATAGAATTGCCACAATCCTCATATTTTTCCACCTTGTACGGAAATCCCACCCCAAAACGGATGGATATGGTTTTTTTGCCCTTCCGGTCGACGTTCCGAAGGATAACTTCCAAATAAAGAAGACCCAGCAAATATAATGCCAGAAAACATATTATACGAATAATGTTGTGTAACCAATTGAATTAAATTGATATTAATCAGGAAAAAGCAACGGGGAGCATTTGAAATTGAATTGAATGTGGGAAATAAGGTACACGGTTGTTGGGCAATGAAGGTAATAACCCAATGGCGTCAAAACGCCAGGATCGAAGGGTTTCTTTTTTCTTTTGCCATGTGAACATTCTATTTTGATATTTCATGGAATATTCGGCATTGTCTATGCCTTCTTTCTCGATTTCGGAAATTTCCGAAGACATTTCTTGTCTTTACGGATAATGCCACACACCTTCCGGTTATGAAGCTCTTTACAGTTATCGTGATTGTACAAAGGGCATTCTGGATATTGCTTAGACATTTCTATTCTCTTTTTCCATACACCGGAGATTTACCTTAACGTAAAATAGACAACAGGACCGACATTAAAAAACAGGTTCTTCTCCAATTTAGTTGGAGAAGAGAATCCAAAAAACATTATTATCGGGGTGTCCCCCATATAAGGTATTAAAGACTCGGACCGATTGTCTTTAAAAATTCTCGAATCATCAACGCCGCACTTGCCCCCTCACCTGCGGCACTTGCTACTTGCTTGGTGCTCTTGTCTCGCACGTCCCCTGCAGCAAAAATCCCGGGTATACTCGTCTCCAATATGTGAGGGTCCCGATGATCATACCCTTTCGGCCGCTGACCCCCGTGCAGCAGATCGTGCCCGGTAATCACAAAACCCCATGGATCCAGCCGAATCCCGCTTTTTTTAAGAAATTGAGTGTTGGGGGTCAGCCCGATAAAGATAAAGGCGCCGTTGACCGGCAATTCGTCTTCGGAACCGGTCTGATTGTTTATGAGCCGAAGATTTTTAAGTTTAAAATCCTCCCCCATGAATGCTTTGACTTCTGTATTCCATCGCACATCGATTTTCGGGTTGCTTAAAACGCTTTCCTGGATGATCTTGGTGGCTTTGAATTCATCACTTCGTACCAGTATGGTCACATGTTCGGCAAACTTTGTTAACAGCAAACTCTCTTCGGCGGCACTGTTGCCGCCGCCGATGACCGCCACCCGCTGGCCGGTGTAAAAAGGGCCGTCACACGTGGCACAAAAATGCACCCCGGCGCCAAGATATTCATTTTCGCCGGGCACGTTAAGACGCTTATAACGACTTCCCGTTGTAATCAAGACGGCTCGACCGCTATACGTTTGCCCGTCTCCGGTTTTTACACAGTGATAATCGTAATGCTGGTAAACCTTCTCAACCTCTTGGGCCTGCAACAATTCGACGCCGAATCGTTCGGCCTGGAGACGTAATCGTCGGGAGAATTCGATACCGGCCACGCCATCGGGAAATCCGGGCATATTATCCAGTTTTTCCGTACCGGCAGCTTGTCCGCCAAAGGCTGCTCGCTCAATAACCAGTGTGTCGATGTATTCCCGGGCCGTGTACAACGCTGCGGTTAGACCCGCCGGTCCACCGCCTATAACGATCAACTCATAATGCGTGTGACTGGCAGTGGTCTTTAATCCCAGTTTGGCCGCGAGTTCGGCGTTGCTGGGCTCCACCAGAAAAGACCCGTCGGCGAAGACAATGGTGGGAATGATGCGCTTTCCCTTGTTGGTCGCCATCACGAATTCTTCGGCCGATTTGTCCGCTTCAATATCGATCCAGCTGTAGGGAATCTGATGCTCCCCCAGAAACTGCTTGCTCTGCCGGCAATCTGGACACCAGTGGGCACCGTAAACCGTAATCTTGGGTTTTGGCATAATAGACCCCTTTAATTCCTTCACATATCCTTCTACCCAAATCGAGGGAAATCTTAGGATGCCCCTTTGCGCCCCTTAACCGGTGGGGCTGTTGGAGTTCAAACCTTCCCGTCGGCCACGGATTTTGTTCGCATCAACTGACGGATATCATCGATAATGAGATAAAAGGACGGTACCAGAACCAGTGTAATCAACGTCGCAAAGAGGATGCCAAATCCTAAAGAAAGCGCCATGGGAATCAAGAACCGGGCCTGTCGAGATGTTTCAAACATCATCGGCGAAAGCCCCCCAAAAGTGGTCAAGGTGGTGAGGATAATCGGCCTGAAACGGTGAATGCCCGCCTGATGAATGGCGTCTCGCCGACTCATTCCGCTCTGCTCCTTGCGATTGGCAAAATCGACCAGCACCAGGGAATCGTTGACCACCACGCCGCTCAGGGCCACCACTCCGAACATGCTGAGCACACTCAGGCTGTAGCCCATAATCAAATGACCGATGACAGCCCCCACCATGCCGAAGGGAATGGCTGCCATGATGATCACGGGCTGGATATAGCTGTTCAGGGGGATGGCCAGCATGGCAAAAATGACCACAAGGGCCCCCAAAAGGCCTCGTATCAGGCTCTGCATACTTTCCCGACGGTCGGCCTGCCGCCCCTCAAAACCAATGGTCAAACCCGGATATTCCTTTTGCAATGCCGACAGGGTTTCAGATTGCAGGGACGCCAACACCTGGCCGGCCTTGCTTCTGGGGCGAACGTCGGCTTCCACCGTCACAATTCGGCGACCGTCTCGACGAGTAATGTCCGTATAGGCCCGACCCCGTTTTACGGTGACGGCGGATCGCAACGGAATTTCATTGCCCGCCGGCGTCTTCAGGATCATTTCTTCAAGATTATACTCGGAAATTCGTTCGTTCCTGGGCAGCCTCACCATGACTTTGACTTCATTCCGTCCCCGCTGTTGCCGGAGGGCTTCGGCCCCGTAGTAGGCATGCCGGACCTGTCTGGCCACTTCCTTAGATCTTAATCCAAGACTTCGGGCTTCGGGTTTGATCTGAAAGTCGAGCTGCTGTTTGCCGGGTGCAAAACCGTCATCGATATCTTTTACATTCGAATAAAATCCAAGGGCTTCTGCAACCTCGGCGGCAGCCTTTTCCAACAGGCCGATATCTTTGTGACTGAGTTCTAATGAAATTACCGGTCCCCGGCCGGGTCCGCCGGCATCCGATTCAAACAGAATCGATTCCAATCCCGGAATAACGCCCACCTGTTCCCGCCAGCTTTCGGTGACCTTGGCCGTGGACATGGGACGTTTATCCGGCGGTGTCAGATAGATTCGAACATCGGCCTGGTTGCCATTGATACTGGCGAAAATCCCTTCCGTGAGTGTTTCTCCGCCGTTTTCTGCGACAACCTCCTGGGCCGCACGGACCAGAATTTGTTGCACTTTTTCAGTTTTTTGAAAAGCAGTTCCAAAAGGGAGCGTCGCCGTCACCTTGGCATAATCGGATTCTATCTTGGGAAAAAGTTCAAACCCCATGCGCCCGCTCTTCACATAGCCGATGGTAATCATTAAAATAGCGATACCCAAAGACATGGTAACATATCGCCAGCGAAGGGCCAATCCCAGCAAAGGGCCGTATCGATTGTGAACCATACGCACAAACGCTTCGCTGAATCGTTGTTGCCAAACATGCAACCAACCGAAAAAGCCGTTGTGGGGACGCTTCTGGTGCCCCACATGGGCAGGGAGAATCCAAAAGCATTCCACCAGGGAAATCGCAAACACGCTGATCACCACCACCGGGATCTGCTTGAAAACCTTTCCCATGATGCCGGTAACAAAGAACATGGGGACAAAAGCGATCATGTTGGTCAATACGCTGAAGGTCACCGGCATGGCAATCTCTCGGGTCCCTGAGATGGCGGCCTTTAACCAGGGAACACCCAGCTGGTGATGATAGTAGACGTTTTCCCCCACCACGATGGCATCGTCCACCACGATCCCGAGGGTGACGATAAACGCGAACATGGAAACCATATTAATACTGACATCCACCGCCGGCAAAAATAAAAGGGATCCCAGAAAGGAGATGGGGATGCCCAGGGCGACCCAGAAAGCGAGTCGGATTTCCAGAAACAACGCCAGTAAAATAAACACCAGTCCCAGCCCCATACATCCGTTTCTGACCAAAAGTCCCATACGCTGCCGGTAAATTTCCGATCGGTCACTTCGAAGAACCACCGTCAGACCGGGGGGCAGTTCCTGGTTTACCGCCGCCAAGGTTCGTTTGGCGGCATCGGATACCGAAACAGGGGTTTGATCGCCAATTCGGTAAACCTCGATCATCACCGCGGGTTTGCCGTTGAAGGTGGCGGAATTATCGGTTTCTTCGAATCCGTCCTTAATATCGGCGATATCTTCCAACAGGACCTGGGTTCCGTCGTTGGACGTAATAATCGGAATCCGTCCGAATTCATGCCCGTAATCCTTGCGTTCCTTAACGCGCACCAGGATATCGCCGCCAGATGTTTTGACGGCGCCCCCGGGAAGCTCCACGGACGTTCTGGCGATCCGTTGGGCAACTTCCTCGAGGGTAAGGTTATACGCCCGGAGCTTATCCTGGGGGATTTCGACGCTGATCTCATAATTTCGAATCCCCACCAGCTCAACCTGGGTAATATCGGAATCCTGAAGCAACCGATCCCGCAAATACTCGGCATATTCCCGCAAAACCGACTCGCTTTGATCGCCGAATAGCGCCAGTGACACAACATAACGCTTTCGGGAAACAATCACCACAATGGGCTTTTCGGCTTCTTCGGGGAAAGACGTGATCCGATCCACTTCGCTCTGGATGTCCTGGCTCAGCTTTTGCAGATTTTCCCCTTCGATCATCTCTACGGTAACTGTTCCAAACCCTTCTTTGGCAGATGCCCGAACTTCCTTGACACCTTCCAGACCCTGAACCGCTTCCTCTATGGCCAAAATAATGCCCTTTTCCACTTCCTGGGGGCTGGCACCGGGATAGGGAACGGTGATTTGAACCAAATCCAGTTCAAAGTAAGGAAAAACTTCTTTCTTGATGAGGTAACCCGAAAAAAATCCTCCCACCAGAAGTACCAGCATGATCAGGTTGGCCGTTACGGGATGTTCGGCCATCCAGGAGACGACCCCTTTCTTTTCGGGCTCATTTTGCAGGAGGCTGCTCATTCTTCAGAAACTCCTGTCCCTTGGGGATTTTTATTTGCAGGGGACTCTCCCTTCATTTCGGAATTCGAAGCATCGACACGCAGCATCATACCTTCCACCGGTGCGGCCAAATCTGAGACGATCAGGCGCTCACCCGGCGTCAGGGTGTCTTTTAAGAGAACCATCTCCGGATCCCGCCAGATCGGCCGAATCTTCCGGATTTCCAATGTTTGATTTTTACCGACCAGCCAGACACTGGATTGATCTCTCAATGCCGCGCGGGGAATTTCAAATACGCCGTCAAGTTTACGCCCTTGGATTTCCACCCGGACGTACTCGCCGATCAAGAGGGGTGCGCGATCCTGAGTGGTAGCAGTCAGCCCCAACGGATCGGGAACCTCCACGAGAATTCGGGCCATGCGTCCTTCGGTTGCCAGATCTCCCAGGAGCCGGATGACCCGGCCGCTGCGTTCATGACCCTGGCTGTAAACGATCCGGGCTTTGGAACCCGGATCACCGGCTTGACTGGGCGTTTGGATCCATTCAAGGCGATCCACCGGTATGGACACCTGAATTCTGTAAGTATCGGTTCCCACCAGTTCGGCCAGGGACTCCTGGGAGGTCACCTGAGATCCGAGATCCACGGACTTGGAACGCACCATGGCATTGAAAGGCGCCCTGATTTGAGTCCGCTCAAGATCGAGCATTGCCGTCTTTAACTCGGCCTCGGCTGCTGTAAGGTCTACCCTGACTTTATTTAGGTGGGGTTGGCGCAGGGCCAGTTCTTTCTCCATGTCTTGGACCGGTTTCCCATCGCTTAACAGCTCCCATTCGCGCTGGGCCACTGCCTGGTGTCCCAGCTCCAGTTTCAGGGCATACTCGGCATCGGCCACCGCGCTCCGCTTGCGGGCCAGGGCCAGCTCGTAGTCCAAAGGGTCGATCTGAAGGACTTTTGTGTCTTTTTTTAAGAACCCGCCCTCGGTAAACTCGGGATGGATTTCTACGACCTCTCCGGACACACGAGATTTCAGCAGTACTTCCCGGGCAGGAACAACGGTTCCCATTGCCGTAACGGCAATCTGATAGTCGGAACGTGCCACCGTTAGGACTTGAACCGTGGGACTCAATTTGGCTGGCGCCCGTTTCTGGGTCCGGGGGGCACTCTTTTTTAGGTAAGATGCCGCACCCACGCCGCTGGCGAGTATGAGCAGGGATAGGATAATCCTGACAATGGGTCGCCGTTTTGGAGGAGAGTTCGGCTGTTTTTCCGGAGACGGATCGTTTTGCTTGTCATCCACTATTTTCATTCCTGTTTAATATGGGTCACCTGTTAACGGTTATATCTTAAACCCCAACAATGCGAAATCCGATCATCGGGACCGGGATCGTTTTGAAACCCATTTTGTCATGTCTTTCATGGTACCATAAGGTAAACCGTATTCCTCAAGGAGTCAACGATTCCGTCCATGTTCCCCCCAGGGCACGATAGAGACCGACACGTGCATTAAATAGATTTTCCCGCTGCCGTATTAAATCCCTCTCGAGCCTCTGAACCGCCAACAATTGGGTCAATACCGGCAGGTAATCGTTGAGCCCGTTACGATAGCGTAGCCCGGCCTCCTCGAGGGCCTTGCGCGCTGAGACCTCAACCCTTTCGAGCCCTCTGATGTGTTCCCGTTGCTTGGACTCGTTGACGAGGGCATTTTCGACTTCTTTTATGGCCGTTAAAACTGCTTGCCGGTATGCAGACAAATTTTCATCCACAATGGCCTGCCTACGGTCCACTTCCGCTGCCCGCCGATTTCCATCGAATATCGGTGCCGTCAAATTGCCCGCCAAGCTGAGGAGCCAGTTATCGAAAAGCACATCCATATCGCCCCTTCCGTATTGGGCTCCGGCAGTCAGGCTGATGGCCGGCAGACGATTTGCCCGGGCCGCCGCCACTTGCCATTCTGCCGCCTGCAGACGCATGCCGGCCCTTCGCAAATCCGGCCGTGATGAGAGGAGGTCGGCAGGCAGTCCGGTGGCCGGGATTTCAACCGGTTCAGGGAAGCCGACCCGGCCGATGTTCAATTCAGTCTGTGGCGATTTTCCCAGCAAAAGGGCCAGTTCATGTCTCAGCACCTGTTCTTCGGCCTCAACCAAAGGGATCTCGGCACGGATATCTTCGACAACCTGTTTTTGTTGATAAACGTCAAGGGCTGACACCATCGACATTCGAAATCTGAGCTCAATAAGCTCCAGGTATGTCCGGTTGACTTGAAGCTGATGTTCCAAAAGCCGTTTCTGCATCCCCTGGGAAACAATGGATATCCAGCGCCGGGCAACCTCTGCCGCCAGTGTCATGGCGGCGGTATTCACGTCCTCCCGGGCGGCGGTCACATCCAGCAGTGCGGCTTCCCGATCGGAGCGGATACGTCCCCAGAGATCCAGTTCATAGCTGCTGATAAGCCCCAGGGAATAATCATCCCTGGATTCGGTGTTTGAAAATCCGGTGTCTGATCTTCGACGCTCATAAAAAGCACCGGCGGTGCCGGTCAAGTCCGGATAAAGTGCCGCACCGACCTGAACGGCCACTGTTCGCGCTTGATTGAGGCGGGACCAGGCTTCCTTCAGGGTCAAATTGTCGGCCAAGGCTTCTTCGATCAGTCCGGTGAGTTCGGAATCATTGAATTCTTCCCACCAACGCCCCAACGGTTCGGTTTCCTTGGAATAAAGTGAAAAAGTTTCCGGAAGTTCGCCGGCCGGCGACGGTCTTATCTGGGGTTTGAACGGATTGCAGGCTGTAAACAGAAGCAAGATGACCGTCAAACCGATAAATTCTTTTATACGATTCTTCATAGGTATTTACCGGCAGCATCTATTCGATTTTCGCAAGGTATTTATTACGATGTGTCTGTCCAAATATCAACAATATTAAATAAGTCATGTGCTAATTTAAGATGCTGGTGGTCACCGGAAATTCGGAATGGCTGTTTTCACCCACGATTCGAATCAGCTTTCTTCCGATGTGATATAGTCATTGATTCCCTTTCCAAGGGTATCGATCATCGTGTGAAAGCGATCCTCATCCGGTTCTAAAAGCGTGACCCGAAAGCCCTGCAAGTTCGTGTTAAAGGAGGTCAGTGGAACCACACAAATTCCAGTGGAAGCCAGCAAGTAATATACAAACCGTTTATCCGGATGTATATCTGGACCGGAAGTCAGGGTCTCCACCAGTTCAGCAACGGATGGATCGGAAATGGGCAGGATTTGCCGATGGTTCAGGAGGCCGTCTTCAAAAATCACACTCATATACAGTGCACCGTTGGTTCGGTTTGCCAGCACACCGGGGATATCTTTGAGCCGATGGTAGGCGATCTGTGAGAACTTTTCGTATCGCAGGCGTCGTTTTTCCAGGTATCCCGGGTATTCGGGGTGTTGCAGGATGTGCGGAATGGCCTTTTGGGGGAGGGTTGTGGAACAAACCTCAACCATTTTGGCGTTGAGAATGCTCTTGATGTATTTTTCAAACTGGGGTTTCCTATTCCCATTGTACACTTCGATCCAGCCGCAGCGGGAACCGGGCCAGGGAAGTTCCTTGGAAATCCCCTTCATGGAAATCGCCGGAACTTCGCCGATGACCGCTGCCAGCGGTTCGGTTTTCTGCCCGTTGAAAACCAGATTCTGATAAATTTCGTCGGCAATGATAAAAAGATTGAATTCTGCTGCAATATCAACAATTTCTCTTATCAGATTTCCCGGATAAACAGCACCGGTCGGATTGTCGGGGTTGATCAGTAGTATACCGGCAACGGCCGGATTGTATTTGACCCGCCGCCGCAATTCATGGACGTCCGGAAACCAGTGGTTGTTGGGATCGAGAGGATAAGAGACCGGCGGCAGACCGGCGTGGGCGGCTTCGCATGCAGAATGCGTCGTATACGTGGGGGACGGCGTTATCACCCGGGCGGTGCGGCGCAAAAATCCATAGGTTTTCGTAATGGCATCTCCAAGACCGTTAAAAAAAATGATATCGTCCGGGGTGATGCGGCAATGGCCGTTGCCGTTGTTCATGCCCACCAGAAACTCCCGCGTTTCCAGCAGTCCTTGGGTGGGGCAGTAGCCGTAGCAACTGTCTTCCATTACCAGCCGGGAAACAATCTTTTTCATCCAATCGGGGATCTTTTCACCTTTTGCCACAGGATCGCCGATATTTTCCAGATACACGGGAACTCCCAGTTCTTGGAGTTTATCGGCGACCCGCACGATATTTCTAATTTCATAATTCAGTTCTTCTGCGCCAATGTGTACGATTCCGGTCCGCATGAGATTTAATCCTCCTTGTCCTTCAAATAAAAAGGGCTGCTGGAGTCCTTTGCAGCCCTTAAAAATAAAAAGGGCTGCGGTCAATTGCCTGCAGCCCTGGTTTTTTTATAGGGAAATCAGATCATCTGCTCCCCTCCAGGACCGCAGGCCCGCCGGCGGCGGCTGCCGCAGCAGCGCCGGTCGCTTGGCATGCATTGTTGACCCTGGATTTGGAAGCTTGAATCATCTTGGATTTCCTTTCATTCTGGATGACCTCTTACCATGTCTTCCGGTATATGTCACGAAAATTTTTTGACCCAAAAACTTTTTCGGAAGAACTCCGGACTAAACGGCCTTTCCGATAACCCCAAACAGTTCCAAGCCGTCTTTGGCAAAAAGAACTGCAAACACCAGAAGTATTATTCCCAATAACCTGATGGTGTAAATGTAATTTCTGCTTTTCAGAAAAAACCGGGATTTTCCCACCACAACCGCCACCAGAACTTTCGAACCCACAAGGAATACATAAAAACCGAGAATAAAAGCTGATGCCGGAAAAATGCCGATATGGAATGCTTTGAGCACCATAGGCGCCCCAATGGTAAACCAGAACAAATAGGGCGCCGGGTTCAAAAAATTTGCGATGACACCTTTTCTTATCGATTGGGGTTTTGTTTGCTCCACTTCGATATCGACGCCCTTGAAGGATATGCCTTCGTAACCCAGATAGACCAGAAATGCGCTGCCCAGTAACGAAACCACTCCCAGCAGGGCCATCATGTTGGATAGCCGGGAAAGAACGAGTATCGTAAATATTACAATGGGAAAATCTGTCAGGACCGGTGCGATGGAGACTTTAATCCCTTCTTTTACATCGTGTTTCAGAGTTTCGGAAATAACCAATGTCAGCAAGGGGCCCGGGGACAGCCCGGCACTGAGGCCAAAAACAACGCCCGAAAACAGGAAGGAAAATCCGAGTGCCATGAGGTTGCCAAATTGCCTTTACGAATGCGTTGAGTGAGTACCAAAGGAGCACAAGACCATCCGGTTTAACGATGGATCCAAAAGCCGGCGAAGTGGAACTTGTGAGAATATTTCTGTCACAACATGTTTGGGGTGTCAAGGCAGAAGCCGGTGAGAAGCAGGGTGAACGCATTTGATTTCGGGAAAGCGAAACCACCGCGTGTTTCTCCTGGAAACCGACAGGCCGTTCAAAGGGTTATATACGCACGTTGCGTTTCCATTTCATAAATAATTAATTTTGTTCCAGATCAAGGCCGCACAAAGGTTTTCGGTCCCCGCAAAGCGGGACCTGTATGCCGCAGCCGGAAACCCGCGGAGAACGAGGATCCGGACAAAAAAAGGCAGGGTCATTGCTGACCCTGCCCTATCCGCCTTGAAAGCCTCTTTTGTTTCAAGACATCATCCGGATCGGTGAGCCGTCAACCTCATGGAGTGTGGAGTCGTCCGAACCGGTTAAAATATGTTCAAATCTAATCTAAGGCTTCCCTAAATGCCGTTGTTAGTCTCGGTGCACATCATTTTTTGCATTTTTATGCAGATGACCGAAGAATAAGATGCACGCACACCAGAGAAGCCGTTTTTTAACGGATCCTTTATGGAAATTCCGCGAATTCTATGGTTCAGTTTTGCGATAAATCACGAAAACCCATCCTGCTCGAGGATGGACAACCCGACGAGAGAATGTCCTGAAAAGAGATCGTATGCGTTTTTTGAAGTAACCCGGGTCTTCAACAGTTTTGGAGATTCCGGCGATTCCAGCGGATGGTAACCCATGCTCAATATGTCACCGACTTCCAGTTCTTTGAGTACCGGGGAATCTTCTTTTACCAGAATACACAGCCCGTTTAAGGGGATGTCTCGCAACTTGAAAAGGTATGCCGTATCCATCCCATTTACGCAGAACTGTACGCTGTAGTATTTGTTCAATACGTTTCTTGATTTAGATTTTCCTCCAGGGGAGTCGTTCATGACAATTTTTTCTTCCATGGTATCAACCTGCGATAATAAAGGTTGTTGACTATGGGAAAACGTTCACACCCGAACGCTGCAGTGACCCAAGGCCGTTTTCCGAAGTCTTGCTGAAAGTCTGGTGCGTTCACAGCAGCTGTCTAAATATTTTTATATCAACACCCATAATTTTATATATATTCATAATTTTGCGATTTTATAATGTCAAGTAAAATTATATGTAATTTATATATAATTCTATTGAATTAGAATATATTGTAGTTTATTAATTCAAATTACTACATATTGTGCATCTTCAAAAATAGAAATCGAGTAAATTCAAAAGGTTCAATGGATCTTTACGTTTAAGTACCCTTATCATATAGGTCGAACATCATCTTCGTTGGTGGTCTTTCGGCAAAGGGAATGAGGGCGTACGTGTTCAGGGGGGTGTGCTTTCCGGTGTAACGATACCTGCCCGCTCGTGCCTTGCATGACAGGCGGGTTGGTGGCGTGGCTTCGTTATTTCATGGCTTAGCAGTGGGGCACAGACCGCGGCTCCCCCATGAGATATCATATCCACTGAATGGAGTCGGCAACCCACACCTTCGCACCCATCATTTCACGAACAGCCGATTCAACCGCGGATGATCCGCCATATAAAAAAGACGGCATGAAGTTGGCTGTACGCGCTCCGGACATGCTCAAATCAACAATGACTTGAAGCTTACGGTCTTTGAAATATCTTTGTGTTTCAATGGAAGATTTTCGGACGCAGCTGTTTAACGTACAGCCTGCCATCACCAATATGTTCTTGCCATTATCCATAAATCTTTGGACCCATTCACGAGAAACCGTTGGTGCTCGGGAATAAAACACTGTTTCCAGGTTTAATAAAGTAAAGCTGTTTTCCATCGATTATCCCGGTGAATGCATCGTCCCAGTCGTAGCTACCCGGCGGAAACGGGCATCTCGTAAACATGGTTTCAATACGTCCGGAGTTTTTATGGAGCCAACGAGCACAGGTGTCGAACGCCAACCGAATCGGTTTAACTTGGAGTTCGCCTTCAGCGCCGATGGATCTCATCCAAACTCCCTGTGAAAAGGATCTTTGGGGATCGATGACCAACACTGCGACACGATCGGCTTTAATCTTAAGTTTTTTAACCCCCTCATTTTTAAGAAAATTCCGGTAGGTGTTCGCAACTTCAAGATGGGTTATACGCTTTAAAAGTGAAATCATTTCGGTGTTTGGCGGGTCATGTGATTCAGGCCACTGCTTTTTTAAGATCTTTTTACCGACAACGCCGTTTTTTGGTTCTGAAATGTCAGTTCTTTTTGAAGCAGTTGAAGATGAAAAATAGGGGGCATTGAGGAGCACCTTGCCAAAGGGCCCCTGGGGATCTTCATAAATTTGAGTCATATAGGATATGAAATTATTCTTGGAGATGGGCCGTGGTACTGATAGGAGGTCGAGAACCGCCAGAAGCGGTGCTTGTTTCCAGTGCCACCCCAGACGTCGGGCGGATCCATGGAGTTCTGATCTGGAAAGTTCACCGTTTTTATTCAAATCCAATATATTGAAAAGTTCACCGATTGAATCGATCAATTTTATTCGCCCTTTATTTATGGAGCATCCTCGACTTTCGATCATTTAGGGATTTATATGCGTTTGCTGGGAATGCAGAACCTTTAATTTGGCATCGATCAGTTGTTCGTGGGAAAGACGTAGCAATGTGGTAAGTTTGTGCATCAGGTAATGTTCGTACCTGTCCATTTTTCCGTCCACATAGACGATCTTCCACAGGGTTTCAATGATCTCGATTTTTTCTTCGTTGGAATAATTCTCGTTGATCAGTCTGGCAAACTGCCACAGGTCGACACTTTCATCCAGGGCTTTATCGGCCTCTGCAATCAAGGCATCGGCGTGCTCCCGGGATAATCCGTATTTCTCTTTCAGAATCGAAAGAATGGTCTCCATCTCCGCTTGGGTAAAGGTTTCATCGATCCGCGCCATCTCCACCAGCAGGGCGCAGGTGGCCACGCGTATGTCGTGATCCTGCTGGCCTTCGACGGTCTTGGATTTGTCCTCTGTGATTTTACTAAAAAAACGCTTTACGACATCGAGCATTTTTTGTTCTCCTGTTTTTGACACCCCGCCTGCATTCCATTTTATGAGATCTACGGGTTACAGCACCTTGCCCAAAAAGCTTCGGGTACGTTCATGTTGCGGATTTGAAAAAATATTTCCAGGGGTGTTCTCTTCCACGATAAAACCTTCATCCATAAAAATTACCCGGTGGGCCACCTCACGGGCAAAACCCATTTCATGGGAAACCACCACCATGGTCATTCCTTCGAGGACAAGGGCTTTCATGACTTCCAGCACCTCGCCGACCAGTTCCGGATCCAAAGCGCTGGTGGGTTCGTCGAACAGCATGGCTTTGGGAGTCAGCGCCAGGGACCGGGCGATGGCGACCCGCTGTTTCTGGCCGCCGCTCAATTGGTCAGGATAGACATGGGCCTTGTCTTCGAGTCCCACCTTCCGCAACAGTTCAATGCCAAGATCTAGCGCTTTCTTCTTGGGCATTTTTCTAACTTTTATGGGACCCAGTGTAACGTTCTCCATGGCGGTCATATGGGGAAAAAGATTGAATTGCTGGAAGACCATTCCGACTTCCGTGCGGATGAAGTTGATATCCGTTTCCTTGTCTTTAAGATCCATACCGTCTACGATGATCGTCCCCGACGTTATGTCTTCGAGAAGATTGATGCACCTGAGAAGCGTGCTCTTGCCGGAGCCGCTCGGACCGATGATGACCACCACCTCTCCCGGTCGGATGTGAAGATCGATCCCTTTCAAGACTTCCAAGGTCCCAAAATTTTTGTGCAAATCCTCGATTCTGATCATGTGGCAATCTCCAGTTTTTTCTCTAGGACGTTCAGTATTTTCGAAATGAACATGGTCATTGCAAAATAAATGATTGCTACGGTCAACCAGACCTCGAAAGCCCGAAAATTAACCGCGATGATCTCCTGGCCTTGTCGTGTCAGTTCACCGACACCGATAACCACCAGAAGGGACGTATCCTTGAGGCTGATGATGAACTGGTTTCCCAGGGGTGGAATCATCCGCTTGAACGCCTGGGGCCAGATAATGTATATCAGCCCCTGAAAATGGGTCAATCCTATGGAGCGCCCCGCTTCCACCTGTCCTTTGTCGATGGACTGGATGGCCCCCCGGACGATCTCCGCAATGTAGGCCCCTGCATTCACCGCAATTGCCGTCACGCCCGCAACCAGGGGGGGAACCCGCATACCGAGAGCCAGCGGCAGCCCAAAGTAAAGGAACATAACCTGAACCATCAGCGGAGTTCCCCTGACACTCTCGATATACGCGCCTGCGAGTTTGTTGATGAAAACATTCCTGGAGGTTTTCCCCAAACCAGCCAAACTTCCCAAAAGGAACCCGAATATCAGTCCGAAAAAAGTGATCAGGATCGTCAGCTTGACGCCGGTCATCAGAACCGGGATCGACTCCCACATTACGCTGTATTTAAATTGAAAATTTCCGCCCATTGAATCCATCCGATCGATCCGGCAAATTCATCCCGGATTTTTTTAAAGCGTTACGGTGTACACCCGAAAGAGAAATACGGGTCTTGCGACCCATTCATCGTTTCTTGCCCGTTGTTTAGAAATTAAATTACCCCCTCTTCCGGATTCTTATTTCAAAAGAGGGGGTAATGGCGATCCGTTTTTACTTAGGCTCGGTTCCGAACCATTTCTTGTAGATCTTGTTGTAGGTTCCGTCTTCCATGAATTTGAGAATGGAAATGGAGACTTTCTCTCGCAATTGACTTCCCTGTGGGAAGGCGATTCCGTAAGACTGCCCCTGGTACAAAGGTCCCACCGTTTT
The DNA here is from genome assembly GCA_963790095.1 of uncultured delta proteobacterium. GTDB lineage: Bacteria > Desulfobacterota > Desulfobacteria > Desulfobacterales > UBA11574 > JAAXQD01. Next base: position 4,772 of record CAWBNO010000010.1, on the reverse strand, counting down.
TACCGTGCCCTTGCCTTCGGTTTTGATATACCACAGAATAGCGGGCGAATCGAAGATGACCGCGTCGGCGCCGCCGGTCTGAAGTTCCATGTAGGCACCGTCGATATTGGGAAAAAGCTTCACCTCTTTGGATTTGAAATTCTTGGCAAAGTCGGCGCTGGTGGTACCCAACTTGGTGGCAACCACTTTATCGCCGAGGTCTTCGATACCGCTGATTTTCTGTTCCTTGGATCGCACCATTAAAAACAGCCCGGCATCATAATACGGGTAAGCGAAATCGACGACTTCCTCCCGTTTCGATTTGACGGTCATCCCGGCGATGGCAACGTCGATGTTTCCCGTCTGCAAGGCCGGAATCAAGCCGTTGAAATCCATGGGCTGAAGCTTATAGGTCAGATTGAGATCCTTGGCGATGGCATCCCAGAAATCGATATCGAACCCGACATATTTTCCCTCCTGTTTGAATTCAAAGGGCATAAAATTGGTGTCACAGCCCACAACCAGGGTCTTTGCATGGCCCATTCCGGTAACCGTCAACAATATCAGTGCTGTAATGAAAAAAAATTTCGCTGTCCTCATGATTCTTACCTCCTTTTAGGTGTGTCAAAGTTACAATTGTATAGAAGCCATTGACATTTAAGTAATTGAAATCGGGATTGTTTGTCAACAGTCATCTTTTTGCGCAGTCCCCTTTCATTGAAGATTATCGGACCCTATTTATTTACCCCTTCAATCAAACCTATTTTTTCTAGATCTTGAACAAGATCGGACATCCCGAGTCCCTCGAGGGTTTCAGCCTTTTGAAGACCCGACCCGGCATCCCAGCCTCTCAGTTCATAAAATTCCCTTCGCATCTCTTCGAATACCTTCCGTTCCAGGGTTTGGCCTTTTCTGCTGATCACGTCCTCCCCGGGTCCGGGGACAATCACATCCGGATTCATAAAAACCGTTTCAACCGGGTCCCTATAATTGAATTCTTCGAGCACATCATCCTTTTTGGGCCGCCGGCCTTCTCTCAAAAGAATCCCCCGCTGGAGATTGAATATTCTTTCGCCGAATCGATTCAACCCGCCTTCATCGGTCTCGATGCCGGTGACCACGGAAAATATTCGACTTTCCAGATCCGAATCGCCGACCCCATCCGGGGTATTCCAGGAAACCATCATCGGCCAGCAGGAATCGCACAGCAAAAGGCTGTCTTTGACGTAGGTCCGATTCATTATCTTAACCGCCGCCGCGGCTTTTCCTTCATGGGTATTTAGATCCCACGCCTTCTCATGGCCCCAGAATTTTGTCGCAGCAGCCCGGAACACCTCGGATGTCACCGGTGACGATTTAGGGTCAGACCGATTCATGACCCACAATCCGGTGATCCAGCTGATTTCGTGAAGCATGGCGATGGGCTGTCGGGGTTCGAATGCGTAGAGCAGACCGTTCATCAGGTATTCCCGGACGGAATATGTGGCGCCGTCCCCAACACCGGACACCCCGTTTGAAAAATGAGCTTTGGCGCCATCCCCGAGCTTTTCCCCGGATCGAAGAAGGCCTTCGGCCAGAATATCGCCGAATCCCTCTCGACGGGCGATCATATTGGCGAAGGTTTCAAAAAATTCACGGGTACCCAGTTTTGAAATATCGAGCCCGGTCTCTTTTTCCGTAAGGTATCCCGACTGAAAACACGCATCCAGCCATTGAATGATATTCTGCATTTCCATGGTACAGATGGAGAGGTCGTTACAGATGCCGGTGGCATCCACAGCGGTCTCCGTCGACTCCTCCGGACGTCTAAAAACCCAATTCAGATAAACGAACATGGACTGGCATTTTCTGACAACATTTTTCCCCGAGGCCGTTCGATAAGCATTTCTGTATTTACAATCCAGACCGCATTGATAACAGGACGATTTTCCGGTTCGACGAACCTGATCTTCGGGAAACGGGACTGCCAGAGGATCCCGCTTGTTCAAACGAACGGCCAGTTGATTGAGGGCCTTTAATTCGTCGGGCTTTGCCACCTGTGGATGTCCTGTGCCCAATACCGCAACGGCCTTGAGGTTTTTGGAGCCCATTACCCCGCCGAATCCACCGGTGGCGCTCCCTTCATTATCTGTCATCAGGTTGGCGTTCCGGCACATATTTTCACCGGCGATCCCCGTGGTTACAAATCGAACATTTTTCCCATGGGTCTGTTTTAAAATATCCCGAACATCATACACACCCTTTCCCCAAAGCAACGACGCATCCAAAATTTGGGTTTTCCCATCATGGATCCAAATATAGACCGGCTTTTCAGCTCGCCCTGAAATGACGATGCCGTCGAAGCCGGCCCTTTTTAAATAGGGCCCGAAAAATCCGCCAAGGTTCCCGTAACAGAACCCTTCGGGCATCCGCATGGGGGATTTTCCCACCACCTCAAACCGGGAAGCACCTTGTACACCGGTGGCACCCAGAGGACCTGTCATGAGAATCAGGTGATTTTCCGGATCGAACGCACCCACCTCAGGCCCGACCTCCTCCCAATAAATCCGAGTGGCAATGCCCCGCCCGCCAAGAAAACGGTCTGCATAGTCCATGGTCTTCAGTTCGCTGATTCCCAGATGAGAAAGATCTATTTTAAGAATTTTACCGCACCATCCAAATAAGTCAGCATTCATGGTTCCCTCCGCTTTGCTTAATTACACACATTAACAGACTTTATTTGTACCATAGTTTCTGCTAAAATGCATTTTATCGTTTACCAAAATATTACACAACGATATTATTCAAACATCACCTACCCAGCCCCGGCAAAACTTGAGGACCCTTCCTCAATACGGATGATCACCGGAATCGGGAAACGACAATCTAACGTTTAAAAGGAGTCATCTTGCCATGGATTCGCTGAAGATACTCGAGGAAAGACTTAAAAAAATAGAAAAGAAAATCGACGAAGCCAAACTGCATTTGCCTGCGCACTCAATAAAACCGCCGGTGATGATGACACTCCTCGACCTTGAAGATGAGCGGGACGCCATCATGGCGCAGATCAATACCCTCAGGAATAAAACTGCATGAGCAGGTTAACGAAAGGTTTTAAATGTTACCTCTAACATTCTGTGATTTGAAATGGACATCTTAAAACCGATCTCGACTTGATATTTTCAGTTCGAGGTTGATATCCATGGGTTTTAAAGGATTTCATGTCGTGGATAGAAAGCACACCTTTGGAACATCCATAAATTTTTGTGATATCCATTCCATATCAAAAAATCTGCATCACAAGATATTTTCAAGGTGAACTAAACCGCTTCGCGGTAGTTTTTCCGTCCGCCTTTTCTCATTTCAAAACACGTATCATACTCAATCAATTACAATGATTCAAATATAAGGAATCGCTTCGCTGCTGTACACGGACAACAATGATTTTTTCAATGGAAACAAGCTTGAGCAGGATCCGTACTACACCATCCAAACTCATCTCATTTATACCTTTCGCCCGGGGTTCTGGACAGCAGCGAGTGCCGACTATGGCTATGGCGGAAAATCCACCGTAAGCGGAGAAAAGAAGAACGACCGTAGAGAAAACCTGGCTTGGGCGTTAAGTTTTGGTTTTCCGATCACTCGGCAGTTGGGTGTCAAAGTCGTTTATCTGGCAACCCGTTCCCAGGAATCAATCGGTCAGGATTCTGACAGTATCGCTGCAGGCTTTTCTATCTTTTGGTGATACCGCCGAGATACCTCGAAACAGAAAAAAAATTATGAGGGAAAGCGTGATGATCCGACCCTGAGATCAAACCGGGAAAGGAAGATGGAGTGATGGCGTCACGAAAGGCTTTCGTTTGTATTTTCCATCCATTTTATGATATGGGTTCCGAGGACTAGGACGAGCATATCCGGTAAATATTTCAACTTCATCGCACGTTTTTACATGTGCCCTTTCAGACACCACATGTTCGTGTTTGAACCCATAAACAAATAGGAGGTAACCATGGCGTTCTGGCAGCGACTCCTCATAACGGTTCTAATCATGCTGGCGGCCAGCTTTTTAATGGGTGCTGTTTGGCGATCGGTTTTTAACATGGTCATACCCAGTTATATGGCGGGTGTTATCGGTGGGCTGACAGCGTTGCCGGTTTGGGAACTTCTAAAGCGAATTAAATCGAAAAAGGAAAAAATTTAGACACAAAAAACATGTAGTGGTCACTGGGGTGTTTCCCGGTCCACTTGCCGACAGTAAAAGAAGTTGACGGCTTTCATGCTCATCACCACCTCGAGGTTCTGATTCATCACTTCGATGAAGGAATGGACGATGCCGCGATCCGGCTTGGACTGTGAACGCTTTGTTTCCAATACCGTCACCCGGACGGACAGTTCGTCTCCGGGGCGCACCGGTTTGAGCCAGCGAAGTTCGTCGACCCCCGGCGAACCCAGGCTTGCCACTTTTGAAAGGAAGTGTTCGGAGAAAAGCCGCATCATCAGGCCGGCGGTGTGCCATCCGCTGGCGATCAATCCGCCATAGATGGTTTCTTTTGCAGATTCGGGATCAATGTGAAACACTTGGGGATCGTAGCGCCGGGCAAAGGCGATCACCTCTTCTTGTTCCACGGCGATGGAGCCGAGTTCGTAAACCGAGCCGGCAAGGTAATCTTCGAAGTAGCGATTCTCCACTGGAACGTTAAAGGTCGCGTTGCTCATAATTCTCCTCTTAAGCGTAGTTTCCCAGGGGCCTCCGCCCTCGGGTTTTCTTCCGGGAATTCACACCGGTTTTAAAAAAGCACCGGGGCATGCACTCC
>CAWBNO010000009.1:0-59199 GCA_963790095.1 uncultured delta proteobacterium | reverse complement strand
CTGCAAGGTTCATGTGGGCGACGGCGCAGATATAACTCTGTCCCCTGTCCGTGGCCTTAATGGCAGGGCACAGCCTGTTTGCCCAATTTTTATAATCGGTTATCCGGATGCCGCCCGTATTGAAAACATTCGCATCGAGGTTGGATCTTCGGGTAACGTCCTCCTCGAGGGCTTTCCATTTCTCAAGTGGTAGAAGATCGGTCAGTTTCATTGTCGATAAACTCCTTTTCCAGTCGGGCACTCAGTATCTGTTCTGAAGCCACTGTTCGAGGCGACGGAGCCCTTCATTGATGGAAACCGTTGGAAGAGACCCAGATCTTTTCTGGCGGCACGGATATCGAACCAGTGGGCGGTTGCAAGCTCGTTCGCAAGAAAGCGCGTCATTTGAGGTTCTCCGCGGATCCTGAATATTTTATAGGCAAATTCCAACAGAGCGCCCACCAGCCATGCCATTTTTCGGGGAATGGCCAGCTTGACCGGAGGGTGCCCGGCTGCCGTTAAAATATCGTCGACCAAATCCCACAAAGGAACCGGGTCGTCCTGGCTTATGAAATAAACCTTCCCCGAAAGTTCGGGGTTCTCCTTCAGCCGGTCAGCGGCCAGAACATGGGCTTGGGCAGCATTGCTATGTAGATGGTGTCCACACGGTTTTTCCGCTGCCGACCCTCACGAGACGCCGGGCTCTTTCGATAATCCTCGGCACCAGATGGTTGTCTTTGGGCCCCCATATCAAGTGGGGTCTCAACGTGATGGTCATCAGGTCTTTGTCTGCGGCCTTTATGACAAGCTGTTCTGCCATGGCCTTGGTTTTCGGGTAGGGGGCATGAAATTTTTCACGGATAAGGGGCAGATTCGTCCACGCCTTCCATGTCCGTGCCGTCAAAGACCACACTGGGGGAGCTCGTGTAAACGAGCCGTAAGACGCCCTGCTTTTTACAAGCGTCGATTACATGCTGTGTTCCTATGACATTGGTTGGGTAATAATCCGCGTAATCTCCCCAAACACCGGGTTTGGCTGCAACGTGAAAGACGAGCTCTATCCCCTTGCACGCCTGTTCAACGGCAGTTTTATCAGCTATATCCCCCTGAATCTGTTGGACCCCCATCTGGGCAAGTTCAGGGTAAAAATTGCGGGAAAAGCTCCGGACAGCATCGCCTCGATCCACCAGTTGTCTGACGATGGCGCCGCCTAAAAATCCGCCGCCCCCGGTGACCAGGAACTTGTCGGGCGCCTCGGCTTTTGTGGAATCATCATTTTTCATGGATTAATTTTTTTTCCAGCCCAGACCGCCAGTTTTTCCCGGAAAATTTTTGAGTTGTGTCGGATGTCTACCGGAAGCGACGGGTGGAACAATACGGTTTCGATCTCCCGGGTCAATTCATGCTGTTGTGCAAGTTTCAGGAGTTCATTTTTAAGCGCTTTTTTATTGTGCTTGATTTTGCCCCGCGTCAGTTCGATGCAGATGACCGGTTTTTGTCGATGAATCGGTCCGATTCCCACAAGGGCGCTGCGATACACCCTGGGATGAGTGTTGAAAATCGCCTCGCAGGGTATGGTAAACAACGTTCTGTTTTCAGTGGTCACGCGATGACTTTTTCGGCCGCAGAACCATATCCTCCCCTTTGAATCCTTCCACCCCAAATCCCCCATTCGGTGCCAAAAGGAATCTTGGTCTTTGATCTTTGCCAGGGCATCCGACTCGGGTCTTCCAAAGTAATTTCGGGTCACGAGGTCGCCTTTGACACATATTTCACCGATTTCACCGTCCGGAACCGTGAGGTCTTCGGACCATTTGTCGATGGGGTCATCGCTGACTTTGATAATGCAAATTTTTAGATCGTTAATGGGGCGGCCGATGCAGATGCCGTAGCCCTGCTCGCTGAGCCTTCGGGTTTCGGACAGGATTTCGTCGCTGGTGATGGATATGATGGGGACCGCTTCGGTGGCCCCATAGGGCGTATGTATCTGGGCATCTCCACAGAGCATGGACGAAAACTGTTTGATGACCGATGGGGATACCGGTGCGCCGGCGGAGATGACCCGTTTTATGGACAGCAGTTTTATCCGATTCTTTTTTCCGTATTCGCCCACACGATTCAGAAGGGCAGGGGAGGCAAACATGCTGGTGACCCCCTGATTCAAAATGGCCTCGATAATATTTCTTGGGTTGACGCGGGCGGGTTTCGTGGGGTCCATGTCCGGTATGACCGACGTTATCCCCAGGGCCGGCCAAAAAAGGGCAAACAGCGGGAATGTGGAAAGATCTATTTCATCCAAAGATATTTTCAAATGGGACTTTATATGACCCAGCTGTGCGTCGAAGTTTCCGTGGGTGTATACCGCACCCTTTGCAGGACCGGTGCTGCCGGTGGTAAAGAGTATGGCGGCGGTATCGTCCTTTCGGGTTTGGGCCATGGAATAGGGCGTCCAGGGCGTCCGGCGCAGCTGGCGAAGGGTAAACCCTCTCCAGAACCAGCGCCTGCCAACCGTTACCCATGTTTTGAGTGTTTTGAAAAATTTGGGATAGAGTGTTCGAAGCACATGGGCGGCGGGGACGCCGATAAACGCCTCCGGACGACCCTCTTTGAAGCAGGCGACCATGCGGCGAATCCCCATTCCGGGATCCACAACCACCGGAATGGCACCGGTTTTAAACAGCGAAAAAATAATGATGAAAAATTCGAGACTCGGTTTGACCATTAAAATGGTCCGGGTGCCCCGAGTGATACCGGCGTTGTGCATCCCATGGGCCAGACAATCGGATTCCCGATCCAGCTGGAGAAACGTCAGATGAGAATAGGTGACCCGGCCGTAATTATCCCGTCCAGAAGGATAAACCACCGCCCTTTTGTAAGGCGTTTTTTCGGCCACCCTTTTCAGGCGGGACGCAACGTTGACGACAGAACTTTCTATTTCCGGATGGGTTGGTCGCATCTTTTCGAATCAATATCAAATAAACTTTTTGTAATTTTTCGGCAATTTAAATTCTAACTTAAATACAATACCCAACAACGGTTGTAAAGATGCTTTGTCACCCTGATCCCTAGAAGCTGTTTCAAAACCTCCCATTCGTTGGCTTGAGCCTTTTGTAAAGCGCTAAGCTCGCTGTAGAACTCGGGCTAACGCCCTCAGACAGCTACAAATTTTACGCGCCGCATCGCTAAGCGCTTTTCGACAAAAGACTCAAAAATCACTCACCGGAAGGTTTTGAAATGGCTTCTAACATACTGTGGCAAGTATTGTTAACTCAGCACATCACACACATTCAGCCGATGATTGGAGTATTCTCAATGACTATCCTGCCGGGATTTTCATGATGCTATTCTCTTATCGGTAGTTTGGCTGCGGCTGTTACCTATAGATGATATTTTTCTTGACAGGGGCCTTTTAATGGGTGCCAAAAGAGCAACCCCAAGTTGATCAACTCCAATTACATATATCGTAAAATCCATAAAAAATCAAAAAGGCAAACCCACGAAAAAAGATTTGCCTCTCTTGAAAAAGTGATATCACAATGTTTTAAGGCATCAAAAACCTGTCTGGTATTGCCGTAGTCGCCACAACTTTGGCTTAGTGATACAGTATTCTGGTATCACAGCAAAATCAGTCTCTTGATACTTGGACGTTATAGCAGGTAACAAAATACTGCCCCTTTATCTGCCCAGTTGCTGCTGCATGCTTCAGTGACGGCTCAGAATATTTTTCCGAGATAGAGATAGAAACTATCATGGCTGTTCTCGGCAACGCCATAGGCGAAATAGATCGGACCAATAAAGGTGTCAAGCCCGATAAAAAGGCTGCCGGCTCCAATCAGATTGTTGAATTCAATATCATCCGTGTCCTGCCAGGTGTTGCCCGCCTCCAGGGAACCACCCAGGTAAATGGGCAGTAAGTTGAAGTTCCCTATGCGCCTCATGTAGATCAATTTCAGGAGGCCGAGCTGCTGGCCGCTTAATTCGTCCACTTGGTAGCCAGAGAGCTTGAACAGTCCCCCCAGCCGGAACAGGTTCTGGATGGGTGCATCATTGTCGGGCGTGGTAAAAAAGGTGGCGCCGGCCAGCAGGGTATTGCGGTCCCAAGAATATGCGAATCCTCCACTAAACAGGATCTGGTCAAAATCGGAATCAGCACCGAGAGCTGTATCGGACCATAGGTATTCCAGGCGCCCGAAATACCCCGCACGGGGAAAATTTAAATCATCCAGCTTGTCAACGGCCAGTCGACCATAGAGTTCACCGCTGTTGAAATTATCCTCAGGCAGTGTCGGTTCCCCAATGCGGACTTCCATATCACCGGCGTAGCGCCTGTAGCCCAGGCGCGCCTCTCCCCATGCCCCGAATTCCCTGCCTCCGCTAATGTCGATGCCGTAACGGCTAACCCAGTATTCCGAGAGAATATCACCGTCAGGCGAAAAGATATTATAGTTTCCATTGGCATAAAAGAGGCGGGGGTTAATGAAGTATCGGGATTCAACATCCAGGGGCTGATAGATTTCCGTGGCGATTAAGGGATTTTCTCCAATCTGCGCCGCGGTTCGCCATTCGCCGTTCAACCGGTTGATAGCGGTACGCGTGTAAGCACCACCGAAATTATACCCACTATCTCCCTTGAAATTATCGCTAAGCTGAAGGCCAAACTGCAGGTAGTTTGGTCCCCAGGAGCGTTCCCTGGCATGGATAAGGAGGCCGTTTTTGCCGTCTTCCTCAACCACCTCATAATCCACATTCTCAAACAACTCGAGGCCGTATATTATACCGATGTCATGATCAATGGCCTGCACATCCAGGGGTTCACCCGTCTTCACATGCAGCCTTGCCATGATGACCGCATCCGATACCCGTGACCGGTTGTCCAGCTTGACAAAGTCGATAACCGGAGGAGTTGTCTTCCTAACAGGCAGGGCGCGGACCAGATTTGCATAATTGGCCTCTGGGATGGCAAGTCCGGCAAGCTGTTCGCGGTGCTGCTCGGTGGCAGCCCTGCCCTTGGGAACAGCTTGCCCCGATTCTTTAAAATCAGCTGAGGAGATACCCCCGAGGTCCGGCACAATGAGGATGTCCTTGCCGGAAAGTGTCGCAATCTGTTCCTCCGTGTTGCGTCTGGTGAGGATACCTGTGAGCTGCACGGTGATGCTCACCGCCGAAGTCAATTCTTCCCTCTTCATAAGGGGGGTGCTGATGTCAACGGCAATAACAATATCAGCCCCCATGTCCCGCGCCACATTGACCGGCAGGTTGTTGCTGACGCCGCCGTCGACCAGGAGGCGGCCGCCCATCTCCACCGGTGCAAATATGCTCGGGACGGACATGCTGGCCCGCATGGATTTTGCAAGATCCCCGGAGCCGAGCACCACGGGTTCACCGGTGGTAATATCGGTTGCCAAGGCCCGGAAAGGTATGCTGAGCTTATCAAAATCCCTGATATCGATCACCGGAAGAGTAAGTTCCTTGAAGATCAGATCGATTTTCTGACCCTGCAGAAACCCGGTCGGCAACTTGATCTTTCCGTCATCGCCGATACCGGGCTTACGCTTGATTAGGTAGAGGTCATCGTCGCGTTTACGGCGGAATGAACGGTCCTCGCGGGGAATATTGTCGTTGAATGCATCTTTCCAGTCAATTGTGGCCAGGGCCTCTTTAATCTTCGCGGTGCTCATGCCGGAAGCATACAAACCTCCGACTATGGAGCCCATGCTGGTGCCGGTGATGCAGTCTATGGGAACATGCATTTCTTCAAGAACCTCGAGCACCCCAATATGGGCGGCGCCGCGCGCCCCGCCGCCGCTCAGAACCAGACCGATTTTCGGCCGTCCTGCCGGGTGAATATCCTGGTTTTCTGCGCTTTTCTCAGCACAGGTAACATCAGCGGCATAAAAAATCAGGAATGCACAAAAGAGTATAGCTGTCTGCGAAAATGTTTTCATAGTGGAAATCCTCCCATATGCAGGGCGCAATCCCCTGTGCTTCACTGCAACCTGGTATCAGAACAGAGAAAAAAGATGTCCCCCAAAAAGAACACGGGGCATGAATATGTCTGAACAGAATGCTGCTCCGGGCCGAAAGCGTCGGGCTGTTGAACGTAGTAGTTCATCTCAAGTTGCAGTTTTACAGGTATCGTTCCGAACATGACAGTTTTACCAGTAGTTAAATTCAGAGGTGGCAGGTGATGATGTGATATCCATTCCATATTTTTGTTCTATCATTTGTTGTAATCTATTTAGAGATTATCATAGAAAATCAAGAGCTTGATGACGTGACGAAATTATAGTTAGTTCAACCGCTATCGTTTGGTGATAAGGTATTATGTTATCACAGAAAAATCAAGCAGTTGATACTTGGACGTTATTGCAGATGTATCTCAGATTTGTAGCCTGATCTCAAAACACAATATGTTATGGTGTATATAAAAAAGAAAAGCGTGGAATTGAATCAATTATCCACGTTTATTTTTTTGTCTAATGGTCTTACAGCAAAAACCCCGAGAACCAAACATATCCGACACTCGGGGTGCATGTTCCAGTCATTATTTTACCAAAGGGATCTGTCTTGCCAGTCCGTAGTTCACTACAGCATCGATCTTGTTTTCAAGTTGGTAATAGCGTGCCACTTTCTTTTCAAGCAAAACTTTTCTGAATTTGGGTAAAAAGGATTTCATGAGCGTCACCCGTTCTCCCTCAATAGCCAAATACCCATTAATCAGTTCTTTGGCCGCTTCTTCGGTCATGGTCTGATAGTTGGCGGCATAGTTTTCGACCAATTTGACAGTTTTATCGACAAGTTTGGCCAAATCTTTCTGATAATTCTCATAAACCGGCCAGAAAACTTTGGCCTCTGATTCGGTAAGATTCATATTTTGTGCAATAAACAGCTTCTTGTCGGTCTGGATTTTTTCACGAACTAACTGCATATTGTCGGCGGGCTTTTCTTGTGCCATTGAAGAAACGATGAAAACTGTCAACATTGCAACTAATACTATAAAAAATGGATACATTCGAATTCTCGCTTTCATTTTCAACCTCCTTATTTGGTATGTTTGTTTGCCCCGTATGGGCACTCTTCGAGGAACACCCCAATTAAGCGGAAATCGCACACGAGGGAGTTTCCTGGCAACTATTATCCGTTAACAGAATGTTTTTGCCCACGAACAAATAATTATTTCACAGCTTTTTTCAAAGCCTTTCCAGCAACAAATTTTGGAACTTTACTTGCCGCAATATCTATTTCTTCCCCTGTTTGTGGATTTCGGCCTTTTCGAGCCTTCCTTTCAGCCACCTTGAATGTACCGAATCCGGTCAATGATACAGAATCGCCATTTTCCAATGCCTTGGTTATGCTTGAAAGAACACAGTCTACAGCCGTCTGAGCATCCTTTTTGGTTTTTAGGCCCCTTGAAACTTCATTAATTATATCTCCTTTGTTCATGTTTTTCTCCTTTCTTGGCAATTTTACAATATATTGTAGAGACTATGTCGATTTCCTTTTTAAAGATTTATAATGCCCACGTCCAATTTTAAACCATTGTGAGGTATTGTTATTTATATACTAGTGATGATCACCATGGTTTTTATGTACAGATATCGCTTACTAAAAGCGTCGCCCTCCGCCCCGTCTTTCTCCGTCATGCCTTGGTGCTCCAGATCTTGCGCTACCTCGGCGGCCTTCAGAGCGAGGGCGGGCTTCACTGACATTAAGGTTTCGGCCTTTCAAATCTTTCCCATTCAAACCTTCGATTGCAGACTGTGCTTCAGCTTTGGTGGGCATTTCCACAAATCCAAATCCTTTTGACCTCGCATTATAATTGTCTTTTATAACCTTGACGGTGTTGACCTCTCCAAAGACTTCAAAAGCTTCTTTTAAATTCTCTTCGGTCGTCTCATGCGATAGATTTCCTACGTAAATATTCATTCTGATCTCCTTCTAATAAAGAAAATTTTAACGGATTGTACCAGCCTTAAAAATACCTGAAAGCCCCTTAGGTCCATCAACAATATGGACTGCAAGTTTTTTTCTCCTTTTCATCCGGAGTGGTTCACAGGTAATATCGGTTTACATCATGTCCACCGTGGACGCCATTGAATGAGGGAGGTTTACATCATTCCACCCATTTCGTCGTCCATTCCTTGAGCTCCCGGATGCATCCCCTTTTTTTCTTCGGGTTTTTCTGCAACCATGGCCTGGGTGGTCAGCATTAATGAAGCCACACTTGCTGCATTTTGCAATGCGAGCCGGACCACTTTGGTCGGATCCATTATACCAGCCTTCATCAGATCTTCATAGGTGTTCGTTTCTGCATTGTAACCAAAAGCTCCCTTGCCGTTTTTGACTTTATCGATGACGACAGAACCTTCAGAACCGGCATTTTTGGCAATCTGGCGAAGTGGTCCCTCCATAGCGCGCATGACGACTTTCACCCCCAGCTTTTGATCGGCTTTGATTTTCATTTTCTCCAGCACGGCCAAGCAGCGAAGCAGCGCCACACCTCCACCCGGCACGATCCCTTCCTCTACAGCCGCTCGGGTAGCGTTAAGGGCATTTTCGACCCGGGCTTTTTTTTCCTTCATTTCTGTTTCTGTGGCTGCGCCCACGTTGATCACCGCCACTCCGCCGACCAGTTTGGCCAACCGTTCCTGAAGTTTTTCACGATCGTAGTCTGAGGTGGTTTCTTCGATTTGGGCTCGAATCTGCTTCACCCGGCCCTCGATGGCCGAGCGAGAACCGGCGCCGTCGACGATGGTGGTGTTGTCTTTATCAATGTTGATCCGTTTGGCCTTGCCGAGGTCTGAAACCGTTATCTTTTCCAATTTGATCCCTAAATCTTCGGAGACCACCTGACCGCCGACTAAAACGGCAATGTCTTCCAGCATGGCTTTTCGTCTGTCGCCGAAACCCGGCGCCTTGACCGCGGCCACCTGCAGGGTGCCTCTCAATTTGTTGACCACCAAAGTAGCCAATGCTTCACCTTCCAAATCTTCGGCAATGATCAATAAAGGTCGGCCCATTTTGGCGACTTGTTCAAGGACGGGCAAAAGATCTTTCATGTTGCTGATCTTTTTCTCATTAATCAGAATGTAAGCATCTTCCAAAGAAACGACCATTTTTTCGGCATTGGTCACAAAATATGGCGATAGGTATCCTCGATCAAACTGCATACCTTCAACAACTTCAAGCGTTGTTTCCATGCTTTTGGCTTCTTCAACGGTGATGACCCCTTCTTTACCAACTTTGTTCATGGCCTCGGCAATGATTTTGCCGATGGTTTCATCATTGTTCGCCGAAATGGTGGCGACCTGGGCAATTTCGCGCTGGTCTTGGGTGGGTTTGCTCAAATTTTGAAGTTCTTTCACAACGACTCCAACCGCGGCATCAATCCCCCGTTTAATGGCCATTGGATTATGGCCGGCCGCTACCAGCTTCTGCCCCTCTTCATAAATAGATCTGGTCAAAAGCGTAGCAGTGGTTGTGCCATCACCGGCCATGTCACTTGTTTTGCTGGCGACTTCCTTTACCATCTGGGCGCCCATGTTTTCGAATTTGTCTTCCAATTCGATTTCTTTAGCCACTGTGACGCCGTCTTTGGTGACCGTCGGCGATCCCCAAGATTTATCGAGGACGACATTTCTTCCTCTGGGGCCCAAGGTAACAACAACTGCATCAGCAAGGGTTCTTACCCCTTTCAGCAGTGCTTCACGGGCTTTCATGTCATATTTTATTAGTTTAGACATCTTGTCTTAACCTCCATTTTAGTTTTTATTCGATGACGCAAAGCACGTCTTCTTCGCGCATGATAAGGTATTCTTTATCCTCTATTTTTATCTCATTACCCGAATATTTGCCAAATAGAATTCGATCGCCTTTCTTGACTTCAAGCGCTATTCTATTTCCCTCTTCACTGAGTTTACCAATTCCGGCAGCAATCACTCTGCCTTCAATGGGTTTTTCCTTGGCCGTATCCGGGATGATGATCCCACCTTTTGTTTTTTCCTCTTCTTTAACCCGTTGAACTAAAATTCGATCCTGTAATGGTCTGAGTTTCATGGTTCAAATTCTCCCTTTTGAAACATCTGTTTTATCCATGTGATATGATAAAAGTGTTGAATTTTAAATAAAAACCATAAACGGTGTCCTTGCCAAAAAAATGGGCGTTGGCTTCAACCCCCTTCGAAAAAACTTTAACCCCAATCGAGTCATGAACCGAAGAAATTTGCGTGTCAATTCAGGTGATACTTAATACCAATGCCATAGTGACCTTGTTTCCCGGCGGTCAGTTCTCGGCACGATTTGACTTCGCCCAAGGCGTTCCATCGAATCCCCTCAGGGTCTTTGGATCGATCGTTGTAATCAATGCAATTCAGAACACGGATGAGAACTGTCATTCCTACACCGAGAGCTCGATCCGTCTCAAAATAGCTTCCATCTCGGCTGAAATTAAGCGCACGCGCCTTGGAGTAAGCTTTTTTGTTGAAATAAGACCAAACTATTTCTCCATCGCAACCGTGACGTTTCGCATAGCGCTTATCCAACAAATCTACCATGGTGTTTTCTCCTTCACAGATAAAATATGTTGCTCGAACCTGCCTTCCAAAGCGATCGCAAATGCGATTGATGGAATTAAGCCTGACTTGAAAAGAATGATAAAGAATGAAATCTTGTAAAATAAATCAGCAAATGAAAAGGCGCAATGTGATTGGCTGTTTCGGGGCCAGTTCCGGCTAAATTCAAACCGGTGTTAGTTAAAAAGTAGAAAGGGGAAATGTTAGGATAGTCAATTTATTACAAAAAATAAGTATCTATATCCATTTTGTCAAGCTGTGTCAGAATGAAAAGCTGAAAAAAATATGGTGATTTGCTTTCAGAAATTAAATGATTAGCTGCGTTCAATCGATACCTCGCCCACCGACGAGAACAACCGATAGCAATCAGGCTTGCAAGGAACTTTGATATCTTGCAAGTATCTATTTCCACATGAGATTGAGATATGTCATAGAGGTATCTCGAAAATAATGCGCATTTAATTTTTATGACAGCCCGCTCTAAAATCCTTTTTTACGCATTTCAAATTGTTGTGATATGTTCAAATTCAGGTGGCGGGTGATGATGTGATATCCAATACTGAGCTCAGATCTTGCCTTGGTTGCACTCTATTGAGATACCTCACAAAAATCTGACTTGTCAAAACCCTTGATTGCTTGTGGAACCCGAAGGATATTTGCCGGCCGGAAATCCTGAGATATTCTGACAGATTCGAGCTTGGCTTTGATTGCATACAATTGCTAAAGATTGCATGATTTTTTCAATCAAAATATTCCGTGTCGTAAGATGATATATGTAAAGGAAGTAAATTGCGGCTCAGTAATGGGTATCTAAAAACGAATGAGAAACGTGAAAAATGTTTGATAAACAGTCGAAGAATCCTTGAACCGTTGTTCAGGAAGCCTAAACCGTTTTGATCAGACGAAACCCCACGCGGCTGCTGCGGCGGTCCGGAGAGCTGAGGCTGCGGGATGCGCACCGGCAATACCAGGCATCGCTCCCCCAGTCACCGCCCCGCAACACCTTGGCCAATCCAGATGTTGGTCCCAAAGGATCGTTGGAAGGACTTTGAGAATAATAATTTCTATCGAACCAATCCTCACACCACTCATGGATGTTTCCGTGCGCGTCATGGAGTCCCCATGGGTTCGACTTTAATTCGCCGACCGGATGGGTTTTGCCTCCTGAATTTTTTCTATACCAGGCGCATTGGGTTAATGTGTTGATGGCGGGATTAAAATTATAGGCGTTTTGTGTGTCGGCTCTTGCTGCATATTCCCATTCAGCCTCGGTGGGAAGACGATATGTATCTGTTTCTTCTTTTTTGTTGAGCTGTTGGATAAACCCTTGGACATCATTCCATGAAACCCCTTCCACCGGCAGTGTTTCGCCCTTAAATTCACTTGGATTATGGCTCATAATCTCAGACCATTCCCGCTGAGTTACGGCATATTTACCCATATAAAATGCCTTGCTGATATGGACTCTGTGTCGCGGGGTTTCATGATCCTCGGCTTGCTCGAGGTTTTTGTCTCCGCCCATTCTGAATGAACCCGGCGGAATCAAAACAAGTTTCATTCCGATACGGTTGGTTATGGTTTCAAGCATTTTAATCCTCTGGAAATTGTATTTACCCCTATATGTTTTCCTCTGAAAAATATTTTTACGCCATTCGGCCGATTCAATCAACAATATTTCCAGATAGACGTTTCCAGAGTCGGTGACTCTTTGGGACATGCTGGGAAGAATTTGATCCGGGGCCACCGGGAACCGGTGAAGTTCTACTCTGCCAAGAAGCAGTGGGTCTGAATTACATCGATGTTTATCACCGTACCGGTCTTTATCCGCTCCCTTCGCTACCGGCTATACCCGGACTGGAAGGCGCCGGCGTTGTCGAAGCCATTGGCGAAGGGGTGAGGGAATTCACGGTGGGCGACCGCGTTGCCTACGCCGGGCTGCCACCCGGCGCTTATGCCGAAGTCAGAACCATGCCGGCCCATCGTCTTGTAAAACTTCCGGAGTCCATTTCAACACGACAGGCGGCAGCGATGATGCTTCAAGGCATGACCGCACGATATCTCATTCGAGACTGTTATAACGTAAAACCGGGGGATCGTATTTTGATCCATGCGGCAGCCGGCGGCGTTGGATTAATTGTCTGCCAGTGGGCCAAATATATGGGTGCCGTGGTGATCGGAACCGTCGGTTCACCCGAAAAAGCTGAACTCGCCATGGGCCATGGCTGTGATCATCCCATCCGCTACCGCGATGAGGATTTTGTTTCCCGGACAAAAGAGATTACCGAAGGAAAGGGAGTCGATGTGGTATATGATTCCGTGGGCCAGTCCACCTTCATGAAATCACTCGACTGTATACGACCCATGGGTATGATGGTTAGTTTTGGCCAGGCTTCCGGTCCAATACCGCCTTTTGATACCGGGGTTCTCGCTGCCAAAGGTTCTTTATTCCTCACCCGACCGAGCCTTATGGCCTATACTGCCAAGCGGGAGGATTTACTCGCAAATGCGCGCGACTTGTTCGCGGTTGTGGAAAAAGGCGTGGTTAAGATCGATGTCCGGCAGACATACCCGCTTTCCGAGGCATCCAGAGCCCATCGAGATCTCGAGGATCGGAAGACGACCGGGTCCACAGTTTTGATTCCCGGCCAGTAAGACAGGAGGGATTGAAACGAGCAATGTAAGACCCTTTGCTGTTCAGCGTCTTTTGCCCGCTATCCTTGCTCAAAGATTTCAATAATTTTTCCTGCGACTTGCTCCGGTGTTAATGCATCTGTATCGATTTCGTATTGAGCGGCGCTCTTGTATTTGGGAATCCTTTGCTCCAGGACTTCTGCCACTTCTTCGGTAAAAGTTCTTCCGGTGGTCAATGCCGGCCGCTGGGTGTCTGCTTGAATTCGCCGGACGATGGTATCCACCGAAGCCTGTAGCCAAAATATGCGGGAGTTCCTTTTCAAAGCCTCGATGTTTTCAGGTCGTTCAATTACTCCGCCGCCGGTATCGATAACGATATTGTCGAGTTCTGACAATTCCAGAACCGTTTCAGATTCTAAATCCCGGAATTGGGTCCAGCCGAATCTCTCGACGATTTCCGGAATCGACATGCCCGCCCTGTCGACAATTTTCGCATCCATAGCGATACACCGCATTCCAAGATGCAAAGCGAGAAGTTCTCCCACCACACTTTTTCCGGTACCCCGATATCCGATCAGTACGATATTCATGATCCCAGATGCTCCATCACGACACGACGCATAACCTCCACAGGTGCATCGACGCCTGTAAAACGTTCAAACTGCAATACCGCTTGGTTGATAAACATTTCAACGCCGTAAATTACCTTAAGGCCCCGGGACCTCGCCTCGAAAAGCAGTTTCGTTTCAAGGGGTGTATAAACAATGTCAAAGACAACCTGACCGGTTCGAAATAACTCGGCAGGAATCAGGGAGGCATTTTCCTTTGGATGCATGCCCACCGGCGTGCAGTGGACGATTAAATCCGCAATCTCCATGGCTGAGGCAAGAGAATTTTCGTTGAGCAACTCAGATTTGATGGAAGCATCTGTTCCGGCCGTTAAATCCATCGTCAACTGCTGAAGCATCGGCCCATCAATATCCAAAATCGTAAGTTTTTCCAGCTGAGTATTTCGGGCAAGGGTAAAGGCAATCGCCCTTGCCGCACCGCCTGAGCCCAGCATTAAAATATTTTTACCGTCAATTTCTATGCCCGCATCGACAATGGCCTTTAAGGCGCCCGGTCCGTCGGTACCCAATCCAACCAGCTTACCTTTTTCATTAATAACCGTATTGATGGAACCGATGTTCCGGTCAATCTCCGAAATTTC
Source organism: uncultured delta proteobacterium (assembly GCA_963790095.1). Lineage (GTDB taxonomy): Bacteria > Desulfobacterota > Desulfobacteria > Desulfobacterales > UBA11574 > JAAXQD01. The sequence goes on along the minus strand of CAWBNO010000009.1, from coordinate 44,808 downwards.
ATCAAGATATTTCATTGCTTCGATTTTATGGGGAATGGTGACGCTCATGCCGTGGAAGTTCTCCAGCGCCCTCATTCCCGCCAATGCATTTTTTATATCTTCCACCCGACACGCCACATAAACGGAATCGATATCCAGGGCAGCAAAGGCGGCATTGTGAATCGCCGGAGAAAGGCTGTGAGCAACAGGATTGCCAATCACAGCGTAGAGTTGAGTTTTGTTGCCGATGGGTCTATAATCTTTCATAATATCTCCTTGAGGATACGCCCCCAAAAACGGTTAAGCCGTTTAGCTGGTGGAAGCATTTCACATTTGAATGAAATCCTATTTTGGAAAGCGGCATTGGCGAAAATTTCACATTGTCATTTGTATCCGAATGAATCATAATACATAGACTGTCCGGTATGCAGCGGCAATGGACCGCAGAAAACGAAAATCATAAAACAGATACCGAAAATGAGATACGTTGTCAAGAATGCCGGATCCTGAAATGTTTCATATCGCCGTGAAGTAAATATATGGTGTTGGACGCATTCTTGAGATGGCATCCAGATAAATCTTTGTTCGAACAAGAAGGTGCGAAGCTTGAGTTATTCCTTGAATGCAAATCGATTCCAGCGGATGCTTCGAAGAAATATCCCGCAAATTCTCTTGAGTTTAAGTTTCGTATCCAGTTTTTCACAACCTCATCCTATCAGGAAGGATAAGAGAGTTTCTGAATGAAGATCAAGGTCAAAGGATATCTCACCTTGAAAAATGCGATGGGGGGTAACGCCTCGTTTGAAATGGAAATAGAAAACGCCACCATAAAGGATGTGTTAAGGGATTTGTCCGGAATATTTGGACCAGACTTCAAGGATGCGATTTTTGATTCAAAAACGGATACGCTCCATCGTCACGTTCGCGTTTTAGTGAACGGCCGTCACTATATCTACTTGCCCAATCGCTTGGATACCCCTTTGAAAGCGGAAGATGAAGTGGCGCTTTTCACGGCTATTGCCGGAGGATGAATGGGCATCCTTTCTTTTTGAGGTATTATAACTACAGCGTCACTTTTTAACGTCATGCCCGCGAAGGCGGGCATCCGGAACCCTGATTATATCTTAAGATAAACTGGATTCCTGCTTTCGCGGGAATGACAAAAGTAATAAATAAAAATTTAATTTCAAATGGTTACAGTAAAATATCGCTGTTGTATTATTAAGCTGTTTTACATACCAGGAGATTAAACTATGAATAATGCTGGATCCGAAGACTGGGAAGAAAAATATGCCAAATTGGTAACGAACCGAAAAGCATCCCAATCAAAACCTTACATGGTTTTGAGTCCGGAATGGGCGTCTGAAATCGAAGAAAAGATTCAAAATGACCGACGGTATCAAGAGGTTGCCAAAACCTGGGAGGGATCCGTCACCCTGGTTTTCAAGGCGGATTCAGCGTCCGGACTGGATGGGGATCTATTTGTTTTTATGGACTTATGGCATGGACAGTGCCATTCGGTTAAAATGGTTCCCAGTGAAATGGGGAGAAGTGCCGATTATGTTCTTGAAGCAAGTTATGATCGATGGAAAAGGGTGTTAAAAAAGGATCTCAACGTCGTCCGGGAGATCGCCACCAATAAGCTCAAATTGGTCCCTTTCAATTTCAAGAAAGCGGCAAAATTGGCAGCGGCTGCCCAAGCGGCTATCCGATTGGTGGATCTGGCGGGGGAAGTGAGCGATAAATTCCCGGATGATTTGGAACCGGAAGCTTTTCTTGGGTTTAAGGCCTTTCTCCAAGAATTGAAAACAGATTTTGGTATTTGAGACCCATGGCCGGGAGGTGACAACATGTTTGGATTAATGGGAAAGATCTTGAGGGTGAATTTAACGGACGGGAAAATTTTCCAAGAAGAAATTCCCGAAGAAATGGCAAAGAAATATCTAGGCGGACGGGGTCTTGCCAGCAGGTATCTTTTTGATGAAGTTAAACCGAAAATATCACCGTTAGGACCGGAAAACAAGCTGATCTTCATGTCTGGTCTCCTGACCGGAACCCTTTCTCCAAGTGCTGCCCGCTACAGTGTTGTCGCGAAATCTCCGTTGACCGGTATATGGGCCCAGTCCAATTCCGGGGGCCGGTGGGGGGTGGATCTCAAACAGTCGGGTTTCGATGGAATTATATTTGAAGGCATATCGGAAAAGCCCGTTTGTCTGGTAATTGACGATGGAGACATCGAACTCCGCGACGCCGGTGATCTTTGGGGGAAAAATGTTTCAGAAACCACCGAGATGCTCAAAGAAACATTGGGGGACAAATTCAATATCGCCAGTATCGGCATGGCCGGAGAGAAACTTGTCAAATACGCTGCGATCATGAATGATCTCCATCGGGCGGCGGGACGATGCGGGCTGGGGGCTGTAATGGGATCCAAAAGGCTGAAAGCCGTAGCCGTAAAAGGGCGTAAAGAAATCAAGATTGCGGATAAAATTACCTTTAAAGAAGTGTCTAAAAAACAATATGATCTCCTGGGTGAGAATATACTTGGTGCCGGCCTACAAGGATATGGAACGAATTTGGTGTTGGATATCGTCAACGTCTGTGGGGGATTGCCGACCCGTAACTGGCAAACTGGCGTCTGCACCTATGCCGAGGAGATTAACGGGGAGGCCCTGAATGAAAAGGTCCTTGTAGAAGCTGTCGGCTGCTTTGCCTGCCCCATAAAATGCGGTCGGGACACCGAAATCAAGAAAGGCCCTTATAAAGGGTTTAAAGGAGAAGGCCCTGAATATGAAACCGTGGCGATTCTCGGGGCCATGTGCGACAATTCAGATATGGAAGCCATTACCATGGCCAACTACCTCTGTAATGACTATGGCCTGGATACCATTTCATGCGGCAGTACCATTGCCTTTACCATGGAATGTTTTGAAAAGGGGATTCTTACTAAAGACGCCGCCGGAGGGATGGAGATATGTTTTGGCGATACCGAAACGATTTTAGCCCTGGTTCACAAAATTGCCAAAAGGGAAGGGGTGGGAGATCTTTTGGCCGAGGGAACACGGGTCATGGCTCAGAGACTGGGGCAGGGCTCAGAGCGGTTTGCCATGAATGTCAAGGGACTTGAATTGCCGGCGTATGATTCACGGGCTGCAAAGATTACCGGCCTTGCTTTTGCCACGGCCAATCGGGGCGGTGATCATATCACCGGCTATGTTCAAGGCCCGACGTATCTCGCCAGTCCCTTCCTGGTCATCGAAGAAAGTGAGATTCAAGACCCGCTTATGGAAAATCCCGAAGAAGCGAAGGTGGTCAAAGATTTAGAAGATGCCCTGACGGTTTTTGATGCGGTGGGCTTGTGTAAATTCATGGGAATGACTTCAGACGCCCAGGAGATTACACAGATTATTGCCGCCGTTACCGGCTGGGATTTTGGCATCGAAGCGTTCAGAAAAATCGGCGAAAGAATTTACAATCTGGAAAGGGCGTTCAATAACAGAGAAGGACTCACCCGCGGGGACGATACACTGCCGAAAAGACTATTGGAAGACCCGCTTCCAGAGGGCCCGGCCCAAGGGCATGTCAATCACCTGGATATTCTTTTGGATCCTTATTATGAATTCCGCGGATGGGATAAGGCCACCGGCAAGCCGACCCCGGAAAAACTGAAAGAATTAGGTCTGGATGATGTCATCGGACAGATTTATGGAGGGGTAGCACAATGACCTCTTATGCGGAAAAACCCTGGTTGAAGAGTTATAAGATCGGAGCGTTTAAACTCAAAACCACCATCGATTATCCCGTAAAACCTTTATTTTCGATTTTAGACGAAATCGCAGAAAAGTTTCCCGGAAAGGATGCGTATGATTATTTTGGGAATCGCATGAAGTATCGAACGCTTAAGCATCAGGTGGATTCATTGGCAAACGCATTGGTGAGTCTCGGCGTTAAAAAAGGGGACAACATCATCGTCTTTCTTCCCACCGGTCCCCAGTTCATCATCAGCGATTTTGCGGTGCTGAAGGCCGGTGGGACCCTTGTCCCCAGCAGTCCACTTTTAAAAGCACCCGAGCTCATACGTCAAGCACGAGAATCGGGGGCTGAAACAATTTTCTGTCTCGATGAGAACTTGGGTTTAATCGATTCCATCAAAGAAAAAACCGGGCTTAAAAACATTGTTGTCACTTCGGTCGAAGATTATTCTCCTGCCCAATCCCAAAGGATGACAGAGATTCCAGGCACCTACAGTTTCAGAAAATTGATTGCAGATCATGAACCCCAAGCACCGGAGGTTGAAATCGATCCTTTAGAAGATCTTGCGGTTCTGGCGTTTACCGGCGGATCCACCGGAACGCCAAAGGGCGTGATGATCACCCACTTTCAGCGGATGGCCAGTATCCTTCAGGGACTCCCCTGGATGATGGCGCCCCTTCCCACCTACAGAGGGAGAGCTTCAAGTTTATTGCCCATCCCCATTTTTCATTCCTATGGACATTATCTGATGCAATCGTGTATCTATTGGGGACTGAAAATGTTTTTAGTCCCGGATCCCAGGAATACGGAAATGATTGCGCAATTGATGAATGAATATCGCCCGTTTCTGATATGTATGGTTCCCACCCAGCTTTTAAATTTAGCGCAATCGGAAACAAAAATTAAACGGATGCCAGTGATGGTTGTTTCGGCTGCGGCGCCCCTTCCCACGGAAGTGGCCAAAAAAATCGAGGAAAAAATAAAGATGCCGGTATCGGAAGGTTATGGTCTTACGGAATGCATCAGCCATATTAATATCAGCGTCTTTTCGAAAATCACCCGTTTTGCGACTTCCACCATCCCCGGTGTTGGCATCCCCGTGCCGGATACCGAGGTGAAATTGGTTGATCCGGAAACCGGAAAAGAGGTTCCTTTTGGGGATGTCGGTGAACTCTGGTTGAGGGGACCCCAGGTGATGAAGGGCTACTGGCCGGAGCCGGGTTCCGGCCTCGAAGACGGCGGGTGGCTGAGAACCGGTGATCTTTGCAAGATGGATGAGAACGGCTATTTTTATGTGGTCGACCGAATCAAGGATATGATCAACATCTCCGGGATGAAAGTATACTCCATAGAAATTGACGATCTTTTGTTTCAAAATCCTGCGGTAGCCGGGGCCGTGACTATTGGTGTTCCGGATTCCAAAAGACCGGGGAGCGAGAGAATAAAGGCTTTTGTTAGATTGAAAGATGATTATAAAGGAAAGATCGGCCAACAGGACATCATCGATTACTGCCGGGAAAGGCTGGCCGCTTATGCGGTTCCCAAATATGTTGAATTCAGAGACGATTTGCCGATGACGGTGACCGAGAAATATTTTAAACGTGCATTAAGGGAAGGAGAGATTCAAAAAATGAAAGAAAGGGGCGAGTTATGATCACGGACCCCGCTTTTCGCCCCACTCTGAAAAGATCGCCGAACCTGCACTCCATGGAAATGATGAAATGAAAGCAAAATATTCGATCATTACGATCCTTGCCATATTCTTGGTCGGCGGTTTTACAGGGCATTCATACCCATGGCATGATGAAACCCATATGGCCATCGCAAAAGCAGCGGGTTACAAAAAATGGTACAACGCTGCAGGTGCGGATATGATAAAGACAAAAGCCATGGGAATAGAAAGACCCAATCATTATGTGAGTAACCCCAGACAAACAAGGGTAACGCCTGAAATGGTGCTCGGGCAGATAAAAAATTACAATAAAAAATCCGATATAACGGGTCATCTCTATGGTGCGATCATCGCTTCAATTCGAGATTATTTGAAACAAAAGCATAAAGGGAAATACGGGGAATACCATCTTGCCTTTTGTGCGCATTATGCCGGGGATCTTTCCCAGCCGCTTCACAATACCTTGTACAATGCCTACAATCGAAAAAACCATTCGACCACAGATGGTATCATCAATGACGAAGTTTTAGACACTGTGGACAAGATCAAAATTTATCCCATAAAAATAAAATCCGAAGAAGATTTGGCCAAGCAAATCGCAAGAATTGCCAATCTTTCAATCCAAAAAGGATATCAAATCGAAGATGAAAAGCGGCTATTGACCCAAGAGGAGGCATATGTTCAAATTGGCCATAGTGCTTCTTTGTTTAGGGCTATTTTGATATATGTTGAGAAGATTGGCCGGTAATGGGACAAAATGTGTGTCGCTGAAATCCCCTGGAGGTGATGTTATGCCGGTCGAGACCGTTATCGATAAAAAAATCGGAGTGATGATCCGAACCGTAACTGGAGAATTGACCTTTGAAGATATCAAGTCTGCATTCGAATCATCCCTCGCACATCCGGATTTTCACAAAGACATGCACGTTATATGGGATTTGCAAAATGCAGATGCATCCAAAATCTATCAGCAGGATGTAATACGGATAGCCAGATACTTTGAGTCCCAATTAAAAAAACGTTTGGATTACAAAGCGGCCATTGTCGTATCCCGTGATTTGGAATATGGTCTGTCGAGAATGTACCAAGTTGCGGTGGCGGACTTGCCCGCAAAGATAGGCATCTTCAGGCGTTTTGAAGATGCAAAAAAATGGGTGACGGCGTCGGATTAGATGTGGAAAACAATCAAATTCCTTTTTTTTATTGTTTTCGATTTTCGATGGATCGATTCCCAATTCGACCAAAATTTGACATGACCGATGGTTTCTTGATATTTAAAGAAGTGTTATACAAATCAAAAATAGAAGCATCTGTGGTTCTTCCATCACCGGTGAATCGCAACAGTTCGCCCCGTTGAATTGGGCTTTGCACACCTCTTCGGGAATTCAACAGGACCAGCGCGTTCACCGCAAGCTTGCTAATGATTCCGTTAAGCGGGGTTGAAGCGAAGTTTACCCCGTGAAACCTATCGTGTCTTTTTTGTTTAACCGGGGCGTAAATTTTGTCTTACGGGGTGCGGCTTTAATTATGAACGTATTTCGCCACCCTATTAACGAAGAGGATTTAAAACATGTCCAGTACATTCGGCACCCTTTTGAAAGTTATGACGTTCGGCGAATCCCACGGCAAAGGCGTGGGTGCGGTTCTCGACGGGTGCCCTTCCAAAATCAATCTTTCCGAAGCCGATATTCAACGGCAGCTCGATCGACGCCGGCCCGGACAGAGTAAGTTGACAACCAAGCGGGAGGAACCCGATCGGGTGACGATCTTATCCGGTGTCGAGAACGGCAAAACCTTGGGGGTGCCCATCGGCCTCCTTGTGGCAAACAAGGATCAGAAACCCGGCGACTATGACGCCATGCAATTTGTTCCGCGTCCTTCACACGCAGATTACACTTATCAGATGAAATACGGAATTCGGTCGGCCAGCGGCGGCGGCAGATCCAGTGCCCGTGAAACTGTCGGCCGTGTTGCCGCCGGTGCCATCGCCGATAAATATCTGCTTGAAGCATTCGGGATAGAAATCGTCGCCTGGGTGCAATCCGTCGGAGACGTCGAGGCCCCTTCGATCGATGTGGATCTGGTTTCAAGGGAAGATGTCGATCAGACGATTGTGCGATGTCCGGACAGAATTACGGCAGATAAAATGATCGAATGCATCGATGACGTTCGGGACAGAAACGACTCCATCGGCGGTACGGTGACGTGTGTATGTCGTAATGTACAGCCGGGGTTGGGTGAGCCGGTTTTTGACAAGGTAGAGGCCAAGCTCGCCCAGGCGATGCTTTCAATACCGGCAACCAAAGGATTTGAAATCGGTTCGGGTTTTGCCGGTAGCCGAATGCTGGGGTCCCAGCATAATGATCCCTTTATTTTAAAAGGTGAAAAGTTGGGCACCCAAACCAATTTTAGCGGTGGTGTCCAGGGGGGCATTACCAACGGTGAACCGATTGTTTTTCGGGTGGCGTTCAAACCCCCTGCCACCATCGGCATCCCACAGAAAACCGTCGATTTTGAAGGCAAGCAAACGGTTCTTGAAGCCAAGGGACGTCACGACCCCTGCGTGGTTCCCCGGGCAATACCGATCGTTGAATGTATGGCGGCTCTCGTCATCGGAGATTTTGCACTCCAACAAAAATACCGGAAACCCTAAGGACCAGAATGAAACCTGCGCTGATCATCGTAGATATGCTTAAAGATACTTTTGACAATCATCCGGATGCCTTCATATCAAAGGAATCTTTGAAATTTGTACCCACCATTAACCGCCTTTCTTCTATTTTCAGGGATAAAGATTTTCCGGTGATATTCTCCTGCGATTCCTTTTTAGAAGATGATTTTATCTTCCAGGGAAAGATGAAACCCCATTCCATCAGGGGCACCGAAGGCGCAAAGGTGATTGATCAATTGGAGAGGGAAGCCGGCGATATTGTTTCGGAGAAACCCAGATTCAGCGCTTTTTTTAAAACAGATATGGACCGGACCTTGCGAGATCTTGACTGTGATACGGTCGTGATCGCCGGAATCTCAACACATATTTGTGTTTTGTCGACGTTAATAGATGCGGTGTCATTGGATTTTAAAGCAATATTGCTCAAAGACTGTTGTCAGGCACACACCCCTGAAATACATAATAGCGTCATACAAAGTTATGAAAAGACCCCTTTATATCCCTTGATGCGGGTTATTTCATCTGAAGAGATGATTAAGATTATAAGGCCTGATTCGTTGTAGTTAATCAGGGTAAAACAAGTGTGTCAGTTCCAATTGAACAGGGGTGTTTATGGAGGGTTCAAGGATTCAAGGATCCAAGGGTTCGAGTGACCCGCCACAAAACAGGCGGATAAAAATGCTAAAGAACTAAATATCTTATAGCTCTGTTTGTGAATTGGAAACTCAGATGTTATTAGCCGGGGATTTAGATTTAATTGTCGCTATTCCCACCGTGAAGGAACTGAATCCATGAAAGATCTATTAATGCGAATTGCAAAAGAACTGGTTGACGATCCGGAACAGGTACAGGTTACGGAAATTGAAACTACCCACACCACCGTATTGGAACTCAGAGTTGCCAAGAGCGATGTTGGAAAGATCATTGGTAAACACGGGAAAACAGCCAATGCAATCCGGGTTGTACTGAACGCAGCTTCCGGGAAGGCTCGGAAAAGATTCATGCTTGAGATCGTTGATTGATGCAGCAACTCTGATCGGTTATGGACGGACTCGCCCCGAAATCGTTGTGGGCAGATGGCCGGATTGAAACTGGAACTTGATGAGCGGGCGAAACAGAAATTGATGGAATACCTTGGAATACCTTGCCGAGAAGATTTCCCGCAGGTTCCTGCGAGGAGGCTTCGAGTTGGCGATGAATCATCGTTTTGTATCTTGTCTCTCATATCCTTGTTGATTTTTCCCCATATCAAGATCCTGCATTCGTTCAGGGATGCCTATTTGATGACCCATGGACCGGGCCGGGAAATTGTCCGGTGTAACTATTCCTGTTCACCGGTTATGGACGATTATATCTCCAAACTTGATGAACTCGTAAAAAAGTCTGATTTTGCTCGCTCCGCAAGCAATTTTAGGATTCATGACTCGTCTGGCTAAATTGCAAGAACTCGGGCTAACGCCCTCAAACAGCTTGCAATTTTTAACGCCAGACTCATCATGAATCTTTCGCCAAAATTGCTTGATGTCGCTCACAAAACACTTTTTACGAAGCCGTCAAACTTGACATCCTTAAAACTTTCAATCTTTGCCCATTATAGGATTATGTCGAGTTGCGCTAAAAACAGGCGCCATGGCCGCACTGCGGGTATGGTGATCTTTGGTGCAGGATTGTTGAGATAAAAGCGCCAGAAAAGCATTTCCCCGATGTTTGAACATTCGGGTTTATCTCTGCAGATGACAAAGGTTTTTAGATTCAATAACATGGACCATTTCCTTAAAAGGAGAAGTTGAATGACAGATGTGTATCAGCTTTTAGCAAATTATTTGGATAATCTGCCGGGCGGGTTTCCACCAACCGAATCTGGAGTTGAACTCCGGATTTTAAAGCGACTGTTTTCCAAAGCGGAGGCGGAAATGGTTCCCGGTCTGACCATGATGCCCGAGCCGGTATCGGTCATTGCTGAACGCATGGACCGGAACCCGGCCGAACTGGCCGGGATACTGGAGGATATGTCTAAAAAAGGTCTGATCTTCCGTTTGACCAAAGGCGGGGAAAAGCACTATATGGCCGCCCAGTTTTTGATCGGGATCTGGGAATACCATCTCAACGACTTGGACGAAGCGCTGATCCAGGATGTGAACGAATACATCCCGCACTTTATGAAAGCGGGCTGGGTCAATCAGAAAACCCGACAGTTTCGGGTGGTTCCCATCTCTAGAAGCATCAGCGCCGACATATCGGTCACGCCCTATGAGGTTGCCGAAGAGATTGTTAAGGGGCAGTCGAAAATCGTGGTCTCACCCTGTATTTGCCGCAGGGAGCACGAGATGGTGGGAAAAGGCTGCGACAAGCCTCGGGAGGTTTGTCTGATCTTCGGCTCGGGCGCCTTCTATTATGAGGAGAACGGTCTGGGACGCGCCATCACCCAGGATGAGGCCCTGGCCGTCCTGAAAACCGGCTTGGAAGCCGGGCTTGTCCTTCAGCCGGGAAACGCCCAAAAACCGAGCAATATCTGTATGTGCTGCGGATGTTGCTGCCAGATTCTAAAAAATCTGAGATCGCTGGAGCGTCCGGCCCGAGTGGTCCATTCCAACTATTATGCTGAAGTGGCTGTGGAGGACTGCACTGCTTGCGAAACCTGTGCAGACCGGTGCCAAATGGACGCCATCGAAGTGGAGGACGTGGCCTGGGTGGATCGGGACCGGTGTATCGGATGCGGTCTATGTGTGACCGAATGTCCTGTGGACGCCATGACGCTTAAGCAAAAGGCAGCGGACGACCGGTATGTGCCGCCCAAAAACACATTTGAAACATATTTGACCATGGCCCGTGAAAGAGGTAAAATTTAATCCCCCAAGGAGGATCCAATGACGTTAATGACTCCCGAGCAGTTTGAAGAGAGCCTGAAGAAGATGAGACCCAGGGTTTACATGAACGGGAAGCGGGTGGAGAATGTTCTCGAGAACCCCAACACCCGAACTGTTGTCGAGTCCAACAAGGCCAGTTATCGATGGGCTTTGGATCCGGAGTACAAAGACATCATGTCCTGCTACTCACCGATTATTGATGGTCCGGTCAATCGCTACACCCACGTGAGCACTGGCAGAGAGGATCTTGTCAAGAAAGCTCAGGCAGGAACATTCACTGCCGAAAGGCTGGGAACCTGTATATATCGTTGTGTGGGCTACGATGCCTTCCATGCCCTGGCCAGCACCACCTGGGAAATGGATCGTGATCTGGGCACGGCCTATCACCCCCGTTTTATGGAATTTCTCAAGACGGTTCAGGAAAAGGACCTCTCCGTTGCCGGCGCTTTGACTGAACCCAGGGGAAGGAGGGACAAGAAAACCCTGGATTGGAAAGACCCTTATCTTTCCCTGAAGGTGGTGAAAAAGAACGAGGAGGGTATCGTTGTCCGGGGTGCCAAGATCAACATCAGCGGTGCTTTTGCAAGCCACGAAATGGTTGTTCTGCCACAATCGTCCCACAGGGAAGGGGAAGAGGACTATGCAGTAGCCTTTGCCACCCCCACCGATGCGGAGGGCATCACATACGTCTGTCAGTTTTCCCCATATTCTGCAGAACGGGAGATGGCAGAGGATCTCTATGAACTGGGCAATCCTGTCTTTGGCCAGCGGGAGACCTCAATGGTCATTTTCGATAACGTATTCGTGCCCTGGGAAAGGGTTTTTCACTGTGGTGAAGCTCGATATTCCGGGAAAATCGTGACCCGGTTCGCCAAAACCCACCGCATGACCTGCGGCGGAACCTGTAAAGTGGGTTTCATGAACCAGATCATCGGTGCTTGCAAACTCATCCAGGAATACAAGGGACTGGAAAAGGTCCCCCATATCAACGAACAGATAACGGAAATGGTGGTTCTGAGGGAAACCGGCCGTGCATGTGGACTGGCAGCTGCCATGGAGGGGGTCGAGGATCCTCCCGGATCCGGGGTTTATCTGCCGGATGAGACCATGGGAAATGTGGCCAAACTCAATATATGCAATGCCTTTTGGCGGACCATGGCACTGGCAGGGGATATCGGCGGCGGGCTTGTGGTAACCATACCTTCTCTAAAGGAGTTGAAGAATCCGGATGTTAAAGACTATGTGGAAGAGTTCTACAGCTTCGGTTCCGAAGCGCCCACGGAAAACATCATGAAGGTCCATAAGCTCTTGCAACACTGGACGGCAGGACTTCACGGCGTCGGCACCTGGCACGGCGCAGGGCCGGTAATGGCCCAGAAGATCATGCTCCAACGGGTCGTTGACTTCGAACACGAAAAAAAACTGGTATCAGACACCTTGAAACTTAAGTGAGACGTTCTGTGGAGACCAAGTGACATATTTGGGACCCAGGACCTGATCCATCTGCTTCAATACGAACAGCCCAAATTCAATTTCGAAAGGGAGGGTGGCATTGTGCCTCGCATTAAATTAGATCCTTTGAATCACTACCCGCATATTTATAAAACAGCCATTGAAGTGACAGATCTGAATTATGGCAACCACTTGGGAAACGATGCCGTGGTCGGGATCATCCACAGAGCGCGGGTTCATTTCATGAAGCACCTCGGCGTTAGTGAACAGAATCTCGGAGATGGAGAAACTGGAATCCTCCTGTCAGATCTTGTGGTTAATTATAAAGGAGAAGGTTTTCTTTTTGACACGCTGATTGTTGAAAGCGGCATTGGTGAACTCGGTACAAAGGGATTTCGCATGTTTCACAGGATTACAACCGGGCAAAACCGGGCGATCGCACTGGCTGAAACCGGTATTGTTGCTTTTAATTCAAAAGAAAGGAAGGTCGTTCGGATTCCCGAATCATTTATCCGTAGAATTTCGGATCTGTGAACCAGGGACATCCGATCATCCGGTGGCCGGTTTTCATCCGGCGTCGTTCCTGTCTGCGGGTGCGAAACTGGAACGATATGTTTTTAACGAAAAATTATTTCAATTTGTAGGGGAGAAATTTTAAAAATGGTTCAGATTAAATCAGCATCGGATGAATTCTCACCGGAACATATCAAAATTCACGTCGCCGATCCGGATCTAAACTTTGCCAAAGCAAAGGATTTGTCCAAGGAAAAAGCCAGAAAACGGTGCAAGGATCCAATGCTGCTGTCATGGTGCAATGGAAAAACCGGTGAGTTTTATCCCAGGTTCGATTGTGGCAGGGAAGACAAACAGGCATGGGTTGTTTTTGCCGAAGCCAGAGGCGGAAATTTGACCATCGACATTAATGATGGGGAGTATGTTTTCATCTATCTTATGTTGTAACTCCAAGGGAGCGTAAACAAAGGGTCCACACTTATTCCGCTCTGACCGGAGAAAAATTTTTCATCGATAGATAGAAAACGACGATTAACGGGAGATTCACAACGGCGGTGACGTAAAATCCATATTCAAATCCAATTCGTTGAATGACGCTTCCCATGAGTGCGGAACTCAACATCATTCCAAAATATATGCAGGTGTTATACCCCCCCATTGCAAGTCCCCGCAGCTCAGAATCGACGGTTTCAGCAATGAGCGCTCCGATGGATGTGAACGCCAGCCCCATACTACATCCCAATGCAACGGCAAATATCATAAAATGTCCCGGGGTGTGGGACATCCCGAAGCCGACCATGGTAGCGGCAAAACCGATCATTCCGATTCCCACAAGGTTTTTGCGGTTGGCAACCTTATCGCTCAGATACCCCAAAGGAATTCGGGAAAGGGCGTTGACCAGCCCCTGGACAAAAAATACAAGCCCGATTTGTTTGACGTTTAGGTTTTGGTTTTTAGCATGAAGGGGAATGAACGTAATAAACATTCCAAGTCCAAAACAGCCCCCCAGCGTAATCAGCCAGCAACCCATCAACGGACGATTCTTGAACAATTGGCGGAAAAGAGATGCGGTTTTTGTTTTTTCGGAACGGGGTTCTGAACCCCATCGAGCCCGGGGTAGAAAAAAGAACACGATCCAGAAATCCAATAAAACCAAAATGCCTGAAAGGAGAAAAACCTGAAGGAATCCAGAGGCATGGGCCACAAACCCACCGACGGCGGGACCCAAGCTCATACCGCAGTACAGCGCTGTTGTGTACCATCCATATGAACGTCCCAGATGGGTTGCCGGAGAAATGTCCGCAACATAGGCCATCATGGTCGGACCGAAGGCAGCCAGGCCGATACCGATAAAAAGATAGCTCCACATCAGTTGAATGAACGTGTTGCTGAAATAGAGAAAAAATGACGCGCCCGATAAAACCAGAAGCCCCAAACAAGCGAGAAGTTTACGTCCCAGGCGGTCAGAAACAAAACCCAAAGGCAGCGATAAGCAACCCGCCATTAGAAAGAAAGCAGAATTGATAAATCCGATCTGGGCCGTATTGATGCCCAGGGACGTGGCGTAAAGGGGGACGACCGGGAGCCGCATGTTCGATGCAAAATAGCAGCAAAAGGAGGCGCCGCAGCTAATGAACATCAAAACTCCGTAGGAAGGCAACCTCAATTTGTTTTTTGAAACTTCCATCGACATCCCTGGCAGCTGAGAAGCGAAACCCTACTTTTTATGCCCGGGAAATCCGTTCCGGCGGGGATTCCCCTTGGCTGTCTTTGTTCTCGAAATATTTCCGGAACCCGTTGTGGATAAACGACTTTTTCGTATCACCCTGGATGAGCATAAACAAAATGACGATGAATAGCAAAAATAATATATACCGGGGTATAAAAAAAAGGCGGGAGTTCGCCCAGCTTTTGGCGGGATAAACTCCCCGGGCGTATCGCTTAACAAAAGGCCCAAATCCAGGAATGGCAGGTTTTGAAACGGCTTTTAAAATAAAGGGGAAAAGAAAACGAATTAATGGGTGTCTGCGGGCCCGAAGGATTTTTCGAAAAGGTCATGAATCGCTTTCCGGCCTTCATCGGTGAGATTTCGGGTTCCGGTTCCGACAAACGTTTTGTCTGTGATTGTGGGAGTTTCTGCGTCCCAACAGTTGTTCTTCCAGGAGAACCACCCCTTGCGTTCCTGGTCATACACGCTGAGCGGGCGGTTAAAGAGCTTTGCCAGCTCAACGCCCCAGCCGGTTCCTCCTTTGACGGTGTCATCCGGTTGTATCCATCCCACTGCAATCACATGGTAGCCGTTGTTGACCATGTGGAAAATGGACTGGATGACCTTCCGGATCTTTTCGACATTTGAATATTTCCGGCCCATGCGGGTTGAAACGATCTCCAAGCTCACGTCTCCTTTGTCAAGTTCTTTCGGACTTAGCACCCGGACCCCTCTGGTTCGCTCGATATTGTGGCCATCGAAGGAAAAATTCACCTCCTGAATTCCCCAAATTTCGGATAGCTTCCCAAATTCAAACTCGGCGCCCTTGTGTCCGCCGCTGTACAGTGTAATATGAGAACGGTCTGTCATTGTTTTTATCTCCTTGTAATTAAATAATAAAAAAGGCATATTAATGCCCTAAAATACGATCTTCAGTCCATGTGCTCCATGGTTTGCCGACGGTCTGCGCGATAAAGATAAGCCTTTTTATTCGTATTGCAACCAAGTCTCGTTTTTTTCTCGATCAATTGGGGCGGATATTCAGCAGGGCAACCACATTTGAATCCCAATGGAGAGAGAACGCTCCGCAACGGCGCATATCTCTTTCCAACCGACGGGAACTTGTGCTCGAGCACCCGTAAGCCCGAGCCGTGCCAGAGTTATTAAGAATAATTCGTCGATTAAATGTCCGATGGATGTTTTAAAGTCTCACTTCATTCGGCTCGGTCTAACGCGTGCTAAAGCCCTTCAACCAGCCCGTCGGTTTCCAAGAGAAACGCGCTGTCGCTTCGCTGTACCTAAAATGCGTTTGTCCATGGATATGTTTGCACTTTCTGACAAAGATGTGTAGGAATAGTAAGACAGGGGATTTGAACGATGGAAGATACCAATGATAAAAGCAGAACCCAACGGAAAAATGAAGACACGGCTTTGAAGATGGTGGGTCAAGAGCTTGTGGATTTATCGCCTGAACAGCTTCAACATATCGATATTTCCGATGAGATTCTGGATGCAGTCCGATTCGCGCGAAAAATAACGCGTCACGGGGCACGGCGAAGACAGATTCAACGCATCAGAGCACTCTTGCGGGATGCCGACGTGGAATCCATTCAGACGTCCCTTGAAATCCTCAAGCGTGGAGATAATCGACAGACCCTTGCCTTTAAAAAAATAGAAAACTGGCGGGATGAACTCAAGGAAGGGAACCTGGCTCTCATCGAGGAAATTCTCAGGATCTGCCCGGATGCAGAACGGCAGCGTCTGACGCAGCTCGCTCGTAACGCAAACAAGGAATATCTATCCGGAAAGGGCGTAAAATCTTCGAGGATACTTTTTCGTTATCTGCGCCGGATTTCAGATACTTTGTTTTTTTCAAAATCCGATGAAGAATAATCCCTATCGTTGCATTAAAAGGACCGTACGCGCTCAATTAGGGTTGAACCTGTCGGAGGTATAAAACTTGCTGGCGATTGAGGCCGCTGTGAAGGGCTTGGGTATTTCAGGGGTCAGGTTCATGCAGAAGGTTGCAGAACCTTGATCACGCGATCCTCGCTGGCGAGGTCGACCAAGTCTCGATTCTCGGCTTGGGAGCCATCAGCATTACGAACCACCTGGCACAGGGGTTTGGCAAAGGTCTTCCGACTCCTTGCCCCGGAGGCCGAAACAACGAGACGGCCCGAGGCCAAGCGGAGGATGGAGCCGGGGGAAACATCCCCATCTTGTTGACAAACACTTGGAACAGATCCGGGTCATAGGCCTTGCCGACATGGGCGGCCATGCGTGCCAGAGCGTCAGGATGGGAGAGAACGGGCCCCTTGCCCGGGCGGAAACGGGTTAGAATATCGTAGTCGTCTGCGACATGAATAATCCGGGCGAACAGGCTCGGGCGTCCCTTGGGGCTGTCGTAGGGGCGATGGTGTTCGGCCACAGCAAGTAGACGCCGAACTTTTGCCTCGTGGAAACCCCGCTGCCGCATCAGGGAGTTCAAACCGGCGGTGGTGTGGCGTTCGAAGGGCACCCAATAGCCGTCTTCCTTTAATGAGTAGCCCACATCGTGGAACATGGCTGCTACCCCCAAGTCACTCAAAGTGGCATTGGAGATGCCGGCCGCTCTGCCGATGAGCAGCGATAGATTGGTAACCATCAACGTATGCCGGGCATAATGGGGCAGTCTCCGATCATGATCCCGCGCCAGGTCGGCGACGCTCGCAGACCGGCCAGTGTCGATCATATCATTTACCAGACGTCTAACCGGAAGGGGGTTTGGAAGACGGTCCGCGGCCAGGTTGCGATAGGCTTCGGCGATGATGCTCGCACTTTGCTGATAGACCTCTTTGAATTCCCGGTCCATCTTGTGAATCTTTTCTCCCTTCATGCGGAAGGAAAAGATCCCCTGCAGTTCTACGGAGCTCATCCCATTTTCGTTTAATTTTTTCTGGAATGCCCTGCGTGGCGATTTCAGGGCTGGTGGCTCGATGATCATTCCAACCAAGTTCAAAATTTGTTTTTCGGTGATGACGTCGTTGAAGGAAATGCCGCCGACCCGGTGCCGGCGAAGATCAGTTCCCATGGCCTCAACGTGCTCAGAGGCGATCTCAAACCGTATCCGGACATCATTCACATACACCTGATCCTCAACACATACGAGGTGTACGGTTCCAAGCAGTTTCCAAAGGCTTTCCAGGACGCTTCGAAAATCCCGGACCGCTTGCTCGAAGGCAACGTTATCCAGGGAATGGATGCGTGTCATGCGCATCAGCCCATAAAGAATTTTGGCAAACTGTTCTCCTTTTTCCCGTACTTGGCGGGAGATTTCCCTGTCTTCTCCAGCACGGGCCTGGGAGAGGGCCGATTCCAGCTGGGCTTGGGCATTTCGAATCTCATCAGACATCGCCAACCTCCATATCCAGACGTCGTTGGAGGACCAGAGATTTCATGCAGTGGCGGTGAAGTTCCTCGTCGGCGGTCTTTGCAGCCAGGCGGATGTATTCTTTGGCCGGTTCACCGGGAATCCGGGAAAGGCCTGAAACCGCGGCCCACTTGAGATTCTGCCGCCTCGAAAGGATCCGTTGAATGAGTTTTCTGGGTTGGATCCACTCAATGAATTGTTCTAAAGCCCGGTCTTCTCGGATGGCTACCATGGCCGAACCCAGCGCCTCTATTTCGTGAAGATCCATCTCGTTTCCAGCAGCGTTGTGCTCCAGCCGGCTGATTATTTTGGAGAATGCCGACGGTTCTTTATGGAGCACCAGCAATTTAAGTGCGTGCATTCGCACCTCCATGCTGTTCGAATCGAGCAAATTTGTCAGATACCGGCTGACTGGTTTGGAGTAAGGGCCCCGTTCCATGAGCGACAGGGCAACGAGATGCAATTCCACATCAGCTTTGATGCCCATGTCAATGCCCACACCAATGCCTCGGTCCAAATCGATGTCCGACACCACCCGGAGGAGGTCAGCCGCCACGGGGGAGGGGTGCTGACGGATGGCTTGAACCAGGTGGTCCAGTTTATCGGAACCTATCCGTACCAGCAGGTTTCGGGTCACCCATCGGGCGGTGCGGGTCCGCTCGTTGTTCAAAATCTCCAGCAACATGGGAACAGGGTCCTCGGGAACCATCTCCAACAGCTCGATCAGCTGTGGCGGCACTTCTTCCAGACTCGCAGGAAAAGAGCGGATGACACGTACCAGCACATCGACGTCAGAGAAGCTCCGAAGCAGTTCCACCCGGTGTTCCTCGTCTTTTTGATTAAACGGGAGGGTTTGAACGATCTGCATCACTTCCAAAAGGGAAGAAAGCAACCCTTCGGCCGACAGAAAGTTCGACATCTCTTGGACCATCGGTATGGCTTCTTCCAGCTTCATGGGCTCGATGGGGTTTGCGGCCGTCTCCAGCACCTCTTTCAAGAGTGCTACACACTGGGCCGGCAGGGCCAGGTTGGAGACCTCCTCATCCAGCTTTCGCAAGCGCTCCGAATCTATTTCGACGTATTTGATGGATGCCCGTTCGGTATACACGGGCCACGGCATGTCGAAACCATCAGGTGCGGCAGAGTATAACGCACGGGCCGAGTCAATGGTATCTCCATCTGTATACATGGCCGTATCCACGTCGACATCGTCGTCCTCCGGGACAAATCCTTCCACCGATTCCACCAAGATGTGCTTGAATCCCGCCTTCCAGAGCATGACCACAATATCGTCTTCCTGTTGTCGGATTCCATGGTATTGGATGGAAATGATACCCAAAAACTTGGTCAACTCATTCCAGTCCACATCCGGGGTGATGGTCACCTTGCGCACCCCGTCACGAAAAAGCCGGAATGACAGGGAGCGCTCTCTGTCCCGATTGAGGTAGACAACCTCTGACCCCATCACCATCTCCCAGGGTCGAATATCCAACACCATTTCACCGTACCGGTCCAGAAACCCATAAAACTTGTCTCGCAGATCTTGTATAAAAGAAGTGATGGCTTGATTGTCCGGCTCGTAGAGCAAAAAGGATCGTGCAGCCCTGCCAAGGGCAACCAAGGCTTCACTGGCCTTTCGCCCCGAATCGGTCATGCCGACTTCCGCCTCGATCTCTTCGCCGTCACCACCGGGGGGGATCCTTTGATTTTTCGTCTGGGGGAAACCGGGGCCCTTGGGATGGTGTTCTTCCCGGATATCTTTACGGAGGGATTCATCCGCCGAACTCGGGATGTCGTCGGAGTGGGGGGGCGAGCCATTCGGATCGGAAGGCGTTCCGGGTTCGCTCTCTCGGAAGGTCTTCTTCAAAGGTCTTTTTTCTCCTTTGAAGTCCAATGGAATATCGTCACCGTTTGTCATGGCAAACACCTTGTAGTTTGGCAACATTGAGATGGGTCGTTGTCACATAACCCACTACATGAAAGGCGTTGAACTGAACCCGCGGTGCCTGGATCATCTGGTATGTGTAGAAATGAAAAACTAATAAAATATTGAATAATACAGAAGATATTGTGTGTCAAGCTAAAATGGACCCATTATATTGTAGCTGGACCATCAATTTGCGAAAACCGATGAATGCCCGAATTATTTTCCGCCGGCTCTGAACCCTTTTTTAATAAAATTAAAACCCGCTTCATACGATTCCAATCCCTGATACCAGGCCGCACCCAGCAGAATTAAACCGAACAGGGCGTGGTTAAAGCCTTCAAATTTCGTCCAGATCACTTCTTCAGCAACAGTGATGAGCAAAACCCCCGCCAGGGGCCCCAGTATGCCCTTTACCGGCACGATCCGGGAAGCCAGCAGGGCTGTGATACTGAGTGTCAGACTGAACCCGGAGGCCGGACTCACGTAGGAAGTGCGTGTCAGGTAAAGGAGACCGGCCATGGATGCGGGAATGGCCGACATCATCAGGCATAGGGTTTTTACTTTTCGGGTGGGGATGCCGATGGCTTCAGCGGCTTCCTCACTGGCCTCCGTTTCTTTGGAATAAAGTCCCCATCGGGAACGAGAATATAGCACATGACACCCGGCGGTTGCCAGAAGCAGACATGCTGCCAGAATGTTGCAATGAAGGTTGGAAATGGTTTCAGGGATATACAGCCCCGCTGAACCTCCGGTGAAACTTTCCAGGGCTTCGGAAAGCCTTTGAAAAATGATCAGGATTCCCAGGGTGGCCAGGGAATAGTACCCGTGATCCAGACCGGCCAGCAGAAGGGTAATGAAAAAGGCTCCCAGGGCACTCAGCAGGGAAGATAGGATCAACGCCGGAAAGAAGGTAAATCCCTGTGAGATAGCGATACCGAAACAGTACGCGCCCATCCCGTAAAAAGTGGCGTGGCCCAGGCTGATGAGCCCCAGGGAACGTCCAGGGATATCGAAGGATACGGCCATTATCCCGTTGATGATGAGTGAAAAAATAAAAATGCCGAAATACCCTTCACTGAAATAGGCTGCCGACACCACCAGAGCACTTAGGATTACGGTCAAAAAAGAGATCCGCCCAATTTTCATTGGCGCCTCCTGCCTCTTTTGACTACCAGGTAAATGACCAAAAGACTATAAACCATGGTGTCCGTTGACGTATACGTAAAGAAAAAACCGGCAAACGACTCTATAAGCCCCAGAAGCAGTCCGGCCACGGCCGGCCCCCGAAGGTTCCCCATACCTCCGGCCACCACGATAAAAAGCGCTTTAAGTGTCAAGTCGAGACCGTCTCTGGGGCCAAGGGGATACAGGGCGGAATAGAAAATGCCGGCCAGACCAGCCAACATCGCGGCCAGACCCAGGGCGCTCATGGAGGTAATACCCGGGTGTATCCCGTAAAGGGATGCGGTCTCCCGATCTTGTGCCATCGCCCGCATGGACCTTCCCCGGTCGGTTTTTTTTAGAAAAAGGGTGGAAAGCCCGATGGTGATGGCAGCGGTCCCCATTAAAACGGCTCTCAGGCCCGGAATTTTAAGGCCCAAAAGATTGAAGATCGGGAAGGAAAAATATGTGGATATGGGTTCCCAGCCCTGCCACCATACAAACAGGTCTTCCAGGATTAGGGCCACTCCCAGGCTTGCAATTAGAGAGGCCACGACGCCTGCGGACAGGGATAGGTTGCGGAATGGCGCCACGATGGTCAGATGGAGAATGAATCCAAGGCACAGAAAGATCGGCGCAGCCAGGACGCAAAAAAACCACGGAGAAAAAGGGTACAGAACCAGAGATTTTTTATAGAGTATCGCCCCCAGTACCGCCAGACTCCCGTGGGCAAGGTTGAGCACCCCCATTATTCCGAATGCCAGGGAAAGACCTACCGCCAGCAGAGCGTATACGCCTCCAAGGAAAAGGCCGCTGATAAGAACTTGAATCACAATGGGTCTTCTTAACGTCGGTTAGCCCGAAGGCTATTAATATAAAAATTCTACAAGCCTGGATAACGGTGACCGGTTGTGGCAACCTGGGGCGGCCAGATAATGTGATATTTACCGTCAATGATCTGAGACGGATAGGTGTTGATGGTGCCGACTCCGTTTTCGGCAAAGCTCACCACTCCGCCAATGGTCATGACCTTGAGTTTTTTTAAGGTTGCCATCAGTTTCTTCTTGTCGAGGCTTCCGGCCCTTTCAATGGCCTGGGTCGCCACTTCGAATGCCATCATGTAGGCCGGCGCCCATGGAAAGTCATCGAGGCTGATGCCCGACCGTTCCATGACCGCCACGAATTGCTCGGGATGTCCATAATTCATTCCCTCTGTCCAGTAGGACTGCCCGACCACGCCTTCTGCACCCGCGCCCAAGCCCTTTTTGAAGACGCCGCCGTGATGGATGACATGAAATTCCTTGGGGTTCAGGCCCAGCTCCCTGGCCTGACGCATAAATGCAATCGAAAACGGCACATTGGCCGAAACAAAAACGATATCCGGGGAGGCCTCCTGGATTTTCACGATGGCTGCGGTGAAATCATGGGTATCTGCCGGAAGTACTTTGAGGAGGACCTCTTTCAACCCGGCCGTTTCCGAAAGCTTTTTGGCACCCCGATATACACCCTGGGGGTGCAGGGTGTCTTCGACCACAAAAGCGACGGTTTTGGCCTGTGCTTCGGCCTGGATCATGTCCCAGTAGCGGTGGGTATAGAGCGGGGCTTTATCGATGACGCAGACGATCCATTGGAAGCCGCGGTTGTATATTTTATGGGAATTGGCGCAGATGGCGATAAAGGGCACCTTATTCTCTTCGGCGGCAAGGCTGGCCGCAAACGTAACCGGGCTGGAATAGGGCCCCAGCAGAATATCCGCTTTGTCCACGGAAATCAGCCGTTCATAAAACTTTCGGGCGGTGGGGCCGTCGCTCTTGTCATCATAGACGATGAATCTGACGGGGAGTCTCGATCCCATCCCTTTGACATATATTCCGCCCTGGGCATTAATTTCCGCAGCATACGCATCCATCAGCTGTTTAAACGGTCCCACTTCCGTGGAAAACTTGCCGCTCATGGATACCGTGGCCCCGATTCTTATTTCTTTGGGGGGTTCGGCCCAGGGGGAACCTGCCAGGACGAAAACGATGCCGAATGTTAAAATGGTGACCAACGATAGCAACCACGCGTTCTGTTTTAACGTCTTCATTTCTCATTCCTCCATAAAAAAAGGGCCATCCCCGAGTCGGGATGGCCCTTTAGCCTGAGCATAACTCGTCTATAATCATTCCAAATTTGACTTACCCATACATCAGGGCACGTTTTTTGTCAAGGAATAACCTTTTTTTGGCACTGCCTTTAAAATTATCAAAAAATCCGGAATCGGGCTCAGAGATGCCGACTACTCGAACAGCTTCCGGTATTCTCCGTAGCCTTCTTTTTCCAGGTTTGTTACCGGGACAAAGCGAAGGGCCGCGCTGTTGATACAGTAACGCAGGCCCGTGGGTGCCGGGCCGTCGTCAAACACATGCCCCAGGTGGCTGTCGCCGTGACGGCTGCGAACCTCGGTCCGTTCCATCCACAGGGTCCGGTCCGTTTTTTCCACAATGTTTTCACGTTCCAGCGGTTGTGTGAAACTGGGCCAGCCCGTACCCGAGTCGAACTTGTCCTTGGCGCTGAACAGGGGTTCTCCGCTGACGATGTCCACATAGATACCCGCCGCGTGATTGTCCCAGTATTCATTGTTAAAGGCCGGTTCGGTGCCGTCCTGGCGCGTGACCTTGTACTGCATGGGGCTCAACCGCATCTTCAACTCGTGGTCGCCGGGCCGGGTATACACTCCCTGGTACGGGGACATGGTGACGGACGTTTCGGTCATCGTGGTATCCGCCTTGCCCTCTATCTTGCTTTCCATATCGGGTTTCATCTTGCTCTTCATGTTTTCTTTTTCCATGCCGGTCTCCAGGTCCCCCCAAGTCTTTTCAAGAAACTGGTCCCGGCCCGACCCGGAGCGGTACCAGTTATATCGGATCGGGTTTTTCTTATGATAGTCCTGATGGTAGTCCTCGGCCGGATAGAATTCGCCCAGGGGGAGAATATCCGTGGCAATGGGTTTGTGGAATCGGCCCGAGGCCGCCAGGCGTTTTTTGGATTCTTCGGCCAAGCGTTTTTCACTGTCGCTGGCGTAGAAGATGGCGCTTCGGTACTGGGCGCCCCGGTCCACGAACTGGCCTCCCGGATCCGTGGGATCCACGTGCTTCCAGAACACCTCCAAAAGTTTCTCGTAGCTGATCCTGGCCGGGTCGTAGATCACTTTCACGGTCTCTATGTGGCCTGTACCGCCCCCGGAGACCTGTTTGTAGGTCGGCTTTTGGACATGACCGCCGGTATAGCCGGAAATGACTTCGATGACGCCGTAAACCTTTTCAAAATCCGATTCCGTGCACCAGAAGCAGCCGCCGGCAAACACGGCCGATGCCGTGGTTCCGCTTGGGTCTTTCATGGGCGTATTCTTATGATCCATGCTCATGAGTTGGTGATAGCCGAAAAAAATTATTAGCAAAAGGGTGATTGCGAAGTAAATAGGTTTCATGGTCAACCTCCGATCTGTTACCCTGACGTTCAATTGACGCAAGGGGAAATTTTCATAATATAGATCACCGTGTGTTTCATGTTGAATCTTGCCGCCTTTTATCTCCGATAAAATCGACATATTTAAATTAAAATAATCATAATCCCAAGCTTTGGCAAATCAAAGGCTTAAGATATCTTTACAAGGCGCTTGGAGCCGTCGGCGTCAGCGACCACCCGTAAAACTGGTGGCTTGAGTTTTTGGCCATAGGCCGAAAAAACAAAAACACATGAATGCTTTAATCGTTGCATTTGCTATCGGGTGCAAAACACCCGGTTTTTGGCAAAAATAAAGCCGGTGAATCCACCGCTGGAGGAACTCGGGTTTCAAGGTAAAGGCCGTGTAAAGTGACTGTCAATATTGGATAAAAAAGGCCGGTAGGCGAAAATGATTTAAACCCCAATGCTTACGATTATTAGGATCACCCCATTCATCAACGAGGCAGACTCAAAAAAACCGGTAAACCAGTTAAAACTCAGACCACAAAATGTTGATTTTTCCTGCCTCAATCCAGTCTGAAAAATGAGGCTTTATCCAGGTGTGATACTCATAAGATATCAAATTTATTGAGGGATTTTACGCCTCAGCGATAAATTGCAGATAGTGCGCCACGAGCGCACTTTAATATAAAGTGTGCGTAACTGCACAGGAGATGAGGGTTTGGCCCCTCGGACTCGGCTTGCAGGAGCAGGGTCCAAAGCACCTCAAGCTGCGTCGGTTAAGAGCCGGGGTGGTGAGCGTTGAGGAAAAGGCATGCCTGGAAGCATGTCAGCTGTGAATCAGAGAGACGAGTGCAAGCGAACCACTGATGAGGTGTCGAAAATTACCGGATGGCGTCAAAACTGGTGGCTATCTGTACACCAGGATGAGCCCAGAGGAAACCTGTTTACTGTCTGGGCGGCGTCCGGCATAAAGGTGGCGTGACTTTGATTTAGGCTCTTTTTTGGAACGTGGGAACCTGTTGTCTCGATGTAAAGGGAGAAATTCAAGTGGAGGCCCCACAAGAATGAGAGTACCGATGCGAGGCACAGGGGCGGAGCAGCCCGTAGTAATGACGAAGTCACTGTAATGGTGATGGAGCGAAGGGGTTGCATTGTCTGGCTTTATTAAAAGGATCAACCAGTTATGGGAGGAATCTTTTGAATAGAGCAAAGCCGTTTTCGATTGCCAAGCGTGAGGTTTGGGAGGCGTATAAACGGGTAAAGGCCAACAAAGGTGCAGCGGGTATAGATGAGCAATCGATAGAAGCGTTTGAAGAAGATTTATCGAACAATCTTTACAAGCTCTGGAATCGAATGTCGTCTGGGAGTTATTTTCCGCCACCGGTACGTAGGGTTGATATCCCCAAGCCTGATGGGCGAACTCGTTCTTTAGGGATTCCTACGGTAACGGATCGAATCGCTCAGATGGTGGTCAAACAGTGTTTAGAACCGACAATGGAGCCGTATTTTCATCCTGACTCCTACGGTTATCGACCTGGCAAATTGGCCATTGAGGCTGTAGGACAGGCCCGAAGACGCTGTTGGCGTTATAATTGGGTGATCGACTTGGAAATCAAAAGCTTTTTCGACAGTATTGATCATGAGCTTTTGATGTGTGCGGTGTGTAAACATACCAGTTGCAAATGGGTAAAGCTGTATATTGAGCGGTGGTTGAAAGCACCGACTCAGTTAGCCGATGGCACCTTAATCGAACGGGAAAAAGGGACTCCCCAGGGCTCGGTAATAAGCCCGTTGCTATCGAATCTATTTCTGCATTATGCATTTGATAAATGGATGGGTAGAGAGCTTGCTGGCGTTCCGTTCGAGAGGTATGCTGATGATGTGATTTGCCATTGTGTGAGTGAGAAGCAGGCCAAGTTTGCTTTACGTGCAATCAGGCAGAGATTGTCTGAATGCCGGCTGGAGCTGCATCCTGAGAAGACGAAAATTGTCTATTGTAAGGATAACCGGCGAAGGGGAACTACTCTAAAGAGAAATTTGATTTTTTGGGGTTTACCTTCAGATCCCGTCTATCAATGAATCGTAAGGGAGAAGCTTTTGTCGGCTTTAGTCCAGCAGTCAGTAACAAGGCAACCAAAGCCATTCGGGATACCATAAGGAGCTGGAGATTACATCGGCGCAGCGACAAATCTTTAGAGGACTTTGCTCGTATGTACAACCCAATAATACGGGGTTGGATAAACTATTATGGTAGCTACCATAGGTCGGCGCTTTACCGAACCTTTTACCATCTTGACCGGATAATATCGAGGTGGGCAAGTCGAAAATACAAACGCGTGGAAAGACGACAGAGAGGAACTTTGCATTGGTTGAAACGGCGCATCAGTCGTCAACCGTTTTTGCTTGCTCACTGGCGTTTTGTTTATGCGTGGGCTAGACGATAGGAGCCGGATGAGCCGAGAGGCTCACGTCTGGATCTGTGAGAGGCTGAGGGGGAAGCTCCCTCGGCTTACTCGACTCACAAAATTTTCCAGCCTCTGATAAATACAGTTTTTAGTATCTATCAGCAATTGAGGCCATTTTCGATAAGTTGGAGTTAATACACGAATCAAAACAAGCATAATTCGTGTGATCTCAACAACGTATCTCAGATTGACCTATTTGTGTAATCGTGGCAAGTTGTAAAGACCGATGAAAAAATACACCGTTATTTTTCATTTCTTTCTAATCGAAATTGCTTGTTTTCCATCACTTCAGCCCTGCTTTGCGTAGTGCGCTAATAATCTTAGGTGAGGCTCTCTCTGCTAATTTCTCAAGAGAAAAATTGGGATTTAACCTAAGCACTTCATTGGCTTCGGCCCTAGCTTCCTCATCCCGTTCTGACCAACTATAGATCACAGCCATCATAATATGGGCAAATAGAGAACTGGGCTCTTGGTGGATTGCTTTTTCGCACCATGTTATTGCCTCATCATATCGTCCTGTAAAGCCGTAGGACAACCCTAAACTCCATAAGTACCTATTCGGCGGGATAGGGTTCAGACGTATTGCTTTCATATATTCTGGAATGGATTCCTCGTATCTCCCAGCAAAAGTAAGTACCTTGCCCAGATACATATGAGCATCGGCTGAATTGGGATTAAGGATCACAGCCTTCTCCGTTTCGGCAACTGCCTTATCATGCTGCCCCGCCATTGAATAAAGGAAACCCAACGTGCCATGGGCTTCAGCAAAAGTTTCATCAAAGAAAATAGCCTTTTGAAGCAACTCCATGGCCTTGGCCAAAGACTGTTTAGGGGATTTAGTCGTGTCAAGCCACACCTCCATCATATAGGTTTTAGCCCTAACATAGTATGCCCAAGCATACTCAGGATCTAAAGCAATGGCTTCCTCTGCCAATTGTTTCGCCAAAGCGTTACTCTCTATATTACTCTGGTTAAAATACTCATTTGCTTGTAAGCACTTAAGGTAGGCTTGGAGGTTGTTTGTGCCTTTTGCAGCTGCTCGGGCTTGATCGCCTTCGGTGAGCTTTACCTGCATGGCCGTGATGATTTTTTTGGTAATATCATCTTGAAGAGCAAATATGTCTTTTAACTCACGGTCATATCGTTCGGCCCATATATGATTTCCTGTTGTTGCATCGATAAGCTGAGCCGTAACGCGAAGCCGATCGCCTGCCTTCTGAACGCTACCCTCCAATACATATCGAACGCCCAGTTCTCTGCTCACCTGTTGGACCTTCACCGGTTTACCTTTGTAAGTGAATGTCGAGTTCCTTGCAATCACAAACATTTTTGAAATTTCTGAAAGGGTGGAAATAATGTTTTCGCTGATCCCATCAGCAAGATACCCCTGTTCAGGATCTCCACTTAGATTATCGAACGGTAGCACTGCGATGGATGGTTTATCTGGCAATGGTAACGCCGGTGTTTCAGGCAAACCCGCTTTGCGAAGCGAGTCTCTGATCCGTTCGATTTCCGCTGGATCTTTATAGGGGATCGTCGCCGCGTATCCCTTTATCGAAGCTTTGGGATTTTGCTTGAGAGCCTCTGCAACCGCGGCCTGAGCATCTTCCTCTCGACCTGCCTCAACGTAAGTAAATGCAAGAACGATATGAGGAAGCATCCCTTTAGCCTTGCGGTCACGCCATCCTTCCAGCGCTGAAATAGCCTCTTCATATTGCCCTGTCAATCGGTAGGAAAGGCCCAAAATTGGCAAATACCAAGAGGGGTAATAAGGACTGAGTCGCATCGCTTTTTTCACCAGTTCAATCGCTTCATCCGGCCTGCCTGAGTATAAAAAAATAACTGCTGTATTGGCTATCATGCTAGCGAAGTTTGGGGCGAAGGATAGTACTTTCTCACCATAGGCCACTGCTTTATCATGTTGTTTTCGGGCCATATAGACTAAGCTCAAAATTGAGTAAGCCTCTGCTATTGAGTCATCCTTAGCAAGAATTTTATGCGCCAGTTCTTCTGCAAGTGCCAGAGACTTTTCTGGAGTGTCTGTCCATCCAAAACGACCGTCGCGATAGTGGGTCCAGCCGATAAAACACCAACCTAGTGTAGAATTTGGATCCAATTCTACGGTTTTCTCAAATAACTTCCGTGCCTGATCATTAGCCTCCTTTGTAAAGATTCGGTAAATTTCTAGTCCTCGCAAATAATACTCATAAGCCTCTTTATTTTTTATATGTCTACGCCGGATGCGAGCTTGCTCTCCTTCAGTAATCTTCACTTTGAGGGCCATTGTAACCTGTTCCGTGATGTCATCTTGCAAAGCAAAAATATCACCTGATTTTCGATCATAACGCTCTGCCCATAAGTGATGCCCCGTTATGGCATCAATGAGTTGTGCTGTAACCCTAACGCGATCTTCAGACCTCTGAACGCTTCCTTCGAGCACATAGCGTACCCCAAGCTCCTCGGCCACCTGCTGAACTTTAACCGACTTGCCTTTATAGGTGAAGGTTGAATTGCGGGCAATTACGAACAGGTTTGACACATTGGAAAGGGTAGTGATGATAGTTTCAGTAATCCCATCACTGAAATAATCTTGCGATGAGTCCTCGCTAAGATTGTCAAATGGCAGGACAGCTAAGGAAGGTTTTTCAGGCAGCGGAAATGCCATCTTTTTCTCAGAGGCAACTTCCACTGGCGGTGAAGAAGTTCGCCATACCAGCAAACCCACTGCTAACAGAAGAAGAACGGCTACTGCTGCAAGAGCCACTTTTTTTCCACGCTTAGCCTCACCTCTTTTCTCTCCGATAACCTTGCCGGCTGATTCAGGATCCATTAGGACTCGATAAACACGAACCGGTTCAGCGATGTTCTTAACGCTGTGCCCTCCAAGATACTCATATCCCAGGGTCAACTTATCCTTAACCTGATCATAGGCGCTTCTCGAGACACAAATGCCTCCTGCATCGGCTAAGCTCTCCACTCGGGCAGCGACATTGACCCCATCGCCATAGATGTGTTCTTTTTCATGGATCACATCTCCAAGGTTAATCCCAATGCGAAACTCCATCCTACGGTTTTCTGGTAACTCAGCGTTTCTTGCCTTGAGTTCTTCTTGGATCTCTACGGCACTTCGCACCGCATCCACTACACTGGCAAATTCAGCCAGTATGTTATCTCCCGGTGAGTCTACCACGTCACCTCTGTGTTTTTGGACAACTGAGCCTATCATTTCCCGATAGGTAGTTATGGTCCGGACAGTCGCCTCTTCATCCTCTCTCATAAGGAGACTGTAGCCTTTGACATCAGCACTGAGGATAGCGGTAAGCTTGCGTCTAAATTCTTCTGTGTCCATTGGGTTACCTCCCTAATGATTTAGAAAAAAAGAGGCATTGCCATTGATTAGTGGCGTAAGGAAAAGAGCTTGAACTCAGAGAATAATTTTCGAAGGAAATTAGCTTTAAATCCGTGGTGCAGGAGATTCAGGTCAGCTATAAATTTATAATATAATAAAATATAAAGGGTCAACATTTTATTTAAATCACAGACGGTTAACACATTTAGATATATAACAAATTAACTTTGCGAAATTTTGTTTGAGCTGAATATGATTTTGTTCATAATTCCAATTTCTGGTAATGATCAATTCTTATAAGATTCATAAATACCTGAGATATTCATTTGTTACCTCAGTGTTGGCAACAGTTGTGATCTATTGAGAGTATCTTATAAAAATCGGATTTGTCAAAGATAGTGTTTCTATCCAAAAACACAACTCAGGTCTGACTTGTGATACGGGATTATGTTATCACAGAAAAATCGGGCACTTGATAGCTGTAGGTCATTGCAGATGGACGTACACTACTGAAGAATGTCAGTTGTGGATCAGAGAGACGAGTGCAAGCGAATTACCGATGAAGTGTAGAAGATGAACGTAATCTCGCCAAACCTTAAATGGATCTGCCATCCTATTGATGCCGACAATGAATTTATCTTAAATATCTTTGGCTTGGAAAAAACAGACTAACCGAGATGAAAAACGAGGGTATCCTTTAAGAATGGCATGACACCTGTTATTCTGTTGTTTTTTTCTCTTTGTCTGACGTTGCAGAGAATTGATCGAAAAAGGATTTAAAAGGGGTTAAACCGGTCATGGTTTTTTGGGCCATGGTTGAATAATCCAGACCCATTTCAAGCCATTTTTTAAATGGTTCATCCACTGCATTCTTATGGGCAACGTATGTTGTGATCATTTGTTGTAAATATTTCTCAAAAAAATCTCCAAGAATATTATCGCCGAATTGAATAATCAGGTGAAGCACGGGGATCGGTAAAAGAAATTTTTTATTTTTAGCTTCTTCCAAAATAATCTGGGTTAGAATAAAGGCTGTAACGTCTTCTTTGGTTTTTGCATCTGTGACTTCCACCTGACGCCCCTTTCTGATGAGATCCGCAACCTGATTTAGGGTCACATATGTGCTCTTTTCCATATCGTAAAGTCGTCTGTTGGCATATTTTTTTAGTTTTACTTTATTCGGCATGTATTTCTCCTTCAATACAGAAATAATATTACGACCCTATCGATATCGTATTGCAACAAAATAATCAATGATAAAAAATATTTGCTTGGCAGAGATATTACAACAATTATTTATATTTAATATATTAAGATAGTTATAATATATACAAAACAAATTGGAGAAAGATAAAAAAATGTTGCACTGCAATAAAATGTCTTGACAATTATAATTTAAAGAGTATAATTCAAATATAAACGGCAAAATTCATGCCGCAAAAATAATTTTAACAGGGAGGATTAGTAACATGGATCAGGCAAAAATTGCAAAGCAAATGATCGATTTTCAAAAAACAATGTTTGACAACACCTTCAATGCCATGGTTTTGGTTCAGGAACAGACTGAGAGAATGGCGACCACACTCATGGATCAGGCCTCATGGATGCCCGCAGAAGGAAGAAATGCCATCGGTGGTTGGATCAATGCCTTTAAAAAAGGGCGTGAAGATTTCAAAAAGGGCGTAGATGAAAACTTTAAACGAGTGGAAGATTTTTTCATTTCATTCGACAAAGATAAAAAATAAGGAAAGGAAATAAGCAAATGGAACAATTTAATGCTATAAAACAGATGGTTCAACTCAACAAAAATGCATTTGAGCAGGGCTACAACACAATGGATATGTTACGGAATCAGAATGAGAAAATGACCAATTCTTTTCTAGAACAAGCCACGTGGCTGCCTGAAGAAGGCAAAAAGGCCGTGAATGAATGGATGCGGCTTTATAAAAGAAGTTGTGACGATTTTAAAAAGACAGCGGATCAAAATTATAAAAATGTTGAAAAGTTATTTTCAGGGCCTAGCAAATAAAACATAGACGTGGTTCACAGCTTTAGATAGAATCATATCAAAGCCGTGAGCCACGTAATTTCTTGAACTATAGGAGGCAAGAGCCAAAATGATTCAGTTCAACAGCAGCTCGAAAGACACAGCGTTTCATGACATGTTTCATGACATACTAGAGAAAAATGTTTCTGTATTTTCTCATCTTGTCAATGCCTCACAAAATTACCTGAAAGCTTTTTCTAAATATTCAAATGATTTTATGATTCCATATCTCATCGCCACAAGCTATTTCAATCACGTGGAAAAGCAAAAACTATGGAGTACTTCACCTTTAGAGAATGTTCAGTCCTACATGAAATTGTTGGCTTTTAATCTTGATTTGATTGGTAGAGGTGTCAATAGCAGCATGAAGGCAATTACTCATTCTGGAAAAATGGAGATGGAAAACGGCATTGCCGCTGTGTTTAACACCCTTTTTTGCTCGGAAGGTGAAGATGTCGAAGGTTTTTTAGCCAGGCAATCAAAAATGATGGATGTTATGGCCAACCAATACCCGAAGGCCATCCAGGACATTGAACCTGAATTCGGATTCCATTTTGAGAGGGACGACAATAAAAAGATTGCCGAAACAGACCGGTTTGTCCTGTATCAGATTCTTCCGACGGACAAAGAGGTCAAGGTCAATAAAACCGGCAAGCCGGTCATCATTCTTCCCCCTTATGTTCTGGGCGCCAATATCCTTGCCTTTTTGCCAAATGAAAATCGGAGTTATGCCCATTGTTTCGCCAATCAGGGAATCCCTACCTATATTCGAATTTTCAAAGATATCAGCTCCAATGAAGCGGTTCAAGTCATGACCGGTGAAAATGATGCCCTTGATACGCGATTGTTTTGTGAAAAGGTTAGGGAAAGACATGGGAAACCGGTGACATTAAACGGCTACTGTCAGGGTGGCTTTTCAGCGGTGTGCAATTTACTCTCCGGCGAACTGGATGGCCTGGTGGATGCGCTCATCACCTGCGTATCGCCCATGGACGGCACCCGAAGCAAAGGGCTTGCCGAATTTTTGAAAAATTTGCCCCAGCGTTTCAATGATCTGCTTTATGGAACGAAAATTTTGCCTAATGGTAACCAAGTGGCGGACGGCAAACTCATGGGCTGGGTCTATAAACTCAAAAGCATCGAAGATGAATCTCCAATTGCCGCATTTTATAGAGATTTAATGATGTTCGGCCGTCAGGACGGCGATAATGTTAAAATCAGCAAGACTGCAGCTGCCATTAATTACTGGCTGAACAATGAACGGAATGATCTTCCCCTGTCAATTACTCAGATGAGCTTCGATTCCTACAATATACCGATTACCGAAGACGGGACACTTCCGGTCAAACTGTTCGGGAAAAAACTGAATTTTAAACGACTCAAACAAAAGAAAATCCCGTGGCTGATCTGTTATGGAGAGAGTGACGACCTGGTGGAAAAGGAAACGGCCCTTGCCCCCATAGACTATATCGACGCAGAAGTGACCGCTTTTCCAAAAGGTCATGTGGCCATTGCAACGTCGTGGTCTCATCCAAATTCAGCCTGTGCCCTTCACACCCGTTTCGGTGACAAAAACTATCGGGGACCTGTACGGTTTCAACTCGATTTAGATAAGAGTTCGTAAGGAGGAAATCTTATGGATCAATATATTTATAAATTTTGGGAAGACCAATTCATGAACTTAGAAAAAGGGCAGAAACAGATGCAAGACATGACAAGATGGATCGTGGGAGGACTCAGTGGTTTTGAAGAACTTTCAGAGTCCTTCGGTAAGTTCTGGGATGTGGATTTCTGGTCCACAGAGACTCAAGACTATGTAAAAGCCTGGGAAACAACGACAGAAGACTTCCAGAAGCTCTTTAAGTATTCTCTGGACATGATGGGCTTGGTACCCAAGGATGAACACTTTGAATTGATAAAACAATACAAAGCGCTAAACGAAAGGGTGGCGGATCAGGCAATTGAGATCTCTAGTGAGATCTAGACAGAAGGAACTCTTAGCTGATCAAAAGCAGATGATCATGGATAAGGAAAAAGAAATTGCCAAACAAAAAAAGTTAGTGGCGGATCAAAAAGAGCTCGTTAAAGACCTTAAAAAAGAGGTTGCCGGACAGAAAAATGATGTCTCTAAACAGAAAAAGATTGTGGCCAACCAGAAAGAAAAGATTGCCGGACAGAAAAAAATCGTTGCTGAGCTTAAAAAAGAAATAGCCGTTCAGATAAAATCCATAAAACAACTTCAGAAACCGGTGAGTGCTTAACGTGGACTGATCCCTGAGGGATAAAAAAAGGAGAAAGACTTCATGGACCGACATTTTTTGGAATTCTGGGGGAATTTTCTGGTCAATGCCGCAAAAGAGCAAAAACGGCTGGAAGACCTATCCAATTGGATGCAACAGGGGTTTAAGTTTAAGGGGTTCGATGATCTCACGGAGATGTTTAGAAAATTCTACGGTCTGGAACATATGGAAAAAGACACTCCTGCTTACATGGAATCCTGGGAAAAAGCATCGGAAAATTTTTTAGAGTCCTTTAAAGATTATCTGGAATTGATGGGCATGGTGCCAAAAGACGAGCACCTGGCGCTGGTTAAAAAATATGAGGAACTCAAAGAAAAGGTTGCCGGCCAGGAAGAAACAATAAAAAGCTTGCGGCTGCTTTTGGAAGAAAAAAGGGCCGAATCACAGGGGGAACTGGTCAAAGGTTTTCAGGATCTTATCGATAATCAGAGCAAACAGTTCCAGGAAACCATGGAAACTTTCGGCAGCTTTTTCAAGAAGGATAATAACCCATAATTTTGGCATTCTGGAACTGTATTGCTGAACATTCCCGCTATTTCCCCAGCAGTTTAGAGTTTTCCTCTTTTGATTGCATGCCGCCGGCGCTTTGATTTTAATATTGGAGCTTAAATATGTTTTACAAAAACAATTCACTCGAACACACATATCGGATGGGAAATACTCCCTTATTCCAGGAATTTCTCCCTTAAAAATGAGGTTTTTGCTTCATAGACAAAAACACTAAAATACATTATAAAAAAACTTAATATACTTATATTTTCTCTATTCTGCCTTCACAGGGCTAAAAGGAGGCACAAAAATGAATGCAAATGAAAAAAGGGCGGGAAAACGCATCCAGCATGAAGTTCCTATCATATGGGGGAATTTTAATACGGAAAATTATTATCAGGCTAAAACATATAATTACAGTGAAAGCGGCATATATTTCGAGACAGAGTATGCCCCTAAAGCGAATTCAAACATTTGCATCAAACCATTAAATTACTTACCGAACGCGAACGGACCGGAAGTATATCAATTTTACGAAGCGAAAGTAAAATGGTACAGGCATCTATCCGCTAAGGAGGTGATTTGTTATGGAGTAGGTGCTCAATATTTGGTTAAAAGTCAAGCTATTGATGGACCGGACTATCCATGTAGCTTATGCGATGAAAATATCTCTTATGTAAAAATCCATTCAATAGATGACTTTGTTTATTTGTGTCCCCATTGTTTTGAGCATTTCAAGTCGTTACCGGACGGAATGATAAAAAGAAGTATCAAGGATTTTATAATCGGAAATGTGATTTGATCGTTTGATCATTCCTAATCAGCACCTATCAAGCCAATTTTATTATTTTGGAACAAAGAAGAATCTTCAACACAAAGGCCACTAAGCCCTTTCTCGGCAGGTTTCTGAACGCCTGAAAAAAGGGTGGCAAGAAGACCACGGTGGCGCTGTCTACAATCTGGATTTTTAGCTGAGCCAGTTCTGCCAGATCGATGAACCGAGCTTCCCTCATCAACGACGGGAACACGCCACAAAATACAGCCAAGGTTATGGCCCATTGTGTAAACTCGGAGCTTTCGAAAAAAGCCAGCAACAACTGGCCGCCTGATTTTACCACCCTAAGTAGCTCCTTAAGGCCTGCTAAGCCTGTATAGTGCAGCACATTAGAACAAATAACCTCGTCAAAAACATTGTTTTGGAAAGGCAGCATTTGAATGTCACCTTGGATGAAATGTCCCC
Source organism: uncultured delta proteobacterium (assembly GCA_963790095.1). Lineage (GTDB taxonomy): Bacteria > Desulfobacterota > Desulfobacteria > Desulfobacterales > UBA11574 > JAAXQD01. The sequence goes on along the minus strand of CAWBNO010000009.1, from coordinate 8,356 downwards.
GACCTCTTTTGTCCTTACACCGTTTGATCTTTTCCCAAGTAAGGTCCAAGAAGCAGGCATTACTCAGGCCCATTGTCTCGGCCAGATGACCGGATCCCGAACCGGCATCTAAAACCAATCCCTTCCGGCGTAACCATGGACGAAAAAAGGGTGCTAGGGCCTGACGATTGACTTGTTGATACAACTCTTCAAAGAAGAAATACGCTTTTCGTCTATAAAATTGTTGTATTTTGTAACCCAAAATATGCATGCGGTAACAATTAACTCTAAAAACAGGTTTTTTATAAGGCTGGTTGCCGTGGTTGCATTGCCGACGCCCTTGATAGGCGGATGTAAACAAATCACTATCAAGGGGAAACCTTAACACCCAGCTTATCATTATAAGTAGTAGATAGACAGGGAATGCCAATTTTTCCATAGAGGGTTGGCTTCATTTGGATGGTGTGGTTTCCTAAACGCGGGAATTAATCCCATACAATCGATAGAAGAACGGATTAAACAATCAATGAAGAATAGTGAATAGTAATTGTCATGAATTCGGTTCTTTAATTGCAACACGGTCCAATTTAAGGATATGGCAAAAGCGTATTAAAACCAGGAACGATGGCTCCATATATCCTCTTCCAAGGATTTTTTATCTACCTGAAGGCTGAGATACATGAAAGCATTCTGGATGGCCAGTCCACCGGTATGGGCCAGAGCATTCACCAGGATAATGACATCTTCAGGATATCTCCGGGCATTACCGCTGTAAAGACTCATCACGCCGATGACCTCCTCTTTGGCCTTGATCGGAACACGGAGAATTGAAGCAATACCTTCTTCTATGATTTCCGCTTTATACTGCAAACGGTTGTCTGTAGATACATCTTCGATAATGACGGTTTCGCCTTTTAGTGCCTGTGCAATGCTTTTTTTTAGGGCAACAGGACCTTTGTTTTGATATTCTTCACTCAGACCATAACTCGCCACAAGATCAAGATTGCCGGTTTCATGGTTCAAAAGACGTATCAACACGCCTTTCATCTCTAAAGCCTCAGAGATTTCGGCCGTCAAAATATGCAACACCTGCTTGAGGTCCAAAGTCGAATTGATGCTGGAGGCCAGATCGAGAAACAGCATCGAATTCTGATTTATCCGTTCAAACAGCCGGGCCTGAGCAATGGCGATGCCACCTTGATCGGCCAGCGCACTTAAAAAATCTATCTCGTCCTGAGAAAAATCTCTGGGTTCACCCGCATAAAGGGAAAGAACCCCGATGGCCTGATCTTTAACCATCACAGGAACAGAAAGGATAGATGCGATCCCTTCCGCCTTTTTAGCTTCCAGATTTTCCAACCGGGGATCTGTGGCTGCATCATGAAACGCAAGATATCCTCTTTTGAGGATTTCATCCACGAGCTTTCTGGCCCGCATTGGATTTGCATGCAGGTAATTGTCCGACAACCCTTTCTGTGCCACCGGGACAAAAACATTCTCTTCCTCGTCAGAGAGAAAGAGACATGCTGCCTTTGCATCCATGGTGTCGATGGCGCTATGGACGATCATGTCCAAAAGCTTCTCTTTACCCAGAGTCGTCCCAAATGCCTTGCTGATTTTGCAAAAGGTTTTAAAATAATTGTTTCTTTGGGTCATCAAATGTCTCCTGTCGAAGTATTATTTCCTTTATTGATTCTTTTTAATTTTCAATGCTGCTGATGTTTTTTTTGGGGTCTTTTTTTCAGCTCTTTTTTTCGGAGTTGCTTTTTTTGTTCCACGCTTCTTTTTGTCTTCATCCCTCTCTTTGAGCCAGCGGGCAATTCTGGGCGCAAATTCCTTTTGGTACTTTGAACTCACATAAATGCCGATATGGCCCGTGTCCAAACAGATATCTTCGACATCCTTGCTGCCGACTTTACTCGTAAGCAGTTCACAAGCTTCGGGAGGGACAAGATGGTCATATTTCCCGTAATAATTCAAGAGGGGCATGGTAATTTTTTTTAGATCCACACGCTTTCCGCCCACTTCCATTTTGCTCTGGATCAGCAGATTCTTTTGGTAACAATCCCGAACAAACTGTCGAAAAGTCTCACCAGGCACATCCGGACTGTCAAAAATCCATTTTTCCATCCGGACAAAGTTTTCTACGAATGTTTTGTTGGCCATATTTTCTATAAACCCCACATATTTGTCGATCATCAATCGGGCCGGATTAAGTAACAGAAAACCCATGTTCATGATATCTCCGGGGATATTACCGTAAGTATCTACAATACGATCCACATCCATATCCTTCATCCAGATATGTAACAACCCCTGGTTGGTATCGAAGTTTGTGGGCGTCACCGTGGTCACCAGATTTTTAATCTTCTCAGGATGAAGGGCAGAGTAAATAACACAGAACGTACCGCCCATACAAATGCCCATCAAATGGATTTTATTCAGATTGTGTTTGTCGAGAATAAAATCAACGACATTATCAATATATCCGTTCACATGATCGTCGATGGTGAGATACCTATCTTTGCGAGCCGGATAACCCCAGTCGATCATATAGACGTCTATTCCTTCTTGTAAAAAATTCTGCACCACGCTCCTTCCGGGCTGAAGATCAAGCATGGTTTCCCGGTTGATCAACGCGTAAACCACCAGAAGGGGTCTTTTGAGTTTAATTTCAACGGTCGGCTTATAATGCTTCAATTTTACCCGATCTTCTTCATAAACGACATCGTAAGGTGTAACGGCAATTTCGGTTTCAAGGGGTTCCAGCAGCACATCCGACGCTTTTTGGGCGCTTTCCCCAGCCTTTTCCGCCTCCTCGGCCAGTTTGGATAAAATTAGATCGACAGATATTTTGGGTTGAACCATGAAACCACCTCCAATTCGATTTTGGATGTTGGATTTCGGGTTTTGAACTTCGAAACGGAACTGTATTTTGAGGACCGCTATAAATTGAGCACCGTACAGTGAAATTCAAGCAGGTCCGTCGATATCCTTATGAACGCTTTTCAAGTTCTTTTATTCGCTTTTTTAAAAGGTAAATCTCCTTGTACAGTTCATCCATCTCCTTTTGCGTTGGAACAGGGAGCATATACAACAGGGTGTCCTGTAGAAATTCTTTTTTTGCTTCCGAAAATTCCGACATAGAATGTAGGGTTTTATTCAGGATCTTTGTGTATTCAAAAGATTGAAACAGCGTCATGTAATGTCCTTCCAGAATTTTTATCCACATCTGGTAATACGCTTTTGAATCTTCAGGAAGATTACTCTCATCCGCCAATTCCGTTAGTTTTTCCTGCATGACCTGGAAGGTTTTTTCCATGGGTAAAGATAACAGACGCAAAAATTCAGTCAAATTGGATTGAAAAATATTGAATTTATCTACGGTACGAATCATTCTCTCCTGATAAACTCGCGTCAATCCCAATTGCGGTATATTGAAAATTTTTCTCAATTCTGTTTCATAGAGTTGTGTCCAAACTTTAACGGCATCTTCGTCTATGTTCTCAAACGTATACGACTTTGTGGATTCTTGGACTTTCCCGGCCCTTTGAAGCCATTGCTGCTGAAGATGGACAAAACTGTTCAGGCCGGTTTGGGCGATTTTCAAAAAGATTTCCGGCAGCCCCCCGGTTTCTTTAAAAAGAGTCTCCATGGTTTCCGGTTCAGTGATAATCTGTGACCATGTTTTCCAGGTTTTTTGGGTGCTTTCCCATGATTTCTGAAACCGACTTGTTTTATCATCTCTTTTTGAATCCGATGTAACACCACCGTCAGTGTTGAAAGCGGGCCATATCGAGGCCATCGATTCCCAGAATGCTGTGGATGTTTTCATCCAGTCCGCAAACAAGGTTTCAGGACCAGACTTGTCTTGTTCGTTCTCGTTCATGTTTCATCTCATTCGAATTAGGAAAGCTTTTTTGCTTGTCGTTTGAAAAACAGTGTCTGCTTTTTAACTACTTCCGTCGTCTTGAAGGCGGCGGTAGCATTCTTTGCCACCCAACAACCTATAGTTATCGCGACTTTTCTCCATCTTCTTCAACTACCGAGAGTTGAATTCGCTCGCTCAGATCGTTTGCTTTTAAAATCACTATCTGGCTGGGTTTAGCCTTGCAGACAATTGGAAAGGTTTCAATTTCATTCAAAACAATGATTCCATCGCCATTTCTTTTCGTCTAATGATTTTAAACATTCTAAACCCGGCAGATTTCATGCAACCTAATCTACCCTTTGGAACCGAGTCGTAGCCCCCCATGAATATAAAATACATCCCCGGCGAGAGCTTCGTTTCGATAGATATCCCCTACAAAAGCGGCTACTTCTTCCGGATCAATCAGACGTCCAATGGGAACTTGCGTCAGAATTCTTTCCAGAGCTTTCTGATTCATTCCTTTTACCATAGGCGTTCCCACATATCCGGGGGCAACAGCCACACAGCGAATCTTGTCGGCAAGACCACGCCGAAAAAATTCTGCAGTAATTACTTTTGGCATCACAGACATAGCCGCCTTACTGGATGAATAGTTGATCTGGCCTGCAGTACCCAAAGATCCAGTTGAGGATATTAGACATATCAATCCCTTGCAGTTATGATTGATCATACGTTCGGTACATTCACGCACAGTTAAAAATACACCGGTTAAATTGATGTCAATAACCATTTGAAAATCTTTTAGAAGCATTTTTTTTGTGACTTTTCCTGTTTCCCGGTCCGGAGCGACCATGAGACCGTCCCTAATGATACCGGCAAAGGGGGCAATCAAATTGATCTGACCAAACTTATCAATTGCGGTATCAGCCAATCTGGCGCAATCATCTTCATTGGTAACATTGCACTCTACCACAGCAACTTCACCACCTAAAGCATTAATTTCGGACTGCGCCTGTTTTAAAAGATCTTCAGCTATGTCGGCGATTACTACTTTACCTCCATTATTTACCCAGTATTTGGCAACCTCTAGACCGATGCCACCACCGCCACCGGTAATCACAGCAACAGAATCCTTTATTTCCAACATCTCTTTTCCTCCTTGGAATTAATTATGAAATTTTATGAATTTAACTTCAACTGAGTTTTGATTCGATTTAGTTTATACTCTTTCCAATACCGTCGCCATACCTTGGCCTCCACCGATGCAAAGCGTGGCAAGACCAAGGGCTTGATCGTTTCTTATCATTTCATTCATCAGGGTCAAAATGATTCGGGCGCCGGTACATCCGATGGGATGACCGATAGAAATACCGCTTCCTGAAGGATTGGTCTTTTCAATATCAAAATTTAATTCTCTCATGCATGCAATAGCCTGAACGGCAAAGGCCTCGTTTAGTTCGATGACGCCAAAGTCATTGACCGACAGTTTTTCTTTGTGAAGAATTTTTTTCACTGCCGGAATGGGGCCGAGACCCATGTAAGCAGGATCGACGCCGGCTGATGCATAAGCTTTGATCCGAACAATGGGTTTTAAACCGAGTTCTTTTGCCTTTTCATCTGACATAAGAAGCAGGGCTGCCGCAGCATCATTGATCCCCGAGGCATTTCCAGCAGTAACGGTACCATCCTTTTTAAATACTGAACGTAATTTTGCCATTTTTTCCATGCTGGTTTCCATGGGCCGTTCATCTGTATCGAAAACCTTGGGATCTCCTTTTCGTTGGGGGATGATCACCGGTACGATCTCTTCTTTGAACAGTCCTTGGGCAATGGCTTTTCTGGCGCGCTGATGGCTGATAACACCCAGTTCATCCTGTTCTCCTCTTGAGATCTTATAGAGCACTGCAATGTTCTCAGCGGTCAAACCCATATGATAACCATAAAAGATCTCAAAAAGACCGTCAAAAACCAAAAGATCGAGCATGTCCACATTGTTCATGCGGGCTCCCCATCGGGCGGTTGGAACGACGTAGGGAATGAGACTCATGTTTTCCATTCCACCCACTAAAATAGTCTCTGCTTCCCCGGAGCAGATCGCCTGTGCAGCCAGAGCAACAGCCTTCATCCCTGAAGCACACACCTTATTGACGGTAAAGGCAGGAGTCTCTTTGGGTATGCCTGCTTTGATCATGGCCTGCCTGGCCACATTTTGTCCCTGACCTGCTCCCACTACGTTCCCGATGATGACTTCATCCACCTGGACAGGTTGTAGTGATTCATCATAGTCAAAGTGTCGCTTTTCCAGATCTATCATGCCGTTACCCTTTAAAAATTCGGGTTCATGGCAAATCAACGCCTCTGTTGCCACCGGTTTTAGGCCAGCTTTTTTCAGAGTTTCTTTTAACACCAGAGCGCCAAGATCGACCACTGATGTTGTTTTTAAGGCTCCACCAAAAGCCGCGACCGGTGTTCTTGCCCCAGATACAATGATAACTTCTTTCATATTTCCCCCTTATAAGCGTATTTTCATCATATTCTTAATTCATATCATTGTATCCGTTTCTGTACCATCAAAATATTCTGCTTTTTCAACAACTATTGAGCTCTCTTTTAAGCTGTAATCAGAAAACGATATCTTAATAGGCTCAATTCCATGGCAAAAAAAACGTTCTAAGCTAAAAATCAGCCCAGTTTATTCAGCATTCTGCCACCAAATCAATTAGTTAACTTGGTCCGACCCTCCAAAGAAACTTCATAGCAATAAAATGTAATCAGGGTTCGTTAGGAGGTTTGTTGAAGAAGTATATTAGCAGCTTCGTGGTCCATTTGCCTTATTTCAGGTTCAAAAACTCGCCGATTTTCCGATAAACGGTTTCGCACTCATCTTTCACAAGATTTTCCAGATTCAAAAATGCGTGGATCATATTGTCAAAATGGAGGTGCTCTACATAAAGGCCTGTTGATTTCACTTTTTCCACATAAGCAATTCCCTCATCCCGTAGAGGACAAAACTCGGCTGTAATGACAAGTGTTTCTGGCAAATGGTTCGTAAATTCCATGTAAAGGGGAGACGCGCTCTTGCGGTTTTCTCCCTTTTGAAAATAGTTATCGAAATACCATATGATTTTTTCTTTTTGAAGGAGGTAGCCTTTGGCATTTTCCTCTATGGAGTCTGAATTCAAGGTGTAGTCAAGACTGGGATAAATCATGGCCTGACGCCTGATATCAATCCCTGCATCATGCTGAGAGATATGTGCCACAGTGGCGCACAATGCACCTCCTGCACTGTCTCCGGCTATGGAAAGTTGACGTTGATAGTTTAGGCCTCGTCCATCAAGTGTTACCCATATATTTTTTACAACATTGTATGCATCATTAACACCCAATGGATAAGGACACTCAGGAGCAAGCCTGTAGTCGACAGAAACTACGATGTGTTCGGTTGCATGAGCAATTTTTCGGCATATGGGATCGTAAACAGTAACACTCCCTGCCATATGACCACCACCGTGATAATAGATCAGGACAGGGAGGCTAGAGTCAGGCGTCGGATGATAAATTCTTACAGGAATTGCATAATCTGGATCATTTACCAGGTCATCTTGAACCCAGGAAATTTTCGGGCTGTCTGTCACCAGTAGCAGCGTCAGGTTTGCCAGCCCCTCCCTTGTGTTTGTGGAGGTCTGTTTGAATCCTGTTTCCAGAAGCTCTTTCATAAATCTGTTGTAATTATATAACCAACCCTGAAGTTTGGATGAGACGTGGCACATAGTTTCTTCTCCATGATATTACACTTCAAATATATATTTGAAAACCAATGACAGCCTACCATGATGCGGAATACGCTAAATTGACACATATCAAATTGGGACTGTAAATATCAAGCAAGGATCATTTTTCAGATATCGTTTTCATATTTCGTGTATGGTTCGCGATGAATACTTTACGTTCGAAAATCCTGTGTTCACCATTAGATGGACGAAACCGCTTCGCGGTAGTTTTAGCCCAGTCTCTTTAATAGATTTGTGGTTAATGATAATTTTTTAGAAAATTTGTAATTTATTGTAAAATTTTTCTACGGACTACCGGATTTTTCCCTTTCATTTTTATCAAGGCTATGCAATAATATATGCTGTAATTATTATGAAAAAGAGAAAGTGGATACTTTACCCATATAGCACATTTCATGCCAGAATGAGTGGCGGCTTCGCACATCTTTGTTTTATCAATAATCCCGCTGACGATTACCTCAACTAATAATTTTTTATTTGGCCAAAGACTTGATCAAAGCTTTGGCCTTTTTTTAACGGGACTATCGATAAAACACTTATTAGGTATCTGCACTTTGCCCCTTTTTCAGATATGTCTTTGAAACACAGAATATCTTTGGTTGAAAGAACCATGCGATCCATCACAAAACTCAAAAGGTTAGATCAGGTTGTGATATCGCATTATGGTATCACGAAAAAAATCAGGTGCTTGATATCTGTAGGTCATTGCAGCTAT
>CAWBNO010000008.1:0-223320 GCA_963790095.1 uncultured delta proteobacterium | reverse complement strand
ATCCTCTGTTGTTTGTCATCGCAAGGTATGCTGAGGATCAAAAACTGTTTGCCGTTACCAATATTTCATCCAAACGGGTCACAGCTTCGTTATCGGGCGCCAGCGCTCCGGTGCGGATGAGAGACCTCATTACCGGCGAGGTTTTCCGTACAGATGTATTAAAGTTGAATCCCTATCAATTTTTATGGCTCGATACAATGGGCAGTTAAAAGGATCTTAAGGGATTAAGTTAAATCCGGCGCTTATTGTCCTTGATCTTGTCCCTCAATTTTCCTGAACATTTGAACGTAACCACTTTTCGTTCTTTCAACATCAAGTCGTCGCCGGTGGCAGGGTTGCGGCCTCTCCGTTGTTTTTTTTGCTTCACACAAAATTTTCCAAATCCCGAAATCAGGACATCTTCATTCTTCTCCAGCGAACTTTTTATAATTTCCAGTAAAGATTCGATGATTTCCACAGATTTTTTCTTGGTAAATCCCAGATCGTGTATACTTGTGACAATATCATTTTTGGTTAATGCCATGGCGCCTCCTTAAGATCATTTTTTTTATTTATTCAATACCGTTATATTTACGAAAATTAATCCTTACTTTGTTTTGAATTGTCGTTCTTGGCCGGATCGAGGGTTTCAATTTTTTTTATTATGTTATGGACATTTTTCATGATTTTATTGATTTCGCATTTTAACTCTATGTCGTCCGGATCGTTCATTCATCTGCCTCCTCATTATGGGTCTATCCCTTATCGGTATGTCAAAACAGATATGTCTGTCAAGAAGATTGAAGTAAAAATATTATTCAACGAACTAAAATACAAGCATTTTTTTAGATTTTCCATTGTAAATCCAACATCAACTTTACACGATGATTTTTGTTGGTAGTAATTCTTCTGCCATGTCAAAGTGGTTTCCGATATCGTATCGTAAATCCAGCCGGTTCCCTTCAGGGTTTTCCCGGGGGATGACCCTTATTTTACCATTTTCAAAGGCCGTCAATACTTTCCTGCGAAGCCGTTCAGCCACTTTTGCTCTGCTTTCTCCGGGTTTCACGGTTGCATTGACATTGCAATAGGCGACACGGCTGCCATCGGATTTGAAAACCCCTTCTTCGTCTGAATACGTCATGGCAGATGGAATAACCTGGATCTTCTTTTTGTTCAGGTAGCCAAAATCGATATGGACGGGTTCCCCCTTGGTACAGGACCACGGGTATCCCTTCTGGCCTTGGGGGCCGCCGGATCCGGTAACCAGGGCTGTGCAGATGGATATCTGGTCAGACCTTATTTCGGGGGTGACGGTATCTAAATTTCCTTGAAGCGTGGCCTTGATTAAGGGGCCCAGGTTTCTTATTCTGCGGACAATCGGCTGCCATTCAGGTTCCGGAGGCCGAATATTGATCTCGCAGACGCGAATTCTCGTTGGGGCCATATTGCCGTCAAACGATAAAAAGCAGCCGGGATACACCAGGCAGGGACGTAACATGTTTTGTTCTTTCAAGGCTTTTATCAGCGGCTTAACAATATCTTCGGCCGCCATTTCCAGCAGACCGGATGTTTCCATGGGATGGGGTGAAATGCTCCCCATTCCGCCGGTAATCGGATTGTCTTTACTGGCAGGTCCGGGGAATCGCTCCGGATAATCCATGGAGGTGGGAAGGATTTGAAAATTTTCGTTTTTATCGATCAAAATATTAAATGAAATTTCGACGCCGGACATCCTCGACTCGATAAGGAGCGGCCATTGGGACTTTTTCCCCAGGGATCGTTTATAATTTTTCCCATAATCGTTGATTAACGTGTCATAGACCTCTTTGACTTCCCATGCGTTCAAAATAATCCGGGAACCTTTCCCGCCGGCACTATACGGATACTTCAGCACCGCGCCGCCGTACTGGTCGATCAGAGCCAGACACGCTTTCAAAACCTGTGCATAGTCTCTGGCGTCTACTTCATACCATTTGTCGGCAACAGGGACGCCATATTCACGGCAAAGACGTTTACACGCGATTTTGTCGCCTTCAATAAATGAACTTTTGCGCGTAAATCCTAAAATAGAATCGAGAAAACCGGCTTCCTCCAATTCATCAACCAAACCTTCGAGCAATAAATCTTCAGGCATTGGAACAACACCGTCGATGGATCCGTTTTTAAGGGCCTCAATTATAGCAGCGGCATATGCCTTTTTTGAATTGTCTGTTGTGGATAAAAATTTTATCGGCCACTGCATTGTCTTTGCAAACGGTGGCATGGACGGCATCCCCCGAATAACGACGCCTTGAAAATCATCCGGATGGTTTTCACTGGTTGCCGTTGAAGTGATCAGGGCACTTAAAAGCGTTCTTGCGTCGGTTCCGGCAAATCCTATTTTATAACTCACGACAACTCCTTTTTATTCTGGTTATAGGTGTACGATCGTGATCGCAAAAAAAAACAGATCACCTGAATGCTTTAGGATATGTTTTTTCAACAGGTTAAAGTGCGAATTGCAGGGGGCATAAACGCCGGTTGCACAATGATCCGAATTGGGCTATAGCGGTTCGAAAAAGCACCTTATTTTTGGGGCATAAAAAATAAAGCACCGCTCCGTCAAATTGCCAAAACCCCCTAAGAATAAGGTGGAGCCGACGGGCGGATTCGAACCGCCTACCTGCTGATTACGAATCAGCTGCTCTACCAACTGAGCTACGCCGGCATGGCATAATAAAAAGACAACTACTTTGTTTATGGATCAAAATCAAGAAAAAATATCATATGGATGCATATCTGATATAATTCCTGACAGGGACCGCAGTATTGAATGCACAGGGGTGTCCGGATCTGAAAAAGCCTATCTGGTATCCCGGTTATACACACAGCACCCGTCGCCTGTTGTCGTTATAGCGCCTTCAGAAAAGGAAGCGGAAACCCATTTGGAAGATCTGCGTTTTTTTTCAGAAAAACTCCGGCCGCCCATGATTTATTTTCCGGCATATAATATTTTACCATTTAAGTACCTGTCCTATCACAATGAAACAGCAGCAAAGCGGATCAGATCACTGTATCAGCTGGTCGTCGGTGATGTACCGCAGATTGTGGTTACCACCGTGTCTGCTGTTCTGCAGAAAATCATACCCAGACAACAGCTGTGTGATTATGCAGAACTTGTTATGGTTGGGGAGGATATCGATCGTGACGCCTTGGTAAAAAAGCTGTTGTCCGGGGGCTATGTTCGGTCAGCAATTGTTGAGGAACCCGGAGACTTCTGCATCAGGGGCGGTATTCTGGACATTTTTTCCCCGCTTTATTCAGACCCGCTCAGGATCGAACTGTTTGGGGAAACCGTAGAGTCCTTAAGGTTTTTTTCAGCCGCATCCCAGCGAACCATTAAAAGAATCCGAGAAGCCGTTATCCTGCCGGCCCGGGAAGCGGTTGTAAAGAAGGCCGGCACTGATCAGATTATAAGCCGGATGAGGGCGCAGGCATCGAAGCTGGATATTCCGGTAACCAAAGTCAGAAGCTTGATCGATCGCATTAAAAAGGAGGGAGTGTTCCCTGGAGTTGAAAGCATGATCTCGCTGATCTATTCCGAGCTGGATACTTTTTTTGACTATATGCCGGATAAAACGCTTTTTATTCTGTTTGAGCCGGCCGAACTCGAAAAGGTTGCAGATCAAACGCTGGAGCAGGCATCCAAAAGTTTTGTCGCTGCGCGCAAGGAAGCAAGACTCTGTGTCGAACCCGAAAGTCTTTATCTAACATGGTCAAAGGCTAAAGACCTCTTTATGCATAAAAAAACGCTGACGTTTAAAAAGCTTCCGGTATCCAAAGGGGCATTTACCACCGAACAGCCCCTCAGACGGTTTGACTTTTCCGTTAAAGACGATATCCCGACCGCTCTGGAACTTACACGTCGCCGGGAGAAAAACCTTTTTTCACCCCTGGCAAATTGGATCAATGCGCAGAAGCAGGCGGGTTTTGTCACCCTTTTGGTTTGTAATAAACAGGCACAGGCCGAGCGGCTGAAGTCGCTTTTAGTCCCTTACGGTATCTATCTCGATCGTGTTGACGGTTTGCCTGATATCCAACAAAGCAAAGGTCAGGTGTTCGTCTGCCTCGGACAGATTTCTTGCGGATTTGTCTGGCCGGCTGAATCTTTGGCGATCATTACAGAAGATGAAATATTCGGATCGAAACGACGCCGAAAAATAAAAACAGCGCCAAGGGTTCGAACGGAACTTCTTGCATTTGAAGATTTGAAAAAAGAGGATCTTGTGGTTCACATCGATCACGGGATTGGTCGATATGAAGGTCTTATAAAACTGAAGCATAACGGTTCGAGCAATGACTATCTTCTCATTCTCTATAAGGATAATGACAAACTATATCTGCCTGTCGACCGTATGAACATGGTTCAAAAATACATGGGAGTGGATGGAATCGAACCGGTTTTGGACAAGATGGGCGGCAAATCATGGGAACGGGTTAAAGCCAGGGTAAAAAGATCGGCGGAGAAGATTGCCGGAGAGCTTTTAAAACTATATGCCAAACGTAAGGTCAGAAAGGGATATGCTTTTGGAGAGGTTGGTAGCGATTTCCAGGATTTTGAAGCCGGCTTTCCTTACGAGGAGACACCGGACCAGCTCAATGCCATCGAAGATGTACTGAATGACATGAAGGCGCCCATCCCAATGGACCGGCTGGTCTGCGGCGATGTGGGTTACGGTAAAACAGAGGTTGCCCTTCGCGCTTCGCTCATGGCCGTCAATGACGGCAAACAGGTGGCTGTTCTTGTTCCAACCACTGTGCTGGCTGAACAACATTTCGCCACATTTTCCGAGCGATTCAAACGGTACCCGATTAATATTGAATGTTTAAGCCGGTTTCGTTCTTTAAGTCGCCAGAGTAAAATTATCGATGATCTTAAAACTGCAAGAATCGATATTGTCATCGGAACTCACCGGCTGCTCCAGAAGGATGTGGCTTTTAAAGAACTGGGTCTTTTAATACTGGATGAAGAACAGCGTTTTGGCGTCAAACATAAGGAAAAACTAAAAAGAATGAAAAGCACAGTGGAGGTGCTTGCATTGACTGCGACCCCGATTCCCAGGACCTTGCATATGTCTCTGATGGGAATCCGAGATATAAGTGTCATTGCAACACCGCCTGAGCATCGCAAGTCTATTATCACATACATTTCTGAATTTGATGATGCCGTTATTTCCGAAGCCATTCAAAAAGAGTTAAACAGAAAAGGTCAGATCTTTTTTGTTCATAACAATATTCATAGTATATGGGCAATGGCAAAGCATCTGAAAGCTCTGGTGCCCGATGTTAGACTCGATGTCGCCCACGGCCGTCTGGATGAAGAGGCGTTGGAGGATGTCATGCTCCGTTTTATGAATAAAGAGATCGATTTGCTGGTGTGTACCACCATAATAGAGTCAGGACTCGATATCCCTTCCGCCAACACCATATTAATCAATCGCGCCGATAAATTCGGACTTTCCCAGATTTACCAATTGCGCGGCCGTGTCGGGCGGTTTGATGAACAGGCCTATGCATACCTTTTTATTCCGGATGAAAGCATACTCAGCAAAAACGCTCAGAAACGTCTGAAGGTTTTAATGGAACACAGCGACCTCGGATCAGGTTTTCAAATCGCCATGAGTGACCTGAAGATCAGAGGCGGTGGAACAATTCTGGGGGCGTCACAGTCCGGTCATATTGCTGCAGTCGGCTATGATATGTTTCTTAAACTGATGGAGAATTCAATGGCTGAACTGAAAGGAGAAACAGTTCAAGACAGCCTGGAACCGGAAATTAACGTTAGTATGCCCGCTTTAATACCTGAATCCTATATTCCAGATATTGATCAGCGTCTTTCAGCATACCGCCGCTTGGTAAAAATAACAGAACTCAACGAGATCACGGATTTTAAAGTTGAACTGTTGGATCGTTTTGGTAAATTACCTGTGGAGGTTTCAAACCTTCTTTTAAAAATCATGCTCAGGGTATTGGCCATAAAGGCGGGGGTCAAGCGCCTTGACCTGATCGGACAACAGCTTTCACTCCATTTTTCCGGGGCACACCAGAGAAATCCTGCCGGCCTATTCAAAATGCTCGATTCTGAAAACCATCGATTTGAATTTACTCGGGAACAGGTGCTTAAAGCCAACCTGGAAAAAGCGAATGCAGCCGGCCTTCTGACCCAGGTCAAAAACATCTTGAAAGAGATTATGCAACGTGTTAATAATTAAAAAAATTTTAGGCAATTTACGAGTTAACATCAGTGACACCGAAAACCGCCGAATCCCGATAATAAAATGTTCTATCAAGCTGATTGTTCCAATCAGCTTTTTATTGATTGTTTGTTCGTTTTCAGGGTGTTCGAATTCCGAACAAAAGCGAAGTGAAGAATATTTTATCAAGGTGGGCGGCCGGGGAATTACCGTTTCCGATTTCAACACGGCATTTGAAATTGCAAAAACCGCTTATTCTTACAATAGTGTGCGGCAGCCCGGAACCCTCAGAGAAGCTCGATTGCGACTTATTCAACAGATGATCGAGGAAATGCTTGTTCTTGAGAGGGCTAAAGAACTTGGCATCGAGATTACAAAAATGGAAGTTGAACAGGCTGCTGAAAATATAAAAGGAGATTATCCCGACACAGTATTCCAGCAAATGCTGCTTGAGTATGCCGTGCCGTACCATACTTGGGAAAAGAGATTAGAGACCCGTTTGCTTATGGAGAAGGTGATTGCCGAAGCGTTGGGGGATCAGATTGAAATAACCCCCGATGATTTGGCGAAATATGATGAAGAACGTTCAAAAGACGATGGTTTAACCTCTGAGGTAGAAGAGGGATCTAAAGATACCGATGAAATCACCCTAAAGAATTTACGCCGAAAAAAGATGGAAAAAGCATATTCATCGTGGATCAAAGAACTTAAAAAAAAATACCCCGTTGAAATAAACAAAGAACTGTGGGGAAAAATCGACGGGCTTGGAAAATAATGCACGGTTTTTTTGGAATGAAGTTCAGACGTTTAATATTAGTAATAAGCAATTTAATGATTTGTGCTGTATTTTTTTGCGTGGGGGGTTCTCCCCTCGTTATACAGTCGCAAGGTGCTGAAATCGTTGATCGAATTGTTGCTGTGGTCAATGATGATATCATTACGCTTTCTGAACTCAATCAATCGATTAAGCCCTATGAAGATAAAATCCATGCCCTTGGATATCCCGAGGAAAAAGAACGAGAGATGCGCTTCAAAGTACGTGAGGGTGTGCTCAACCAGCTTATTGACAAGAAAATCGAAGATCAGCAGATAAAACGCTCAAATATTAAAATCAGCGAAGAACAGATTGATCAAACCATTGAGCGAATTAAAGAAGAAAATTTCTTTACCGATGAAGATCTCAGACATGCCTTGGCCAAAGACGGTTTAACCATGGAGGCCTATCGAAATAAGATCAAGGAAGAGATACTCAGGACAAGGCTCATCAACTTTGAAGTAAAATCGAAGATCGTGATTACCGGAGAAGACATTGCGGCCTATTATGAAAAGCACCAGGATACGTATGGTGGGAAACAAAAATACCACCTTCGCAATATCCTGATAAGAATCCCAACGTTTGCCGATGAGAACAAAAAACTTGAGATTCGGGCGAAAATAGATGAGATCTTAAATAGAATTGAAAGCCGGGGAATCTTTTGAAACCATGGCGAGGAATTATTCAGACCCATCAACGGCTGCTGAAGGAGGAGATTTGGGTCTGTTCGAGCTTGATTCCCTATCGCCACAGCTTCAAAAGACCATCAAAGGAATGAAGCCCGGAGAGTTTACACCCGTACTCGAGACCGATCAGGGATATCAGATTTTTTTTCTTCAGGAGATTTTGGAGACCCCTGGAAAGTCTTTTGAGGACGTATCGCCCGAGATTCGAAAGAATACTGTTCGAGGAAAATGCTGATAAGAAATATCAGGAGTGGATTGAGGGTTTGCGCAAACGATCCGTTATTAAAATCATCCAATAGTCCACTACGGTGGAGGACGTTCTCTACGTTGTGAAATATGCAAAATAATCCTGACAAAATACTGGTTGAAAGCGTAAAAAGGCTTCTGAGACGGGATGCGACAACCCGCCTGCGCAAAATTGTGAGAAAAACGCACGCTGCAGACCTGTCTTTGGTGTTTCATTCTTTGTCAATTCCCAATCAGCGGAGACTCTTTAACCTGATCGATGAAATAGAGATCAAAGGTGAAATATTCAGCAATGTCGATGAGGATACTTTCCAAATCTTATTGAAGGAATGAACCTGGATGATATGGTCGAGATTCTTGATCTCATGCCAAAGGATGACGTCGCCGACCTATTGGGGCAGCTGCCCGTGGAGAAGTCTGACGCCATCCTTGAGATGATGAAAAAAGAAGGTTCCGAAGAGGTGGAAGGCCTTCTTCATTACGGTGATGATACAGCGGGCGGTATCATGGTTCCTGACTTTATCGCCCTTCGGGAGGATACAACCGCCAGGGAGGCCATCGAATCGCTTCAAGAAGAGCATCTGGATGTGGAGATGCCGTTTTATCTTTATGTGGTGGATTCAAACGGCAAATTGATCGGTGTCAGTTCTTTAAGACAACTGGTGGTGGTTCCGCCCAACACGCCCCTTAAGGATTTCATGACAACGGACGTTTTTGCGGTTAAAACGGATATGGATCAGGAAGAAGTGGCCAAAATAGTTGCCCGTTACGACATCCTCGCGGTACCGGTCGTGGATGACACCAACCAACTGATGGGTATTGTTACGGTGGATGATGTTATCGATATCATCAGGGAAGAGGCTACGGAAGATATTTTGAAAATGGCCGGTGCCGGTGAGGATTTCGTTGAAACCAAGTCCATATTCAAAAATATCAAAATTCGCATGCCATGGCTGTTTGCGAGCTGTATCGGCGGAATTATTGCATTCTTAATTATCGGTTATTTTCAAGGAGAGTTTAAGTAAGCTGGCCTATCTGGCGGCATTTATTCCGGTCATCATGGGAATGGGTGGAAATATCGGCGTTCAATCCGCCACCATTACGTTCGGGGGCTTGCCACTGGACGTCTTAATATCCGTGATATCTGGTCGGTGGTTTTCAAACAACTTATGGTGGGGCTGATACTGGGTCTTATTTACGGCTTTGTTGTCGGTTTGGTGGCTCAGTTGAAATACAGCACGATGAACTGTTTGCCTATCCGTGGGGCTTGCCGTGATCTGTTCCATGACGATGGCGGCCCTCGTCGGGATCTCTGGTGCCGATGACTTTGGCGAAAATAAATATCGATCCTGCCATCGCGTCAGGTCCTTTTGTCACCACAGCTATCGACATTATCAGTGTAACTTTGTATTTTATATCGCCACAACACTCCTTGGTATATGAAAAGATGTCAAGTTTTTCCACGCCTGCTATCGTTCTGCGACGGATCGATTTTGGTGATTATGATCTTATCATTACATTTTTTGCGTTAACCAAAGGCAAAATTACAATTATTGCAAAATCCGCAAAAAAAAGCACGAAACGATTTGCAGGTGTCCTGGAATTATTTTCTGTATTAAACATTGTATACGGTACGGGGCGGAAAAAGGGACTTCCGTTTTTACAGGAAGCAACCTTGGCGCATCCTTTTTCCAATATTAGATCCAGCATAATAAAAACCGCTTATGCCAGTTATTGGGCTGAACTGGTCAACGAATGGATGGAACCCGGCCAACAGCAAGCCCGGCTATACCAACTGCTTCAATACGTTCTTAGAGAACTCGATATTGACCGGACATCCGAAGCGGCACTCTCCATCCTGTTCCAGATGCGGTTTATGACAATCGCCGGCCTTGTTCCTAATTTAAGGCAATGCAGTGAATGCAGGATTGAAATGGAGAAAATGCAGAATTCCAGAGTGTACTTTAACCTTGTAAAGGGCGGCATTGCATGTGACCGATGTGTCTCCGGAATTTCGGGGAAAATTCTTTTTTCAAAAGGGACCATTAAACAGCTTTTGTGGATCGAAAGAGGGGATTTAAACACGGCGGCACGGATCAAATTTACGTCCCGGGCTTTGAAGGAAGGACTGGAGTTCATGGAGGCGTTTGTACCGTATCATTTGGGAAAAGAACCCCGGAGTTTAAAATTTTTGCGGCAGATTAGACAAGGATAGGATACCGAATGCAAAGTCAAGGGCGTGCCGGTTTTAATGATATGACTGAATCCATGAGAAAGGTATTATTAAAATCTCCTGTT
This sequence comes from uncultured delta proteobacterium, assembly GCA_963790095.1. Lineage (GTDB taxonomy): Bacteria > Desulfobacterota > Desulfobacteria > Desulfobacterales > UBA11574 > JAAXQD01. The sequence goes on along the minus strand of CAWBNO010000008.1, from coordinate 213,061 downwards.
GAGGCCTCGGCACCGTGCAGAATCGACATGGGCGGCACCCTGGATCTGAGCACCTTTTATTATCCCCTTCGCCATCTTTCTCCGTGTACCGTTAACATTGCCATGGACTTAAGGACACGTGTAAAACTTCTACCCTATGATACCGGTCAAATAAAAATTTCTTCAAAGGGGTTTAGAAGTGCTGAATATCCCCTTGACCAAGCGCCTTTTGATCATCCACTTGGACTTATGTTTGCAATTGGGGTCTATTTCAGAGCTTCAGGTGTTCATATCCATATTGACTCATCATCGCCGCCACGCAGTGGCTTGGGGGGATCTTCCGCGGCCGCGGTGGCGCTTATTGCGGCATTTTCAAAGGTTTTGGGGGAGATGGGGCATGAATCCCTGTCCAGAAAGAATATCGCTTTACTTGCGCAGAAACTTGAAGCGAGTGTAGCGGGCGTGCCGTGCGGCCTTCAGGATCAGTTGGCCGCTGCCTATGGCGGCGCCAACATATGGTACTGGCCGGTAAACGATCAAGATCCGTTTTTCAGGAAAAAAACCATTATCAGGAAGCAACACTTACGAGAATTTGAACAACACCTTTTGCTGGGCTACTGCGGTGTCCCGCATGAATCGAAGAATGTTAATCGAAAATGGGTCCAGCAGTTTCTTTCAGGAAAGTATCGTGGACTTTGGACGGAAATTATAGTATGTACCCAAAAGTTCGCCCGGGCTCTGATGGAGCGAAATGTCAAAGATGCATGTAAATTGATGAACCAGGAGACCGGCGTCAGGAAGGAGATGACACCTGAGGTGCTGGATGAGATCGGCACAGCACTTGTTGAATCCGCCCTGGAAAACGGCTGCGGTGCAAGATTTACAGGGGCTGGCGGCGGCGGATGCATATGGGCGCTGGGTCTGGTTGAGGATGTTGACAAATTAAAAGGTACCATGGGAAAGTATTCTTAAAACAAGAAAAGGCGCCTGCCTGCTTGATTCAAAGATCGATTCAGAAGGGCTTTTATAGATTTGCTGATTTTACGGCACACTTATATTTATCCCCATTGAGAGAAAACACTCAGACAGTGATTCGACGAAAAACCCGATCACCTGAATACTTTTGGCTCAATGTCTCATAAAACTAGATTGGTCGTTATTTATTATTTTTTAATGGAAGAGAGGAAAGAAAAATGAATTTTCAGGATGTAATTATGTCGCTAGAGAAATTCTGGGCGAAAAAAGGATGTGTGATGGCTCAACCTTATGACATTGAAGTCGGTGCCGGAACATTTCATCCGACCACCCTCCTGAAAGCCCTCGGCCCTGAGCCCTGGAAGGTTGCTTACGTTCAGCCTTCCAGACGCCCCACTGACGGTCGCTATGGTGAAAACCCAAACCGGTTGCAGCATTACTACCAGTATCAGGTAATTTTGAAACCTTCGTCGCCTTCCAGACGCCCCACTGACGGTCGCTATGGTGAAAACCCAAACCGGTTGCAGCATTACTACCAGTATCAGGTAATTTTGAAACTTCACCTTATGATGTGCAGCAACAGTATCTGGAGAGCTTGAAGATACTCGGAATCGATCCCCTTGAACATGACATACGGTTTGTCGAGGATGACTGGGAATCCCCAACACTCGGAGCATCGGGCCTCGGATGGGAGGTTTGGCTGGACGGAATGGAAATTACGCAATTTACCTATTTTCAACTTGCAGGCAGTGTCGAACTGTTTCCCATATCCGTTGAACTCACATACGGGCTGGAACGTATCGCCATGTATCTGCAAAAAGTGGACAGTGTGTTCGATTTGAAATGGACCGATACCGTGACTTATGGCCATGTGCACCATCAGCAGGAAGTCGAACAGTCGACTTACAATTTTGAAAAGGCGAATGTAAACATGCTGTTGGAGTTTTTCAATCAGTATGAGGCTGAATCCGCGCGAATGATTGAAGAAAAATTGGTGCTTCCGGCCTATGAATACTGCCTGAAATGTTCGCATACGTTTAACCTTCTGGACGCGCGAGGCGCCATCAGTGTTGCCGAAAGGACCGGTTATATCGGCCGAATAAGAAATCTTGCCAGGGCATGTGCGGAAGGATATCTGAAGCAAAGAGAAGCCATGGGGTTTCCGCTGTTGAAAAAATAAAAATAAATATTTCGCAAGAATTTTGTTTTTTACAACTGATCGCTTCCCGTTTGATTAAATTTTTGCTGAAAGAACTCGTGAATAAGGGCTCGTAATGAAAGAACCTGTCTGGGCTATTTATAAAGGTCTTTTGCTTTAACAAAGGGATTCATCCATAAAGTTATATCGCTTATGGTTCTTTCAAAACGATCCCTAATTTACTCAGACAGCTTCCAGTCAAAAATTTAATCATACATGAAGCTTCTTTAACATCGATTTGTTTCAAAAAACTAAACGGTTAAAAAACTATAAAAAATGGTCGGAAAACAAGATAACTTGATGCATTCAAAAGACAGAGGTGACTATGAAAAGTTTATTGCTTGAGATAGGGTCTGAGGAAATCCCGGCGGGTTATATTGAACCGGCGCTTGAATTTTTGTCGTTGGCGCTTTTACAGAAAATGACCGACGTTCGCATCGAACATGGCAACGCGAAAATTTTTGGTACGCCGAGACGACTTGCGATAGAAGTTCAACAGGTGGCAGACAAACAGAAATCTTTAACCTCTGAAGTATTGGGGCCTCCGGAAAAAGTCGGTTTTGATAACAACGGCAATCCCACAACGGCTGCATTGAAATTTGCCGAAAAGGTCGGAGTCTCCGTAAACGCCTTAAAAATAAAAGAGACCAACAAAGGCCGTTATGTCTGTGCACGGGTTGCGGAGCGAGGACTGGCAACCCGGACGCTTCTTAAAACCATACTGCCGGAAGTGATTCTGGCAACCCCCTTTCCAAAAAACATGAAATGGGCGGAACTCAATATCAGCTTCGCCAGACCGATCCATTATATCGTGGCCCTTTTGGGAAATCAGATCATTCCGTTTGAGGTGGGAGCAACTAAGAGCGGGCGATATTCCTTTGGCCACTATTTTATGCAGCCCGGGAAAGTGAAGATCTCCTCGCCGGACGATTACGTCAAAACCCTGAAAGATGCCCATGTGTTTATCGATTTTGAAGAACGGCGAAAACTGGTTGAAAATGAAATTAATAAAGCAGCAAAAGACGTCGGCGGCAAGGTATTTCCAGATGAAGAGCTCATTGATATCAATAAGAACCTGGTTGAATTCCCCATCGCTACGACAGGTAACTTTGATAAAACGTTTCTGGAAATACCCGGCGAGATCCTGATTACCGCGATGCGTCATCATCAAAAATATTTTGCCGTGGTGGATGACAACGGGAACCTCATGCCCAGCTTTATTGCCGTGAACAACACCCGCACAAAAGATATGAATCTTGTCGCCACCGGGCATGAAAGGGTGTTGAGAGCCCGTCTTTCGGATGCGGAATTCTTTTTCAAAAGCGATGTGGGAGAATCCATGGATGAGTGGGTCGATAGGCTCAAGGGCGTGCTTTTCCAGGCCAAACTGGGAAGCATGTATGAAAAGGTTCAACGGATTCAAAAAATTGCAGCGTATCTGGCGGATGCCACAGGGCAGAAAGAGAATGTAAAAAAACAGGTGTTGAGGGCGGCCTGGTTGTGCAAGGCCGACCTGGTCAGTCAGGTGGTTCACGAATTTCCGAATTTGCAGGGCGTTATGGGAAGAAATTATGCTTCGATCAAGAAAGAACCCAAAGCCGTGGCAGCCGCCATAGAGGAACATTACCGGCCGACCTATTCCGGCGGCCCCCTTCCGGAGACCGAGATCGGCGGACTTATCAGTATTGCGGACAAGATCGATTCCATTTGCGGATTTTTTTCCGTAGGGCTTGTTCCTACCGGCGCGTCTGATGCCTATGCGCTTCGCCGTCAGGGAATCGGCATTATCCAGATCATGAATGACCGGGGCTTTTCATTTTCCTTGAAAAAATTGATTGAAAAGAGTTTGAGCATTTACGGCATAAAAGGCGCAAAAAATATCAAAGAGATTGCCGATCTGATTTTCACATTCATACAAAACCGCATGACGTATCAGTTGGTGGAGGAAGGTTTTTCCAAAGATGTCATTGCGGCGGTTGCCGATGCAGATACGGATCATGTGCCCAATGTATGGAATCGCGTGCGTGCGCTTCAAGACCTGAAAACGGCGCCGGATTTTGAACCTTTGGCCGTCGCTTTCAAACGGGTGGTCAATATTATTAAAAAAGCCGATCTTCCCGCCAAGAAGAAAGTCGATGAAAAACTGTTTGAACATGAATCTGAAAAAGCATTGTATTCCGCCTATAAAGACCTCAAAGGAAAGGTATCGAATCTTCTTGACAAAGGACAGTTTGATCGGGCGCTTCGGGAAATTGCCAAGCTGCGTGATCCGGTGGATGCTTTTTTCGACGGTGTCATGGTCATGAGCAAAGAGAAAAAAATACGGAACAACCGGCTGGCTTTGCTTGGGCTGATTTCAGATCTGTTCGGCCTATTCGCCGATTTTTCAAAAATTTCGACCTGACAATTTTTTCACCGCCCGCTTCGCTCGAGGTACAGAGAACACGGAGGGTATAATATTTGATTTGCCGGGAGATACCGGCAAATCAAAAACTTCTCAAGCTTCGCTTGTTGTGATGGACTCAATATAGCATCAATTTGATTCAATCTATCAAAGCCATATGTCAAGGTAGATTGAATTTAAAAAATCTGCCCGAAGGGCATGGATTTATTTCTTTTTGTCCTCTCAACAAAAAGAAATAAGAAAAACACCTCTGCGTCTCTGTGGTGAATAATTTTTCATTGAAGACCCTCGAAAATCGTCAATATTCATTGGAAGGGGTGTTTCAAAATGAAAGCGATGGTATTAAACGAGATCTGCGATCTCAAGGAAAACAGAACCCCGCTTCAGTTGACGACCCTGCCGAACCCTACTCCCAAAGAAAAAGAAATATTGATAAAAATATCCGCCTGCGGTGTTTGCCACACCGAGCTGGATGAAATTGAGGGAAGAACCCCTCCGTCTCGATTTCCCATGGTCCTGGGGCACCAGGTTGTGGGAAGGGTCGAAGAGAAAGGACCCCATGCCGGCCGATATAAAACAGGAGACAGGGTAGGGATCGCCTGGATTTATTCGGCGTGCGGCCATTGCGATTTTTGCCGACAAGAAGAAGAGAATTTATGCGAAGCATTCAGAGCTACCGGCCGGGATGCCAATGGCGGATATGCAGAGTATATGACGGTGCCAGAGGACTTTGCATATGACATTCCGGATGTTTTTTCAGATTCCCAGGCAGCGCCTCTTTTGTGTGCCGGCGCAATCGGTTTTCGGTCTTTGCGGCTGGCCAACATCAAGGATGGTCAGTACCTTGGCCTTACCGGTTTTGGAGCATCGGCCCATCTTGTGCTTAAAATGGTCAACTATCAACATTCAGATGTAAAGGTCTTTGTTTTTGCCAGAAGTGAAAAAGAAAGGGATTTCGCCCGAGAGCTCGGAGCGGTCTGGGCCGGGAATACCGAGGATAAAACACCGGAAATGCTGGATGCTGTCATCGATACGACACCGGCCTGGAAACCGGTTGTCGAGGCGTTGAACAATTTGAGATCCGGCGGAAGACTGGTGATCAATGCCATTCGAAAGGAAGACAGAGACAAAGATTATCTGCTGAAACTGAATTATCCTGAACATCTCTGGATGGAAAAAGAGATAAAGAGTGTGGCCAATGTCGCCAGGAAGGATGTCAGCGAATTCATCAAGCTGGCGGCCGAAATTCCCATCATACCGGAAATCGAGGAATATCCCCTGGAAGAAGCGAACACGGCACTGCTGGAACTGAAAGAGCGGAAGATTCGAGGGGCAAAGGTTTTAAGGATCGACTGAAAATTTTGTTGAACATCTTTGAACCTTGAGCAGCGTTTTTCGGCAAAAGGCTCAAAAATCACTCACCGGGAAGTTTTGAAACGGCTTCTAATAATTATTGAACCGCCTTTTCTGTTATTTTGACCGTTAATTTCTCTTGGATCGTATTCCCGTTTTGCCTGACAAATAACACAATGCCGTTTTCACCGTTTGGAATGGGTCCGGAGCTAATTTCACCGGCGTTCTTATCGTTGCGGGCCAGCGGTGCCCGAGCCAATAGCCTGTAAGGCGAGATCCTTTTTGAAAAAGACTGCCCGGCGGGAATGATATCGGGGGGTATTGTTGAATTTTTTATATCTTCGGGCCGAATGCCCCTAAACACAAAAACACCCCCATCGCGGCCGTTATAAAGATAGCGGGTTTTATTCCAATCGATTTCCAAATCTTTACGGGTCTTGTTGGAAACCTCAAGACGAAACCCTGCAAAAAAATTGGCGCCATCTTTCAAAGGTTCAAATTGGACGTTGTAATAAGAATTGTCAGCAGCTTGGATTTGCGGCGTGCTGCTGGCAACCAGCGTCGGCGCACAGCCGGTTCCCACCATCAGCAGATAGCCAACCATCGAGATTAAAGCCATTTTTTTAACCGTGTTCATAAGTTTCACCTTTAAATTAAAGCTCCTTACAATTTTCTTTCTCGTGTCATCATAGAAAGAAGTTCATCAATTCTATCCCTTAAAGTCAATAAAAACATTTTTCAATAGGATCATGAAGCGCCCCGCCGCCCCCCAGAGACGGGATCTTCGCCAAGCGCGGGGTATCAAACATTATCAATTCTGCCTGAAAATCGAGGATTTGGGCCGAACCATGTAAAAATTTTTATTGTCATCACAATATCACAGCCGGTATTCTCTCCATGCTGGCATCTGCCACTGTAATGTGTTAAATTATACGGGGCAAAACAGAATCGGAAAAGTCAATAGCCCGACAAGTTTATTTTTCCCTGAAAAACCTTGTCCTTTCCCGCATGGCGGGATCTTCGATGGGCCATGCCTGTCCCGCATTGCGGGAGTCAGAGTTCTCCGGTTCTACCTGAGAATCTTGTAGCCGGAATAATGGAGTGATGGCGTAATGGGAGGAGGGGCTTGAGGAATATTATCAATTTTATCAGTACCACCGGTTTGAAAACGATGGTTTTAAGGAACAAAACCGAAACATGTTTTGGCGTTGTTTGCGGGCAGTGAACGGTGATCATGAAATTTATTAAATGGAGCTTTATCGGTATCAGCGCGGTCATTGTTGTTCTTCTGTTTTTATTTATCGGTGCAACGCTTTACCTCAATACAGACGGGGCGCAGCAACGGATCCAGACCAAGATCAGTGAGGCCATTCCCGGTACCATAACATGGTCCGACAGTCATCTTTCAGTCTGGGGTGGCGCGGTGGAACTGCACAATGTGCTGCTCCGAGCGCCGACGAACGACACCCTGTTTGAATTGAACCGTCTTTTACTGCGGGTATCCTGGGTCCGGTTTTTCAAGGGGGAACTGTTCGTCAAGGATTTGCTTTTGGAAAACCCTCAAATATATCTGGCCGTGGATCCAATGGGGAATCTCAATTTAATGCAGGCGCTTTACACCCCCGGCAACAATCAATCCGCCCCGAAACATCCAGGTCTTCGGTTTAATGTCGTGATCCGGCAGCTTCAAGTGTTCGACGCTTTTTTTCAATACACAACAGATGATGGGGTTGAAGAAAAACAACAGAACCAGATGGTGCTTCAACACATTGACCTGACCATCAGGGATGGAAACTTTTTAAAACAAACAGGTCGCCTTGTCGGTGAGATTGATGGCGGGCATATAAACCTCGGCGGTGTCCGGACCACCATCGAACGGTTGTCCGTGACGGCAAACCTGGAAAAAAATCGGATTAACAAACTGGCCCTAAATGTGAACACGGGCGGCATCTTCCTGAAGATTTCCGGAGAGGTACAACATCCGTTTGCCGATAATCCAAATTTGGATCTTGATATTAAGGGCGAAGCCGTTCTTTCAAAAATTAAACATCTTATTCCTTTGGCCCAGGATTCAACGGGAACCGTCCAAACGAGTTCCACTGTACAGGGACCCCTGAACAACCCTACTGTCAATTTGACGCTGAACTACGGCGGCGGGCATGTGGCCGGAAGAAGCGTCGACCGAATCAACGTAAACTGCCGCCTCAATGACAGACGGCTGACCATCGACGACCTTAACCTCCATACCTCCGCGGGTCGATTCCATGTGAACGGCGAAGTGGACTTTAAAAAAGCCTTTGCCAACGGATTTATCGATTCCCGTCCTGATCCGGATGCCATATTCTATCGGCTGTCTATCCGCCAGAAAGATGCGTTACTCGAAAATGTGTCCTCCCGGGGATCAAGATTCAAAGGATCCGTAAACTCGATAATTGAGCTTAAAGGAACCGGCATTTATCCGGAGAAACTTGCGGCCGAGACCACCCTTGAACTTTTTGCAAAAAAACTCTCCGTCAACCAGTCACGTTCACCGGTGGACGTACACCTAACCGCCCACGCCCGCATGAATAAGGGGCGTGTTACGATTCAGCAGTTGGAGGCCCGGGCAGGGAAAACCCATTTTAAGGCCCACGGCGATTATGACCTTTCTTCCCATGAGGTTACCGCGAACTTTATCCTTGAAGCCCCTGACCTGACAGACGTCATGTCACCACTGGGAATGAATGGGTTTATGGGAATGGTGAACATTAACGGAGACCTTCGTGGAACGGTCGAAGCGCCGCTGGTGGATGTCCGATTGGCGGGGAAAGATCTGAAATTTGAGGATGTGAAGATTGGGGATGCGGATGCAAAAATATTATTTTCCCAAGGCATGCTGTCCCTGGATTATGGAAAAATTCGTAATCACAATTCCAAACTCGATATGTTCGGCACTGTTCGGATATATGATCCCATAACCCGTAATATTCTAAAATCACCTTCTTTGGACATTGTATTCAAAGGAGATGCACTGTTTGTGGAAGATTTTCTCCAGGGAATGAAGGGGAACGTCGTTCTCGATGGCGCATGTTAAAGGGGATTTGGGGCATCTACGGGGTCGATTGAATCTTGACGGGAAAAATATCAACGTCTACAAACAGAACGTCGACGGCATCCAGCTGACATCGAACCTTGACGGTGATCGGATCAATTTCGATTCTTTTGTGCTGGTGGTGGCTCCGGGTGAGAAAATCATGATCGACGGCTGGATTTCTTTGGACAAAAATTATGACCTGCGACTCGCCTCCCGGGGCATTTCCCTAAAGAACATTCCACGGTTCGAGCTGGGAGAAAATGATAACGGCAGAATTTCTTTTGATTTCCATGGAAACGGCGATTTTGAAAATCCTCGGCTCCAGGGGAAGTTGGACCTAAATGATTTGCGCTTCAATCGCCAACATCTGGAAGACGGTCAGTTTCAGGTCCAAATTAAAGATGGGACAGCACATATTTCAGGGGGACTGGGTTTTTCGCTGAATGCAAATTATCATTTTAAGACCCAAACTTTTTCAGCATCCGCCGGGTTTGATAACACCAATTTGGCTCCATATTTAAGAATCGCCGGCGGGAAAAACCTAGATGGTTTTGTCACTGGAAAGATGGAGATCAGGGGGAGCACAGCAGTGCCGGATCAGATCAAAGGGTCCGCAGATATTTCTCGGCTGGAGCTTTTCAGGGAAAAATCAAAATTGCTCAGCGCCCATGATTTCCAAGCTTTTTTAAACGGTGGTGAAATTTCCATTCCGGTTGTGCGCCTGAACCTGATGGAGCAAGGTTTTGTGGAAATTAAAGGCAGCGCCAAACTCAATGGCGACCTGGATTTAAGGGCCGATGGCAAGATTCCCCTGGAAATACTGACGCTGTTTACAGACAGTCTGCCCAATGCCACCGGTGTGGCACTCCTTTCCCTTGAAATCAATGGGAACCTTTCACAGACAAACATTTTGGGTCATCTTGACTTAAAAAATATCGGAATGACGCTTCCCGGTCTATTACAGAGCCTCCACGATCTGAACGGCACCCTTCACATAACCTCCAAATCCATCGTTCTGGACAATATCCAAGGAATGCTGGACAAGGGGCGTTTTGGACTGTCCGGTGCCATAGATCTTAAAGGGTATCAGCCATCAAAAATGAACATTAGATTCATTGCCGATGATCTTCCGATTATTATTCCCGAAACCCTTGAGATTCGTCTGAATGCCGAACTGGATTTAGAGGGCACCCCTGCAAAATCCCTTGTTTCGGGAAATGTTGAGCTCGTTGAGGGGACGTATTATAAAGATATACAACTGAATCTTGTGGAGAGCCTCGGTAAAACATCCCGGGAACAAACACCGGCAGAATCGGAGATCCAATGGCCTTTTTTGAAAAACATGGCCCTCGATATTACAGCCGGATACAGGGAGCCGTTTGTCGTAGACAATAATTTGGCCGTATTGGCTGTCAAGCCGGATCTCCGCATATACGGGTCGGTGAATCGTCCCCTGATCAGCGGGAGGGCCGAAGTAGAATCCGGTACCGTCTATTTTCAGAAAAAAGAATTCCATGTCAAACGGGGCGTCTTTGATTTTATAAACCCGTATAAAATTGAGCCCACCATCGATGTGAAAAGTGAAGTAATGGTCCGGGAATGGACCGTATTTTTGAATGTCTCCGGAACTCCGGACAATCTTAAGCTTAATTTTTCTTCAGATCCGTCGGAAACCGAAGAGGATATTCTTTCTTTGTTGATCACCGGGAAAACAACACGGGAACTGATTGCAGGAGCCGGCGGGTCATCCCTTTCTCCAAGACAGATGCTCGGCGATATTCTTGCTGAAACAGCTCAAAAACAGCTCAAGGATAACATTGGTCTGGATGTGGTGGAACTGGAATATCATGAAGCAAATGCGGCCGATGCATCCGCTGAAGTAAAAGTAACTGTGGGCAAGGAGCTCTCCAGAAGAGTTACGGTCAAATACGGCATGCAGACTAAAAATGCGAAGATTATTCAGCAAGTGATCTCCGAATATAAATTTCTTGAGAGACTGTTGATGAACGCCTTTCAGGATTCCGAGGGGAATTTTGGCGGCGGGCTTCAATTCAGACTTGAATTTCGATAAAAAAGATCCATTCATATGACCCAACGAACGCAGATAAACCGGATAAAGATAACTGCATGGATGTGGATTCTGGTGGTGTGCTTTGCCGGAAACGCTGCATCTTTCCAGAAACAGAGAACCGATGAACCTGGGCCGATGGTCTCAAAAATTGTTGTCGATGTTCAGGGAATTAAAGGGGACGTGACGCCATGGGCTGATTTGGCGAAGAATCTGATTTTCATCGAGGAAGGGACGCTGTTTTCGACGAAACGGTTCGAAGATTCCCTTGAAGCTTTGAAATCGTCGAATATCTTCAAAGCAATCCATGTTTCTGAATCAGAGCAGGGAGCAGAACGACTGATCCTTCGTTTCCAAGTAACCCCCTATCCCCGAGTCAAAGATATTAAAGTCAGCGGCGGCTTCCCTCTTTTGGAGCGAGAAATTCTCAACGCCATGCAGCTCCGTCCAGGAGATATATATGATCCGGAAAAATTTTCCGGAAAAACAGACGGCATTGTCCGGCTTTTCAAGAAGGAAGGTTACATTGCACCGGTTGTCGACTTAAAGGCGGCAGAAGATTCTGCTGACGGAAATTTTGTGGTTTACATCCATATCGACAAAGGTGATTTTTTTCACATCCGGCGTTTTGAAATCAAAGGGAACCGGGCTTTTTCAAATACGCGTCTTCAATTGCGGATCAAAACTTTTAAATCGTGGATAATTCCGGATTTTTTGAGGCGTTTTAAAGAAAAGGAATTTGAAAAAGACATCCAAAACCTCATCCGTTTTTATCGAAAAAAAACGTATCCGGATGTGGTTGTGAACGCCGTTGTCAAGAAAGATGCGAAAACTCAAAATGTTGCGCTTTTGATACGCATGGATGAAGGGCCCAGATATGACATTCAATTTCAAGGCAACAGAGCGTTTTGGGATTTTACGCTGAAAAAAGATCTAATCCTGTTTAAGGAAGGAAATAAGGAGGATTTGGGTCTGAGAAAAAGTATTCGTAACATAAAGAAACGTTACCTTGATGCAGGATATAGGGACTGCCGGATAGAGATGAAATCTGAAAGAAAACAAGAAGCAGGTCAACCGGTTCGTAAAATCCGCCTTATAATTGATGAAGGGCCACAATACGTTGTAACTTCCCTCAATTTTAAAGGAAATTCTGCGTTTGATTCAAAAAAGATCCAAAAACAGATGCTGACCCGAACCCCGGGGATTATCGCAAACGGCGCATTTGTCCAGGAAACCCTGGTAGAGGATAGACTTGCCATTACATCCCTTTATCTCAAACAGGGATATATGGATACGTCAGTGAAAGATGAAGTAACAGTCCATAAAGACATTAAACAGACAAAACAGAATATAGACATCGCCATCGGGATCGAAGAAGGGGTTCAGACACACGTTCGGTCTTTAGCAATCCATGGGCTGACCGTGCTTTCAGAATCTCAGGCCATAGAGGCCATCACTTTGAAAAAAGGATCTGTTTTCCGAAACTATATGATTCGCAGCGATGAAAACACACTGTCTTCTCTGATTTCCGAGGAGGGATACCCCCATGTAAAGATAAAGGGGAAGGCCGTCATCAGCGAGGACAATACCGAAGCCGCCGTAACCTATGAGGTGGATGAAGGACCCCTTGTTAGAATGGGCCAAGTTGCTTGCACCGGCAATTTTCTGACCCAAAAACGGGTGATAGACAATGAGCTTGAACTCGATCCGGGAGAGCCGTTTTCCCTGAAAAAATTTTTGAAATCGCAACGCAATATCCGTGATATCGGAGCCTTCGACTCGGTGCGTTTTAACACTTACGGGTTAAAGGAAAAGGAAGACAGAGTGAATCTGCTTTTAGAATTGGAAGAGAAAAAACCTTACTATGTTCAATCCGGCGTAGGGTACGATACAGAAAGAAAGTTTTATGGAAACATCCTGGCCGGTGATCACAACCTTTTTGGATTAAACAAGGGGATTTGGGCCAGTACGGAAATCAGCCAGATAGGCTACCGGGGTGATTTGGGCATGATTGAGCCCAGGTTTCTGGGAACCCGAATCAAGTCGGCGATAAACATGTTTGGTGAAAAAAGGGAAGAGTTCAACACAGCTTTCGGCACCCGAGAGCGGGGGGTTTCATGGTCATTCAACCGCAAATTTTTTCAAAAATTTAACGCCGACCTTTCTTTTGTTTATACCCATAAGAAACAGTACCCTCGTGGTGATGAACCCATACCTTTAGGTGAGGAAGGCGAATATGAGCCCAGAGAAATTTTAACCATAAGCCCCTCCCTGTTCTATAATTCGATGGATTCGTATATACGGCCCAGAAAGGGGCTTTTTTCTTCGTTGCTTTTGGATGTTTCAAAGGGAATCAATAATTCTCTGGATGATTTTTTTCGATATCGTTTCGAGGTCCGAAAATATTATACACCGATGGAAAATCTGACATTTGCTTTCCGAGGACGGGTCGGGGATATTACCCCCTTTGAGGATGCCAGCACGATTCCCGAAGACCAGATTTTTTTCCTGGGCGGGACGTCCACTGTTCGGGGATTTGACGAAAACCTACTTCGAATTGACTCGTCCGGCAAGGCCGTTGGCGGGTTAACTGCGATTCTGGGTAATATTGAGACGAGGATAGACTTGGGATCTGATTTTGAGCTTTCTTTTTTTTACGACATCGGCAGCGTCAGAAACGCTGTTGTCGAAGCCGGTTCGGATGAGTTTCGCTCTTCAGTGGGAGTTGGGTTGCATTATATCACACAAATCGGTCCTGTGGGGGTTTATTACGGGCACAAACTGAATCGAGAAGATAATGAAAGCGCCGGGAGATTTCATTTTACCATAGGGTTTAGATTTTAGTCGATCCGAACCGAAAAGCCCCGTCCTTTAGAATAGAGGAGTTCATTTATAATTCTACATGCTCCAGGTGTACATTTCTTTTTAGCGTGGCCCGGGCTGTCTTCTCAAACTGTTCGGTGATATCGGATACAAAGAGTCTGAACGCGTTGTTTTTGCTCAGTTGTCTGTCAACTTCAGGATGGGTATCCAAAAAGAATTTTACGTTTTCGGCAATGGCGATTGAAGAGTCTATGATATGGACCCTTTTTCCAATTTTTCTTTGGATGTTGTCTTTTAAAAGGGGATAATGGGTGCATCCTAAAATCAGCGTGTCGATCTGCCGGACTTTTAATGGCTGCAGATATTTTTTTATGATCATCCCTGTTTCGGGTTTCTTCATCCACCCCTCTTCCACCAAGGGAACCAGCAACGGACAGGCCGCTGAATAGACTTTTGCATCCGGCTTTAACGCCATAATTTTTTGTTCATAGATACCGCTCTTGACGGTGGCGCGGGTTCCGATAACCCCGATGGTCAGTCTATTGGAAATTTTAACCGCGTTTTCCGTTGCCGGTGTAACGACCTCAAATATCGGAATGTCGTAATCTTCAGCAACACGGCCGGCCGCCACACTCGAGGCGGTATTACAAGCCATTACGATGAGTTTTGCGCCTTGTTTAAGAAGAAAGTCCGTATTTTCCAGTGCGTATCTGACCACGGTTTCAGGACTCTTGGTTCCATAAGGCGTACGGGCGGTATCGCCAAAATAGATCATGTCATAACCGGGGAGCTTCTCCATTAGAGATTTGACAACGGTAAGGCCGCCGATTCCTGAATCGAATATTCCTATCATATCATCCTTTTTGTTGATTTTTTATTCGATGCGATTATATTGACTCATTTACGTTAACCTCCATGACCCAAATCGAGGCGTTTATATGGATTCGCAAAATCAGACTCCGACCATGAACCAGAAAATTTTCGATATGGGCCTTTCTGTGGAGACGGTTTCAGTATATCTGATATGTTGCAACCTCTCGGACAATGACACGGCAATCTCTACGAAGAATCTTTCCAGCATGTGGAACGGTGCCGAAGCGTTGTTGCTTGAAGGCCTGAAAGATCTCGAAGAACAAAATATCCTTCGCAAGATTCTCTCTGACAGGGAGGGGAATGATATTTACAAACTTTTGGATGTAAAACGCTGGAAGTCCTCATGAGTTTTTTGAAAGTTCTTGGGTGACACACGCTTTGATGATGCTGTCAGGCACATCCGTGCGAATGCCCGGACATAGGGAAGCCATGATGTGCCAGTTGTTTATGTCAACCAGGACGCTTTTCAAAAACGGCCATTTTTTACACATCCGAGGTTTAACCGGATGAATGGAGCATCGTCCGTCCCAGAATATGCAGTACTGATCTTTGCTCTGGGCCAGAAGCGCCTTCCCCCCAGAAATCTGACAGTATTTCTCAACAAACGTCTGGGTGTCGGTATCGACACGACCGGCAATCTTTTCAATCTCTTTTTCGGTGACAAAAGTTCCCCCGAATCCTTTGCAACAATCGCCGCATTGCTGACATTTGAAAATTTCCTTGGTATTCATATGGTTATATCGGATGCCGGCCCTTCATGGCCGTTTTTAAGGTAACTTGGTCAACATATTTCAGGTCACCGCCCATGGGGACGCCGGACGCAATTCGCGTCACTTTAACCGGATAACTCCCCAAACGTTCTGCAATATAAGCGGCGGTGGACTCTCCCTCGATACTTGTGCTGGTGGCAAGAACAACCTCTTGGATCTTTCCTTGGGCGATTCTTGAGATAAGCTCTTTTATCCTGATGTTGTCCGGCCCCACCCCGTCCATTGGAGAGAGTGCGCCTTCCAGGATGTGGTAAAGTCCCGTAAACGCCCCTGATCTTTCAACGGCCACCATATCGGCCGGCTGCTCCACCACACATAAAATGGAGAAATTTCTACTCCTGTCCCTGCAAATATTGCATAATTCAGCGTCACTGAGTGAAAAACACATGGCGCATAATCTTATTTTTTCTTTGACTTCCATGATGCTGTGGACAAGATGATCCGTGTCTCTTCGCGGTGCCCGGAGTATATGCATGGCAAGTCGATCGGCAGTTTTTTCTCCGATTCCCGGAAGCTTGGAGAGATTTTTTATCAATTTCCGAATAGATTCGGGATAATAAGTCATAGCGATTACTTTCGAACCTGAAGTATCTACATCAACCCCGGGATATTCATACCCCCGGTAAGTTTGCTCATCTCTCCGGAGACCATTTCCTGGGATTTTATTAACGCGTCATTTATTGCTGCCAGTATCAAATCCTGAAGCATTTCCAAATCATCCGGATCAACAACTTCCTTTTCGATCTGAATGGATACCACTTGTTGTCTGCCGTTGGCGACAACCTTTACCATTCCACCGCCAGAAGTCGTTTCAACCGTTTTTTCAGCCAATTCCTCTTGTAATTTAAGCATTTTAGATTGAAGCTGCTGGGCTTGCTTCATCATCTTTCCCATGCCTTTCATTGAAATACCTCCTATAAAATTTTTACATCAACAACGTTGCCGTTGAAAATTTCTAAAGCATCGGTAACCAGCGGATGGCTTAAAGCCTCCTGTTTCAACCGGCCGGCCTGGCTTTTCTTTTTCTGATGTAGTGGGTCTTGTATTTTTTTGGGTACAATAACGACATCCATCTCTTTGCCGAAAAAATCGCCGCATACTTTTTTGATAATCGCTTCGTTTTTATTCCGCAGGATCATATTTACATTAAAATGGCTTCCGTTGACTTCGATTTCAATGCGATTGTCGGCCAGTTCTTTTATCATGGAGTCCTTCAGATTGGCCGCGAGTGCCGGATGTTCTTCTGAAATGATCGATAAAAGTCTTTTCCATGTGCCCTTAATATCCCCATCTATATTGACCGGTGTTTCCGGTGCCGAAGAAAAGGTATCAAGGGATTCGGCTGTTCCTGTTGTTCTGTTTAATGTTGATGGTGAATCTTTCCGCCCATCCTGGGGTGTAGACCTTTTTTCAGTGACGACGATGTCGGTGTCGGTTTCATACATATCCTTTCTAAGATTATCGAGCTTTGCAATAAGAACATCGATGGGTAGCGCCGGTTTTGTCTGAAATATCCGAATAAAAACCGTTTCCAAGGCAAGCTTCGAATTCGATGAATGCTCGATGGTAAACTCTTCTTTAAACAGGAGATCAAAAATCTGGTTTAAAAAAATTGTTGGGACCTTCTCGACCTGATCCAGGATTAAGTCTATTTCATGGGCCGGAATATCCACCAGTTTACGGTTTTTTTCCCCCATTTTAACGATCAACAGATTCCTGAAATGTTCAATCAGGTCTGCATACAATTTTTTCATATCATGGCCCGCGCTGTAAACCGCGTCCAGAATGTCTAGAATCTCCGCAATATCTCCCTGGAACACAGCCCCTGAAATTTTAAAGATAATTTCTCTGTCAACGACCCCTAATATGTCGAGGACGTGGTCATGTGAAATCGTTCCTTGGGTGCACGATATGACCTGATCCAAAAGACTCAGACCGTCTCTCATGCTTCCCTTTGCTTCCCGGGCAATTAATCCCAAGCTCTTGGGATCTATCTCGACACCTTCTTTCTTGCAAATCTTTTCCATATGTTTGGAAATCGATTCAACATCAATGCGCCTGAAATCATGCCGCTGGCATCTGGAAAGAATGGTTATGGGAATCTTTCGAGGCTCCGTAGTGGCAAAAATAAACATAACATGGGACGGCGGTTCTTCCAGGGTTTTTAAAAGCGCATTAAAGGCGGCGATGCTGAGCATGTGAACTTCATCGATAATATATATTTTGTAAAGGCTGTGGGCCGGCATGTACCGGACGTTTCCACGAAGTTCTCTGATCTGATCAACGCTGTTGTTTGAGGCGCCGTCAATTTCAAAAACATCTGCGGCATTCCCCGCGGTGATCTCCTTGCAGGAACTGCATCGGTTACATGGTACGGGGATAGGACCGTCTTTACAATTCATGGCCTTGGCCAATATACGTCCGACGGTTGTTTTCCCGGTCCCTCTCGGCCCCGAAAACAGGATTGCATGGGCCACACGGCCGGCGTAAATAGCGTTTTTCAACGTCCGTGTAATGTGGTCCTGTTTGACAACCCCATCAAAGGTTTGAGGGCGATATTTACGTGCAAGTACGAGATAGGACATAAAGAATTTTTCCTAACCTGGATGCGAACCCTTTTAAAAACGTCTCCTTTTGCCCAATGCCCGGGACCGGCTCAAACTTTAAACCGCCGCCAATCTTTGGCGGGTTAATCCTCAAAATATAAATGTATCTTGAGGTTAAAGTATCACCTTCCTGGGTTTTGAAAAAAAATCGATCATTTTTCAAAGGTATAGGATGCGAACCTCGAAGCTGAATCTGATATTTAAATGGCGGAGAGAGAGGGATTCGAACCCTCGGTGCCGCTTTTGACAGCACACACGATTTCCAGTCGTGCTCCTTCGGCCAGCTCGGACATCTCTCCGAAAATATTGGGGCAAGTATCATTTAGTTGCTATTTTATGGCGGAGAGGGTGGGATTCGAACCCACGATCCCGCTTTTGACAGGATACCGCTTTTCGAGAGCGGGGCCTTCAGCCGCTCGGCCACCTCTCCATCATTCTCATCCGCTGAAATACCGGTTGGTTCAATATACTTTTTTGATATGTCCTGTCAACGATCTTATTTTATTTGGAATGAAATAACAACAGGCTTTTTGGGAACCGGTTCGATTGGGGGCATCGTAAAAAATAAAAATTCCAGCGTGATGTCCAACGGTAGATACGGTGGTAAAAAGTTGAAGATATCCTTTTTATCGACCGGTCCATTTTATCCCTTGAACAAGATGTTTCTTTATAGTATCAGTTCGCTTCATTGAGAGATATTACCCATAACTTGCCTATAAATAAGGAATTTTTAAACATGGCCGAGATCATCCCTTTCATGGGAATCCTATATAATACCAATAAGATAAATAATTTGGCAGATGTCGTTGCCCCTCCCTTTGACGTTATCTCAGAAGCGGAACAGAATGCGTTTCATGAAAATCACCCCCAGAACATCATCCGGCTGACACTGGGCAAAACATTCGAAACCGATACCCCAACAAACAATCGCTACACAAGATCAGCAGACTGCTTTAACCATTGGCTTTCGGAAGATATCATCGAGATGGACAAAGAACCGGCGTTTTATCTGACATCGGTGGAATTTTTCTTTGAAAATAAATGGGTGACACGCTACGGTTTGATCGCCCTGATCCGCCTTGAGCCCTTTGAAAAGGGGATTGTTCTGCCCCACGAAAAGACCTTTTCCAACATAAAATCGGAAAGACTTGAGCTGATGAAAGCATGCCATGCGAATTTCAGTCCCATATTTTCTTTGTATTCCGATGATGAAAACAGCATTCTTGATCGATTAAAAGATATATCCCTTGAAAGAACGCCGGATCATGTTTTTACCGATACCATCGGAGAGAAACACCGGCTGTGGCGAATCACCGATGGTTCCGTACATCGGCATGTTTCCGAAGTCCTTAAAGACAAAGTGATTTTTATCGCAGACGGACATCATCGTTACGAAACTGCCCTGAACTACAGGAATTGGATTTCAACCGGCAATCCTGATTTCAAAGGCAGTCATCCAGCCAATTACGTCATGATGTACCTTTGTAGCATGGCAGATCCAGGGCTTATTATTCTTCCAGCCCACCGGATGCTGGATCAAATTCCTGCTGAAACAAGGGCATCGTTTATCCATAAGGCTAAGGATTATTTTGACGTTGCGACAATTCCTTATAAAGACGATGGTCACAAAGAGGGGCTGACACAATTTATTTCGATTCTTAAATCGAATAGTTCGAAAAATTGTATCGGAGTTTCCATAAAAGATTGTCCGGAGCTATTTCTGTTGACCCTTAAACCGGGTACTATGGAGAAAATTTTTGGCGATGAATTGCCGGAGGTCATCAGGAATATTGATGTAACGGTGCTGACGCGGCTCATTTTTATGGAGATCTTGGGTTTTGATCGAGCCCGGCTCGACAATGAGAAACTGATCGCCTACTCGAGTATTGCTGAAGTAGCCATTGATGCCGTCGCCGCCGGAAGACATGACATGGCGTTTATCCTTAATCCAACAAAAATTCAGCAGGTACGCGATATTGCCGAAGCCGGCCAGATTATGCCTCGAAAAGCGACCTATTTTTTCCCCAAGACCATTACCGGTCAGGTGATGAACAGACTCGATCGATAAGGCTGCTTGTAACCGTTCAAGGATCAGGGCTCAAGGTTGATGAAAGACTGTATATTAGAGTCGGCCCTGACCCCCTGAAACTATTGCAGTGATGACTGTTTTAAGGCATAAACATTTTTTCGACCTCATCTGTGTACGCACCGTTTTTTCGGTAAATGATCAGGGGCGGGCCGATCTTGATTCCTGCACGCCCCCCTTGTTTCCCCTCCACCAGAACCAGCTTTGCCACTGTTTCTATTCCTGAATGTATCGTGCGTATAGACTTGGGTTCTATTCCGGCTTTCCGCATTTGTGTGAGAATGTCGGTCATGCGCTCCGCCAGGTAAATCATTACAAATCGTCCGCCGGTTCGTAACATACGACGACCCGTTTCAACCACGTCAAACAGGGTGGCCTTGATTTCATGTCGGGCAACGGCCCGTTGCCGATTCGGGTTAATCCTTCCGGATTCCGCTTTCCTGAAAGGAGGATTGCTCACAACCAGATCCACAGGCCCGGAAGTCATTTCGAGGTTCAGTGCTTTCATGTCCATACACAGAACGGTAATTTGATCGTTCAAACCATTTTCTGTGATATTGAGAGCGGCAATATCGGCAAGATCTGTTTGCACTTCAATCCCGTATACGTCAATTCCAGGATTGCGATAGGCCAGTATCATGGGAATGATACCACAGCCGGTTCCCAAATCGAGGACCGTATCCTCCGGACCCGGTCGGGCATGGGCGGCTAGTAGAATCGCATCTATGGAAAAACGGTATCCGGACCGGTGCTGCTTGATCTGGATGCGGCCGTTGAAGAAGGAATCAGCGGTCAAAGATTTCATTTTTACACCGGTCCGATCTTGAATTTTATGTCTTGAACCAGCTCTTTTCCCAATGCGGTGTTGATTTTATCGATTATATCTTTTTTCAAAAACTGGAGCTGATGCATCCACGCCGAACTGTTGACATTGACCAGTAAAAGCTTTCCCTTAAAGGCTTCTGGTCTCGTGTTTTTTGCGATGACATCCCCCACCGCGGCGTCCCACAGGCTCCAAACCTGAGCAAGATCTCCGTCACCATCTCGGCGGCAGGTTTTCAAGACATGGTTTAGAATATCTCCAATGTGTCCAACTTCCGGCGTGTTTTTCCTTTTTCCCATAATATAAAGAAGTACAAAGTGATCCATTGGATTGTCAAGAAACAATTGGAGCGGGTTCGCAAAAAGTCGGTTTTGCGCATGCCGTGGGCCTGGTTTGTTGATCAACTGTTGATTCGATAAAAAAAATAGAGAGTTATGGAGTATAACCGTGAGATGGTTCGTGTGTAAATTTTGCTTTTTCCTTGACTTGGAGGCGATGATAACTTAAATTAAAAGGTCGGATAAAAAATTAGGTATTTTGAAAACCAAATAGACAGGAATTATATCTATGAACTGGGATTGGGAAAAACTTAAAAAGCAGCAAGAACATAAAGAAGGAGGCATGGTTCCTCCCAAAATGGATGAGCTGGTGGAAAAATTTAAAAAGCTTAAACTGCCGGGCGGACCCCTATTAATTCTTATTTTCCTCCTTTTATTTTTTGGTTCTTCGACATTCTACACGGTTGGAGTGGACGAGGTGGGCGTTGTCCAGCGATTCGGGAAATATGTCCGAACCAGTCAACCCGGCCTTAATTTCAAGCTGCCGTCCGGAATTGAAAAGGTGACAAAAGTAAAGGTCCGACGGGTCTATAAGGAAGAATTCGGTTTCCGTTCCGTCCGGCAAGATGTGCGGACACGTCCCTATTCCGGCGGTGAGAATACGACGGTTGCCCTCATGCTCACCGGTGATCTGAATGTGGCCCTGGTACCATGGATTGTCCAATACCGGATAAAGGATCCATATAACTTTCTCTTTAAAGTCCATGATGTCCAGAGACTCCTGGTTGATATGTCCGAGGCGTCCATGCGGCTGGTGGTGGGCGACAGAAGCATCAATGAGGTGATCAGCAAGCGGGAAGAAATCGCTGTTGAAGCGAGGGAGGTCTTGCAGGCGGAGTTGGATAACGCTGAATCCGGAATCAATATTGTCACCATTGAGATGAAGAAGACCAATGTTCCCGATCCGGTTCAACCGTCATTCAACGAAGTGAATCAGGCAACCCAGGAAAAAGAAAAAATGATCTATCAGGCCAAAGAAGATTATAACAAAGCCATTCCTGAAGCCAGGGGGCAAGCTGAAAGAACCATTAAGGCCGCCGAAGGGTATGCATTGGACAGGGTCAACCGGGCCAAAGGTGATGCTGCCAGATTTAAGGCGCTTTATGTAGAGTACGCAAAAGCCAAGGATGTCACCAAAAGGCGACTTTATCTTGAAACACTAAAAGAAGTTCTCCCTAAACTTGGCGATAAATATATCATTGATTCTGATCAGAACAATGTACTCCCCTTACTTAATTTTGGGAAACAAAAGGTTGAAAAATAATGAAATCTAAAGCTGTTTTACTCGGTATTGCGGTTCTTGCCGTTCTTTTTATTTTTACCGCCGCATATGTGGTGGATGAAACAGAGCAGGTGGTTGTCACTCAATTCGGGAAAGTGGTGGGAAATCCCAAGACGGAACCCGGCCTCTACTTTAAGGTTCCCTTTATCCAGAACACCAATTATTTTCCTAAAAATCTTCTGCAATGGGACGGTGATCCCGGCCAGATTCCAACGCTGGATAAAACCTATATCTGGGTGGACACTTTTGCCAGATGGCGAATCGTTGACCCGGTCAATTTTTTTCAGACGGTCAACAATACCACGAGCGCCCAGGGAAGGCTGGACGATATCATCGACCCCGCCGTGCGAAATCTTATAACTGAAAACAGGCTCATCGAAACAGTTCGACAGACCAACCGGGAACTGGATACATATGAGATCGGGCTCGAAGATATCAAGGAAAGGCCGTCTTACAGGATTATGATCGGCAGGGGAATAATTACCAAGAAGATAATGGAGCAGGCCCAGCCAAAATTGGCCAAGTTCGGCATTGAACTTGTGGATGTCAAGATAAAACGGATTAATTATGTGGAGCAGGTCAGAGATTCCGTATACGGCCGTATGATTGCCGAGCGGAAACAGATTGCGGAGAAATTCAGATCAGAAGGTAAAGGTGAAGCCAAGAAGATCCTGGGTGAAAAGGAAAGAGACTTGAAGAGAATCACTTCCGAAGCTTACAGACAGGCCCAGATATTAAAGGGCAAGGCCGACGGCGAGTCGACAAAGTTATATGCCGAAGCTTTTGGTATCGACCCGGAGTTTTACTCGTTTGTCAAGACGCTTGAAATATACGACGAGGCCCTGGGTAAAGACAGTTCGGTGGTGCTTTCAACGGATTCGGAATTCTTCAAGTATTTAAAGGGGTATTCCGGAAACCGATAACCTCAAAAGAAAAAAGCACCGGAATCGTTGATAACATCTGAGTCTATCAACAGGTGCTTTTTTTCATATCCCTAAAAGGCCTGTGGGTAAAAGAATTATTTGCCCTTTCTTCTTTGATGCCGTGTGCGCGCCAAGAGCTTTCTATGTTTATGTTTTCTCATTTTTTTTCTTCGTTTTTTTACAACGCTACCCAACAGATCACCTCCAATCTTTATTTCGTTTTTTAATAAAAAAATGTAAAATACATCATAAATAACTCGATGTCCACATTTTTTTTCAATTAAGATCGGACCCCATGGAGAATCTGAAAAAATTCAATACCGAGCAGATCGAAATTATAAACAATTGTGTGGCCATGGCAGAAGAGCTGGTAAGTAACTTCTATAAAATGTCCGCCAGTCAATGGACCGCCACTTGCGCATACGATATCAAAACGATGGTGGATCTTGGTCCCGAAGAGGTCGTCCACGGACCTTTTGCCCAGATCATTCGTTATAAAGGCACGCGGAAAGATTCGTTTCTGGGTTCTTCAACGTATGATTTTTATAAAGTCTGTATTCAGGATCACGCCATTCTTTCGGCACTGAAAGAATGGCCGGATATCAAAATTTTTCCGTTTGTCCTCTACATCGTAACCCACGAATTGATTCATATTCTCAGGTTCACTAAATTCCAACGATATTTTGAGGCCTCACCTGAAGAAATGATGGCCGAGGAGGCGCATGTCCATGAAATAACCCATGGAATACTCTTTGAGGTTAATATCCCCGGCATGGAGAATGTGCTGATATTTTACGAAAAATGGCGCATGCCCATTGATGATCTGAGAAAATTATAACGCAAAAAAAATGCCGGCCATGCCTTGACAATACAGAAAAATTGCATATATTAGTTCAGTTTTGATGAATTTGCAAAAAATGAAATTCTGTTTTTTGAGAAATAATAGATAGTTCGTCTTTTAGCAGGAGGTTTTAAAATATGCCCATCTATGAATATGAATGTTCCGAATGCGGCAGAATAGATGAGGTTCTACAGAAGTTTTCCGATAAAACGTTGGACCGATGCAAACACTGTTCGGGAAAACTCCACAAGCTTATTTCCCACAGCAGTTTCCACCTTAAAGGAACCGGGTGGTATATAACAGACTACGCAAACAAATCCCAAAGCTCTGCCAAACCTTCACATGCGGTGAAGAGCGAAGCAAAAAAAAGCTCGGATAACTCAAGCAAAAAAACCGAAACGTCAAGCAAGCCCGCCGAGTAAGTACTTTAATATAATTTCTGTTAAAATTCCATGGGTAGAGATTATATTTATTAATTTTTAAAAAAATAGGTTTAGAAAAAAACAGGAAAAAGGAGAATTTGAAAAATGAAACTCAGACCGTTAAACGATCGAATTTTGGTAAAGCGAGTTGAGGAAGAGACAAAGACCAAGGGAGGAATCATTATCCCGGATTCTGCCAAGGAAAAACCGGCGGAAGGAAAAATTGTTGCAGTTGGAAAGGGTGCGCTGAATAACGACGGGAAACGTGTCCCCCTTGAAGTCAAAATAGGTGACCGGATTCTGTTCGGTAAATATGGCGGACAAGAGATAAAAGTTGAAGGTGAAGAATACCTGATTATGAGCGAACAAGAAGTGCTCTGCGTAATCGAATAAATTTAAAATAAACGGAGGATAGACCGATATGGCTAAACAGATAATATATGACATGAAAGCCCGTGAAGCGATGCTTAAAGGCGTTAAAATTCTTGCGGATGCAGTAGTGGTGACCCTCGGTCCAAAAGGAAGGAATGTTGTTCTTGAAAAATCCTGGGGATCTCCCACAATTACAAAGGACGGCGTGACCGTCGCCAAGGAAATCGAACTCGAAGACAAGTTTCAAAATATGGGCGCTCAGATGGTCAAAGAAGTCGCCAGTAAGACCAGTGATATGGCTGGAGACGGGACAACAACGGCGACGGTACTTGCAAGGGCTATTTACGAAGAAGGCCAGAAACTTGTTGCAGCCGGCAACAATCCCATGGCCATCAAAAGAGGTATTGAAAAGGCTGTTGAGGTTGCCGTCAAAGAACTGCACAACATCAGTAAACCGACCAAAGATCAGCGTGAAATCGCCCAGGTGGGCACCATCTCGGCAAACAACGACGAAACCATCGGGAACATCATTGCCGAAGCCATGAACAAAGTGGGTAAAGAAGGCGTAATTACCGTTGAAGAAGCAAAAGCCATGGAGACTTCCCTTGAGGTTGTGGAAGGCATGCAGTTCGATCGCGGCTACCTTTCGCCATACTTTGTGACGGATGCGGATAAGATGATTGCTTCATTGGAAGATCCGTATATTCTCATTCACGAGAAAAAGATCAGCAACATGAAAGATCTGCTTCCGATTCTTGAGCAGGTTGCCAAGATGGGCAAGCCCCTTATGATCCTTGCGGAAGACGTGGAAGGCGAGGCACTGGCCACACTTGTCGTGAACAAACTGAGAGGGACGCTCCAGGT
Source organism: uncultured delta proteobacterium (assembly GCA_963790095.1). Lineage (GTDB taxonomy): Bacteria > Desulfobacterota > Desulfobacteria > Desulfobacterales > UBA11574 > JAAXQD01. The sequence continues at coordinate 186,988 of CAWBNO010000008.1, read as the reverse complement.
TGCTGCCGTCAAGGCGCCCGGTTTTGGCGACAGACGGAAGGCCATGCTGGAGGATATAGCGATTCTAACCGGCGGTCAGGTGGTATCAGAGGACCTGGGAATCAAGTTGGAAAACCTTAGCCTTGCAGACCTGGGTCAAGCCAAGCGCATCAATATCGACAAAGACAATACCACCATTGTTGACGGTGGTGGTTCACGTGCCGCACTCGAGGGCCGTGTAAAACAGATCCGAACGCTGATTGATGATACCACATCGGATTATGACCGGGAAAAACTCCAGGAACGACTGGCCAAGCTGATCGGTGGTGTGGCGGTTATTAATGTGGGTGCTGCCACTGAAACAGAGATGAAGGAGAAAAAGGCCCGTGTCGAAGACGCATTAAATGCTACCCGGGCTGCGGTGGAAGAAGGTATCGTGCCCGGCGGCGGTGTTGCCCTTGTTCGCTGTCTGGAAGCTTTGGAAAAAATTAAAATCAAAGCCGACCAGAAGTTGGGGGTAAGGGTCGTGATGCGTGCCATCGAAGAGCCGCTGCGACAGATTGCCAACAACGCCGGTGCTGAAGGTTCAGTTGTGATCGATAAAGTTAAAAGGGGCAAAGATGCTTACGGATATAATGCCGAGACCAACAAATATGAAGATTTGATTGAAGCCGGTGTTATCGACCCGACCAAAGTGGTCCGTTATGCCCTTCAAAACGCAGGTAGCGTTGCTTCTTTGATGCTCACCACCGAAGCAATGGTTGCCGAGAAGCCCGAAGACAAATCTGACTCCATGCCCGGCGGCGGAATGGGCGGCGGAATGGGCGGCGGAATGGGCGGAATGGGCGGAATGGGCGGAATGATGTAACCCATCCCCTTGCGTCACTGATTTATGAGCCCCCGTGCAATATCCGCATGGGGGCTTTTTTTTGCAACATCTTCGTAAAATTTTTGCATTCAAAAAACCGGTTTTTAACCTGGATTTCCTCCCCCCTCAACCGTATGGTCCCATGGATCAGATGCCCGAGTTTCCCATTTTCAAACAGCCAACTTGATACAGCTTGACAAATTGCCGACAGCCGGGTTATGAAATTATCCAAGATCTATCATGAAAATCGGTCTTGATTGGTAATTGTTTAATAATATAAACATATTAAATATACCACCCATTTGCTTCACTATCGAAAAATCGCGCTGACATACTACCGCTTCATTCCTGACGTGAAGCAATGAAGAGGTCCGACCCGAGAGAAATCCGGAACCGCTAAAAAAAAATGGTTGGTTAAAAAACGATGAAAAGATCGGAGCGTCTAATGTATTCCAATGGCAAATTCAAGGTAATAACGTGTTTGTGTATTTTGGCTGCACTGATCGTTTTTCCGGTTGATCTTTTTGCAGAGGAAAGCAAGGATACTGTGGCGCATGAAGCAGGTCTTTACTATACTGTTCAGAAAGGAGATACGCTGTGGGATCTTTCCGACCGATTTTCAGATTCCCCATGGCTATGGCCCGAATTGTGGAGCGAGAACCGTCAGATCACCAATCCACATTTAATTTATCCGGGTGAGCGTATTCGGATCTATCATGGAAAAGGCATCGATACTTTCGTCTCCAAAAGCCTGGGGTCTGATGGGTCCATCAAAAATGAAACGGTTCAGGAGACCCATTATTATTATTCCCCCATTAACAGCATTGGATTCATCCGAAAACAGCCGGTCTCTCCCCGGGGTATCATTTTCAAAGTGAAGGATGATAAAGACTTGATCGGTTCCGGAGATCTGGTTTATGTTCGGCAAAAGGGCAACGATCCTCTTGTAGAAGGCCGTAAATATACGGTGTATAGAACCTTAAGGCCGGTTGTCGACGACAAAACAAAGACCCCGGTGGGAACCCAGCACTATCTTACAGGGGTTGTTGAAATCATAAAAAAAGAACCCGGTTTTGCTTTGGGCAAGGTTGTTCAATCCTACCGAAGCATTGCCATCAACGATCTTTTGATGCCGTATGCAAAACAGTCGCCAAAGATCGCGCTGACTGAAAGTATAAAAGGACTCAACGGTAAAATCATTTCAGCTGAAGAGCAAGTAAATAACATCGGCGATGAAACCATAGTATTTATCGACAAGGGGAGCAAAGACGGTGTAACGCCCGGGCAGTCGTACAGCATCTATTACCAGGAAAGGGACAAAAAAGCGATGGAGACAAAAAAGAATGGCCTCCTGTCGCCGGTGGTTTACGGTACGCTACTTGTCCTTCACACCGAACAGACCACATCCACAGTTATAGTAATTCGTACAGAACAAGATATTCAACCGGGTGCGACGATTTGCAGCCCTATGGAATAGAGAAACGCACCGTGCCCATTTTACAATTGTAAATGGACACTCCGTTAATTTCTGAAAAGCGCCTAACAGACAGGGATGTCGGCTTATGCCCTGGGAGGTTCGGGAGCACCTTTTTCCTGGGCTCATTTCGGTTAGAACCCTTCAATCCACTGCGCCCTTTGTCTCATTTTTATGAATTTTAATTCATATCAAAAACGCTACATGGTCGATGGTTCAAGGGTTCCGATCAGACAAAAAACTGTGGTCGTATGAAGTCGGCGTCTATGGCTCGTATTAAAAAAATTTTGTTGGTTTTAGCCATCGGTCTCTGTTTTACGATGGTTTTTTTCTTGGGTGCGGGGTTTTATCTCTATCATCATCCCGAGGGCATAAAGCCTATCATAGAGCGGTCTTTATCTTCATCCACAGGGTCATCGTGCACCATAGAAAGTCTTTTCTACTCCTTTCAACCCATGGTCTTAGAGATCAAAGGAATTCATCTCAAACCCCAGAGCCCACAGCAACCCTTTTCAATGGATGTTCGTTTTGCCAGGGCGGATATGGCCGTTAGGGGTCCCTTGGGTCACAGATCCCTCATTATAAAAAACATGCAGTTGAACGGTGTTTATCTTGACCTTTCTTTGGATCGGCTCCAATTGCCGACCCTGACACCCGGGAAAGAGGGTCTTTCTTTTCCCGCCAGGATGGTTCGGAGACTTGTCGGTTTTTTTATTTTCAGAGATATCAAATTCCAAGCAGGGGAAATACGCGACGGACGAATCAGGGCAGCCATGGACGATCAGACCCTCCAGGCCCATGGAATTCATGTCAAAGTCGGCGCCGACCGCCCACTATTCTTGTCTTTTGCTCTGGAGATCGAACAGCCTTCCCGCAATATTCGTTTTAGGGCACCCAGCGTAAACATCCATACCGATAAGATGTTCGATATTTTTGATCTTGAGTTAAACGGTGCGATTCAGTCCGAGGGAATGACCCTCCAAGGTCCGGAATTGGGGATACAGAGGATAAACGCTGTGTCAAGATTTACGTATACCCATGCCACAAAAAAGCTCGACGTCGAGAATCTCCAAGTCGGTTGTAATGGTATCGCTTTAAGCCCTGACTCGGGAAAGATGGGATCATTGCCCGTCTCAGTGACCGCCGCTGAATCCATAGGGATGGAAACCGAACTTTCCTATGATATGAAACAAGGAAAAATCGCTTTTGTTCCTTTGAAACTCAAAATGGTCGGTGTATCCCTGATGGAAAAGACGAACAAGTTCCTTCCGCCAAGGAACATCCATCTCGAGGCAGAGGGAATCTTTCATTTGCCCACATACCGATTGGACATTGCCCAGATACATCTGGTATTTTCCGACATCCTAAAAATGGAAGGGGCCCTCCAGGCAGAATTCGGTGAAAAAGGTGCGGTGCGGTTTCAGGTGAGAGAGGCTTCGCTTTGGCCTGAAAGGAGCCGTTCTTTTTTCCCACCGGAAGTCAAAAAGGCCTTAACGCCCGTTCGGATCGAAGGTATGGTTCGTCTTAATGGTGACGTTGCAGGGGTCAAAGCGCAAGGAAAGTGGCTTTGGGAATGTGATCTCGAGTCCCGGTTAACGAAAAACCCCTATGCCTTCGTCGATAAAGAGATACACTTAAAGGGCGTGGTCTCCGCCCGAATAAAGGCCAAGGGGCCCTTGCCTGCTGTGGCCATATCTGCCGAGACGGACTGGGATCAAAACATCCTGTCAGCCAAAGGGCTGACCCTGGAATATTTTAAGACGCATATTTCTCTTTCGGTCCGGTATCCCCGGATCGATATCAAAGATGTGGCCGTCCAAATACTTCGGACAAAGATCGACACCGGACCCCGAGGTCTTCTGATCAAAGATATTCGTATCCAAATACCGGAATGTAGAATCGATACAGAAAGAAGATCGGTTGTACTCCCAGAGGTCCGATTCGACGCTGCCGATTTGAAAAATATTTTGTTCGCGGCGGATTTGCAAGAAGGCCGGATGAACCTGACGATTCAAGGTACAGAAACCGCTTTTTTTCGTGCCGCAGCCGCCCATGGTATGCTTCCGGCAGGTTGGGATCTTACGGCTCGGGATTCCATCCGGATCCATGTCACCGGAGCGGCGGCCGGACCGTGGCGGGTGAAGGCAAAGCTGTCTTTGGAGGATCTGGTTTTTCAGAACAAAGATGGCAGCCTAATGGGTGAGAACATTTCCCTTATTACCGGTATGGAAGGTGATGTCGATTTAAAGCGCTTTACGATGAATTTTACCGGCGCTTTAGAAGCCAAAGGGGGTGAAGCCCTTTATGGTCGTTATTATCTGAACCTGAAAAAGAACCCCATTGTTACCTCATACAACGGGTCCTACCATATTCAAAAAAGATCGCTGGCGCTTTCCGGACTCAGGTTTGACCTGAAGGGTATTCTTCCCATTGAAATCCATGGATACCTCGACCAGGATCCATCCAGGGGAGATACCGATTTCACCGTAGCCATTCCGCAAGTGCCCTTAAAACCCATCTTTTACCACTTTTTGCAGGAGCCCTACAAGACCGAGAAACCCTTTCTGGAAAACCTTGAAACCGGAGGAACCGTTTCAGCTGAATTCAACGTGAAAGAATCTCAGGGTGCGTGGGAAGTCAGAGGCCGTCTCGGATGGCATGGGGGAAACCTTTTACTGGGAGACAGAGACATCTCGCTAAAGGGTATCGATTTCGATCTTCCTGTCTGGTACCGATCCCGATTCGTCAAAACGCCTGTTGAAACCCTCGAAGGAAAGCTCGAGGTCCAGGCCGTTAGGGTTCCCCTGCTTCCTGAACAAGGGTTGAGTATCCCCCTGAATACCGGCCCGAACCGGATATCCGTGGAATCTCCCACCGTGATTCGAGTGCCCGGCGGAAATCTTCGCCTGGGACCTGTTCAGGTGAATCAGCCCTTTGGCCCGGATCTTTCCGTCCATACCTTTCTGGTATTCGACCGGATAAAACTGCAACCGCTCCTATCCAGGATCTGGACCCGCCCTTTGGAGGGAACTTTAAGCGGCATGCTTGATCCCCTCCGATACGAAAAGCACGCGGTAACCAGTCAGGGAGAGATTCGGGCCGAAGCATTCGGCGGCAAAATTCTTATATCTGACCTTGATATTCCGGGGGTTTTTACATCGGCACCGGTTATAAAACTCAAGGCACAATGGAACGATCTCCTCCTGTCCGAAATAACCACCGGCACTTCATTTGGAAAGATTGAGGGGGTCTTGAACGGGTACATTCGTGATTTCGAGATCGCCTATGGCCAACCCCAAAGATTCGATCTGTTATTGGAAACCCTCAAAAAAAAGGGGGTTCCGCAAAAGATCAGCGTTAAGGCCGTAGAAAATATTGCACAGATCGGAGGGGGACAGAGTCCCTTTATGGGGTTGGCCGGTGCCTTTGTAACCTTTTTCAAAAAGTTTCCCTATGAAAAGATCGGCATACGGTCCCATCTTGAAAACGATGTATTCACCATCAACGGTACCATCCGGGAAGGGGGCACAGAGTATCTCGTAAAAAGGGGTAGCTTTTCGGGGGTAAATGTTATAAATCAAAATCCAGACAATCGAGTTAGTTTCAAAGACATGGTTAAAAGGATCCAACGGATCACCCACAAAGGGGGGCCTGTTGTCAAATGACGGGAGGAGGTTCATATGAAAAAAAATCAAAAGTTATTGTGGACAACCGCGATGCTCATGGTGGCGATGCTCGGTGCCTGCGTGACCATAAACATCTATTTTCCGGCGGAAAAAGTCGAATCTGTTGCCGGAGATATTGTGAACGATATCAGAGGCCAACAGCCATCTCAAAAGGATGGCCAATCCAAAAACCAAAAAGAGTTGTCTATACAAATCCGGTTCGCCTTAGGTCCTGCCAGTGCATGGGCGGAGGACGTGACCACCGTTTCCAATCCGACCATTCGCGCCTTGAAGGAAAAAATGAAAGACCGTTTTCAAGAATTAAAGGCGTACTACCCAAAAGGCGCACTGAATGAAGGGGGCAACGGCTATCTTTCCGTTGCAGATACCAGCAGGTTGAACCTCAAGGAGAAAAGAGACCTGAACGGCCTCGTGGATGCTGAAAACAGAGACCGTAAAACGTTATACGCAGAGGTGGCCAAAGCCCTGAAGATAGACGCCGGTCAGATCGACCGAATCGCAGAGATCTTTGCCAAAGAGTGGCAGAAGCCGGTGCGATAGTATCCAATTCAAAAACTCCAGGTTTTTGGAGTTTTTATGGCGGACATTTTCGTTTTCAGTAACAGCGAACACGTGAACGCCAACAGCTCGCCCAGTTAAAATCCGGGGATTGAAGCCCCCCGCCCTTTTAGGCGGGGCCCCGGAAAGGATATTCTCAATCCTTAGACCCCACTTCTCCTATATTGGTGGGGTTTTTGTGTTTTAGAAATATCATAAAGGATAAAAATATGAGAAAATATATCTTATGTTTTCTGGGTTCCGCTCTGATTGCTACCACCGCCTGCGCTACCAAAGCTGTGGCTGAATCAAAAAATCTTTATTTCCACCATGGCCTTGCATACATGAAATCAGGCAAATACAAGCTGGCCATAAAAGATTTTAACCGGGCGATACGTCTTGATCCCAATAATGCAAAAGTTTACTATGTCCGAGGAATTGCCCACAATAAAATAGGTCGGTATCAACGGGCTGTTGAAGATTATGACAGAACCATTCGTATCGATCCTGATTTTACCAAGGTGTTCTATAACCGGGGGATTGCATATAAGAAATTGGGCCGGCACCAGCGTGCCATAGAGGATTTTGACCAGGCCATACGTGTGAACCCAACCCATGCGTATGCGTACTATAACCGCGGGATTGTTTACAACAGCCTGGGGCAATATGGAGACGCCATAAAAGATTTTAACCAAGCCATTCGCCTCGATCCGGAATATTCAACAGCGTATAACAATCGGGGGATTGCATTTAAGAAGATAGGTCAGTTGGATCGTTCGTGTGTCGATTTCTGGAGAGCTTGTGACTTGGGGGCATGTATTCCCTGAGACTCGAACAGAAAAAGGGAAATTGTCAATATCCTGGAGGGACGTATTTCATTGATATGGATGAGAATGAACTTTATATCTCTACGGATAACTATGGGAGATATAAAATCACTTCAAAAAAGGTTGCCGCTTCCATCAAGCCCGGGTCCAGGGGATCTATTTTATTAAGCGACTTAAGAACCGCACGTATATCAGCACGGACAGATACGGAGATTTTTATATCGACCGCGATAACATCCAAAGAAGAAGCCCGCAAAAGGCAATGCAAACGGCTGAACAGGTTGAGAGGATGCTCTTATGTAAAACCGGTCATCACAACTGTGAAGTTTTTTTCACAATCGCGGTTGGCGTCACCTTCAATCCTGCCTAACCATTGAATTATATAGAACTGGTCAGACTCCCCATTTTTTGCATGATTTTTGCATCGATAAGCCCTTAAATACTCGGAATACCACAGGCTTCGTATTTATAATACGAAGCCGTCAATTATCATCGCTGAAAAGATTGAAGGGGTGAGAGACGATGTTTAAAATGCTACTGATCATTGCAGTGACAGCGGCTATTTTTTGTCTGGGATTTTTTATCGCCTGCTTATTTGTTGCGTGTCAGGAGAACGAATTGCCGGATACTGTCGATGTCGATATGGGGGAAATGATGACGTCGAAATGGCGAAAAATATAGTCATTGCAATTAGGTGTGACAATGTTTTTCGTTTCAAAAAGATTGGAGGCCATTTCAATCCCCGATTCCGCAATAAGCAAGTTCAATCAGCGTGACCTCGGGCGGAGACATAAATCGAATCGGCGGACCCCATGTTCCAGAACCTCTGCTTACATAGAGCCATGCATTTGTCTCAATTTTGTGTAAGCCTGAAACCACCGGATAAAACAGCATGGTTATCAGGTTGAACGGAAAGATCTGCCCCTTATGGATGTGTCCGGACAGCTGGAGATCGAAAAAGCCCAATGCATCTTTATCTACCAGGGGTCTGTGTTTCAGTAATAGCGTAAACTTTTCACGGGGAAGATCTGCCAATAACGCCTTTTCCGAGACCGTAGTTCCCAGGCCGAAGCGACGTCCAGCAGTGTCATCCACACCGGCAATATTTAGTAATCCCGAAACGGTCAATCCCTCCCCTCTAAGAATCGTAAATCCGGCGTTCTTAATAAATTCCAGAGCCCGGGTGATCCCGGCATAAAATTCGTGGTTGCCCGTGACCGCAAATTTCCCATACGTTGTGGGAACATCCCTTAGCATCCCAGCAAGGTTTGAGAGGTTGTCGGTCTGGCCGTCAAGAAGATCCCCCGTGGATACCAAAATGTCGGGGTTTGCAGATTTAACCCGATCGAGAATCCTTTTTAATCTTTTTTCTCTTACCATCAATCCGAGATGCACATCGGAGATCTGTACAATCTTCAACCTTCCTAAATTTTTTGGGATTTTATGGGTTTCGATGGTCACGTGTTCCACGCGTATTCTTTTGGCTTCAAAAGCACCGTATGCGCCGATGACAACGGAGAGGGTTAAGGAAATGATAAAAGAAAAGCGGGGTGAAGGCGATATCCCAGAAAAATCAGACTGAAGTATCAGGCCGGAGATATAAAGAAAAAAGCGAAATATATCCAGAACCAGTAGGGAAGAGACAAAGAGAAATAAAAGGCCCATCCACGTATAACCCAAATAGGCCATTGGTCGTGCCATGGACTCGAAGCCATGTTTTTCCAGAATTCGAACAATGATCGGGGCAACGACCATCAAGGCAAAAAAGACTGCCAAAATGTCGGTTACCCGGGAGCTAGATATCAGGGACCGCTTTATCTTCAGAAAACAATAGAGATGGACTCCACTGTAAATGCTTAAAAAAACGAGTAAAAAAATGGTTGATCTCCCCTGGTTATATTCTTGTTTAGAATTTTCCAGCCGGATATCCCATAACCGAATATCAGGCTTTTATCAATCCCGCTGTTGATGGCGATGGCCCCGATCCAGATGGCCCCAATCCAGATGGCCCCAAAGGATTTCTTCTTCCCAAAAAATCCTGTCTCAATCAAACAGACGTTATATATTCAAAACTCCTGAAATTGTAAAAAGTTTTTTTGTTCATTGACAATTTGCTTGATTTTGGATATCTGCATTTTACTTGCCATGCCCTGGATTTCATTGTCACTTTTATGCCTATGAAGGTAGGTATCGTAGACAATTTGAACCATACAGGTTTCCAAAAAATATGGCAGGAAAGGCTATGGAACCCTCATCTACCAGCACTGTGAAGAGCGACTTAGGAAGGCCGGTCTCCAGGAAATTGAAGTTCAGGTAACCAAATTTCCCAGCTCGGAGGCATTCTATGGAAAACTTGGGTTCGTAAAAACCGGAAACCCGACCCGGAAAGATCTGTACTTTGCTATGTATAAATTTCTTTAGTTTTTTATCCATTCATTCATGCCCATACCCTGTTAAAGCATAATGTTAACCTTTGTCATGGATTTTCTCGATTTTATTTTTATCCATTGAGTGCCTTCGGACAGAACACGGTATCAACATTAATTTATATGGTTTTGAAAGAGAGATGAAATGACCAGCGCAATTTTAATGGCAGGATATAACAATAAGCGAGAAGTTAAAAAGTACAGCAGGATCGTTGCGGAAAATTATGGGGAAAAGTTCATCGAGTCGGGCTATAAACCCTTGAGGGAGTTTAAAACGGTTAAGGATGGCAAAGAAGAATGCAAACCTTTGATACAATATACACTCGAAAACCTTTTTGCCAGTGATTTAATCGATGACATCATTATTGTCGGCCATCAAATGCTTCTCGAGCAGCGGCTGGGCAATTTAATCAATACATTCGAGAAGCCGTGCTGCGTTGTGAACCAGAACTCAAAGATTCCTTCTAACATCATTGAAGATTTCAATATTAAACCAAGCAAGGTCAAACAGAATTCAATCGCAGGAAATTTAATTAAGGGTTATGCAGCCAGCGCCGCTTTCAAGGATCAGAAACATGCGTTATTTGTTGCCTCGGATTCCCCCTTGACGACAAAAAAATTTATTGAGGATTTCCTGAATATCATCCAAAAATACCAGGAACCGGCGGCGATCGTATTCCCAGCAGTATGTATTGAAGCGGATAGAGACAGACTCGGCAGACATCCCCTTAAGCTTGTGAATGACACGGAGCACCCGCTTTCCCATAAGAAAGACGGTTACGGCAGGCAGGGGTTTCGGCTTTCCTCCGTGATGTCTGCGAATCCTAATTTTTTTAATATTAATACGGTGAACGCTGCATATGGTCTTCGTAAAGCCCTCAATCCAAACGTACAATTAAAGCTATTCCGAATTACACGTAGATTGGGATATCCAAATGTGTATTCAAAATATTTTTTGAGGAAAAACCTAAGTATAAAAGAGGTTGAAAATATTACGTCTGAGTTTTTCGGTGGAAAGGTTAAATTGGTTCCAATAATCGGAGAAGAAGCAACGTATGATTATGATGGTACCGATTCTGAATATCTCATGATAACGGATATGCTAAATGTCCTTTAGAAGGGGTTTCGCTTGAACCTGTAGAGGCCTCTCCTTTTAGGGAAAGGGCTATTTATGGATGGAAACTATTTAGCTTTTTAAATTCAGAAATATTCAACCATGACCCCTGTTCGGGTAATTTGCAATCCCAGAACAACCAACCGTCAATGGGGGTCCGAGTTATGGTTAAAGCTGCCTGGCACGGCGAAACGAATTCTTTTTCATTAAGGGTCAAAGCGCCGTTTCTTACCTTGCCATAATAGAAATACCCCTTATATTTGCCGCGAAATTTTGTTCCCTCCGGAAAGACAACGCTTTCCACTTCCCAAGATATGCAGTTGCCTGAATTCTTCTCGCTGTGTTGTTTGATGCGACCGAGCCTTTCAGGCGATGGGGATACTTTATTTTGATATGGGTCTTCAGAGGATTGTTGAAAAATAGGCTTGCTCAGCAGGTCGGAACTCGTCTCAATGTTTTTCATGGAGACCTCCTAAACGGTTAAGAAGTCGACGGTTAAATAAAGACAAAGGTTCAAGGAATAACGTTCTTGAAAAAATATGAAAAACACGAACATGATAAATTTTTAGCACAAATTAAATAATATTTCAACACATAAGTTGTACTTATTTTATGGTTCCGAGAGACGCGTTCCGGCCGTCCAAAAAAGCGAAGATGTGTACCTTTATGGGAAGAAAAGGATAAAGAATTTCAAGGTTTTGCAAAGAAATAAACAATCATATTGATGGGTTGCCAGACACACATCTTCGATCTCCGTCCGATATGAAATTTTGTGTTTGACTAAGTCCCCATTCTTTTGATAATCACATGGCAACATTTGATATCATCCATCATACTGTGATGATTAAGTATAAAGATGCTATTGCACTCCCGTTGGTTCAGGTTTTAACTTAATCCGTTTTCCAACTTGTCCGGGTTCGCTGTAACAGCATTTGATAAAAGGAAGTGAATTTAAAAAGATGTATTGTGATCGTCGTTATTTTCTAAAAATGGGCGCACAAGCGGCGGTGAGTGCGCTATTTCCCCTGTCTGCTATGGCATCGATCAACCGGTCATTTATTTCGGAACGGAGGCTGTCATTCTATAATACGCATACCGATGAAGGGATTGATGTTTGTTATTATTCCCAAGGCCGGTATCATCCCAAGGCCTTAAAAAAAATCGATTATATTCTTCGTGATCATTATTCACATAAAACTAGATCCATCCATAAAGAACTCCTCGATCTACTCCATGCCATTTCTGTAACCATCGGCGATGGTCCTCAATTCCATATCATTTCCGGATACCGTACAGTTGAAACAAACACCATGCTTCGGAGAAAATCCAAAGCCGTTGCAAAAAACAGTCTCCATATGCAAGGAAAAGCCGTCGACATCCGGATTCCCCACTGTGATACAAAAAGATTGAATAAAATCTGTAAAAGGATGTGCGCCGGTGGCGTGGGATATTATCCTGAATCCGATTTTGTACACGTGGATACCGGAGATGTGAGATTCTGGTGAGAGTTTAAATGATTGGGCCCTGCCACAGGACGTCCTGAAGACAAAAACGGATTATACACCCGGAATTCGTTCTTTCAAGGCTTGGTCAAGGCGTCGGTCCCGGTCATAGATATCATTGCGAAAGTTTAACCTGCCGTTTTCGTCCACCCATGCCGTCCAGTATTGTAAGTGGACCAAGATGGGTCTTTGCAGTTCTATGACCGTTGTCTCCCCGGCCTCGATGGCTGCCGATAATCTTTCCTCCGGCCATTGATCGTCGTTTCCCAGAAGATAGCGGGCCAGATCCACCGGTTTTTCCGTTCGAATACACCCGGAGCTAAAATCCCGATGTGTTTCATTGAAGTGTGAACGGTCGGGGGTATCGTGAAGATATACAGCGAACCTATTGGGGAAAATAAATTTTATTCGGCCGAGGGCATTGCGTGGCCCTGGATCCTGGCGGAATTTGTAAGGGAAGTTTTGATGCTCAATTTTCTTCCAGTCGACCGTTCCCGGATCTATTTCCGGTGCGCCTTTTCTCCAGCCTTCAAAAACTTTAATTCCTTGTTGAGCCAAGTAGTTGGGGTTTTTTTGAATTTTTGGAAGAAGATCTTTAAAAACAAGACTCGTTGGGATGTTCCAGTATGGATTGATCACCATGTAGGTCATTTTTGCACTGAAAACCGGCGTTCGGCGATAAGGTCTTCCCACAACAACCCGCATTTCCAGCATTCGGTGAAGGTTTTCAATCACGGATAATTTAAAATCGGCAATATTCACAAGAATGTATCGATCCCCAAGATCACGGGGGATCCAACGACAGCGTTCCATGTTGAGTTCTATCTGACGAACCCGTTGTTGAATCGGGATGTTCAGCATTTCCAGCGTGTGGGGTCCGACCATACCGTCCGATTTCAATCCATGCCTTTTTTGGAACCCCATAACAGCCAGTTCGGTGGCGTCATCGAAAAAATCCACCGGGTCTTTTTCGGTATCTTCGAGATCGCCAAGAATAACGAGCCGTTCACGAAGACGTTGGACAGAAATTCCTCTATCTTCTTTGCGCAAATTGGTTCCGGAGGACAGGGGAGGCCGGTCATCTTTTTTTGCCATATCCCGGTATTGCGCCAAAGATTGTTTGAGCTCAAAATATCCGGAATGAATTGGCTGTAGATCTCTTAAGGCTTTTGATATTTGATTCGAATTGAGTGCGGACCCGAGAAGATCCGTCAAGTCCGCCCTTGGATTTACCACCACCCAATCGGTATGGATGGTTTCCGGGTTTACACGACCGGCGAACAGATGTGAGCTATAAAGCATAAAAGCATCGGTGAGGAGTAAATCGAGATCTACCCATATTTGGGCATCGACCGTTTCTCCTGCGGCTTGTTTTTCATCGATTTTTTTAACGAGGGATACGATATTGGCCCGGTGATAGTCATCGGGTCTTAAGCCTTCGTGATCAGCGCGATCAATCTCTGCAACCAGGGATCTCGCCTGGGGAAGAATTCCTTCTTTTCCAATCCATGCAGGCGAAAACCCCCGCTGTTGGTAAAATTTCGGAATGAGTGAAGCCCCACAGATCAATTCTCCCCGACAACTAAATTTGTTTTGGTTTTTTTTTAATTCAATTCTCTTTTTAAGGTGGTCTCTGATACTGTGTGAATCCGTAACACCCGCTAAACCTTCATGCTGAAGAAGTATTGGGAAAACGATCAACAAAATAATTGTTAAAAGCCGGTGCATAGAAATATTATTTTTTTGTTTCAACATTTTTTACGATTTGCCTTTCTGAGTGACCGTTATAAGAAATAACGCGATTCGAACTGATGGACGGGAGGCTGTCTGAGCACAGTGCTCTAAGGCCCGACAAAAGGTTTCAAACAGGTTCCATCAAAAAATTAATGACATTTGAAGCCGGGGCATCCTCGATTATGGCATTATATAAAAACAAAATTGACTTGCCAGCATAAGCGGCTTTTAATAACATAAAGAAACGTCAAGGTCAAAATCTAACCATCCGTTCACACCGTTAATAATAAAAGGGTGCATGGCAGAAAAATACGCATTGCCCGGAATGAGGAGGCCCCCATGCTAAATTTTGAATTATCCCCCAACCAGCTTGAACTTCAACAAAAAACACGTGAATTTGCATTAAGGGAGGTATTGCCCGTTGCATGGTATTTCGATGAAAAAGACGACATTCCGCTGTCTGTGTTGAGAAAGGCATATGACGAAGGTCTGATGAACAATGACATACCCAAGAAGTACGGTGGAAATGAATACGGAATCCTCGAAGGCGCCATCATGACCGAGGAAATTGCAGCGGCCTGTCCGGGTCTTGCCACCTCGCTTTTCGATAATTCCCTTGGAATGGAACCCCTTATCCTTTGTACCAATGAAGTGCTCAAAGAGAAATATCTCCCCAAGCTGTTAAAAGAATTCAAACTGATCTGTTTTGCCACATCCGAACCCGTCATGGGATCAGACGTTGCTGGCATCCGGTGTGAAGCCGAAAGAGACGGCGATGGGTACATATTAAACGGAACCAAATACTGGATTACCAATGGGGGAGTGGCCGATTATATTTCCGTGTTTGCTACGGCAGATCCAAAATCCGGTCATGAAGGAATCTGCGCCTTTCTGGTGGAGAAGTCCTGGGACGGTGTATCGGCAGGCAAGACAATTCCCAAACTCGGTCAGCGCTGTTCAAACACCGTAGGTCTTAATTTTAAGAATGTCAGAGTTCCCGAAGAAAACGTTCTTGCTCCGCCCGGAGAAGGCTTTCTCCTTGCCATGAAAACCTTTTCCAGGACACGTCCGGTGGTGGGAGCCTTTGGCGTCGGAGGTGCTCGGAGCGCCATGGAGTACGCCATCGATTACGCCAAAAAACGAAGGGCCTTTGGGTCCAAGATCGGAGATTTTCAGGCGGTTCAGTTTAAAATCGCTGAAATGTACCAGAAGGTTGAAACTGCGCGTTTATTGGTATGGAAGGCGGCATGGGAAGCGGACAAGGGCCTGGATCCGACCATCAACGCATCCATCGCTAAGTTTTACGCAACCGAAAAGGCTTTGGAAGTTGTCAATGAAGCCCTTCAGATACTTGGGGGTTACGGCTATACCAAAATGTTTCCTCTGGAGAAACTTTTTCGAGACATTCGCCTGTTAAGAATATACGAAGGGACCAGTGAAATTCAGCGGATGATTGTTTCCGGTCATGCCATGTACACCTATCAACCGGTGATGCCGTCCCTCGAAGATCTGCCGATATTTAGAGAAAAAGATCCTCTGGATACCGACACCGGTGGAGAAATTAAACCTGCGTGGCGCTGCCGCATGTGCGGCCACATACACCATGGACAAGATCCGCCCGATGAATGTCCCTATTGCTTTTTCCCTCAAACCACGTTTAAAAAAATATGGCCGGCGGAGGTGACATAGCCAATGGATCTTTTTCCGTGGAGCGGCTGAGAACTTTGAGTGTGCTTTCGACGGGTGCCAAATAAAGATCCATCATCAACGGGACCCATTGGGATTTGCGATAAAGGTTCTCAATATCCCCTGCTTGTGGGAGTTCGGCGGAGATCCCGTCTCTGCGGGGGGATGGGGAGCTTCATTTTAAGAGCAGTTACAGGAGTAAGGTTTGAATTATACAATTTTCGATACGCCCGTGTGTAAGACGCTGTTGCGCTGGTTTTCCATATTCTTTTTAAAAATCACCGGGTGGCGTACGGAAGGTCGGTTACCTGCTATCCCCAAATTCATTCTGGTGGGGGCGCCACATACATCAAACTGGGATCTCCCATACATGTTATTCATCGTATTTGTTTTCAGGGCCAAATATACTGGATGGGAAAAGAGACCATATTTCGGAAACCATTTAAAAAATTTTTTAAATGGCTGGGGGGAATACCCATCGATCGATCCAAATCGTACAATGTTGTTGCCCAGTCGATTCAACAATTCAAAGAAAGTGAAAACCTGATACTGGCCATTGCGCCGTCCGGAACCCGTAAAAGGGTCAAGAAATGGAAGACAGGGTTCTATCATATCGCCAAGGGTGCGAATATTCCGATTTCACTGGGTTTTCTGGACTATCGACGAAAGGTCGGAGGATTTGGTCCCCTGCTTTATCCCACGGGTGATTTTGGTGCTGATATGAAGATCATCAGAGAGTTTTATGAGGACGTTACCGGAAAACATCCCGAAAAATCGATGTCGATAATCTAACCGGGGGTTGATCCGCCCAAGCTCAAAACATTTCGGTGTCCAAGCCATCCTATGGTGTTTTCCATGTATTTTCCGAAATATTCGGGCCTAGGGTAATTTTGCCTTGATCTCTTTGTATTCCCTTACGGTTTTTTCCATGATCTCCTGAATGGATAAAACTTCCTTGATGAGGCCGACGCCATGGCCTGCGGAATAGACCGTTTTATAAGAAACTTTGGAATCCATATCCCCGAACAGAGAGCGTGCAGCTCGGCTCAGCGAAATAAATCGTTTGATTTTTTTATTTTTTGTAAGGATTTCTTCAATCAATCCTTTTTCCAGCCCAACGGCCTCCAGTTCTTTGGTTCGTATAAAATTTCCGGGGAACCCATCGACTCTGTCCGTATTGACGATATCTTCGCTCTTTGCACGCGTAATTGCCTTTTTATATTCTTCTGTAATTTCTGCTTCTTTCGAGGCGATAAAACGTGTTCCCATATAGACAGCAGAAGCGCCCAACGCAAACGCTGCCGCCATTCCAGCCCCGTCTACAATACTTCCGGCGGCAATGATCGGCAATTTGACCATTCTTACTAAATTGGGAATGAGGGCCAAAGGCGAAATGTCTCCGGCATGGCCCCCTGCACCGAATCCCACAGCGATAAGCCCGTCCGCTCCCAGATCAGCGACTTTTTTTGCATGCTCGAATCCGACCACATCACAATACACCCGGGTTCCCACTTCATGGGACAATCGAATGACCTCCTTTGGATTCCCCAAAGAGGTTATGATCAGGGGGACCTCCTCTTCAAGGGCATGCTCAATCTGTTTATACTGATATTTGTTGGACTTTTGGACGATAATATTGATGCCAAAAGGTTTTGCAGTCAGACCTTTGATCTCTTTAATGGTTTGACGATATCGTTCAATGGGACGGTAATTTAGTGCCGGAAAGGTTCCCATACCCCCGGCCTCACTTGCGCTGACCACCATTTTAACCGAGCTTACCAGAAACATGGGGGCGCAGATGATCGGGTATCTTACATTGAACTGTTGTGTAAATTCTGTTTTTATGCTCATGGCGTGTAAGACTTCTTCTTTAGAGACAAAACCAAAGTAAACCTGGCGATCGGATCTTCTCCAAACTTGTCGGGAACCTTTGCCGTCACATGAACCGGATATTCGACGCGTTCTGTTGACTGAATGGCGTCAGCAACCAATTTTGAAATCTCCCGGACTTGATCGCAGGTGAAATATACATCGCCCTCTGCGCGTTTGAGAAATTCTGCATCCAGACTCTTAAAAATTAAAGATATATTTTGGGAACTTTTTCGTATTAACCTCATGGCGGCCAGCCCTGCGGCACAATCGGCTCCCATGGCCAGGGCGCCGAAGTACATGGAACGAAGATGATTTCTCGTCCTCCGGCGAAGGGGAATCATCACCACAACCCGATGGTCGGATATCTCAATGACTGTAGGTTTTACAAAAAACAACAAAGGAATTTTGAAAAACCCGAAATAGCGTAGCAGAAGGGTTGCTTGTACATTTTCCGGGATCATGCGAAACAGACGTTTCATCTTAGACTTTCCTTTTTGAACACAAGATCTAATCTACCGTAAAATAGCGGAACCTCAATGTCAAATTCAAAAGGTTTACATTATAAATATATAATGATATTCAGTAGCACTTTTGCGGTTTTAAAATATTGCTGCAGGCGCCTTTCAAAGAATCAAACGGTGACAATTTTTTGATGATGATGGGTATTGATTCGCATGCAGAAGTCGAGTACCATCAATTAAAAAGAAAAATTAAAATCCATACTGAGGAGGAATCATTTATGAATACACTGCGATGGGATAGTCCCCCCGAGATGCAAATCGATACAAGTAAAGCCTATATGGCGAAAATTGAGACCAACAAGGGGATTATCGAAGTAGAACTCCATCCAGAACATGCACCCAAAACAGTTAACAACTTCGTATTCTTGGCCAGAGAGGGATTTTACGATGGCGTATCTTTTCATCGGGTCATCAGCAATTTCATGATTCAGGGGGGAGATCCCACAGGAACAGGTAGCGGGGGCCCCGGCTATAGTTTTACAGATGAAATCAAAGAGAATCCCTTGAAACACGAAAGAGGTGTAATTTCTATGGCCAACGCCGGACCCAACACCAACGGGAGTCAATTTTTCATCACGCACTCGCCCCAGCCGCACTTGAACGGGAATCACACCGTCTTTGGGAAGGTAATGGGCAGTCAGGATATCGTAGATTCAATTCGACAGGGCGATACCATAGAGCGGATAAAGATCAGCGAAGTTTAGCCTGGATTTATGGGTATCCGTCTCGGACCCGGCTATATCTATGAAAGCAGATTCCCAAAAAGCAACAGCGTCTCAGATTATGGTCGCCATTGCAGCCTTTGTGGTTGTGATTGCCGGGATGCGTGCTGCCACCACCATAGTTGTTCCCTTTCTTTTGGCTGCATTTATCGCCATTATCAGCGCCCCTCCCATGTTCTGGCTTCACCGAAAAGGTTTGCCGGTGTGGTTTTCTCTGTTGATCGTCATCGTTGGGGTTATGTTGATCGGATTGTTAATCTCCGGGCTCGTCGGCTCGTCGGTAAAGGTCTTTACCCAAGAGCTTCCGGTATACGAAGCAACGCTCAGGCAATACATTGCGGTAATTCTTTCCTGGATAGAAAAAATCGGTATTGACACTTCAGGGGTTGACTGGACGGAGTTTCTTAATCCCGGGGCAGCCATGAAGCTTATCGCCACCGGGTTGAACAGCCTTGGGAAAGTACTTACCAATGGTGTCTTAATTCTGATGACCGTAATTTTCATGCTCATCGAAGCCTCGAGCTTACCCGTAAAACTGCGCAGCATATTGGGCGATACCGAGGATGCCCTGACAAGCTTCGATACGTTCATTAATAACGTCAAGCACTATATGGCGATTAAAACCGTGGTAAGCCTTGCCACCGGCGTCGTCATTGCTGTATGGTTGGCCCTCATCGGGGTGGACTTCCCGGTGCTCTGGGGTCTGCTGGCGTTTTTCCTTAACTATGTTCCCAACATCGGCTCCATCATTGCGGCGATTCCAGCAGTATTGTTGGCCATCCTCCAGCTGGGGATTGTACAGGCCTTGACCGCTGCAGCAGGATATGTCGTTGTCAACATGGTGATGGGGAGTGTGATTGAACCCCGTTTTATGGGGCGGGGCCTGGGACTGTCTACCCTGGTCGTGTTTCTATCGCTGATATTCTGGGGCTGGGTATTGGGTCCGGTGGGAATGCTGCTTTCCGTACCCCTGACAATGACGGCCAAAATTGCACTGGACGCCAGAGAAGAGACCCGTTGGCTGTCCATCCTGCTGGGACCGGAAATGGTTCCCCGACGAGCAGTTGAAAGCCCAGAGGAATGAGCCCAGCAAAAGTCCCTTTTTTCGGGGCTTCGGGGATTTTCGATGTTTTTTAAAAAAAAGACGTTACACAAAGGATGCCGGGAATAGACCCATGCCGAGTGGCTTTTAACCCCATTCGTAAAACAGCGCGTTCCAAAGAACTAACCTGTTACAACCAAAGAGAAATATTGTTTAATTGGACAAAGGAGATTCAGATGCAGATGAAATGGTTTAGATGGTTTTTTATTCTATTGACCGCTGTGAGTCTGGTATACATTGCAATGCCCATATTCGCAGCAGAAAAAAAGATTCCGGACGGGGCGGTGGCGACGGTTAACGGGGTCACAATCACACAAGATGATTTTGACGAAGAGATGGCCCGGGTCCGCAGTCAGTTCACCCGGAGCGGACGGTCATTGAATGAATCCCAGTTGCCGGATATCAAAAATAGAGTACTTGAAACTCTGATCAATCGAGAGTTGCTTTATCAGGAAAGTCAAAAAAAGGGGATCAAGGTTGAAGATGCAGAAGTTAATCAGCAGATTGATATTCTGAAGAAAAGATTTCCCAATGAAGACGAATTCAAGGCTGCATTACTGGAGATGAAAACCTCTGAGGCTGCACTAAAATCACAAATACGAAAGGGACTGGCCATTCAACAATTCGTAGACAAGAATTTGGTCCAAGATGTAAAGGTTTCCGAAACGGAGGTTCAGGATTTCTATAAAAAAAACCCGGGGATGTTCAAACAGCCCGAACAGGTAAAAGCCAGTCATATTTTAATTAAAGTCGATGCCCAGGCTGACAAATCAGCGAAAGATCAAGCCAATAAAAAAATCAAAGAGGTTCAAAAGAAACTCAAAGACGGCGAAGATTTTGCGACCTTGGCCAAAGCGTATTCAGAGGGACCGAGCAATGTTAACGGCGGAGATCTCGGTTATTTTGAACGTGGCCGGATGGTGAAGCCCTTTGAAGATGCTGCGTTTAAGTTAAAACCCGGTGAAGTCAGCGGAATTGTGGAAACACCCTTTGGATACC
The DNA here is from genome assembly GCA_963790095.1 of uncultured delta proteobacterium. Lineage (GTDB taxonomy): Bacteria > Desulfobacterota > Desulfobacteria > Desulfobacterales > UBA11574 > JAAXQD01. The sequence goes on along the minus strand of CAWBNO010000008.1, from coordinate 165,939 downwards.
ATCTGATTAAAGTTGTGGATAAAAAACCGGAATCCGTTGTCAGTTACGAAAACGCAAAAGAGAGAATTGCTCAATACCTGGAGCAGAAAATAAAAGGAAAGGTGCTTGAGCGGAACCTTGAAGATATGCGGAAAAAGGCGGTCATAGAGACATTCTGAACCTTACTTGCCCTGAAGTTTCTATCATCGTTAACAGATGAGATCAAAATGAAAGACATGCCGCCCCAAATAGAAAAAATGCCGCAATGAACGTGTGATAAGGATTTTAACACCTAAAGGAAAGAACCGTGAACGACTGGATCTTTTTTGAGAATGCAACATATTTGGTAGAGAAGGCCTTTTTAGTCGCCGATGACAATACTGCGGTTTCACTGGAGAGAACGTCCATCGAAGTTTATACCGGTGAAGGCGGAAAAAAGCGATTAAAAGGCAACGGTCTTATACAAAACACACTGATGGTAGCGCTTTTGGAAGAGAGCGATGACTTGGATTTGATTCTGGATTTAGGGGGTGAATTCAAATATTTTATGAAAGCACCCAAGTTAACATCCGGCAAGTTCTTTTTGCCCAATGTAAAATCTCATCTTCGGTTTGATCCCATTGCTCCCTGGAACCAGATTTCAGAAACCGAGTTTGAGAAACGGGTGGATGCCTTAAAATTATTATAGGAACGGTCAAAAATATAGGGTGACCGGGTCCGAAAACCCCTTCATCTATCGGCCTCAAAACAAGGTCCGATTCCCGTTGCACCCATACCGTTCAAATCAGCTTTGTGAGATTTTTCGATATAACGGCGATATGTTGCGTAAGGTCTTCACTACATTTCGGAGCGATTCTAAAAAACGGTCGATATGGTCTTCAGTATTGTCCTGCCCCAGTGTAATCACCAGCGTTCCCTGGGCGTCCGCATGGGAAAGCCCGATGGAAATCAAAACATGAGATGCTCTCAGGGATCCGGTAGCACAAGCAGAGCGCGTCGACACCGCGATGTCATCATCGTCGAGCATCAGCATGACGCTTTCGCCTTCGATATATTTAATGGATACGGACAACAAGTTGGGCAAACTGTATTCAGGGGGAGTATTGATGATGACCTCATCGATATACTTGGGCAACTCAGTGATCAGCTTGGATTTTAGCATTTCCAAATGTGCCATCCTCATAGAAAGCTCCTGTTTGGCCATTTCAGCAGCCTTTGCCATCCCGATGATGCCGATAAGATTCTCAGTTCCGGCGCGTTTGTTATTTTCCTGAACGCCGCCGTCGAGCAACGGCCAAACCATGATGCCCCGACGAATATAAAGTCCACCGATACCGGTGGGGCCATAAAAGGTGTTTGACGCAAAACTCAAAAGATCGACCCCCATTTTCTGGACATCAATGGGGACGATGCCCACGGAATCGACGGCGTCGGTATGGAAGATAACCTTTTTCTGTCGCGTAATTTTGGCGATTTCCTCAATCGGTTGAATCGTTCCGGTTTCGTTGTTGCTGTGCATGATGGTGACCAGTATGGTCTCATCGGTGATGGCCTCGGCCACATCCGCCGGATTTACACGCCCGTATTTATCCACATCAATGGATGTAACGGAATATCCAAGCCCTTTCAACCGTCGGATGCTGCGGATTACGGCGTTGTGCTCGACATTTGAAGTGACGATATGCTTACCTTTTTTGGCGTTGGCCAGGGCAACCCCTTTGATGGCATGATTGACCGATTCCGTTCCGCTGGAGGTAAACACCACTTCTTTGGGATTTGATGCGTTGATGAGGGCGGAAACGGTTTTACGGGCCTTTCCCAACACCTCAGCCGCCGCTTCACCCCGCTTGTGCTGACTCGAAGGATTATGGTAATCCTCATGAAGGGCCGCAATCATGGCTTCTTTTACTTCTGGAAGAAGCGGATTGGAGGATATGTGATCCAAATTGATGATGTCCATGGTGAGTCCTTTCTCGGATATGAATTAGTTTCCATCCATAAATGGCCCTTTTTGCCCGGATCTGCGTTCTCCGCGGGTTTTCGGCTGCGGCATACAGGAAGTATGCCTCACCGTAAACCCTTGTGCGGCCTTGATCCGGACAAAAATTGCTCATTTATGAATTGGAAACGCATTGTTCCTATTTAACATTTGCGGATGGACACGAGTTAGTGTTCTTCGATGAGACTGTGTTGACACGCTTCGCAGAACTCAGTTCCTTTATTGAGTTCCACATCACAATACGGGCAGTAGCACTGGTCTCCATGTTCATGTTCATGTTCCTCTTTGCGTTTGAGTTCTACCCGGGATTTTCCTGCTTTTCGATCTTCATAATCTTTAATGGCCAATTGCAGCGCATCGGCGCCAAGATTGGAACAGTGCAACTTATTTTTAGGCAAGCCCTCCAAAGCATTGGCGACATCTTTATTGGTGATCTTTTTGGCTTCGTCGATGGGTTTCCCTTTGGCGATTTCCGTCAGCATACTGGAAACTGCAATGGCCGACCCGCATCCAAAGGTTTGAAATTTGATATCTTCTATCTGGTTATCGCTGACTTTCAAATAAATGGTCATTATATCCCCGCACAAGGGATTACCAACCTCGCCGATCCCGTCGGCATTTTCGATGATTCCTACATTTCGGGGATTTCTGAAATGGTCCATTACAACTTTGTTATACATTATTTTTCCCTCCGCATAATGGGTTGATGACGGATATTATCTATAGGGTAATGTTAATCATTATTTGTCCAAAGTAAATGTCACTTTTTTTTCGTGAATTCACCGTCCCAGGACCGAGTCGACTTGACAGAACGGTTTTTACGGCGGGATGCTTCCGCTGAATTTATTGCTCTGGCGGTGGTGCCAAGGAGTGCATGTGTTTTTGTTCGGCGAGTGGCGATAATACCGGCGATACAGATGAGGACGGCCCCGGCCCATGTCATGGCGTCGAGGGATTCCCCCCAGAATATCCAACCGAATAGGGTTGCAAATACCACGTTTACGTATGTGAATGGTCCCACCTGTGCCGCGGGTGCGAGGCTGTATCCTTTGGTGAGCAGGATTTGTCCGACTGCGGCCAAAAGGCCGATAAGGACGAGGTGCCACCATATCCTCGGTTGGGGTGACTGCCATGTCCAGATCAGAGGCACCGCCGAAATTATAGTGCCCAGTACGGTGAAATAAAAGACGATTCGGATCGTGGGCTCAGAGGTGGACATTCGCCGGATGCTGACCATGGCCAGAGCGGCCAAAACACCTGCCGTCAAACCCACCATTGCAACCGGGTCAAATACGCCGAGGCCGGGTTTGAGAATCAGGACGATTCCGATAAAGCCGATAATGATCGCTCTTCGAACTTTTTGAGCAACGGGCTCACGGATCCATGCATAGGCAATCATTGGAATAAACAACGGTGTGGTCGCAGCCAAGAGGCAGGCTTCGGAGAGTTTTAACTGATTGATTGCATAAAAAAAACAATACATTGCCCCGAGTCCTGCCAAGCTTCGAATCAGGTGAAGTCGAAAGATCGCTGTCTTGATCCCGCCATGGGGGCGGCGGTACCAGATCCAGGGTAGGATGAAGACAAGGGCACAGAGGTTGCGAAAGAAAACGACCATATCATTTGTAAGGGACTGAGAAACAACCTTTACCAGCGCACCCATGGTTGCAAACATGAAAGATGCACTCAGAACGAATAACGCACCTGCCAAAGGCTGATTACGATAGGTTTCTGCTTGAGAAGTGGGATTCATTTGACGTCCACCTGCATGGATAAAAAATATTCAATAGCAGACCCGGGTCGGACATACAACCGAAATTGTATCAGCAGGAAGGGCCCTTCACGGCCTTGTTTTTTTTAGGGGATTCTCCCCAATATATCCTATCACGGATATCCCAGGAGGGACCAAAGCTTGACTTCTCTTTTAAAATATGAAAAATTGAAACTTCCAAATATGTTGGGGTGTTTTAAAATTTACTGTAATTTCGATAAGTTTAACATTTTGCATCCATTTTTGGAATCGTTTGTTTTATGCATTATTTGTTGCTGATTTTAGCCGTATTATTCTGGTCAGGAAATTTTGTCGTTGGCAGAGGAATTCACAACGAAATTCCTCCCATGGCACTGGCATTTTGGCGCTGGGTGATTGCGTTGTTGATTATATTACCTTTTTCGATCAGGCCGATCCTGCGTCAAAAGGATCTAATTGGGCGGAACTGGAAAATTCTGACTTTGCTGGCCATTTTTTCAGTAACAAATTTCAGTATGTTCATATACATGGCACTAAAATCCTCTACGGTAACAAATGCTGTGTTAATAAACTCGATGATCCCCATATTTATCGTAATTGTTTCCTGGATGGGCTTTAAAGAGCGGATTACATTAAGGCAAGCGATTGGCATCGCCATTTCGCTGACCGGCCTGATGTTTATCATTACCGAAGGAAACCTATCGACGCTCATTGCGGTTCAGTTCGGCAAGGGTGATATGTGGACGATTTCTGCCGGTATTAGCTGGGCCTTATATTCGGCACTGCTAAGAAAATGTCCGGCTGAATTCGACCCTCTGGGATTTCTTGCAACGACAATAATCATCGGAGTATTTTTTATTTCCCCATTTTATCTCTGGGAGCTTGGCACTGGGAAAACGATGAATTTTACCCGCGCCTCCATGGGAAGTATTATTTATGTCGCGTTCTTTGCATCGGTTTTAGCATACATATTTTGGAATAAGGCCGTACACACTATCGGCGCAAACAAGACCGGTATTTTTATTCATCTTATGCCGGTGTTCAGTATTATTTTGGCCATGATCTTTCTGGATGAAAAATTTAGAGAATATCATATAATAGGAAGCATCTTGATATTTTCAGGAATATTCTTAACCACAGCCCATACCATTAAGTTGAAGAGCGTTCGTGGCACAACGCATAAGACTCGAATTAAGCTGGGTCAAAGGAGAAGGTGATTTGAAAGTATTAATCGTGGGAGCAGGTGAGGTGGGGTTTCACATCGCCAGTCATCTGGCCCGGGAGAACAAAGACGTGGTAGTGGTGGACAAGGATTCTGCGGCCATTCGACGTGTGTCCGACAGCATCGATGTTCAGGTGATCACCGGTTCCGGGAGCAGCCCTATGATTTTACAGGAAGCCGGGCTCAAAGAGGCAGAGATTCTCCTTGCGGTTACGGACAGCGATGAGACCAACCTCGGGGCGTGCCTGGTGGCCAACCTGATTTCTCCGTCCACCAAGAAACTGGCTCGGATCCGCCATGCCGACTATGATGAATATCATGATGTTTTCCGTGAGAACGCGCCCCATATCGACACCATCATCAACCCGGACATCGAAGTTGTAAAGACCATACACCGGCTGATGAACGTGCCCGGTGCAGTGGAAGTGGGGGAGTTTGCCGATGGCCGCCTGGTCTTTGTGGGGATCTATTTGGACGGTTCGGCCCGTCTGGCTGGGGTCCGTCTTTCGGAGATTTATTCGAAAACCGGGAAAAAAAGCCCGCTGATCGCCGCCGTTGTTCGGGAAGAAGAACTGATTATTCCCCGGGGGAAACACCGGCTCAAGGCCGGTGACCTGATCTATTTTATCAGCGAAAAAGAGCGTCTCATGGAATCTTTGGCGATTTTTGAAAAGCAGATGGAGCCGCTGAATCGGGTAATGATTGTGGGCGGCGGGAGCATCGGGTTCCGGCTGGCCAAGCTGCTGGAGGGAGATTCCCTTCATACCAAAATCATCGAAAAGGACCCGGATCGGTGCAGCACCCTTGCCGAGAATCTGAACAAGGCGGTGGTGCTTCATGGCGACGGTTCCGATCAAGAACTGCTCAGAGAAGAGAATGTCCAGGATATGGATGTTGTGGTGACCCTCACCGACGATGAGGAGACCAACATACTGACCTCCCTTCTGGCCAAGCGGATGGGTGCACCCAAAATCATCACCAAGATCAGCAAGTTCAGCTACCTTCCCCTCATGTCGATGATCGGCTTGGAGCAGGTGGTGAGCCCGAGACTTTCCGCCATCAACACCATTTTGCAGCACATCCGCACGGGCAAGGTGCTTGCGGCCAAGTCCATCAAGGGCGAGCAGGCCGAGGTGATGGAGGCTGTGGCCCTGGAGACATCCGACATCGTGGGCAAACCCCTAAAGGAGATCGCCATTCCCAAAGGCGCTCTGGTCACCGGCATCCTGCGTGAGAACCAAATCATTATCCCCACGGGGGAGAGTGTCATTGCGCCCAATGACCGGATCATCATCTTCGCCAAAAAACAAGCCATCCCCCAGGTAGAAAAAATCCTTGCGGTAAAACTGGAGTATTTTTAAATGCGGTGGTCTTTTATCCTGAACATCATTGGAATGTTGATCTTGTTTCTGGGGATCTGCATGTTGTTTCCCTTTTTTTTCGGCCTTTTCTACGGGGATCAGAGCATCATCCCCCTGGCCCAGTCCATGGGAATCACCCTGTTGTCGGGTGCGTCGCTCATGGTGGTCTTCCGACGGGAAAAGGTGGAGCATATCAGCCACCGTGAAGGGATGGCCATCGTGGCCGTGGGATGGACGGCCATCGGATTTTTCGGTGCCTTCCCGTTTTATCTGGGATCTGAATTCAGCACCTTTGTGGATGCGTTTTTTGAATCCGTATCCGGGTTTACCACCACCGGGTCGTCGATTTTAACGAACATAGAGGCCGTGTCCAAAGGGCTTCTTTTCTGGCGCAGCTTTATCCAGTGGCTGGGGGGTATGGGGATCATCGTCCTGTCGGTGGCCATCCTTCCCTTTTTGGGGGTGGGTGGGATGCAGCTCTACAAGGCTGAAGTTCCGACTCCGGTTCCCGACAAGCTCAAACCCCGGATTAGAGACACCGCCAAGACACTGTGGAAGGTCTATGCCCTCATCTCTCTGGCCCAGATCCTTTTTCTGTTGTTGGGGGGCATGGATCTTTACGATGCCCTGTGCCACGCCTTCACCACCATGCCCACCGGCGGATTTTCAACCAAAAATGCGTCCATGGCCTATTTTGACAGTGTCTATTTGGATACGGTGGTGATTGTCTTCATGCTTTTGGCCGGGATCAATTTTTCCCTTCATTACCAGTTTCTCAGGGGAAAACCCCTGGCCTTCTGGCGGGATTCGGAATGCCGTTTTTTCCTGGGCACGGTTCTGCTGCTGATTGTCATCGTGACGTTCAATGTATATGGCACGGTTTACGAGACCGTGGGCCGGGCTTTCCGGTACGGTGCGTTCCAGGTGGTTTCCATCGTGACCACCACCGGTTATGCCACGGCGGACTACGAACAATGGCCGGCCATGTCCCAGTTTATTCTGCTATTGTGCATGTTTTTGGGGGCCTCGGCAGGTTCCACCGGCGGGGGCATGAAATGTCTGCGGGTCATGCTGTATCTCAAATACTGCTACAAAGAGCTCTTTTCCCTGGTTCATCCCCGTTCGGTGAAGCGGATAAAAATCGGGGGTAACCCAGTTCCCGAAGACGTTGTTCGGAGCGTTCTGGGGTTTATGGGACTTTACGTGGGCCTGTTCGTCTTCTCCACGGTGCTCATCGCCGGCATGGGAGTGGATCTTGTGACATCCATCTCTTCGGTTGCGGCCACCATCGGGAATATCGGGCCCGGCCTGGGGATGGTGGGGCCTGCGGACAATTTTGCCCAGATACCCTACCTGGGCAAATGGGTGCTCATCTGGTGCATGCTGCTGGGACGTTTGGAGATCTATACGGTGATCATCTTTCTCGTTCCCGAATTCTGGCGGAAATAACGTCGTTTCTCAAAGTTGATGAACTCGTAAAAAGTCTAGTTTTGCCCGCTCCCCAAGCAATTTTGGGATTCATGACTCGACCGGCTAAATTACATGAACTTGGCCTAACGCATCAAACAGTTTGCAATTTTTAACGCCAGACGTATCATGAATCTTTCTCCAAAATTGCTCGATGTTGCTCACAAAAGACTTTTTCGGAGCCTTTAAAGTTATTTGTCCGATTAAATAACGTCCGTCCGAGCATCATCCTCGTCTTTCGTATCGCTGGGATAAACAAAAAATATTTGACATTTGGGATATAATGAAAATTTTCAAAATATAACTATGTGGTATATATTGCCCTGGAAGATCGTAACCATAATAAGCCAAGGAGGCCTCAAATGAAAGTTTTAATTCTATATTATTCCATGTACGGGCACACACACCGTATGGCCGAGGCATTGGCCGAAGGTGCAAAATCCGTGGACGGCGTCGAAGTAGACATACGACGTGTTCCCGAGACCCTGCCGGCGGATGTTTTGGAAAAAATGGGCGCAGTTGAAGCCCAGAAAGCGTTTGAAAAGATTCCAATCTGTACGGTTGACGAGCTTGCGTCCGCCGATGCCATTATTTTCGGTACGCCGACCCGCTTCGGAAATATGTGTGGCCAAATGCGTCAATTTCTCGACGCCACCGGCCAACTCTGGGCCGAAGGTGCCCTGGTGGGAAAAGTCGGCAGCGTTTTTACAAGTTCCGCCACGCAACACGGCGGACAGGAATCCACCATCCTCAGTTTTCACATAACGCTGCTGCACCATGGAATGGTTGTGGTCGGACTGCCCTATAGTTACCAGGGACAGATGCGAAATGACGAGATCACGGGCGGTTCTCCTTACGGAGCGTCAACCATTGCCGGTACACAAGGTGAAAGGGTTCCCAGTGAAAATGAGCTGGAGGCGGCCCGGTTTCAGGGCCGGCATGTGGCAAGCATCGCATCCAAACTGGCCCGGTAGAAATCAGCACCCAGTTTGGGGGGTGTCATTTTGGGTGCACTGTCTGACATGGATATTGGCAGTGCCTTCAGGAAAAATCGTCTTCCAATTACAACAAAACACACGCGTTGCCATTATAAAATGCACTTGGACGGATAAAATTGGGTGCTGTTCGAATTAAGGCGTTTGGCCATCTGTCTTTTGGGGTTGGGACGTATCTTTCAACACCGGATCGATGATCTTCACCGGCGCTTTGAGGGTTCTTTCTAAAATGCCCATGGCGCGTGAACTAAAAGCCGAAGGGGAAAGGGTACTTACCTCGGGGTTCGATTCATCCCCTTTGACATTAATTGGGATGGCAATTAGTGTCCCTTGGAAAATATGATCGAATATGGGGATGTGTTTGACGATGGTGTCCACTGCTTTAAGGGCGGATACCAATAACGTGAGGTCAAGTGTCCGATCAATCAGGTTAAACTCACCTTCTGTCATTACGATATCCAGGGATTCGCCATCGATATACCCCTCGGTTAAAATGAGCTTGCCATCCTGAAGATAACATTTGATGGACAGGGATTTATAGCGGAAGCCATCGTTTTTCAAATCCGGGACATCGCCTTTTACCAGGCTGTTGATTTTGAGAAATGAAAAAATATTGGTAAATATTCCACTCCTGCCCGTGTTAAAGACACGCCCGTCCCGAATGGTCATCTCTAAATGGCCTTTCAAGTTGCGGAGTAGCTCATCCCTGGTTTTTCCCTCGGTATTTACCATGCCGGCCACCTGAGACTGTCCTTCCAAAATTTCGGATGTCGATTTTCCGGTAAGACAGCCGGCGGTGTATTGAATATCTTTCGGCTGGGAATTCGGAATAATCTCTATCCATATGCCGTGTGGTGAAAATTTGACGGTGCCGGGGGTTTCAATGCCGCAGAGTACGGCTTCATGGATCCGCATGGTCAAACTGTTTTTTTCGAGCATCAGCGTGGCGCGATATGGTGACCAGGTATAAAAACCGTGTTTCATGCGTTGGGCATCGATGTGGAGGGTTCCTTGAAAAATATTTGAAGACAGAGTTTCATCCGTGTTTGTTTTTTTGCCGTTATTTTTAAATAGGGTTTTAAATTGGTCGACATCGATCTCTTCTCCTGTGGCATTCATTTCCAGAAAGATACTGTCGGGCTTGAAAGTCAAGTGGCCATCCAGATGGAATTGATCGCCCAACCAGTCTATATCGGCTTCATGAATGGTCAACTTCTTTTCCGAAGCGCTCAAAACGGTGTGGTCGACCCGGAGGGAACCGGCCCCTTCAAATGGCAAAAAAATCTGGTGAGCTTCCAGGTGGCCCTTGACCACAGAGTTTAACGGGTGGTTTGAATCGATTTTGGCCTCAAAGTTTCCTTTGACGGTTCCCTCCAGAAATCGATTTTTCTTCCAAAAATTGATCCAGTGTGACTTTGGCCAGATTTCCTTTAAAGGAGAGATCGGTCACCTTTGCTTTGGGTTTGTGCTTCAGGACAAATTCAGCTTTGGAAGCATTGTCGTGAATGGTCAGTCGGCGGATGTCGATTTCAGCAGGCGTATACCGAATATCGGCTGTAACCGTTGGACCGTTTGAGGTGGTCATGCTGCCGGCGGCGGCAATTTCGCCGGACCGGGTCCAGTCAACATCCAGACTTTTAAAGGATATGGGCGGCTTGAGATGGAATTGTTCTGGAATTTTGATTTCATGGGCCATCCATTGGGTAATGTCCGGCCCCATTTTACCGCTGCCGTTAAAATGAAGTTTGTTAACACCTTTCATATAGTCATCGATCCGGACAGAAAAGTCGGTTTGCAGATCGAGCAGGCGGGCGCGACTTTTTGAAAGTGTCAGCGTTTCCGGCCCAAGTTTAAAATGTCCCCTGGGTAAAACCAGTTTTTGGGGAAGCCGGCGGGTCTCCACGGTCAGATTTTGAATGTCGCCGGAGATGTTAAAGCGCCAGGCTGAAGGACGGGAAAAGGGGCCTTTCAGATCCAGCGTGGAGACGGCAATCGATCCGTTCAATGTTTCGATGGTCTTCAGGGACTCCCCCAAGTTTCCATTTTCTTTCAGCCAGGGATAAATTTCAGCCAGGACAATCGCGCCGGCGCCGGTCTGAACCTCGAATTCAGGGGTATGACGCCAGTTCATCCGGCCGGATATCTTGGAAAAATGCGTGTTTTTTATTTGTGCGCTCACGTCGCCCATGCGGATCTCATGGTTTTTGAACTGAAAGCGGCCCCCTTTGACAGACAGCGGGTGGGGCAGGCGATTGTAGCGGGCCATAAGATCGAATTGGGATACATCGATTTGGATGCTGATGTCATCCAGATTTTCCCCCAAGATGAGTTTCCCGGTTGCCATGCCCCTTAAATCCTCAATTCGGGACAGTTCTGACTTGAATTGTTTATCATCGATGACGCGATCTAAAATCGACGGCAGGGGCGCCAGATCCGCAGTTACGTCCATGTTCAGATGAAAAGGTTTGGCATCACCCACCAGTCCTATTTTCAGTGAACCTTGCCGGCCCTGTGTCTTTCCGGTGTTGGCCCGGACATTTTCGGCGGTTAAGATGCCATTTTCGATGACGGCATGCCCAAAGACGTCTGTGAGATCCAAGTCGACTTCGGGGATAAAGAGGGCGCCGTCTGCGATTTGTCCGTCAATTCGCCAGCGTTCGAACTCCGACAAATCCGCCCAAGCTTTGCCCTGGACTTCTACCGTGATGGCCGGGATCCGACCGCCTTTGACCCAATCAAACACTTCCCGGACATCGGGAATATGTCCACCCAGGGACAGTGCCGTGGACCGGACTCCATGGGCATCGATGTTTTGACCGGTTACCTGGAGGTGAACACCCCCGGCTTCGGATGGACTCACCGATAGTGTGCCGGCCAGGGACAGCTGGGGATGGTCAAGATCCAGACGGTCGATGTGAATCGACATTTGTGCGGCGGAGACGTGACAGCGCCCTTTCAAAGCTCCAGGGCCGATGTCGGCTTGGTGGGTATTGTTTTGTACCTTGAGTGAGGAGATACGACTTTCAAAGTCGGTTTGCCAGTTACGCCCGTCCTGGGATTGAAACTCTAAAGTAACATCCATCTGACCGTCTGTGATTTCCGGATCCGTTTCAGGATGCCAGTAGGATATGAGAGAATGTGGCGCAAGCCCCTCTATGTTTACTGTTCCGCTTACATTCAAGGTGTCGGGGTTGGCCTCACTTTTCAAAGCGATTTTTTGGAAAAAAGACGATCTGCAGGTGAGATTCACGGATACCCGATGATGGGCCACAGAAAGGCCAGCGGTGATATCCTGCCACTCCAGAGGCGCCTTGTCTTGGGCCCATACGCTCAGATGGCCGTTTTCAATTGTCAATTCAACATCTTTGAGCACAGCAACCAGGGCCCCGAGTCCTTTTTCGATCTGTTGGCGAAGATCGCCATTTTTCAGAAAAGAGTGAGATTTACCGGTTTTTCCCCCGGACGATTCCGGAAGCTTTAGTTTAAAATCGGGTTGTTTCACCCTCAGATCGGCCACCTCGATTCGGGCGAGTAAAAGGGCGCTCAGCCTTGGAAACACCAAAATTTCCGACCAGGTACCCTGAACAAAGTCCTGTACGGCCATTTGACCTTGGGAGATGATCACATGGGGTCGGGGCAGAAAGGCAAATCGGATCTGTTCAAAGTCGACTTGCCCATCTATGGCCTGGGAAGCGGCCTTAGCAATCCGGGCATTTATTGCATCGGTATTTAACAGTGCGGGCAATAATACCGCAAGGGCAACAAGCAACGTTGCCGTTCCGACAAGGATTCCGATAATGATTTTTTTGGGCTTACGCATTGGTACGGTCGGTTCCTTTGGGTTTTAAAAGTCAGTCGTCGATGGTCTGATCCTAAAATTTCGTTGAGCCAAAGCTCACCTTGGGTATGTGTAGAAATCCATGGGCCTGTAATAGATAATGGCATGGCATGAGATTATTTATCAATATCTTTTTGAGGATAGTGGTGTATTGCGAAAGAATGATGGATAGATCTGTAATCTTGGATTTGCGTTGGGAGTTTAGCCCTTTTAATCTACTGGATGTTTTTCATCGAAAATACAGGTTAGACAGAAGAGTTGTGAACGTGTGTCAAGCCAACTTCCAGTGGGTTTTCCCAAAAAAAATAGGAAGCTCAGCAGCGCACACCGGTCCAACGGTTATCGGCCGACCACTTTGCTCAGCCAGTTGATCGCGGATAGAAGTCGCAAAGCCCGGCAGGAAAAGGGTCGATTCCGGAGCGATTCGATCCACTTTTTCTTGAGACAGTCCCTGGATAACCCGTTCGGCGGTGAGAGCTTCGTAGACCATGGCCATGTCCACAGTATGTCCATCCGTGTCCACAACCAGGTACCAGAACGGGCTCAAGGTCGTGGAAAGGACTGCCGTGAGAACCTCACCGGTAAGCTTTGAGTTGCCCGAGACCAGGATGGGAGAATTTTCTCCCGGCTGATTGATTGGAAAAAGTCCGGCGGGGACCGGATTCGGGAGTTGCAAAACCTCCACTTCGGGCAGAATCTCATTGGGCCTTGCCGCCCAGAGTAAAGGAAAAAAGCGCATCTTTGCCAACTTGCAATGGGAGGGTTTGAGCTGTCCAGCGCGAAGTTTGTCTATAAACTCTTTCCGGCTGTGAAATCCGCAGGCCCTACAGTCGGTGGAAGAGACATAAGGCTCGATGTCGATGTCTTTTTCGTAAAGGTTTGCACGGAGCATCGCTGGTTCCTGCTTGGGTTAAATAGGGTTCAAATTCTTCAAACGTTCGATTTCGGTGGTTAATCGTTTTATCACCTCGCCGGCCTTTCCCATGATGATATAATCACTGATTTTTTCTGAAAGGGGTGTTCTTTCGGTATTGATTTCTATGACCTTTGCCCCGGCCTGCTTTGCCATAACAGGAATGGAAGCGGCGGGTTGAATACGGGCCGATGTCCCCACCACCAGCATGATGTTGCAGTTGGAAGCGACCTTTTCAGACCGATACAGATGTTGTGGCGGGATCATCTCACCAAAGAAGATACAGTCCGGTCTGTAAATCCCGCCGCATTCGCATCGGGGGGGAATGCGCGTTACATCGATTTTGACTGTTTCGCATCGATTGCCGCAGTCCAAACACCGTTGCCATGCAAAATTTCCGTGAAATTCGATGACGTCCGTATTACCGGCCATTTGGTGAAGGCCATCGACATTCTGGGTGATGATCGTTGTTAATATTCCAAGGTCTTCGAGTCTGGCCAGCCCTTTGTGGGCATCATTGGGTTTGGCTTTGTCGATGATTCCTTTCATTTCTTTGATGAGGACATTCCAAACCTTGGCCGGATTTTTCATAAAAGCGTTGATATGGGCGTACTCCATGGGATCGAATTTTTCCCACAATCCGCCTTTCCCCCTGAAGGGGGGAATTCCACTTTCAACAGAGATCCCGGCGCCGGTTAAGGCGATAACTTTTTGGGTGTTGGCAAGATCTTTGGCAGCTATTTGAATAGGGTCATCCATCATTACAAAGACAAAGAACGGTAAGATTCGAGTTACAGACTAAACGTCATATCGTAGCCCACCGCGAAACATTCAAGTTTATGACCTCTGTCGGCGATGGTTTGTCTGCAGGTCTCGACAATTTCATCCACCTGACGATCCGTCCGCTCCTGGTTTAAATGAAACAAGCCAAACTGTTTGACTCCGGCTTCAATGGCAAGATCGAGGGTTCTGGTAAATACCGAGTGCCCCCATTCTATGGTGGAGGGATACTCCTCGGGGATGTATTCGGCATCATGAATAAAAAGGTCAGCTCCTGCGGAAAATTCCAGATAGTCCGTATACGTCAGACCACCGGGGTGTACGAAATCGAGTTCATTGTCGGTCAGAAAGACGAAAGATTTGCCGTTTTCGGTAAATTTGTATCCGCTGCCCTTATTGGGATGACTGATTGGGATCGGTGTTATCGTTACAGATCCGATTTGAAACGCCTCAACAAAAGCCCCGACATATTCCATTTTTGCGCTTATTTCAGAATATCTCACCGGAAAACTCGGCGGGGTCATGATCCTGGAAAGTATGGTTTCCACGAATTCACCGTGAAAAGGGCACCGGTACATCCTGAATTCAGCCGCTTCGCTGTAGAGGGGTTTGAAAAAGGGGAATCCCATTAAATGATCCCAGTGGGCATGGGTGAAAATAATGTTGTACTTGTGGCGGTCTTCCTGGATTAAACGGTTGCCGAGCCGTCGTATGCCGGTCCCGGCATCAACGATGATGATGTCGTCACTTTTGGTTCTGATTTCCAGGCAGGTGGTATCACCACCGTATTTTATGAAATCTCTCCCCGAAACTGGAATGGAGCCTCTTGACCCCCAGCATTTGATATACATTGTCAACCTTTCTTTGCTAAAAGAGTATGCCAGATGCCCTCACGCGAACATTCTTTAATGATACGTATTGGGAGCCGCGACAATTTAAAGCGAAGATCCCTGGCCTGGCTTCGCAAAAGGCCGGACAGAATAAACCATTTTTTTTTCAAAAAACCTGGAGCAGTTATTAACTGCTTCATAACCTCATAGTGGATATTTGCTATCATAAGATCTGAAGGTGAGTCAATAAAATCCTCGGCCCGACCTTGAGCGACCAGAATGGTGTTTTCCAAACCGTTTAAGCGGACGTTTCTTAGGGCGGTATTTGCGGCTAAAAAATTAATGTCGACGGCCAGTGTGGTTTTACAGCCGAGCAGAGATACGGCAAGGGATAGCAGGCCCGTTCCTGTTCCGAGATCGAGGGCGGACGAGATGTTTTCTCGGAGGAATACCATTTCAAGGGCTTCGAGGCAATCTTGGGTTGTGGTATGCAACCCATTGCCGAATACCACACCCGGATCGAGAAGAACGGTGAAATCTTCCGAGGATGTCCCCGTTCTGTTCGACGGTTTTTCCCAGGGGGGTATGATATGAAACCGACCGATCTTAAACGGGGTGATCGTGTCACCCTGCCACTGGTCGTATGTCATTTGGAATTCTTCAAGAAGGGCCGAACCGGGGTTTGAACGGAGTATTTTTTCCACTTCCTCCGGAGAGGGTCTGGAAAAGAAAAGAAAAGAGAATTCATCTTCTTGCCAGTTGCCGATAAAATGATCGTGGAATATTTTATGGCTCGATTTCAACCGGCCTTCAAGATAGTAGATATAAAGATCTTTATAAGGGGTATCTATAAATTTTTGGCGGTCTTTAACGTTTTGTTTTCCTTCAGTCATTTTAGGGTTATTGATCCACATTCCAATCCATTGGGTCGAGCAATGTATACCCCATATTTTTAAGCTTTCTTTTCAATGGGCCGATATTTTGAGTTAAAAGATAGGGGAAAACCGCCCGTTTTCCCTTTTCCCAGTATCTGGCAACCAGAACACTGCCGAATGAAATATGTTCCTCGGTAATGGCATCGACAATCTTTTTCATTTGTCCGATTTTATTCTCAACGATAATGCACAACAGGGTTCCGGGTTCTTCTAATCCTAAAACGGTGATGAGTTCCTTTAACAGGTCGCGAATAGAGATAATGCCTTTAAGAATACCCGCATCATCGACAACAGGAAATGCTCCGACACGTTTTTTTTGCAACAGAATAAGGGCGTCTTGAAGGGTATATAAGGAAGAAATGGTGACGGGCTCTTTTGTCATGATATCTTTAATTTTAATTTCTGAAAAACGTTTCCGTTCCGCCTTTCCGAGATCATCTTCCAGATGAGCGGAGGGCAACGCACTTCTGATATCACGATCCGTGACGATTCCAATGAGAAAATTATGTGCGTCGACCACGGGAAGCTGGTGGAACCGATGTTTGGTCATGAGTTCCCGTGCGTGTAAGATATCAGCGTCTTGGTCAACGGTGACGGGATTTTTGGTCATTATTTTGCTGATAAACATTTTCGCCTCCATTGGTTGTAGATCTTGGCCCTTAAATTGTTCATGTTTTGAGCAAACCCTTCTAAACGACAATTTTTTCTGTTGAGAACCATTGAACATTTTCGATCCTTTTGGGCTCTCCGCCCCAGAAGGATCCGGGTTAAATGTTCAATAAAATTTTAACATGGTTCGCCGCCAGTTCCGGTAGACGTTTTATGCAGTATCCTCCCTCAAGGACGGAAAGCAATCTTCCGTTTGAGCAATGTTCTGCCAGCGCGACGATCCTCTGCATAATCCTTGAATATCCCTCGGTTGAAAGTTGTATGTCTGACATGTCGTCGTCGACATGGGCATCAAAACCCGCCGATACCAAGATTACTTCGGGGCTGAATGCTTCCATCACCGGCATAAGATCTCTTTCCACAAGACCCTGGTATTCCTTGTCTCCATGACCCGGTAAAACCGGATAATTCCGGGTCGATCCCTCTCCATCACCGTCGCCGGTTTCAAAAACACGACCGGTTCCTGGAAAAGCAAATGTCGGGTGTTGATGAATGGAGTAGTAGAATACCGTAGGATCTTCTTCAAAAATGTGTTGGGTGCCGTTTCCATGATGCACGTCGAAATCTACGATTCCAACCCTTTGAATGCCCCATTCTGCTTGAAGATATCTGGCGGCGATTGCAACGTTGTTGAAATAGCAGAATCCCATGGCGAATTCACGTTCAGCATGATGGCCCGGCGGCCTGACCGCACAAAAAGCATTATCTATTTGACCGGTCATGAGCCGTCGTGCGGTATCGAGTACACCGCCTACGGCCAGAAGCGCCGTCTCGAAAGTTACGGCACACATTTGGTTGTCCGGATAATCAAACGTGGTACTACCCGAACGGCAGGCAGCTTCAAAGCGTTGGATATAATTTTTTGAATGGACAGTTTCAACCCACTCTAAATCCGCCTGAATCGCCTGAATTAAGGTCAATTTTGGGAGGAGGCCGGCTTGTTTTATCCCTTGATAAATAGCCTTGAGTCTTTCGGGCGACTCAGGATGATTCGGGCCTGTATCGTGAAGAAGATATCTTTCATCGTACAGAAAGCCTGTTTTTTTCATGTCGTCACAAAAGGCGCTACTCGATTATTTTATCAAATATTTCATATGCAGCCATAACCGCAATATTGTCCTCCGGCAGCTCAATGGTCGGACGACCGTTCAGATCATATTCGTATACAGTAGGGTCTTCGGGGATGGTTCCGGCAAGCGCCAACCCTTTTTCCTTAATGATGTTCAGAACGGTATCGGACGGCGCTTCTTTGGTCTGATTGATTATTAGGTAGCTTTTTGAGACACCGATATTCAAATCTTTTGCCAGATCGTTAATTCGAATGGCCGCCTGTAGTCCCCGGCGGGAGGTGTCTGAAATCGTGAGGAGGACGTCGACATTACTGGTGGTTAGCCGGCTGATGTGCTCCATTCCAGCTTCATTATCCATGACGATGTAAGGATAATTTCCCGTCAGTTTCTCCAAAAATCCTGTGAGAAGGGTATTTGCAGCACAATAACATCCCGGGCCTTCAGGCTGTCCCATGACAATGAGGTCGTATCCGTCGTCCTCCACAACCGCCTGCTGTAGTTTCATGTTCATAAAAATGTCCTTGGTCATTCCGCTGGGCACAATTCCCTTTTTCATTTCTTCACGAGCGTTGCCCAGGGTGTCGGTGACTTCAAGACCACAGACTTCATTTAAGTTTGCGTTACTGTCTGCATCCACCGCAAGAACCGGCGTCCTGCCAGTCTTTACCAGATATTTGATGAGCAGACCTGCCACGGTTGTTTTCCCGGTGCCTCCTTTTCCGGCAAGGGCAATTGAAAACGGCATAGGGTCTAATTTCCTTTCCAAGTTATGTGTTAATGTGGACGGTTTCGAAAAAGGCCTAAAATATGTAACTATTCCAGTCAAAGGGATCCGTCAAGCACCTTTTGCGAATGTTTAAAAAGTGGCAGGGTTTGCAATGGCTGATGACCTTCAAACTCCTTGCAATAGGGCAGGGCATATGCTAAATTCCTAAAAAAGATACCCCCCTATCTATCGTAAAACCTTCAACGTGATGGAGGAGCAAGATGGATTTTGAACTGACAAAATCACAAAAAGAGATTCAGAAAGCAGCCAGGGATTTTGCCAAGGGTGAATTTGACAAGACCCTTGCACTCGAACTCGACAGAAAACATGAATTCCCGGATAAAATTTGGAGAAAAGCCGCTGATCTGGGATTTATCGGCATTCATTTTCCGGAAGAATATTCCGGCCAGGGGCTTGGCGTGTTGGAAAATATCCTTGTCGCCGAGGAGTTCTGCAGCCGGGATTCTACCATCGGCAGTGCGTTGATCCTTGCCGGGTTTGCATCGGAATGCATTTTGCGTTTTGGCAGTGATGCCCTCAAGGAAAAATATTTGCCGGCCGTTGCAGAAGGGGAAATGCTTTCTGCAGGTGCTTTCACAGAACCGGATCACGGTTCTGATATTACCTTCATGAACACAACGGCAGAAAAAGATGGGGATGAATGGGTCATAAACGGATCGAAAATATTCATTACCAATGGTGAAACTGCCGGTTTTTTCTGTGTTCTCTGCCAAACCGACCCGGAAAGCAAACCGACGTATCGCGGAATAAGCTTGATTCTGGTGGAGGCCCATCGAAAGGGTGTGTCCGCCACGGATGTCGGTGAAAAAATGGGCATCCACATGATGTCTACGGCAGAGGTTAACTTTAAAGATGTCCGTGTTCCGGCTTCAAATCTTATCGGAAAAGAAGGGAAGGGCTTCTACCATGTGCTGGAGTTTTTTGACGAAAGCAGAATCTTGGTTGCCGCCCAGGCACTCGGGACAGCCCAGGGCGCTTTTGATCGCGCGTTGGCCTATGTAAAACAGAGGGAGCAGTTCGGGAAAAAAATTGCCCAGTTCCAGGTCACCCAGCACAAGCTGGCTGATATGGCCACAAAAATAGAGCTTTCGAGACTTATAACCTACAAAGCTGCCTGGAACTTTGACAAGGGGCGTATCGATCCAAAGTTGACATCCATGGCCAAGATGTACGCCGCACGTACTGCTGTTGAAGTCGCCGATGAAGCCATTCAACTGCTTGGAGGATACGGATACATGGCAGAGTATGAAGTCGAGCGCTTTTACCGGGATGCCAAAATCACCGAGATTTATGAAGGCACCAAGGAGATCCAGAAAAACACCATAGCCAGTGCGTTGATTGGAAAATTGAAGTAAGAATTCTAAGGAGGCTCTGATGCTTAATATAATCAAAAAATCTATGTTGACCGGTATCGGCCTGGCCCTCATCGCCAAGGATGAGGTTGAAGACCTGGCCAGAGAGCTTGTAAACAAGGGCAAAATGACTGAAAATGAAGGAACGAAATTTTTGGAAGATCTTCAGAAAAGGTACGACGAAACACAGACCAAGCTGGAAGAAAAGGTGCAAAAGGCTGTTAAAGATTTTATGAAAAAAGCCGATGTTGTAACGAGCGATGAATTGAAGGGGCTGAAAAAGGAGATACGGGAGCTGAAAAAAGCGATTAGCGAGGGTCCAGGCACCCCCAAGTAAAACACCCTTTCCCGACATTCTATCTAAATGCTAAGTATACGAAAGATCGGCGTTGTAGGCCGAACCTACCGAAATCTTAACCGATATCGTCAGATACTGGCTGTTCTTTTCAAGTATGGCTTTGGGGATCTGATTGAACTGCTGAAAATCGAGCAGTACATCGAAGTCGGGCTTCAGTTGATTTCCAAAAATCGGCGCAACCGTATTGAAAAACTTTCACGGGCGGAAAGGGTGAGAATGGCCTTTGAAGAACTGGGGCCCACCTACGTAAAGTTGGGTCAGGTTCTTTCCACACGCCCGGATCTGGTTCCGGTTGATTTTACAAACGAACTTTCCAAACTCCAGGATGAGGTGCCGCCCTTTGCTTTCAGCGAGGCCAAGGAGACCATCGAAGCGGAGTTCGGCTCACCTCTGGAAGAACTTTTTGATTTTTTTGATGAACTCCCTTTTGCCTCGGCGTCCATCGGACAGGTTCACAAGGCCGGATTAAAGGACGGTGAAATGGTGGCCGTCAAAGTTCAGCGGCCTGGCATCAAAAAAATCATAGAAGTCGATCTCGAGATCATGCTTCATCTGGCCATGCTGGTGGAACGCAACATAAAAGAGATCGCCCTGTATCGACCGGTTAAAATCATCGAAGAATTTGCCAGAACCCTTGAAAAAGAAATCGATTACACCCTTGAAGCCACCAGCATGGAACGATTTGCCCGGCACTTCTTGAACGACCCCACAACTTACATCCCTAAAGTTTTCCGAGACATGACCACCGAACGGGTTCTTTCCATGGAATTGGTCGATGGCATAAAGATATCTGAAATCGACAGGCTGGAAAAGGCCGGACTGGACCGGAAGACCATTACCGTTCGGGGTGCAAACTTTTATTTAAAGCAGGTGTTCGATTTCGGTTTCTTTCATGCCGACCCTCATCCTGGAAATATTTTTATACTTCCTGACAATGTGATCTGTCTGCTCGATTTTGGCATGACCGGTTCTGTGGACCGTCAGACCCGGGAGAATTTTGTCGATTTGATCGACAGCGTGGCCCGCCGGCATGAAACAAAAACAACCCAGGTGATCCTGAAGCTGACATCTTGGGATGACGAGCCGGATCTCCGCCAGCTGGAAAGGGATGTTACTGATTTCATGGGGCAGCATCTTTACAAACCTCTGAAGAATATCGAAGTGGGCAAACTGATGAACCATTTGCTCGAGTTGATATCCCGCCATCGTCTCATGATTGCGCCGGATATCTTCCTGATGATGAAGGCGATGACGACCGTAGAGGGGGTTGCACTGGTTCTCGATCCGGATTTTGACATGATCGCTCAAACCGCGCCGTTCATCAGACGGATAAAGCTTTCACGGTTCCACCCTGAAAGAATTGCCGAGGATTTGATTCAGCTGGTATCTGAAACGCTGCAATTCGTCGAGAAGTTCCCCAAAGACATGCTCGAAATTACCCGGCTGATCCGGCAGCAGAGACTGTCTTTGAAAATGGAACACCAGGGACTCGATGCCATGCTGGCGACCCATGACAGGATCAGCAACAGAATATCGTTCTCAATTATTATTGCCGCTCTGATTATCGGTTCGGCCCTTATCGTGATTTCTGAAATCCCGCCCCTGTTCTACGGAATATCTCTGATCGGGATCGTTCTGTTCTCAACCGCTGCAATCATGGGGATATGGCTTCTTATCGCTATTTTAAGGAAAGGAAGATTATAGCACCGTATATCCCGGTCCTTCTCCCCCTTCCGGACATGTCCATGATATATTCCGGTATGGATCCTTAATGTCACAGGTTTTGCAGTGCAGACAATTGGACGGGTTCAATTTGAGTCGCCGTGCGGATGTCTTTGGATCGATTTCGATTTCATATACGTCGCCCGGGCAGAATCTTGTACATGGAGATCCATAGATTTTAAAACATTCATTGACGCAAAGATCGCGGTCATGAACGATGATGTGGCTGGGTTGATCCTCCCTGTGCATGGTCTTGGACAAATAGACTCCGGTAAGTTTGTCGACATACAGAACGCCGTCGATGCTCTTTTTTTCAGATGACCCACGAGCGTCCTTGTTGCTCGCTTTTACCGGTTTTAGTGTTTGGTAATCCGGTTCAATGGGCATTTTATCGATAAAGCCCCGGCCGTTGCTCAAATACTGAGCGGCAAGATGGACAAGCTTGGCCGGTCCGCGTTTTGAAAGGGCTTGGGCAAAATTTCTCCCCTCATAAATTTCCTTCTTAGCCCAGCTTTTTTCGAACAATTCATGGTAGAGCCCGAGGGCCTCTTGTGTAACGGTTTGCTTTTCAAGTGCATTTACGATCGCTTCCGCCGCCAGCATTCCTGACTTCATGGACAGATGAACCCCCTTTAAGCCCGGTGTGTTCTGCATGGCTGCACCGCCGCCCACCAATACCCCGCCGTCAACGACCAGCCTGGGGATGGTAAAATAGCCGCCGGTGGACACTGTTCGCGCCCCCTGTTCGAGGACTTTTCCCCCTTGGATGATGCCTGCGACAAATGGATGCTGTTTGAATTTTAGGAATTCTTCATAGAGATCCAGCATGGGATCCTCATAGGAGAGTCCCACCAAAAATCCGATGGCCACCCGATTGTCTTTAAGCTCGTAAATAAAACCGCCGCCGGGTGTTTCCAAACCCAGGGGATATCCAAAGATGTGGATGTCGTTGCTTCTACTGGAGGTGAAATAATTGTTTTCGGGAAGTTGAATCACTTCTTTGATGCCCGATTCGTACACTTGGGGCATTTTGCCTGCAGAAAGGTTTAGTTTTTGCAATATTTCCCGGGTCAGGCTCCCCCTTGCGCCTTCGCCGAAGACCGTCACCTTGGCCATCAAATCGATGCCCGGCTCAAAGTTACTCTTGGGCTGTCCGTCCTTGTCCAATCCCTGGTCGCCGGTACGGACGCCGATGATTGTCTTTTGATCTTCTGCGTAAAGGACTTTTTTACCTGCAAAACCGGGAAAGATATTAACTCCGAGATCTTCGGCAATCCTGCCGAGCCACCGGGTAAACCTGGAAAGGCTGATAATGAAAAAGCCCTTATTGTGCATGTATTTGGGAATCATCGGAAGTCGATAGTATTTTTTGCGGGTGAGAAAGTAGAATTCGTCTTCTCTAACCGTCGATTCTATGGGGCAATCTTTTTCCAAAAAATCGGGTATTAGCTCCTTTAACGACAGGGGATTCAGGACAGCGCCGCTCAATGCATGAGACCCGATTTCAGCGCCCTTTTCCACCAGCGCAACTTCAAGGGTTATATTTTTTTCCCGGGCGAGTTGCATCAATCGAATGGCTCCAGCAAGATTTGCGGGCCCACCGCCGACAAAAAGCACATCAAAATCGATCTTTTCACGTTCTATATCCATTTCTGAAATCCTCTATTCTTATGTTTTTTCTGAGAAAATGAATTTTGACAAACTCGTAAAAAGTCTTTTGTGAGCGATATCTGATCATTTGGGGATCCAGTGTTTCAAGGGGTGATGCGTTAAAAAATTCAAGCTGTTTGAGGAGCTTGCGACGAGTTCTTGAAATTTAGCAGCACCTCTTGAAACGCCCCCAAATGGTCACTGAGCGAGCAAAACGGACTTTTTACGAGGCCATCAAATTTGGGATTTTACCTATCACGATAAATGCTTTTTGTAAACCTTATCCACATGGGCCCTGGGCAAACGCATTCCCGGCAATCATTTGAACGAGGCCGTCAAAGAGGTTTGAGACGAAGGGTAAATCCCGGGTTAAGGGGCTGAAGGGAGCGGCAAAAAAGAGATCGCCATTTTATGGAAAAAATTTCCGGAGATGACGGTAGGTGGTAAAAAAAATGACGTGTTTTAAAAGGGCGTGGGAGTGCAATTGGAATCGCATTCCCCGTAGATTGTTCCGGGGAATGCGGGGGTACCTAAAATGGATCAAAAATTTTCGGTTGAAGGTACACAGCGGCTGGTTGGATCACAGTGAGAATTCCGTTTCAACGAAGCTTCAAGGAGTTTCAAAAAACCGATAAGAATCCTTTATGGCATTTTGAAAAATTAGATTGACAGTCAAGCCTTATCGTCTGATTGAGATTAGATCGCGTCTTTGAGCTTCTTCCCAGCTTTAAATGTTACCGCATTTCTTGCCTTAATTTTAATGGGTTCACCGGTTTGAGGATTTCGACCCTTTCGGGCTTTGCGACGGACTTTTGTAAAAGTGCCAAAACCTACCAACGTAATTTTTCCGTCCTTTTTCTTTAAAGCTTTTGTAACATTTGCCATAAAAGACTCCAAAGCAGCTCCAGCTGCCGCTTTGGAAATGCCTGCATCCTTTGCCATTGTTTCGACCAATTCAGCCTTTGTCATCTTTTACCTCCTATGTTCGTGTTAATTGCAACCCGACAAAACTTAATTATTTGATGGTTATAACAGCAAAATTAATAAGTCAACAGGTAAAAGCGCATCATTCAAGGATTTAGAAAAATATCATAGAAAACCTTCATTCACAGGCAGATGGACAGGAAAATTTTGGCGAACAAGACGGAATGGTCTACTCTACCGATGGAGAGATCTTATCGCTTCAGCAATATCATGGCTCAAAACCCCTATCATACGGCTCTGAGCAGCCACAAGGGCAGAATAGCCTGTTCCGTCCACCGGTTCAGTGTATTGTGACGTTTTCGAAATAAGGATGGATTTGCTTGATGAATTTAAAATCGACCATTGTGCGGTCAGGAAAGCCTTCCCGGCCATGTCTCCATCGAGTCGAACCACCTCAATATCAATCTGAAAATCGATCTGTGGAGATGCTCCCCAAGGGAAGACGGCCACAGGCTCAGCGCTCAGTAGCCTCGATATGTTCTCCACAAGAACCCGGGTAAAATTGACCTGTAACGGTTCCGCCCAAATATCAAGCTCTGCAAGCTTAAGTTCATTGGGAGTGAGGCGGGTCACGATTTCAGGTCGATCCAGATACTCGGGAAGATGGACAGGCCCCACACCGATGGCCGTGAATATTTCACCGGCCGTATCGTGCGTTTCAACCGCTGGACGTGCCAGTGGGCTTAAGATATACAATTTTGTCGGTGCGCTGGGTTTTGGTAAACATCCGCCAAGAATCGACAGTGAACACATTAAAATGACGGCTGTTTGAATCCAAAAGATTTTCTTCATTTTTTTCACCTATTGTCCCCACCTTTACCACGGATTAAGGCTTCAGGATGTCTGCTAAGATAATCGGACAGGTTCCGGATGGATCTTGCCGCAGATGAGAACTCCCGGAGCGTTTTCGTCAGTTCTACGGTGACCACAGAATTGTCTCCCACAACATTCTCAACCGCCCTGAGTGTCTTTTCCGCTTGCTTCGATGCCTCAGCCAGTGCCTTGACAGTTTCATCGACTTCAGAAAACAGGGGATCGACCTTTCGGTCCAAGTTCTCGGCGAGTTTTTCATATGCTTCTAACGCTTTACCTATTTTGTTCGTCATCGGTTGAACCTGTTTATCCATTTCCTGAAGCACCTTGCTTGCATCTTCGACGGCAAGTTTAAAAGACTTAAAAAACTCCGTGGTCCCCGGTGAATTCAACAGATCATCGATCTGGGTCAGCGAAGATGACAGCTTGTCAAAAATTTCTTTGACCGGAAGGTTCTCCAATGTCTTTGTCAGCTTTTCAAAAGTGGACGGAATGGTCGGTATTTCTTGATACTTCTTGTTTGTTGCCATGAAGACTGCCGCTTCTTGAGGGAAAAAATCGAGTTCTATCTGCAACTGGCCGGTGACCACACTTTGTAATCCCAACCGAGCCCGAAGACCCTGTTCTATGAGTTGATCGCAGTATTCATATAATTCCTGAGCATTCCCGAACTCCTTGGTTTTGAACCGTTTGACTTTACCGGATGCCAATTCGATAAGGACTTGAATTAAAAAAGATGACTCCGCGGGATTTGCTATCACGTTAATATCCTTCACTTCACCGATCTGAACCCCCATAAAAATAACCGGAGCTCCCACGCTAAGCCCTTTTACGGAATCTTGAAAAAATAGCATAAATCTGTAACGTTCCTTCAGATAGTTGCCGGATCCAAAAATCAGAACGCCGATGACGACCAGCACCACTGCACTCACGACAAAACCGCCGATAACTGTTTTACTGGCTTGCTTGCTCAACGTAAATGTTCCTCCATTTTTCCTCTCGTGAGGAAGTTGATGATTTTTGGGTCCTGGGAATTTTCAAGCAACATTTTGGGATCTCCAACGGCAGTCATCGTTCGCGTGTCTGAATCGAGAAATACTGAATTGTTTCCAATGGCAAAGATGCTTGCCAGTTCATGGGTTACCACCACCACCGTTGCGCCGAGACTATTTCTTAGCTCCAGGATGAGGTCGTCCAGTCTCTTCGCACTCACCGGATCCAGTCCTGTCGTCGGCTCGTCAAAAAACAGAATGTTTGGATCCAATGCTATAGCGCGTGCAATCCCGGCCCGTTTCCGCATGCCCCCGCTGATTTCAGCCGGATAGGAATCTTCATGCCCTGCAAGGCCTACCATGGATAGCTTGAAAGACACCAACTCTCGGATCTCATTGGGGCTCAGGTCCGTATATTCCTCGATTGGAAGCGCTACATTCTCAGCCAGGGTCATGGAACTCCAAAGGGCACTGGACTGATAAAGAACGCCGATATTCTGAAGAATGTGTTTTCTGTTGTCCGGAACTGCTTCCCAAAAGTTCAGGTCTCCATAGAAAACCTGTCCTCCGGCCGGCACCTTAAGTCCCACCATGATCTTCATCAGTGTGCTTTTTCCGCAACCGCTTCCTCCCATAATAATAAAGATATCCCCGCGGCCCACGGAAAAATTGAGATCCCGCATAATCACATGGTCCCCATATGCCATGGTCAGGTCCCGGACCATGATGAATGGGTCTGTTTTCATCGTATGTTGTTGCAGGGGTGTCATTTATTTTTTTCGAATAATCGTTATTTTGTTTGTGAGCATCAAGGTTCTGAGGATTTCGGGTCGCCCAGGTTTTCGCCGGTTAGCGCGTTGATTTTTTTCATGGATAATGGGGGCTATATGCCCAGCACATTACATATGACCGTTATGGTCGCCGTTGCAACGATGATGCTCACGATTCCGGTCACCACTGCCGAAGTGGCTGCATCCCCAACATCAGAGGCACTGCGTCCACATTGTATTCCTCTGAGACATCCAGCCAACGCCACCAAAACGCCAAAGACGACGCTTTGAAAAAGTCCGATCCACAAATCATTCAGACTGATGGCTTCTTTGGTCTGGATATAATACTGGGACATATTCAAATCCAACATCCCAATGCCGACGATCCCCCCGCCCAGAATACCCATTAAGTCCGAATAAATGCAGAGAAGCGGCATCATGAGAACAAGGGCAAGCATCCTCGGTAAAACCAAAAACTCCATGGGTGAAATGCCGAGGGTCTTGAGGGCATCGATTTCTTCGCTCACCTCCATGGTACCGATTTGAGCGGCAAAGGCAGCCCCTGTTCGGCCTGCCATGATGATGCCGGTCATAACAGCTCCCATCACCCGGACCATGGCGATGCCCACAAGATTGGCGATGTAGATCTGGGCACCGAACATTTTTAACTGTATGGCGCCGACAAAAGCAAGAATTAAACCGACCAGAAGACTTATGAGGGATACAATCGGAAGCGCCTTGGCCCCGCATCCCTGAATCGTCATGAACAGGTCGGATCGACGGTAGCGAGCCTTGCCTGACAGAAATTTGATGAAAGCCAAAAACGCTTCACCGATAAAGGCAATCATTTCTTTTGCCGATGTTAGAAGATCAATCGTTTCTGTCCCAACAAGAGAGAAAAAGGTTCTATTCTCCCCAACGCTTCTGGCATCTTTCTCATTGGGGACAGCTGTGGCAAGTTCCATAAGGCGTTCGGCACCCCGAGGAAGTCCGTCGCTATCCATATAAATCTTTTTCTCGGAACACAGGTTTTTAATCTTAAGGAGAAAAATGGGAAGACTGCTGTCCCATCGGGTGAGTTCCTTCGTGTCGAAGGCAACGCGCTGAATGTCTGTTTCCGACTCCAGTCTGTTTTTGACTTCATTTGGAGAAGGGAGATCTTCCCCAAGCTGCCAATTCCCGGAAAGTCGAATCATCAGCGCGCCGTCTGTGGGTCCATTGAACCTCAGTTTCATGGCGTCGGCCTCTTTATTTAGTCCTGAAAAACCTGGTTCTCTGGGCCAGGATTCTTTAATTTTATCAGATTGCCGAAGAAAATCAACGGTTTTATGTCCTGGGATAACCATAAAAAATCATAAGACCGTGTCATGTAAAAAATTAATGCAGCCATCGACACGCTCTTTTAAATCGATTTCACAGGGGGTGGGGGATGGATGGGGGAAACGGGTTCAAGCAGATACGCTTCGAACGGATGGATTAAATGTCGGGTATGGTTTCATCAAATTCGATGGCAATCCCTTTTGAATCGGTCCTGACCACCTTGCCTTTGGCTTTAACCGGTGCTTTAGAACTGGGTAGAAAAAAAGTCGTTGTAAGTTCTTGGTTGACGAATAGGGGCGTTTGAGTTTCGATAAATATACCGCCGGCACCTATATTTTGGATGTAATCTCTGAAATAGGCATCAGCACCGGAACAGACGGAATAAATGGTAATTCGTTTCCGGGGATGTTTCCGTTTTTCCTCTTGTTTGCATGCCTGCCATTCTTCCAATTTTTCCAAAAAATCTCTTTTTTCAGCTTCAGACATTTCAGAAAGCAATTCAGATAAACGCGCTTCGACTTGGTCTGCGCCCAGAGGTTTGTCCTCATTTGCCATAACCGTTCTCCTTTGTTGAAAACACAAGCGAGGTGAACTTTAAAACGGTGTTAACCGGGTCTGTTCTAGAAACTTTCAATATTGCCCACAAAATAGTTTTTAGGATCCCATCGATTTTTCCACTGTTTGGCGATTCAACAAATGCCGGTCCGCAAGGCTGTTGATAGCCAAGTCGTCGATGGGCTTCGCGGCTTTAAAAAGAGAAATTAATCGGCTAAATGGAGTTGCTTTGGTACGCCCGGCTGGGTTCGAACCAGCGGCTTTCAGCTCCGGAGGCTGACGCTCTATCCACTGAGCTACGGGCGCATGCATCGTTTATACCATTATTACACACATAAATATTTCATCAGCCCGGATATGTCAAGCCTGATAACGTTGGTTCCCGGGCGAAACCATTTGATTTTTAATGCCCCGTCCGTTTTCTGCGGAGAGCTTCATTTTCCTTTATGGAAGCGGATTTTTTCAAACATCTCTTTTGCTTCGCCGACCACGTAAAGGGAGCCCGCGATGCAGATAACGTCTTCGGGTGATGCGTTTCCCATGGCATGTGCGATGGCTTTATGGACGTCGGGTATGATGTGTATGTCTGATATGAATTCCTTTGCGGTTGAATGAAGATTTTCCGGGGCCATGGCCCGATCGATTTTCGGACGGGTTAATATGACCTTTTTGCAAAGGGGAAGCAGGGTTTTCAGAATGGCCTTATATGGCTTATCGTCCAGTATACCGATAACCAGTGTAATATTACGGTGGTAGAAATTCTCACCCAGGTATCTTGCAAGATTCCTGGCAGCGATGAAATTGTGGGCGCCGTCAAGAAGGATCAGGGGCGCTGAAGATACAACCTCCAATCTCCCCGGCCATCGGTTTTGTTTCAAGCCATCCTGGATGGTTTGGAGTGTAAGGTTAAGCTTATCTTGGTTCAACACCTCACATGCGGCAAGGACGAGTGCCGCATTATTGACCTGGTGTCTGCCCATGAGCCCGGTATGGATGTTTCGCCATACATTGTCGATCCCAAAATAGTTAAATGTTCCGTCGGGCTTCATTCGAGTCCGGAAAGCCTTTCCAAATTGATAAATCGGGGCTGATTGTGATTCCGCGATGGCTTTTAGTACTGAAAAGGCGTTTTTTTGCTTGACGCCGGTGACAACCGGCACCCTTTTCTTGATGATGCCGCCTTTTTCCCGGGTTATCTCGGAGATGGTGTTCCCCAGATACATTTTGTGTTCAAGGGATATGTTGGTGATGATGGAAAGTTCCGGTTCAACGATGTTGGTTGCATCGAGGCGTCCTCCCATGCCGGTTTCAATGACGGCCCAGTCGACGTTGTTTTTGCCGAATTCGTAGAATGCCATGGCAGTCGAAAACTCAAAAAAAGTCGGTTCGCGGGTGCCGTGGTGGATTTTTTTGACGGCCTCATAAGCGGCAACGACGTTTTCATCGGAAACGGGACGGTTGTTTATACAGATCCTTTCATTGAAACTGACAAGATGCGGGGAGGTATATAAACCGACATTGTATCCGGCCATATGAAGAATTGTGGCCATGGCGGATGCAATGGATCCTTTTCCGTTGGTTCCGGCAACATGAACGGCGTGAAAATTGTCCTGGGGATTTCCCAAGCCTTGAAGAATATTTTTTATGGTATCAAGGCCCAGTATTATGCCGTATCTTCTGAGATTAAATAGGGTCTTCAGACAATCGTTGTAAGGGTCTTTGGGTGTCATTGTCACAAAAAAACCCGGCACGGTTAATCATATGCCGGGTTTAATTTTTTTCAAATTATGGTCTTATCTTCTACGGTATCTGTTTCTTGATGCCGCTATCCGCTGTCTTCTCAAGGCTTCACGCTGCTTGCGACGCCTATATTCACTCGGCTTTTCATATGCTTTTTTCATCTTTAATCGTTTGAAAAGGCCGTCATTTTGAACTTTTTTTTTCAGAATTCGCATGGCCTTTTCAAGGTCATTATCTAAAACCTTGACCGAAATGTCCTTCAAATTATTCGCCCCCTTCTTTCCATCAGCGGTAAATCATCATTTGCGATGGTTATTTTAATAATAATGATAAATAAATTTATCTATCAAAAAATAAATTTATTGGCAAGGAAAAAGTTACCAATAAATCTTTTTTCCAAAAATGCGTATAAGGCAAATAAAATGGATTGGTTACAATGTCGCATCGGGCAAAAGGCGTAAAAAAAGTGCCCGGACTAAAATTCAGCTCACGGGCACATGGGGCAATTACAAAATAAAGATTTTTGAAACTCGGTCAGATTAAAGTTTCATGGATATTCAAAAAGTCGAATTCATGAATTTTACAGCTTTGAAACGAGTTCTGCTGTAACCTCTTTTACACTTGGCTCGCCATCCAGGGTGATGTATTTAATCTTTTCTTCTTTGGCAGCAAGATCCCTGAAATAGTATGCGGATGCAAGGGTTCCGGTGTCAGCGTCGTAATAGATGGCGTGGCGCTTGTTGATGGCATCCTCATCCTGATCGTCGTCTCTGGTTTTTAAATCACCACCGCAAACCCGGCACTTATCTCCATCGGGTTTGATGACATCAATATAGATGTTGTTAGGATGGTTGTTGTCGTTTACACAGAGTCTCCGTCCCATAATTCTGTTTTTTGCAATTTCGCGATCAAGAAGAATTTCAACGACAATATCGAGGGACAAATTCGCACCTTTAAGTGCTTCATCGAGCTTTATCGCCTGATTCTTATTTCTTGGGAATCCGTCAAGAAGCCAGCCGTTTTGACAATCATCCTGTTTCAGTCGGTCGAGTATCATCGGTATTGTGATTTCATCCGGCACCAAATCACCCTGGTCGATATATTCCTTGGCTTTGGTTCCCAATTCAGTCCCTTTGGAAATGTTGTCACGGAAAATAGCTCCGGACTCAATGTGGGGCGTGTTGAACTTATCCTTTAAAATAGAACCCTGGGTTCCTTTACCGCTGCCGTTCGGACCAAAAAACAAAATGTTCATGTCTAATTCTCCTTTCGAAGTTTATTAAAGATTTATAAGTTGGATATATTTTTTATCGGTATCAATATTCTCAGCCTTACTATATAAAATGGAGTATCTTGTCAAGACTTGGAAGCTAAATCCATAATTAAACGTTTCGGAAATTCTACAACTAAATGAAAACACAGGTTATTTTATGAGGCTTGAACGCTTGCCTTGAACATGGCCCCAGTGAAATAGAAAAAAGTTTCACGGGGTAAAAATAATGGAAGGGTGGAATACTGGAAAGTTGGTTTTTAAAAGGATATTATGCATTTTTAATTTTATCCTCAACACAAACTCCAACATTAACCCAACATTTCATTATCCCGGAACCCCCGGCCCAGACCGTGATAATATATCCGAAAGAATAAAACTTTTGTGTCTAAAAGCATTGCAATCGCAAGTTCCTCGTGGAGACATGTCGCACCAGGGCGGGCCATTATTCCAGCATTCCATCATTCCAATTGTGAGCGAAGCGAACTAACTTGAGTTTAAGTATTCTTTGACCAGTGCCAACGCTTCGGTCCTGTCTTTAATGGTATCGGTTAATTTGGCCTCGTCAACAAGATCAAGGATTGTTTTAAACAAAGGGGACGGTGAAAGCCCGAAAACTTTAATGAGATCACGGCCGGTTATGAGTGGCGGTTCATTGCTTCTGGGTTTAAAACGATAAAAAAAATCGTAGATCATTTTTTTTAAAAAGCTTATAAATTCCCTGTTTCTTTGATCTGTTCTGTTTTGTTTTGCTTTTATATCGGCAATGGCATGCAGAAGGAGAGCCGGTGTGTTGTCGCCGCATTTTTTATAAAAACGGGTTATACTTTTTTGAGTTATCGTCTTTTTTTCATGTGCTGCAAAAAGAAACAACGGTCTCATATGATTCCGGATGATACAATCGATGAACTGTTTTTCATGGTTGGAAAATCTTAATTTCCGGCTGATTTTTCGAGCCAGATCTGCGCTTTTCCGGGCATGCCCGTAAAAATGGGTTCTGCCGTTACTGCCGGTACTTTTTACCAGGGGCTTCCCGATATCGTGCAAAAGGATCGCGCACTTCATAAGGGCCGGTCTGTTTTTGTCGACATATTGTCGAATTTGGGTAACGGTATCCGGAAGGACTATTTTCAACTCATTCAACAGGATTTCGAGATGATCATATGCCTTCATGGTATGTTCAAATGCATCGTAAAGATGATGACGGTTCTGGAGGCATCCTTTCAGGGGGGCAAGATCCGGGAAGATTTCGGTTAAAAGCCCGCTGTTGTCCATTTGGGAAAGATAATCGTACGATTTGGACGTGCCGAGCATTGAAAAAAGTTCTACACGAACTCGCTCTCCGGCTGAGGTATGTATCAGTTTTGCATCAGATTTTATCGTCGATGCTGTTTGGGACTCAATTCTGAAATTCAGATGAGCAGCTATTCTATAAGCACGGATCAGCCTTACAGGGTCCTTAATGAAAATTTTCCGTGAAACCATACGAACTTTTTTATCGGCAAGATCCTGAAGTCCGCCCTGGCAGTCGATAACTTTCTCTGAATACACATGGTATGCCATGGCGTTGATGGTAAAATCTCTTTTTTTAAGATCGTCTTCTATGGAGTTTCCGTTTAAAGATGTTATGTCGAATATCTTGTCGCCCGATGCCACCCTGAGGGTCGTTTGCCCGGGTTTGCCAAGCTTGATAACGTGTCCTTTGGTTCTTAGGGCCATCTTTTTTGCAAAGTTTTCCGGATCGTTGGTGACTGCAATGTCATAGTCGGTGGGCGTCCGGTGGAGAAGCAGATCCCTGACCGTCCCGCCGACGATGTATGTGCCTTTTGCTTCGGGCAAGATGTCTTTATTGAATGGAATCATGAAATAAATCGTCATATGCGCCACCCCTTTGCAACGGGGGGTAATTTTATTGCATTCTTGATTTTCCTCGGTGTATGTTTATTATCACTATTTAAAGCCTGTGTCTATCCGGATGCCCATATGGAGAAAACAAGAACAAAAGCCCTTAGAGTTGCCGTGACCGGCGGAGCCGGATCTGGAAAAACCGCTGTTTGCAACCGATTTAAAGAACTGGGGATAAAGGTCATAAGCGCCGATGCCCTGGCAAGGGAAGCTGTTACTCCGAACTCGACGGCCCATAAAAAAATCGTGGATTTTTTCGGGGAGGCGGTCCTGCTTAGGGATGCGACATTGAATCGTAAAATGTTGCGTCGAATGATCATCAAAGATGCTGCTGCACGTTTGGGTCTGGAGCGGATTGTTCACCCTGAAATATCGAACCTTATGCGGAAAAAGATAGCCTGTGCGGAAAATCAAGGTTGCAAGATTGTCGTGATAGAAGTTCCCCTCCTTTTTGAACTGAATATGGAAGAACAGTTCGATCGGATCGTTCTTGTAAGCGCCGGTCGCAAATTGCAAGTTAAAAGACTGATGGCCCGGGACAACATATCCCGCGATGAGGCTGAAAACCTCATTCATGTCCAGATGCCGGACAAAGAAAAAATTGGACGTGCTGATTTTGTATTATTGAATGAGGGTTCAACGGCGCGACTGATGGAGGCCGTCGATTTATTATACGAAAATTCTTTCAACCATACAAAAAAAAGAAAAAGCCCTTGACAGCCGCATCATCATGATATAATTTTCAAAAAATAAAAACATACCTGTTGGATCCCGCCATTTGGAGAGAATGCCTAATTCTTCTATTTTAATTCATTGAAAATCCATATTTTTTCATTAAAGCCAACATGGATCCATTTTGAAAAAATATTTGTAAATTCTTCCTGTCAAACAGGGAATTATTGAATCCATAGAATAGCGGATCCAGTGAAAAAGAGAAAAATTCTACTCCGGCTTAAAATTTCTGATTTAACCAGCCTGACAGGGTAAAAAAATAAAATTCAAATAGTTAGAAGATGTAAAAATAACATTTACTTGGAGGGATAATTTTTTAATGAATATTGTTGAGCTTAAAGAAAAGAAAATCAGCGAGCTGAACCAAATGGCCAAAACTTTCAAAATTGACGGCGCTGCCGGGATGAGAAAGCAAGATCTTATTTTCGCCCTACTTCAGGCGGAAATCGAAAAGACCGGTTTGATATTCGGAGAAGGCACGCTCGAAATTTTGCCCGATGGATTCGGATTTTTGCGCGCACCGAATTACAATTATTTGCCGGGACCTGACGATATTTATGTGTCACCATCGCAGATACGTCGTTTCAACTTGAGGACTGGTGATACGGTGTCCGGTCAAATCCGTCAACCCAAGGAGACGGAAAGATATTTCGCGCTGTTAAAGGTTGAAGCGGTCAATTATGAAGATCCGGAGGTGGCTAGGGAGAAAATCCTTTTTGACAATCTGACGCCGCTGTATCCTGACAGAAAGACCATGCTCGAAGCCGATTCTGACAATTATTCCATGAGAATCATGGATCTTTTGACGCCCATCGGTTTTGGCCAGAGGGGGTTGATTGTTTCACCTCCCAGATCCGGTAAGACAATGCTTTTACAGTCGATCGCCAATAGTATCAGTGCCAATCATAAGGATATTGTTCTGTTCGTATTGCTCATTGATGAACGGCCGGAAGAGGTTACGGACATGCAACGATCCGTGGATGGTGAAGTGATCAGCTCGACCTTTGACGAACCTGCCGAAAGGCATGTGCAGGTGGCGGAAATGGTCATAGAGAAAGCCAAACGCCTTGTGGAGCATAAAAAGGACGTTATTATCTTATTGGATAGTATCACCAGACTGGCTCGGGCATACAATTCGGTTATCCCTCCCAGTGGAAAAATCCTTTCCGGCGGTGTCGACTCAAATGCGCTTCAACGCCCGAAACGCTTTTTCGGTGCTGCCAGAAACATTGAAGAAGGCGGAAGCCTCACCATTATCGCAACGGCCCTTGTGGATACCGGAAGCCGTATGGATGAGGTTATTTTTGAAGAATTCAAAGGCACCGGCAATATGGAGATTCAACTCGATAGAAGGCTTGCCGATAAACGCGTTTTTCCCGCGATTGATATCAAGAAATCCGGTACGCGGAAGGAAGAGCTCCTTCTGGATCATGATACTTTGACACGGGTATGGATTTTAAGAAAGCTACTTTCATCGTTAAATCCTGTAGATAGTCTTGAATTTTTGCTTGATAAAATGAATGGAACCAAGGATAATAAACATTTTCTAAATTCCATGAATGCATAAAAAGGAAATAGGAGGTTTGAAATATATGAAAGCGGACATTCACCCTGAATATTCAGAGGCAACCATTAAGTGCGCATGTGGAAATGTGTTGGAGGCTAGCTCGACAAAATCGGATATACGCGTTGAGATCTGTTCTAAATGTCATCCTTTTTTCACGGGAAAACAGAAACTTGTGGACACTGCCGGTCGAATTGAACGTTTCCGCAAGAAATATGAAAAATTTCAGAAAAAATAGACAGCCCATCTACGTATTCTTTTAAGCCTTCATATATTGGAGCCAGCGATGATGGGCGTTTTATTTTTTAGGTGATATTTTTGGCAGAAAACATCTGCCACTTGTTTTTTCATAACATTTTAGGCCGTTGAAAGGATGGAACATTCGTACAATCCGGATTCCACGGTCTGATCCTTCCGAGGCGTATAACCCTCGAGTTTCGCTGAATATAAACCATGTTCGATAAATTAACAGGTGTTGAAAAACGATTTTTTGAGATTGAAAAGCTTTTAAGCGATCCTGCAATTGTTCAGGATCTGGAGGCATACCAGAAGTATAGCCGGGAGCATTCCGATCTCAACAAGATCGTATCCGTTTTCCGGAAATATAAAAAGACCCTGTCGGAACTCAATGACAGCATGGAGTTGTTGAAAGATAACGATACGGATATCAAAGAGATGGCCCGTGAGGAAGTCAATACCCTAACCCTTAAAAAAGAGCGCTTTGAAACCGATCTTAAAAAGCTACTTTTGCCCAAAGATTCCAATGACGACAAGAATGTCATCCTTGAAATACGTGCCGGTACAGGTGGAGAAGAGGCCGGGCTGTTTGTCAGTGATCTTTTCAGGATGTACAGCAGGTATGCTGAAGGCAAGAACTGGAAAGTCGAAGTCCTAAGCCATCACGCCACCGGTGTCGGCGGGCTAAAAGAGATTGTCGCCATGATTCATGGGAAAGGGGCATTCAGCTGTTTTAAATATGAAAGCGGTACCCATCGTGTTCAACGTGTTCCGGAAACCGAGACACAGGGGCGAATACACACGTCTGCGGTTACCGTTGCGGTTTTGCCCGAAGCCGAGGAGGTCGAACTCCATATTGATCCGAGTGAAATTAAAGTCGATGTATTCCGATCCACCGGACCGGGGGGGCAGAGTGTCAACACAACCGACTCCGCCGTACGTCTTACCCACCTGCCAACCGGAATCGTTGTTACCTGCCAGGACGAAAAATCTCAATTAAAGAACAAAAACAAAGGGATGAAAGTCCTTCGCGCCCGTATTCTTGATGGTATGATCAGGGATCAGAACGAAAAGAGATCCCAAGAGCGAAAAACCCAGATCGGAGATGGAGATAGAAGCGGGAGAATCAGAACCTATAATTTCCCCCAGGGCAGAGTTACCGACCATCGAATTGGGCTCACCCTATACAAACTGGAACAGATTCTGCAGGGCGAAGTAGATGAAATCATAGAAGAGCTTACTACTTTTTATCAGACCCAGATATTACAGAATGCAGAACCCAATGAACTCCATTGAGCCTGAATGGACCATAATAAAACTTCTTAAGTGGACCACTTCTTATTTTAAATCCCGAGATATAGAAAGCCCAAGAGCGACCGCTGAAATACTCCTTGCCCATGTCTTAGAATTAAAAAGGATAGATTTGTATTTGCGGTTCGATCAGCCGCTGTGTGCAGAAGAATTGTCACGGTTTAAGGCGTTGATAAAACGGCGGGTTAACAGGGAGCCGGTGGCATACATTTTGGGATTCAAAGAATTCTGGTCCATGGATTTTGCAGTTACAAAAGATGTTCTGATTCCGAGACCTGAAACCGAGTTTTTGGTTGAAGCTGCATTGAAACTATTGCCGGAAGATTCAATATCCAAACAAAACCTGACACAAAAGCGAATATTAGAAATGGGGACGGGGTCCGGGGCTGTAATTCTGGCACTTGCATCCATGCGACCCAATCATCTTTTCTTTGCATCGGATCGGGCCATCGCGGCGGCAGTTCATGCCAAACAAAATGCAGCGCGTCATGGTCTCCATGGATGTGTCAATTTTTTTTGTTCGGACTGGTTTGGCACTTTCGGTAGCGGAAAAACGGTGTTTGATGTCATTGTATCCAATCCACCATACGTTCCGAGGGGGGTGATTCCCGGGCTTCAACCTGAAATACACCGGTACGAGCCGATTTCGGCCCTTGACGGCGGTGCAGACGGACTTTCAAGCGTAAGATCTATCGTGAATGCCGCGCATCTGCATCTCTGCCCGAAGGGCTACCTGTTGCTGGAGATTGGCCATGATCAGAAAGATGATGTGCTGAAAATCATCGAACAGTCCGGGAATTATGAAAAAGTCATCTTTACCAAAGATTATGGGGGATACCCTCGTATTGTCCAGATGCAGAAAAAGGGAACCTAACAAAAACACGGCCTTTTAAAAGCAAAAAATATAAAAAATGGTTGCGAGTCGACATTTTATTTGTTAGATGTACCAGTTTAATAAATTCGCACGCCCTTGGACCTGTGCCCCGGTGCCCCGCATGGCGAGGTCGGATACAGGAAAGATAAGGGCGGTGGAAAAAACCGATTAAGAAGGGAGAAAAAAATGGCTTATATTACAATGAAAGAACTCCTTGAAGCCGGAGTTCATTTTGGTCATCAGACAAAACGTTGGAATCCCAAGATGAAACCTTATATCTTTGGGGCCCGAAACGGTATCTATATTATCGATCTTCAGAAAACCGTTCGGATGTTCAGAACCGTGTATGATTTTGTCGTTGATACGGTGGAAAAGGGCAAACCGCTGCTTTTTGTGGGTACAAAGAAACAAGCGAGAGAATCGATTTATGAAGAAGCCAATCGATGTGAGATGTTTTACGTTCATAACCGGTGGTTGGGGGGAATGTTGACAAATTTTCACACCATCAGAAAAAGTATCGACCGCTTGAACTATCTTAACGGCATCGTAAACGATGAAACCATCGATCTTTTCCCCAAAAAAGAGCGGTTGAAATTAAGAAAGGAGCGGTTAAAGCTCGATAACAATCTTGGGGGAATCAGAACCATGAACGGGCTCCCAGGGGCGATTTTTGTTGTTGACCCCAAAAATGAAGCCATTGCCGTCCGTGAGGGACGACGCTTGGGGATCCCTATTATTGCGATTGTGGATACCAATTGCGATCCTGATGAAATCGATTATATTATACCGGGGAATGATGATGCAATCCGTGCAATACGGCTCATTACCTCCAGAATGGCCGATGCGTGTATCCAAGGAAGAGAGCGTCTGGCTGAGAAACAGCAGGCCGAAGCCGACAAAGAAATAGAAGAGGTGTCTGCTGTGGAAGCTGCCAGCGCGGAGCTAAAACCCGGAGAACGGAAGGTGATTTCAGACGGTTCAGAAGGCCCCGTTGTAGAGATAATTAAAAGAACAACACCTGAAGGTCAACCTGATTCTGAAAAATTAAAACATGCTGACAGCGAAGAATCCGGGGAAAAAACCGAGGTGGAAAGTACAGGAGAATAATGATGTCAACAATTAGTGCGACAATGGTTAAGGAGCTTCGAGAGAAGACCGGCGCCGGAATTATGGATTGTAAAGGAGCACTTGCAGAGTGTGATGGTGATATGAGTCAGGCCATCGATTTTTTGAGAAAAAAAGGCTTGGCGACGGCTGCTAAACGCGCCGGAAGGGCGATGACAGAAGGGATCATCGAGTCTTATATCCATATGGATAACAAGCTCGGGGTTCTGGTTGAAGTTAATTGTGAGACCGATTTTGTAGCAAAAAATGACGATTTCAAGGAATTTGCAAAAAATATTGCCATGCACATTGCAGCCACCAATCCTGTTGGGATCCGACCCGAAGACATTCCTGAAAAGACCCTCAACAGGGAAAAAGAAATCTATCGGGGCCAGGTACTGGAAATGGGCAAACCTGAAAAAATAGCGGATAAAATTGTAGAAGGTAAGATGCAGAAATATTTCAAGGAGAGCTGCCTGATGAATCAGGCGTATGTTCGTGATCCCGATATCACTATTGAAGATCTGTTAAATGAAATGATTGCAAAAATCGGTGAGAATATTTCAATCAACCGATTCACGAGATTCAGGATTGGGGAATTATAGACCTTGACCATGCCCAGATATAAAAGGATCCTGCTAAAACTTAGCGGTGAAGCGCTGATGGGGGATCAGAGTTTTGGAATAAGTCCCGAGATAATAAAGTATGTGGCCGGAGAGATCCGTTCCGTTTTTGATCTCGGGGTTCAAGTCGCTATTGTGGTCGGCGGTGGTAATATTTTCAGAGGCATCGCCGCCTCCTCATATGGCATGGATCGGGTCTCTGCCGATCGAATGGGAATGCTGGCCACCGTCATTAACAGCCTTGCGTTACAGGATGCTTTGGAAAAAAAAGGGGTTGTGACCCGTGTTCAGACGGCTATTTCAATGCATGAAGTGGCGGAACCCTTTATCGCTCGAAAGGCTGTTCGCCACCTGGAAAAGGGACGGGTGGTTATATTCGCAGCAGGTACCGGGAATCCTTACTTCACCACCGATACGGCTGCGGTCCTCAGGGCACAGGAAATACATGCGGAGATTCTTTTAAAGGCCACGAAGGTCGACGGACTTTACGACGCAGATCCCGTTGTCGATAAAAATGCAAAATTTATAAGAGAGATCAGATATATGGGGGTTATCGAAAAGCAGCTCCACGTAATGGATATGACGGCGATTTCCCTGGCGATGGATAATAAGCTTCCGCTTATTATCTTTAATCTGACCCATAAGGGGAATATCGAAAAGGTGGTGTGCGGAGAAACGGTGGGAACCCTGATAAACCATTAAAGGAAGACGCCATGATTGAATCGATATATCAAGACACCAGAGATGGAATGCAAAAGTCGATAGATGCGCTAGAAAATGAATTGAAAAGAATCCGGACAGGACGTGCCTCCCTTTCACTTATGGACGGAATTCGGGTCGATTATTACGGCACATTGACACCCCTAAACCAGATGGCATCTCTTGCAGTTCCCGAAAGCCGCCTGATTACCATACAACCTTGGGACGTGTCCGTTCTCAAGGACATTGAAAAGGCCCTATTGAAGTCCGATCTCGGTCTTACGCCTTCAAATGACGGCAAGCTGATACGGATCTCCATTCCGCCGCTGACCGAAGAGAGAAGAAAACAGCTTGTAAAGATCATATATAAAAAGGGTGAAGAACATCGGATCGGGGTGCGCAATCAAAGACGTGATGCCAACGATCTGCTGAAAAGCTTGAAGAAAGATGGCGAAATTTCGGAAGATGATGCTTTCAAGGCTCAAGATCAGATACAGAAAATAACAGATGAGTATATCCAACTTGTCGATGAAGTCTGTAAAGATAAAGAGAAGGAGATCCTTGAATTCTAATACACCTTCGGTTGTTGGCACAGATCTTAATCCTGAAAAAATACCCTCCCATGTTGCCATCATTATGGATGGTAACGGTCGATGGGCCAAAAAGCGCCTATTAAATCGGATCAAAGGTCATGAAAAAGGTTCCGAAACCGTTCGAACCATTGTTAGGACGTGTCGTGAAATCGGAATCCCCATTTTGACGCTGTATGCTTTTTCCACCGAAAACTGGCAACGACCCAAATCCGAAGTCACCGCTCTCATGTCCCTCCTTAAAAAATTCCTCGAATCCGAAAAAACAGAGATGCTGGGCAACAATATTCGACTGAATGCCATCGGACAGATCGAACGATTGCCGGAAAACGTTCGACAGACACTGCATAAGACCATGGATTTAACAAAAAATAATGATGGTCTGCTCCTGAATCTTGCACTGAGTTACGGCGGACGGTCTGAGATTCTAAGGATGGTCAAACAGATTGCAAAAAAGGTTAAAGAGGGT
Organism: uncultured delta proteobacterium; assembly: GCA_963790095.1. Taxonomy (GTDB): domain Bacteria; phylum Desulfobacterota; class Desulfobacteria; order Desulfobacterales; family UBA11574; genus JAAXQD01. Next base: position 123,710 of record CAWBNO010000008.1, on the reverse strand, counting down.
CATATCGATCCAGATTCAATAACCTCTGAACTTGTATCCGAGCATCTTTATACCGGCGACATGCCGGATCCGGACCTTCTGATCAGAACCAGCGGCGAAGTGCGCATCAGTAATTTTTTACTCTGGCAGATCGCATATACGGAAATTTATATCACAGATACCTTGTGGCCCGATTTTGGAAAAGATGAATTTGTAGAAATTCTCAAAGACTATCAGGGCCGTGAGCGAAGATTCGGTAGAACCGGATCCTGATCCAGCATTTTTAAACCACGGGTTCAGAACTTAATTCGCTTCGTTCATAATTGAAATGTTGGAATGCTGGGGTGTTGATAATTACCATTTTATTAAGGAAGTAAAAATATTTTATAAATCGAAACGCTTCAAACAATCGACATTCCGCTATTTCGGTATCCCAGGTGCGAGACAAAAAGACTTTGTTTCAAGGAACCACATTAAATCAGTAGGTTAAAATATTTCCAAGACGAGGCATTATGCATTTGAGACGATGGATTACAGCGATTGTGATCATCCCGTTTCTTATTTTATTAATAAGCATCGGGGGGTCATTTCTGCTTGCCGTTGTTATCAATGCCGCGGTCATTATCGCACTTTTGGAATATTTTCGGATCGTTTTGAACACCGCTGAAGGCGAAAAGTTGAGTGCTCAAAGCATTTCCATCTCGACTTTTCAGAGTTTGACTTTTTTCACGGGTTCGGCCGTTATATGGGCTGCATATTTTCATTCGTTAAAAATGGTTCTATGCATGATTAGTTTTAATTTTATCGGCTGCGCCCTGGTCTCTTTTCCAAAGTTCAAATTTGATGCGTCTGTTTTGGAAATTGTTTTCAAACAGATTCTTGGAGTTATCTATATCCCGTTTTTTCTTTCATTTATAGTTTTGATCCGAACCGGGAATGAGGGTATTTCCTGGATATTTTTTCTGTTAATATTGGTATTTATCGGTGATACTGGTGCCTACTATACCGGCACTTATCTTGGGCGGCACAAGCTTTGTCCTGCCGTAAGTCCGAACAAGACCATCGAGGGCTCTGTGGGCGGTCTTGCTGCAAACCTGGTGGCGGGGGCTTTGTTCAAATATTTTTTTATGCCGTCGTTATCATGGGGTTTGAGTCTCCTGTTTTTCTTTTCCATCGGTATCGTCGGCCAGGTGGGAGATCTGTTCGAATCTGAATTAAAGCGGGCCTCCCATATAAAGGATTCCGGAACAATATTTCCGGGTCACGGCGGTATCCTCGATCGGATTGATGCCTTGTTGTTTGCTGCACCTGTTGCGTATTTTTTTAAGGAATATCTACTTACCGGGTAACCGGCAATCGGTAATTGGCGTTTTTTTTGACCGGAGCCCTTTACCCGGGATGTTTGAGTGCCATGAAAAATCTTTCCATATTGGGATCCACAGGATCCATCGGCTGTAATGTCCTTAAAATCGTGGAGATGTTTCCAGAACGGTTTGCAGTCAAGGCCCTTGCAGCCAAACGAAATATTTCCTTACTGTCCGGGCAGATCGAAAGATTCCATCCTGAAATTGCCATTGTGTATGATGAGTCCACCGCGGTTGATCTGCAAAACATGCTCCCCCCGGGAGCCGGCGTTGAAGTATTGTATGGAGAAGACGGCTACAAAACTGCTGCCGCCTATCAATCCGTTGACATGGTTGTGGTTTCATTCGTGGGGGCGTCCGGTCTGATGCCGACCCTGGCAGCCATCGAGGCGGGGAAAAACATTGCCCTGGCGAACAAGGAAACCCTTGTTATGGCCGGTGAGATTGTCGTAAAAAAGGCGGCAGTAAATGGGTCGAAGATACTCCCCATCGACAGCGAACACAGCGCGATTTTTCAATGCATTTCGGGGAATCGACATGAGGATTTGGACAAGATATTTCTTACAGCCTCCGGCGGCCCGTTTTTAAATCTGCCGAGAAATGAGTTCGGGTCCATTAAACCCGAAGCCGCCCTAAATCACCCCACCTGGCGGATGGGCAAAAAAATTAGTGTCGACTCGGCAACTCTCATGAACAAAGGACTTGAGATTATAGAGGCAAAACATCTTTTCGGTATTTCACAGAAAATGATCGAGGTGTTGATTCACCCCCAAAGCGTGATCCACTCCATGGTTTCCTTTAAAGATGGAACGGTAATGGCACAGCTCGGTATTCCCGATATGAAGGGGGCCATTGCATATGCCCTGTCATATCCGGAACGTCTCGGGCTTGAGCAGTCCCTACCGGATTTTGTGAGTATCGGTGCCCTTACTTTTGAAAAACCTGATTTTGAAAAGTTCCCTTGTCTTGCTTTGGCATATCAGGCCTGTGAAACAGACGGGACCCTTCCGGCGGTTCTAAATGCCGCAAATGAAGCGGCTGTGGAGGCCTTTTTAGGAAAACGCATCTCCTTTTTGAAAATACCGGAGGTTATCCGGGAAACCATGGGCCGGCATACGGTAATTGCAGATCCAACCCTTCAGGATATTCTTCGGGCAGACGGGTGGGCCAGAGAGCAGGCCCAATTCCTTATACGGAATTCGGAATAACGGCATCCGGATGGGCGGCCATGGAAACGCCCCGTTAATTATCCATGCCTGGTTCTTTACTATGTTGGGGTGTTTGTGATAGTATCGTTTAAAAAATATTCGTATCTCGTAATATATAAAACCTAAAGGGAGCGATTTTAAGCTCGATCTGTACTGATCTCTTCCCCAGAAACCTCCTAACAAAGGTAAAAGAAAAAATTTTCTTATCCGGTTCGACCGGATTGGGAATTCAGAGAAACAAAATGAGTGTTAATATATTTGCATTGGTCATCGTACTGGGTGTACTGATATTTTTTCATGAACTGGGGCATTTCCTTGTGGCAAGATTGTTGGGTGTGGGGGTGGAAACATTTTCACTCGGCTTTGGTCCCAAAATGTTCGGTAAAAAGATCGGCATCACCGATTATCGGATTTCCGCCATCCCCCTGGGCGGATATGTCAAAATGGTGGGTGAGCAACCGGATGCCGACTTAGATCCCGCTGATATTCCCCTCTCTTTTACGCACAAACATGTCTTTAAGCGGATTTTAATTGTCGCTGCCGGGCCCTTTTTTAATATTCTTCTGGCCCTGATCATTTTCTACGGTATTTTTCAAATATCGGGCATGTTAATATTAAAACCCTCCATTGGAGAGGTCAAGGAAGATACCCCCGCTTACAGGGCAGGGCTGAAAGCGGGTGATCTGGTGGTTTCCATCGACGGCGCGAAGATTTCAAGCTGGGAAGATATGGCCAAGATGATTACCACGAGCAACGGAAAGACCCTATCCATATCAGTGCTTCGCGACAATTCCATGCCTGTTGTGGACGTTACGCCGGAACCTCAAATATTTAAAAATATATTCAACGAGGATATGGAGCGCTATGTCATCGGGGTGACGGCTTCCGGTGATTTCTTTACCCAGGATTTGAACGTTTTTCAGGCCCTTTCACAGAGCTTCAAACAAACCTATCAAATAACAGCCTTGACCATTAAGGGGGTTGTAAAACTTTTTCAGGGAACGGTGTCACCAAAAACACTGGGCGGCCCGATAATGATCGCACAGATGGCAGGGCAGGAGGCCAGGGAAGGGGCGATCAACTTGATTTTTTTCATTGCCCTTATCAGCATAAATCTTGCGATTCTAAATTTTCTTCCCATACCGGTTTTGGACGGCGGACATCTTTTGTTCTTTTTTATCGAGGCGGTCACGGGACGCCCGGTGAGCATAAAGATACGTGAGATCGCCCAACAAGCCGGGATATTTGTGCTGATTCTGCTGATGATATATGTTTTTTATAATGATATTGCACGGGTGTTCTTAAGTTGATGCCACACAGACTCGAAATTGCACTGAACCCAGATCTTTTTGATGCCGAAGGCCAAGGAATTCGCCAGAAGGCGAAAAACTATTTTGGGATTGAGCTGACCCATGTCCGCAGCATTCAGGTCATTACCTTTGATGCGGACCTTTCAGCGGAACAGCTGAAAACCGTTCAAACCGACATCTTTACAAACCCTGTGACCCAGGTCTCCGATTATGATTCCCTTCAGATCGATTTTGACTGGACCATCTGGGTGGGCTTCCGCCCGGGGGTCAGAGATAATCCGGGGAGTACCGCCGTTGAGGCGGTGGAAGATATTCTGGGGATAAAATTCGGCTCCAACGAAGCCATCTATACTTCAAAACGGTATTGTCTGAAAGGGTCGGGTCTGACCTTTGAAGCGGTCAATATGGTTGCGGGGGAACTTCTGGCCAATGACATTATCCAGCAGTGGAAAATTTTTCCGGCCGATGAATGGGATCCGGTAGAGGGGATCGGTATTATCATCCCAAAGGTGATTCTCGACCATACACCGACGGTCACCACCGTTCCCGTTCATACCGACGCTTCCCTGAAGGAGATCAGCGATCAGCGGGGTCTGGCATTGAATTCCGCCGATATCCCCTTCATAAGATCCTATTTCTTGAACGAAAACGTCCAGGCCGAAAGGGCGGCAAAGGGGCTGTCGGATCCAACAGATATCGAACTCGAATATATTTCCCAGGCCAGAAGCGATCACTGCAACCACAATACCTTTCGAGGATTGTTTCGCTACAAGGATCTTGTTACCGGTGAAACGGATACGGTGGACAATCTTTTTAAAACATGTATCGAGATGCCGACCCTGACATTAAAGGAAAGAAAACCCTGGGTGGTATCGGTGTTGTGGGATAATGCCGGTGTCGGGCGTTTCGACGACGAACATTACTACGTCATTACCGGAGAAACCCATAATTCTCCGTCAAACATGGAAGCCTACGGCGGAGCCATCACCGGCATCGTGGGGGTTTACCGTGATCCTTTGGGGACGGGTCTGGGATCCAAGCTGGTGATGGGCAGTTACGGTTTTTGTGTCGGACCCAGAGATTACAGCGGGAGCCTTAAACCGCACCTCCATCCGAGACGACTTTTGGACGGCGTCATCGAAGGTGTGCGTGACGGCGGAAACAAGAGCGGAATCCCCACCACCTTCGGCCAGGTTCTTTTTGACCCGGGATATCTGGGGAAATGCCTGGTCTTTGTGACCGCAGTGGGGATTATGCCGGCCCTGGTCAAAGGACGCCCGGCAGAACAAAAGAAGACCGCAGCCAACGACCTGGTTATCATGTGTGGCGGTCGGGTGGGCAAGGATGGAATCCACGGCGTGACCGCCTCTTCGGAGACGTTCTCCGAGCACACCCCGGCAGGTCATGTTCAGATCGGAGATCCGTATACCCAGAAAAAAATGCATGACTTTCTTTTGGAAGCCCGGGACGAGGGATTGATACAGTTTATTACAGACAACGGCGGCGGCGGGCTTTCATCGTCAGTGGGGGAATCGGCCCGCTTCAGCAACGGATGCGAAATCCAGCTGGAAAAAGTCCCCTTGAAATACGAGGGGCTGGATCAGTGGGAGATATGGGTCTCCGAATCCCAGGAAAGGATGACCGTTGCGGTGAGGCCCGAAGATCTCCAGCGATTTATGGAACTGTCAAAAATGCATGCGGTGGAGAGCACGGTTATCGGACAATACACGGATTCCGGCAAACTTCATGTCACCTATGACGGCCGGACCTGTGCCTATGTGGACATGGATTTATTGACGTCGGGTTTCCCCCAATGGACGTTTGATGCCCAATGGCTGACACCGGAAAGACGCGGTCTGTTCGAGCCGGTGTTAAAGGCGCCCGATGATTACGAAAAGTTACTCCAGGACCTGCTTTCACGTCCCAATATCTGTTCCAAGGAATGGATCACGCGGCAGTATGACCATGAAGTTCAGGGTACCAGCGTTATTAAGCCTCTGGTGGGTTTGGAGCGTGATGTCAACAGTGATGCAGCGGTTATTCGACCGGTTCTCGACGCTCCAAAGGGACTCGCTTTTTCACAGGCGCTGCTGCCGGCTTATTCAGCCATAGACGCATATCACATGACGACCTGTACGGTTGACGAAGCGGTTCGGAGGCTGGTTGCCGTCGGTGCGGACTTGGAATATATCGGCGGGGTCGATAATTTCTGCTGGCCCAACATTCAATTCCATCCCCAGGACAATCCGAACGGCAAATTTAAGGCAGCCCAGCTTGTTAGATCCTGCCGGGCTTTGCGTGAAATCTGTATGGCCTACGAGATCCCGCTCCTTTCAGGCAAAGACAGTATGTACGTTGACGGGCATCTTCCGGGGCGTTACGGCGAAACCCACAAGGTTTCGGCTCTCGAGACCCTTCAATTTTCCACCATATCGGTGGTCGGAGACATCACCAAATGCGTGACCATGGACAGCAAGGTGCCCGGAGATCTGGTGTATATCCTGGGTACGACCCGTAACGAACTCGGCGGGTCCGAATACTATGCCCATTTCGGGTATGTGGGGCTGAATGTTCCCAAAGTGATTCCCGACGAGTTTTTGGTGTTATACAAGGCATTGGGCGATGCCGTCGACAAAGAGATCGTCGCTTCAGCCCACGGCATCTATCGCGGGGGCCTTGGGGTACACCTTGCCATGGTTGCCATGGGCGGTAATCTTGGCATGTCGGTAGATTTGGGACGTGTTCCTGCCGAACAGATCCACCGGAACGATTTGATTCTGTTTTCCGAATCCGCCGGACGCTTTATCGTCACCATCGACCCGAAGAACCGGGAGGCTTTTGAAAAAATTTTCAACGGGCTTGCCTGCAGTTGCATCGGGGTTGTCACCGAAACCCCGGAATTTGTAATACAGGGGATTGACAACCGGCGCATCATGAAAGTTTCGGTTCAGGATCTTAAGATCGCCTGGAAAAAACCGTTCGGAGAATTGATATGAATGATGTAAGAGCCCTTGTGCTCACCGGATACGGCCTGAACTGCGATCATGAGACCGCGTATGCGTTGAAGCTTTCCGGTGCGGATGCTCGAAGGGTTCATATCAACGCGCTGATTGACGGAACCGTCAGCTTGACGGATTTTCAGATCATGGTGTTCGGCGGCGGGTTCAGCTGGGGAGACGATCACGGTGCAGGTGTCGTCCAAGCGGTCCGCATGAAAACCAATTTAGGGGAAAAAATCCTGGAATTTATCGATGCCAGAAATCTGGTCCTCGGCATCTGCAATGGATTCCAGACCCTGGTCAACCTGGGCCTTTTACCGGGGTTTGACCGTAACTACACCCAACGATCCGTTGCCCTGACCTTCAATGACTGTGGAAATTTCAGAGACCAATGGGTTACCCTGAAGATTGCTTCAATATCCCCCTGTATATTTACCGCGGGTCTGGACACCTTGGAACTGCCCGTACGACACGGTGAAGGAAAATTTTATGCGGACGAATCCGCCATACGACGTTTGATCGACGAAAATCAGGTGGTGGCCCGATATGCCTTGCCCGACGGCAGGTCCGCAGATATGGGATTTCCTTTCAATCCCAATGGTTCCGTTTATGATATTGCCGGAATCTGTGACCCCAGCGGTCGGATTTTCGGTCTCATGCCCCATCCCGAAGCCTTTAACCACTGGACCAACCACCCCGACTGGACCCGCATCAAGGAAACCCTAAAACGCGGGGACGACATGGGGGAGAACAACGCCACCGTCGGCCTGCGTATTTTTCAAAATGCGGTGGAATACATCCGCAGCAGATAAATTAAATTATTTAATATTGCTATTAAATAATTTAATGGTTTTTATGGCATGGCGTCATTTCAAACCTAAGTTTTCAATTCTAAAATCCTCAAAAAATCTCGATTATTATTAATAATATCAAAATTATATCGTCAGAATTCAGTTTGACTATGCCTGTTTTTTAACGCCCTCAATACAGGTGAGTTTTCTGGCATGAAAATTGTATGATTATTAGGATCGGAATCTTAAAACCGGCAATCACGCGGAATATATTTTTTAGAATCACGCTATCAATATGCGAATTGTCAAGAAAAATTCAGGATTTACACTCATCGAACTTCTGGTTGTGATTGTTGTAATCGGTATATTCGTTGCCATCGGCGTGCCCAATTTTATGAGCTGGCTGCCAAAATATCGTCTGAAAAGTGCGGCCAGAGACCTTTATTCCAATATGCAGCTGGCAAAAATGACGGCGGTTAAGTCCAATACAAATTGCAGTATTACCTATAGCACCGATCCGGATCAGTATGTTTTAAGCGGTGCGTTGAGCAAAACCGTTGCTCTGGGGGATTACGGCAGTGGTGTAAATTTTAACGGTCCGGGCAATGAAACCTTTGCCGTTGCAACCATAACGTTTAATTCCCGGGGGACGAGCAATGCGGGGTATGCCTACCTGTCAAATTCCGGTAATACTGCCTATTACAAAATCGGTCCCTTGTCCTCCGGGGTGATTAAATTGCAGAAATGGGTTGGTGGGACTTCATGGGAATGACGCTAAAACAGACACTGAGATACCCAAGATTTTCAGATCAGGGCCTTACCCTCATCGAGCTGATGATCGCTATGACCATATTTTTGCTGGTTATCGGGGGGATATATTCGACGTTTCAGTCCCAGCATAAATCATATTTGATTCAGGAGGAAGTTGCTGCCATGCAGCAGAATATCCGGGCTGCAATGTTTTACTTGACCAAGGAAATCCGGATGGCGGGGTGCGATCCCACGGGCAATGCCGGGGCCGGAATTGTTACGGCAAATGCCAATTCTTTGAGTTTCACAGAGGATGTCCGGGGTGATGCAGACGACAGTGACCCGGATGGGGCGACCAATGATCCCAATGAAAGCATCGTCTATTCGCTGTCCGGCAATAATCTTGTCAGGGATACCGGCGGTGGGAATCAGGTGGTGGCTGAAAATATCGATGCCCTCGATTTTGTCTATCTGGACGCCGATGGAAATTCAACCGCAACGCTGACGGATATCCGATCCGTGGAGATAACCATCGTGGCCCGAACCAGCCGGGCGTTGAGACCTACCAAGGATAACAACCTCTATTATAACCAGCAAGGGACCCAGATTCTGGGTGCGCAAAATGACAATTTCAGCCGCAAGTCGATGACAACATTTATCAAATGCCGCAATTTGGGCATCTAGGATGATGGGATGAAATTACGTCCGGCAGATCATAAAAAACGGGGAACTGAAATCAGAGCAATGCAAAAGGATGCCGGTTTCACACTCATCGAAGTGGTGATCGCCATTTCCATACTGGCCGTGGGTCTGCTGGGTGTTGCCGCCATGCAGACCTCTGCCATTCAGGTGAATTCAGCGGCAGGTCAAATGACCACCCGGATGAACTGGGCCCAGGACAAGATGGAAGAACTAAAAGCACTGGCCTTTTCCGATCCCTGGCTTGAAGCGGCCGGGAACCCCCCCGAATGTGGATTCGGCAGGAAATACCCATGAGCAAACAACTTCGGACGGGTATACCGTAAGGTGGGATATTGCCGACAACACCCCGGTTCCCAATACAAAACGGATCGTCGTAACGGTAGCCGGGAAGGGGAAAACCTCCCGACTGACCTGTATGAGAGCGAACTGGTAAGCATGTTCTTAAGCGTCGAAAAACATATTCCGAACACCGAAAATGGATCCATTACCGTGCTTGCGTTGATCCTGCTGGCGCTTTTGACCCTTTTGGGGATTTCAGCGACTATGACTTCGAGCATCGAAGTTCAGATTGCCGGAAACGATGATCGTCATAAACAGGCGCTTTACGAAGCTGACGGCGGAACCGAGGTGGGGTTCGAAATGCTGGAGCAGAATATTGCCTGTCCCGTCGGTTTTTCCACCTTTAACGAAGGGACCGGATATCTGGATATCGGCACCGATGTCCGGGTGTACATCAAGGATTTCTGGCTCCAGGAGTCTGAACCCACCAGCGACTATCCTTCTGATTCGGAAAGGGATATCAGAATATACGATACAGACACAGGCCCACATACCAATTTAAGCATCTACGGCGCCACCCAGCTGGCCACCGGAAGCGCCATCCAGATGTCCGCCGGATACGAGGGCAAGGGCAAAGGCGCAGGCGCAGGCGGGGCGTATTTGGTCTATAGAGTTTATTCTCAGCACATGGGAAGTGCCAACAGTCAGGCAGAGATTATGAGTCAATGGAGACATTTGATCGGCCAGGAAGGGGCCTGTAATTACTGACAACGCAGAGTTTAAACCATTGTTTGAATTTGAAGCGTTTTAAATAGAGCAATGACCCGTTGTATTTCCATGAAACAATGGAATGTTGGAATAATGGAATAGTGGGGTGAAAGAGGGGAGCTAAGTTTTTGATATAGGAGATCGAGGGATGATACGCTTCAAAAAATATCTTTCATTTATTTTGTTTGTTGTATTGCTGTTGACGTTCGCCGGACCGGTGCCGTCGTATTTATACGGAGCGGATTATTGCGGCAACGATGTGGCGGTGCCGCCGTTTCTGGTCCGCGCTGTGGATCCGAATCTTCTACTCTTGATCGACAATTCGGGCAGCATGATCGATATGGCGTACGTCAAAAACGACAGCCAGTGTTATGACGACACTTACAATCACAGTACCACCTATGCCGGGTATTTCGAGCGGAACGTTCTGTATGCCTACAATTTTTCAGGCGACTATTTCGAAATCTATTCAGCCGCGGCGCACTGGACCGGAAAGGACCATACCGGCGGTTGGTATTTCAATGGTTATGTATGGATGCTGCTCGATTCCACCCCCATCCCCACGGCGTTTGTGGCATACGGGAACTTCTTCAACTGGGTCACGGCCTCGAAATTTGATGTTCAAAAAGAGATTCTCACCGGAGGGAAATACGACAGCACCCACAACAGGCTCGTCATGGAATCAAGGGGCTGCCTCGACCGTCGCTACACCAAACAGGTACAGGTCAACGACAATATAAACGGGGGAACAAAGTATTTGACCCTGTCTGTACGGCCGCCACGTGAGCAACGATTCGATTCATGGGAGAATTTAACCGCCTATTCGGTGGGGGATATTGTCAATGACGTAGGAGAGCTGTATATCGCGACTTCTGCCGGAACATCGAGTGGAACTAACACCAGCGATGATACCGGGGTGTCCTGGTCGCCTTACACCCTCACACGGTGGACCAACGGTGCCGCGTATCCGGCCGGCAGTGTCGTTGTAGATCCCGGCAAAACCAATACCATGGATGAAGGCCGGCTGTACATCACCGCCGCCGGCGGCACGGCCAGCGGAACCGGCGTTGACGATGATACCGGCATAACAGACTGGGTTCCCTACAATCTCACCCATGTTGAAATATTTCCCGCCACCGCAAACGGGTTTAATAACAGTGCCTGCCAGGATGCCATTGACGAACTGGCCAAGGAAAGCCCCAACCAGGGCCAGCTAAAGCAGTATATCGACGATTGCATGGGGTACAGTCCCGGCGGGAGCAGCACCCTAGAAGCCAACTCCCATGCGGCCTTCAATCATGGCATTCACAACTGCTGGTATAAGGCAAAACACGGTGATTGGCCAAACGGGAGCGGATCGGTAGAGTCTACGAAGACCGCCTGTGCGGACGTTTTTTCAGACTTAGAACCCTGGAACATCACCCCTGATGATCGTGGATATTTATGCTATGGACTGTATGCCGCTGATCCGGCCAGTCAGTTCGGCTATGTAGGCCGCTGTTGGAATCCGGGAGCGGGCGCAGTATTGACCTGCACCGGCGGTTACTTTACATCCGGCCCCAAAGCCGGAACATGCAAAAAATGGGAATATGTGGGGGGCACTTCACCCGGCTGGGATGCTGCCGGATATTCGGATGTGGATACCTGTATCGAAACGGCCATGAGAGACTATTGTGGCAATATGGAAATTCCCGAAGTGGTGGACCCCAGTGACCAGGCCGGCGAAACCGGTGAGTTCTGGAATCTTCCGGCGGTGCTCGTCGATTCGGGCGTTGTTGCCCAGATCGGTGAGCCCCTTGGAGTGCTCCAAGGGTATATTTCGAAATCTTCCGCACCCAGCGGCCTCATCCAGGAGTTTTCCGACGACATCCGGATGGGAGCCATGGCGTTTAACTTCGAAGGCTCCAACAGCGAGTGCAGTCAGCCGGATCCTTTTATCCTGTATAACTGTACGGACCCGTCCAACCGGGACGGGGGCCAGATCATCTCGGACATCGACAAGTCGAGTACCCATACCACCGATCTGGTAAATGCCGTCAACGATATCAAGGCCACTTCCTGGACCCCCCTGGCCGAGGCCTATTATAATGCCCTGGGATACTACAGCCAGAACAGCGCCCTCCGTCTGGACAGCAATGATTTTAATATCGGCTCCGGTTATGATCCCATTACCGCCTATTGCCAGAAGAACAATGTCCTTATCATCACCGAAGGCGCGTCCACGGCAGATTTGAATGGTACCGTCGGTTCCTTTATCGCGGTCGAGGGACAGAATGATCTGGACGCTGCAGACAGTGTGAACTGCGGTTCACTTTCCGGAAGCTCGTATCTGGATGACCTGACCTACTATGCTCAGAACAGCAGCAGTCTTTATCCCACCCAGCTCAACGGAGAGGACAAACAGAATGTTAAAACCCACATCGTGGTTGCAGGAACCTTGCGGTCCACCGGGGCCGATGAATGCAGTCCCGACGTTCTTTTGGGCGCGGCGGCCACCAACGGCGGGACCACGCTTTATAATGCATCAGACCCCGCCCAGCTGGAAACCTCACTCCGAGACGCTTTTGAGGCGATCCGGGCAGGTGCTGCAGCTGGATCTGCCGCTTCGGTCATATCAGCGTCCCGGGGCGGCGAAGGCGCGGTATATCAGGCCATTTTCTGGCCCACGGTGGAGGTGTCCGGTGGCGATTCCGTTGACTGGATCGGGGAGGTGCATGCCCTGTTCGTGGACCAATACGGGAACCTGTCTGAAGACACCAACGGTGACAGGACCATGGATGCTGGCGATGCGCAGGTGGTGATTTATTACGACGAATCCACCAGCATGACCAAAGCCTGCAACGGAGAGTTGAATACGGACGGCACCTGCAACGGGACCTCCAAAGGACTGGAAGATGTTCATTACATGTGGTCTGCATCAGAATGGCTTGCAGATATTTCCCCAACGGCATCGGATGCGAGTACGAACATTCTTGTCAACAGAATTTCGGTGGGAACCACCACCGGATATATTTCCAATGTGAAAAAACGCTATATTTTCACTTGGAATGACCTGGACAACGACGGTATTGTCGACAGCAGTGAAATTCTCGATTTTGACACCACCAATGACTGGGCCTCCCTGACTGTCGACGCTTCCCGGGGCCCGGTACCCCTCGATTTTGGTTTGCAGACCACTGCCGAGGTGAACGAGGTCGTAAAATGGGTGCGGGGCTATGATCAGGCCGGTCAGCGCAGCCGCGGGATGCCGTTCGACTTCGATCTGGACGGCACGCCGACGAATGTTACCTGGCGGCTTGGGGATGTGGTGCACTCGACGCCCATTTCGGTGACCCGACCCAGTGAAAATTTTCATTTTCTATATCGGGACACTTCCTATGCACAATTTGTGAGTACGTATAAGCACCGCAGAAACGTGATCTATTTTGGGGCCAACGACGGTATGATCCATGCCGTTAACGGCGGGTTTTACAATGAAACCCAAAATAAATTCTGCCTGACCGCCGATTGCCAGTCCGAAACTTCGGCACCTGAGCTGGGTGCTGAGTTGTGGGCATATGTTCCCTATAATCTTTTGCCGCATCTAACATGTTTGACAGATCCTTTATATGAGCACAAATATTTCGTGGATTTGCATCCGAGAGTCTTTGACGTGCGGATTTTCGATCCCACCGACGGGGTTCATACCGGCGGCTGGGGGACCATTCTGGTTCAGGGAATGCGGTTTGGCGGTGCCAAGGTCCTTCCGAGCACACTGGATCTGGATGATAGCGGTTCGGCGGATTATCCGGCCGACACACGGGAGTTCACCTCTGCGTATATTATTCTCGACATTACCGATCCCGAAGGCCCGCCGATACTGCTGGGTGAGATAACCCTGACAACCGGCGGTACCGAAGTGGATCTTGGATACACAACATCTTCACCGACAATGGTGACCATGAAGAACGGTGCTGACGTTAGCGACACCAGCTGGTATTTGATTCTTGGCAGCGGACCGACGAATGTGGACGGTGCGAGCACCCAGGATGCCAAACTTTCGGTCCTGCCTTTAAACTGGCTGGTGGGAACCCCCAAAGCGCTCCGAATTCCCGACGCGATACCCACGGTGGCCAATGACCAAGGCGGCACGTTTACGCTGACCGCCAACAGCTTTGTGTCGGACCTGATATCCGTGGACTTTGAGCTTGAAAGCAATTACAAAACAGATGCCGTATATTTCGGGACCGTCTCCGGCACTTGGGGCGGCTGGGGGGGCGGCCTATACCGGTTGGTCACCCGAGAGCTGGATAGCGGTACCGGCAATCAGCTGGTGACCGATCCCAGCGACTGGTCCACGCTGATAAACCCGCTGAATAATCCCCTTTACCTCATCGATGCGGGCCGGCCGGTGACGGGTGCAGCGTCCATCGGAACCGACGGCACGAATTACTGGATCTATTTTGGAACCGGACGATTTTTAGATTCAGACGATAAAATCGATTCCAGCAGCAACGCTCAGGAAGCTTATTTCGGCATCAAAGAGCCTCGAAACTGTAACGGGTTCACCTGGGAAACCGTAGAAAAAACAGGAACCCTCAACACCACACCCGGATCCCAGGGATTGCTGGAGGTCGGTGATATTTTGGTTCAAGAAGCAACCAATGCGGCAAATGCCGCCCTTTCATGTGTCGATGGGACCACCAACTGTCTTCCCACCGGAATTACGACGTTTTCGGGACTGGAGCGTTATATTGTCGGAACAGGCTGTGATGACGGGACGGCACCGGGAGACCGGAGCTATTCCACCGGTACGGACGGTTGGTACAAGGAATTTGCCGACGATAGAGAACGGAATCTTGGACAGAGCACTCTTTTGGGTGGATTGCTTACATTCACAACCTATCAGCCATTTGATGATGTCTGCCTGGCCGAGGGGCTTTCTTATCTTCACGGGGTGTATTTCCGAACCGGAACCGCATGGTATGAGGCCGTATTTGGTGACAATGCAATCGACGGCAACGGCAATGTAAAGGCCCGCCTGGATCTGGGGCGTGGTCTGGGCACAACGCCGGATCTCCATGTGGGGAAAGAGGAAGGAAGCAAAGCATTCGTTCAAACCAGCACCGGTACCATTGTTGAGATTCCCCAGCCCAATCTGCCGATGAAAAGTGTAAAAACCGGCAGTACAAGCTGGATGGAAATAGATTAACCGTTTTAATGAAAGGGTTTGGTATGAAACACAAAATTTTGATTTTTCTGGCGGTGTTTTTGACGACGGTGGTTTTTTCTGTAGAAAGTTTTGCCCGTGTTGAATGGGACGTCCAGCAGAAATTGAATATGGATACCCCTCCTGTGGATATTGCGATCTCCACGGACGGGAAATGGATTTTCGTTCTCAACGATTCGGGAAACATCCTGATCTATTCGTCAAATGGAAAATTAGAAGATAAAATCAGCGTTGGAAGCCATGTGGATCAAATCCGGGTGGGACCTAAAGATAATCTGCTTCTACTCAGCAGCCGCAAGAATAAAACAGTCGAACTTCTTGCCATCGATTTTATCCAAAAGATCAACATCTCCGGATCGCCGTTTAAAGGATCGGCAGATGCGCCGGTGGTGATCGCCGTGTTCAGCGATTTTCAGTGACCGTACTGCGCGAGGGTTGTGCCTCTCCTCGAGCAGGTGCTCGAGAAAAATCCGGGAAATGTAAAAATTGTTTTCAAGAACTTTCCCCTGAGAAGACATAACTATGCAACCCAGGCCGCTATGGCCGCTCTTGCAGCCGACGGACAGGGAAAATTCTGGGCATTCCATGACCGACTTTTTGAAAACTATAAACAGCTCAGTGATCAAAAAATAAAAGATATTGCCCGGGACTTGGGGATTGATATGGAAAAATTTGAAAAACAGATGAAAGATCCCGGGATTCTGGCCCAAATACGACAGGATATGCTCGATGGAAACCAGGCCGGCGTTCGGGGGACCCCCACTGTTTATATTGGCGGACGACTTTTGAGGAACTGGTCGCCCAATGAATTCCAGACGTTGATCGATAAAGAATTGGGGAGACTCAAACGGTCTCCCGGGAAGTAATAATTTCTTAACGGAAGTGTTGAACTATGTCCAATAACAGACAAAATCGATTGTCCGCAAAAAATGTCTGCCGGACGCTTTTAAAAAAGGGGCTCATAACCTCCGGTCAGACAGATCAAATCCTTAAAAAAAAGGATGCCCTGGAAGCTCGGCTGAAAAAGCAAAAGAACCATAAGCAGGCTTCGGGGAGCGGATCCGAACTTCCCGTCACCAGCATCGATATCATTGCCGCTTTGAATTTGGAATGTGCGGGTGCTGATTCCAGAATTCTGGATGAGGAGCTCATATTCCAAACCCTTGCCGACGAATGGGAAATTCCCTTCAAGAAAATCGATCCCTTAAAGCTGGATCTCAATCTGGTGACCACCACCATTCCGCGTAGCTTTGCCATGAAACATCTGGTCCTCCCCATTGCCATAAAGGACGGGTACCTCACCGTTGCAACCCCCAATCCTTTCAACGTGGAAGTAATGGAGGATATTGCCCGTGCCAGTCAGCTTAAAGTCAAGGTGGTTGTCACCTCGAAATCCGACATCGTTAAGTTGATCAATGAGTTCTTTGGCTTCAAACGCTCCATTGCTGCAGCAGAACACCAGTTCGCAGGCCCTTCGGTGGATCTGGGAAATCTCGAGCAGTATGTCCTATTGAAATCCGCAGACGAACTTCCGTCCACCGATCAGCATGTGGTGAACGCCGTGAACTATCTTTTCACATACGCTTTTGATCAGCGGGCCAGTGACGTTCATATCGAGCCCAAACGGAATGTCAGTCTTGTTAGGATGCGTATTGACGGCGTTCTGCATACCGTGCATCGACTACCCAAGAATGTCCATTCGGCCATTATCAGCAGGATAAAAAACCTGTCCAGGCTGGATATGGCAGAAAAGAGAAAGCCCCAAGATGGAAGAATTAAAACCGATAAAGGCGGTGTTGAGGTGGAGATACGGGTTTCGACCATCCCTGTAGCCTTTGGAGAGAAGGTGGTCATGCGGATCATGGATCCGGAAATCCTTTTTCAGGATCTGGAAAAGCTCGGTTTTACATCCACGGATTTGATTCGGTACAATAAATTTATCAACATGCCCCATGGAATCGTGTTGGTCTGCGGTCCCACGGGGAGCGGCAAATCGACCACCCTTTATTCAACCCTCAAAGATCTCTATACGCCCGAGATTAATATTACCACCATAGAAGACCCCATCGAGATGGTGTGCGAGGAATTTAACCAGATTGCGGTTCAACCGGCAATCGGAATCACGTTTGCGACGATCCTGAGGAATATATTACGGCAGGACCCTGACATCATAATGATCGGGGAGATGAGAGATCTCGAGACCGCTGAGAATGCGATTCAGGCGGCATTGACCGGTCATCTGGTTTTGTCGACTCTCCACACCAACGACGCGCCTTCGTCGATCACACGACTCATCGATCTCGGTGTTCCTCCGTTTTTGATTCAGAGCACCTTGGTGGGCATCATGGCCCAGCGCCTGGTTCGAAAGATTTGCGACCACTGCATGGAATCCTTTGATGTGGAAACAGCGGAACTGAGATCCATGGGACTGGATGTTGAAAAAAACGATCGGATAACCCTGTATCGGGGCAGGGGGTGTCAGAAATGCCGTGGCACCGGTTATTACGGGAGAATCGCTATTTTCGAAGTGGTTCCGTATTCGGAGTCGTTGAAAAAAATGACAACCGCCAGTATGGATATGGAAACCCTGCGCAGTCAAGCCAAAGCAGAGGGGATGGTTTCCCTGCGAGGCAATGCTTTGAAAAAGCTGCTCGCCGGCAAGACCACCTATCAGGAGGTGCTGAGGGTTACGTGGGAACAGCCTTAACCCTAAAGAAATCCAGATTCCACCGGATCTATCCTATAGAACCTCCGGTATCCGAATCTGTCCTGAACGATCACACGTTAAAACGGAATTCTATAATATCTCCGTCCTGGACCGGGTAAGTTTTTCCCTCCAACCGGACAGTTCCTTTTTTTTTGGCCTCCGGATAGGATCCTGCCGCCATGAGATCGTCATAGGAAATCACCTCTGCACGGATAAACCCTTTTTTCATGTCCGTATGGATGGTATCTGCCGCGTCAACGGCTTGGGTGTCCTTTTTTACGGTCCAGGCCTTTACTTCCTGGTTGACCACGGTAAAAAAAGAGATAAGGCCCAGGAGTTCATAAGATCGCTTAATGACCCTGTCCATGGCGGAGGCCGTAATATTAAACTCGGATAAAAACTCCTCGGCGTCTTCAACCGACATCTGAGCAAGTTCCTGTTCGAGCTTCCCCCGTATAACCATACAGTTTTCTCGGGACGACAAGTCTTCGGCCTCGGGGATGGCATCGTCGTCATCTTCGTTGTTGAACAGAACCAGCATCGGCTTTGCGGATAAAAAGGCGTATCCCCTGAGCAGGGGATCGGAGGCAAGGTCCGGCGCCTTCCTGAGGGGTATTTCGTTTTCAAGGTTTTCGAGGCACTGGTTTAAAAGAGAAAGTTCCACAGGGGACGTCTCTTTGACCCGTTTTCTGTCAAGTTCGACACTTTCCAGCTTTTTTTCCACCACAAAAAGATCCGCCAACATCAGTTCCTGGTCGATGGTCTGAAAATCTAAAAATGGTGTCGGATTTTCAAACCCGTATCCACCGAAATTGCGCACCACGTGAATCAGGGCATCACAATCTCTGACCTGGACCCAAATTTTCTGATCTTTTTGTTGTCGCAGAAGGTCCGGAAGAAAATACTCAACCTGGGTATAAACGGTTCTTTTGGGTTTATACATGTCGCTCAATACATCCACGCGCATGTCCGGCACCCGGATGGTACCGATACGGCTTTCTCCCTTGTGGCCTTCGGGAAGGATATTCTGTGTCAATGCTTCAAATATCGTCGATTTGCCGGATCTGGGAAGACCGATAATCCCGAGTTTCATAGTGTAACACTCCTGTCGTGTTGTGGAAAAGTCAGAAGAAAGAAGCAGACAGAAAGTTTTTTATGCTGAATTTTTAATATGATTTTCTATTCCCGGTCTCCTGGTCGAAGGTCGATGGAGAGTTTCATTTGAAATTATAATGCTTTCTAACCGGCGCTTTAATATCCCAAATGCAAGACAGACCCTTGGGGAATGTAACGAAATCTCCTTTTCCGAATTCCACGATATTGCCATCCTCTGTTTCGACAATAACCCTGCCCTCCAGTAGATAACATTCCTCGGTGCTGTCGTAATGCCAGTCAAAACGAGAAATTTCTTTTTCCCATATGGGCCAGGCCAAGACGCCTTTTCCCTCAAGATCCCGATCCGAGGGTTTCTTAATGTCGATTTTCATATCTTTTCCCTCCCAATTTCGCAAATATTGATAGAAGAGGATAATGAAATTAAAGCCTTATGTCAAGTAGGGAGGATGTGAGACAAAATGATGTATAGCAGGGCAGCACAAGTTTCAGTCGGTTAGAAAGAGATATGCGCCGTCGTTGAGCGTTCTCTCTTTATTGGGATTCAAATGCATTTGTCCTGCATATGGTTTCCATTCGAGTTGATCTAATCGATGCAGCATGTTATGAAACAGGCTGTCTGGACGTTAAGGAACATGTATGAAAAAACTAAACCATCGATCCTATTTTTTTGATCAAGGCATTTGTTTTGAATGTCGGCAGTGTGGTGCCTGCTGTACCGGGGATCCGGGGACAATATATGTCCATAGCGATGAAATTGTCCGCATCGCCGAATACCTTTCCCTTCGAGTGTCCACTTTCATCGATGGGTATCTTTATCCCATAAAGGAAGGGCACAGCATCAAAGAACATTCTGATGGGCGGTGTCTGTTTTATGATAACGGGTGCGCAATTTATCCCGTGCGGCCCGAGCAGTGCAGAACGTTTCCGTTTTGGTTTGAGAATTTGCGTTCTCTCAAAAAATGGAAACGAACATCCGACCAATGCCCGGGAATCGGTTGCGGCCCGCGCTACTCCAAAGTTCAGATTCTGGACATTGTCCAGTCAAACATGGATGCCGTGATAAAAAGTCATTTGACGGACAGCCATAAATATCGATCAACGAAGACCCCATAACGAGGTGTCAAATGGGAGAAATTAAAAGCACCCTCGACCTGGTGATGGAGAAGACCCGGCACCTTACCCTCAGTCAAGAGGAAAAGGATGCGCAAACGAAGGTCGAGGTCCACAAGCGATTAAAAGGTCTGGTGCAGAAATATCAGGACAACCTGTTGCGGAAGGATGATCTGGAAAAAGAACTGGACATCTTGAAAAAAACATACGACATGAATGTTGTTCGAGTTCTGTTGAATTTGCTTTTAAACAGCCTCGAACCCGGCCGCCCCTATAAAATATATCTTGAACTGTTAAATGAAAATTGTGACTTAAATGTAACCGGGCTCGAGAAGATATTTCAGGATTTTAAGGGGGCAGTTAAGTCTGCCGCTGAACGAAGGGTCCATGAGATAAAAGCGGATCTTGAAAAAAAGCGATTTATTCGAGGCGCCGCAGTTGTTCCGAATCTCGAGGGTGACCGTGAATGGCTGTCCATGTTGGTTGACATCAAGGGAAGATACGATCAGATTCTGAGCAGAGAAAAGGGCCGTTTGGCAACTGGGTTGTCGTCTGAAATTTAGATGTAGTTGAGAACAGATTGGACGATTTGATGGAAGTTGGTTTTGATATCCGTCCCCCCTGAAACGATTTCGCCGTGACCGGGCAAAAGCCATTCGATTTTCACCTGTGTCAGCCTTTTGATGCTTTCTTTAAGCTGGGAGCCATTGCCTCCCGGAAGATCCGTCCGTCCGACACCGCCCTTAAACAACAGGTCCCCCGTAAAAAGCACCTTGGCCTCCGGCAAATAAAGGGAGATGGATCCCGGTGAATGCCCCGGAGTGTAAATTACCTCCATATTTAGACGATTCACCGAAAGGTCACCTTCTGTTAGAAAAAAATCGGGTGCAATTAAATCGACATCTAAACCGATGGAAGCGCGGACATGTTTGTCCATGGTTTTTAAAAAGTTCCATTCTTTAGGGTGGAGGGTTATTAGGGCATGGGTTTTGCTGAACAATTGAACGGCTTCCATGTGATCCGGATGGGCATGGGTGCAGATGATCAATCCGATGTCTTCTATGGCTAAATTTAAATTTTTTAGCCCTTTGTGGACATGATCAAACAGGTGTCGGTGCCCAGGGTCGATGAGAATACGGGTGGGGCCGTCGATCAAATAGGTGTTGCAGTTGTTGGCGGACATCGATGTCCACATAAATGCATGAATGTTATTTGTGATTTGCAAAAGCGTCTCCCTCTTTTCAACCCGAATTTCTCATTTTATCGTATTCCATGCTGAAAGGATGAAATATTCCCAGGCATATTCACCAGATGGGTCCCTTGAAATTCAAGACAGCGGCCGACGATAAATGCCGAGGGAAGATCTTTTTTAATATTCTCGAACAGATCCGGGGTGCAAGCAAACAATAGTTCGTAATCCTCTCCGCCGGCAAGGACCATTTCTTCGGGAATCAGCCGGTATTTTTCGCAGAATGATACCAGTGCCGGGTGGAATGGCCTCGACGTTAAATCGATGGATACGGAAATACCAGACGCTTCTGCGATCTGTTTTGCATCACCTGCCAGGCCGTCGCTGACGTCAATAACACAGGTGACTCCGTTTTCAGCCAGTACCTGTGCGGCGTCAAACCGGGCCGAAGGAAATTTGAATTTTGCGGTTAATTCTTCGAAGGTGTCATCTTTTCTGATCAACACCTCTAAGCCGGCACGGGAAAGACCAAGGGGCCCCGTACTATAAAGGTTATACCCGGGTAGCGCCGCTGAACGTACCGGGAAGATATCTTCACGCCCCTGGCCAATTGCGAAAAGATCTAACGTCAGCTCAAACCCGGCGGAAATATTGCCGCCGCCCAATGTGCAGTTGTGTTTTGCCAGGGATTTTTTTATTCCTTTATAGATATCCTCGACGGTTTGATCTGAAATATACGCCGGAAGCGCGAGGTTGACAAAAAAGCTTATGGGCGCAGCATACGAAGCCGCGAGATCGCTGAGGGTAACTTCAACGGCTTTGCTGCCCACTTCTTCGGGCGTCTGCCAGGCGAGTCTGAAGTGAACCCCCTCTTTTTGGGTATCGGTGGTGATCACCGGATGGGTTATGGGCATCAGAAGACAGGCATCGTCGCCAGGTGGAATTCGAAGATATGAACCGGCGGGTATTTGTTTAACAAGCTTTTTGATCAGTGCGAATTCATCGTTCCACGGCGAAACAACCGCGGAAGGGGGGGTGCATCCACAGGCCGATGCGACCTCTAAAGCGTTTTGTAAAGGATCCTCGGCACGGGTAACCACACTGATAACTGCGACGCCTGCAGCACCCCCTTGGAAACAGGATCCTGCGTTGGTCTGGTCGATACCCCCGATGGCGACCACAGGAACCGGTGATGTTTTTACAACGGCGTTTAGGCCGGAAAGCCCGATAGCATGTTTTGCATCGACTTTGGTTAGGGTGGAGAAAACTGGGCCTGTTCCGATGTAATCACAAACGGACAGATCTGAAGCATTCAGTTCATCAAGATCGGATACGGACTTGCCGACAATTGCCTGGGAACCTAAAATTCGTTTCGCCAGAGCAGGGTCTTCATCGTCCTGACCGAGGTGGACGCCATCGGCCATCACCGCCTTGGCCAGCAGGATGTCGTCATTGATAATAAACGGAATCGTGTTACATTTACAGATGTTTCTTATGAGGGCAACTTCTTCGAAAAACCGCGGAGAAAAAGATTTGTTTCGGTATTGGACAATGGTCGCGCCGGCTTTTATGGCAATCCGCACCTGCTCCACCGGAGAAAAGCCGCTGGTATGTTCATCGGTAATGAAATAGAAACGCAGTGCGCTTTTTAATTGATTAATGAGCATCTATGTTATAGTCCACAAAGCTGGTTGAAAATTTATATATAAATTACCACAATTCAATAGGGTTGCAAACCTTTTTACCCAATATTACGGATGGGGATGTTTTCTTTGTTGAACCGATCTATGAATAATGCTTTTAAAAACAATGCCGGAATTTTTCATCGCTAAAGATATCATGTGTACAGGACTCAATTTCTACGCGCACAAACAGGATGTATCCATTGACGTTGATCTTGTGGGCGGTATGATCGCAAACACACAAAGGGAAAGCGGTGAAATACCCTGGTGCGAAGATGAAAAAACAGACCCGTGGGATCATGTGGAAGCTGCAATGGGGCTCAGCATCGGCGGGTTTTTAAAAGAAGCGAGGAAAGCCTATAGATGGTTGATCCGAATGCAGCTTGAGGATGGAAGCTGGTATGCCTCGTTCATGAACGGTATTCCCGAGGACAAGACCCGGGATACGAACCTGTCGTCCTACATCGCTGTGGGTGTTTTCCACTACTATCTTATAACCGGTGATTTAACCTTTCTTGAAGAGATGTGGCCCACCATAAAATCGGCCATAAACTTCGCTCTCGACTTGCAGGCCCCCGGCGGTGAGATCTGCTGGGCCATAAGTCCGGCAGGGCGGGTCGATCCCATGGCGCTTTTGACCGGATCCAGTTCGATCTACATGAGCATCAAATGTGCGTTGGCTGTGGCAGAACAACTCGGGTATAGGATGCCCACATGGATTGAAGGGTTATCAAAGTTAAAGTATGCGATTCAGTATAAACCCGATCTTTTTAACAGGTCCAAGTCCAATTATTCAATGGATTGGTTCTACCCGATACTCTCGGGCGTCGTCACCGGCCATGGGGCGCACCAGAGAATCGAAAAGTTCTGGGGAAAATTCGTGATCAACGGTCAAGGGGTTCGGTGTGTATCCGACCGGCCCTGGATAACCGTTGCAGAAACGTGCGAACTGGCGGTGGCATTGTCGGCCATGGGCAACCTGCGTCTTTCAAAGAAGGTGTTTAGCTGGATTCGAAACAGAACCAACCAAGACGGGGCGTACTGGTGCGGATTTACGTGTCCGGACATGACCATTTGGCCCAAATATAAAACAACTTGGACCAATGCCGCGGTCCTGATTGCCGCAGATGCCCTCTACAATCTTACGCCGGCTTCCCGGCTGTTTAGCCACCGGTTCTGGAGCGTTTCAAAGTCTTCTTATTGATAGCCGGCCTTAACCCTGCATAAACAACAGGACCGGCCTCTGATGTTCTTCGTGAGAAGTCCAGGCTAGTCATCTTCCGGCTCGGCCCACACAATTTCATTTTTATTGATGATGACGACCCTTCCGGATTGGCCATCGTGTTCGGCATCGGACAGAATAAAGTAGTGGTCCGGAGAACTTCTAAAATAATCGAACACCCTCGCATACTCGCCGATATTCAATTGTCCGTTAATAATCGTACCGTCCTTTAACTTAACTTTTACCGTCTTAAATTTTTTTACCCAAGCATCGCCCATCGGTTCCACAATACAACCTCCTCATAAATTATTTTAAATCCCAATTAAAATTAAAAAATTAGTTGCCAAGGTGTTCATCATATTTCCGGATTAATTAAAAACAGATGAATATATCTGGAATCAAGGTCTTTGCGAGATACTTCTCCAACCTCGCTTTCGATCTCATTAAAAAGATTTTCCAGGGTTTGGCCCAATTTCTGAGTGATCTCATGATGTGTGAACCCTGTCTTTTCTGAAAGCCAGTCTAAAAATGATTCTTTCATTGTCCGGCGCGTTTTACGCGGTTTGTCCTTACCTGTCCACAGATCATTAAAAAAGTTTTTGAACGCATCCAGGGGCAACGGTAGAAGTTCTTCGGACAGGCCCATATATTTCCGGGCCCAGAGTGTCAGCACAAAATTTTTATACGTTAGATACACCTCCGAAACCGGCTCGGGTTCTATGTTCATAAGGGAGAGAATTTCGTCAAAGGCGACAATTTCATTTAATATATTTTCAGTGTCCTTGATGTCTTGTAGGGTGACGAATTCTCTGTAAAGCACACCGGTTTTATAACTGTCGTAAAACAGCGGCTTTTTTATGAGAAGCCCTCCCAGTACCCCCATCCAATCTTGGTCCCAGAAGCCCAGAAGCAATCCATTTCGTTTAAACCAGCTCATTTCATGCCATTTTCCGGCACGCCATTTCAGTTCAAGGGCAAGGCCAAATCCCACTTTAAAAATATTAGAAAGGGGGCACATTTGTACCACTGCGGCACAACGGTCGGCATGGAGATCTCCGTCATCTTCGGTGAGCTTCTCGAGCCCGATATTTATATATCCGCAAGCCTTTTTTACGACACTTTTAAGTTGGTCTTTTTCCCGGATTATTTTTTGATCCGCAGAAACAATCCGGTTGCACAGACTGGCAAACTCGATCTGAATTTGCTCCAGAACATCATCGATTTTTATTTTTTTTAATGCGTTTGTAAAATAATCCTCTTGTTCCAGCAAGTCGGTGTGGTAGAAGGGAACTGGAAAGAAAAGTTTTTGTTCAGGCTCTGAAACGATGAATTTTGTGGGTTGTTTTTTGAAATCCTGTACTTTCAGCGGCTGATAAATGCCGACGGCCTCTGCATACGGAAGGAATCCTTTTTCCGCCAATCGAACATTTTTCAGTCGATACGCTTCTTCTTCCGTCTCCGCCGGTATAACGCTGGATGTCTCCATCAGAACCTTCTGGTATGTGAGGTGATCATAGGCTGAAAGCGTTTCGAGAAATTTTGAAAGAAAATCATCCCGGTGACTTTGGGTGGTCTTTCCCCCATCGCTTAAATCAGATTCCAGGTCAAAAGGTTTGTCGAGAAACTTTACATAAAAAGTGTTGTCGAAGGAAAAAAACGCCTCTCCAAAGTCGGATGGATCCTCATCGGTTTCTCTGATCCTTATGTCGATATTTTTAAATAGATAAAATTCCATCAACTCGGTCTTCTGATGGAGAAACCATTTTATAAATCGACCCGGATCTATTTTGAACAGCAGGTCGAGCCACTTTGTTAAAGATGCGAGATCGATTCGATCTTTTTCCCATATCTCAAGATCGACGATATACTCCCACTGTTTGTCGGATGCAAGACGAAGAAGTGGGAGCGCGTCTTCAATCCCGATATCATGGATTAAAAAATGAAAATCTTGTTCTGAAAGTGAATGGACCAGGGCTGCTGATTGCGGCGAGTCGAGAATCGCATCAAGGGCTTTTACAGGGGACAAAGAAAAAATTTCTTTTCTCTGCCGCGCTAAATTTTTGATTCGCGCGATGATTTTTTTATTTTCTTTTTTTTCGTTCATCGATGATTACCGGCCCGGCCCCAGGGTGCAAATTTCATAAGCAGCAGAATCCCTGGGGCAGCGATTAATGTACAGAGTATAAAAAAGGTTTCCCAGCCGAACTTTTTGACCATAAAGCCGGTGGGCGCTGAAGCCATCACCCTGGGAACCCCCATGAGACTGCTGAGGAGGGCATATTGTGTGGCGGTAAATTTTTTGTTGGTAATGCTCGCCATGAACGCCACAAACGCTGCGGTTCCCATTCCGCTGCTGAAGTTCTCAAAGGTAATGACCGCTGACAGTGCCGGAAGACTGTTGCCGATTCTCGCCAGTACTGCAAAACCTGCGGTGGATAAGGCCTGAAGAAAACCGAAAATCCATAGACTTCGGTTGATTTCAAGCCTGAGCATCATCATACCGCCGATCAGCGTGCCGCCGACAGTGGCCCAGAACCCGAAAAGTTTTACCACAGCGCCGATTTGGGTTTTTGAAAACCCGATATCAAGATAAAACGGTGTGGTCATGGCGCTGGCCATTGTGTCGCCGATTTTGTACAAAAGAATAAAGGCCAGCATCCACAGTGCCCCCTGCCGATGGAAGTATTCCATCAAAGGATCTAACACCGCTTCCTTTAGGGTTTTCGGAGTTCCCAATTGAATTTCAGGCTCCGGCGCCAGAAGGGTGGTTACCACCCCCGGCAGCAGGCAAGCCGCCATAATCTGATAGACCATGGAAAACGGCATGTAGTCTGCCATGATCAAGCCGCCGCCGGAAGCCAGGAGCATCCCTATCCGGTATCCGTTGACATACAGCGAAGAGCCCAACCCCAATTCTTCATCCGGAAGATCTTCTCTCCGATACGCATCGACAACAATATCCTGGGAAGCGCTGAAGAAAGTTACCAGAAAAGCGATAAAGGCCATCATCCAAGGGCTCTTTCCCGGATCCGTGAAACCCAGACCCGAGATCGAAAGAATCAGGGCTATCTGAGCCACAAGGAGCCACCCTCTTCTGCGTCCCAAAAAGGGCGGGGTAAAACGATCCAGAACCGGCGCCCAGAGAAACTTCAACGTATAGGGAAGGCCCACCAGGGCCATCATTCCGATGACCGTCAGATCCACGCCTTCTTCTTTCATCCATGCCTGCAATACGGTTATGGTCAGAAGAAGCGGCAAACCGCAGGAAAAACCCATAAGAAGGGCGACCAGCATGCGGCCGCTGAAAATTACGCTGAGTATGGGTTTCCCGTTATAGTTCATTCCTTAAGTTGAGACGGTGTTACGATCGGGCCATATGTATTTCTCAGCGCCCCAAGGCCTTCCTTTTGCGCATTAAGAATTTCGAACAATTTTTCGGGAATATCGGGTTCTTTTCCATATGCCTTTAACTGCATGTCTATTCTGGAAACGATATTGTCTATGTACAGAGAAAACTGCTTAATATACAGTTCTTCGGTGTATTCTTTGTCGATGATCGTTTTAAAGAGATTTTTCAGGTCATCGAAGGTCGGCAGATTTCCTATGGGGGTTTTAATTACATCGACCTCATTGTGCGCTAGTCTTTCCAGCCAGGCCAGCCAGACTTTTACATCCCTTTTTTCTCCGATCAGCTTGGTCGAAGTTCCGCCTCTGGCTTTATCCGTTAGAAAATAATTCAATCCTGCCATTACAGGTTTTTTGTCTGGGGCGATTTTTTCATTTCCAAAGAATTTAAATTGAGCATCCATATACTCTGCCAGGGATCCGGGGATAAAAGGGGCATTGGCCCAGGGGGCGCGTTTAACGCCGGTGGCCCCGACTTCAGTGGCCGTTGCCGCAGACACGATGCAGGCACCGATGACGACCCCTTCATCGGAGTTTTGGGCTGCCCAGACCGGCGGCATGGTGTCACTGTCTCTGCCGCTGTATGTCACCACTCTTGTTTCAACGCCGTTGGGTTCTTCGGACATGGGCGAATAATTTGCCAGAGCAGATGAGGTCAAGGTGCATCTTGAATTGGGGTGAGACATGGGAATCTCTTTTCCATCTTTATCGATCATCCCCTTTTCCCAGTGCCCCTGAAAATTCTTCCCTCTAAGTGGAGGATTTTCTCCATTCCCCGTCCAGTGAGGAACACCGTTTTCATCGATGAGGACATTGGACCATATCACTTCTGTACCCGGTTCTCTGAGAAGTTTCATCAGAAAAGGATCACCTTCCCAGTTTACATCTTCGACAATACCGAAAATACCGCATTCGGGGTTGATTGAACGGATACTCCCGTTTTCATCGATCCACATCTGAGCAAGGTCGTCGCCTACGAAATGGTTTCCCGCCATGGCGGTGGTCGTTTTGCCGCAACCGCTGGGTGCGGCGCCGGTGCACCAGGTAATCCGGCCTCCGTTTCCGTTGACTCCGGTAATGAACATATGTTCCGATAGCTCATTGCCTCTGTTTTCATACACGGCTTTGTCGACGGAAAACCGGTGATTCCCTTTTTTCAGCAGCAACGTATTTCCGGCATAGGTACAATTAAAACTATATGTGGTTCGATGACTTCGATCCATGAATACCCGTGCATTGGGCAGATCTTGGGGTCTGTTTCGCCCTTCACTGTGGATATTGGTGTAAAAGTGACCCAGTCTGTCCACCTCCTTGTCAACATCAGAAAAAGCATTTCTGTAAAGGATTTCAGCACTGTGGGATACATACGCCGAACTGGTGATCTCCAGTGCCGGGTTCGATGCCGGCGAGCCGACGGGTCCCCGCATATAACATCCGACGATCATGGTTTTGCCGCGCATAATACCGGTCATCTTATCCTGAATATCTATCAGTGCTTTTGCCCGGTCCATTTTATTGGCAAGAGAACTGATATGTTCTTCTTCATTGGAGATGTAATAGGTGCGATCGATAATCCTTCCCTGTTCATCTTTGAGATCAAAATGGATGGTGTGTCCGTCCATGGGGAGTTTGGCTTCTTCTCCATTTTTTAACGCCATTTCCCTGATAAACGCTTTATCCGATTCAGATCCGGTATTGATGAAAACAGTTTCCGGTTCACACATGACGATTGAATTTGCAATTTTAAGAGCGACTTCCGGATTTTTAATTTTCTGTATCCTCGATAGGTTTTCTTCGTCTAATCTATCTTCGAAAAGTCGCATTGCTGCTTCAAAAGTTGTGATGCCGCCAATATGGACAACGATATCTATCCCTTTCTTTTTTTGGAACATCCAGATTCTCCTTTATACGAGTTACCATTTTCGATTTTTTTGACATTAGGTTTGTGGTTCTTCACGGTTTTGCCGGTGAATATGAACCGATGATAATATCTTTTAATTTTCTTTTGGGCACATGATGGACACCCTTGCTGTCCCGCCAGTAACGAATCCCGTTGTCACTGTCAACGGCTTCGATGACGATTTTTTCTTTGGGTTTTCCGATTGCAATTACCAGGGGGATTTTAAACCGGGGGTCAATATTGAGTATGTCCCGGAGTTTTTGACGTTTTATCGATGCGATCATACAGCCGGCAAGCCCTTTTTCTCTGGCGCCCAAAAGAATACTCTGGGCGGCGATACCGCAGTCATATCCAACCCAATCATTGGCTTTTTGTGAATCACTCAGCATAATGATATATCCCGAGGGTTTTTCCCCTTCCTCCGGACCCGGCCATTCTTCGATATAGCCCGCCCAGCCCAGACACGGAAAAATCAGAGCATTCTTTTGAGGATCGGCGGAAAGAATATATTTTAGTGGTTGTAAGTTGGCTGCCGATGCAGAGAGTCTCGCAAGGTCGACGAGTTCGGTGAAGGTGTCCAGATCCACGAGGTGTTCCTGGAAAAATCGGCGGCAACTTCTGTTTTTTCTGATCAAATCTGCGATCATAAAACTTGACTCCTCATTTTACTCAATGACTTTGATTGAAGGAATATGGGTAAAATAAAATTATTTTAAAACCGATTTTTTGCCAATGTTATCGATTTTGTTTGCACCCATCAGCGAGTTAACCGTGTCGTTTCTCCTGCACGGACATATTTTGACGGATCCAGATTAAAACCTTGTCAAACTCATCTTTGAGTTCGGCAAACGCTTTTCCCCGGTGACTGACACGGTTTTTTTCTTGTCTGGTTAATTCAGCAAAAGTTTTTTTATAGGGCGGATAATAGAAAACGGGATCGTATCCGAATCCTTTTGAGCCGGCAGGCACTTGTGTGATCAGCCCTTCACAGCGCGCTTCATATGTCAGTGCAGGGCCTGTTGGAACGGCGATGGATATGACGCATTCAAACGCTGCCTTGCGGTTGGACATCCCTTCCATTTCACGGAGCAGCTTTAAATATCGTTGTTCATCGGTTGCATTTTCCCCTGCATAACGCGCGGAATGAATACCGGGAGCGCCCTTCAAGGATTCCACCGTCAATCCCGAATCGTCAGCCAATGCTGGCAACCCGAGGATTCGGGCTGCGAAACTCGCTTTTTTGTATGCATTTTCATCAAAGGTATCGCCATCTTCTTCCAGGTGAGGAATTGGACCAAAGTCATATAGATCTTTAATATCAACCGGAAAATCCTGTAAAAGATCTTTGATTTCTTTTGTTTTTCCTTTGTTGCGTGTGGCAATAACAAGTATCATTTGATGTTGCATGGGAACCTCGATTCAGGAAAAATTCGATTTTACAATATATTCCATACCCATTTATTGACGGCTGTATAATATTAAGGAAAATTAATACTATAAATCATGGTTAGATATTTGTAAAGTTTTTTCAATTGCTTGTTGGCTCTCAGAAAATTCTTTACACCACCGGCTGTGCTGGTATATACCCTGAACCTTGCGAGCGCCGATTTTCGAAATCTGCTGCGTTGACAAACAGATGAAGTCGACAGGGACCGTTTCGTCCTATTCGGCTTTTACCTTTGCAAGCTCGACGGATGCAACATCCAAGGTGGGTTCCAAAAAACCACCCGATGACCAAAAACTGAAACCCTAATTGAGCGAAAGTTTAGGATGCCCCAGATCCAAGGCATCAAGGACGAAGCCGTAGTCGTCTACTGCGAGCCCTTTATAACGAAGGAGATGGGGTATCATCAGCTTTCCCGAAGGGTAAACAAAATGGGATTGTATTAAAAGATTTATATCTCATCTATAGAAGCGTTATGAAATTACATTGGTATCTACAAAAAATATAAAAAACGAAACACTTATAATATTTCTCCCAGTTTGTTTATGATCAGTTAGGGTAAAATTACACATTTAAACATAAGGAAGAAACAATGCATAAACTACTTGCCGTAGATCCCGGTAAAAAGATGCTCCTTTTAGGCAACGAAGCCATTGCCCGGGGCGCCATCGAGGCCGGAGTCGCCGTTGCAACAACATACCCGGGAACACCATCTTCGGAGATTTCACTGAATTTTTTTCAGATATCCCAAGAAAGGGACCTTTATTTCGAATACAGCATCAACGAAAAGGTGGCCCTCGAGGTGGCGGCCGCTGCTGCAAATTCCGGAGTTCGCAGCATGTGCGTGATGAAACATGTGGGGATGAATGTGGCTGCCGATGCTCTTATAACCCTGGCATATCTGGGTGTTAAAGGCGGGCTGGTGATTCTGACAGCCGACGATCCTTTTATGTTTTCAAGCCAGAACGAACAGGACAACCGGTATTACAGCAAGCTTGCCGGCCTCCCCATGCTGGAGCCGTCTTCCGGGCAGGAGGCAAAAGATATGATGCCTTTTGCATTCGATTTGTCCGAAAAACTTCAGCTGCCGGTTATCTTCAGAACCACCACCCGGATCAATCATTCCACCGAAGTCGTGGTGTTGGGCGATATTCAGGTGCCTATAACAAAAGGTGATTTTACAAAAGATCCTTTCAATTATGTGACGGTTCCTGCAGTTTCCAGAACTCTCCATGTCAAACTCCTTGAAAAATTGGAAACGGCGGAAACGATTTCCGAAACATCTCAATACAATTTTATCACCGGAGACGGCCCATGGGGAATTGTCTGCAATGGGGTGAGCTATAACTATGTTTCCGATGCAGTAAAAGATCTGAATATTGCGCACAAAATCAAAATATTACGGGTTGGATTTTCACACCCCATACCCCGGGTTTTGATCAAAGACTTTTTAAAAGGGTGTGAAAAAGTGCTGGTGGTGGAGGAAGGCGAACCTTTCATGGAAGAGGCCATCAAGGCATATGCCCAGGAAGAAGGTTTGACCCTCCCCATACATGGAAAAGGGAAGGACCTTTTTTCACGCCTCTACGAATACAATCCAGCGCTGGTCAGACAATGTTTGGCCGCATATTTTGACGTGACATGCAAACCGGCGGCAGGTGTCAATCTCTCTGATGTTCCCGAAATCCCCCAGCGCCCCCCGAGCCTTTGTGCCGGATGCTCCCACAGGGCCACTTTTTATGTGATTAACAAGGCAACAGAGGGCATGGAAACCATTTGCCCCACGGACATCGGTTGCTATACCCTCGGATTTATGCCGCCGCTTTCCAAGGGAGATTTTTTGATATGTATGGGGTCTTCTGTGGGGACATCCTGCGGTTTTTCAAAGGTAACCGACAAAAAAATCATCTCTTTTATTGGGGACTCCACTTTTTTTCATTCCGGAATACCCGGCTTGATCAACGCCGTTTTTAATAACCACAATTTTACACTGGTCATTCTTGACAATGGCATTACTGCCATGACCGGACATCAGCATCATCCAGGGGTCGATATGAAAGCGCTGGACATGGAAGGATATTCCCATGTGTCCATCGAAGAAATCGTGAGGGCCGTGGGGGTGCCGCATGTTTCCGTCATTCGGCCATACCGGATTAAAAAGAGTATTGAATCCATCAAAGAGGCCCTGAATTTTAAAGGTGTTTCGGTGGTTATTTCAAAGGAGGCCTGCACGCTGTTTGCCAAAGCGCTGAAGAAACCCCGTGGAAGATCTTTTTTTGTCAGTGAAAAATGTAAAAATCACAGAAACTGCATCAATGAGCTGGCATGCCCGGCTTTTTTCATCGAGGGTAACCGGGTTAAAATCGATCCTCTCTTGTGTACAGGCTGTACGGTCTGTGCCCAAATCTGCCCGGAGCATGCTATTTTACCCTTAAAGGACGACGCCTGATTTTCAATGATAATTAAACGTTTCGGAAATTCTACAACTAAATGAAAAAACAGGTTATTTTATGAGGCTTGAACGCTTGCCTCGAACATGGAATAATGGAAGGGTGGAATACTGGAAGGTTGGTTTTTAAAAGGATATTATGCACTTTAAATTGTATCCTCAACACAAATTTTACTCTCAATCCAAAATTGCATTATCCAAGAACCCATTATTCCAATATTCCAGTATTCCAATCGGGGCGAAGCCCCTAACTTGTCGTTAGAGTTTGATCCGGTTGCCAGCATATTTGACCGGGCAGGCAAACGGAACTGTTTTTTTAAGATTCCACAACGGACGGTAATAAAATGAATCCAACGAGATTAATCATAGTGGCTGTGGGAGGGCAGGGAAATCTTCTGGCCTCCAAGGTTATCGGAGAATCCGCACTTCTTGCGAATGTTCCGGTTCGCATGAGCGAAATACACGGTATGGCCCAGAGGGGCGGTGTGGTTGAAAGCAGCATTGTGTTCGGAACCGCTCAAAGTACCATTATCTCAGACGGCGAGGCTGACGTGCTGGTGGGATTTGAGCCTTCGGAAACCCTTCGAGCTTTGAACAAGTGTAATTCCAACACCGTAGTGATAACCAATCTTGCACCGCTTCCGCCGTTTACGGTTGCAGTGGGGAGCGGCATTTATCCTGATCTGGATGTACTCCAGTCATTGATTCGGGCCAAGACGTCAAACCTTATCGCTTTTAATGCTGAGGCACTTGCCATTGAAGCCGGAAATATTTTGTCGGTGAATATGGTTCTCTTGGGTGCCCTGATACAGACCGGCAAAATTCCCTTGTCTTCGGAAACGATAAAAGAAGCGATTAAAACCAAAACAAAAAAAGCCTTTGTCGAAAAGAACTTAAAGGCTTTCGAGCTCGGCTTTTCTGCGGCAAACCAACTCGGTTAACGGGATTTCTTCAATAAAAAGGAGTGCGGTGGGATAGTTAGGGTTAGAATCTATATATATTTTGTCGGATCTTTGACACCCGCTTCCCTAAAACCTTTCTTTCTTAAAAAACAGCTGTCACACTCACCGCATGCCAACCCTTCGGGCGAAGGGTCATAGCAGCTGTGGGTCAAAGCATAATCGACCCCCAGTTCCATACCTTTTTGAATGATCTGCGCTTTGGTCAAATGGATAAGCGGCGTCCTGATCCTGGTTTTTGTGATGCCCTCCAAACCCGCCTTTGTGGCAAGATTTGCCATACGTTCAAATGCCTCGATATATTCAGGCCGACAGTCCGGATAACCGCTGTAGTCGACGGC
Source organism: uncultured delta proteobacterium (assembly GCA_963790095.1). Classification (GTDB taxonomy): domain Bacteria; phylum Desulfobacterota; class Desulfobacteria; order Desulfobacterales; family UBA11574; genus JAAXQD01. Next base: position 88,827 of record CAWBNO010000008.1, on the reverse strand, counting down.
GTTAACCCCGATAAAAATATCGGCTGATTCGAGAACCTCGGCCCATGCCAGGGCAAAGGAAAGAAATATGGTATTTCTGGCCGGAACGTAGGTAACCGGTATTTCCCTGGCCATCTCCTGTTCATCCCTTTTTTTTGGAACAGCAATGTCATCGGTAAGGGATGACCCCCCTATTTTACTTAAATCTATATTAATTACAAGGTGTTCGGTCACACCCAAGGCGTTCGACACCTTTTGAGCGGCTTCAAGCTCAAAGGCGTGACGCTGCCCATAGGAAAAACTAAGACTATAGATTTCAAAACCTTCGTATTTTGCGATGGCCATTGCCGTGGTGGAATCGAGTCCCCCACTTGAAAGAACAACGGCTTTTTTTAAATGGCTCATAATCGATAAAATATAAGCGACCCGTCACGGGATTGCAAGTATCAATAGGTTAAAAGTGATATTGTTCTGCCTTTTTATATGGCCCTGAAAAAGCTGTTCGTCAGGACTTGGTTAAAGGCAACGGCTGTGGAATCTTTATCGATTAAACTGGAATATTAGAATAATGAAGGCTTGGCGTAATCGAACCATTTAAAGGTCGGCGAGATTTGGCGGGTTGGGAAAGATTATCATAATTTTTTGAAATTGATCGTAATATGTGATATTAATTTTTTAGTTGCTATGAAGTTTGATGAATTCGCAAAAAGTCTGATTTTGCTCGCTCCGCAAGCAATTTTGGGATTCATGACTCGTCTGGCTAAATTGCAAGAACTTGGGCTAACGCCCTCAAACAGCTTGAAATTTTTAACGCCAGACGCATCATAAATCTTTCTCCAAAATTCCTCGATGTCGCTCACAAAAGACTTTTTACGAAACCGTCAAGTTTGCCCGACTCGAAGTTTACCCAAACATTGGGTAAATGCCGGGCTGTTTTCACTATCTATTTGATGCCACTTGGATCCAATTCCATCAAACCAGAAAAAAAGTCTAGAACTGCTATTTTGCCACGTTATTTATTCCACTATCGGATAAAATGAAAAGGAGTTTGCATTATGAAATAGGCTTGCATACCCATTTTGTGGGAGAAATTTTGGATGTGAAGATAGAGGAGAGTATGTTGACCGATAAAGGATCTCCGGATATCGAAAAAATCCGTCCTATTGTCTACAGCCCTGAAGTCCAAAAATATCATGCCATTGGCAAATATATCGGGAAAGCATTTGAGGTGGGGAAAAAATCATAAAAGCAAAATCTTTGTCGTAACACTTGAAGGAGAGTTGAAATGGAGATGATTTCGGTAGATTATCTTGGAAGTGTTATGCTCGCCAGGTTCAATCGCGGAGTCACCAATGCATTGAATTCGGAGTTCGTTCAGGCGCTGGATGAGGTTCTTCAGAGGGTCAAAAGCGATGCTGGAGTCAGCGGTCTTGTGCTGGGGACTTCCAATGAAAAATTCTTTTCCATAGGGCTTGATATCCCCGATCTGTATCCCCTGGAAAGGGAAGATTTCAGAGACTTTTTTCGAGTGTTCAATCGGGTCTGTATGGATCTGTACACCCTCCCCAAACCGACCGTCGCGGCGATAACCGGCCATGCCTTGGCCGGCGGGTGCATACTGGCGCTTTGTTGCGACTGGCGGTTCATTGCGGAAGGCCGTAAATTGATGGGACTGAACGAGGTTAAGCTGGGCGTTCCGGTGCCGTACCTGGCAGATCGGGTGCTGCACGCTTTGGCAGGGGTTCGGTACGCCCGCAGAATAATGGAGTGTGGCGATTTTTATGCGCCTGCCGAGGCTTTGGAAATGGGCATGGTGGACGAAGTCTTGCCCGTGGAGGCGGTTGTCAATAACGCCATTGAACACGCCGAGAAGTTGGGTTCTTTGCCTGGAGCGGCATACGGGATGATCAAACAAAATCGTGTCGAGACAACAGCGGCAGAGGTACTGGCAAGGGAAACGGAGAAGGAACGGTATTTCATTGAAAGCTGGTATTCGGAAGCGGTGCGTGAACGATTGCGGGAAGCCATGGAGAAATTCTAAAAAAGACGGGATCTTCGGATAAGACGGGGCTGTCGATTCGCCCGCTGAACCGAGCGGAAAACGGGCCGTTGCCACGTTGAGATACTATCGACCGGAAGGTCACTTGGGACCTTGAAAGGATGATAAGAGATGAAAAAGATCAAGCTCTTTATAGATCCAATTTTGTATTACATGGAAGATAGTTCCGGGTTTGCGAGTTCATGCTATATCGATTTGCTCAACGGCGAAGTCGTCTTGCCGGATATTGATGAGGATGTCGGTGATGAAGTTGCGGAGAATGATGACAGATATTTTTTTATTGAACCCGTTGCCAGTCATGAAGGTTATGAAATAATGCAAGATTTTGCTGCATCCCTTGAATTCGATGACATAAGGAATGAAATGTTCGATGCACTTGAGCGAAAAAAACCCTTTTTTAACTTCAAAAATACCCTCGCAGATTATCCGGATATACAAAAGAAATTTTTCGAATATAAAGACAATAGGTTAAAAGAGATTCTAAAGGACCGGCTTGCCGAACACGGTTATGAATTAGAAGAAAAAGCCGTCAAAAAATAGGATGAACACTGGACAGGTACCTCGCTGTACCCGTTCATGAGTGGCATCTGGGCCGGCCTTACAGTTTAACGGAAAGGGCGTCGAAATAGACATAATTCCGGTCGAAGGCAATGTGGTGCTCGTCGAATAGAATCGAGGCATCATAGATGCGAACTATATTTAATAAGCTTGTCAAATAAAATGTAAGGACTGGAATTTTTAAACTCTCAGCCTCAACAATTTTAAATGCCGGATTAATTCTTCATGAATTGTTCGGGTCAGGGGATGTTCAGCCCGGCTTCTTCAAAAATAGGGCGCAGATATTTGAGGCTTTCCCTGCCGGCCGCTTCCGGAGTGTCCACATAAGGATACAGTTCCAGGCTGATGTCGTCCTGATAATCCGACCGGGCGATGGTTTTTAATATATCCGGAAATTGGATGGCGCCGTGCCCGGCGATCAGATGATTGTGAGACCGGTCCTCGGCAATGTCTTCGATGTGAATGTGGCCTATCCATTGGAAAAGCTCTTCGAAGGCGACCGAAGGATCCTCGCCGGCGCAGAAAAAATGACCGATATCAAAATTCAATCCCACGGCCGGAGATTTGACGTCCTTGATAAAGGATTTGAACTCTGCGGTATTTTCCATCAACAGGTCCGGCTCGGGTTCCACCAGAATTTTGACGTCCAGTTCTTCGGCCAGAGGAATCACCTGGTCCATCCCCTGGTGAAACAGAGCCATGGCGTCTTTTCTCGACAGGTTGTTCATCGGACCGCCGGGAGGGATGGAAATGTTTTTGCAATCCAGTGCGGCGGCGGCTTTCAAACAGTCAGTGGTATGTTGGATCCGGATGTCGCGTCTTTCTTTGTCCGGTTCGATCCAGGACGGAAGATACATATCCCCAACGGCGTAAAGGGTAAAGCTGTTGATATTGGTGAGTTTCAGGTTGTGTTTTTCTAGGGTTTCTTTGACCCGGATCATTTCGGCCCCTTGAAAGTCGGGGGGGTAGAGGTGAGGTCTGTCGCCCATGATCTCGACACCTCGAAACCCCAGGGCGGCGATTTTTTCAAAGGATTCAAAAATAGAGAACTTAACAAATGCGTTGGTGCTGTAAGCGAATATCATATTTTTTTCCTTGAGACCGTTGAAAAAAATAAAAAGTTTAAAGTGTCTAAAGTTAAGGCATTCTTGCAATTTTATTTTTAAAATCAGCCTTGCTTCTGGCCCGATTGGCTTCGCGATAGTTTGCACCAGGGTGAACGTTAGCTCACTTTTTACTTTAGACACTTTTCATCACACGCTTTTTCCAGCTTCTTCAGACTTTGAATCTGATCCTGAAAACTCAAGGGCGGATTCTCGCCCAGGGGTTTTTTAAAATAAAACCCCAGTTCCGGAATCGGTCCGGTGCGGCCCGACATTTTCAGTGCCGCCATCCACCGGGCAAGATCCAGAACCAGCGGAGCGGCCAGGATCGAGTCCCGGGCTTGAAAGTTCAAACGGATACTCATGGGGAGGCCGAACATCCCCTGAAAGTCGATGGCATCCCAGGCTTCCTTGGCATCGCCCCGGGGCGGGTAGTAGTCGATATGGACTTTGTGGCACGGTTCTCCGTATCGATCCCCAACGGAGTAGCCCAGGATATCATCCAGAAGTTCGGTCTTGTTGGCCACTTTTCCGGCTGCCCGATGGGGATCCATGAGGTTCTTCCCGTCGGCGTTCCCCAGGATGTTGAGGCTGTACCACCCGTCCACAAAAAGATTTCTTGCTTTGAGTGCCGAGGCCAAAACGACCTTGAGATAGGTCTGGCCGGTCTTACCGTCGCACCCGGATATGGGGACTTCATGTTTAATTGCTTCCTGAAGAACCACCGGGATTTCCAACGAGTTGGGGGAAAAATTTACCACCGGGATTCCGGAAAAAATGGCTGCCAGAACATAGGCCAGGTCCGGGTGGCTCCCGGGATCAGCCTCGGCATAAATGCGGTCCAGGCTCGTGGTAATTTCAAGATCGTTGGGTACACACGCCGGCAAGAGGTCGATGAGGATGGGCTGAGCATCGGCATACCGTTGCCGGAGGGTCCGGATATCCTGCATGAGATGCTCGATTTGGCCTTTAAGGTCAAGATCTGCAGATGGGGCCTCGAATAGAGGCATCTCGTCGAGATCCGTCTGAAACGGTTTCCAGAGACGCTCCGGCAATACTCCGTGATGGTTTATGCATTCGGTCAGTTTTCCGGGTTCCGTATCCCAGCCGGTCATGTGGGCGGCATGGGGCGGTCCCAGATAGGAAAAACTGTTGCGGGTTGTCAGGCTGGGCAAGACGGTTTCGGGATCCTTGCCCATGGCAGCGACGGCCACAGCCACCGTGGAGGCCACAGCGCCTTTGGCGCCGGCAATCATTAACAGCAGGGATCGAGGTTTGGAATCGTTGGAATTTATCATCGATAAACCTTATTTTATCCTAATTGAGCGAAAACGCTCAATTGAAAGGTGTCAGGCGTCGGATATCCGGTGTCAGAAAACGAAATCAAAGCCTTATGTCTGGGATTATTTTCATACAAAAAAACTGACACAATAGCAAATCAAACTTTTTCTGAATTTCATTAGGATTTGTATTTGCGTTTCAGCAGCAACGCATTTCCGGTGACGCTGAGGCTGCTCAGGAGCATGGCGCACACAGCGACGATGGGGGTCAGCAGCCCGCTCATGGCAATGGGTATGCTGATGGTGTTGTACACCAGAGAAAACATAAGATTCTGGTGAATCTTTCGGTTTACATGTTTGGCCAGATTCAGATAATCCAGAATCTGACGGGGATTTCTCTGCATCAGCGTAATATCCGCGGCCTCTTCGCCCAGATGGCTTCCGGAGTAGACGGCCACGGCCAGATCCGACTGAACAAGGGCCGGGGCGTCATTGATGCCGTCACCCACCATGGCAACGATGTTCCCTTTTTCCTGCATATCCCGAATCAAATCGGCTTTATCCCCAGGGAGTCTTCCGCCGTATGCATGCTGAATGCCCAGCATATTTCCGACGGCTCGTGTGGTATCCTCTCCGTCCCCGGATACCAAGGCTGTATGGTATCCCTTGTTCTGTAGTGTTTCGACGGTGTTGGATGCTGTTTCCCGAAGGCGGTCACCAAAAACGAACACGGCACACACCTGTCCCCCATAACTCATATAGACCGCTGACTGCACTATCTCATCTTTTTTATGGACGGCCGGTATTGCCGAAGGTTCTTTTAGGCTTTTGACAATAAAATCTTTGGATCCTATTCTGACGTCGTCTTCTCCGAGTTTCCCGGACATTCCGTTTTCAAACCTCTGTAAGTCTTCCACGGGCGCCGGGAGTACCATGGTTTCTTGGGCGTTTCTTCTGATTTCGGCGGCGATGAAATGATCGGACGTTTTTTCCAGCGCGGCTGCAATGGAGAGAATCTGCTTTTCAACAAAGGGTTTCATAACGGCGATATCCCGTAAGATCCATTCCCCTTCGGTCAGGGTCCCGGTCTTGTCGAAGACAATGGTATCGATTTTCTCCGCCTGCTCAAAGGCCGAAAAATACCGGACTAAAATACCGGTATGTCCTGCCAGAGAGATCCCGGCAACCCGGGTGATGGGTATGGCAATGCCCAGGGCACAGGGACACGAAATGACCATGACCGTGACAGACCGGATCATGGCGGTTTCAACGGACAGGCCCCACAAAAGGCAGACCCCTCCGGTTCCTATGGAAAGCATCAGTACCAGGGGCACGAACCAGCGGAGGATGCGATCGGTTTTCGCTTCCAGGGGAATCTTTTTTCCCAGGGCTTTTTCCATAATGTGGATCATCTGCCCCAGGGTCGACCCATCGCCGATGCCTTCGGCTCTGGCCCTGAAGGTTCCCTGCAAGACCCGGGTTCCGCTCCGGATTCGGCTTCCGGCTTTGATTCGTACGGGGAGGGCTTCACCGGTGAGAGAAGATTCGTCCACCGTGCCCGAGCCATCGAGTATCCGCCCGTCTGCAGGGATAATTTCATTTTTTTCTACCCTGAAAATGTTTCCGCGTTGGAGAGCGTCCACCGTGACATAACGGCCCCGGGGGAATTCATCACTGCAGATTTTGACTTTGGTGGGCCGAAGGGAGAAAAAATTTGAAAGGTCTTTCTGCACGGAATCTTTGGCTTTTTTTTCGATGGTTTTGCCAAGCAAGGTCAGGGTGATCAGCATGGCGGCGGTATCATAATAGAGATGAATGCTTCCGGAAAGAAGATTGACCGTACTGTAAACGTAGGCGGTTAGGGCGCCGATGGCGATGAGCGTTTCCATGCCGAAGGCGGCGGAGATAAATCCGGCCCAGGCTTTACGAAATATTTTGGGGCCGCCGTAAAACAGGACGATGCTGGCGAGTATAAAAATCGGCCAGGAGAGTTTTTGGACGGTGTCCGGGGTCAGGTGGATGAAAAATCCGGAATAAAGGGAAAAGGAGAGCATCATTACGTTGGCGGTGAGAAATGCAGAGATGGCAAAACGGATGAAATCCTTTTTGGTCTCCATCCCCAGGGTATCTTCTTCGGGCTCCGCCGCCCCATATCCCAGTTGGCCGATGGTTCGGATAATCCGTTCCGGGGAGGTCAGAACCGGATTGTATTCACATCGAACCGTGTCCGTTGAAAAATTGCACGCTGAGTGCACGACGCCGGATTGTTTGCCAAGGGCGTGTTCGATCACCCAGGCGCAGGCCGGACACCACATATTGCTGACTTTCAGGGTAATGCCAAGGGTGTTGGATGGAGATTCACTTTTTCCTTCTATTTCAGGTTCAGAACCGGTTTTTTCCAGAGAGAGGGGCGGTTCCGAAGGGCCTTGGGCCAGGCGGGCCTCCAGATCCGATTCCGAAACCGGGATGATTCCCATTTCCAGGCACGTTTTGAACAGCGGTGTCTGTTTAAACTGCAACGGGTCCGGAGCATCGGAAGCTTCCATGAGCATGATGAACACCTGTCGACAACCGACGCAGCAGAAGGAGAATTCTCCGTGCTCTGAACGCCATGTACTGGGGCCGTGCCGTAAGGAGAGGCCGCAAAGGTCGCAGGAAACAGCGGAAGGATTCATTTCATTCGCGGGGTCCCAGAGATTTTATATGGGCAACGATCCGCCAGCGATCGTTCACCGCGATGGTGGTGGCAAGGGCCGGCTGTCTGCCATTGGGAATTCCGTAACTGATCTCTTTAAAGAGGGTGCCTTGGGGCATGGACTGAACCCGGGGACTCTGCAGATCTCCGGGCAGGGGATGAAAACTCTGACCCACCGTGCCGTTGCCGTCATAGGACTTTCCATGGCACTGGGCACAGTACGTAAAATAGAGAGACTTTCCCGAATCAATGACCTGGGGATCGTCATTCTCAAACGGCGACATTAGATCTTCTCCCTCCAGATTTCTAAAGGCAGCCTCTCCGCCGGTAACGGGTATCACCGCTTTTTCCATAATCAGCATCGGTTTTTCGTAGGGCCGAACCGCAGGGGTTTCCCACATGCGTCCGACCTGGAGGTTTTCATCGTACAGCGTCAATACCGTATAGACCGTTGTGAGCACAACGGCCACCAGCAAAATTAGAATCGTGATTCGCTTCATCTATTCCCCCTTGGCGCCTTTCACGTGCTGAGGGTAGGGGAGCACCTGATAGAGTGCGTAGGGCGATTCCCCAGGGACATCCTTGACCGGGCGATAGTTCCAGGTGGGTTGGCCCATATCCCCTACGACAAAAAACGAAAAAAACCCTTTTCCCAGTATCCATGCCAAAAGCAGCGCAATGATGACCCAGGTGCCAAAAGTCGACTCTTTTCCGGTTGAATGTGTCATTTTATATGATGACTCCCAAAAGACCGGTACCCAGAATATAAAAGAAAACCCAGACGATGGTACCGGCGATGATCAGCATCATGGATAGGGGAAAAGGGGCGTTCCTGTCTTCGATCCCCTCGGGGAAGCGGTAAATGATCTTCTGTTTCCGCTCGTTTTCATCTTCGCTTCGAAGGTGGCTGAAGGCCAGCGCCAACCCGAATACCACCATAAAAATCAGCGTCGGAAACACATACAGCATGATGTGCTGAAAGTTCAGCAGATTAAAATATCTCATGGGGGTTCCCTTTAAAAATGTTTTCCGTTTAACCGCTTGGTTACGGCCCCTTTGCACTCAAAAGTGCAAAGACCAGCACCGTCCCGCTGGCGGCCAGACCTGCCAGTGCCAGGAGCACGAGGGCATAGGCCTCATACCGATTAAAGGTCGAGATCTTTGTAGCAGACGGTTCGTGCTCATCTTCTAAGGGCAGAAATCGTGCCCGCTTCTGATCTTTAAACTGGCCGTTTTTCAGGGCCCAGAAAAAAACCGCCAGGCTGATGCCAAAGCCCAATACCATGTATGTTATGAAATAGGGAAAGTACATATTAAATTCTAAATAAAAAAGTTCAAAGTGTAAAGTGAACTAAAGTGCCTAAAGTTAAAGCATTCTGTCAATTTTGTATGCCTCTGGCAATAGAGGCAAATATTGCCAACAATTCACTGGATTCATCATGTTTGCTTTTAACCTTTTCAAAATAAGCTGTGCCGAAGGTGCATTCAACAACTTTAGCTCATTTTAGCACTTTAAACTTTAGGCACTTTTTTTTATGGTTCATACGCCGCATCGATTCCCTTGGGTTCGGTATCGGCATCGGTCTGATTGATGAAGTTGACCGCCACATAATTGCCCACGTCCCAGATTTTTTCCGACTCCAGCTCGCGTTTGAAATAGGGCATGGCCGTGCCGGTGATGCCGTTCATAATCTGGTAGTATAGAATTCCTCCGGAAATTCCTCTGTCCTTCAAAATGGTAAAATTCAAGGGCGGTGGATACACATACGGTTGCGCCGGCCCCATGCCGTCACCGATGGGGCTGTGGCATCCGAGACAAAAATCCTGATAAATTTTATGCCCCCTGGCCAGTCCGGCTTCGGTGGTCGGATAGGGGTTGGGGAGATTTCGCCAACCATCGGGTACGTTGTCGTGAAGCCATTTCACATTGGCTTCCGGACCCCTTTCATAGGCTTTGATCGATTCTTTTTTCCAGAATTGTTGTCTTTCAACCCGTTGGTCTGAATTTTTTAGCCCGAGGCTCTGGGCGTACGTTGTTAACCTCTTAATATCTTCCGTTCCGAGAAAGGCAAAGGCCGGCATAATGGACAGGGGCCGGGTATATCTGGGGTTGGTAAAATGGGCCAGATGCCAGTCATCGGGATGCTCTCCGCCTTCCTGGGAAAGATCCGGTCCGGTTCGTTCCGAGCCGAGCAGAATGGGTTTGTCCTGAATATAATCACCGGCCTGGGCGATCCGTTCCGCACCCAATCCCCAGTCTACGGAACGGATGGATTGACTGTGGCAGTAAACACAGCCGTTGGCAATATAAATGGACCGGCCGTCGGCTTCCTGGGTGGTCCGTGAACGAAAGATATCCGAGGGGTCCTGGATACGGGTGGCGTACGGCATGAACACCACCATAAACACAATGACACCCAAAATTAGGAGGCTCCCGATGACCACTGTCCGTGGTGTCATATTCATGAGATTTCTCCGGCGCTGAAAAACATGGATCTAACGATGTTGTACAATCCCAGAACTGCTGAACTGAAAATCATGAGACCGATAGCAGCCCGGGTGATATAGTATACGTGCATTTCCGGTAGAACCCGGTAAACGGTTTCGCCGTTGAGCCAGGCATTGCCTTGAATCAGCCCCACAATGGTCAGCACCACGGTGAAACCGATGACGCCGAGGAGGATCATCCAGTACTGAAAATCCGCCAGGAATCTGCTGTAGAGGGGTCTTCCGGTGATTCGGGGCAGGATGTAGTAAAGTCCTCCCAGCGAGATCATCCCGGCAAACCCTAAAACACCCACATGGGCATGGGCCACGACCCAGTTGTTAAAATGCGTCACCCGCTGCACATCCGGAAGCGCCATCATGGAACCCTGAATGCTCACGAAGAAATACATGATGGTGCCGGTAAAGACGAATTTGGCGCCGATGTCGGCATGTATCTGTCCGAGTTTTCCTTTTGCCGTGTACCAGATGTTAATCAGAAAGGCCATGACCGGTATGACCATGGCCACGCTGTCTACAATGGAAATGACTTTGAGCCATGTGGGCACCGGTACCTGAAGCAGATGGTGGGTTCCGATATGGGTATAGACCACCAGCAACGACCAGAAACCGAACAGCGATAGGGTGTGGCTGTATAGGGGCGCCCGGCAGGCCCTGGGAATCACATAGTAGGCCACCCCGGCGGACAAGGGGGTCAACAGCAGACCGAAAACATTATGGCCGTAGAACCAGAGAAGGATTGCATCCGGGATGCCCACCAGAGATCCGCTGTCAGGCCGCCAGATGACGTTTCCAAGGCTGAACGTTACCGCGGTCAGAATGATACCGGCGCAGACATACCAAACCGAAACATAGAGGATCGGTTCTTTGCGCCGGGCAACGGTCATGATCAGGTTGACGAAAACCAGGGAAAATGCCCCAACGATCATCATGTCGATGGGCCAAATCATCTCGGCGTACTCCCTTCCCTGAGAGTATCCCGAGGCCAGGCTGACCACGACGAAGACCAGGGCAAAATTCCACGCCAAAACGGTGATCACCCCCAGTTTTTCACTGTAAAGTTCGGTGCGCAGCAGTCTGGGAACATAATAGAAGGCGGCGGCAAGCAACCCGGGTGTCACAAATCCGAAAAGCACCAGATTGACATGGATGGGCCGAATCCGACCGAATACGAGCCAGCCGACGTTTTCCGTCAGATCGGGTGCCATGAGCTCGGTGGCAGCCAAAAGCCCCATGAAGGTGGCAACAACCATCCAGAACCCTGAAGTCAGGCAAAAGCCTTTTGCGGTGCGGTAAGTCGTCGGCATTGTGGGTGTTTGGTCGGTCAATTCTTTCTCCTCAAGTGGGGGCTTCGCCCCAATTGGAATGATGGGGTGCTGGAATATTGGAATAATGGGTTCTGGGGTAATGCAATGTTGGGTTAATGGTAAAATTTGTGTTGACGATAAAATTAAAAATGGATTGTATCGTTTTAAAAAAAATCTTCCAGTATTCCACCATTCCATTATTCCATATTCGAAGCAAGCGGTTAAGCCTCAAAAAATGTCCTATATCTTCATTAAGGTATAGAATTTCCGATATGCTCAACTGTGACAGGCCAGCCAGCAGTCCAGATTGGCCCCTTTACTTTTGTGACATTCAACGCAGAATCCCATTTTGAATCGTTTTCCTCCAATTCGATCCATGGTTTCGATCTGTCCATGGCATTTTTCACATTGGACTTCTTTTTTAATATGCCGCTGATGATTGAAGAGAACGTGTTCCGGGACATAGAAGACCTTTTTCCAGGGGGTCGGCGTCCGGGTGTTAAAATATTCATGTTCCTTCTGAATCCAGGGGTGATTGGCAATGATGTATTTGTGACAGTACAGGCATTTTTCAACCGGGGGAATTCCTGGATGAATCGATCGTTCCACATACGGATGGCAGAATCGGCACTGGATGGCCTTGACACCGGTATGGACCCGGTGGCTGAAAGGGATCGGCTGCTCGGGACCGATTCGGGTGGCCGGCGGCATGTAAAAAAAATAGAGAAAACCCAGAATCAGCGATACACACAGTCCGGTCCATAAGAGCGGAACCCAGTTCTTGGCCAACGAAGACAGGGTGTCACCGAAAGCGGTGATAAATCGCATGGGCTTACCCCCGGTACCGACGATCACGGCGACGACCAGAACCGATAGTATCGCGATGGTGGTGATCAATATTTCCATCACGTCACCTCCCTGTCGGTAGCCCGGAGCAGTTCGGGAAACAGATTCAGGAAGACGGTAACGGCCAGTGCCATGAGACCCGAAAATCCTAAGAAAATCAATCCGTCCATAAGGCCCAGGGGCAGGGCGGAACCATGGGGATTTAACGCCGGCCCAATGAGCAGAAGATGCTCCAGCCAGATCCCCATGATAACAACCGCGCAAAGTATGCTCATGAACTGAGGTTTGGTTTTGATCTTTTTGTTCAACAGAATGAAAAACGGAAGGATAAAGCAGATGATAAAGATAAACCAGGCCAGAGAATTCCAGGGCGGGGTCATGGTTCGTTCGATAACGTAGGCGGTTTCTTCGGGAATGTTGCCGTACCAGATGACCACCAACTGGACGTAAAAAAAGTCGGCCCAAACCAGGCAGAAGGCAAAAAAGAGTTTTCCGATATCATGAAAATTCGACGGTTTCAGCCAAAACTTGATTTCCGGAAGCAGATGAAGTGCCGATGCGAGGATGATCAGACCCCCCAGGCCCACATAAAATGCCTTTACGAAGGTATAGGCGCCAAAGAGGGTGGAATACCAGTGGGGATCCATGCTCATCACCAGATCGAAGCCGATCAGGGAGAGGATCAGCGCAAAAGCGAGAATATAGAGAATACCGAAAACCGTCATCCGGCGGTTGCATGTTTGGGCATCCGGGATGTGTTGATCCCATTGTTTGTATAAAAAGGTCCGGATTCTGCCGGAAGATATGGAGCGGTCCAGCTTCAGCCAGAAGGCATGGTAAAGATATAAAAACCCCAAACTGTAGAGGATCAGCAGACCCACAGAATCCCTGGTAAAAAGAAACGGGATGTTCAGCCAGACCTCTTTACCGTGCAGATCCTGATGAAGCCATGGAAAAAGGTCATTTCTCCCCAGATAGAGAATTAAAAAGAGGCCGAAAGAAATGGGAAAAAACGCGGTAAAAGATTCGGCAAGGTTTGACAACGGCCCACTCCACCGGGCCTTGACCGTGTGCATGACCACAGAGAAAAGGAGACCGCCCTGGGCGATGGACGACCACAGCAAAAAATTGATCAGATATGCCTGCCAGGCCCGTTCGGGGTGCCGGCCCATAAGCCCCACAATAAAGGCGCCCAGGCCGATAATGATCAGGGACAGACAGATGAGAACCCACGGTTTTTTCTTTAAAACGGCTGTGTTGTTATGTGACGGCATATCGTTTATTAAAATTAGTGTATGTGTCCTTAGAACTATCAATCCAAGGAAAATTTATTTGCGCTGAAAGTGCTTTCCTTAATTTTAGGCACTTTAGGCATTTAATTCTCTGCAATATTAAATCCTTATAGTGACGAACCAAAGCCAAATCCTTGCACCATGTATTTTAATAGTGTTCTTGTTCTTTTGAAAAAATATTTATCTCGCCGCCCCTGTTTTGAAAAAAGGCTTTGAGTCCTTCCAATTCATCTGCCTTGCAGGCGGCCAGAATCCCGAAGTGCTCTCCCGAGCATCGGGGATCGTACTCCTCGAGCCCGGTGAATTCCGGAAGCTGCATCTGGTGGATAAGACCCACGACATTACCGAAAATAGCAAATAAAATGGTAAACTCAAAACCCACGATAAAGAACGGCACCAACGCAATGATCGGTTTTCCGCTGACAATGAGATGCCATTGGGAAGCCGTGAAAACCGCCAGAAGAAATCCGGCAAAGAAACCGGTGATTCCGCCGGCCAGGGTAAAATAGCCGATCTTGCTCTTTTTCAAATCCAGTGCATCGGATATTTTATGGCTGGGAACGGGACTGTGAACCCGACGCAGAGACCAGGGTGAATCCTTGATGGCCTCGATGGCCGATACGGCCCGGTTTTCGTCCGTGAACAGACCCATTACCCGATACTCAGTCCCCATGGCTGGCTCCTTGATCGACGGTTTCCTTCATCTCCGTCATCGAGACCGACGGCAGATGCTTCACAAAGAGTAAGAAGAAAAAAAAGAACAGGCAAAAAGCGCCCAGCATGATACCGAATTCGATGATCGTCGGTGAATAGAGGCCCCAGGCATGGGGGATAAAATCACGGCTCACACTGCTGATAATAATTACGAAACGCTCATACCACATACCGATATTGACAAATATTGAAATGCCGAACAGCCAGAAAATGGTCGTCCGGATCTTTTTGAAAAAGAAGAGCAAGGGGATGATGGTGTTGCAGACGACCATGATCCAGAATCCGAGTGCATAGTCGCCGGTGGGGCGATATTTGAAGATGGCCATTTCCACCGGATTTTGGCTGTACCATGCGATAAAGAACTCCGTGGCATAGGCAAACCCCACGATGAGGCCGGTGAAAATAATGGTTTTGGCGACGCTTTCCAAAACTTCTAGGGTGATGATTTTTTCATAATGGAAGAGCTTTCGAATGGGAATCATCAACGTCAGGACCATGGCCAGTCCGGAATGGATGGCGCCGGCCACGAAATAGGGCGCAAAAATGGTCGTGTGCCAGCCGGGCACAACGGCCAGGGCAAAATCCCATGACACCACGCTGTGAACTGAAATCACCAGGGGTGTCGCCAGGGCCGCAAAAAAGAGATATCCCCGGGCATAATGCCGCCACTGCTCATGGGCGCCGGTCCATCCTAAAGAGATCACCGTGAAGATCTTCTTGCGCATTCCCGTGGCACGATCGCGCACGACGGCGAGATCCGGAAGCATGCCGGTGTACCAGAACAGCGAACTCACCGTAAGGTAGGTGCTGATGGCCACCACGTCGAACATCAGCGGCGATTGAAAATTCTGCCACAGGTTTCTCTGATTGGGGATGGGGAGCATATAAAAGACCAGCCAGACCCGGCCCAGATGAATAAACGGAAAGAGTCCGGCAATGCAGACCGCAAAGACCGTCATGGTTTCAGCAGCCCGTGCAATGGGGTTCCGCCATCCGGCTCTGAGCAGATGTAAAATGGCGGAGATGAGGGTTCCGGAATGGGCGATCCCCACCCAGAACACAAAGTTTATGAGGTAGGTTCCCCAGGCCACCGGGTTGTTCATTCCGGCCACGCCGATGCCGTTTAAAATCTGGTAGATCCAGCAGCCCGCCCCGGCCAATGCACCCGCAAACAATATCCCCACGGTCAGCCAGTAACTGCGATCCGGCGGTTTCAGGGTGTCCAGCACGGTCTGGTCTATTTTTGCAAATGTCAGTTCGTTCATTTTTTTAATACTATAGCCGCAGTACAAACGCAGACGAATATCTGGCCGACTTGGCCAGAGTACTAAGGCTGGCTATGGCATTCAGGCAAATTTAAATCCATCCTTTTGATCTGTGCGCTGGGTCTGCGGTTCATAAAATATAGCGGCCATATCTTTCTCCTTTAAATTTCTAAATCTCCTGAACCACCTTTTTCAGGTAAATTACCGCCGGTTTGGTGTTCAGATATCCCATGACCTGATAGGCCCGGGGATCCGAAGCCTGTTTTCTGACCCGGCTTTTCGGGTCCATGAAATTCCCGAAAACCATGGCATTGGTGGGACAGGTTTGCACGCAGGCCGGAACCACGTCGCCGTCTTCGATCATTCGATTTTCATTTTTTGCGACACCGTGGGCATACTTGATTCGCTGAATGCAGAACGAGCATTTTTCCATGATCCCTTTGCTGCGAACGGTGACATTGGGATTCAGCTGCAAACTCATCGGATCGGGCCATTCCCAGTCGAACCAGTTGAAGCGCCGTACCTTGTAAGGGCAGTTCTGGGAGCAAAAGCGGGTTCCAATGCAGCGGTTGTAAATCTGGTTGTTGAGGCCCTCTTTGGAATGGTGGGGGGCATACACCGGGCACACCGATTCGCACGGTGCATTGTCGCAGTGTTGGCACATCATGGGGAGAAACGTGATTTTTTCCCCGGATTCGGGGTCCTGATACCGTTCCACCCGCAGCCATGCCATTTCACGGCCTTGGACAATCCGTTCTACGCCCACCACCCCGACGTTGTTCTCTGCGTAGCACGCCGCCGCACAGGCGCCGCATCCAATGCATTTGTCCAGGTCCACCGTCATGCCCCAACGATAGGTGTCATGGTCATGGGGCGGATAGAAGTCTCGATGGGGATCGTAGCCTTGGGGCAAAGGAAGGGTAAACGGAAAGTTTTCCATGGTCAAACCGTGTTTTTCATGGGATTTCCCGTGTTCGAGTTGATCCAGGGAAACAGAGAGGGCGATTTTTCGACCATGCTGGGTCCGGCTGCCGTCGGTATGTGCCAGTTTTACAATGTGTCCGGTTGCCCGGACCGATACGGTCGTGGTTGCCCAGAGAGGACCGCCTGAAACAGGGTCCGTTGCCCGAGGAATCAGCACCAGCGGATTCGTTCCCGTTCGGGCGGCATACCTCCCGTAATCCTGATGCCCCTGTCCGATGGCCATCACCAGGCTGTTCGGATGGACCCCTTCGGTTTCATAAACCGGCGCATTCAATCGACCCGTTTCAGACTGAATTTCAACCATGTCTTCCTGGGCCAGCCCTTTTGCTTTCAGGGTCTTCGGATGCATCAGTACCGGTGTCTGCCAGGAGATCTGGGTCAGAGGATCCGGCACCTCACACAGCCAGGGCCGGTTGGCGCCGCGGCCGTCGAAAAACCGGATGGACGGAACCGCCATGAACGCCAATTCGGATGGCGACGGTACCGAAAGATTGTCAAAAGCTTTGTGCAATAACGCCGGTTCGATTTCAGGGGGCCGAAAAGACGGGGCTCGACGGTTCTGCTTGAAAATACCGCCCTGTTGAAGGGCCTGAACCCATCCTTTCGTGTCTTCAATTATTTTCTTTTCCGTCAGATGACGGTAGAGATATGCCGTGTAATTATCGGGTGTTTGGCTGCCATCGCTGCGTAAGAATACGTCTCCGATACCGGGGGCATCGGTCAAAGGCCCCATGGCGGGCTGGAGGGTGGATACCATACCGCCCTTGCCGCTGTATTCATCCCAGGTTTCCAGAGGAAGTCTTGTGGGAATCACCAGATCGGCCAGTGCGGTGGTTTCATCCATAAAGCTGGAAAAACTGACCACAAAAAGGTGTTTCTGCTTCAATGCTTCGGTGACCGTGGGTTCCCATGGCATTGAAAAAACCGGATTGGTGTTATTGAGCAGCAAGAGGTCCACCGGGTCTCGATTCAAACGTTCAAAAAAGGCAAGAATTTGAGATCGCCGGGCTGCCGTCTCCACCCGATGTCGTCCCTCGAAGTCGAAAAGCGTCAGTTGGGGGTCGAATATCAAGTTCAGCAGATTCGCCGCCATGTTCGTTTGGAGGGCGTTGTCGCAGGCGGTGCCGGGGCCGATAATCAGGGGTTTTTTAGCCGTTTCCAAGCGGGTTGCCGTCCGGTCGAAATTCTCAGCCGAAATGCCCGAGGCCCGGACAACGGCTTCTTTATTGAAGGGTGACGATACCTGTTTAATGGTGGAAACAAGGGGTTCCGGCAGATTTTTTCCCCGGCCGGATCTTATGACCTGGCGGACCAGGCCCATTGCCACATGGGCTTCGGTTCCGGGTTTGCAGGAGAGCCACAGATCGGCGTTGGCGCCGGTTAAAGACCGATACCCGCTGATATTACAAAAGAAGCCTTTTCGTCCGTGGTTCAGGGCGTGCATGGCCTTGAACTTGCGTGCGTATTCCACCGGAGACAGCCAGGTTTCCAGAAAATCGGCGCCCAAAGATACCAGGACATCCGCTTTGTCCATATGGTAGGCAGGGAGGCCTTGGATCCCGAAAATTTTTTCATTGGCAGTTTTCAGGGCCTCATAGGCATAGGGCTCAAATACTAGGGGCGGTGGCGAGCCCCATCGCTGCAATGATTCTGAAAAAAGGGTCAGAAGGCTCTCTCCCACCACTTCTGTCAGCATATAGATTCTATCGGGTCCCTTGTGGACGGCCTGTGACGTTCGCTCGTGTAAAAGGGCTTCTGCCCGGGAGAATGAAATGGGGCGCAGTTGATCCTTTTCCTTGAGCAGGGGCGTTTTGATCCGGTCCGGATTGTAAATCCCCTGCAAGGCCGCCTGGCCCCGCATGCAAAGTTTGCCGGCATTGATCGGGTGTAGGGGGTTGCCTTCAACCTTTACAACCCGTCCTTCTCTGTTTTTGGCGATGATGCCGCAGCCCCCAGGGCATTCGCGGCAGGTGGAGGCGTACCAGTCTGCTATCCCCGGTACCATGTCATCGGGGGCTTCGACCAGGGAAAAGAACCGGCTCTCAGGATTGGATGTGCAGCCTGCAGCGAAGGTTATGCTGGTCATGCCGGCAATTTTTAGGAAGGTCCTCCGATTCATACCCAAACGTGCTCCCAAACTGGAATGCTAAAATGAACCGTTTGTTTCAGGGGAAATGTAACCGAAAAGTCTTTCATAGCGGGTGATGATTATTGATCGCCATGGATTTTAACTATAGATAACTATGCCATATGTGTCAAGGAGTTTGCCGTTTTTCAGCCATAGGGGCCCGTTGTTACTGGATCGATGATGTTGTTTTAGAATTTATCCGGCCTTTTGGGGGATACACCGGGCCAGTCCGGTCTATCGCGTGCTAAAGCCCTTCAAACAGCCCGTCGGTTTCCAAGAGAAACACGCCGTCGCTCCGCTGTACCGAAATCAAATGGGTTAACCCTCCCGGGTCGGGTTAAATTTATTGATTCTACCGATAGATGTGGTAGGTTCGGTGGGCAGCAGGTTTATTTTGAGAATAACGTATAAATGGAACGGTGTCCATGAACATTATATTCGTACTCATCGTTTTGATTGCATTTTTATTTGCCGGCTGGCAGCAAATTTTCTTTATCCCCGGCCAAGGGGGCCCTGTGCCCATGGAAATCCTATCCAAGGCCATGGTGGAATCGGCCGGCGGAGCCGTGGAACTGGCCATTGGCCTGGTGGGGGTCATGGCCCTGTTCCTGGGGCTGATGAAGGTGGCCGAAGCCGGGGGGATGCTCACAATTTTGGCGCGGCTGATCCGCCCGCTGATGGTGAAACTGTTCCCCGATGTGCCGCCGGATCATCCGGCCATGGGCGCCATGATTCTGAACCTTGCGGCAAATGCGCTGGGGCTGGGCAATGCCGCGACACCTTTCGGCATCCGAGCCATGCAGGAGTTGGACACCCTTAATCCTCAACACGGTACCGCCACTGACAGCATGGCCTTGTTTCTGGCCATCAATACATCCAGCGTGACCCTTTTGCCCACCGGCGTCATCGCCCTGCGTGCAGCGGCTGGTTCTTCAGATCCAGCCGCAATTTTGCCCACTACCTTGTTTGCCACCATCGGCTCCACCGCCGTGGCCGTAATCGCCGCCAAACTGTACGGGAAATTGGCGCCCCTAAAAAATAAAGCCGGCACGGATGGGGAGCAGATGCCGCCAAACGACGGGGTGGAAACGGTTCCCCTGAACGAGGCGGCCGAAGGATATCCCTTGTGGGTCAGCCTTGGGGCCCTTGGGGCTCTGGTGGCGTCCATACCCCTTGCGGTGGTTTACGGGCGGTCCGTATCGCCGTGGATCATACCGGTTCTTATGGTCGGGTTTTTGGGCTTCGGCATTGTGCGCCGCGTGCGCGTCTACGAAGTGTTTGTCGAAGGCGCCAAGGACGGGTTCCGGGTGGCCCTGCGCATCATCCCCTATCTGGTGGCCATCCTGGTGGCTGTAGATATGCTGCGGGCCAGTGGCGCCATGGATGCCATCGTCGGGATGCTGGGGGGCATTACCGGCCGTTTCGGCCTTCCTGCCGAGGCCCTTCCCATGGCTTTGATGCGGCCCCTTTCCGGATCGGGAGCTTACGGTATCCTGGCTTCCATAATCAACGACCCGGCCATCGGTCCCGACAGTTACACCGGATATCTGGTTTCTACCCTACAGGGATCCACTGAAACGACCTTTTATGTGCTGGCGGTTTATTTTGGAGCGGTGCAGGTTCGCCGTGTCCGGCATGCACTGGCCGCTGCTTTGACCGCGGATGTGGCCGGTGTGATTTTTGCGGTCTTGGCCTGCTCGTTTTTATTCGTTTAGCGCGGGTATTTGTTGGACAGTTACGTCGCGTCTTTTCCGGGGGATCGATGGCTGTTATAGCCTTTCTCAGAATATCCTTCCGTTTCAGCCGGTTGGAAAGAGATATATGCCGTCGTGGAGCGTTCGCTCTCTATTGAGATTCAAATGTGTTGCCCTGGATCTCGAGATTCAAGCCCTTGCAAAATACGTCTAAATGCCATATGTCATAAACAATGTACAATAAACGATTCATACTGATTGCCTCTTTATTTCTTGGGTTTCTTTTAAATTTGCCATCGTTGTCATCTGCATACAACCGAGCAGATAACCGAAGATTTCAGCGGTCCATAGTCGATGTCCGTTCGCGGTTGAACCCGAGGTTTAAGAAGATCAAACGTAAAAAGACCCAATATATTATCGTTCATACCTCGGAACTCGGGCTTAACACGACCCTGCGGGTTGTTTTGAAAGGAAAGCGTTTGCGCAGCGGCCGGACCACCCGCGGCGGGCATACCCATTATGTGATTGCGCGAAACGGACGCACGTATCGCATTTTGGACAAGAAATTCGAAGCGGACCACGCCGGCCTCAGCATGTGGAACGGGGAGACGGATATCAGCAGAATCTCCATTGGAATAGAATTGGTGGGGTATCATTACGCACCCATCTCTGAAAGCCAGTATCGGTCCTTGGGCAAATTGATCGACATTTTACAAGGGGTTTACGGATTGGATGACCGGGCCGTCCTGACCCACAGCCAGGTGGCCTACGGGAAGCGGAACCCATGGTTTAGAAAAAATCACCGGGGACGAAAACGCTGTGCAAAAAATTTTATTCGCGCCAAAGCCGAATTGGGGCCGACCTGGCCCTATGACCCCGATGTGCGATCCGGCCGACTTTTGCCAGACCCTCAGCTGGCTGAAGTGTATTATGGTGGGCGGGGATATTATGCAAAAGCTGAAGACGCCAACGTTATCTCCAAGCGTAACACCGCCTGGTCCATTGCCGGGGAAGATTACGACAGCAAGACAACGGTCTACGAATTTCCAGGGGGGCAAATATACACGGGGGATCAAATTTCAGACAACGTGGGCTGGAACCGAATACCTGCGAAAACCGTGGTGCTGCTCAATCAGGAAAACAGCGTTTTTTTGAAAAAAAGCGATGGGCCCATCAAAACCATATCGGACAGTCTCACGGCATGGTCGTTTGCCGGAAAAGCGTATAATCTAAAAACGACCATCTATTTTCTGCCGTCAGGCCGCGTAAAATTCGGGTCGATGATATCCGACTGGGATGATCTGCCCGCCGAAACACGGCTCATCGTCGGTTACAGCGGCCCTTACACCCTTAATAAAGATCGATCCGCCTACCGGATCGCCGGTTCCAAATACAAAGATCGAAAGACGGTCTACTACCTGCCATCCAAAGAACTGGTGGCCGGTGATAGAATTGAGGACTTTGATCGACTCCCGGCAGGCACCCTAATTTTTCTGCCCTACACCTAACGAATTTGACGAACCCGTAAAGAGTGTTTTACGAGGGACATCCGACCATTTCGGGATCGAGGGTTTCCAGTGGTGGTGGGTTAAAAACCAGGAGCTGTTTGAGGTGGTTACGGCGAGTTTTCAATCTTCGCCTGGGGCAATAATGTTTCACCGGGGCTCACGGGTGCAATTCAAGGGCCCCGGAAGTTATCCGGTTTAAAATCTGAAGGGTCGAATATTTCCGCAAATCTTCGGCCATGTTTGCTGTGTTGCTTGTAATAGGCAATACATCTCTTGACGATGGCCAGGACTTCTTTCTCGCTAAACACCCCGTCCAGTTCTATGGCGAGTCTCGGATGCCTGCCCAATTTCCCACCCAGCTGAACCCGAAACCCTTTTTCTTTCGTTACGATGGTTCCGGATGGACACGCATCCATACAGCGGCCGCATTTCAGGCACCGGTCATGATCGATTTCAGGCACCTTCTCGGCGCTGTCCAGGACAATACAGTTTTCAATGCACGCCTCGACACACCCTTGGCAAAGTGTGCATTCTTCTTCAGTGATTTCGGGAATGACAGCACCGATGATCCCCACATCCTTAATTTGGGGCTGGGAACAGGCGTTGGGGCATTCGGCCAGTGTCACTCTAAATTCATGATGATACTTGAGATCACCTTTAACCTGTTCTTTTAAAAAGCCCAAAAGATCTTCTTTTTTAAGGAGCGCTTCGATCTTTTGAAACAGACTTTCGCAGTTGTTTGCCCGGTTGGGACATCCGCTGGATCCAAAGCACGTGTCGATTTGAAACCCTTTGATTTCCGAGCTCATTTTCGATAAAAATCGAGCCTGGGCAGTTTTGACATCGGTGAGGGACACAATTTTTTTCCCGGCTGCCGATGTTTCATTTTCGATCCGTCCTCGAACCCGCTTTCTGACAAAAAAAGGAACCTTTTTAATTTCAGATTCCGCCTCGGGCGTCCATTTCATTATTTTGTTCTCTCCGATGATAATGTGTGCGGGCTAGCAGCCTTCATCGTCGACGATCTTGAATTGGTTTGGGGAAGGGGCGCCTGCCTTTGGAACGGAAGGTTCAACTTGTTCCGTTTCTTCGGTTGAGATGACGGGAACCGATGATTTGCTGAACACGGGCCGATCCGGATTGATAACCGCGAGAATTAAACCCAGGAGAATAAGCAGGGTTGCCCCGGTTCTTTTGATATTGGCTGAGCCGACGGGGAGCGTCTCTTTGTTTCCGAATTTTTTTTCTGTCTTTTCGGCCATCCAGAACGCGCCAACGGCCATTAGACATACCAGAAAAGCAATAATGCCGGAGTTGATTTTCAGGATGTCCGGGAGGCGGACTGCACCCATGTGACCGGAACTATAAAACCCCTGAATCAAAGGGAACACCAGGGCAAAGATCAAAGAGCCGAAAACCATCCCTAAAGTAAAAATCACCCCGTCCAATTTTCCCGATGCCGTGGCAACCACCGACGTTGTCGGACAGTAGCCGCCGATGAGAAAACCGACACCAAGAAGTAATCCTCCCACAATCTGGGGCCAGATGTAGGTGGGCAGAATGTGGACGCGGCTCAGATCTATCCAGCCAAAGATGGAAAAATAGAGCAGGCCGAGAAGGCAGACAACGATGGCGGTAAACATGACTTTGAGGACCGCAAAGTCTCTGAGATAAAAAATCGCAGTGAGCTTCCTGGGGTTTCCAAATCCCGCCCTTTCGAGTACAAACCCGAAAAAGAAGCCGATGAGTGCAGCCAGTTGGAGGCTATAGGCAAAATCAAACCATCCAAATTTATAAAGCGGTCCCATTATAGCCACTCCTTTCTGAAAAAGTAGGCCGTTGCATAGGCCCCGGCAAAGATACACAACATAAAAATCCAACTGCCGAATGCCAGTTCAGACGCCCCGGTAAGGGCCTGGCCGCTGGTGCAGCCCCTGGCCAGCCGGGCGGCAAATCCGGAAAGGACGCCCCCGGCCAAAGCAAGCCACAGTCGGGCCGACACGCCGATGGAAGGCCCCCGGGCCACTTCTCCTTTGATCCTGTTGGCAATAAACGCCGAGAACAGGCCGCCCAGAGCAGCGCCCAGGGTCAAAAAAACCAGCCATGCCAGGAGCGGAGATTTCCCGCCGCGCATATATTTTGCAAAATATATGTTGGCCTTTGCTTGGTCGGGTGCCACCAGTTTGACCCCTGCAGCCGCTATCCTTGAAAATGAGGCGGAGGATCCCACGCCCCTTCCCATGGTATAAAAGGAAAAAAGCAGGATAAGTCCCAGTATAACACCGATTAAATAAGGGTTGGTATAACGTTCGTTCATGGTTTCGGTTCCTCTGTCAAATTGGATATAATTTTTAATATCCCAATGTGTTTGAATAAGCCGTTTCAAAACCCGCCGCTTCGCCAAACGCTTTTCGGCAAAAGACCCAAAAATCACGCATCGGGAGGTTTTGAAATGGCTTACCTTTTTGATCGCTGTTTTTCAAGAGAAATCCGGGTTGTTCCGGTCAGTGCTTCTTGTGCCAGTTTGCCGACGGTGGTTTCCACCAGGTTCCTGTCGACGAAGATTGTTATCCTCGCTTCATCTGCAGCCAAATCTTGGAGTGAGGGCGTCGTGATTACTGAAGATAAAGCCCCGGACACCCAAGCGGAAAGTCCGCGATGAAAGGCATCCCTCGAGCGCATAAACGGAAGAAGGAAAGGGGCGGCAGTTGATAGGCGTTCGGGTCGGGCGTAAGCAAGTCTTCCCAGTCCCCAGAGCACGCCTCTTTGCAGAATTTCGTGCTCGATAAAGTTGCCTCTAGGGTTAATGTAGGAGACGAGTATGGAGGCATACTCCTCGGCCAGTGTTTCATGACGGGCCATGATTTCTCCCATGGCCTCCGGGGCGCTCCAGCCGATTCCTCCGGATTCATCATTCAAATGCCACATCAGGCGCCGCATGACGATGCGGGCGGATTCCATATCCTGCCGGGCAAGGCGGGCGACCACGGCGCCCATTGCCGTAACCGCGCCCCATTTGACCCGTTCGTCTGGGTGATAAAAGAGGGAAAACAGTGGGTTGACAGCCTGGCGTGGCGGTAATCCGCAAATCTTCTCGAGGCTTTTTTCCAATGCATTGTCCTTGAGAAGCTCGAGAATTTTCTTTTTGAGTTTTCTGCCGCCCATATTCCGTCTGTCGTTTGCCTGCCCTCCCTGCCCAATGAAATGTATCCTGGCTCAACTCCCAGCCCCTTGAACCGGGGCAACGTCTTTATCATGGGTTGAGATTTCGGGTTAGGCGTCTTCCCAGTAAATACAATCTTCCGGACAATACTTTATGGCTTCGTCGACTTCGATTTCAGGATATGAGATGCGTTCGATCACTTCGATATATCCTGCTTCATTGAGTCTAAAGACAGAAGGACACACCTCGATGCATGCGCCACACAAACTGCATCGACTCAAATCAACGACAGGAACTTTCATGGTTGCCCAGCAATGGCTTTTCCAATTTTTTTGCCAAGCTCGAAACAGGCGTTCAGCCCCGCCTTATCCGGCACATACTGAAGCCTGACCCCCGGATCTATGAGGTCAAATTTCATGTCCTCAAGCGCTGAATTGATCATCTTGACCGCCTCACCGCTCCAGCCGTAGGAACCGAATGCCGCGCCGATTTTGTTGATCGGCTTCAGTCCTTTCATATAGGTCAGAAGGTCGCTTACAGTGGGAAATAGCTGGTTGTTTAGGGTCGGCGATCCCACAATTACGGCAGCGGCATCCAGAACCTCTGTCATAATTTCGCTGCGATGTGAACTTCGGATGTGTATGGGCCTTACACCAACGCCCTCATGGGCGATTCCCGCCGCAATCTCATCGGCCATGGCTTCCGTGCTGTGCCACATGGTATCGTAAATGACCACCGCCTTTTTTTTCGGCGCCTGTTTTGCCCATCGGGCATAGGCATAAATGATTTTACCCGGATCTTTGCGCCAGATGATTCCATGGTCCGGACAAATCATGTCAATTTCAATGCCCAGCTCCGTAACCGTGTCGATAAGCTTGAGTATCAGCGGCGAGTACAGCAGTAGAATGTTTGCAAAATATTTTTTGGCATGGGCCATGATCTCATCGCCGACCTCATCATCGAAGTTTTCATGTCCTGCATAATGCTGGCCAAAGCCATCACTGGAAAAAAGAATTTTGTCTTCTTTCAAGTAGGTAAACATGCTGTCCGGCCAGTGAAGCATTCGGGTTTCAAGAAACGTGAGGGTCCTGTTTCCCAAGCTCAGTTCTTCACCGCTTCCCACGGCATGATAGTTCCACTTTCGGGGGAAATGCCGGGCGAGATTTTTGGCACCCATTTTTGAACAATACAGGGGCTTGTCTTCACCGACCCTGTGCATGATTCGGGGCAACCCGCCGGAATGATCCATTTCCGTATGGTTGCTGATAACATAGTCGATCTTTTTGGGATCGACAATTTTGGAAATGTTATCGATGAGCTGATCGGAAAAATTCTTCTTTACGGTATCGATCAGTGCGATTTTTTCATCGACAATCAAAAAGGCGTTGTAGGTGGTCCCCCGATATGTGGAATATCCATGAAAATCTCTTATATTCCAATCGATCACGCCAACATTATAAACTCCCTTTGCTATTTCTAAAGGTCTCATCTTCCTCCAGCCTTTTAATTATTCTTTTTCAAAATCATCTTTTGATGCGCCACACACCGGACATTCCCAATCATCGGGAACATCTTCCCATTTTGTACCTGGAGCAACACCATTGTCAGGATCACCTTGTTCCGGGTCATACACATAGCCGCAAATCGTACATACATACTTATCCATTTGAAACCTCCTTTTCTTTAATCGATCTTTGGGTTGTTAAATAAGAATTTTAAACTAAAAAATCTGTGTCCGATTATGGATATTTAATCTTCAGCCATCGCTGATCCGGGTCCGGCAAGGGGTTTGAACATTTTTTTGCCCGCACCGCACACCGGACATTTCCAGTCGTCCGGAAGGTCGGCGAATTGAGTTCCTTTGGGAATTTTTCCTTTTCGGTCTCCCTTGTCAGGATTATAGATATATCCGCAACTCGTGGTCTGGCACTGATACATCTCTTCGGGATTAGCCATTTAACTCTCCTTAACTGATTATGGGTGATCTATTTCTACTCCGGGACGGCTTCCTTCAGCGTTTTATCGGCGGTGGTTACCGCATAATCATCCAGAAGCACCATCAAATCTTTGACTTTCAATTCAACTGGCATTTTATCCGTCCTTTTTTACAATTTTAACCCAACATACTTTTTACAAGGGCTTTGACGTTGTCTTCTATTTCGTTGCGGACATTCCGCATAAAATCCATCGATTTCCCGGCAGGGTCAGACAGATCCCAATCCAGTCTTTGGGCACCTGGAACAAAAGGACACGCTTCACCACAGCCCATGGTGATAATTATATCCGGTTTCATTTCCATTGCCGTCGCTTCCAGAGGCCGGGTTGTGCGAAATGCCATGTCGATCCCTTTTTCCGCCATGACGGCCACCATGTCAGGATTTATTTTTGCTGCAGGTTCACTTCCGGCAGAAGCGGCTTCAATTTTATCGCCGGCTATGTGTTGTGCAAAAGCTGAAGCCATCTGGCTGCGACAGGCGTTTTCCCGACAGGCAAACAGGACTTTCTTTCTCCCAACCAATGGCAATAAAAGTTCCTTGACCGCCGTTTTTACATCCCCATGAACGGTTGGATGTTTTTCCATATCTCCGAGGTCTTCAATGTGGCGATAGGTCAGACTGCCGTTGAATTGGGCGCCGACAGCATCAAAAAAATACTGTGCGGTAAGGTAGACACCTTCAAACAGATTCTTCCCTTTTGTGGCCCCCTGGGCAAGGAGATATCCACGTCTGTAATTTCGTGCCGGATCGGTAAGATTCAGTTTATATTTTCTGGCCCAGAGCGTCTGGCTTCGATCGATGGGTGCCTTTAACTGGGCGGTGACATTATAAAAATATATGGGAGAGGCCAGAACCACCGCATCCGCCTCGCGGAGCAAGGGGTAAATTTCATGCGTCATATCGTCGTCTTTTGTAACGCAGTATCCGTTTTTTTCACACGAGCCACAGCCCAAACATGGGACGATATTCTTTTTGGCCGCTTCAATGACGCGGGTTTGCGCGCCATACTTTTGGGCTTCATTCATGAACATTGAAAGAAGATAATTTGTATTTCCCTTTTTTCTTGGGCTTCCTTGCAATCCGAGAACCAGCATAATCGACAATTCCTTATTTTGAATGACAAGTGGTGCATGACGTCGGACCGGCCTTTTTACCTTCCTTGGCAAGGTCCCGGTGACACCCTCTGCAATTATTCATGACTTGCTTTTTTTCTAACTTCCCCTCGTCTTTTAACGCCTTTATTACGCCCAATTTCTTCGGAAATATGTCATGGCAGAGCTTGCAGTCGCCCAAAGTGTTCTGATGCCTTTGGTGGGGGAAATCGACCGCTCCTCTACTGCCGCCGTCAAGGGTAATTTCTGCCGGGCCTTTTTCCGTGATTTCACCGGCGATGACACCTGCGGAAAGAACTGCAAAAACGAAACATACGACAACGATAATCGACTTCATGCGATATCTCCCATGGTTTTTTCAATTTATCCAACTGTCGCGGAGTTTTTGCGGATGGATAATGCCTTACAATTATCCCCGCGACCGCTCAATAATCAGTATGCTTCTTCATGGGCAAGATCATCCGCTGTTATTTTACCTTTAAAGAGGTGATATGCCCAAATCTGATAGCCGATGACGACAGGAATAAACAGTATTACCACAATCAGCATAATTTTCAAGGTCAAAGGACTTGAAGAGGCATTGAATGCCGTTAGGCTGTATTTGGGGCTGAGGCTCGAGGGGAACAGGTTCGGATAAAGACCGATCACACCGAAAAAGGTGGCTCCGACAATGGTAGCGGCCGAAGCGAACCAGGCTTTGAAAAATTCTTTCTTTGATATAAAAAACTTGACGCCCAAAAGGGCTAGCACCGTCGTTAGTATCACAGAAAAAAAGACCGGATGCGTAATGTAGTTGTCATACAGACGGGTGGAGAATTTGCTGGCGATCAAAAAGACGACGGCCACCATAAGAAGTACTGGCCAAATTTTATTGGCAGCGGAAACGGCACGCTCATGAAGCTCGCCTTCTGATTTGATTGTAAGCCATAAAGCCCCGTGAACGAGAAAAAGAAGAACAAAAAGAACGCCGCCCAGAAGTCCGTATGGGTTCAAGAGTGTTAAGAGTGTTCCGTGAAAAATTCCGTTGTGATCGATGGGGATGCCCTGAAAAATATTTGCAAAGGCCACGCCGAAAAGAAGCGCCGGTAAAACGCTCCCGATAAAGATGCAGCTGTCCCAGATCTTTCGCCAAACCGGGTTGTCCACCTTGCCACGGAATTCAAAGGAAACACCTCTGAGAATAAGCGCAAATAGAATCAACATTAATGCTGAATAAAGGGAAGAAAACATTACAGAATATACCAGTGGAAAGGCCGCAAAAGTAACCCCTCCTGCCGTTATGAGCCACACTTCATTTCC
The DNA here is from genome assembly GCA_963790095.1 of uncultured delta proteobacterium. GTDB lineage: Bacteria > Desulfobacterota > Desulfobacteria > Desulfobacterales > UBA11574 > JAAXQD01. The sequence continues at coordinate 59,339 of CAWBNO010000008.1, read as the reverse complement.
GTCCCACAGGGGTCCTATCGCGTTGATCATGATCCGTTTGTCCTGGTCGGTTTTGCCAAGGAAAGGATACAGCGTTCCGATCCCGAAATCGAAACCGTCCGTCATGAAGAATATCGCCCATAAAAGGCCCCACAGGAAAAACCAGATCGTTTGTAAAACCATTTTTTCCTCCTGTTTTTATCGCCGAGTCTTCCGGATGGCTAATTGCCGGTTTCAACCTCGGGGCCCTTGCGGGCGTTTTTGGCAATTAAATAGAATCCGGTAACCCCCAGTAAACCATACACCACTATAAACGCTATGAGAGAGGTCACCACCTGGGATGTCGCAATGGGAGAAACTGCGTCGGACGTTTTCATCAGGCCGTAAACGATCCAGGGTTGACGGCCGACTTCGGCAAGCACCCACCCCATTTCACAGGCCAAGTAGGGCAGGGGGATGGACAGCAGCATGAGCTTCAGATATTTGGGGCTGTCCACCAGACGATCACGTTTCAACCAGCCCAGGACCGTTGCGAGGATAAAATAAAATCCCAACCCCACCATCCCTTTAAATGCAAAAGAGGTGATCAACACCGGGGGCCTTTCATCTTTGGGAAAGGCTTTCAAACCCAGGACTTCCGCGTTTATGTCGTGAAATACCAGAAAGCTGAGCATGCCGGGTAATGCTCCGATCTCAATGGTATTTTTTTCGTTTTCTTCATCCGGAAGGGCGAAAAGGTAGACCGGCGCCCGGGTGGTGGTTTCCCAAAGAGATTCCATGGCAGCCAGCTTGGTGGGTTGTTTTTCAGCAACGATGACGCCGTTTATATCGCCGATAACCACCACGATCACGGAAAAAATCGTTCCGAATACCAGGGCAATCCTAAATGAGCGTTTAAAAAAATCGATATTCTGTTTTTTCAACAAATGATAGGCGCTGACGCCCATGACGAAAAAAGCGCTCAGTACATAGGCGGCGCTGACCGTGTGTAGAAATTTAAAGACGGCGTACTTTTGAAATAAAACAGCGGCGAAGTTCACCAGTTCCGCTCTTCCCTCCCGAATGGTAAAACCGACGGGATTCTGCATCCAGGCATTGGCAATGAGGATCCAAACCGCGGAAAAGGTTGAAGCGACGGCTACCAGCCACATCACCGTAGCATGGGCTTTTTTGGAAAGCTTTTTCCACCCGAAAATCCAGACACCGATCAGTGTCGACTCCAGAAAAAACGAGGTGGTGGCTTCAATGGCGAGAAGCGATCCAAAAATATCCCCCACATAGGCGGAATAGCGGGACCAGTTGGTTCCAAACTGGAATTCAAGGGTTATCCCCGTAACGACTCCCAGGGCAAAGTTGATCAGGAACAGCTTGCCCCAGAATTTTGTCATTCGAAGGTAGGTTTCATCTCCGGTTTTGACGTATTGGGTTTCCATATAGGCGACCAAAAACGATAACCCCAAGGTAAAGGGAACAAATAGAAAATGAAACATGGTGGCTGCTGCAAACTGCAGCCGTGAAAGAAATACCACATCCATGAGCGTCTCCTTTATAGCGATGCGCCCGGTCTCATCAATGTCAGTGTAAGGAAATTGTATTTTTAGATATAGCTATATCAGCGTCTCTGGATTTCCGCCTCCTGAACTCGAAGGAAAAATTCTAAACGCTTTGTCACTGACCGTTATGTCCACCGAAAGTCTCCCCGGAAAAGGGAGACTCGAAGACCCGGTAAATGGAAGAATTAACCCATCACCGGGATTTTTTGATAACTCGATGCAATGCGTGCGGGCTGGTTAAACCGGAACAAGGGTTTAAGTGGTCCCTTCCAATTTACACTGGGTAAAATCTATTTTCTGGTTGCAGCCGCTGCACACATGGGGTCTGTCAAACTCATCCGAGAAGATCTCTATTTCTTCTGCACAATTCGGGCATTTGCAGGTAAACGACTTCAGCGTCTTAAAATTTTGAAAACCCGGACAATGTTGCGGTGTCGACATGATGTTCTCCTTTCCCATCTTATTGATGCGTACGTGTCAAAGTTTCCCAGCGATTTCTCGCCCATAATCCTGAGCCATTTGAGTCCCGCCGCCCAGAGAACTCGATTTGAGTCTTAAGGGGCCGCTGACCATGTTCATTTTAAAAATATTCTTCATGGTGTCGAAGATGCGGTCCGGTGCTTCTCCACTCCATCCAAATGCACCGAACGCACCCCCAACTTTACCTTCAAGTTCGGCCTTTTCAGCAAGGAAAAGCATGGTTTTCATCCCCTGGATCATACCGCCGTGATACGTGGCGGAACCCAACACAAGGGCATCATACCCTTGGAGGTCTGTTTCATTTTTGATTGCGTTGATTTTCACGACCGTTGTTTCATGACCGGAAAATCGAATGCCTTCAGCAATGAGCTCGCCGATCCTGAGGGTTTCTCCGGTTCTCGTTGCACAGACAATCAGTACCTTTGCCATTTTAGATCCTCTCCTTAAGCTTTAGACACTATTTTATATTCGCTTGTCAGTTTTCTCGAATTCGCAATCCGGTGTATAACAGGTGTTGTCAAGAAACTCGCATTTTTCCTTGCACGAAGGGCATTGATCCGGCGGCGCATTGGCTTCGAGAGCATATCCGCATTTTGAGCATTTCCAGCTTGGCATAGGTATCACCTCCTTTTAATGCCACTTTAATTCTCTTTAAACAATCTCGGTGGACATGTCAGGCGCTTGTCGTTTGGCCAGCTCGCGATCCATCATAAAGAGACCGCCTTTAGCCTCTCCCAAAAGTTTAAGCTGCTCTAACACATTGCCAACGCTATCTTCTTCTTCTACCTGTTCCGTCACAAACCACTGAAGAAATATCTGGGTCGCATGGTCACGCTCTTCCAAAGCAACTTCCACCAAATCATTGATTAGGCCGGTGACCTTTTGCTCGTGTTTTAATGTATCTTCAAACACGGCCATGGGACCGTCCCATTCGGTGGGCGGCGCTTCAATGGCTGCCAGCGTCACCCGCCCCCCTCGCTGATTGATGAATTCGTAAAATTTTATGCCATGCATCAGCTCTTCCTGGGCCTGAGCGTACATCCAGTTTGCAAATCCATCGAGATTGACAGATTTGAAATAGGCATTCATCGATAGGTATAGATAAGAAGAATAGAGTTCAGCGATCATCTGTGCATTGAGTGCTTTTTGCATCCTATTCGAGAGCATTTGTATTACCCTTTCCACAGCCCATGAAGATTACAGTATTCCCGTGCCGTGACTTGATCTGCCGCCACATCAAATGTGGCTTCCGGGGCTTCGCCGGGATTGAGAAACTGGCGATACGCCTTGCCGTCTGCTATAATTTCGACCCATTCGATGTAATGTTTTTCTTCCATGGGATGCGCAACGCTGCCGACCTTGACTTTTATACCCCCCGAGACTTTTTCGATCACCGGGACGTGTTTCTCTTTGGCTGCATCGACGGTATTTTCAACCATCCGGACCATGGGCTGGCCACAGCATACCAGCTCTCCGCCTCCGCCATGAAGGACTTCTACGATGTTCCCACAAATTTCACATTTGTACACTTCAAGTCTTTCAGCCATTTACTTTCCTCCTTTGATGGGTATTTGCCCGCCTGCCGATCTTTTGCGAGGCAGGCGGGGATGAATTTTATTAAAAGATTACCAGTTTTCCCCAAGCAGTTCAAAGTGATCCTGTGGATGGTCGCATGCCGGGCACAAATTCGGCGCCTCTTCACCTTCATGGAGATAACCGCAGTTGCGGCATCGCCATGTTACGGTGTCATCCTTTTTGAACACCTTTCCGGTGTCTATATTTGCAGCAAGGTCGTCATATCTTTTCTCATGCTGTTTCTCTGCAACGGAAACCGCTTCAAATACCAGGGCAATTTCGTTAAATCCTTCTTCCCGTGCCACTTTCGCAAAGCCGGGGTACATTTCGGTGTGCTCATAATGTTCCCCTGCGGCGGCAGCTTTCAGATTTTCAAGGGTCGTGCCGATGACGCCTGCAGGAAACGCTGCAGCGATTTCGATTTCGCCGCCCTCAAGAAATTTGAAAAATCTTTTGGCATGCTCCTTTTCCTGATTCGCTGTTTCGGTAAAAATATCTGATATCTGAACGTAACCCTCTTTTTTGGCCTTGCTGGCAAAATAGGTGTATCGATTTCTTGCCTGAGATTCCCCTGCGAATGCAGTTAAAAGGTTTTTTTCGGTTTGAGTTCCTTTTAAACTCGCCATGTTTAATTCCTCCTTTTATGATGTTGATAGTGTTATCGCTGATAAATATCCTTGTCGTGAAGCGCGAATACTTATGGTACATTGATGAAGTACAATAACGCAAGCCTTCCCCGCAAGTTTGTTAATAGGGAAGTTAACCTTGGGAAACCTATCTTTTTTCTCTTTGACCGGGGCGCAACCCCCACTAAAAATGGGCTGCGGGAGTAGGGGTCTAATATAAAAAAGGAAAAGATTTCTTACCGTCGATCCGACCCACTGTTTAAGACAGTACATACCTTTGGGTTTTACTTCAGGGGGCCTCAATTTTTATTCAGGTTCTTCTTCCCACCATCCCTTTTGAATATGATTTTCCCTTTCCTGCTCGGCTAATTTTTTAAGCTTATAGGCCGCATCTCGCAGCACGCCGTATAGGATGCCGCACCCCGTATCTTCACGATCGATATCACCCTTATCTGCAACCCGGATCATTTCATCCACCAGATTAAGGGTTTTTTTTATGTTGTTATCGCAGGACTTCAAGGGGCATTCTCCATTTTCGTAGTTTCTCCCCTTACAATGTAACAAGTTCCGTGCCAGATAGAAAAAAATGATCAAATAATGTATAAACTTCTGAATATTCTCATATTATTTCGATTGATCCATACATATGGAAAACACGTCATTATTTCAGGTAGTATGGTAAAATGCTTAAATGGGTTTTGTTTGGGTATTGAAACGGCTAAAAACTGTCTCATGTTCATATTTGATACATAATTGTATTATGAAACAAGAACCGCCGCTATTTTTTATGGGCGATGAGTTCTTTGCTTAAAATCCTGATATGGCCCATCTCTTCTTTAATGATTTTATCCAGCTTATCCTTTCCGAGGGTGTCCGGAACCAGATCCTTCATGCCCAGATAAAAGACGATGGAGTCTTTTTCAGCAAGGATGGCTGCCTTGAGTATCGCTCTCATCGAAGAAAGATCGATTTCTTTTTCAAAAAACACCTGGGTATCTGCCAGGGCTCGCAGATAAACGGCGGATTCGTGTTGCGGGTCGAAAACCGTGGCTGCTTTGGCTTTCTCGGAAAGATTCAACCGAAGAAGAGCGAATGTCTTTTCATGGGCATCCTCCATTTCCGCAAGACGCATCAAGAAAGCCTTTGCCTCAGGGCCGTCCGCGTTTTCAGCGGCATTTCTATAGAAGTGTGCTCCGTTTCTTTCCAGCTTTTCAGCCATCTCGAATACATCATCTGCGGTAAAATCGTACGCCATATGTCTGTCCTTTTGGTATGCACATTAGTTCGCTTTGCTCACAATTGGAATGATGGAAAAATGTAATACTGGGGTAATGGGTAACTGTAGGATTAACAATGATATTGATTCTTTAACCCAATGTTCTATTATTCCAAAATTCCATCACTCCATGGAAGGGGCATAAACGAGTAGCTATTAAAAGATCCTTAATTTCAACCAATTATAGAAATTCCGAGACGTTTAATTATTCTTCTATCCTGCATGCCTCATCCCATTCGGGACATGCTGTTTTCATTTCGGTTTCATATTTAATCATGCATTCACCACATTCCATTTCAACATTCGACACGTCACCGTACCGTTCTCTAATCTCTTCCGTTGACAGGTGGGAAACAGCACTGCATCCGCATTGTGGACACGATGTTTCAACCTTATAACGTTTCTTCGTCATGTTAAACCTCCATTGGCATTTGTTAAAGATTGTTGAAAATTTACTGGGGATAAAAGAAACTTGTTTGTTTTTTCTGTAAAACAAATGCAATGCTCGTGCCAAGTATTTTGTAAATTTTTTTGCTTTAGGTTGGCACACTTATTGTATCATCATCTAGAGTGTCAATTAAGGCAAACCAAGATGAGACCTTTGAATACATGAAGTTGAAAAAATGATAAAATACAGCGGGATCAATCACTTGGCAATGGCCACAAGAGATATGGACAGCACCATTAGATTCTGGCGGGATTTTTTAGGTATGCGTCTTGTGGCCGGCCTTGGCGGAACCAAATACAGACATTACTTCTTTGAGATATCCGAGCACGATATGATCGCCTTTTTCGAATGGCCGGAGGTCGAAAATATACCCGAAAAAGATCATGGTGTCCCGGTCAAGGGGTCGTTTGCATTTGACCATGTCTCATTGGGGGTCGCATGCGATGACGACCTCTGGAGACTCAAAGACAGATTCGAAGCCGCCGACATCTGGGTCTCGGAAGTCATTGACCACGGATTTATCCACTCCATCTATACCTTTGATCCGAACAATATTCCCATCGAGTTCAGTGCACCGGTTGCCGGTGTGGATTTAAGGAAGCATCCGAAAATGAAAGACCGAAATCCAAGTCCAGGCGCTCTGGAAGGGGCCGAACCCCAAGAGGGCTGTTGGCCTGAAACGAAAGTGACAACGCCCCTGGAACAACGTCACCTCTACCCGGGAGAAGGGGTGGTTTTTGCCGAAAAAAATGGTATAAAAGGATTTTAAATGAAATACCGAAAAGAAAAAGATTCCCTGGGAACTGCTACGGTCCCTGAAGATGCGTACTATGGGGCAAGTACCCAACGGGCCATAAACAACTTTCCCATCAGCGGGCTTAGATTCCCGCGGTCGTTTATTCATTCCCTTGCGCTGATAAAAAAATGCGCTGCAACGGTGAACGGCGAGTTGGGTCTTCTGGATGAAAAAATATCAAAATCGATTGTCGCATCTGCACAGGAAATCATGGAAGGAAAGTTCGACACTCAATTTCCCGTGGATGTTTTTCAGACAGGATCCGGAACGTCGACCAACATGAACATGAACGAGGTCATTGCATCCAGAGCCAACGAGACAATTACCGGGGAAAAAGGCGGAAAATTTCCGGTTCATCCGAACGATCATGTTAACCTCGGTCAGTCGAGCAACGATGTCATCCCTTCGGCCCTCCACATATCTGCTTTGACCCGAATCAGGGGCCGACTGGTTCCTGCTTTGCACCACCTGGAAAAAAGTCTTTTACACAAAACATCTGAAATGGGAGATGTTAAAAAAATAGGAAGAACCCATCTTCAGGACGCGGTACCCATGTTTTTAGGACAGGAGTTTTCCGGATATACGAGACAGGTGGAACTAGGCATCAGGCGGATCGAAGCCGTCGAAGACCGCCTGGCAGAGCTTGCCTTGGGGGGAACTGCCGTGGGGAACGGCCTCAATACCCACCCTGATTTCGCTAAAAAAGTTGTTGCGCTTATCTCGAAATATTCGAACCTTAATTTCACGGAAGCGGAAAACCACTTTGAAGCCCAGGGGGCACAGGATGTCGCGGTTGAGACCAGCGGAGCTTTAAAAACCATCGCCGTGAGTCTGGTTAAAATTTGCAATGACCTCCGGTGGCTCGCATCCGGCCCAAGGTGCGGACTCGGTGAAATATCGATTCCTTCTGTTCAACCCGGATCTTCAATTATGCCTGGAAAGATTAATCCGGTGATCCCTGAGGCCGTTATTCAGGCAGCTGTTCAAGTTATGGGAAACGATACGACCATTATGATTGGCGGACAGGCCGGCAACTTCGAATTGAACGTCATGCTACCGGTGATCGCCTATAACCTTCTGCAATCCATTGACCTTCTTTCAACCGGAGCCGAGGTTCTGGCAGAAAAATGTATCGACGGTATTCGCGCCAACCGGGAAAATTGTGCCGGCAACATTGAGAAGAGCTTGGCTATAGCCACCTATCTGGTGCCCCATATCGGTTATGACAAATCCGCCGCCATTGCAAACAAGGCCCATGAGACGGGGAAAACCATCATCCAAGTCGCACGTGAAGAAAAAATTCTTTCCGAAAAAGAATTAAAAAAAATCTTCGATGGGTTGATGTGAAAAGGAAACCGATTTATGACAATTCCGGGAAATCTGAAAACCACGGCCATGGCGGTCATGCCCCATAAAGATGCGGATCGGGCCCTCAAGCTCGCCCTTTCCATGGACATTCCTTTCTGGCCCCAGCTGCCTCGGGTCAGTTATTATGAAGATATGTACGTACAGGCGGCGGAACACTTTCCCGGAATTTTACTGGATCTGGAAAATCAAACCTTGCGCTTTTCCATGGATAATTTCATCAACGAATTTGAAGACACCATGGCGCGTTTTGACGAGCCTGAATATTTTGACATCAGCAGAGATTATTCGGTGGTGTATCATAAATTTCTTGAAATGGATCTCTCCGACCGGCCTGCCATAAGAGGGCAACTGGAAGGGCCCATCAGCTTTGGTTTAAATGTTCTTGATCAGGATAAACGGCCCATTCTCTTTGAAGACACCATACGGCCGTTTATGTTCGAATTTATGTCAAAACGCATCAATGTTCAGCTCAAACGTCTGAAACTGATGAATCCCAATGCATTTATGTTTGTTGATGAGCCGGGATTACAGTTTTTGTTCAGTGCCCTTTCGGGCTACGACAGCACCCAGGCCAAAAAAGATATGGAACAGTTCTTTTCCATGGTCCAAAGACCCCGCGGAGTCCATTTGTGCGGGAATCCGGACTGGGATTTTCTTCTGAATCTCGATCTCGACGTCTTATCTCTGGACATCTATCAAAACGGAGAAGTTTTTTCGTCGTATTGGAAATCGATTGAAAACTTTCTGGATCGAGGGGGTGTCATTGTGTGGGGCGTTGTTCCCACAAATTTTGAACCTTTTGAAGCTGAAAACATCCATTCACTGGAAATAAGGTTGACAGGGGTATGGGATTTTTTGAGCGGCAAGGGCATCGACAGAGAGTTTTTATTGTCAAGAAGCCTCCTATCTCCGGCCACGTGCTGTCTGGTCAATCCAGATGGGGAAAACACCGTTGAAAAAGCGTTTTCGGTTGTCAATGAACTTTCCCTTCGGCTGCGAGACCGATATAAACTTTAACCTCACCGATGGATTCTTTGAACCCATTGTTTGTTACCGCTTATCACTATCCACCCTGAACGGCTTTATCCAAAAAATCGAAAAGTAGCACCCCCAAGATCGCCAAACATTCAGGGTCCAGGTAGTGTTCGGCGCGCCTTTCGAAAAGCACCTTGCACTGGGCCGGAAATTCCTCGTCGACGTCGTCAAAAAGCAGAAGCACGGGAACTTTCGGCAACGGATAGAGTTTCCGAATGAGTTGATAGGAAAGACCCAGATCCGGATCCCAGCCGCCGAGCTTCTCACAGGCCCCCGTCAATTCATCCAGACGGCCAGAAAAATTGTGTGCAATGGCCCCTTCGGTATTATTGACAAAACTGCCGGCCAACGGAGCGGCATCTTTAAAGTCCCTATAGGAAACCCATTCCGTGTCTAACGAGGGTATTTCCGGGCATAACAGCAGGTACTTACAGATTACGACGCTAATCCTTATGGCCGGCTGTTTTCCGGACGGGTCTTTTATTCCTTGACCTGAAATCCTGTAGGGTTGTCCGAAAAAGGAGAGGACCATTTGGTTTCCTTCAACCGTTCCCCCCAGTTTTTCAGACCTTGAATCCATATCGATTTTGGCGATCTGATGGAGATAGTTTTGGTAGGTTTCCATAAAAACAGAGGATTTTGCCGTCATCGGTGGATGCTCCTTCTCAAGTTAGTTCGCTTCGCCTCGCCTACCATTGGAAGGCACGAGCGGGCAGGTCACAATTGGAATGATGGAACAATGGAATACTGGCCCTGTTGAAAGAGAAAAAAGTTTCACGGGGTACAACTGATGGGTTTGAATGAGTTTTTTACAATTTAAATGGTGTATTTCCGCCGTTATCCCCAATATTCCAGCTTTCCATTCTTCCATTCTGACGGTACAAACAGGTTTCCATTAATAAACCTTATTTTCAAGAAGTTGTAGAATTTCCAAAACGTTTTTATTTTGAGTCGACACGTTATATTACAGGATGTGTGGCTGTGAAGAAAGGATTTACTTTACTTTTAAAAAATTTTTTTCAATAATGTTGATGAACTCGTAAAAAGTCTGTTTTTGCTCGATATTGCTCACAATAGACTTTTTACGAAGCCTTCAATGGTGTTGGACGGATCATTTCAATGCTTGTTGAAGGCGGTGTTTCGGAGATATTAAAATTTCCACAAGGAGAGAGAAATGGACGAAAAAATCGCCATGAAATGCCATGACGTCGATTTTAAAATTATCGGAGACGATATACAACTCGTTGAAATCGAGCTCGATCCCGGTGAAACCGTCGTGGCTGAAGCAGGGGCGATGAATTACATGGATGACGGCATCACCTTTGAGGCAAAAATGGGCGATGGATCCCGGCCGGACGACGGGATTTTCGGCAAACTTCTAAATGTCGGCAAGCGGGTTCTGACCGGTGAATCTCTCTTTATCACTCATTTTACAAATACCGGATATGGTAAAAAAAGTGTCGCCTTCGCAGCCCCCTATCCCGGGAAGATCATTCCCATTGATATGGCCAAAATCAGCGGCGAACTTTTTTGTCAAAAAGATGCTTTTTTATGCGCTGCTTTAGGAACCGAATTGGACATCGCCTTTACCCAGCGTTTGGGAACCGGTTTTTTTGGGGGGGAGGGGTTTATTCTCCAGCGTCTTCGGGGTGATGGCATGGCGTTTGTTCATGCCGGTGGAACCGTGGTAAAAAAGAAACTGAACAATGAACTTATTCGAGTCGATACCGGTTGTTTGGTGGCATTCACCAGCGGTATCGATTACAAGATTGAACGCGCCGGGGGTCTTAAATCCATGTTTTTTGGCGGTGAAGGCCTTTTTCTGACAACCCTGAGTGGCACCGGAACCATTCTTCTTCAAAGTCTTCCCTTTTCACGAATGGCCGATCGAATCCTGGCCCATGCGCCTTCTGCAGGGGGCAAACAAACCGGCGAGGGGTCGCTTCTCGGAGGTCTTGGGGGGTTGATCGGCGGGGACCGCGATTAAACCTGAATTTCCGATGGATATTTTACATCATAATTTCATTCGGCTCGGTCTAACGCGTGCTATAGCCCTTAAAACAGCCAGTCGGTTTCCAAGAGAAACACGCCGTCGCTTCGCTGTACCGAAATCAAATGCCTTCACCCTGAAATGAAAATAAAACGGAGTCAATAAAATCTATCGAATTTGAAAAGTGGATTGATCGATGAGTTTTATCTGTCAACGATGTGGGAACTGCTGTAAAAAAATTGGAATTCCATGGTCGGAATTGGATCCCCGTCTCGCTGCGGATTATCTAAATATGAAGATTTCCGATTTTATCCATCGGTATGGGTTTGTCGTCGATGAATATTCCGGGGAAATCGAGAATACGGAAGATAACGCAGCCCCCTGCCCATTTTTGAAGTACGGCAGAAATAATGCGGTTTGTAAAATCTATCCGGTTAGACCTTGGATTTGTAAAGGCTACCCTGGGCCGGGAACCGCGTGTATCGAAGGGCAGGTGCGGTCTTAACCCGAATCTTGCATAAGGGACTCCCTTTACCGTTAAGTTTCCTGACGCGTGATTAAGGCCTGATAAATCTGGTCTTCCCTTGCAATGGGGGATCTCCGAAGGCTATGCCTGTCCCCCAACACTCCATCATTCTCCATTCCCCCGGGAAGCGGGGTCTAAGATGGGCCCGGATTCTTTTATGGGGCCGGAAATATCTCCGACCCCATAACTTTGGTTGACCCAACGGGTGCGAAACCTGAGTGACAACCGGTTACGCCACTTCCTGATACTCTGCATCAACAACATCGTCATCCGATCCGGAAGTGGCCGAGCCTCCCATGCCATCTGCCGTGGATCCATTCGGTGATCCACCGGAATGGGATGCCTGCTGGTACATGGCGGTGGCCAGCTTATGGGAAGATTCGGTCAGTGCTTCGGTCATCCGTTTAATCTCGGAGGGATCGTCACCGTCCATGGCATGTTTCAGGTTTTTCACCGCTTCGTCAACTTCGGCCTTGACCGCGCTGTCGACCTTTTCCCCGATTTCCTTCATAGATTTCTCCGTGTTATAGATCAGTGCGTCTGCCGTATTCCGGGCTTCCACGAGTTCCTTCTTCTTCCCATCCTCGTCGGCATGGAGTTCCGCATCCCGGACCAGCCGATCGATGTCCGCTTGGGACAACCCCGAAGAGGCTGTAATCCTTATAGATTGATGCTTTCCGGTGGCCAGATTTTTTGCCGATACCTCCACGATACCATTGGCATCGATGTCAAAGGCGACTTCGATCTGGGGCATTCCTCTGGGAGCAGGGGGAATGTCCATCAGTTCAAAACGACCCAGTGTTTTGTTCCCTGAAGCCATTTCGCGCTCTCCCTGAAGCACATGAACCGAAACGGCAGGCTGATTGTCTTCCGCCGTGGAAAAAATCTGGCTCTTTTTGGCCGGAATGGTGGTATTTTTTTCAATCAGCTTCGTCATGACCCCGCCCAGTGTCTCTATGCCCAGAGACAGGGGCGTAACGTCGAGGAGGAGAACATCTTTCACATCACCTTTCAAGACAGCGCCCTGAATCGCTGCTCCCAGGGCAACGACTTCATCCGGATTAACGCCTTTTCCGGGTGTTTTGCCGAATATCTGAGAAACGCGCTCCTGGACCGCCGGCATGCGGGTCATGCCCCCCACCAGAATCACTTCATCCATATCACCTGCCGACAAGCCTGCGTCATCCATGGCCACGCGACAGGGGCCTTCAAGTTTGGAAAGCAAATCGCTGATCAAAGCTTCGAGTTTGGCCCGGGTTATCCGGATGTTGAGATGCTTGGGGCCGCTGGCATCGGCCGTGATGAACGGCAGATTCACATCCGTTTCCATTGAAGTTGACAACTCCACTTTGGCCTTTTCAGCGGCTTCTTTCAGCCGTTGCAGGGCCATGGTGTCTTTTCTGAGATCGATACCCTGGTCTTTTTTGAATTCATCGGCCAGGTAATCGATCAACCGAAGGTCGAAATCTTCACCGCCCAGATGGGTATCTCCGTTGGTCGCTTTAACCTCGAAAACACCGTCCCCGATTTCGAGGATGGAAACGTCAAATGTGCCGCCGCCCAAGTCAAACACCGCAATCTTTCCTTCGTTTTTTTTGTCCAGACCATAGGCAAGAGACGCCGCCGTCGGTTCATTGATGATTCTCAACACATTAAGGCCTGCGATTTTCCCTGCATCTTTGGTCGCCTGTCTTTGGCTGTCACTAAAATAGGCCGGCACCGTAATGACGGCATCGGTTACCTTCTCACCCAGGTATTCTTCGGCCGATTTTTTAATATTTGACAGGATATACGAAGAAATTTCAGCCGGACTGTACTGTTTGCCCCTGAGATTGATGCGAACGTCACCATTGCTTCCCTTTTGGATTTTGTACGGCAGGATTTTGACGTCATTTTGTACCTCCGGCGAATCATATTTTCGGCCGATAAGTCTTTTTACGCCAAATACCGTATTTTCGGGATTGGTTATGGCCTGCCGTTTGGCAATCTGTCCCACCAATCTCTCCCCACGGTCGGTAACGGCAACGATCGAGGGGGTTGTTCTCCCCCCTTCGGTATTTGTAATAACTTTGGATTCACCACCGTCCATGATCGAGACGCATGAGTTGGTGGTGCCCAAATCGATTCCGATTATTTTACTCATTTTCTTCCTCCATCAGATTTGAATTTTGGGGCGGTGTATGGTTAACCGTCCCAAGGGTATTTTTATTCTCTCTCTTTTCCGACTTATGTTGAACTCGTAAAAAGTCTGATTTTGCTCGCTCCGCAAGCAATTTTGGGATTCATGACTCGCCCGGCTAAATTGCAAGAACTCGGGCTAACGCCCTCAAACAGCTTGCAATTTTTAACGCCAGACGCGTCATGAACCTTTGTCCAAAATTGCTCGATGTTGCTCACAAAAGACTTTTTACGAGACCATCAATTAAAGTTAGTGTACTGTAATCTTTTTCGGTTCCTTAGTTTCGGGTTTCGGGATCTTAATCTCCAAAACACCGTCTGTGTAGTTGGCCTGTATTTTTTCAGGATCGACGTCTTCGGGCAGCGTAAAGGCCCTTTCAAATTTTCCAAAGAACCTTTCCCTGCGGTAGTATTTCTCCTCTTTAACTTCATTGGCAGTTGACCGTTCACCCTTCAGGGTCAGAACGCTCTCCTTTACATCTATGGAAATATCTTTTTTATCGATTCCGGGCAGTTCAGCTTTGATGATTATATTTTCGTCATTGTCATAAATATCCACCACAGGATTCCAATTCCGCGGGGCCAGATCACCTGGGATCTCTGTGGGTTGGAAATTAAGTTCGTCGAATAGAGAGCCTATTCGATGGCCAAGGCCGAACATCCCTCTCATTGGGTTCCATCTTATAAGTTCCATAAGAAACCTCCTGTTTTGTTTTTTGCTTTATAACCTATGGGGTTTTTTCTGCTGGACCAAAAATAAGAATTAAACAAAGAATGTCAATATTATTTTTTATAAGATAAATTATATTACTTTTAAGGCAGGTAACTGAATAATAATGTTTTCGACGGGGTGGTTTGCTAGGTTAAAAATTAGGGAAAAAATTGGAGTAATGGATGGAATAACGGTAAGTTAGAGAACTTTCGCTATTTCATCACTCCATTACTCCGGTGCCGCTTGAAATGGCATTTCCTTTGGGCAATCTGGGGCACAAAGAAACCCCGTGTAAGTGTGATTCAATTTTAAACGGTCTTTACGGTGATTTTTCGGGGCGTCGCCTTTTCGATTTTTGGCAGCGTCAATCGTAAAACACCATCGTTAAGCTGAGCGTCGATCTTGCTTTGATCGATGACTTCCGAAAGTGAAAATTGCCGGAAATATTTACCTGTTTCATATTCCATTAAAACATCCGTTTCGTCTGAACCTTTGCCGGGCGTCACCTCCCCTGTAAGCGTAAGGGTGTTTTCACGAAGATCGATATTTAAATCTTCCGGTTTAACTCCGGGAATATCAGCAAGAAGCGTGAGTTCTATTTCTGTTTCAAATATGTCGACATCCGGCGCGAAGATCATCCCGGGCCGGGTCTGCTCCGCAGGGCCGGTAACTTCCTGTTTGTCTCTCACCTTGAGTGCTTTTGTTTGGGTGTCGGCCATGGTCATTTTCTCCTTTTAAAAAGAAATTTTATCTTATTTTATGGTAATCTGCCTGGGTTTGGCTGCTTCTTTTTTAGGGATCACGATGGTTAAAATTCCGTTTTCCAGGGCAGCTTCAATGGCATCCGGATTTATGTTGTCAGGGAGGCCGATCATTCTCGAGAATTTTCCAGGTTCCCGCTCTCTGCGATGGTACTTTGCATTGGCTTCCACTTCCGGAATCTTCCGTTCCCCGGAAATTGCGATACTGTTCACCGTAGCTTGTATAACAAGATCTTCGGATTGGACCCCGGGAAGTTCTGTGCGAACATAGTAGTTGTCCATATTTTCGGTCAAATTGATGGCCGGGAATACACCGCTGATTCTTTTTTCAACAGAACCACGGTTCATTTCCCCAAATATCCGGTCCATCTGACGCCGCATGTGCTCCAATTCGTCGAACCGGCTCCTTAGCCGCCATGTCGGTAAACCGAACAATCTTCTGTAAATCATTTCTTTATCCTCCTTTTATTAGACGATGTTGACCGGATAGATTTTGCTAAGAAAACAAAATAGATGCCGCCGCCGAATTGAACGGTTCAATGCTATCTTTTGTATCTTGGTCGCGTCTTATTCATAAAAATAAAAACTAAAAAAATTATGTCAAGATAGTAAATAAAAAAATTATTGCATTATCAAAAAAAATAAATAAAATAAGTAATAAAAAGACAACATCGACACTCAGGAGGTATATATGGAAGGGGATGAAAGAAAAGAACGACCCGGAGATGTTTCCCTGCCCCGAACTTTCACCGCAGATTTAAGGGGCAGGCAGTCTGTTCGTGCAACCTTCAAACTTACAGAGGGCTGCATCGATGCAATCAGTATCGTTGCCGCCCATTTAGGCATCAAGCAGAAATCTCTTTTTGATCATTTGGTCGAAGATGCCCGAAATTTAAGATCCATTGCCCGTGAAATTCAGAATATAAAATTTTCGCGGCAGGGACGTATTCAAAAAACATTTGTCATCAGCAGGAAATCGCTGACATCCCTGGATAGGGTATCCAAAAATTACAATGCACCACGGGATGCGCTGGTGGAATTTTCCGTTCAACGACTTTTGCCGATTATCGCCAACGAACGGGAAAAACACGAAAAAAGAAAAGAGATGCTCGGTACAATCGCCGATCATTTTAAAGAAGGGAAACGCCTTTTGTACAAATTAAGAAATGTATTGGGCGTGGAAGATCCTGTATGTCAAAAGCTCGAGACCGTGGTGGCTGTTTATGAAAATGCATATGCCAATATCGAGTCATTCGTTGAACGGTCTAAAATTATAGAAAATTTTGATCCTGATACCCTTAAGGAAATATTTTCGGTCTCAAAGGATTAGGGCACGAACCACGGGTGTTAACCCAACAGATTGTCCAGTGCCATCATGATGACAAAGCCAACCATAACTCCGAAGGTCGCAAGACGCGATTTTCCTTTGGCGTGGGTTTCCGGGATAATTTCATCACTGATGACAAACAGCATGGAACCTGCGGCAAAAGCCAGGCCAAAAGGTAAGACGGAATGAAACACCGTGACGGCGGCGACCCCCAAGAACCCGCCCAAAGGCTCCACCAGTCCGGTTAAGGTTGCAATCCCCACCGCACGCCACCGGGTGTAACCCAGACCCATGAGGGGCATGGCAACGGCCAGACCTTCGGGCATATTCTGCAGCCCGATTCCCATTGCCAGACTGGATCCGGCCCCGATATCCCCTGTTCCAAAACCGACGCCCACCGCCAGACCTTCGGGAAAATTGTGAATGGTGATTGCAATGATGAACAACCAAATTCTTTTCATAGCACTGGAAGGTCCTTCAGGTCCGAGAACAAAATGCTCATGGGGAAGCCATTTGTCCAGGCGATCTAAGAAAACTGCCCCGACCAGCATCCCAAACACCACCACATAGACGCCGTAACCCGGCCAAATCTGATTGCCGTATTCGATTCCCGGGACGATCAACGAAAAAGAAGTTGCCGCCAACATCACACCGGCGGCGCCGCCCAGCATGGTGTTTAATACCTTATCGGAAATATTTTTAAAAAATAAAGCGGGCAATGCACCGACACCCGTGGCCAAGCCTGCAAGTGTGCTTGCGATGATTCCCATTGTAATCGGTGACATAGGTGCCCTCCATAGTGTGAGACCTTTGCAAAACGCCCCTTTTTGCCCAATTTCTGCGTCAGTCTCAAATTGTAATCCTCGAAATACCCAATGTATTCCTGTGGTTAAAATTTTCGCCCTCCCCCGATCAAAGTCCGGGATCTTCGACTTGAACTTGAACAAAAATGAACATTTTTCAAAGGTCTCAGAGTCTATTGGGCGGCGGGTCATTTTCCTTAATTCAAAAAAAATGACAAGGCCCCGTGCTCGTGCAATATATTCAATCCGATGGCGATCAGAATGCCGCCGCCGATGGTTTCTGCATATCGACTCAATTGTTTGGCAGACCCGATTTTTTCGCCAATCTGTAATCCGATGATGGTAAAGATTCCCGCTACAATGCCGATGACAATAGCGGGCGTCCAGATGGATACACCCAGTAGCGACAGGCTGAAGCCCACCGCAAGGGCGTCGATACTGGTTGCAATGGAAAGTATGACCAGCGTGATGCCTTTTGTGTGATCCTTTTTCCGTTTTTCGGATTTATCGTCATCGAATGCTTCCTTAATCATATGGATGCCGACAAATGCCAACAAGCCGAAAGCGATCCAATGGTCATAACGCTCGATGTGAACCCTTACAGATAGGCCTGCAAACCAGCCAATGACCGGCATCATTGCCTGAAACAATCCGAAATGCCAGGACAAACGGAATGTCTGGCGGTAACTGACATTTTTCAAATTTACGCCGGTCACGATGGAAACCGCAAAGGCGTCCATGGCCAAAGCCACGGCAATGGCAAAAATGTTAATAAATTTCACAGGTAATATTTCTGATACGGTAGAACGTTGAAGGGATTAAACTCAAACAGTACGACCTTTGAGAAAAACCCCATCCATTCCGTTGATAAATATGGTTTTATAGTAAGACCTACCTGGACACGAAAATTATGGAGTTGTACGTGTTCAGGGGGTGCGCTCCCCCGTTTCACTCCGGTGTCTACGTGTCTGGTCATTTCAAAGACTTAGCAGCGGGGGCATTCCTGCCCCCTCCGCGTTCTCCCGCAAAAAGCATGCGGGAGCCGCGGTTTCCCCCACTGCTAAGCCATTGAAATGACGAAGCCACTCCGCCAACCCGCCTGCCATGCGAGGCACGAGCGGGCAGGTATCGTTACACGGGAAAGCGCATCCCCTAAACACGCACATGGAGGTTATTCCTGAGGCCAAACCGTCCCTGAACGCGCTTCAACAAAATAGCAGAAGCGGTTCCATTCGAACTCCCGCAAAGACACAGGACAGCGGAGCTTTATTTTCCTATCGGTGATGTCGATAACTTCCCAGTCACCATTGCGCGCGCCACCTTGGATATGCAATTTTTCCCCCATTTTGAACGGATACGGTCTGAAAAATACGACATCATGTTTGTTCATCATCAACTCCTAATACTGTTGTCATGTTTGTTCGATGGCTTGAAACTTTCTGATGAATTTCCGGTCAATATGATCTTTGATTAAAAAAGCAAGCCTTCCGCCAAACACCAGCCGTTTTTTTCGCAGAATTCCGGTATCATCTCCCATATTAAATATCAGGAGGTAATCCCCCCCCGGATCAAAGGGTTGAAGGACGGTCTCTTCCAGAGATGCCATAAGATTTTGATAAAGAACCGCATTTTGACGGACGGCGTAAACACCCACTTTATCCAGCGGGCAGTCCTTAAAATAGATGCAGTCACCCCCGCCGAATATCTCCGGATACGCAGCGCACTGCAAGTATTTATTGACCATTAGTCCGCCGTCCGGCCCTGTGGGCAGATCCGATTCCTTGAAAATCGGTGACGGTTTGACCCCAATGGCAAGGAAGATGAAATCCGTGTCATGGCGTTGCCCTGATTCCAGAGTGATCTGACCGGTTTTAATGTCTTTAACATAATCTTTTTCCAGAATTTCAATGCCCCGCTTGTTGAGGGAAAGGACAGCCTTGCTTCGCATGGTGTCCGGAACCTGTGACAAGAATTTTTTCCCAGCGAAAATCTGAATTTTTGGCCTTTTGGGGCCGTGATCCCGGGCCAGCCGCCAGACGTTTCCCGCGATTTCAGCCGCTGAAGGCCCGCCGCCGATGATGCTGACCGTTATTTGCTTGCGTGGGACTTGTTCCAGAATACGCCTCTGGGCATCCATGAGTTTTTCGATGGGTTTAACTGAAACAATATCCTTTTCCCCATCTTTAACCATCGATCGCGAAACGTAACTCCCCGTGTTAAAAGAAATCACATCATATGAAACAGCGTCACCGGATTCAAGGATGACCGTTTTTTCCTTCGGATCCACACGAACGACCTTTCCAAGGATAAACACACCTCCCTGTTTTTCAACCCCATATTGTGTAGCAAACCGAATATCTTCGGGTGCATACATTTTGCCGAGCATGCCGGGCCCCATGCCGGAGTAATAATGGTATGCCGATGGACCGATAACGGTGACCCTGTGGCCTTTTTCAATGAAATGATGCAGGCTCGCAAGTGTAACCATGTGTGCATGGCCGCCGCCTACAAGTACAAGGTGCTTTCCCATGGTCATATCCTCAACCCTCTAAAGTTTCCATCAACTTGCCGAGCTGTTTCAGATGTGCCCGTTCTTCGTCTCCGATCTGGACAAGGACCTTTCTGCTTTCCGGATTGGGGCTCCTGTGTGCAGCACGAAGATACAGATCGAGGGCTTGGGCTTCAATGGACATGGCCAGCTCGATAATATCTGATAAAGATTCCCAGTCCGGTTGGAAAAGATTGGTATACTCCTCGGTTGTCAGACCGCCTTCCACCGCCGTATGGACCATATTTTCTTCAAACGCTTCACGACTTAAAGGCTTTCTGGACAATCGAATGTATTCGTTAAAAATACGGTCCTGGTGCTTGATTTCTATTTCAGACAATTTTTGAAAAATATTTTGAGCATCTTTATTTTTTACTCGGGGGATCATGGATGTGTAAAAATCACCCAAACCGGCTTCGAGGGAATACGCAACGACCAGTGTTTTTTCCGGAGATTCGTCTCCGGTGAAAAGCTCTAATCCGAGGTCTTCTTTGCCAACCGCAGCTTTACCTTTCCAGGTTTTGAATCCGCCGGAAATGTTGTAGACATTTTCGAATCCGTTTCCTGCCAGCATCTGGGCGGCGATGCGGCTACGCCCTCCGATTCCGCAGTAAACCACCGTCGGTTTTTTGGGGTCGATTTCATGAATCCTTTCGGTGAGGTCCGGAAGGGGAATGAGTTTGGACCCGGAGATATGACCGCTTTCATACTCGTTGGGCTGACGCACATCTAAAATTGTCAGTTCGTCAATGTCTCTGTTTTCCATGTAATTTCGGGCCTGATCTGCATCAAGAGATTTTACAGGCGTTAAAAATTGCTTCCAGCGCATGATACCTCCAAATGTTTTTTAGTACGTGTTCTGAGGGTGCGTTCCCCCCCCCCTGAACACGTAAGTTTTTTCAATCCGTGAGGTATTTATCTCATGGATCCTAATCATTTTCAATGCAATGCCAACATACCCGATACTCCGGAATGCTATCCAAAATGATCAAAGGGAGCCAAACTTTAATGAAATACAATATGGTTGCCGACCAATAGATCGGCATAAAGGTTGCCAAATTTGAAGAATGATTATATTTACTGAATACCTAAATGGAACGTCAACCTTTATCAACAGGAACGGTTGTGAAATGTCGTTAAATTTTGAAAAGGTAAGCCTCGATAAGCAAACTGAATACTTGGAAAATTTTGCTAAATGCCCCCAAAAGCCTTCTGATTACACCTTTTTGAATCTATGGGGATGGGCCGAGGTGCACGGCCTTTACTGGGCATGGTCGGATAATCTTGTCTGGATAAAACAGACGGTTCCGGATGAAGTTTTGTGGGCGCCCATAGGATCTTGGGGGGGAATTGACTGGCCCATGTGTTTTGACGATCATTTCGACGAACCGACCGAATTTTATCGCATTCCCGAAGACCTGATGCAGCTTTGGGAAGAAAACGTCGGCCACCGAATCATCGCTGAGGACGCAAGGGATCATTGGGATTATCTTTACGCTGCCGATGCGCTCATGGAACTCAAAGGAAGGCAGTTTCATAAAAAAAGGAATCTGGTGAATCAATTTAGAAAAAAATACGATTTTCAATTTGTCCCTCTGGGTGAAGAGATGATCCATACGGCCTTGGCCATGCAGGACGACTGGTGCACCTGGCGTGATTGTGAGTCGTCGGAAGCACTTTCCGCTGAGAATCAAGCCATTTCGAGGGTTCTCCACAGCTGGGGAAAGTTGTACGGAATAACAGGGGGCGCCATTTTAATCGGTCAAGAAATGGCTGCTTACACCATCGCCGAAACGTTGTCGGAGGATACCATGGTTATCCATTTCGAAAAAGGGAACGCTGCATTCAAGGGGGTTTATCAGGCCATCAACCAGATGTTTCTCGAACATGCCGGCAACAATTTAAAAACAGTCAATCGCGAACAGGATCTTGGCGATGCCGGCCTTCGCAAGGCGAAATTATCCTATAACCCGATCGACTTTCTCAAAAAATACCGGGTTGTTCTGACATAATAAATTTCATTGGTGTCCAAAATACTTTTGGCATGACAAGCCAGGATAAATACGGCATTCACATTTTGCCAAAAAGATGCCGGGATAATGGAATATTGGAATAATGGAAGATTGGTTCCTTTTAAAAAACCCAAATTTCCAGCATTCCATCATTCCAGGTTCCCAAGGAGGCTACGATCCACAAATCCTTTAGGTATGATAACTCATATACATCTATAAGATCGTTTTTGGACAAGAGTGAATAAGTTAATATCTGAACCCAACATATCGAAAATGAATAATGATGAACTCGTAAAAAGTCTGATTTTGCTCGCTCCGCAAGCAATTTTGGGATTCATGACTCGCCTGGCTAAATTGCAAGAACTCGGGTTAACACCCTCAAACAGCTTGCAATTTTTAACGCCAGACGCGTCGTGAATCTTTCTCCAAAATTTCTCGATGTCGCTCACAAAAGACTTTTTAAGAAACCGTCAATAATGATAAACTTGTAAAAAGTGAAACGTGAAATGTAAAACGACTACATTTAGTTCATTAAGAAGTAATATTGTACAACATATAAACTTTTAACGTTTAACTTTTTACCGAACTATCAATAATGAATAACAAATAAAATAAGAAGGATCTGCCATGAGACCCGTATGCTTGATCATTCGAGACGGATGGGGATACAGCGAAGACGTGCGGGGCAATGCCGTTCGCGCCGCCCAAACACCCAATATCGATCTCTACAAGGCCAAATATCCATGGACACTTTTGGCCTGTTCCGGCGAACCTGTGGGCCTTCCGGAAGGATATCAGGGATCATCGGAGGTGGGGCACCTCAACATGGGCGCCGGGCGAATCGTCATCCAAGAACTCAAGCGTATTGACGATCAATTGAGTACCGGTGAACTCTTTGAGTCGGAGAAATGGAAGAAGCTTGTGAATCATTGGAAAGAACGCCGGAGCCGTTTTCATCTGTTCGGTCTGCTTCAGGACGAGGGTGTACATGCTCACCAGGAGCATCTCTTCAAGATCATGCGGCAGGCAAGGCTGGAATATCCCGAGGGGACGATCATCATTCATCCGTTTCTGGACGGGCGTGATACCCCGCCCCGAAGCTGTCTGGAATATCTTGCAAAGCTCAATCTGGTCATGGAAGACGTTGGCGGGTGCACCATCGGTACGGTAATGGGGCGCTACTACAGTATGGACCGTTCCAGAAACTGGAAACTCACCGACATCGCCTATCATTGCATCGTTGCCTGCCAAGGACGAAAAGCCGTTGACGCCGAGACTGCTGTCCGGGAGTCGTTTACAACGGACAAAACTCCGGATGGGGTGGAAATGTTCGACGAATACATTCCCCCCTATGTTATCGGAGACTATGTTGGCGTCAAGGACGGCGATTGTATACTCCATACCAATTATCGCCAGGACCGTGCAATTCAACTGACCATGGCGTTTGTGGATCCAAAATATCCCGGAAAACTGAAGACCCGGCCAACGGTAACCTTTGTGGGACTGACACGTTACTGGGATGAGTTTACGGAATACATCCTCGGTGCCATGGATGCGGGGGGCGGTATGAACAAACTGCTCGGAGAGGTTATCTCCAATGCAGGCTTACATCAGCTGCGAATCGCTGAAACTCAGAAATTCAGACACGTTACCAGTTTTTTTAACGGCAAAGCCACGACGCCATACAAAAATGAGGACCAGATCGATGTCCCAAGCCGTTTTGATCCGGCCACCTTTGCCAGTCACCCGGAGATGGATGCGTATCAGGTGACCGAAGAACTCCTCCGGCGGCTGGAAAACAACCCGTACCAGTTCATTGTGGTTAACTATGCGAACGGCGACATGGTCGGCCATACCGGCGACATGGATGCGGCGACCCAAGCCATCGAAGTCGTAGACGAATGCGTGGGCAAAATTGTGGACCGCCTTCTTGAACTGGATGCGAATATCCTCATCACGGCGGATCACGGAAATTCAGAACAGATGATCGATTATCAGACGAATATGACCAAGACCAGTCACACCCTCAATCCTGTTGAGATAATTTACGTTGCCGGCGACTCACCGGGCCAGCGGCTCATCACGGGTGGTAAACTGAGCGATATCGCGCCGACGGTTCTGTTCCTCCTCGGATTGGACATCCCCGAGGAAATGACCGCCCAAAATTTGATTGTTCCCTAAAGGGGCGTTGAAGACAGTATCGCTGAACTTCCTTCAACCAATGTTTCAGGACACCTAAAGTGAGACACATTGTCTCAAAAACGTTTTTCCCCCGATTTTTAACACCCGTAATTTTTTTCATTATCCCTTCAACATATAGATAATATTGATTTAAATTTCAATTAGGCAGACATGGCATGAAATTTGAACAATATTATTATTGCCGACTATAATCTCTCGTTATGGAAATCCGGGCCAATCATGAAGTTATACCCATTTAAACCCGATAACCTCTTAAACATAGGAGAAAAGCAGTGGAGATTGAAAAAGCGATCCAGACAGCCATGGATTATGAAACCAAAATTCGGGATATCTACCGGGATGCTTTTGAAAAGGTTTCTGATCCGGAAGGAAAGCAATTTTTCAAGATGATGGAAGATGATGAGCAGCATCACCTTGATTATTTAATACACAAACTCGATTTATGGCAAAGAACCGGGCAAATATCTGCTGAAAAACTGGAATCTTCCATTCCAGCCAAAGAAATCATCCAAAGAGAGACGAAAAAAGTCGAGGCCCATATGGCCAAAAAAGACCTCAGCAGTGTGAAAATCATCCTCAGCAGGGCACTGAAAGCGGAAGTTGAAACTAGCAGTTTTTACCAGAACATGGTCAATGAAATGACCGATGAGGGTCAAAAAATGTTCGCCCGTTTTCTGGAGATCGAAGAGAACCACATCGCTGCGGTTCAGGCCGAACTGGACTATATCACGAACACCGGATATTGGTTTGATTTCAAAGAGTTCGATATGGAAGAATTATAAGCAGAATGCCAACCGGCGAATTGCCGAATATCTCGACATCGAGTTCACAATGTATTTAAGTGAGCAATTAAAGCAACTTCTTTGTGAAGCGCTGCCGGATGTCAGTTGGATCTCCTTGACATCACCACATTGTGGCATTATTAGTATGGTGTATAGTTAATAGATCATTCCCTTAACTGTATTAAAAAATGGAGTTAAGCCATGAAAAAAGAGAGAAGTCCTGTCCACGCCAAAGGTTACAGAAATGTCTTTTGTAAGCATTATCGAAACTGTCTCGACCTTGCCAGTAAAAAATACTGGAACCATTGGAATTGTCTGGATTGTCAGTATAAATGTGATCAAGAACCCGTTATGGATGAACTCGTATCCAAGACAAGCACAAATCCGTATTACTCGATTTCCCCGGCCATTAACGGGAAGTTGAAGAATGTTTCAATTTGAAACCTGGCAGCACGTTGAAAAATAGAAGGAGGTGAAACCCATGAAACGGTTTACCATACCCAGAGTTGCGAACTGTAGCAGCGGCTGCAGTCGTCAGTCCCGGGCAAGACGTTAAACTGCCCAGACCCCCCATTTTTGATCTTTCCCGAATCTGAAATTCTTCCATTTTCATATAGAAATTTATCCCCAATTAAAATTCCCTTGCAGTTATTCATGGGGGCTGGCATAGATAACCTTAAATCAGATAAAAACATCACCCTACGAAGCGTTTAAGAAGAAATTTGGTTAAAATTTGCGTAGAAAGGAATCAACAGACGAAACATAAACCGAAAACCCATGAAAAGGAGACCCTGAAAGATGAGCAAAAAAATATTAGTGGCCATTGACGATTCTGAAAATGCGTTGCGCGCAGTCGAATTTGTATCCAACTCTTTTTCTATAGACAATAAGATTACCTTGTTCAACGTCATGCAAGACACGGCCACCCTATGCGAAATGAACAGCCCTGAGTTAACGCCCTATTTTACATCTCAACAAAGCGCTTTTTGTCTGCTTGAAGATAAAAAAAAGGAGTTGGTTGGACACGCATTGAAAAAAGCCAAAACGATGCTTTTGGACGCGGGATTCGAAAAAAACAACATCACCACAAAAGCAGCGTTCAAAAATAAAGGGATTGCCAGAGATATTATACAAGAAGCCCAAGACGGATATAATGTTATCGTCATGGGGAAAAGGGGTGTGTCAGGAATCAAAGATTTCCTTCTGGGGAGTATTTCCCAAAAAGTTTTCAACTTGGCCAAAGATGTATCTGTTTTATTTGTGAATTAACATTCTTTTTTCCATGAATTTAGCCGGTTGAAGAAATACCGAGACGGTTCGAATGATCCATTGGACCCTATTCCTGGCAGGTTGACATTGTATTTTTGTTGGTCTATGGTTTTTTTAAAATTTTGAGGTGAACGTTATCGAAATCATATCCAACGTAACGGAAATTCAGGCGCGCTCTGATCGTATGCGCCGTAAGGGAAAGACCATCGTTTTTGTCCCCACCATGGGATTTCTCCATGAAGGCCACCTGTCCCTGATACGGGAGGGGAAGACCCATGGAGATGATCTGGTGGTGAGTATTTTTGTAAATCCCACCCAATTCGGTCCCGGTGAAGACTTAGAGACATATCCCCGGGATCTCGAAAGAGATCTCGACCTGGTTCGAAAAGAAGGCGCAGATGCAGTATTTGTCCCGGATGTCCATGAGATATACGGAGACAGATTTCAGACCTATGTGGAACTGGAGAAACTGCCGAATCACCTTTGTGGGAATTCGAGGCCGGTGTTCTTTAAAGGGGTTGCAACCGTCGTCGCCAAACTATTCAATATAGTCAAACCCCATGTGGCTGTTTTTGGCCAGAAGGACTATCAGCAGCTGGTGATCATACGCCAGATGGTGCGTGATCTTAATTTTGATATCACCGTAATCGGAGGACCCACGGTTCGGGAACCTGACGGGCTTGCTTTGAGTTCCCGAAATACCTACCTGACACCGGAACAGCGGGAGAGTGCTCTGTCTCTTTGCCAAGCCTTGGACCACGCACAGTCGCTTCTTGAAAGCGGAACGAAAGATGCATCAGAAATTATCGACTCGGCAACAGACCTGATACAATCTCATCCAGATACCGAAATCGATTACATCGCCATCTGCGATCCGGAAACCCTGGTTGATGTCGAAACCATCGACAGGCCCATACGGATGGCCCTTGCAGTCAAAGTGGGAAAAGCCCGCCTCATTGACAATATGCTTCTAAAACCTTAAATTTATCTTGGAATTCGAAGACTTGACGGTCTGCTTAAACTTGATTCGGTTTTCTCTGTCTTCTTTTTGGGCTTTCTTTTGCACGAAATTTATCCGATTCTGGAAAATTGATGAACTCGTAAAAAGTTCGATTTTGCTCGCTCCGCAAACAATTTTGGGATTCATGACTCGCCTGGCTAAATTGCAAGAACTCGGGCTAACACCCTCAAACAGCTTGCAATTTTTTACGCCAGACGCGTCGAGAATCTTTTTCCAAAATTACTCGATGTCGCTCACAAAAGACTTTTTACGAAGCCGTCAAAATTGAAACGTTAAAAAAAGAAGGTTAGATTCCAAAACGACGATACGATGTTAAAACTCGAAACGAGTCGACAGCATCGGGTGTGGTTAAAATCTCAAAAACAAAAGGCCAATCAATGAATTTAAAGACCTATGCAGAGATCAATCTGGACCATTTGATTTACAATATCCGTGCCATCCAACAGAAGGTTTCCCCGTCCGAGATAATTCCGGTGGTAAAAGCGGATGCTTATGGGCACGGTGCTGTGGCCGTTACCAAACGTCTTGTGAAAGACGGTTTTAAAATTTTTGCAGTGGCAAAGTTTCAAGAGGCCATGGAATTACGGGAAAGCGGAATATCTCGACCGATACTAATTTTTGGAAGGGTATTCCCAAATGAAATTCCTGAGGCCATAAAAGCCGGTTTCAGAATTACCCTATTTGGTGAGGCGGACATCCGTTGGATTGAAAAAGCCAGCCAGAAAAAACAGGCGAACGTCCATGTAAACGTTGAGACCGGCATGGGAAGAATCGGTGTTCTTCTGGACCGGGAACCCGCTTTCTTTGATGCCCTGTTGCAGTCAAAACACTGTATTTGGGAAGGACTCTACTCACATTTTTCCACCTCAGATGAAAAAGACAAGACATACGCAAACCTTCAATTGTCCAGATTTGAAAAGATACTTTCCCGTTTGAAAGAAAAACATCAACAACCGCCGATGATCCACATGGGCAACAGCGGCGCGGTTCTGGATATGCCGGAAAGCAGGTTCAAAGCCGTTCGACCCGGTATATTGATGTACGGTCATTACCCTTCAACAGAGACGTCCCGATGGATAACGCCCAGACAGGTGATGACCTTGAAAACATTTGTGGCCCATACGCGGAAAATTCCTGCCGATTTTCCGGTGAGCTACGGCAGACGATGGATATCAAAAACCCCCACAACAATCGCTGTACTGCCCATCGGTTATGCAGATGGGATTCGCCGCGACTTGACGAACAAAGGTGAAGTTCTCATCAAAGGAAAACGGTACCCAATGGTCGGTCGGGTCACCATGGATCACATCATGATCGATGTGGGCAAGGACCCGGTAACCCCCGGAGACGAAGTGATTTTATGGGGTGATGGGGTTCAGGATTCCATTCAGCTCCTTGATGTTGCAGAAAAATTAGGAACCATAACGTATGAATTGACCTGTGGTGTATCCAAACGCGTTCAGCGCATTTATGTTGGGGATCAATGACTCAACAATCGCTCAACTTAGGACGAAGAACGAACTCGGTTTTGCTTTGCTCCGGGGTTGGAATGGCGGCGTGATGGAATAACGGGATGTGGAAGGAAAATTATTTTGTATCTTGCCCAAAAAAAAATTAAGGGTCGAACGCATTATACTATCCGTGAATCTTACCGTCAACACCGTCAGTTTGTGAGCAGGGATTTGTTCGATCTGGGAACCGATCCTGGTCGTTTCATCGTTTATCCCGGGGGCAATTCTTTTTACATCCACGAATCCATCGAAGAACGGCTGAATGCACTGAACGTTAATCCAGAACCCCATGAGGTGGAAGATATATTCTGGCGTTTTTTGGACCCGGACATCCAAAGGGCACTGGAAACCTTTCGGAACCGTCAGATGAACGCCGGAAGCCGCAGGGTCTTCAAGACGGTGAAAATACCGGCTGTCGATCAGTTTCATATTTTCGACCGGCGTCGAATTCTCTATCTAAAGTGCGGACGAACGGACCCGTGCAATATTGCCAGGGCCCCCCGCGCACTTTTTCAAGTGCTCAACGCCAAATCGAGAGATGAAATCGAACAGATGATCATGGAAATGGAGAAAATTCTGGCGGCCCGGGAACTTAAAACCTATGTATATGCTGTCTTTAATCTGCAGAATTTCTTCAACGAGTGGTTTGCCCGGACCGCACCGAAAATGCTGGACCCGGAAAAGGTGGATGAACACTTTATAGCGGAAATCTGCCGACTGAACGGCGATCCGGGATTCTGGGGCGGTATGGAATCCGGCGACAGGTTGCATCAATACCTGGTTCGGTATGTGCTCATGTATTTCGATTACGATTACGCACCTGAATCGTTTATTGAAGAATACATCCGGAATTTTATCAACAGTCGGAGGGATTATCGACCGCCGTTAAAATTCCGGAAGGCTGACCTGGATGAAGCCGGAGCCTTGTTCAAAGAGACTCCGGCAGCGTTGAAAAAAATGAGTCGTAAAGACCTGGTTCGACGCTACCGGCAGCGGGTTCAAAAACTTCATCCGGACAAAGGCGGTGACCCCGGCAGGTTCATCAAGCTGACCCGGGCTTACCATGAGTTGCTGAGGTCCAAGCCGTAAGTCGGACAGATCTCTCAATTTTCAATCTGTTCGATGATTCCATCATGGGAGATAATTTTTCCGTCTTGATTAAATACGACATTATTGTCGAGAATAATCAGGCCCGACGTTTCGATCACCTTTTGTTTGTATTCCCATTGCTGTTGTATCTGATATTTATGGAGTTTAAATTGCCAGAAAAGCCAGAGCAGCAGAAAAATCAAAATTCCGGCCACAATCACGCCAAGTAAAATAAAAAGGTAAAAAGCCGTCCTTTCGCCGAGATGTCCCAACACCCTCAATATGACATCGAACTTAAACAAGACAACGGAACTGATCCCCAGAATAAACAGACCTGCAAGGACCGGCACCTGCTGAATTATGGAAAACAGAAATCTAAAGCTGTGCCCGAACCGTTTCAGTTTGGTCCCGACAAAGGAACTGTCTTCCAGATCGAAGGCCGTTCGCTGACTGCCATATAAATAATAGTTGAACCCGATAATGATGAGACCCACGATAAACATCAGAACAATCGGAGCCATAAAGGATACGAAAAAATACTGTTTCCAGGGAAAGGGTCCTTTTTCGGGGCCGATGGAACCGATAAAATGGGCGATAAATATTACAAATTCAATTCCCGCGGTTAAAAGAAAAAGGGTGTCAAAATACTCTTTGATCTCTGTTTTCTCAAGAATAGCAGCGATACCGATCCTGCTTTTAACTCCACAATCTTTCATGAATTCATCCTTGCTGAAGAAATG
Organism: uncultured delta proteobacterium; assembly: GCA_963790095.1. Taxonomy (GTDB): domain Bacteria; phylum Desulfobacterota; class Desulfobacteria; order Desulfobacterales; family UBA11574; genus JAAXQD01. The sequence goes on along the minus strand of CAWBNO010000008.1, from coordinate 28,732 downwards.
ACATGATAAAATAAGATGCCGTTATTAACAGACCGAAAATTTTTTAATATCCAAAAGGAGAAATTTTGTCAAACCTGTATTTAAATCCAAAAACTGAGTTGAAATTACCCCCCCTAAATAGTCAAGTGTCACAGGCCGATTCCTTTACAAAAATAGTGTCAATGTGAAATGTATTGAAAACCTACGAAAATCTTTTACATTGCCGGCGTTATGGGGTAGAGAGAAAGAGCCGTTGAAAATGCGTCCCATGGGAGTTTGTTTGAAAAAAACGTGTCAATTCAAATTTAAAAATGGTCGTCAATTTAGAATGATCGCAAAAAACTTAAGAGGTTCATGCCAAGAATGATCCCCTTAAAGGGAAGTGGTTCTAATATTGGTTGAAATTTTTGGGGAAGTTTTTCGAAAAGAGGTGATTATGATAGCTCCATTGACATTATGCCGCCGCCTTTCAGAGAGTCGGTTGTCAAGCGGTCCGATGTTTTTCCGACGAAAAGATATTGTTTTCCCGGGCATAATTATGTTTTTCGGCCTGATAATGGCCTTAACCGCTGTCTTGCCCAACGCATTTGCAGCCAAAAAGGATCCTTTGTCGCTGGTCCAGAATGGGACACCTTCCGAGATCGATTCAACTAACATTGAGCTGAAGATCAATGAGGTTAAAAAAAGATTGGCCGAGGCCAAGACAGAGGAGAACGGACAAAAAGCCAATCAGCTTGGAATCACACTTTCCCAGTTGCAAGATCGAAGTTTAAAGCTTCAAGATATAGAAACCGTTTATCAACGTTTGATAACGGCCCTGAGAAAAAAAACCCTTCTGGAAAAAGAGGAAGCCCTTTTAGGTAAAAAATGGGAGGCTCGGCAGCAGGTAGAACTTTCGCAAGAAGCGCCTTATTCTCTGAGCTTCTATGACAATGTCCTCGACCAATTGGCCATGGCGGATCAAAAAAAAGAGACGGCCGAACGGGAGAAGAACCTGGCAAAGAAGGCTATGGAAGATGCCCGGTCGAGACTGGATGAAGGCCAGCAGACCCTTCGAAAATACAAAGAAAAAACGGGGATAGCGGCATCAAAACTGAAATGGGAGATCGGTCAAGCTCAACTGGAGGTGGAAATTGCCCAGGCAATCTTCGATCTGCAAACCGTAAACCAAAAAAATCTTTCTGTGGAAATTCAGCTTGCATCAATGCAAGCCGATGTTGCCCGAGAAAACATCGCCTGGGTGCGCAAATATCTCCACTTTGACAAGGGCGATCTGGAAAAACAGCTCGAAACCATTGAGCAAACCAGGACGGAATTGCAAAAACGGCTCAAAGAACAGCTTCGGGGACAGACTAGGGTCGAGGGACTATGGGTGCAAGCTCAAGATAGGGCGGTGAATGCCAGGGGAGAGACGGAAATTGCCCTGGCCAAGGCCGCCTTAGAAGCCAACGAAACCCGGCGGAATACCTCTCAGAAGCTTTTGGAACAAGCAGAGGATGAATTGCAGCTTCTAAGTCAACAGGAGCAGGTATGGAAAAACCGGTATGCCATGGTCAACGGTAAGATCGACACCGAACAATTGGACACCTGGTACGAAGAGTTTGAAACCCACAAAAAAACTATCGAACGAACGGTGCGCCTACAGGAAAGCAATCAGGCCAACCTTCAAACACAGATTGCCGTTCTGGTCAAGCAAATATCCGAACAGAATTCGGACATAAGACTCCGGCAAGAACTGGAGAATCGACTGCAGGCCATGCGCAGCCTGGCCGATGGCAATCTCGAATATTTTTCCACGCTGCTGGCGACCGTAAAATTGCATCAAAGGTTCTTGGATGAAATCGCCGCCAGACGAGAATACACGAACCTATGGAAGATACTTACCGACTTGACAAGTAATGTCAAAGAATTCTGGAACCTTGAGCTGTGGGTTATTGATGGATATGGTGTGACCGTTAGAAAACTTGTGGTAACCCTGCTGATACTGATCATAGGACTTACGTTCGTCAAAAGAATCGTCCTCTTGGTAACCCGACGTCTTTTAAAACGCACCCACCTTAAAGAAACCACGATCGTAGTCGGTGAAAAAATTATTAATTATTTTACCGTGCTGTTGATCGTTCTGTTTGCCTTGCGGGTTGTCAATATTCCACTGACCATATTCACCTTTTTCGGCGGTGCCATTGCCATCGGTGTGGGATTCGGCGCCCAGAATCTGATCAACAATTTCATCAGCGGCTTCATCATCATGGCCGAGCAGCCGATAAAGATCGGCGATCTCATCGATATCGAAGGAAACTTTGCCATAGTCGAAGAGATTGGCGCGCGCTGTACGCGGATTCGCACCGGCGCCAATATTCACATCTTGGTGCCCAACAGCAGTTTCCTGGAGAAAAATATCGTCAACTGGACCCATTCAGATAAAGAGATCCGGGCACAGGTAACGGCAGGAGTAATCTACGGATCTCCGGTTCGAGAAGTCGAACGCATCATGCTACAGGTTGCCAACGAACATAAAAAGGTGAAAAAGAAACCCGAACCCTTTGTGCTTTTCAATGATTTCGGTGACAATTCCCTGATATTCGATCTTTACTTCTGGATCAGCATGACACGTATTATGGATCGGCGCACCATTGAAAGCGACATCCGCTTTCATATAGACGAACTGTTCCGCAAAGCAGGGATTGTCATTGCTTTCCCCCAGCGGGACATTCACCTCGACACGCAAAGCCCCTTGGAATTACGTATCGTCAATGCCGACAGCCGATCCATTATAAAAAAAGAAGAATAGGCTCTGGATAACGACACCGGACCGTCCAAGTAAACCAAGGGCCTATGTAAGGGTCGAGTTTTTCGATGCCGTCCGGCTTCATAGAAATTTCAAGTGAGACCCTTTGAATTCTTTCAAAATCATCGACCCTTTTGGGGATGATTCTAAAAAGCCAACGTGTTGCCAACCAGAAAATGTCTCTTAGAGAGCATGGGTTAGGTATTGATGCCGAAGAAATTGACCAAAAGAGTTCTCAGGCATTTCCTGAGTACGGCAAAGGAATAATGACGGGTTGCGATTTTGTAGTTGTGATCGACCATTTTTTTCCTGCGCTCCGGTGATTCAAGGATTTCTTTGACGCTCCGGATGGTTTTTTGGGTCAAATAACCGTCCATGACCGCCAGATCGAACCCTTGGGGCTCGATATCCCGGACAAATATTGCGTAACGATTGATGAGCAGCGGTTTTTTAAAATAGATGGCTTCCAAAAACGCATTGCCGAACCCCTCATACAGACTGGGATACGTGATAAAATCGGCATGGGGATAGATATCCCAGAGTGTGTATCGGTTTTCCTTTTTCTGTTGGTCCATGTAAGGATCCGAAATATGGACATTGAACAGACGCAAATCCACCCCCTGGCTGCGGGCGTCTTCTTTGAGCCATTCGGCGTAATCATGCCCCTCGTCACCGGCTTCATGGGAAATTACCAGTTTGTACCGGGGGTCCTTGAGCTCCTTGACCAGTTCAACGGCATGCTCGATACCTTTTCTCTGGATGATGCGGGTGGGCTGTAAAATCATAACATCGTCGGGGGTCAGGCCGATCAACTGTCTTAAATCCATGGCACTTTTATCATTCACCATGGGCGGATTTTCAAAGTCCAGAACATTGGGGATGATGGTCGACGAAATTCCCGTCCGGAGCGCCAGTTCTTCCTGGGCTTCGGAATTGATGACCACATGTCCGATATTGGGGAGATTCGGCGGAAATGCCATTCGGAGGTAGTCTCCCACGGCATTGACTGAAAACCGGGTCCTTTCCCAGTAAAAATCATGATGATGTGCAATGGTGGGAATCAGGGTTTCTGCAATGTATTCCGTCAGGGCAACACCCAGAGGAATGTGCATGGGTATGGTCAGCGCATTTTCCACCACCAGAAGATCGATCTTGAACTGTTCGATGAATTCCTGCAGCCGAATCTTCAAGAGGGTTTTGAGGGCGTGAATCGTGTCCGTGACCGAAGATTTGCGCCCCTTCCTGCCAAAGACGTTTTCGTTGATCCATCGGGTTTGTGCATGCTGGAAATGGGCTTCGGGAACCAGCAAGCTTTTTGAGGGATCTCGTTCCAGTTCTCCGGCAAACCAGAAGCACCTGTGTCCGTCATCTTTAAATACTTCCGCCCATTTGCTGGCTTCCAGCGTGACGCCGTCCGTTCCGGAAAAACGTGTCGAAACAAATCCGATATTTCGTTTCATCTTGGGCGTTGACCTCCCGGGTAAATTTGACTGAATTGGATTTTTCTTAGTTTCCATCCATAAATGGCCCTTTTTGCCCGGATCCGCATTCTCCGCGGGTTTCCGGCTGCGGCAGACAGGGAGGTTGCCTTCCTGTCCCGCTTTGCGGGAACCGAAAACCCTTGTGCGGCCTTGATCCGGAAAAAAACTGCTCATTTATGAATTGGAAACGCAATGTGCCCATTTAACAATTGTGGATGGACACTACTTAGAAGATTGGGTCCGAGGGACAATGACCACGTTATTGTACGTACCGAAACGATTGGGACACGTCCGATGATTTGCGGGGTCATTTTCCCATTGACCATCGACCTGGAACCGATATTCGTATCTCCCAGGATACAGCATGGTAATCTTTTTCCACATGCCGCCGGGATCTTTTTTCATGGGGTGAATTTTCGGGTTCCATCGGTTGAAATCTCCCATCAAAATGACCTTGCCGGCACCGGGGGCGTCCAGGGAAAAAACGACCTTGCGCCGGCCTCGTTTTTGACTTGATTTATCTCGGATCATTGGAATTCTCCTTTAGGTATCATGGGTATCGAACCCTTTATGGGATTTCGACACGCCAACCCAATTATATCCATTTCTTTTTTTTGAAATAGGTGGTCATAACCCCCACCACCAGAGCAATAATGCCCCAGAACATCAAGTATCCCCATCGCCATTCGAGTTCCGGAATAAACTTGAAATTCATGCCGTAAATTCCGGCGACAAAGGTGATGGGAATAAATATGGTGGCAATGATCGTCAAAACCTTCATCACCTCGTTCATTTTATTGCTGACAGCGGACAGGTACATATCCAGCATGCCCCCAAGGATGTCCCGGAAAGATTCAATGGTATCGATGATCTGAATGGTATGATCGTAAACGTCTCTGAAGTATAAATGGGTTGGCTCTCCGATCAGGGAAGAGTCCCCCTTGACCAGATTGTTGATGATTTCCCGGATCGGCCAGATTTGTTTGCGCAGGTATATCATTTCTCGTTTCAGACCATGAATGGTTTCCATGGTCTTGCTGGTGGGATTTTCAATGAGCTCCTCTTCGAGAATTTCAATGTTTTCACCCAGGGTTTCAAGAATCAGAAAATAATGATCGACAATGGCATCAATCAAGGCATAGGCGAGGTAATCACAACCTGCTTTTCGAATCCGGGTATTGGGTTTTCGGATTCTTTCTCTAACGTTCTTGAAAACATCGCCCTGGATCTCCTGGAATGAAATCAAAAAATTACGTCCGAAAATCAGGCTGATCTGCTCCGAATTTAATTCTTCGCCATTTTCGTTGTAATAGAGCATTTTTAGGACAACGAAGATGAAATCCTCGAATTCTTCGGATTTGGGACGCTGGCCGGTATTTAAAATGTCCTCCAGAACCAGCGGGTGAATGTTAAAGTATTGGCCGGTTTTTTCGATAACGTCTATTTCATGAAGACCGTCGATGTTTATCCAGGTAACCGTGGGCAAATCTTTAAGGGGGAAGGCCGCTTCAATGCTGTCGAGTTCCTTTTCCTGCAAATGTTCGCACATCGTAGTCGATCAGGCTAATTTGGGTTTCATCTGTCTTCTGTTCCCCGATATGGACCAGAGTGCCTGGGGAATCCCCCATTTTCCTGGACCGTCTTTTTATAAATCTCGGCATGGCATGATTCCTTTTGGAATGTAAAGCGATTAGTTCGACAATTTTGGATAAATTTTACGATTTTTTAACCCAATGGGCAACAAATTTTTTGTGCTTTGGGCTTTTGACACGCAAAGGTGTTTATGTTAGAAATTCTGTTTTAAACTTTGCGATCAATTAAGGGATCATTTCCATTTCGTAGGACGATACGGATGCCCACAACGAAAGCGAGTGAGAACAATGAAAATATTAAACGTCCGGTTCAAAAATATAAATACGTTAAAAGGTGAATGGGAAATTCATTTTGACCGGTCTCCGCTCAAGGAATCCGGGCTGTTTGCAATTACCGGCCCCAACGGGTCAGGGAAGACCACTATTTTTGATGCGGTTTCACTTGGAATTTACGGCGAGACCGCCCGGCTTAAAAATTCACCCGAACAGATCATGAGCAATCAGACCTCTCGCTGCTTTTCCATGGTGACATTTTCAGTAAATGGGAATGTTTACCGCTCCACCTGGTCTCTGCGCTGCGCCCAAGGGAAAACCCTTCCCCCGGAAATGAAACTGTTCGAAATGAACGGAAAAGAACGGCTCCTCGAAGACAAGATCAGCACGGTTCGCCACCGTATCGAAGCGCTCACCGGTCTCGATTTTAAGCGTTTTTCCCGATCGATTATGTTGGTTCAGGGTGAGTTCAGCGCATTTCTGAATGCCCTCGATAATGAACGCGCTGAAATATTGGATAAAATTGTCGGCAAAGACATATTCTCCGAAGTTTTGAAAGCTGCCGTTGAAAACGCTGAAACAGCAGATAAAAAACTTCAAGCACTCGAAGAAGAGATTCAAGATTTTCCGTTGATGCAGCGGCGGGAGGTTGAAAATCTTGAGGAAACGGTTCAGCATCTGGAAGAAGATTTTAATGAGGCCGATGGACGAATTCTCACATTGAACGAAAAGGAAAACCAACGCAAACGCTACGATCAGTTGCAAAAAAAATACCAGGAGAAGCAAAACGCCATCGAAGAGGCTCGGTACCGAAAAAGCCAGATGGATTCCGATTTTCAACGGCTAAAAAAGGCCATGGCTGCCGCACCGTTTCAAGAAGAAATGGACCGACTGGACAACTGGAAATCCGAAACCACCAAGGATTTGGATGCGCTAAAAGGATTTGAAAGGGAAATCGCAGATCTGGAAGATCGACATAACGGATTGAAGGAAAAGGAAGGGATTCATGCCCTTGAACTGGATCGGGCGCAAAAAGCATGGTCCCAACGACGGGCGTTGGTTGAAAAGACCCTGGAAATCGAGAAGGAGATTGGGGCGGCAACCGATTCGGTTGGAAAATTGATGGAGCGACAGGCGACAGTTGAAGATGAACAGACCAAGACATTTCAGGAACAGCAGGCCATAAAGCAGAAAATCGCAGAAAATGAAACCCGCCAAAAGGATATGGAACGCTGGCTGGAGGAACATCCCGAATATGAAGAACTGGTAAAACGGATCCCCGTCATAAAGGACGGTCTCGAAAAATTACAATCGATCCGTCAAACAATATCGGCACACCCCGGTCAACAGAAGTCCGCTGTGAAGGCTGAAAGAAAAGCATCTTCATTGTTGATGAAAACGGCACGCAAACTCGAAAAATTCCGGAACAAGGCGGAGAAAGTCAAGGCCCGACAGGCTGAACAGAACAAAGCGCTGACAGCCCTCTTGGGTGACGGAACCCTGAAAGATCTTGAAAAGATCTATGGCGGACAGAAAGATCGGCTGAAAAACTATCAATCGATGCTTAAGATCGCAAAGACCTATGCCAAACAGGAAGCCGGAAACGGGGAAGCCTTGGAAAGGGCGCTGAAAAAAGCCGAGGAGGAACACGCCGAGGTTCTGAAAATATTCGAACGGGAAAACAACCGCCTGTCCGTCATCAAAAATACGGTCAGGTTCGAACCCTGCAGACGGCAGCTTAAAGATAAAGAACCGTGCCCCCTCTGTGGTTCGCTGGATCATCCGTATGTGACTGCTGGTCCGTCGTTTGGGAAAGAAACAGCCGAGGCGCTTCAAGCCCAGGAGAATACGCTGAATAAAATCCAGAGTCGACTCAAAACGCTTTCGGACCAGATTGCCGGACTCAAAGCGCAGCATGACCCCCTGGTGGAAATGCAAAAGAAATGGAACCTTCTGTGTCAGGCCACCGGAGCCGAATGGGCCATCGGGGATCGGCATTTGGTGAAGACATCGATTCGGTCACTGAAAAAGGATGTTCGAAGGCAAGGGGCCCGACTTAAAAAAATTCGAAAACATCATAAGAAGACCGGAAAAAATGATCTGGCCGTTCAAAAGCATTCGGCAAAATTATCCGAAAAGCAAACTGTTTCGGAGCAACTTGAAATTGATTTAAATGTTCGCCGAAACAGTTTGTCTTCACTACAACAGGAAACTCAGAATCTCAGACAAACGGAAGCAGAGATATTAAGAAACCTTCAGCCGCATCTCGAGATGTTCAAGGAAAAAGTTCCGGATCCGGGAACAGAGAGTGAACTGAATCGACGACTGGAAGCAAAAAGGACCGAATTCTTCAACCATCTCAAGGCTCAAAACGAGCTGAAAGAACAGGCCATTGCGTTGAAAAACAGATCCGGGGCATTGCCCCAGAAACGCGACCGGTTGAAAACGGAAGCCGATGATCTGGAAAAACGGATTAACACCCGCCAAGGGGCTTTAAATGCGCTGAAAAACCAAAGACAGACGGCATTCGGAACCGGAGACCCGATTCAAGAAAAACAGGAGACGGAAAAAAAGATTCAGACAGAGAAAGACGCCGTCGAGAACATCCGGCAGGAAATCCAGCAGGTGCAGCAAGCCCTGACGGAAAAACTGCGGTTGAAACAGGTTGCAGAAAAAAAACTCCGGGACATTCAAAAAGCGTGTGAAGATCTTGAACAAAATCTTTCGATCCATGCGGTTGCTTCGGGTTTCACGTCCTTGGCAGACGCCCAAAACAGCCGGTTGCGCCTCGAAGAACGGCAGACCCTCGAGCATCAACAGGAAGCCATAGACTGCGAGATCGCCGATTTTGCGTCTAATTTAGATGCCATACAAAAAGACTTCGACGAACAGGGGATAACGGAAGGGGCCGGCGAATTTCCAGAAGACCTAAGCCTGCAGATCCAGGAAGCGAGGAGACGAAAGGATGAATTGAGCGAAGCGCTCACCGCCGCTTGGGATCGGCTGGAGCATCAGAAAACGATGGAAAAAGAGTACGAGCTGCGGTTACGGCAACTCGAAGAACAAAAAATAATATGCCGCCGATTACACGATGAAAAAGAGTTCTTTGAATCGGCTGGCGAGGCCGATATCAAAAGGCGGACCCAAGAACTTGTGCTGGAACGTTTGCTCGAACAGAGCAACCGGCAACTCGAAGAACTGAGAGGCCGTTATCGTTTGAGACGTTGTGAAGAAAATGGTCTGGGGTTGGAAATCGAGGACGTTTTTCATCAAAGGGAACGAAGATCCACCCAAACCCTGTCCGGCGGCGAAACCTTCCTGGTGAGCCTTGCCATGGCGCTGGGGCTTTCGGATATTGCCTGCAACGGCAGAAAAATAGAGTCTCTTTTTGTGGACGAGGGCTTCGGTTACCTGGATGACGAAACCTTATACAAGGTCGTTTCCACCCTCAAGAATTTGAAAAGAAACGGCAAACTGGTGGGCATTATTTCCCATGTGAAACGCCTCGAGGAGGAAATTCCAACCAAAATACGGATAAACAAGGTTGCCGGTGGGGTGAGTCGTTTAGAGGTGGTGGCATAAATTGCAGAGTACCAGAATAAAATTAAACTAAAATTCGCCCCTTTTTCAAGGTAACAAGTTCCAGATGATCGGCAGCGTCTTCAGCTATGTCCGATATTTGACAATTGATTCCAGGCAGAGTTTTAAATGGATGTTTGCCACAATATTCCATCCAACACGTCCCGTGGATCCCTTGGACGGCGACCTCTTGGGTCTTTTTTCGAAACCGTCAAGTTTCTCACAATAGCTTTTGTCAGCAAATTTTCATTGAGATAGATTTCAAGGATAATTACCGGTTGGAAGAAGAATCAACTATGATATTTCAGAAAGTCCTTAACCAGGGGAATAATTCTGTCTGACGCATCTTCGAGAACATAGTGACCCGCATCTTTAAACTTTTTCACTTTTGCATCGGGGAAACGACGCTGCCACTCCAATCGGTAATCCGAATCAAAAACGAAATCATGTTCGCCCCAGCAGATGAGCATGGGAATGTGACGCAGTTTATACAGGTTGTCATCCACATATCGGACCAGGCGGTAACTCGGATCCGCTTCTTTTACAGGAATATCCTGAACGAACTTCAAGATCGCAATTCTATTATTCCAGCTGTTGTAGGGAGCGATAAGGCCTGATTTTACATCCTTTGGAAGCTTTTTGTAGGGCGCCATAAAAAGGGCGCCGTAGGCAAAAAGATTGAAGCCGAGTAAGGCTAAAGTTGCAAAGGGCTCGATATTTCGGATCATTCGAAGTCTCATGGGAAGTGTTTTGCCTTTGGGAGGAAGAAAGGCCGCGGTGTTCATAATGACGAATCGACGAATCCTTTCCGGATATCTCAATGCATAGGCCATGCCGATCATCCCGCCCCAGTCATGGAGCACCAGGGTAACATTTTTATCGATCCTGAGGTGATGGAGGAGGTTTTCCAGATCGTCGACACGGCTTTTGAGGCGGTAATCGTATCCATGGACATCCGGTTTATCCGACAGACCGCACCCCATATGATCCGGGACAACGGTCCGGAACCGCTCTGACAGGCCTTCCACCAGTTTTCGGTAATAGAACGACCATGTGGGATTCCCGTGAATCATGACAACCGGGTCACCGTGTCCTTCATCGAGGAAATGATAATTCAGACCGTTTATGCCCATGTAATGGGATTTAAACGGATAAAGGTGACGAAACGTCGAAGTATTAATCTCTTTATTTTTCTTCATTACCATTTGACTCCCAGCATCAGGCAGTTCAAGCCGCTGCCGATCCCGAAAAAGCCAACCAAATCGTTTTTTACCAGAATCTCCCGCTCTTTGGCGATGGCGGCCGTAATGGGGAGGGATACCGTGCCGATATTTCCCAGGTATTTGAAGGTTGTAAAGTCCTTTTCTTGGGGGATGCCGATGGATTCAAGAATATTTTTCTGATGGCTTGCCCCCACCTGGTGACAGATGACCTTGTCGGGCTTGTCATCGGGCCATGCAAGATTTTTCTTGAAGGCTTGGTATGTTTCTATCCCCAAGGGCGACACCGTGCTGCAAAACACCCACCGAATCGGTCTCCATGACATGAAGGCCGCTGGCCGGTATTCCGGTATCCGGTCCCCAGCGGCACAGTTCGTGATGAACGGTCGAATTTCTTACGGCCCCGCCCAAAAGGCGATGGCCGGTATCGGAAACAGATGCATCGGTTAAAAGTACAGCCACAGCCCCCGAACCGCCGGTGAGCGTTGCAATGGTTTGTTTGAAAAGATCCATGTCCCTGGTTTTAAGGAGTCGCTCGATGGTGAAATCGATAATTTGTCTCGAAGATTCGCAAGACACCACAAGACCGGCTTCAATCTGGCCAAGGGAGATGGCATTTGCCGTTAAGATCATTCCATTGAGTACGCCGAGACAGGCGTTTGAAACATCGTAAATTTGGGTCTTTGGACCCAGTCCGAGGCCGTTGGACACGGCGCATGCCGTTGCCGGTTCTAAATTGTCCCGGCAGACACCACCGTAGATGAGCATGCCGATCTGTTCAGGAGACACAGAAGCGGCATCCATGGCTTTTTGGCCGGCTTTTATGGCCCCTTCGTGCATGGGATAACCGGGATCCCAGTATCTGCGTTCCCGAATTCCGGTCAGTGCCTCCAGCTGTCCTTTTTGAAAATGGAGGGCCTTATACACCGGTTCGAGGCGGGTTTCAATGTCATCGGATGTGACAATGTTGGGCGCCAGCTCGTAACCGAAGGCATCGATAAAAACATTGGAATAACGCATAAGATCCTTCTCGCATATTTTTAAAAGACAAAAACGATTAACTTGAGTTTAGAATGTCGGAATTTTTTTTCCAAACGGCGCTGCCGAATTGTATAATACTGCCAGGCGATTTTAAACTGGTATCAATCGAAAACCGAAGTTTTTCATCTGATAAATATAGCGTCCGTCGACTTTCAGGAAACCATTTGCGTATATGGCCGGTATCGGTGTGTCAACAATTTTGGTGATCATTGCTTCCACTTCAATTCTTTTGTTATCAGGCGTCACTTGTCCGCGGTAGGTCCAGCGATGCGGTTCGTCGGTGATCCATTGGAATCGGTGGGTTTCCACAAGAGGCGCCCATCGGTCCATTGCTGCGAATTTGACCAGTTGAAGAAACGATTCAATTCCCAGAGAACCCGGGCAAACAGGGTCCTGGTAAAAATGCGCCTTGAAAAACCACTCCGTCGGATCGACGTCTTTTATCCCCCGAATAAAACCGAGATCCTCGGGACCGCCGTCCGGAACGTAAACGTCGATCCTGTCGATCATGCGAAGGGCTTTTGCCGGCATGGACAGAGAAGGTGCGGGATGGGTATCCGGGTCGTCCGGAGACAGGGGGGCGACATCTGTAAATTCGCAGGAACGGCTGCGTTTCAGTTCATCCGGGGAAAGGGCGTATGCCTGATCTTCGGCCCCCCGGAGCCCAACCTGGTTGGACAGGGCCTGTTTCGAGAAAAAACCAAAATAGGTGTCTCCCGAATAGACGGTTTCATTGGCCTGGAGGACCATAAAATCGAAATGCTCGATGATCATATCCACGGCTTCGGAAACTTTGGTCATTCGGACACGTAGGGTCAGTGTTTTTTCTTCGGGAAAAATCTCTCGATGCAAAACGGCATTTCCACCCAGATTCCTGAATTTCAAGTCATTTTCACTTCTAAGGGCGGACCCCAGGTAAGCGGCCAGCCATCCGCAGGGCTGGAGTGCAATTTCGAGGAGGATGCAAAAGGGCATGGAAGATGATCGGTCTGCTTTAAAATACCATGCATCCGGCGGAACTTCGATATTCGCCGTCTATCCAGCCCCCGGGCTTTAAGACCCAGGGTTCAGGCTCCACAGCAACAATTCTATCCAAAAAAGAATAGGGCGGTCCCGGGAGTCTGGCAATCACCCGTTTCCGGTCGAACACCTTGTAAGGTTCGCCAAATGCTTCCGAAGGTTTTCCAACGGCAAATGCCAGTATTTTGTCACGGTCAAAAAGAGCTGTTTTCGGATCCCGGATTCCTGCCCTCTGTGGTCTGATCTCTGTCTTCTGCCCTCTGTCTTCTTTTTTCTCCCAGAAGGATTCGATGTCTTCGCGGGTAGCATGGGTCATTTTCAGGGACATGTCTTTAAACGACACGATACGGTGTCCGTCTGCGTACATCAGTGCATCGGCGATGACATAGGGCTCCGGTGCATACCCGAGCTCCTGTATATCCACTTCATACCAGACGTGCCGGGTATCCGGTGTCACCGGTCCCCTGCATTTGAGAACGCTTTCGACCCCTGTTACGGGTTCGTAACAGACGCCGGGTTTATCAGTGACCCATCCCAGGCGCTGAATAAATACCCGGAGGGTGTGGGCACAGCATTCGTACATCAACGTTCCGGGCATGACCATGTCATCCATGAAGTGGCAGGTTAGAAACCAGTCGTCAGGATGGATATCGGCCTCGGCGCGAATCTGTCCGAGCCCATACCGTCCGCCTTCAGGGTCCAATCCCAGAATCCGATGGATGAGTTTCATCCGGCCCCCGGGCAGCGTGAGGGATTCCGGGAGACGGATGCCGTCGAAAAGGGGTCCGAAGCATCGGGACAGTTCGCCGCGCCGCAGCGCTTCCACGGCTGCATCGTCGTATTTTTCCGTGTAAAGGGGCACCGGGTTTTTCCAGTCCAAAGGCTTTTTCCCGGGAAGACTTCGGGTGTCCTCTTCGGTGAATAGGATGCCGCCGGAATTGCGCACCTCTTCTTCGGTGAAGAAACCTGCGCACCCGTTGTACATGCTGATGAGGTGAGAATCACCGATATACCCTTCGAACTTGAAGAAAAACAGATAGGTTTCCCCCTGACGGGAAAAGTGGTCAATTTCGATTTCGTAGCGAATAACGTCACCCGGTTTCGGCAGGCCCCGGTGAAATTTCACCACGGCGTCCAGAAGCCGGTAGCTTCTTTTTCCTTTGACCGCATGGTCGATGCCCAGGTAGGAACATAGAAAGAGGTCGGCCTGACCGGCTTCCACCGATATGCACACCGGCGCGCGATTGCCGTCCAGATACCATGCTCCTGGAAGTACGTCGTGTTCCGTGACCACCCGTCCGGACTTGAGAGATCTTTTTTTGCCGGTTACCGAAACAATCCGGTCCACCAGCATGAGGGGGTCGTCGGGGAGTCGGACCCTGACGTTGTAGGTGTCCACAACGGCAAACTCAGGACCCAGTACCTTGGCCACGGATCCGACGGCAAATTCCATGCACATGTCCCGGTTGAACGCCGGTTCGGGCGCAGGGGTCGGCCCATGGTGCATGGCATCGGACGCATCGCCGGGCGTTATGGGCTTTGCAAGCCGGGCTTTATCCGTGTCTTCGGGAAGATCGGCGTAAACCTCCTGTGAAGGCAATTGGGGCAATGGTTCGCCTCGGGAGAGGATGGTCTCCAGAAGACGGGTCTGTGTGGCAAAGGTTTTCTCGAAGCCGTTGCGCAGGGTGTCCGAAAAATCGAGAAAGGCCTTGTGGGCGTCGGCGGTGGCCCGGGTGTTCTCTGTCAGGTTTTCGATGATTTCCGCGTACTCGATGGGGCCCGACGGGATGGGTGGATCCTCCCTGGGCAAGGATGCATCCAGGGGTACGGGACGCGGCAACGGTTCCACTTTTCCGGGCACGACATCTTCTTCCTGCCGGGTTTCGTGGGCCGGCATTTCCTCGCCTCCTTTTGGCCGTTCTGCCTCCACCGGCGTTTCGGGCAGGGCAGGGGACGGTATGATTCCGCCCACAACCCGCTTGATCCGGGTGCCTTGTTTTTCCTTGGAGGTATCGCTGACAATGGGAGGGTATGCATCGATTCCGTAGAGTTTGTCAAGGTCCACCGGCACCCTTTCCGAAATCAGAGCGCCCAGAAATTTAAGGATTGTCAGCGGGTCTTCCTCCCCCCGGCAACATGCTGAAACTGCCAGATGGGGCTTATCACGGAGAATGGTTTTTATCATTCCCGTACAGGAAGCATGGGGCCCCATTTCAAGGAAGATGCGGATGCCGTCTTCATAGGCCTGCTCGATGAGGGTTTTGAAATCAAACCCCGAAAGGGCCTGTTCCAGAATCGAATCTGCGGCGGTTTCGCTGGTGGGACGGTATGCGGATCCTTGCGCACAGCTGTAAAATCGGATGTTGTCCGGAGGAGTGGTGGGGAAAACGTGAAGGTTCCGGTAAGCTTCTGCAACCGGAGCTGCGGCGTCACAATGGACCGTGACCACTCCTTGGAGAAAGACGGCGTCGCAGCCCAGTTCCCGGATCACGGCCTCCACGTGGTTTTGCATGCCGCCGATGACACACTGATCCGGCGTGTTGACGATGAGCAGTCTTGCAAAGGGCCATTGGTCGATAATTTTTCGAACCCTGTCGCCGGGGCGATTTATCACCGCTGCACACCAATGGATATCCTCGTCGGCGGGTATGTTCCATGCGCGACGGGCGGCATTGCACGGGCCCGCAAGCTCGGTGGTAAAGAGATCGTTGGACAGCATCCGTTTTAACATTTCGCCACGGTCCGGCCAGGCACCCATGGCAAAAAGCCCTGCGGATTCCCCAAGGCTGTATCCGATCACCGCATGGGATTTAATGCCGAAATTTCCGATGAGATTGGCCATCACCCCGCCGTGAACCACCTGTCCGAAAATCATATTTAACGGGTCGGAAGCGATTCTTTCCAGGGCGGCCGTTTCCCACCCCGGCGCCCACGAGGTTCTCCAGGGTACATAACAGCCCGGCAGAAGCTGGGTTTTTAACTGAAGGGTTTCGGCGTCCATGGTTCGAAGAATTTCAGGCCACAGCACACCAATGTTTCTGCCCATGCCCACATAATGGTTGCCGGAGCCGGGGAAGACAAAGGCCTTTGCATTGTCAGGGCCCAACGGGGACGGGGCATAACTGACGCCCCCCGGACCGTTCATGTTCTGTGGGGTCCGGGTCGATACGGCGGCTTGGGCCTCTTGGATCGATGTTTCAAGTTGGGATATGCGTCCGCCGACAATGGATACCGCAAATTTTTTATCCGAATCCAATCGGTTTTTAAGATACCAGGATCTGGCCAAAGGTTCCATGGCCGGATCTTTTTCCCCGGAAGAAGATAGCGGGTCATCTTGGCTTGGAGCGTTTTTAAGATGAGTGCTCAGGGCTTGCAGACCTTCGGTCAGATCGTTTGGGTCGTTTCCCTCCACCACGAAAAGTCCCGGAGTCATAAAACCCAACGGTCTTTTTCTCTCTTTTACCACGATTTCGGGCATTGTTTCAGAAGGCCCGTACTCAAACCCTTCGAGGATGACATGCATGCAGTTTCCGTCGGTGGTCATGGCGGCGGTACACGCCCTGCGGGGACCGTCTTTTCGATCTCTCATCCAGTATTGGGCAAAGGCCGGCATGTGGAAGGTATGGTTTTGCCATACGGGTTCGCCGGGTTCCGTAAAGTTGGTTAACGGCGGGATGATTTCTTGGTACAGGCAAAGGCTGGATTTAACCAGGGATGCCAGACCGGCTGCGGCCCCTGCATGTCCAATATTCGGTTTTACGGATCCGACGACACACGGTGTATTGGGGTCGGCAAAATATTCGTTGAGGGCTTCGGATTCGATTCGGTCTTCTTCGGGATTGCCGCTGCCGTGTGTTTCGAAAAAACTGATGGAAGCCCGGGGAATACCGGCATCTTGAAAAGATCGTTTCAGGGACAGAACATAGGCGTCCTTTGACGGGGATCCGGTCCGAACACCGTCGCCCCCGGCCTTTCCGATTCCTCTGATCACGGAATAGATCCGGTCGCCGTCATTTATGGCCCGGTCGAGCCTTTTGAGAACCAGGGCCGCAGCACCTTCGCCGGGAAGGGTTCCATCCGCCGAACCGTCGAAAGGGCTGATTTTGGAACGGGTCGAAAAAGGGTGTATCCGGCCGGCGGTGACGACATTGCGAACATCGCCGCAAAGATCCACCGCTCCCACCAGAACCGCTTCGGTCTCGTCCTGCTGCAAAGATCGGACCCCGATTTCAAGGGCTTTCAGACCCGAGGCCGCTTCATTGGATACCACATAGCTGGGCCCGCCGAATCGAAATTCCCGGGCGATTCTGCTGGCAATGATGCCGCCCAGGGCGCCCAGGGTTCTCGTGGCGGTGAGGGGCGGACGAAATGCATCCTGCAACGACGCCTTCCATCGGGCTGCTTTTGTCTGGTCATCGAGATTTAAGCCGAGTTCGCTGTTTTTTCCCCAATCTCCAACACGGTTGTGGAGGTTCCACCGGAGATGAAAATCGGTGGCTTCGTAATCAAAGTCCATGCCGATGACGGTCCCCATGCCGGGCCTGTCTTCTCTAAGGGGGAGTCCGGCATCGTTCAGGGCATCGGCGGATACTTTCAGCATCAATAGATGTTGGATAAGGATATCCGGAATTTCATTGGGCGGTATTCGAAAATCCCCGATGTTCAGAACGAGTTCCGTCATATACCCCCCCCATTGGGCCTGTCCGTTCAGATGGATGTTTGCAATGGGATCGCACTCGTTCCATCGGTGTTCCGGCCGTTTTGCAATGATCGATTCACCCCGGAAAATGGTTTCCTGAAATTCTTTCAAAGATGTCAAGGGACCGAAAACAGATGCCATGCCGATAATCGCCACCGGAGGATGTTGGGTCGATGATTGATGATGGACCTTTGATACCGGGCCGTCGTCGGCGTGTAATGGAATATCCGATGGAACGGAAACGGCGGAAGATTGAAGATCGTCGGTTTTCGATATACCCTTTTTAATTTCAGGAGCCCATTCTTCAAACAGCAGGTGACTGTTGATTCCGCCGAATCCGAATGCGCTGACCGCAGCCCGGCGGGGGGTGTCGGGATCTCTCCGGGGCCACGGATCTGCATCGGTCTGAACCCGAAACGGACTATCGTGAAGGGAGCTTTTTGCCGGTGCTCGATGGAAATGGAGGGATGGGGGCAAAACCTTGTGTTCGAGTGCGAGGAGGGTTTTGATCATGCTGGCGGCGCCGGCACCGGTCAGCAGGTGGCCGATCATCGATTTGACCGATCCGATGGCGCATTGACCCGGGGATCCGTCGAGTTCTCCCCAGAGATTCCTCAAGCTCTGAAGTTCCACGGCGTCTCCCACCGGTGTTCCCGTACCGTGACATTCAATGAGATCGACGTCCTGGGGAGACCATCCGGCAGCGGCATAGGCGCTGGTCATGGCGCGAACCTGGCCTTCACTGTCCGGGGCCAGAAGGTTGCCGCGCATGTCGTTGGACAGCCCGATCCCTTTGATGACCCCATGGATGGTATCCCGGTCCCGCAGGGCGTCGTCCAGGCGTTTTAAGACGACTATCCCCGCACCTTCTCCCACCACGAGACCGTCCGCCCTTTCGTCGAACGGGGCGCAGCATCCGGTGGGGGACAGTGCCTGAAGCTGGCTGAACCCCACCTGGGTGTAAAGGCATTCCGGCCTTGAGATTCCGCCGGCCAGCATGGCATCGGCCCTGAAAGACCAGAGTTCGTCGCAGGCAAGTTTAACGGCATACAACGATGACGCACAGGCGGCGTCCAGGGTCAGGCTCCCACCGCCCAGACCGAGCCCTTCGGCCAGCAAAGCGCCGGGGAGGCTGGTGACCCTGGCGGCCAAGCATTCTGCCCGGGAAAAGGGGTGTTGTCTGTTGGGGACAGGTTTGTCGAAGAGTTTTTCCTCGAAAGATGTTCCCAATATCTTTCGGGTGATCGATGAAGAAGCGTCTGTGGGAAGGGCGATGGCTGCAAGCACGGTTCCGATGTTATTTTTATCCATGGATGCGGTTACGCAGTTGGATAAAGCTTCCCGACCGGTGTGAAGGGCCATTTGATGCAGCGGATCGAGGGCGTTTAAAAGGTCCTTGTCAAGATCGATTCCTTGGGGGTCGAATTTAAAATCGTCGATCAGGCAGGCCTGTTTTGAAAAGGCTTTGTCCGGCATGGGATCCGGATGAACCATGAAATCCGGTTCGGCAATCCATCGGTTTCGGGGCACCTCGCAGGTGGTATCGACTTTGTCAACGATGTTTTGCCAAAAGGTCTTCAGATCGGAAGCCCCGGGGAATATTCCGGCAATTCCGACCACGGCAATGGGTGTTTTTTTTGCCATAATCAACTATTTACTATTTACTGTTTACTATTCACTGGTTACTGATGACCAATGACCCATCACAAGTGACCAATCACCAACCCCCAAGAACTAACGACCGAAAATCCCGGTAAAAGCGTATACGATGGCGGCTGCAAAGTCGAGGAGTTTGTCGAACCAGTCGCACCTTTCAACATAAACTGAAGGCTTGGGATCTGAGGGACGGGACGGTTTTTCTACTGGTTTCTGTTTGGGACCGTCGGCAACATCTTCGGTTTCGGTCATCGGTGCTTGTATGTCTCTTTTCAGGGGATCCTTTGGGTCGGGTGTGTCCGCCGCCTCGATGTCAATTTTTTTAATGTTTTGATCGTGTTCTTCGGAAAGATCGGGGCCGACCGATTTCAAGTAGATTGAATGCCACGCCTCAAAGCATTTTTTTTGGAAAATTGATCGGACCTCGGGCTTTAAATTGTCAAAATTCCACAGCATGTTCTTAAATTTATGGCGATTAAAAACAGATAATTGGAAGATATTGTCTCCAATTTCTTCGTAGGAGGGCCCCAGTGCATCTGTGGATATTTTTTTTATGTTTTCATCCATGGCCGTTTCAAATACGATTCGCTGCAGATTCTCTAAACATATCTTTTCATCAAACATGCTGTCTAAGGCTCCTTTCCATTGATTTTGTCGTTGGGTCGCCCGGCGAACGTTGTTGGGACATCGACCGGATGTTTCTGCCTGTCCTACAATAGTTGGACCAAAAAAACAATACGCTGTTGCCTCACCTGGATTAACCGGCAAAGTGTTTAAATTCACTAGAATAAATTTGATAAACTCGAAAATAGTCAAAATCTCACGTCAAGCCGCAAAGGCCGAAAAGTTAACTGATTAATATTAAATGAGTTTTTCTTGGCGTTCTTGGCGACTTTGCGAGAAAATATCGTTTTTATGATTTCATCAAATTTGTCAATCGTATAAATTGACGCCGATTTTTTTCCAATGCCTTGATTGGCAAGTGCCTAAAAAGACCTGAAATTTTAATCGCTCGAAATTCAGACGCTGCCGCCGGAAAAATACCCCCGGGTGTCAAATCCAAAAAAACGCGGGCTATATACGGAATATGTGCTTCAAATAATTCCATTTTTTTGCAATTGTTTGACGATGTCGCATTTTTCTGGTATTTGTTAAATAGGATTTTTTCGAGTCCACGGCATGTGTCATTAATATCCCCTGATGGGGGCCCAGCTTTAAGGAGGACAAAATGGTTGTTAAAGTTTTAATTAAACGCGCGGTGCCGGCAGACAAGGCAAAGGAAATGATACCCTTGTTCAGACAGATGCGGGTGCTCGCTACGAACCAGTCAGGCTATATTTCCGGTGAAACTTTAAAAAGCCTCGATAGACCGGATTCGTTCCTGGTCATCAGCACCTGGCAGTCTTCCGAATACTGGGAAAAATGGCTGTTGAATCAAGAGCGGCGCCAAATACAGGATAAAATTGATGCGTTGCTTGGTGGGAGAACCGAATACGAAATGTTCCATTACGGATTTGGGGAATAAATCCGAATGCTGCAAAGTCCACGGCCTGTTTTTCCATCATCTCCCTGATTTAAAACGGCCTTTTAGGATGACACCACACTGATTCTGATTTTCGGTATATCTCGTCACGTAACCCGAAAATCTACACCCTTACCCAGCCAATTGGAAAGGAGGTCGATGCATGGGTCAAAAGATTTTTAAAGCGATGGTCGTCACGGAAGTCGAGAACGATCGGTTTGTAAGGAACATCCAAGAGAGGCACCTGGATGATCTTCCAAAAGGAGATGTACTTATAAACGTCGAGTACTCCTCCCTGAATTACAAAGACGTTCTCTCTGCCGTCGGGAACAGAGGGGTCACCAAAAAATATCCCCATACTCCGGGAATCGATGCTGCAGGGCGGGTGGTTGAGAGTCTCAGCACAGATTTTAAAGCCGGAGACGCGGTGATCGTCACTAGCTATGATCTCGGAATGAACACATCCGGTGGTTTCGGGCAATATATACGGGTTCCAGGAGATTGGGTGGTCAAGATGCCCCAAAACCTTTCTGCTCGAGAAAGCATGATCTTCGGTACAGCAGGCTTCACTGCTGCCCTTTCGGTTTTCAGACTGGTGGACTACGGCATCACCCCAAACATGGGGCCCGTGGTGGTCTCCGGTGCTACAGGCGGTGTGGGAAGTATCGCCGTCTCCATACTTACCAAAGCCGGTTATGAGGTTACGGCGGTGAATGGGGTGGTGGATGAAAAAGATTTTCTCTTGGAAATCGGCGCCAAAGAGGTCATCAGCATTGAAGATGCCATTGATTCCAGCGGCCGGCCCATGCTAAAAGGACTTTGGGCCGGCGGTATCGATACGGTGGGCGGCGAGATACTGGCCACGACCATAAAGTCGACCAAAGACGGCGGGGCCGTCACCTGTTGCGGAAACGTGGGGTCCCATGATCTGCCCCTGAACGTCTATCCCTTTATCTTGCGGGGCGTTACCCTGATGGGAATCGATTCCCAGAACTGCCCCATGCCCATGCGTCTGAAGGTCTGGCAAAAAATTGCCGATGAATGGAAACTGGACCGTCTGGACCTGTTGACCACCGAAGTCCCCCTGGAAGGATTGAATGAACGAATCGACCTCATTCTTCAAAGGAAGCACAAAGGGAGAACCATCGTAAAACTGCCGGATTGAAACGGGTGAGGGGTTTAGGCCCTACCGGATATTTACTATGCACCTTTAGGTTTTAGATTTGCTACGGATAGAATGATTTCCATCAGTTTTTCAGTGGGCATACGGCTCATATTTAAAATCGCGTGGAACAACAGTGGATCGTCAAAACCCTTGCCGCAAATCGAACGGAGGAACCAATGCTGATTGATATCCCGCCGTTCGAGAATTTCTTGGGCTTTTTTAGCGGGAATTTTTAGGTGTTTGACGGCATATTTTTTCCGCCAATCCATGGAGGCAATCAGGCGGAAATGATAACAATTTTTCCTGTCTTTCAAAAAAAAGCATCCTGCGCGTCCCACGATGACCACATTGTCTTCCCGGGCCGTTTCTAAAATAAGATTTCTCAAGCTGTTTTGATATTCCTGCTCTTCGACCACGCTTTTATCGAATCCCACAATTCGTTCGATATAGCTTTGGCTGAACGCCTTGGAAAATTTGTTGGATATTCGGTATTCTCTACTTTTTTCAAAGGATTCCAGGGTTCTTTCCGAGACCTTCAGATCTTCGGCGATTTTTTGAAAAAGGGATTTGTCAACGTATTGATAGTCGAGTTTTTTGGCGAGCATGCGCCCGAGCCTTCGGGCGCCTGAAGCAAAGTCCCTGCTGATGGTTATGACGGCCATGTATTTTCTCCTTAGTATAAAAAATTAAAAATAACCGGCACGTTCATCCGATGTCCTTCACGGAAGAATCAGGCCAGCCGGGTTTCAACTTTGTCTTTCAGGAAATCTTTTACAACGGCGATGGGAACTTCTTTTCTGTGAAATATGCCGGCGGCCAGTGCGGATTCTGCTTCGGTTTTTGTAAATACTTCAAGAAAATGTTCGACGCAGCCGGCGCCGCTGGATGCAATGACCGGAATGGTTACGGCATTCTTCACCGCATTGATCAGCTCGATATCAAACCCGGAATTGGTTCCGTCCTTGTCGATGCAATTCAACAGTATTTCTCCGGCACCCAATTTTTCGCAAACCTGTGCCAGTGTTACGGCATCTATGTCTCTGCCTTCTCTTCCCCCTTTGATGGTGCATTGATACCAGCAGTACGTTTCCCCATGGGGTCCTTTTGTATCGGTTTTTATGACGTGATGACGGACGTCTTCGGGCGAGGATACATACACTCTCCTTGGATCGATGGATACGACCACCGCCTGGGCTCCGTAAACTTCGGATATTCGTTCGATGGAGCTTTTACCGGTTTTTCTGCCTGTTTTTATATAATCTTCTGCAATCAAAACCGCATCGCTTCCTATGGAAATCTTGTCCGCTCCCGACCTGAAGTACGCGGCTGCGACTTCCAGCGCGCTGTATTTTCTGCCTTTTTTGTCGGTGTAATCTTTAATCCCTCCGCCGATGGTCAAGGGGACAAAGACATTTTCGGAGGTCCGTTGCAGCACCGCCATCATGGGGATGTCTTCCAAAGGAAAATCTCTAAATCCTGTAATGTTGAGAAATGTAATCTCGTCAGCACCTTCTGTATAGTACCGTCTTGCCAGGTCCACCGGTTTGCCCAGGTTCCTTACATCGCCGTTTTCCCGGACATCATATTGATCTCCCTTTGTCACAACGAGGTCTCCCCGTTCGTCTGATCGAACATCCAGACAGGCGATGATCCGCTTAGACAGTCTGGTTTTTTCGGAAACACGAACCAAGGTCGCTTTTTTGTCCGGGGGTTCGATAAAATTCTTCAATACCTTGATCCCTGCATCCCCGCTTTTTTCCGGGTGGAACTGAGTGGCCGTGATATTTTCTTTTTGAATGCCGCTGACAAACTCCAGGCCGTAGTCGGTGGTGGTCAGGACCACGGAATCGTCCTCGGGTACCACGTAAAATGAATGTACAAAGTAAAATTTTTCATCACCGCCCAGCCCGTTGAAGATTCGTGACGGCTTTTTTATGTTGATGCCGTTCCATCCGATATGGGGCACGGAAAGATCGATGTCGAATTTCTTGGCATAGCCCGGTATCAAGCCCAAGCCTTTTTTGCCGGGGGCTTCTTCACTGTACTCGAACAGGGCGTGCAGCCCCAGACATATTCCGAAAAAGGGTCTGCCGGAGAGAATGTAGTCTTTCAACGGACCCACGTAATTTTTTTGATTCAGAATCCGCATCATGCTTCCAAAATTGCCGACGCCGGGGAAAACCAGCTGGGTCGCGGACAATATATCGTTAATGTCAGAGACGATTTTTACGCGCGCCCCCAAACTTTCTATGGCATTAATGACGCTCCGGACATTGCCCGCGCCATAATCCAACAAGGTTATCATTCTTGCTCCCTATTTTTTGGTCATTTTATCGTTACACGTTCCGAACAGCAAAAAATTAGTTTAAAATAAGTTCGCCTCCCAATCAAGAGACATTTTAAACATGCTTAAAATGGGCGTTCAAAATAAGGTTCGGGTTTTTGGGGGGATCGGTCGAATAACATTGGAATACATCGTCCCTTTCAATGCCATTCGTTCAAACCTACTCTTCATTTCCCCTAATAAGAATCTAATTTTTTTCTAGCAAACACCTAATCCGTTCCTAATTTTATCTTAATACACTTGAAATAGAAATTCTCAAAATAATCTCATATCGGTTGTCAGAAAGGGGGTGATGGGTTTTTTCAGTTAAAAACGGATGACTTGAAAAGGGTTATTCATTAATTTTCATTTTTTACCATAAGGAGTACAAATAGATGAAGAAAATTTTGGTTGTTTTTACAATATTAGGAATTTTTGTATTCGCATCTGCCGGCCTTGACAACCCTGTGTGGGCAGCAGACACAAAGGGGGGCGAAAGCTCGGAGATCGAGATCCCAAAATGGATAAAAAATACCAAGTTCAAAGGGGACTTTAGGTTGCGTTGGGAGAGCCTGGATTCCGATGATCCCGCCAAGGAGACCCGGAACCGGTGGCGAATCAGATGGCGCTTCGGGACTGAAACGAAGGTAAATGAGAAGTGGAAGGCAGGGTTTATGCTTGCATCCGGATCAGGTGATTCCAGATCCAGAAACGTGACCCTGTCGGATACCTTTTCGACGTCGAATGTCCAGCTCGATCAAGCCTATGCGCAATTCGATCCGCACAAATACTGGCGTCTTCAGGGCGGGAAGTTCAAGAACCCCATTTGGCGGCCCAAGGACTTGATGTGGGATTCAGATATCACGCCCGAAGGTGTCTACGCCATGCTTCATAAATACAAATCCAATAATTTTGAATGGTTTGCCCCGGTTGCTTTCTTCGCCTTGAACGAATTCAAGTCGACCACAGACGACCCCTATTTGGCTTTCGTCCAGCTCGGCACCAAATGGAAAGCGACGGACAATTTGTATCTCAAGCTTGCGGGTGCCTATTATGGTTTCAGTGACCTCCAGGGGAGTAATTTGGAATATTCAGCGGGCACCAACTCCCGGGATGCTGAAGGGAACTACATTTACAATTACAGTTGCGTCTCATTTGACGGGGAATTTGGGATTAATGACCTGTCGGAATGGCTGCCTTTTGCCGCCGCGTTTTTCCAGTACGTTAATTCAGATGCGGATAATGACCACCAAGGGTATCTGGTGGGCCTCAAGGTTGGGCACCCAAAAGTCAAAAAATTATGGCAATGGCAGTTTAAGTGGAATTACAGGAATCTGGAAAGAGATGCATGGCCGGACTTTCTCCCTGACAGCGATTTTTATGGTGGAGAAACCGATGTTAAAGGGAATGAAGTAGAATTTATATTAGGCCTGGCTAAAAATGTCACCATCGGGCTCGACTACTATTGGGACAACAAACCCATTGAAAGAGATGAGCCAGCACAGGATTATCTCCAATTGGATCTCGTATTGAAATTCTGATCTTGTTATCCATTCGGTTTCCAGGGGGGTGGCCGATTCAAGCTCGCCCCTCTGGGATTATCTTTATTTGATCAAATAAAGATAATTTTGAAAAACCATTGAGGAATTTATTTTAAAGGGGAAATGAATACGTATTTTTTTCTTGCCGGATCTATTCTACTCATCATAGGGCTGTTCATTCTTCGTTTCAGATTTACAAGCAACAGTCACCCGAATGCCGGCCTCTACATCAACCTCTTATATAGGTATTGTTCCAACCAAAAAAGTCATCATTGAAATTCTTACAGCTTTTTCAATCTACCAGTTCATATGTTTCAAAATCATCCCAAATTGCTTGATGAGCTCTCTTTTCGCACACCTTCCGGTCGATCAAAATGGTTCGAACATAAAACTAACGAAAAACTAACAAAACGATAATAAAAACTTGGAATGATCCAAATCAAGATTCAGGTTAACAATTTTCTTGCAATATGATATACATTTACAATATCTCGATGAAAAAGGCCTAAAAAATTATGTCCAAGGAACGTATTCTCGTTGTTGAAGACGAGGAAGATATCCTCGAGTTGGTGAGATTCAATCTGGACCGGGAAAACTACCGGGTTTTTTGTGCAGCCTCCGGGGAAGAAGCCCTTAGGATCATTGCCTCTCAACCATTGGATTTGATTGTTCTCGATCTTATGCTACCGGAAATGGACGGCCTTGAAGTGACCCGACGCCTGAAAAACAATCCCCGAACCCAAAATATCTTTATCGTCATGCTAACGGCAAAAGGGAGTGAGGCGGATATTGTCACCGGTCTGGAATTGGGAGCCGACGATTATATTACCAAGCCTTTCAGTCCCAGGGTTTTTTTGGCCAGGATCAAGGCGGTCATTCGCAGAACAAGAGATGACAAGCCCGAAGATAATGCGGTGATTCAGGTTCATGATCTGACCATCCACCCCGGGCGCCGGGAAGTTCATGTGAATGAAACACCGGTGCCCCTGACGTATACCGAGTTTCAGGTCCTGTATTACCTGGTCCGGCGACCCGGATGGGTGTTTACCCGGACGCAAATCGTGGATGCGGTTCGAGGTGATGACTACCCGGTCACGGATCGCAGCGTCGATGTTCAGATCGTGGGCTTAAGAAAAAAACTCGGATCCGCCGGTCGATATATCGAGACCGTCCGGGGTGTGGGGTATCGATTTAAGGAAAAAGCATGAAGAAAAAGAAACGATTGCTCCGGCATCTTTTTCCCTCATATCTGTTGATTACACTAATATCACTGGTTGCCGTCACCTGGTATGCATCGAATTCAACCCGGAATTTTTTTCTGGAACAGACAACTGCGGATCTGCTGACCCGGGCCCGCTTATTGGAAAATCAGATTCCCCAATTCCTCGGGCCTTTGGAAACCAGCGTAATCGATGCCATGTGTAAGGAAATCGGCATATCCTCGGCCACCCGCATTACCGTCATCCTGCCGTCGGGGCGCGTTATCGGTGATTCCAATGAAGATCCGGCCATCATGGACAACCATGCATTGCGACCTGAAGTGATCGAAGCTCGAAAAGGAAACGTGGGAAAATCCATACGATTCAGCACCACCCTCCAGCAACGAATGATGTATGTTGCCATACCGTTAAAAGACCAAAAAGAGATTATTGCCCTAATAAGAGCGGCACTGCCCGTTACCGCCATCGATCAGGCGCTTAAAGTCATACAGATCAAAATTATGCTCGGGGGTCTTTTCATCGCACTGCTTGCGGCAGGTATCAGTCTTTATGTTTCACGTCGCATCAGTCGACCCATTGAAAAGCTAAAAAAAGGGGCGGATTTTTTTGCCAGAGGTGATTTGTCCCACCGGATGCCGGGTACGGATTTGGTTGAAATCGACAGTCTCATCGAGGCATTGAATCAGATGGCCGGCCAACTCGAAGACCGCCTCAATACCATCGTTCGTCAGAAGAATGAACTGGCGGCGGTTTTGTCGAGCATGGCAGAAGGGGTCATAGCCGTCGATATGGATGAACAGGTTATCAGCATCAACAAGGCCGCAGCAAGAATATTTGAAAACCTGCCTGAAAACCTATTAAACAGAAGTATTCCGGAGGTCATCCGAAATCCGGATCTTCAGAAGTTTATCAACAAAGCCCTTTCCAGCAAAGAAAACCTGGAAGAGGACATTACCCTTTACCAAAGAGGCGAACGAATTCTGTATGTCCACAACACCCCTCTCGAAGATGCCGATGGCCGTCGAAGCGGCATTCTGGTGGTGCTGAACGATGTGACCCATCTCCGGAAACTTGAAAATATGCGAAAAGATTTTGCCGCCAATGTTTCCCATGAGATCAAAACACCGCTGACAGCCATCAAGGGGTTTGTCGAAACACTACGCACCGGCGGGAAGGCCGAACCCAAGGAAACCGATCGGTTTTTAGCCATTATTGAAAAGCATGTGGATCGCCTTACAGCCATCATCGAAGATTTGATGAAGCTTTCCAAAATAGAGCAGCAAGACGAAAAGAGTGACATTCATCTTGAAGAAGGTTCCGTAAAAAGTGTGATTTCGTCGGCCATTCAAACATGCCGGGAAAAAGCGAAAGCCAAAAAAATCACCATCGATCTTGTGTGTCCGGAAGATATTTCGTTTCAATGCGATTCCAGATTGATGGCCCAGGCCATGGTAAACCTGTTGGACAATGCTATCAACTACAGCAATGAGAAAAGCGATATTAAAATTTCAGCATCTTTAAAAAATGAGAGATAAGGATCAGTGTTCAAGATCATGGCATCGGAATTCCAAAAGAGAATTTGTCCCGTCTTTTTGAAAGATTCTATCGGGTCGATAAGGCCCGAAGCCGGGAA
>CAWBNO010000007.1:0-99300 GCA_963790095.1 uncultured delta proteobacterium | reverse complement strand
GTGACGGTACTTTTTTTGCCGGCCGGATTCTGGGGAAGTTTAAGGAAGGTATCTTGACGATATTACAACTTCAGAAAGTCAGTAAGACATTCAACGGGATCTATGCGCTGAGGAACATTAATTTTACCATGAATGAAGGAGAAATTGTAGGACTTGTGGGGCCCAATGGTGCAGGAAAAACGACCTTATTCAATCTCATCAGCGGACAGTTAAAGCCCAGCAGCGGCAAAATTCTGTTTGAAGGCAAGGATATTACAGGCCTTAAGCCCCATACCGTCTGCAAGCTGGGAATCAGTCGAACATTTCAGTCCTCACGTCCGTTCCCCGAAATGAGCACGCTGCAAAATGTGTTGGCAGGACAGGTTTTTGGTAAAGGATTTTCTCTGCACACCCGGCCGGAAGATGAACAGGCGGCCCGTGAACTCCTGGACGTTGTCGGCATTGCCCACAAAGGCGAAACCCTTGCCGGTGATCTCACCCTCAGCGAACAGCGGCGGCTGGACCTGGCCCGGGCCCTGGCGACCCGTCCGAAGCTTCTCTTACTGGATGAAGTGGCGGCCGGGTTCAGTCCGGTTTTGGTGAAACAGGCGATTAAATTGATCAACAGGGTTCGGGAGAGAGGGGTAACGCTTTTGATTGTCGATCACTTTTTGAATCTGAGCCTAAAAGTTGCTGACCGCCTGCTGGCAATCGATCACGGAGAAAAAATCGCAGAAGGTTCGCCCAATACGGTCATGCGAAACCGGGATGTTCTCCATGCATATCTGGGACTGCGACATCAGGATGAAAAAGACTATTAGGGGTCGGGGATCGGGGACCAGGGATCATGAAACTGGTAAAAAAGGTTTCAACCAAAAGCTGATCCCTGACACCTGAAACCTGAGGAAAATTATGGATAAATTAACGCCGCTGTTAAAAGTTTGTAATCTTAGTTTTTACCATGGTGATATTCAGGTATTAAAGCAAATCAATATGACCGTTTGTGAAGGTCAGATCGTTTCGGTTGTCGGAGCCAACGGTTCGGGCAAGACGACACTGCTGAAGTCGGTGGCCGGTGTTTTGCGTCCGGTCCAGGGCGCAATCATCTATCACCACAAGCAAATTCAGACGCTTTCTGTGTACGAAGTGGTCCGAAGGGGTCTTGTTTATGTGTCCGAAGGAATGAATGTATTTCCTTTCATGAGCGTCTTGGAGAACTTGGAGGTTGGTGCCTATATTGCCAGAGAGAAAAAGGAGGCTCGGCTTTCTTTGGTGTTTGAAATCTTTCCTGTTCTGTCGGAGAAACTTCGGCAGATGGCAGGTACCCTGAGCGGGGGCCAGAAAAGAATGTTAACCATCGCCCGGGGCTTAATGAGCGATCCGGACCTTCTCCTTCTGGACGATCCGTTTCTCGGTCTGGCGCCGAAAGATGTGAATCGGCTTTGCGACACTTTAAAACAGATCCGACGTCACGGTATTACACTGTTGTTGGCCGGGCAGCATGTGCGCAGAATCCTAAGGGTGGCCACCAAAGCGTTTCTTGTGGAGGAAGGGAAAATAACACTCGCCGGAACCGGAGAACAGCTGCTGGACCATCCACATTTACGGGAAACCCTCTTCGGGATTGTGGCGGAGTCTGGAATTGAAATATTGTAATACTTAAAATCTGCGTACGTGTTCAGGGGGAGCGCTCCCCCGCTTCACTTTGACGTCTGCGCGTCTGGTTATTTCAATGACTTAGCAGCGGTGGCATTCCTGCCCCCTCCGCGTTCTCCCGCGAAAAACATGCGGGAGCCGCGGTCTCCCCCACTGCTAAGTCATTGAAATAACGAAGCCACTCCGCCAATATCGTTACACGGGAAAGCGCTCCTCCCTGAACACGTACAAATCCGCAAACGCCCGGAGGTTCTTTGGGCTGCCCAACCTTTTTTAAATGATCCCTGAAAGCTTGACCTTCATGTTCGGGAATTCGGCCCGACGATCCACTGGATGTTTTTACCGAAGATTCAGGAAAATGAGTGTTGACTTCGGGCCAAAAAAATAGAATATTATTCAGTTATTGATTTTCCTTTAGTATGGTTTTTGTGGAGTGGGTAAATATTGAATTTTATCATTAACGGAGGAGAATGAGCGATGTCCGAGGAACTGAAAGTCGGCATGACACATGAGATTGAACGGGAAACCACTGAAGAAATGTCTGCCCAGAAAGTGTATCCCCATGTCCCCAATGTATATGCAACGCGGGCAATGGTCGGGCATATTGAGGAAGTCTGTGCAGATATGGTACTGCCCCATTTAGCCGAGGGGCAGCAGACCGTAGGAACCGGAATGAAATTTAAGCACATGGCTGCAACACCTTTGGGAATGAAGGTTCGCTTCAGTGCAAAATTGACAGCGGTGGACGGCCCCAAACTGGCCTTTGAAGTGGAAGGTTTCGATGCGGTGGATAAGATCGGTGAGGCCACACACTTTCGTTTCGTCATCGATGCTGAAAAGTTTAACAGCAGCGTGGCAAAAAAAGCACAAAAAGCATCCTGATCATAAATTTGGGATCGGGAGACAGAGATCGAATGCTCCGCGCCCTATGCGATACTATTGAACCGCAGAATATCGAATTAAAAATGATGAATGCCCAAGTAATTTTTTTTTCAAACCTTCATAATTCGATATTCTGGGTTTGGCATTCGAGATTTCTTTAATGATGACCTTTCACGGTTTGAAAAAAAGCATTATCCATTGAGCGATTTAGCCCATAAAAATATCCTGCCCCTGACAATTTTTTATAAAGCTATTGGAGGTAAAAATGACGGTTCCGGATTCCATAACCCAGTTGGATGCAATTCTCAAACCTAAAAGTGTGGCCGTTATCGGTGCCTCAACCAGCCCGGACAAAATGGGCCATGAGATTCTGAAAAACATCATAGACAGCGGCTTTAAAGGGGCTGTTTATCCGATTAATCCCAAGGCTGATAATATTCTTGATCTTACCTGTCACAAAAGCGTCAAAGATATCCCGGAACCGCCGGACATGGCGGTTATCATCATTCCTGCCCGGTTTGTACCCCAGGCAGTTCAGGAATGCGGTGAAGCCGGTGTGAAAGGCGCGGTGATCATTACCGGCGGGTTCAGCGAAGCCGGTGATGAAGGCGAGGAACTCCAGAAACAGGTGGTTGAGGCGGCGCAAAGATTCGGCCTTCGGGTGATCGGTCCCAACTGCCAGGGAGTGAACAATCCCCATCATCCCTTGTGTGCGTCCTGGCCCCTGCTGACCTACCGGGGAAAAATCGCACTCATTTCCCAGAGCGGTACCGTCGGTGCTGCAATGATGGATTGGTTGTCCGAGGACAAACTGGGAACTGCCAGTTTTGTCAGTATGGGCAACCGGGCGGATGTCGATGAAGCGGATCTTATTGCCTATTTCAACCAGGACCCGAACACCGAAGTGATTGCCGCGTATATTGAAGGAATAAAGCGTCCCGAGCGTTTCATCCAGGCGGTGGAGCAGTTGAAAAAACCGTTGGTGGTTCTCAAATCCGGCCGCACACCCAAAGGAAAAGTTGCGGCGGAATCCCACACCAAAGCCCTGGCCGGTGCGGATGCCATCTATGAAGCCCTTTTTTCAAAATATGGCATTTGTCGGGCCTACACCGCAGAGGAATTTTATGACTACGCCAAGGCTCTGGCGTATCTTAAACCACCCAAGGGCAATCGCATTCTTTTTATCACCACATCCGGAGGTGCCGCGATTCTGGCCATGGATCAGGCTGAGCAGGAAGGTTTAGACGCATCTCCCCTGCCCGAAGAGCTGGTGGCGGCCATAACACCCATCATTCCAGCCCACGCAATAAAAGCCAACCCCATCGATCTTACCGGAGATGCCACCGCCCAGATGTTCGGTGACGTCATGGAGGTCACCCGAAAGCACTACGATACCCTGGGGGTGATTTTTGGAGATCCGGTGGAAGGCGCCGCTTCTGTCGTGACCCCCAATGCCAATGAAATGATTATTTTTTATGGCGGGGCAGACGTAGAACGCCATGAAAGTGAACTCATGCACCTGAAAGGAATTCCGGTGTTCCCCACTCCTGAACGGGGAATAAAGGCACTGGCCAGAGTTATCGAAGGCAAAACATTGGATGTGCCCCAGAAACCAACGCTTACGGTTCCTGTGGCTGGGAGACAATTGCCGCTTCACCAAGCATTTGCGAAGATTTCCAAACGGGGAATTCCTTGCACAGATTTTGCGCTGGCCAACAGCCAGGCCGCTGCTGTAAAAATTGCCCAAGAGCTGGGATTCCCGGTGGTTCTAAAAATCAGCTCTCCGGATATCCTGCATAAGAGCGATATTGGGGGGGTGCACCTCAACCTAAGTTCTGCTGAAGAGGTGGAGGACGCTTACGATGACCTGTTGGCAGCCGTCAACAACAATTGCCCTGAATCTCAAATAGATGGTGTATTGGTCAGCAAGATGGCCCCGCCGGGCATGGAAGTTATTGTGGGGATGAATCGGGATCCCCAGTTTGGTCCCATCATCCTGTTTGGGCTGGGCGGAATTATGGTGGAGATCTTTCAAGATGTCAGCATCCGACTTCTTCCCTTAACCAATGATGAGGCGCTGTCTATGATACGTGAAATAAAGGGCTATGGCCTCATTGCCGGCTATCGCGGGCAGCCGGCCATGGATGAAGAAGCCATTGCCGGCTGCCTGATGGCAGTGGCCCGGATAGCCGAGCGCTATCCGGAGATTATCGAGATCGATCTTAATCCGGTATTTGCCTATCCGGACGGAATACGGGTGGTAGATGCTCGGATCATTGTAAAGGAGGGCAGTTAAACTGAAGATCGAGGATTATATCCTTGATAATTTTGATAATTTTGGTTAGAATATATTACTCAACAATTTAATCGGCAAACGACAAATTTTCACATAACTTTACCCATAGCCGTTTATCCGGAAGGTTGGCAATTGTGGTTCGGGGAAACCGGATCTATTTGGTTATTGATTCTTGTTTGTCCGGTAAAGAAAAAAGGATAAAACTTGATGGATGCAGCACACGATGACCTGTTTGTAGGGCTTAAAAAGCGGTACCCCATGCTCCAAAACTTTACCGATCGCACCTTTGGCGTGGAGATCGAATTTTTCGGTCTGAACTATGTGATAACACCCTTGGACAATAGTATCATCAAGCCCTACTGCATTTCATCCCGTGCCAAAGACGGGCGCCACATTCTGGATCTTTTCAAGGATTACAATCTGTCTTTTGGCGCCAGCCCGGACACGTGGCACTTTGAAAAAGATACCTCCGTTAGGGGTAAAGGTCACACCAGATCTGGTGCTGAGCTGGTCAGCCCGATCTTAAGCGGTGTAGAAGGATTGGTGCAAGTCTATCATGCTTTTAAATTTCTCAAGGCCGTTGAAGGACTTGATATCGATGCAAGTTGCGGAATGCATGTTCATCACGGTGTTGACCCGGCAGCTTACAACTGTAAAGAACTCCAGCAGCTTGTACACATCGTTCACCACTATGAAGATCTATTTTACCTGCTTATTCCGGGAGATCGCAAAAAGGCCGAAACTTGTCGCCCCATGGAAATTGACGTGAAAGCCTTCCTGGATGCCTGTGAAGGCCATGATGATAGCCGCAATTGCCAAATCAAAGATCTCTGGTACTCCCTTGAAAACCGTTACGACGAAAAGTGTGGTGTGAATTCGCGCTACGACAGGACCCGCTACCACGGTCTGAATCTACACTCCTACTGGTATCGTTCCACCATTGAATTTCGCTATCACTCTGCCCTGCTGGAAAAAGCAGATGAGGCCATCCAATGGATTATTTTTACCCAGTTCCTTATCGAGTTGAGCCAGAATAACATTCCGGATATCTATTACTATTCTGGAGCGAACAAATGGCTGGCAACCATCTATAAGATTTACAAGGAGCTCGGCTATCAGGAACGTATCAAGCAGGCACCAACGATCGAAAATCAGTCAGTAAAACATATTAAATTGTTTAACTAATAAGTTTCCATCCATAAATGGCCCTTTTTGCCCGGATCTGCGTTCTCCGCGGGTTTCCGGCTGCGGCATACAGGGAGTATGCCTCACCGAAAACCCTTGTGCCTTCCCCGTGAAATGCGAAGCATATTTAACTGGGGCGGCCTTGATCCGAACAAAAATTGCTCATTTATGAATTGGAAACGCATCGTGCCCATTTTATAATTGTGGATGGACACTAACTAATAAATATCAAAACAATTGATGTAATAAATCGGCACATCATTTTGATAAAGTTGCGAGCAGAACTTATAAGAACTGGAGTCAATCATGTGTGACATATTGGCCATTTCGGCGGGCTATAACTATACCCCTAAAAATTATTTGCCCATTTTCGCAGAAAAGGGCAGTGAAAACATGAACGGATGGGGTATCGGTTTTTTTCGTGAGGATCAGGCTTTGGTGGAAAAATCCGAGGAGCAGGTGTTTAGCGAGCAACAAGTTCACGAAAGCTTTCAGAGACTTGCCCGGGTCATCGACAGCCGGATCATTATATCCCATATCAACTGCCCGAAGAGCGGCGGTCACCACAGTGCGCAACTCCACCCCTTCAAGCTTACCTTTCTGGATCACGACTGGTTGTTTGCCCAGGTGGGAGTTGTTGAAAACATTAATGCATATAAGACCCGAGAAACGCCGCGGCTGGAAATCGATGTCTATACAGCCAGAATTTTCGAATACTTAAGAGATCAACTGATATTACTGCACCGCAAGAATCCGTACATCAGTGTATACATTGCGCTGCGCATCGCTATCCAAGAGCTTTTAGATGACTATCCCGGGAAATACACCTTTTTTCTTGCCAATGAATCGTTTCTCTTTGCCTTTTGTAACTTCCGACAACTGATGATTCTCAAGGTGTCCGAAAGTATGGGAGATATTTTGCTGGTTACTTCCATCAAGGAAGGGCTGAGTCTCACCGATTGGCATCCCATAACACCGGACCCACAATCCCAAGGTGAACTTTTGGTGATTGCCGGTCCGAATGTGCTGTATGCCGGTGACGTTTAATTCTGGTTACTGGTTTCTCGTTACTGGTTTCTCGTTACTGGTATTGTCGTTACTGATTGATAGTTTCTCGTTGCTGGTTACTGCTTACTCGTTGCTGGTTACTGGTTTCTCGTTACTGGGTATTCGATACTTGATACTGGGTTCTGGTTTCTGAATACTATAAAAAACAAGAACTATCTTTTCCTTATCTAACCAGCATCCAGTAACAAGCAACCAGCATCATTGCGGCTCATTGATACGAGGCTGCAAAAAACCTGGATATTGGCATGTAAAATAGATATTTTCAGGCAATACTCATGTGTGATCTCTTTGCTTTGTCTGCCAAAAAAGATTATTCGGCTCCGGAATTCCTACCGATTTTTGCAGTTCGGGCCAAAAAGAACATGGATGGCTGGGGCATTGGTTTTTTTCGTAAACACAATGCCTTGGTTGAAAAATCGGCTGAGCAAATTTTCTATTCAGGCCAATTGCACGACAGTTTTCAAAGGCTGGCCCGCGTCGTAAAGAGCAAAATTATCATCTGCCATCTCCGTTTTCGGACCAGCGGGCTCATAGACGAGTGCCATGCCCATCCCTTTGTTCTAAAATTCGGTGGACATAATTGGATTTTTGCCCATAACGGCAAGGCGCCGGCCATTGAATCCTACCGTAGCCCCGGTGAGCCCATTGAAGATGCTGTAAGCGACTCGGCCAGGGCTTTTGAATACCTCCGGGACCATATTGAAGGCCATCGAAGGCATTCAGCAGAGCCAACGATGCTTTTCGAGGCATTGTCCGACAGTATCACACAGATGATCGACCAGTATCCGGGAGACTACAATTTCTTGCTGTCCAACGGGCATCTTCTGTTTGCCTTCACCAACCATCGCCAGTTTATGATTATGAAAGGAAGCGAGAAACTCAAAGGTGCCTTGCTGCTTACCACATTGGCCCGGGGCTTAACCAAAGAAAAGTGGCTTCGGGTTGCAAAAGCCACCAATCGCCGCGGGTTGCTTCTGGCAATCTCTGGAAATGATGTTATTATGCATAAATCGTTATAGTTGCGATTCAATGGGCAGAAGGCGCATAAAACCGATACCAAAACGTCGCCGGAAACTAAAAATACGCCGGCCTCCAATAAGAGATCATGCGTTGAATTCTTTTGGGAATGAAATATTCTTTATTTTATGTTTAAAATTTCTAAATAGAGACATTATGGAACAATCCAAAGGGCACAATTTGAAATCCTGTTGATGATATATCGGGAAACACTGCCCATGAAAAATGCTTTGCTAATACCTCGTCTGCCCATAACAATGGTACCGTAATTTCCTTTCTGGGCAAAATCGAGTATGGCTTTTCCGGCTTGACGGCCGCCTTTGACTGTTTTCATCTCAATCTGGTTTTCCAAAATCCCAACTTCTTTAAACTTTTGTATTGCATAGGGATAGAACTGCTCGATACATGCTTTGTCGCCCTGGGCAAGGATTTGTTCCAACTCCGGGTTGGGTTCTTGATCCGGATTAAAATTTCGAGCACTGCTGGCAACATGTAACAGGGTAAAATGGACTTCCGGGTTGTTGGAAATCATGAAACGGACGTGATCTATGGTGCGAAGGGAGCTTTCAGAGCCATCAATGGCCAGCAAAATTTTGGTGGTGCCGACGTCTCCATCCACCAGCCAAACCGGAATGACCTGTGAATGTTCCAGCACATTGGAGGTAACACTTCCCATATACATCTCTTG
Organism: uncultured delta proteobacterium; assembly: GCA_963790095.1. Lineage (GTDB taxonomy): Bacteria > Desulfobacterota > Desulfobacteria > Desulfobacterales > UBA11574 > JAAXQD01. Next base: position 90,529 of record CAWBNO010000007.1, on the reverse strand, counting down.
AAGGCGCGACAACCCCCTGCGACCGACCACAATGGCGTCAAAATTCCGGTTTTGACCAAAATCGATGATATCTTTGGCCAAACCCAATTTTCTGGCTTGGGTGACCATTTCGACTCCATGGGAAACAATTCCCATCTGCGCCATTTTATCTCGGTAGCTCTCGAGAAGACGGCGAGCGGATTGGTCATTCTTTTTCAGCACATTATCCAGCTCGCTTTTTGCCGTTAAGCTTTTCTTGGCCTCATCCTTCAAAAAAAGAGATATGGCCGGCTGAACATGAAAAAGCACATAATGTAAGTTTTTGACAAAAGAAGACACACTAACAGCATAGTGAATCGCATTTTTTGAGTGCCGTGAATCATCCACGGCCAGAAGTATTTTCTTTTCCATCCTCTGCTCCTTAAATTCAAATAAATAAACCCATGGCACGTTAGAGGATCAGCGTGTCGCCTTTTTGATCATCCTGGATGATCCTTTCCAGCACTATTTCGCTGTTTTTCCTCGATCATTAACTCTAAAATCATTTTTTTCGGGTGATCAAAATTGATAAGCTCGTAAAAAATCTGTTTTGCTCGCTGTCGCTCACAAAAGACTTTTTACGAAACCGTCAAAATTGGAATCCCAAAAGATGTTCGTCATTTCGAATGTGACAGGCATCAGCGTATTAAACAAAACCGGTTGATGTCAAGACGGAGGTTGCCGTCGGCTGGAACCAGAATTGTTGGATCCGGGCAGTCAGGGCTCACCATCGCCAAACTTCGGTTTTAGAATTATCGGTCATTTAAAAGAATTTTGACCCAAGTCAATGCAACCACACAAACACCATGGTCTTTTAGGTAGCTAAATGTTAATATATGAAAAAGAAAGGAGAATCAGCCATGTTAAAAAGAGTTGAAGTGTTTAAAGAGAGCGGGTTTGGGGATAAGGCCATGAAAAGATTGTTGGTTCACGACTCCCCGTATTTTAAGGTTTTGAACTTCAATTTTAACGCCGGTCAAGAACTTCCCATCCATTCCCACGACATCGAAGGCCAGCTCAGTATCGTGGTGCTCGAAGGCAACGGTGTGTTTCTGGGGAAAGACGACAATGAGTTTCCGGCCAACCCTGGAGACGTTCTGATTTCGGATATCAGCGAACCCCACGGCATCCGGGCAACAAGCAAAATGCGTGTACTCGTGACCATTGCGCCGCCTATTTAAAGCCTGACTCAACTTATTGAGGTTCAGAGTTATGTCCCTACGGTCCCATATTTCAGACTTTCTCGGTCTCCGAAAAAGTACGGTGGGATTGCTTTGCATGGTCATCCTGGTGGGTATTGGAGAGCGGATGGCCGAGAGATTTTTGCCGATTTATCTGATCGCCCTGGGGGGCGGCGCTTTGTCCATCGGACTTCTCAACGGTCTCGACAACCTGTTGTCTGCGCTCTATTCCTTTCCCGGAGGGTACCTTTCCGACCGGATCGGCACCAAGAAAGCCCTGCTTGTTTTTAACATCATCGCCATGTTCGGATTTGGCATCGTCATACTGATTCCCCTTTGGCAGGCGGTTTTATTGGGGTCGGTATTTTTCCTTTCATGGTCGGCAGTCTCTTTGCCTGCAACCATGAGTCTTATTGCCAGAGTCCTCCCCTTGAACAAGAGAACCATGGGGGTCTCCATGCACTCTTTGGTGAGAAGAATTCCCATGGCACTCGGGCCGATTCTGGGGGGGATATGCATCGGACTCTGGGGTGAGCGCAATGGGGTTCGAGCCGCCTTTGGTTGTGCCTTTCTGTTATCTATTCTTGCAACGGTTCTCCAGCAGATTCTTATCGAAGACGATTCGCCGAAAACTTCAACAAAAAAACAGACCAGAGGGCCTGAAAAGAATCCACTGAAGCTTTTACCTCACATGCGCTCCCCCCTTAAGCGATTGCTTATTTCAGATATTTTGGTCCGGTTTTGTGAACAAATCCCCTATGCTTTCGTTGTGGTATGGTGTATGAAAACCATCGCCGAACCGGTAACGGCCTTATCTTTCGGCATCCTAACAGCCGTTGAAATGACCGTCGCCATGCTGGTGTATATTCCGGTGGCGTATTTGGCGGATAAAAGTACCAAAAAACCATTCGTCGTCATAACATTTATATTTTTTACGTTCTTTCCGCTGGTCCTGTTTTTCTGTCAATCCTTTAACCTCCTGGTATTCGCCTTCATCTTGCGCGGCCTCAAGGAGTTCGGAGAGCCCACACGGAAAGCCCTTATCATGGACCTTGCACCTGAAGACCTTAAGGCAGCCATCTTCGGCCTCTACTATCTCTTGCGAGATAGTATCGTATCAATCGCCGCTTTTGGGGGGGCTTTTCTTTGGCAGATCGATCCCTCCATAAATTTTATCGTTGCGTTTCTTTTCGGTGCGGCGGGAACCATCTATTTTGCCCTTTACGGCAGCGATCTTTTGGACGGTGAACATCCATCGAGGATCCGACATAAAACCACCCGATTGCCCTGAAACGGCAGCCATGACAGCCTGCAACAGGCTTTAAAATCGCTTCTCACACATTGACCCCATGAATTTTTTTTCATTCCAGGAACCTTGAGTTCTTAAGCGCCTTTTACTTGGCATCCAATACCCGTGTTTTGAAGCGCCCTGGAGCCCCCGTTAAGGGGGATTTCCACCCCGGTTAAACAGAAAACAGATAGGTTTCAAGGGGTAAACCCGGCTTGGGCAATCTTACAGGGAATGGGCTCACTGTGGCTGTTCAATGGGTTATATGATTGGCACATATCTTGCTTTTGCATCTTAGGTTTTATGGATGCTTATAAAGTGTCGGAGCTTGTCTTTTTTATTTTAAATTAAAGATTAAAGGAGGCTGAAAAATGAACAATAAACGAAGATGGATGGTTGCAGGAATAATTTGCGTTTTTTCCTTTGCATTGATCTGTTCGAATCCGGTTTTTGCCGATGAAATTACCATTACCGGAATCATCAACGACACGTATCAGATTGTTACAGAGGGCGGCATGGTGTATGAAGTGGAAGATACGGATATGGGCAACGAAATGTTAAATCATGTGGGCAAAACCGTGGAAGCCACCGGCAATGTCGTCGAAGAAGATGGCGTCAAGTCCATTAAGGTGGAATCCTATAAAATACTTGAAAAAACAGAATCATAAATTTAAAGAGCGGGCATCGGCCCCTCGGTCCGTTAAAGGCCGGAAGCCCGCTTTTTAAAAATCAGGCCCGTGATAAAAACCGGGTTAGGTTCTATTTTTGAAATCTTCCTTTCGGATACCGTATTTTAGCATGAGTTTATGCAACTGCCGGGTACTGACACCGGCCTCTTGGGCAGATTGGTTTATTTTTCCGCTATTTCGGGATATCAATTCCTTAAGATATTTCTTCTCAAAACTTTCTATGGCTTTTCGACGCGTTTCTGCCAGTGAACCATCGGGTCCCAAAGGCAACGCTGGGGATGAAGTTTCATGTTCAAAAAGCTCTACAGGGAAACTCTCCGGGGTCAGGACCTCAGAGGTCTCCAGTATGTAAGCCCGCTCCAAAAGATTTTCCAACTCCCTTATGTTCCCCGGCCATGAATATTTTTCCAGAGCTTCTTTGACCTGGGGATGGACGTCATGAATATCTTTCTGTAAATCTTTGCTCAGTTTTTTTAGAAAAAACTGGATCAGCAACAGAATATCTTCTTTCCTTTTTCTTAACGGCGGAATTTCGATGGGAAAAACGTTCAGGCGATAATATAGGTCTTTTCTGAAATCGCCGTCTTCGGTCATTTTTTTTAAATTGGAATTCGTGGCGGTGATAATTCTTGCGTTGGTTGCCATGATTTTTTCAGATCCTACGCAATTATAGGTACCGTCCTGGAGCACTTGAAGCAGTTTAACCTGGGCCGAAGGCGTTATGGTGCCGATTTCATCCAGAAACAGGGTCCCATTTCTGGCAATCTCAAACTTACCCAGTTTTTTTTTGAACGCACCGGTAAATGCGCCTTTTTCATGGCCGAAGAGCTCGCTTTCTAAAAGGGTTTCCGGAACAGCTCCGCAATGGACGCTGATGAATTGAGCATTTTCCCGGTTGCTGTGCCGGTGTATTAATTTTGCCAAAACGCCCTTCCCCGTTCCTGTTTCACCGACCAACAAGACGGTTGTTTTTGTGGGCGCGACCCTATGGATCTTTTTATACACTTCTTTAACGGTGTCATTGTTGGAATGAACCATTTCCAGCGAGTCCGATCTCCAGAACTGCTCTCTGAGATAATCGAGTTCAGATTGCCGAATAATCGATTCGCTCATCTCCTCGGTTACCAGCTGGACCTCCTCCGGATCCAACGGGTATGTAAGGTAATCGCTGGCACCGGCTTTTACGAATTTGACCACCTCCCGGGTCATATCGGAACTGGCCATGACGATAATTTCTATGGTGGGACACAACTGTTTTAATGGCCGCAACACCTGTGTATAGTCACTGTTTTGAGTCGATTGAAGGAGGATTTTTAGATCAATAAAAACAAGATCGTACCGTTTTTTTCTGAGGATTTTTAACGCTTCGTCTTTTCCGGTGGTTCTATCGACGCAACACCCCGGGTCAAAGGCGGTATGAATTTTTTTGTAATCATCCGGCGTTTCCGAAACAACCAGAACTGATCTCATATGTTTCTCCAAAATATCTCGATTTTATCGGGAATACCCTTCCAAAATTCAAATTTATATATCGGGAACGGATTTTTATTATAGAAAAACACGTAAATCAAACATAAAAAGAATCCATTCACAAAAAAATGACCTTCTTGAAATCAAAATCACTGCTGGCAAATTAGACCCAAAAAGACATTGTGGGGCGATGTCCGGCAGGATGGTAGAGAAGGTTCGATAAAAAAAACAAATGGACCAGATTAAAAGGACAAAAATTTTGAGACCGGGCCGGCTAAAAACCCGAGAAAGGGATCGGACGGTGCTGGAATCCACGGAAATTAAAATTATTGCTCAACTGGCTGTTTTTCAGAGAAAAATCTTTTCGGGGAGGGGGTGGAACGTTTTTTATTGAAGCTCTCTGGAGCAGGTTGGAGCGCACCGGAAACCCCCTTCGGGGATAGAAGGGAGCTTGGATAATTCTTCTTTTATCTATAATACAATGACCCAGCCATTATCCTTCGTTTTCCTCGTACGCGCCGATTCTGTGATGACAGGACGGGCAGAAAAAATAATTCGGATAGGGATCATTTCCACAGATTCTACATTTTCTTCCGGATTTAATGCCCTTTTTTTTGTAGCTCTTATAATTTTCCTTGCGTTTGGTGTTCCGTTGGCTTTTCGGTTTTACGGATATTAAGGGGGTTGATGTTTTCTGTTCCTCAACAATGGATGATTTCATCTTTCCAGTGCCTCCATCTTCGTTTTACACTGAATACAAAGGGTCGTTACCGGTCTGGCCTTGAGGCGTTCAATGGCGATCTCTTTTTCACATACCTCACAAATCCCGTAAGTACCGTCGTCTAAATTTTCGAGAGCTCTTTGGATCTTGCGAATAAGCTTGCTTTCCCTGTCCCTGATTCGAAGCATTGTGCCGCGTTCAGATTCAAACGTCGCCCGGTCCAGAAGATCCGCCGATGTCTCGTTGTTTTCGACCAAACCTCTAACCGTAAGATCCGCCTGACCCAAAAGTGTCCTCAACTGTTCGGTGAGCAATTGTTTGAAAAAATTAAGGTGTTCTTCTCTCATGGTGTTCTTCTGCCATCGCTATTAATTGGGGTGTGTTAATCGGGATAAACCCCTCTATGTGGAAAAAAGTTATTTTTGCTTCAATCTAGGTTTAAATTTGAATGGCTAAACAGGGAGCCAAAAAACAGGAAAAGTTGAATACAACATGTTCCGCAATCTTTAAAGGGTTTAATTGATGCAATTACTTTGCCAATCCAACACCGACGGTATCGGATTTTCGGGTTTAACGATTATGGAAAAAAGCCGCACCAAGAGTTTATGGGCCATATCAACAAAAATGATTTCCAAGGGATTTTAATTTATCCCCCAACCATCCGTTATCAGATGAGGTACTGGCGCCGGCGGCCGACGTTCAATGGAGTTGAGGAGAATTTATTCGATGCCGTGCCTATTCCGCAAAAAAATCATCCCCCTTTTTTTATCGGTGGCGAATTCGGAATATTGGGTTCTGAGTTTACCCGAAATCGGAACTCGAAATTCTTGTTTTGGCCATGTCGAACCTCAGGGTATGCCGGGGAACCCAAAAACCGGGTTGAATCGTATGCCGTGTAAAATCTTACCCGCGGCAGCAAAGGTTTTAATCTTTTGAAATAGCAAAGGAATTCCTTATTTTTTAATTCAAAAAAGCCGGCAAATCCAAATTTGGCATGTTCGTTGCTTTTCAACGCCTTTTAAGAAAGCCCAGGGGATGGCATCCTTTTCATGAGGAGAATCCATTGAAAACCAAAGACAACCCTCAGCGAACCGTTACCGGCATTTTAATCCCTGAGAAATGGGATGATAAAGAGAATGTCATTGGTGTTTCCATACAGGCCTTTGATGAAAATGAATATATCGTTAAAAGTTACCAGCCAGGTAACAACGTATTCGACTTCATCAATGAAAAAGTGAAAGTTACCGGTTGTGTGTTAAAAATATCGGACGGAAAGTTCACCATCGACGTAAATCGCTTCGAAGTATTAGACAATTAATTAAGGACCCAAGTGCTGTTAGTAAAGAGTGGTTCCCTCAACAATTTCAATGAACTGCAACCCCTTGCCCGGTTGAATCTCCCAAATTCAACCGGGCAGGCGGATTCCCCGCAGTTTGTCGGAGCAGAACATAGATCCCATCTCAAGGGGGCTGCAGGGAACTTCAAGGGGTAAAAAGATCTATTCCCCACCATTAACCATTAGATAAAAAAAAAGAAAAAGATTATGGAAAATTTAATCCTTGCTTGTATCCAGTGTCAGGAAAATTTCGAACTCACCTTCGATGAACAGGAAAAGTTCGAGCAGAGAGGATTTGACCTGCCGCTGCGCTGTCCCCAGTGTCGTCGGCATAAATCCCGGGATGTCGAACGCCAGGAACCTTGGAAACCTAAAAATAAAAAGAAGCGTCATCGGCAAAAATTCGATGAATTTGACGGTTGATCACAATCCAGAGTGTTTTCAATCACCTTAATATATCATTATCATCGGCGGTGGTAATTATTTTTAATTGAGAGGAAAATTATATGACGAAAACAGAGTTAATTCACCACATGTCAGAAAAGCTTGATTCCCAGAAAGAGGCTCAGCGCGCCCTTGAAAGTCTGCTTTCAGCCATCAGTGACACATTAAAAAAAGGGGATTCGGTGTCGCTTACCGGCTTTGGAACGTTTAAAGTATCCAAACGGAACGCCAGAAAAGGAAGAAATCCCCAAACCGGTGAAGAAATAAAAATACCATCTAAAAATGTTGTCCGGTTTTTACCGGGAAAACATTTAAAAGACGCCATAAAGTAATGTGTTAGAAACCATCCGGAAATATTTATATTTCTGTTTTCTCTTCTCGGTTAAATCACGGACCGAGTGTTTTTGAAATGAATCCAAACGGGGATGTGGGTATTTCACGGGTGGTTTCGACACGCCCACGGAATGCCTGTTCAGAATGCCCACACCCCGCGTTACAATTTTATCGTTCCAGATATTTTAGAGACCGTCAGTCTTAATGAAGTTCCCCGCCGATCCGCATATGGGATTTTTGCCCCGTTAAACAGAAAAGAAAGATCAGGCTTTACAGCCTAAACTTTGCCTCCACAGCCGGCCGGAAATACAGGACAAACGCGTTTGAATTCTAATAGAGAGAGAACGCTCCATGACGGCGCATATCTCTTTCCAACCGACTGGAACTTGTGCTTAAGCACCCGTAAGCCCGAGCCGTGCCAGAGTTATAACGAACCATTATTTCATAAAATATCTGATGGATTTTTTAAATCATAATTTAATTCGGCTCGGTCTAACGGGTGCTAAAGCCCTTCAAACAGCCACTCGGTTTCCAAGAGAAACACGCCGTCGCTTCGCTGTACCGAAATCAAATGCGTTCACCCTGGGCGGAAATATAATACCTATTGACCCATAGCCACAATGTAGTATAAATATGCCAACTCGCGGCTTCAAACGTTTGAAAAGATTATGAAGGCCGCCAGAGGGGATTTCACTTCGTTCAAAACACCGGGAGGAAATGGTCGGTCATAACACATTGGAATCATTTTAACATTCCATTGTAATGCGATTCAAATTGGGAGATTGTATGGAAAAGAAAGACCACGAAAATGGCAAATACGTAAAAAAAGAGACCCTGCTGATTGTCGCTTTTGTTGCCCTGTTGATCGGTTTTTTAGGGGGGGTTGTTTTCGGTGTTTATAAATCGAGCAACGGGGATTCGGTACAAAAAGCCGCGATGCCCCAGCCGGCCGGACAAGATCAGAAGATTTCGGCAGAAAGGGCTGCCCAAATTTTCGAGCTTGAAAAAAGGACCTCCGAAACCCCGGATGATGTTAAGGCATGGATAGATCTGGGCAATCTATATTTTGATGCCGGCAACCATGAAAAAGCGATCACGGCATATAAAAAAGCCCTGGAGTTGAACCCCAACGATGCCGATGTCATGAACGATTTGGCTGTAATGTATCGCCGGTCCGGACAACCCAAGAAAGCCATTGAGGCCTTTGATAGAGCCATAAAGATCGACCCCGGCCATGAAACCGTTCGGTTTAATAAAGGTGTCGTTCTGATGCACGACTTAAACGACATGGAAGGCACGGTTCAAACATGGGAAGAACTCGTCAAGCTCAATCCCCAGGCAACATCGCCAACCGGAGAACCGATTAAAAAACTGGTGGAAAATTTGAAAAAAAGCATGAAACAGTAGCCGCTATCCCCTTGAAGCCTAATAATTTCGGCTTTTCCGGGGGGGAACCGCCGAACCACAACTTCGCGGGAATTCCTCCCGGCGGGTTCAACAAAGTGAAAATCCTCCCTGGGGGACCGCCATTTTTTATGGAAATATTTTTCTCTTGCAAACAATACATATTACTGTAATTATTCCCACTTGACCGGCAAACGTTTCAACACCTTTACCACATCGGTTTGGTCATCATTTTTTGCAGGGAAATTCAGCATGCCCATAATCAGAAAACTGGTCTTTGTTTTAATGATGTGTATTCCTGCTACCGGCTGGAGTGCGAACCTATATTACGCACTCGATGTTCATATAAATCCTGGTGAACGAAAAATCACGGGTACCGGGCGCCTTAAAGGGGATCGTCCTATGAACATCGGTCTGTCGGTTCGGAACCTCCGAAAATTGAAGATCGACGGCGACGACGTCCTCCGTACCGCTGATGAAAACGTCAAGCTGACCCTCGAAAGCGGCCAAGAAATAACCATCAGCTATGAAGCCGAGTTTCCTGAAAAGGGAATTAATTTTATCGATGAAAACCACGTGGTCTTAATCGATAACTGGTATCCTTGCCCGGATGATCTTGTTGAGTACGCCCTCACCGTGACCCTACCGGAAAATTTTATTGCCACCTCGGAATCTGAGTCGGTGACCGTGGAAAAACATGGCAAAACAGAAACATTTGTGTTTCAGTTTGACTATCCCCTGGACGGTTTGCATCTGGCGGCGTCCACCCGTTACATTTTAAAAAAAGACCGCTACAACGATATCGTTCTTGAAGCCTATTTCTTCGAAGAAGATGCGCACCTTGCAGACGGGTATATGGCCCATACAAAAAAATATCTGGCAATGTACGAAAAGCTTCTCACCCCTTATCCATATAAACGTTTTGCAATTGTTGAAAATATTTTGCCCACAGGCAATTCCATGCCCACATTTACCCTTCTGGGCAGCCAGGTGGTAAATTTGCCCTTCATCGTCCAAACCTCTCTGGGGCACGAAGTTCTGCATCAATGGTTTGGAAATTCCGTGTTCATCGATTTTGTGTCCGGCAACTGGGCGGAAGGGTTAACAACCTATCTCTCAGATCACCACTATGCTGCTCTGGAAGGGAAAGATACTGCCTATCGCAAACAAATCCTTGTGGATTACCATGCGTACGTCAATGCAGACAATGCCTTTCCGTTATACGCGTTTAAAAGCAGTCGGCATAAAGCCCAAAGCGTCATCGGCTATGGCAAAGCTGCCATGATCTTTCATATGCTGCGAAAACAATATGGTGATCGATCATTTTTTGCAGCCCTGCGGGAATTCATCCGGCAGAATCGTTTCCGCAATGCCTCATGGCACGATATCCAGCGCGCTTTTGAAAAAGAAACCGGAGAAGAACTGTACACATACTTTGGGGACTGGCTCACCCGAAAAAATATTCCACGTCTCGGTGTGGAAAATGCAGAGTTGTATGTGGCCCAGGGAAAACTTGAACTGAACTTCGACCTGCTGCAGAACGATGGACCTTATCCCCTGAGCATCCCCATCACGTTGCACACCAACAGCGGAAAACGAATGCACACCGTCCATGTGAAAACGCCCAAAGAAAAAATCCGAATTACTCTGGAAGAATCGCCCAATACCGTTGTCATGGATGAGGACTACGCACTCATGCGGCAATTGTCTCCTGAAGAGATCCCGCCGGTTCTGGCTGGGATCATGGGCAAAAAAAATCTGACGGCGGTTATTTCATCCTCGCAGCGCTCAACATACCAGCCGCTGATTGATGCGCTGGGGATTGAAAATATAACCTATGTTACACCGGAAAAATTTTCATTCATCCAGATGAAAGAAAATTCGATGCTGATTGCAGGCTACGACAATCCTCTTGTGGATATGCTGCTTGGCAAACAGGTTGTCCCGAAAGATGGATTGCGCCTGAAAGTTTACAAAAACCCGTACAATGCATCCGAACGAATTGCACTGTTGCATGCCAAAAACAAAACAGAAACTCAGGCGGTTCAGGGCAAAATACCCCACTACGGTAAATACACCGAACTGGCCTTCGACGCGGGCCGAAACACCTTCAAGGCCACGGCCAAAACAGATAGCGGCATTCGGGTCTTGTCTCATCCGGCAACCAAAGCCGTAATTCCCGATTCACTGGCGACGGTTGACGATATCATTCCCCAGCTCGCAACCGCCCGGATAATTTATGTTGGAGAGCGGCACGACCGGTTTGCCCACCATATTAATCAGTTGCAGATCATTAAAAAGATGCACGAGTCCGGATATAGACTGGCTGTGGGAATGGAAATGCTTCAAAAGCCTTTTCAACAGGTGGTGAACGAATACCTGGCCGGACAGATTGATGAGCGAACATTTCTACAAAAATCGGAATATTTCAGCCGATGGGGTTACGATTACAATCTGTATAAACCCATCGTCGATTATCTTAAACAACAAAACATCCCGGTTATAGCCCTCAATATCCAAGGAGATATCAGCCGTAAAGTTGCACGGGAAGGCCTGTACAGCCTGCCCGACGACCAAAAGAAACAGCTCCCTTCTGCAATGGATTTTTCAAATGAACAGTATCGGAAGGATTTGAACACCGTATTCACATTACACACCCAACAAAAGGACCTCAAAGATTTTAATTATTTTTTCCAGGCGCAAACCCTGTGGGATGAAGGCATGGCGGAATCTGCCCAAAAGTTTCTGGCAGACACCCCGGAAAGCAAGCTGGTGATTCTGGCGGGCAACGGCCATGTCAGGCATAAATATGGAATCCCCGGGCGCTTGCATCGGCGTAATCACGAGCCGTTTAAAGTTGTTGTGCAGGATGAAGAAATTGAAGACAGCATTGCGGATTATGTACTTTTAACCACGGAGCTAAAAGGGGAGGAATCACCCAAACTGGGTGTAATGGTTGAAGAAAAAGACCAGGGCCTTGAAGTCACAGGTGTCAGCCATAATGGCCCCGCAAAAAAAGCAGGGTTGCAGGAAGGGGATGTCATTAAGGCCTTTGACGGGCAGGCAATAACATCGTTGGCCGACTTGAAACTCCAGCTGTTTTACAGCAAAATTGGAAGCAATGTTAAAGTTCAGATCCATCGGAAGGGTCAGTCGTTGGATAAGGAGATGGAAATGTTTTATTTTGGAAATTTTTCACATCAGCACGGAACAACCGACCGGTAAAAAACGGATCCATATTGATGGGTGATTCGGGCTAAAATAACGATTTCAATATGTCACAAGATCGACAAAACTTCATTTTTTCTCCCCACTTTTTCTGAACGGTTCCGTCACAAATCGTTCCACTGATAAACCAGCAAAGATCTCCGGCGTTAAACTCCCAGGCCGGGCACTGCTTTTTCTTTTCAGAAGGACATTTTTTTATTACCCAGCACGGGTTTTTTTCTTCGAAATCTTTCTGTATCCTTGAAACCAGGAAAAAAACCTGGCGCTCCACATAGTACGGTACCGACCGCCATCCCTGTTCGTAGCTGTGTACCGCCTTAAGGGACACGCCGAGGAGCTGGGCCATCTGGCGCTGAGTTTTCCCCAGCCTTTTTCTAAAATATCTAAATTCTTTCTTATCCATGTAAAATCCCCGCCGACATGCTGTAAAAATTATGAAAACCCCCTTAAACGACAGCCTGGCGCGACAATTGTTAGTATTACTTTGTGGTATTTGATGTCAAGTCATTTCTGACTGTCAAACACCATCAAAAAATTATTCTGTACTGAAATCCCGACCTGGAGATGGGCTCAATACCGGTGGAATGAAAAAGGGGCGGTTCATTCCAAAGAAAAATAGCCCCGGGTCAGAAGGAAGTCCAATAGGAGGTGATAATGGACGTTAAATTGGAAACTATTATTTCCGAGTAATTTTGTCAAGAGAAAAGTGCTACATAGTGGTAGCTTTTTGATCGGCGTTACGCAGCGCACCCACCCAGAAATTCTCTACCTCATACTGCGGTTCCTGCAGTTTGATCATCTTGTTTTCAAATTTATGCATCAGTTCCAGCCGAAGCTTCGAAAATTCTTCACCACCTTAAAATTCCCAAATGAAGAAATATAAAGTTTAACTTCACGGATATTATTGGCAGGGGATTTAGATTTAATTGAAAAAAGGTGAATTGGGTGCACTCAAAAAAGACATCGCAGAATGTTAAAGGCGCTGATAAAGTCTTTAAAAAAACTTTGAATACTTGACCCCTTGAATCCTTGGACCCTCTTCTCCAACTTAATTGGAGAAGAACCAAATTTTTCAGGTTGACACAGCCACATTGTAGCATTATCTACTGAGAATAAACCAAAGGAGGAACCATAAAATGGCAAAAGAAACCTTTTCCATACCCAATATTTCCTGTGGACACTGTGTGATGTCGATCAAGAATGAGTTGAATGAACTGGAAGGCGTCAAAACCGTGGAAGGTGATCCTGGAAATAAAAGCATAACGGTTGAATTTGAATCCCCGGCCACTCTGGAAAAGATCCGGGACACCCTAAAAGAGATTAATTATCCGGCCGCATAGGGGCCGGCCGAATTTGGCGTCCTGTCCACCGAAGAGGAACACTTTAAATGAATAAGAACCCCCTCGATTTTTTGGAAAAACAATCTTGTCATGAAAACGGACCCACAGAATCGTTGACCGGCACTTGCTGACCCGGGAAAAAAAAGGTTCAGGAGAGCCTTCCCGATATGAAGCAGCCGTTTATCATCGGCTCGGTCCGGACACCGGCGGGTGACGTGCCAAAAATTTCGTCCGGGTTGGTCTGGGCGGACCAATGGGGCAGCATTAAGGCGCGCTGGGGGGTGGGCCGTATGAATTATACGGTGGATCCCGGCCTTTATGCCCTTGGAGCGCCGGATGATCAATCGCCGGTTCTGGTTACGGCCAATTACAAAATGAGTTTTGACCGCTTGCGTGAAGCCCTCCCCGGACGGAACGCATGGATTCTGGTTCTGGACACCAATGGCATCAATGTCTGGTGTGCCGCAGGAAAAGGAACCTTCGGAACCGATGAATTGGTTCATCGCATCGACCTCAGCGGATTGAGCCGCGTGGTGTCCCACCGGGAGGTCATTCTTCCCCAGTTGGCAGGTCCTGGTGTTGCGGCGTACACCCTTAGAAAACGCTCCGGTTTCAAAGGGATTTACGGCCCGATTCGAGCCGCTGATTTGCCGTCTTTTCTGGATGCCGGCCTGAAGGCAACGCCGGAGATGCGGCGCAAGACCTTTCCGATTGGGGAAAGGGCCATCCTAATTCCCATCGAACTGGTGAGTGTTTTAAAATGGTCCCTGGTTATGCTGCCTGCTTTTTTTCTGCTGGGAGGTTTGGGAGCACCTTCGGGATTTTGGCAGGGTGCAATGAACAAAGGCCTTTTTGCGGTGTTCCATCTGCTGGGAGCACTGGTGGCCGGTGCGGTTCTAACGCCGATTCTTCTTCCATGGATTCCCGGTCGCGCCTTCTCCCAGAAAGGTTTGATCATGGGCCTGTTGACAACACTGATGGTTACAGTTTTCAGTGCTGGATATTTTGACATACCGCACAATTTTGCTGAAATTCTGGCGTGGTTTTTCCTGGCGCCGGCGGTTTCGGCATATCTTGCCATGAACTTTACCGGCGCCTCCACATACACCTCCCTTTCAGGTGTGAAAAAAGAGATGAAGTGGGCCGTTCCACTTGAAATTACCGCTGGCGTGGTGGGATTGTGCCTCTGGCTGGGGCCGCGATTTATGACCTGAATCTTGCATAGAATTAATGAGAATCTTTATAATCCTTAATTGAAGCGGATTTAAACAACATCATGGGGTCATACATTTTAACCAAATGGCAAAAAGGTTTTGTAAAATGAATGCAATGATATATCTGAAAAATGTCGCGACACTGGAACTGGACACGGAAAAATGCTCGGGTTGCGGCATGTGTTTGATCGTCTGCCCCCAAGGGGTTCTATGGATGAATCAGGGAAAAGCCCGGATCGACAACAGGGATTCTTGCATGGAATGCGGGGCGTGTGCCATGAACTGCCCCACCGATGCCGTAACCGTGCAAGCGGGTGTGGGCTGTGCCGCAGCCGTCATCAACGCAGCCCTGGGCAGGGATGGGGCCTGTTGTTGTGTGCTGGAACCTTCCGGCGATTCGGAAAATAACCGGGGCAAAATCTGCTGCTAAAAACGCGCTTGAAAATTACCTGGTCAGGGTGCGACCGCACGGATGGTCTGCATAAGTCATTATTTAGCTTAGCAAAATCTTGATATTTCTAAACCTCAAATTGGAAAAAAATAAAACATCTCTTGACAATTTTAGTTTAAAAAAATAAAAAACTCCCTTTGATTAATTTTTAATTAATGAGGGCTTTAAAAAATGCTTCGGTCGGCATTTTTTTTTGCTATGGAATGACCGGATTTACGGGATAGTTGAAATGACGGAATCTGCACTTTTAGACTACATGTATATCTTTCTTTTCCTCATCGTAGGTTTTATCGGCGGTTTTACGCCGTTTATCATCAATTGGTTTGTTCGCCCCAAAAGAACTCATTTAAAAACGACACGGAACACCTACGAATGTGGAATGGAAACTTACGGGGATGCCTGGGATTATCGTTACGGCGTCGCCTATTATCTTTACGCCCTGATCTTTCTGGCATTTGATGTCGACATCCTGTTTCTGTTTCCGGTTGCCGCAGCCTTTGACAAAGTGTCCGCTACGCGAGGAATTGTCGAGGTTTTTATATTCTTAGGTATTTTGATCCTTGCCATTGTTTATGCCTGGGTTAAAGGAGTTTTTACGTGGGAGAGGAAAATAAAAGTTCGCTGATCCAACCCGATTTGGAAGCTTACGTAGAACATTTAACGTCTGAATCTTGCAAGCCTGTTATCGAAGACAGCCCAGGTCCCATATTGCGCATGGAGCTTTCGGACAGGATACTCAAGCTGTGTCAAGCGAATTCCCTTTGGCCCATGACCTTCGGGATTGCCTGCTGTGCAATAGAAATGATGGGAACCGGCATGGCCCGTTTCGATATCTCCAGATACGGATCTGAAGTCTTTAGACCCTCGCCAAGGCAGTCGGATCTGATGATCGTTGCGGGAACGGTCAACAAGAAACTCGCTCCGGTACTTCTTACCCTTTTTGAACAAATGCCGTCCCCCAAGTGGGTCATTGCCCTGGGGAACTGTGCCATTTCCGGCGGTCCTTTCAAGGTAAAGGAAAATTATAATGTCATTGAAGGGGTCGACAAGCTGATACCGGTGGATGTCTATGTTCCCGGATGTCCGCCCAGACCCGAAGGATTGCTGGAAGGAATTTTGAAACTTCAGGAAAAGATTGCCGGCGTCCGGCATCCTTTACCTCAAAATCGTCATCCTGGATCACCGTTAAGGAAAGTGAAAGGGTTAAAACTAAAATAATGGCCCAAGAAACCAAAATTTTTAAAGAAGACATCCTGTTTCACGAGTTCAATACAACTGAAACCGACTACAACCAGCGGGGGTATCACCTGGAAGTTGCCCTGGAAGTGAACCAGGTTCGAAAATTTGCCCAGAAAGCTTATGATGAGGGCTTTTATCTGGTCTTTGTAACGGGGTTTCATGTTCTGTCTGAAGAAACAGCGGAAAGGACGACGTCCGGCCTCAATGGGGTCTATACGTTCGCCAGATATGACCGGCTGTATCGAATCAAGGGCCACGTCTCGGTTCCGGAGGATATGTCCCTCCCCAGCATATGCGACATTTATCAGGGAGCGAACTGGCACGAGCGGGAAACCCGGGATTTATACGGGATAAACTTTGAGGGCCATCCCAATTTAAAACCCCTTTTGCTTTCCGATGAAGATCGGGATTTTCATCCGTTGCTGAAAGAAGAAAAAAATTTGAAATCCCTTGAGGCGGTCTCGTGGCCCCCTGAAGCTTTAGAATCCGTCGATGCCGACGCCGGCGCCAAGGCCTCGTTGGCCGACAGCATAGATTCGTAACCAATAGAAAAATAAAATGCATTATGCTTGAATCAGATTTCCAGGAAAAAAACCGGTTTTTTCTAAATATGGGGCCCCAGCATCCCAGTACCCACGGGGTTCTTCTGATTGTGCTGGAAATGAGCGGAGAATATGTTCTCGATCCCCAACCGGTGCTCGGGTTTGTCCATCGAATGCATGAAAAGATGGCGGAGTCGAGACCGTGTGTGGGTTTTATGCCCAATACCGCAAGAATGGATTATGTCTGCGCCCTTCCGTACAATCACGGGTATGTTTCTCTCATCGAAAGGAAAACGGGCATCGAGGTGCCGAAAAGGGCGGAATACATTCGCGTCATCACCTCGGAGCTTAACCGGGTGGCCAGTCATTTACTCTGGCTCGGCGCCTACCTCCTCGACCTCGGCGCCTTTACCCCTATTCTTTATGGATTCGATGACCGTGAGCACATTCTGGACATTCTCGAAGATATAACCGGTTCCAGGCTGACTTACTGCTATTACCGTTTCGGCGGGGTTTCCCGAGACATCGACGATAAGTTTGTGGCGTCTACCCGTGCCTTTATCAAGCGCCTCCGGGAACGTTTCGTGATCTATGAAAAACTGGTGACCAAAAATATTATTTTCATCAAACGTACGGAAAATATCGGGATTGTGTCACCAGATATGGCGCTTCGATACGGAATGACCGGTCCGAACCTGAGGGGATCGGGGATTGGGTATGATGTTCGAAAGAATGAACCTTATTCTGTTTATCCCGAATTTGATTTTGAGGTTCCGGTTGGAGCGCAAGGGGATTGTCTGGATCGTTACATGGTTCGCATCCGGGAAATGGAGCAGAGCCTTAGAATTATCGAACAGGCTCTGGACCGGCTTCCCGAGGGACCGGTTCGAGCCAAGGTGCCCAAAAATATTAAACTGAGCCCGGGCGACTGCAATTTCGCCGTGGAAGCGGCTAGAGGGGAGCTTTCATATTACCTTGTAGGAGATGGAACCAGCACGCCCTACCGGTTGAAGGTTCGGGTTCCGTCTTATTCCAACTTGAGCTGTCTTCCGGAGCTGGGACGCGGGATTCTTTTGCCCGACCTTGTTTCTATCCTGGGAAGCTTCGATCTCGTGATACCGGAAATGGATCGATAGAATATAAAATTGAAATGCAGATACTGAATTAACTTATGGAAACGATGTCGATATTACCGCCCGAACTGATCCGGATGCTGATCGCCGTCATCATCATCATATCATTTCTTTTTCTAAACGCCATCATGATGGGGTATCTGGAACGAAAGATTGCCGGCCATGTTCAACGACGTCCCGGCCCCATGGAAGTAGGATTTCATGGGATCTTGCAAATGGTCGTCGATGGCGTAAAGCTTTTGGGAAAAGAGTTGCTGATCCCATTCAATGTGGATCGTACCCTTTTTAGGGTGGCGCCGCTCTTGTCATTTACGCCGGTTATCCTTCCCCTTCTCGTGATTCCATTCAGTGAAAAACTCCAGGCCAGGGACCTGAGCCTGGGTCTTATTTTCATCGTTTCAATGGGATCCGTCAACGTCATGGCGCTTCTGGTCGCCGGATGGGGTTCCAACAACAAATATTCCATGTTCGGTGCCATGCGTGCCGTGGCCCAGTCCATTGCGTTTGAAATACCGATTCTGCTTTCAATGCTTGCAGTGGTCCTCATGTGTAATACATTCAGTCTCAAAGAGATCGTCGGGGCACAGCAAAAAATTTGGTTCGTTTTTTTGCAGCCGGTTGCGTTCCTCATCTACGTCATTGCCGGAGTGGCTGAGACCAACCGCGCGCCTTTCGACCTTCCGGAAGCTGAAAGCGAACTCACCGCAGGATTTCACACCGAATACAGCGGAATGGGCTTCTCGCTCTTTTTCATCGGAGAGTATACGAACATGTTTATCGTGGCGTCGGTGGCGACGGTTCTCTTCTTGGGCGGCTGGCACGGACCGCATCTTCCTTACGGTGCATATTTAGGTGTCGTCTGGTTTTTTCTGAAAGTCTATTTTTTGTTGTTTCTCATGATCATGATTCGGTGGACCTATCCCAGGGTACGATTTGATCAACTGCTTAATTTTGCCTGGAAATATCTCGTACCCTTTTCTTTTGTTAATATCTTAATAACAGCGGTGCTGGTTAAACTATGAAGCAGTATTTTTCAGAAATATATACCGGGGGAAAAAGCCTGGTTGAGGGACTGGGCGTAACCTTTAAAGCGCTTTTTCAACCCATTGTTACCGTCCAGTATCCCAGGGAAGAAATCGACATTACCCCCAATTACCGGGGCCATATCGACCTTGTTCTGGACTCGGAAAAGAACACCTTTTTGTGTATAAGCTGTGGAATGTGTGAAAAGTCCTGCCCTTCCGACTGTATCAAAGTCGAAGGCAAAAAAATGGAAGGCGAAAAGAAGAAGACTCTGGCCCTTTTCGAGTTGGACTTTACCAAGTGCAGCCTGTGTGGAACATGTGTTGAAGTCTGCCCGAAAGACGCACTCGAGTTTTCCCAGGAATACAACCTGGCGGCCTTTTCCAGAGAAGCGTTTCACTTCGATATTCTCAAACGGCTGGAGGAGCGGAGAACATGACTTTTTACCAAATCATTGCCGAAGGCCTCTTTTTTGCATTCATCCTTCTGGTGATATTGGGAAGCATCCTCACAATTAGAACGAAAATCCTCATGCACACGGTCTTGGGCCTTGCAGTGGCATTCCTCGGTACCGCCGGCATTTATTTCTATCTGGGAAGCATGTTTCTGACATTGATGCAGATCCTCATTTATGTGGGCGCTATATGTATCGTTCTGGTTTTCGGCATTATGGTGGGATATACCCCCACAGAAGTGGCGGACAAAACCCTTAAAGATTGGCGAAATAAATTTTTAGCCATTTCATCGGCCATCGCGGCCTTTTTGCTTCTCATGGCCTGTGTTCTTAAAACAGACTGGGTTCCTGCCCTTGGGGAAATGAGGGATTTTTCCATCACGCACCTGGGAGAAGAATTTCTGTACACCTACTGCCTGGCTTTCGAACTTATATCCATCGTTCTTCTGGTGGCGATTGTCGGATCGATCATCCTGGCCCGGGGAGGCAGGGAGGACGAATATAAAACCATAGAACATTTAAGATCTGCAAAAGGTAATTATCCGAATGATGATGCTAAGCAATAATCTTAACACCTATCTGATTCTGGGGGTATTTCTCCTGATCGCCGGCATTTACGGTTTGATCCAGCACAAGTCCTTTATCGGCATGCTGGTCTCCACCGAGCTGGTTCTAAACGGGGCCGGCGTGAACTTTATGGCGTTTAACCGTTTTCTGGCTCCCGATCCTGCCGTGGGACAGGTGATAACACTTTTCATCATGGGTATCGCCGCCGCAGAAGCGGCCATTGTAGTGAGTTTTATACTTGCTGTTTTCAGAAGGTATCATTCCATCGATCCTAACGAAATCAAAGAACTCCATGGATAGAAGAAGGATATAGTAGACCTAAAATTTAGGCATTTTTATGGAAACCATTATAACAAGTAAGATCGTTTTAACACCCCTGATTCCTTTGGTCACGGCGCTTCTCATAATGGGCTCGAAGAACAAACCGAACCTTAGGGAAACATGGTCTGTCTGTGGCGCGCTGCTAACCTTTTTATCCGTGGTCTATTTCTTGCCCCGTCTTTTGGGAGGGGGGTCTTACGAATACACGATGTTTACCCTTTATCCCGGTGTTAGCGTCAAGTTCCAGCTGGACGGTTTGGGTGTTCTTTTCGCCGGGACCTCTTCATTCTTATGGATCATGGCGGGATTTTACTGTATGGGCTACATGCGCGGATTGGACGAACACGCCCAGACGAGATTTTACTTCTGTTACGCCGTGGCCGTGGGCGGTGCCATGGGAGCGGCATTTTCCGCAAATCTCTTTACGCTCTACCTGTTTTACGAAATCGTCTCCATATTTACCTATCCTCTGGTCGCACACCACCAAGACGAGGAAGGATATTTCGGCGGTCGGAAATATATCGTTTATCTCATGTTCGCCTCCAAGGCGTTTCTATTGCCGGCCATGGTCTTGGTTTACGTCCAGTGCGGCACCTTGGATTTTGCCATCGGCAATGTTGCGACAGGCATCTTCCCCCATACGGCATCGCCGCTTCTGGTGAAAATCACCTATATTTTGTGTATTTTTGGATTTGCCAAAGCCGCGCTCATGCCGATACACGGCTGGCTCCCTGCGGCGATGGTGGCCCCCACCCCGGTGTCCGCATTGCTGCATGCCGTTGTGGTGGTCAAAGTCGGCGTATTCTCCGTTGCCCGGGTAATGCTGTCGGTTTTCGGTGTAAACCTCCTCGACCAACTGGGTCTGGGAACCTTTACGGCCTACCTGGCGTCGTTCACCATCATTGTCGCTTCCATGATCGCGCTGACCCAAAACAATTTAAAAATGCGGCTGGCCTATTCCACCGTCAGCCAGCTTTCTTATATCATTCTCGGTGTTGCCATGTTGACACCCAACAGCATCACCGGCGGAATTATCCACATCACCAATCATGCCTTTGCAAAAATCACCCTCTTTTTCTGCGCAGGGGCAATTTTCGTGGCCACCCGTAAAAAAAATGTGTCGGAGATGGGGGGTATCGGCTGGAACATGCCCTTTACCATGATCGCCTTCGGTCTCGCTTCCCTGAGTATGATCGGCGTCCCGCCGGTGAGCGGTTTTGTAACAAAATGGTTCCTGGCACTGGGAACGCTGGACATTCATAATACGATCCTGTTGACGGTGATCCTGGTGAGCAGCCTTCTCAACGCAGGCTATTTCGTACCGGTTTTTTATACATCCTTCTTTGGGAAACGGCCTCCCGAAGACAACCCATCCATGGGCTTTCTTGAAGGAACCCCCTTGATTATGCTCATGGTGATTCCTTTGTTCTTTACGGCGGTTGCTTCGGTTCTGTTTGGTATCTATCCGGATCTATTCCTTAAAATAATAAATCTAATGGTGGCAAGATAATGTTACTACGAATACTCAATTACCTGAACGAGCACTCCCGGATGCTGAAAATGCTGTTTTTCGCCTTCCTGGCCCTTACCGTGGTGTTCGATTTTTACGCGGAAAGACATGCACCCCATTTTTTCGGTGATTCCATCATCGGTTTCTGGTCTGGGTTCGGCCTTCTGGGATGTCTTGGGATGATCGTGGTCTGGAAAGGACTCTCCCATGTCTGGTTAGCCAAAGAGGAAGATTATTATGATAAGTAGTACGATCTTCATTCATCCGGCCACCTGGTTTCTGATGGGTGCCGTTCTTCTCCCTTTTTTAAACAAAAGGAAGGGACTCCAGAAAGGGGTGCTTATCGCTGTTCCGGTCATCGCTTTTACAGTGATCCACTGGCTTCCGGACAGCTTCGGCCAGGTTTCCTATATGGGGTTTGATCTGGTTTTCGGAAGGGTCGACCAGCTGACACGCGTTTTTCTCCACGTTTTTACCGTAATGGCCATCATCGGCTGTATCTACGGGCTCCATGTCAAAGAGACCGGCCAGCATATTGCGGCGTTTCTTTACGTGGCCGGATCTTTGGGCGTGACACTTTGCGGCGATTACCTGACCCTGTTTATCTTCTGGGAGATGATGGCCTTTGCGTCGACCTTTCTGGTCTGGTACCGGAAAAAAAGACGATCCATTGAAGCCGGATTCAGATATCTGCTGGTTCATACCGCCGGCGGACTGGTTCTCCTCGGGGGCATTTTTCTGCGGTATAAGAACATCCATGATTTAAGCTTTGTGCAGATTGCGGCCAACGGCGCCACATTCGCCGATTATCTCATCATGATCGGATTTATGCTCAATGCCGCTGTTCCGCCCATCCACGCATGGCTTCCCGACGCATATCCCGAAGCTTCCGTCACCGGTGCCGTTTTCATGTGTGCCTTCACCACCAAGACAGCGGTGTATGTTCTGGCCCGGGGTTTTCCGGGATTTGAAGCACTGGCGATCCTGGGGGCCATCATGACCGTTTACGGTGTCGGATACGCTGCCATTGAAAACGATGCACGACGGATTCTTGCCTATCATATCGTATCCCAGGTGGGCTACATGGTCTGCGGGGTCGGCATCGGAACCGCCATGGCCGTTAACGGGGCCATTTCCCACGCCTATGCCCACATTATTTACAAAGCCCTGCTCTTTATGGGTGTGGGTGCCGTGCTGGAAATGACCGGAAAAACGAAACTCAATGAGCTCGGCGGATTATACAAACAAATGCCGTTGGCGATGATATTTACGGTGATCGGCGGAATTTCAATTTCGGGCTTTCCCCTCACCAGCGGGTTTATCAGCAAATCGATGATTATCGCCGCCGCCGGTGAAAGCCACCGGATCGGCCTGTTGCTGATGATGACCCTGGCCGCAGTGGGAACGTTTCTCTCGGTGGGAATCAAACTCCCGTATTTTATATGGTTTGGCAAAGACTCGGGTGTCCGGGCAAAGGATGCCCCATGGAACATGAACCTGGCCATGGGTATCGCTGCATTTTTGTGCTTTTTCTTCGGTATCTATCCAGACTACCTTTACAAGATGCTTCCCTTTCCGGTCAATTATCATCCTTACACCGCGTACCATCTGTCCGAAACCCTCCAGATTCTGGGGTTCACCGGTCTGGGCTTTTACCTCATGGTTAAAAAGCTCAAGCCCGAACCCAAAATGAACCTCGACGTGGACTGGTTCTATCGGAAGGGCGCAAGGGTGTTCATGGTTTTTGCCTCCCGGCCGGTGCTTTCATCCGACGGCTGGGTCAACGACGTGTATCGACGCATCGGGTTCAGACTGACCATGGCCTTGGCAAAGGCCATCTCGTGGTTCGACTGGGAAGGCATCGACTGGACCATCGACGGTTCCGCGCGAGGGGTGGTTGAAGGGGGTAACCGGGTCAGATCCCTCATGACCGGGAAAATCCAGCATTATATCGGCGGTGCCATTGCACTGACGTTTATCATACTGATTATCGTAATCCTTGTCTAGAAGAATTTTTTTGTGGAGTTAGGACGTTTCGTATATGGAACAATATTTGATCTATAATACTTTAAGTTATCCGATTCTGACGGTTTTGGTGTGTGTCCCGCTCTTTGGCGCGATTATCACGCTGGCCATCCGGGGAGACAGAAACCTGAAGATTTGGGGAATGATGGTGACGCTGGTTACGGCAGTACTTTCTCTGCCCCTCTATACCAGTTTTGACCTGACAACGGCGAAATATCAGTTCGCAGAATTCAGCGACTGGATTCCGTTTGTAAATATCGACTACGTTTTGGGGGTGGACGGTATCAGTGTTCTTTTGGTGCTCCTCACCACGCTGATCATGCCCCTGTGTATTCTCTGCTCGTGGACGTATATCAAAGATAGATTCAAAGAGTTCATTTGTGTCCTCCTCCTCATGGAAGCCTCCATGATCGGGGTTTTTATCAGTTTGAATACGGTTCTTTTCTTTATTTTCTGGGAAGCGATGCTGGTTCCCATGTACCTCCTCATCGCTGTTTGGGGCGGTCCCCGTAAAGACTATGCATCCATTAAATTTTTTCTTTACACCCTCATCGGAAGCATCTTTCTCTTTGTCGCCATCATCGCACTTTACGTGACAACCGGCACGTTCTTCATCCCGGAGTTGATGACACACCATTACAGTTTCAGCTATCAGATGTGGATTTTCTGGGCCTTTACACTGGCCTTTGCGATAAAGGTTCCCATGTGGCCCCTTCACACCTGGCTTCCTGCAGCCCATGTGGAGGCACCCACGGCAGGAAGCGTTATCCTTGCAAGTATCCTCCTTAAAATGGGGGGGTACGGTTTTTTGCGATTTTGTCTTCCAATGGCGCCGGGGGCAACGGTATACTGTATGCCCTATTTGATCGCACTCTCCATTATCTCCATTGTTTTCGGGGGCTATCTTGCCCTGGGCCAGAGCGATGTGAAGCGCCTTATTGCATACTCCAGTGTCGGCCATATGGGGTTTGTCACATTGGGGATATTCCTTTTGAACGACGCCGGTATCAAGGGCGCTATCCTGCAAATGATCAACCATGGTATTACCACCGGAGCCCTCTTTATCTGTGTCGGTATCATCTATGAACGGACCCACAGCCGTGAGATCTCGGACAATTCCGCCCTGGGGATGATGATGCCCATCTACGTTTCCTTTCTGGTGGTTTTCTCTCTATCTTCTCTGGCATTTCCCGGAACCAACAGTTTTGTGGGAGAATTTTTGGTCCTAATGGCCTCCTTTTCCAAGTACAAAATCGTGGGCGGGTTTGCGGTTATCGGCGCAATTCTGGCGGCTGCGTATATGCTTCGGCTGGTTCAAAAGATGGTTTGGGCCGATTCGGACGGTCATATGCATCATGGCGAAAAGTCGCATCTGTCTGACCTGAATTTTAGAGAGACCGCCACATTGGCGTTTCTGACCATCTTTGTTTTTTGGATCGGATTCCATCCGGCACCTTTTTTGAAAGTTATGGATGCCAGCACCACGCACCTCCTCCAGCAGTTGGAGTCGGGCATGAACGTTCTGCCGGCCGGACACGGTGAACCCCATGCGATTCTAAACGGGGTGGGTGAATCGATTAAACATGTGTTGGCACTCAAATAATAAGAATTGGGGTGGTACACCCCATTTGGAATAATGGAATATATGGAATATTGGGTTGGGGATATTGCCCAGTCTAAAAATAAAAGATAGATCCCTTTATCCTAATAATTTTTTAATTTCCGAAATATAGTTAATTTATCGAAACCTTTGAAAAATAGATATTTTGCAAAGGTCTCATCATAGAATGGATTGAATTCGATGGCACTGTATTTACCCGAACTGACATTGCTTTTTATGGCCCTGGTCTTCTTTGTTGTTTCACTGGGAAATCTAAAAGAGTCCCGGCTGCGAAGCCTTGGCCTTCTCCTTTCCGCCATTGCGGTCATGGCATCCGTATATTCCTATGGACTTAAAGGCTCTCTTTTCTTCGATGCCTACCGTGTGGACGCTTTTTCTCAGATATTCAAGGTCATCATAACCTTTGGTCTGTTTATCGTCATCTATCTGGGAGAAGGGCTTTACGGTATCGACGATACACTCCGTCCTGAATATTACCTTTTTCTGACCATCAGCGCATTCGGACTCGTTAGCATGAGCAGTGCCGTGGAGCTGATTACCATCATCATCTGTCTTGAAATCTCTTCGTTTGCACTCTTTATCATCATTCCGTTCCGGAAAAAGGGGGCATACCGGGAACAGATGGAAGCGGGCATCAAATATGCGCTTTTCGGGGTCGCAGCATCGGGAATAACCCTGTACGGCATGAGCTATATCTTTGGAATGACGCACACCACATACCTTGCCGATCTTATGAAAATAATTCCCGGGGTCCTCCTAAAAAAACCCCTGATGCTCATCGGCCTGGTGATGCTTCTGTCCGGTTTCTTTTACAAGCTGGCCCTCTTCCCCATGCATTTCTGGGCCCCGGATGTCTACGAGGGGGCTGCCAATGAAACCTCCAGCTTTGTGGCAACCCTCCCCAAAGTGGCGGCCGTGGCATTGTTGATCCGACTGATCACCCTGGCGGGTGCCGAGGTCGGCCAGTTTACCTGGGTTATGATGATTTTTGCTGTACTCTCCATGACCTTTGGCAACTTGTCCGCCCTTGTGCAGACCGATTTAAAACGCCTGCTGGCCTACTCCAGTATTGCCCACGCCGGTTATTTGATGATCGGCCTCCTTTGTGCCAGTGAATTGGGATACCTTTCGGGGATATACTATATTGCCGGTTACCTGTTCATGAATCTGGCCTGCTTTTTTGTTATTTACCACCTGGCACCCCAAGGGGAAAATATTTCCTTTGATGATCTTACCGGACTCTATAAACGGTCACCCCTGATGGCCCTAACCCTGGCTGTTAGCGCCTTTGGTATGGCCGGCATTCCCCCGACCATCGGTTTTACCGGAAAGCTTTTTATTTTCACTGCCGCCATTAAAAAAGATATGTACGCCCTGGTTATCCTGGCAGTGATCAATACCGGTATTGCAATTTTCTACTATCTTAAAATGGTCCGGGCGGCCTATACCAGTGTGGACGAACAGCTTTCGCCGCTGAATCTCCGGGTTTCCACATCGGTTCTCGGAATCTTTTTTATTGTCATCATTATTCTGCTGGGCATATTCCCCCAGGGGTTTATCGATTTTGCCAAGGAGGCGGTGGCCGCCGTTATATAGCTCCAATCCGGAATGAAAAAAAATAGTTCTTCTCCACTTTAGTTGGAGAAGAGGGTCCAAGGATTCAAGGAGTCAAAGGTTTGTTTTCTAAGGACTTTATCAGAGATTTTAACATATTTTCTATTCCTGCGATGTCTTTTTTTAGTGGTCCCAATTCACTTTTTTCAATTAAATCTAAATCCCCAGCTAATAATATCTGTGTTTCCAATTCGCAAATAGAACCATAATATAACTAATTTTTTAGTATTTTTATCCGCAAGTTCTGTGGAGGATCACTTGAACCCTTGGATCCTTGAACCCTTCATGAACACCCTTGCTCAATTGGAGATGCCCCACTTATTTTACCCCAATTAACTCCAACGAATCGGAAGATGATCCAAAATACTTAAATCGTGAAAATTGTTTTAAGATCCGGAGATTTTATTCTTCAATCATTTGCTTGTTGACAACAATACTACAATGTAGCAATTTAAGTGGGTCGTCAAATGGGACGACATGCGTATTGCCGCGGCGGAGTTGAAGATTTTCATGGATCCCCAAACGTTGAAGACATGATTTTCCAGCCGTGGATGAATTGAAAATAGGCGGTTGACTTCTGGCGAAGGTTATGGTTGATTGCGTATATATTGAATGAAACTCAACTCGTCGATATGACTGGTTAATTTAGATTGTTTTTTCAATACCCATTCTCCAAAGAAGCGAACCGGTCTAAGATCTCACCGTTTATATGGAGCGTGCCATGAACAAAAATATTGAAAAGGAATATTTTCTCAAGGCCATTGGCGCTTTCAAACGAAGATTCATTGTGGTCTCTCCTGAATTTAAAATCCTGGCGGCAAACTGCCGGCCCGACGGGACAACCGAAGCTGAAATTATCGGGAAATGCTGCCATGAACTGTTCTACGATCGATCCTCTCCCTGTCAAAATTGTGCGGTACAGGAGACCATCAAGGGTGGAAAACCCACGTTGATGCCCAAGCCGGAAGATACATTGGAAATGGATGAAATGCCGTGTTATTATGCGTATCCCATCTATTCCGGAGATGATATCGAAGCCTTTGCAAGTATGGATTTCGACATCCCCACCCGGGGGGGGCTTGAAGAGAAACTTCAACGCACCAATGCTTTTTTGCGGAATCTGATTTTTAGTGCGGTGGACGGCGTTATTGCTTCGAACAAGAAAGGGCGGATCCTTATTTTCAATGAAGCCGCCACCAAGGTTTTCGGCTATTCCATCGATGAAGCGCTCAATAGCGTAAACGTCCGGGATATTTACCCCGGGAACAACGCGTTTAAGGTCATGGAGAACCTCAGAAGCGAGGATTACGGCGGCAAAGGGAAACTGAGTTTTTATCAGGTAGACGTGGTCAGTAAACACGGGGAAATTATTCCAATCTCTCTGAATGCAGCCATTGTCTATGAAAACGGGGAGGAGGCGGCCACCATCGGGTTTTTCCACGATCTGCGCGATCGACTCCGAATGAAAGCGGAACTCGAAAAGACGCAGCTTCAGCTTCTCCAGTCGGAGAAGATGGCTTCCTTGGGCAAACTGGCGGCAGGGGTGGCGCATCAGTTGAACAACCCCTTGGGAGGGATTACGCTGTTTGCCAAACTGATCCTGGAAGAATACAATCTGGAGGACGGGGCAAAAGAAGATCTGAACCGGATTCTGAAAGACGCCGACAGATGCCGGGACACGGTCAGAGAGCTGCTGGAGTTCACCCGACAGACCCGTCATTTAATGCGGCCCAATGATGTCAACCGGGCCCTTACCCGCACCCTATTTCTCCTGGAAAGCCAAACGTTGTTCCAGAATATAGAAATCGTAAAAGACCTGGATGCCTCCTTACCTCCGGTCTATGGCGACATCCAGCAGCTGAACCATCTGTTCATGAATATCATTCTCAATGCAGCACAGGCCATGGAAGGGAAGGGGAAGCTCACCATAAAGAGCCACCTGCTTTCCGATATCGATCGGGTGGTCATAGAGATATCCGATACCGGTCCGGGAATCCCTGGAGATATTCTTCCCCATATCTTTGAACCGTTCTTTACCACCAAAGAAGAGGGAAAAGGGACCGGTCTGGGCCTCAGTCTGGCCTACAGAATCGTTGAAAATCACGGCGGTCATATCCAAGCTGAAAGTAAACCGGACCAGGGGACTAAATTTCTCATTGAGCTTCCCCTTGCGGCCAAGGACCTCGAAGGAGATTAACGTGGAGACAACACCTGACGCAACAGCATTGGTCGTAGATGACGAACAGGATATCCGGGATGCCTGCGAGCGGATTCTCACCCGGGCCGGCCTTCGGGTTCTAAAGGCGTCCCGGGGGGATGAAGCGCTGAGTGTTCTGGCAAAAGAGAACGTCGACATTGTTCTCCTCGATTTGAAAATGCCGGGCATGGACGGTTTGAAGGTTCTCAGTCGAATCAGTGGCACATACCCGAAAATTCAAGTTATCGTCATTACGGGATATGCGACCGTAGAAACCGCCATCGAAGCCATGAAACAGGGGGCCTACGATTTTATCGCCAAACCCTTTGATCCGGATCAACTCCGCATCGTCGTCGGTCGTGCCTGGGAGAAAATTCGCCTCACCCGGGAGGCTGGAGAACTGGAACGTAAAAGACAAAGGACCTTGTCCGATCTGGATACGGAGAAAAGCCGCATCCGTACCATTATCGAATCTTTTCCCAGCGGTGTTGTGGTTACCGATCCCAAAGGACGGGTGGTTTTGATGAATCCGGCTTTCAGACACCTTCTCGGCCTGAGTCCTGATTTGCATCCAGGCCGCCCCATAGAGGACTACCTGCACGACGAAAAACTCTGTAACCTTGTCATGGAAATATCTCGAGGGCAACATGTGGACTTTGACGATATCCCGGATTATGAGTTTTCCCTGTCCGATGAAAAACATTTTTTGGCCAGCGGGCAGCCGGTTTTAGGCGAGAGAAAAGAGTGCCTTGGAGCGGTGTTGAATATTGTGGATATCACCACCATGAAGGTTCTGGATCAACTTAAATCCCAATTCGTGGCAAAGGTTTCCCATGAACTGCGCTCACCCCTTTCCACCATCCATGAACAGCTGGCCCTGGTCATCAGAGATATGGTTGGTGATGACCTGGTCCAAGACCAGCACATTCTGTCCCGTGCCAGGGAAAAGACCCGGGGGCTGATTTCACTGATTGGAGATCTCCTCGATCTGTCGCGGATCGAAGAAGGGATTATTTGCCAGGAGCCCCAACCGGTCCGGCTGGAGGAACTCCTTGAAAATATCGTAGACTTTCTGGGCACCTCGGCCAAGAAAAAGAACCAGTCCCTTACACTTGACTTCCAAAAGATCCGCTCCCCGTCCTCACCGCAGATCCCATTGCCCTGGAAAGTATCTTCGGAAACCTGATCACCAATGCCATCAACTACACCCAGGACGGCGGGGAAATAAAGGTGGCGGTGGATATGGCGGGAATCAATGCCCGTGTAACCGTTGAGGATAATGGATTCGGAATCGCCGATAAATACCTGGACAAGATTTTTGAAAGATTTTACCGGGTCCAGGACGAAAAGACCCGATACATTACCGGGACCGGTCTTGGGCTGCCCATCGTTAAAGGGCTTCTGGATTCCATCGGTGGTTTCATCAGTGTGGAAAGCACCTTTGGCAAGGGAAGCCTTTTTACGGTTCTTCTTCCCGTCAATAGCCAAACGACCGCTAAAAAATAACCCTTCTTTTTGAAGTTCTTCACCCTAATTTGAGCGATTGTCGAGTTTGCCGAAGATGCAAGGCATGAGACATGCGAACGAATGGGAGTCGGGCCACAGCAATATTTTGGCATAATAAACAAAACGCTTAAAACTTGCGTCGAATAAGACCCGTAGATTCAAACAATAAGTTCGCGTGGCCCGACCCCGATTGGCATGTTTGACCCTTGATTGTGAAAGAGAAGCGTTAAACATTGTTTTGTCTCATAAATAGAGAGTTTCGCGGCTTAAAAATATAACTGGAAAACTAAAAACATATCGGACAGGTTCTTAAGTAAACATTATGCGGGAACGTCAGAAAAGCTTTAAAAGCCCTCCCAAAAGATATCAGCCCAGGGGGCTTTCTATTCTCTATGAAGATCATGATATTCTGGTTGTGGATAAAATGAGTGGTCTATTAACCGTGAGTACTGACAAAGTCAGAGAAAATACAGCTTATTATCTTTTAAATACATACGTAAGAAAAGGGAATCAGAAATCAAGAAACCGGGTATTTATTGTGCACCGTTTGGATAGAGATTCTTCCGGTGTTATCGTTTTTGCTAAAAATGAAAATGCCAAGCGTTATCTTCAGGAAGAGTGGCATGGATTTAAAAAAAAGTACTATGCCGTAGTTCATGGAACGTTACCGGAGAAGGAGGGTGTAATTACTTCATATCTTGCAGAAAACCGTGCTCATAAAATGTATTCTGTTGATGATCCTAAAAAAGGTAAGCTTGCTAAGACCGGGTATACAGTTCTGAGAGAATCAAAAAAGTATAGTCTCCTTGAAATAGATCTGATTACAGGCAGGAAAAATCAGATCCGGGTCCATTTTTCGGAAAAAGGTTCTCCTGTAGCTGGAGATAAAATATATGGGGAAAAAGACAAGGGTATTAAGAGACTTACACTTCATGCGGCCTCCATAACCATATTACATCCCAATACAAAAGAGAAAATGACCTTTGAGGCAAAGGTTCCTGCTTATTTTAAATCACTTTTAAATAGTTGAGGAGTTGGGGAGTTTTTCTAAATCAGTCGCTCCATGGATAATCTTTTTTTAAAAAAAAGATCATCCATTCCGCTGAGACTCAAGGATTTAGAAAAACTCCCCGAGGGCTCAAATAGTTAACGAAGACGGTTTTTTTATTGAACCTTGTATAAATAATTGTACCGATACACTTAGATGACATAACCTTTCTCCATCTTTCACACAACAAACACGAATTGACCTGGATTTCTCTTAATGTTTCTTCCCACAACTAAAAATGAGCTGAATGCTCTTGGCTGGAAGTCTCCGGACGTCATACTGGTAACAGGAGACACCTATGTGGATTCGCCGTATATCGGCGTCGCGGTCATTGGAAAGGTACTGATAGACGCCGGTTACACGGTAGGCATAATAGCGCAGCCCGATATCAACAGTGGAAAGGATATCGGCCGGCTGGGGGAGCCGAATCTTTTCTGGGGAATTACTTCGGGATGCATGGATTCCATGATATCCAATTATACTGCGACGAATAAACGGCGAAAGCAAGATGATCTGACCGGCGGCGGTCTAAATATCAGACGTCCGGATATGGCGGTTATCGCATATACCAACCTTGTTCGCCAATATTTCAAAAAGACAAAACCGATTGTTATCGGCGGGATTGAAGCGAGCCTCAGACGCACCTCCCATTATCATTACCGGTCCGACAGTATACGGCGGTCCATTCTTTTTGACGCCAAGGCCGATATCCTGGTCTATGGAATGGGGGAAAAAACGACGCTCGAACTGGCAGAAAACATCCGGCGGGGCCGACCGGTTACGGATGTCCGCGGAATCTGCTATATTGCCCCGGAAAAAAAAGAAGGTTACATAGAACTCCCATCCCATCCGGATGTTGCGGTGGACAGCGCCAAGTTCACTGAAATGTTTAATATTTTTTATAAAAATAATGACCCGATAACCGGAAAAGGTCTTTGCCAGAAACAGGACACCCGGTATCTGATCCAGAATCCTCCCCAGTTTCCGCCAACGAGCGAGGAACTGGACCATATTCATGAGCTTGAATATGAACGTGACGTCCATCCGTATTATGCAGCATGGGGGTCGGTGCGGGCTCTTGAAACCATCCGTTTTGCAATAACGACTCACAGAGGATGTTATGGCGACTGTAACTTCTGTGCCATATCCGTACATCAGGGACAAAGGGTTGTGGATCGGAGCGAAGCGTCCATTCTGAAGGAAGCGTCGATTTTAACCCACCATCCTGAATTTAAAGGATACATTCACGATGTCGGAGGCCCCACCGCCAATATGTACGGCATCGAATGCGAGCGAAAAAAAACCAAAGGCACATGCCGCAACAAGCACTGCCTGACTCCGGACGTCTGCGATAAGCTGGAAATCAGCCATCTCCCCCAGATTGTCCTGCTGAAAAAACTCAGGCAGATGCCGAAGGTTAAAAAGGTTTTCATCGGTTCCGGAATACGCCATGATCTGGTGATAAAAGATCAAACATACGGGCTTCAATATCTTGAAGAGATTATCCGGCATCATATTTCCGGACAACTGAAGGTCGCACCCGAGCATTCCGAAGATCATATCCTTGCGCTCATGGGAAAACCCTCCATTGAGAGCTTTATGGAATTCTTCCGCTGTTTTGAAAAGATCAATCGCAGGATGGGGAAAAAACAGTTCTTAACCTGTTATTTTATCGCTGCTTATCCGGGATGTACACTCCAGGACATGGAGCGTTTAAACCACTTCAGCCGCAGGGTCCTCAAGTTCAAACCCCGGCAGATTCAGATTTTTACGCCCTCTCCGTCGACGCCGGCAACCCTGATGTACTATACGGGAAAAGCCTATGACAGCGGGAAACCGCTTTTTGTTGAGAAGGACAAACGGAACAAAGAAAAACAAAAAAGCCTGATCCTCAAAGGACGTTCCGGGTGACGGGGTTAAAATTGAGGCGATAATGGGGACGCCCCTCAAATCTACAAAATTTCATCGAGGACTTTCAAAAATTCCTCCGGCGGCACCTGGATTCCGGTCCACAGGGCAAGGGTCCGCCTGGACTGATATGCCAGGGCCGGCAACCCATCCATGAACCGCGCACCATTTCTCAGGGACAAATCCTCCCAGAAATTTTCACGTCGGTCATAATTAAGATCGACCACCATTTCGCAGCCCTTTATTTTGATGTTTTCAAGCAGTGTGGCCATCTCGGGGGCCTCGTCCGGGCTTGAAACCGACGTGGCGTTGACCACGATGTTGACATCCAACGTCCGATGGGGAAGATCATAAAGGGATATGGCTTCTCCCCCAAAGCGTTCGACAATTTGACGGGTTTTTTCCATGTCCCGGCCGGCAACAAAAATAGCGGTTGTTCTCAGCCAGTTTAAAACAAATGCAATGGCCTTGGCTGCGCCACCGGTTCCGAAAATAAGGGCTGATTTGCCTTCCAAATCAAACCCTGCGTCGCCGATAGCATCCATGAAACCGATGGCATTGGTATTGTATCCTTTGAGACTACCTCCGTTACAGACAATGGTGTTGATGGCCCCGATGATATTCGCGCCCTCTGAAAGAACGTCTAAATGGGGTATGACTTTCTCTTTGAAAGGGATCGTGATATTGGCCCCGGCGATGTTCAGGACCTTAATACTTTGCAGGGCCTGGCCGATCTGGTCGGGAGCCACTTTAAACGGCACATAGGCGGCTTTCAGCCCGATTCGTTTCAGCATGGCTGAAAAGATGGCCGGCGATTTTGACCGCATGATCCGTTCATCGCCCAATATGCAAAAAACCTGCATGTGAAAACCAAGCCCTAACCCGGCCGCGCCGGAATTAAAATTTATTGATATGGAACAAAAAACCTGCCCCAACTTCCCGGGGCAGGTTAATCGTAGGGATTTTTTTGTAATATGGGGACCGGTATCACGTGATCAAAACCGGTTATAAACCGAATTCGGCCAAGTCCGATCCCAGGTATACACGTTCATTTTCGCCAAGAATCCCCAGGGAAAGGCATATGATGGTCCACAAATGAACCGTATGATATTTGCCTTGGTAGTGTTCCTTTAAATCGTGAATCTGTGCGTGACAGTTGTGGCACGGCGTAATACAGTAATCGGCGTCGGTCGCCATGATCTGGTCGAATTTGCGTTTGCCGTAATATCGTCTGGATTCCGGGAATCCCGACTGAAGGAACCCGCCCCCGCCGCCGCAGCAGTAGTTGTTGGACTTGTTGGGCGTCATGTCTACGAAATTCTCTTCGCCCACAACTGTTTTGACAACATACCGCATGTCTTCCGCCACCGGATCGCCAAAGCTCTTGCGAACCAGCTGGCAGGGGTCCTGAACCGTGAACTTGACCTTCAGGTCCTTGTTCCAGTCTGAATTAACTTTCAGTTTTCCTTCCCGGATCCACTGGGCATAATACTGAATGATACTCTTGCACTCAAAATTATGCTCGATGTTGAATCGTTGCAGTCCGACCCGGACCGCAAACAGTTCGTGCCCTCACTCCGTATTGAGCCAGACCTTGCATTTCAAATCATCCACTGCCTTTGCCTTGACCCGAACGATTTTTTCCCAATTTTCCAGATCCGCACAGAACAGGCAGTAGTTTTCCGCTGCCCAGCCCTTGGATCCGTAGGTCCAGTCAGCCCCCACCAGATTTAAAATCTTCCACAGCGGTACCATCTCGTCCGGCTCGGTTACGGGCTCCCGGGAGTTCTGGTTGAGATAGAAATAAGCACCTTCCTTGTCCATGGGCGCCTGGAGATCTTCAAAACCGGGCTGGGATTCCCGCACTTCTTCAGCCACATCTTCCACCACAAAACGCCAATCTTCTTCATTGGCCCCCATGGCGCTGCAGGTGTCGTTTTTTAGGGCCATCTCGCAAGACCCCCGGATACCTTTGGGCTGATCGTCCTTGGGCCAGTTTTTTCGAACGTTGAAAATCAGACCGGGGATGTCGATTTTCATGGGACAGGCATAAACGCACCGGGTGCACATGGTACAACACCAGGCCCAGTTGGAATTCAGAATTTCATCGTCCAGGCCGAGAGCGGCCATTCGGAGGAATTTTCTGGGATCCATATTTTCCAGGCCGGTGGCCGGGCAGCCGGAAGAACAGAGCCCGCAGGTCAGACATAGATTCAGGTTCCCCCCTTCGGGCAAAAGCGCCATGACCTGGTCTTTAAACGTGCTTTTCTTCTTCCCTTTAATCTTGATAATCTGGGATGACATTATCGCCTCCATTCAATTGAAGATGGACTGTTGAAGGTTGAAATTTGGAGATGGAGCAGTATCAACCTTCAATGGAAAACAATCGGCTGCAGGTATAACATGGCGGTCGATTTTCGGCTAGCCGAGAAGCCGTTTGATACTTGCCGATATTTCTTCTGCCGAGGCCGGCTTTGCGATATAGTCATCCGCTTCGGTGCTCATCCCGTCCCGATGGGAATAGCGGGTGGAAGTGACATGGGATGCCACGGCGGTCAACAGAATAATGGGAATGTCGACACACTTTTCATCGGCTTTGAGCTTCTTACACACTTCGTATCCGTCCATTTCAGGCATCATGACATCCAGGACAATGGCGTCCGGCGGACTTGCATGGACTTTTTCCAGACCTTCAACACCGTTGTACGCCACCTCAACTTCAAAGCCTTCTTTTTCCAACTGCCCTTGAACGATCGAACAGAAATCAGGCTCATCGTCGACCACGAGAATTCTCTTTTTTTCACTCATAATTAGCCTCCTTTTTTTAATTCCGGATCTTAATTCCGTTTATAGCTTTTGGCGCCGGATCTTCGGTCCAAAAAAACAAACCCGGAATCAATCCACGCTCGGCCTTGGATACAGGCCGGTTTTTTCTACAATTTGTGGGACCATTTCTTCCCATTCAATGGCCATGACATGAAATCCACGAACGCCTTCCACCTCTTTTAGGCGCTGCATCGACTCGATACAGATCTTGATTCCCTCCTCGGGTTGCTTTTCCTTGGGGGTATCTGCCATTCTTTTTACCATCTCCTCCGGGACTTCGATTCCCGGCACCCGGTTTTTCATGTACCGGGCCATGCCCACCGATTTAAACGGGGTTACCCCTGCCAGAATACTGACGTTTTCAAGGAGCCCCCGGTCGCCGGCCATTTTCATCCAGAGCTCGAACTTGTCGAGATCATAGATACATTGGGTTTGAATAAACTCCACCCCGGCGGCAATTTTTTTTGCCAGGCGGGGAACACGGATTTCAAATGGGTCTGCAAATGGATTTGCCGCAGCGCCGACAAACATTTTTGGCGGCCGGGAAATATCGTCTCCTCCCAGAAACTTGCCATCGTCCCGCATATGCCGGACGGTTTGAATCAACTGAATGGAGTCGATATCATGAACATTCTGACCCGTCGGGCAGTCTCCGAAGCTCTGGTGATCTCCGGAAAGACAGAGAATGTTGTGTATGTCGAAGGCCGCCGCTCCAAGAATGTCGCTCTGCAAAGCGATGCGATTCCGATCCCGGGTCACCATCTGTAGTACCGGTTCAAGTCCCATGAGCTTTAGTTTTATACAGGCCGCCAGGCTGCACATTCGAGTCACGGAGGTCTGATTGTCCGTAATATTGATGGCGTCCACATGATCCTTGATCAGGTTGGCCTTTTCAACAATCACCTCGGGATCGCTCCCCCTGGGGGGGCCGCACTCGGAGGTAACAGCAAGGTGACCGGCGGCCAGAATCTTTTCCAGTTTGCTGGGTGTCTTTACTTTCATTGCTGCACATCCTCCCTTTCAACTTTTCTGGGTCCTCCGGCCCTGTCCGTGGACCAGTCTTTTATGGGGTCGATTTGTTCATAATCGTCGAGCCGGTTCAGTGCCTTAAGACGGTCGATAATCAGCTGCCAGGCACAGTCGATTTCCTTGTTGATTTCACAGCTGCCCTGGGTGGAACCGCCACACGGGCCGTTGAGGATTCGCTTTGCGCAGCGGGAGACCGGACAGATTCCTCCGGTACGTGCCAGGATACATTGTCCGCAGGCCTGGCACCTTTCCGTCCACAACCCTCGTTTTTCGGTGACCCCTAAAAAACAGGTGTTCACACCGGGATAGACCGGCGTGGTATGATATTTTTCGGCCATGAACTGAACACCCACTCCGCACGCAATGGAAACAACAGCATCATATTGATCCATCGAATCACGGATCTCTTCGAGATATTCATGATCGCACTGCCGTTCCAAAGTTATTTCATCTATTTTAACTTCGCGCCCCTGATTTAGGAAATACATCCTAAGGGCCGAAGCCAGAACACCGACTTCTTTCTTTCCCCCTGCCTCACAGACCGTGACGCATTCGTTACAACCGAGGATGAGGATTTTTTCATGTTCTTTGATCTCCTCTATGATCTCTTCGATCGGCTTTCTGTCTGCGACAATCATAAGACCTCTCTTTCATTGAAGATTGAATATTTTCCCAATGGTTTTACGCAGCCTTTTTTTTGGCCAGCTTAATCGGATTGGGCCCCAAATTTCGGATTTTTTCATCCATCTCAGCGGCAATCTGGGCGAAACGCGGTCCTTCACTCGAGGAAAGGTTGTACATTTGTGCCCTTTCTCCGCCGATGCCGATGGTCTCGAGAATGCTTTGGGCCTGTTCCACCCGTTTACGGGCCCTGAGGTTGCCGCTGTTATAATGACAATCTCCTTCCATACATCCCACGGCATATACGCCATCCGCGCCCTTTTCAAAGGCATGGAGAATATGAAGGACATCCACCTTTCCGGTGCATGGAACGAGAATGATTTTTATGTCAGAAGGGTACTGCAATCGCATGGACCCCGCCAGGTCCGCAGCAGTATAACCTCAGTAGCTGCAGCAAAATGCAATGATGATCGGCTCGAAATCTTCTTTCATAATTCCTCCTTTGAATCCATAATCCACGTTGGGCGATTTTATTTGTATATCCGCAACCCCTACAGGACGTCCTCAAGGAGCGCGTCGATTTTGCTCATAATCTGAACGTCTTCATACCAACTAAGTTCGATGGCCTTGGCCGGGCATTCCGCCGCACAGACACCGCATCCGTGACATAATGCCACATCGATTTCACTGACACCGTCTTGGTTGATCCTCGGCACCTGATAAGGGCAGGAGCGGACGCATATGAGGCATGAGGCACAAAGGTCTTCTTCCACCTGGGCCGTGACCGCCGACAGGGTCAACTGTGGCTGGGACAGAAATGTCGTGGCCCTGGAGGCTGCGGCAAACGCCTGTGAGATCGATTCGGGCAACAATTTGGGACTGTGGGCGGTCCCGCACACAAAAATTCCTTCGGTGGCCATGTCGACAGGCCTGAGCTTCACATGGGCCTCCATAAAGTGACCTTCTGCGGTTCGGGCCAGCTTGACGATGGAGGCGAGTTCCTCGGTATCTTCAGCAACCATACCGGCGCTCAAAGCAAGAAGGTCGGCTCCGACCTGGAGGTCGCGACCCAGAATGTGATCCTTGAAGGTAACCACCACACCCGCTTCCGACGATTCCACCGTCGGCGGATTTTCAGAATCGTATCGGGAAAATATTACGCCCTGTTTTCTGGCTTCGGTATAGTAATCTTCCAGAAATCCGTAGGTCCGGATATCCCGGTAAAGGATGAAAATTTGGGCAT
The DNA here is from genome assembly GCA_963790095.1 of uncultured delta proteobacterium. Taxonomy (GTDB): domain Bacteria; phylum Desulfobacterota; class Desulfobacteria; order Desulfobacterales; family UBA11574; genus JAAXQD01. Next base: position 50,985 of record CAWBNO010000007.1, on the reverse strand, counting down.
CCGGCTGAAGTTTTTTGATATGAAGGGCATTTTTTACGGCGCTCTGGCAGCAAATTCTGGAGCAGTTGGGATTATCGTCGTTTCTCGATCCCACACACTGGATCATGACCACCCGGTCCAGATCCCCGGCCCCTTTTTCTTTTAAACGTTGGGCCAGTTCGATCTGGGTCACCACGCTTTCGTTCTGTCCGTAGAGATACTCTTTGGGGCGGTATTCCGTTGCACCTGTCGCCAACACAACGACGCCGTGGTCGATCTTTCTTTCATACATGCCCGGTCCCACCAGAACTTCGGTGGTGAAATTTCCTTTGAATCCGGAAAACCCCACGATAAGGGAACGGGTCAGCACCTGGATTTGGGAATGGGATGTCACCTTTTGGATCAATTCTTTCAGATACGTTCCCACATCCGCCCCTTCGATGGTGGCGGTCAGACGGTTGGCCATGCCCCCCAGTTTGTCTTCCTTTTCAATCAGAACCACAGGGAACCCCTGGTCTGCAAGACCCAGTGCGGCATTCATCCCGGCCACCCCGCCACCGATGACCAGCGCTCTTTGAATGACCGGAATTTTCTTTTCGTGCAGGGGATGGAGGGTGGCGGCGCGGGCCACCGCCATTTTCACCAGATGTTTGGCTTTTCCGGAGGCTTTTTCAGGATCATCGGAATGGACCCAGGAATCCTGATTCCGGATATTGGCCATCTCAAAGAGGTATTTGTTAATCCCGCAGGCTTCGAGGGTATCCATGAATATTCCCTCGTGGGTTTTGGGCGTGCATGCCGCCACCACGATCCGGTTGAGCCGGTGTTCCTTGATGATCTCTTTCATTTCTTCCTGGGAATCCTGGGAGCAGGTAAAGAGGTTCTGTCCGGCGTGCACCACATGGGGAAGTGTTTTGGCATATTCTTCCAACATGCCGACGTCGACGACACCCGAAATGTTGACACCACAGTTGCAGACAAACACCCCGATTCGCGGCGCCTCACCGGTGAGATCGATTTCTTCGGGAAGTTCAACACTTTTTGTCAGGGTGTTCCTGGATTGATTCAGGCGGCCCCCTGCCAGACACGCAGCCGCACTCGCTTCTGTGACGGAACTCGGAATATCTTTGGGTTCCTGAAACACGCCGCAGGCATAAACCCCCGGTCGGGAAGTCTCCACCGGCGCAAAGGAGTCGGTAACGGCAAACTTGTATTTGTTAAGGTCCACATCCAACCGTTTGGCCAGATCAGCGGTGGATTCAGGCATCTGAAGACCCACCGAAAGGACGATCATATCGAAAATCTCTTCTTCCAGTTCACCGGCTTCGTTCACATACTGAATGCGTAGATTTCTCTGTTCCCCCACCTCATCGATGGTATGGACCCGTGCTTTGATAAATCGAACGTTCTCTTTTTCTTTGGCCCGAAGATAGTATTTTTCGTAGTCCTTTCCGAAGGTGCGGATATCCATGTTGAAAATGGCACAATCGAGGTCTCCGTGGGCATGCTCCTTGGCGATCATGGCGTCTTTGATGGCATACATGCAGCAGACCGAAGAGCAGTAACCGTTGCCGCATCGGTTGGTATCCCGGGAGCCGATGCACTGGAGCCAGGCGATCTTTTTCGGCTCTTTTTCATCCGAAGGCCGGACCAAATGTCCCATGGTGGGACCGGAAGCGCTGAGAATCCGTTCAAATTCAAGACTGGTCAGCACGTTTGGATTTTTTTTGTAATGATAGAACTGTTCCAGACCCGAAGGATCGAAGGGCTCGCTTCCGGGGCACAACACCACGGAGCCCACATCGATATCCCTTTCCACCCGTACCTGGCAGTGATCCACAGCCTCTGCCAGACATGCTTCCACACACTGATAGCACTCCGAACAGTAACTGCAGTTCAAACAGCGTGCGGCTTCTTGCCGACCGGACGCTGCGTCATAGCCCAGTTCCACTTCTTTAAAATTGCCTGCCCGTTTTTCCACGGGCAGTTCCGGCATTTTTGACCGAAGGATTTCAGGTTCGTCTTCGGGAATCGGACGATACACCGGATCCTCATGGGTTGCGGGTTCGCGTCCTTTTGCCATATCCTGATGATCGAGGTACCTTACGATGGATTCGGCGGCTTCGCGACCGGCTGCGATGGCAGCGATGGCGATGCCCGGACCGGTCTGCAAGTCGCCCCCGGAAAAAACACCGTCTCGATCCGTTGAATAGGTGACGGCGTCGACTTCGGTGGTGCCCCAGCGGGAGATGTTCAGGCCCGCCACATTCTCGATGGCCGAAAGGTCCGGGCGCTGACCGATGGCGGGGACCAGCTGGTCGATCTTGATGTCGTATTCACTGCCCGGTATGGGAACCGGCCGTCTTCTGCCGGATGAATCCGGTTCACCCAGCTCCATCCGGATGCATCTGAGTCCCACGACCCGGCCGTCTTGGGTCAACACCTCTTGGGGTGCGGAAAGATAGGTGATTTCAACTCCCTCTGCCTCGGTTGCCTGGATTTCTTCCTCCCAGGCCGGCATCTCTGCACGGGTGCGCCGGTAAATGATTTTTACCGATTTTGCACCCAGCCGAACTGCGGATCTGGCCACATCGATGGCCACATTCCCCCCCCCGATGATGGTCACATTTTCGCCGATGTCGGCCTTGCCGGTGAGATTGACTTCTCTTAGGAAATCGACGCCCTGACGCACGCCTCCGGCTTTTTCACCGGGGATTCCCAGTTCAATGCCTTTGTGAGCGCCAAGGGCGAGATACACCGCTTGATACCCATCGTTCAAGAGATCATCCAGGGTCAAATCCTCACCCAAAGGGGTGTTGGTCTTAATTTCCACCCCCAGGTTGGTAACCACCTCGATTTCCCGGTCCAGAATGTCCCTTGGCAGACGATGGGCAGGGATCCCCACACGGAGCATCCCGCCGGCTTCGGGCAAGGCCTCAAAAACCGTGGACAACACCCCTTTTCGGGCCAAATGATAGGCAGCGGAAAGGCCGGAAGGACCTGAACCGATGATGGCCACCTTCTCTTTTCTGGGTGGCAGACAATCGATCTCGATTTCCCGGGGATCAAACTCATCTGCGGCCAGTCGCTTGAGATCCCGGATGGCTATGGGTTCATCGACGTCACATCGACGGCACGCATCTTCGCACTCGTGGGGACAAATCCGCCCCAGCACTCCGGGGAACGGATGATCTTCCATAATTATTTTCAAGGCCTCTTTATACTTGCCTTCCTTGACCATCTGAACATATCCTTGAACATTCTGTCCGGCAGGGCAGGTCATACGGCAGGGCGCGGGGTCTGTTTTCTCAATGGCAAAGGCCCCTGGAATGGCCTGGGCGTATTTTTTGTAAGCCGCCTTCTTAACAGACAGGCCTTCGTCGTATTCGTTGGGAAGCTCTACGGGACAGACCTTGATACATTCCCCGCAACTCGTACACTTTGAAAGGTCAATAAAGCGGGGTTCCTGGCGAATCCGGGCCGTAAAATGTCCTGCTTCGCCGTTAAGATCCAAAAGTTCGGTGTTTGTCAGAAGCTCTATGTTCAGGTGCCGGCCGACCTCGACCAGTTTCGGTGAGATAATTCACATGGCACAGTCGTTGGTGGGGAAAGTCTTGTCGAGTTGCGACATGAGTCCGCCGATGGCCGAAGATTTTTCCACCAGGTACACATAATAACCGGAGTTGGCAAGATCGAGGGCGGACTGCATCCCTGCGATTCCGCTGCCAACCACCATGGCCGATCCTATTGGATTTTTCCCGTGTTTTTCAGTGGGCATGTCGTTCTTCTGGCTGTTTGTGTGCTCCATTTTTCCCATCCTTATATTCTTTCGAGTATCTCAGGGAGTTTGTGCTCCCATCCGAGGGTTGCCAAGTTTACGCCGCTGAAGCCTTCTTTTTTTAACGATGTGACCATTTCCGATGCAATCCGGGTACACTCGCGGACCTTGTCAGGGGATTTTTGGATGCGGTCGATCAGTGAATCGGAGATATAAACGTTATCCACATTCCGCATGATATATCGGGCCATGCCGAGGGATTTGAGAAGTAAAACCGTTGGGATGATTTTTGTTTTCCGAATATCCACACGTTTCATGAACGGATGAATGGCGGAAAGGTCAAATAAAGGGGGTGAGATGAAAAACTGGACCCCCGCTTGAATTTTTTTGGTCATCTCCTCCACCTCCAGCTCGGGAGATTTTCCCTTGGCACCTGCATCCACCGTGGACCCCACCAGGAATTCAGGGGCGCCTGAAAGCTCGATACCGGCCATGTCCTTTCCGTCTTGAAGCCCTTTAATAGCATTGAGCAATTCCAGAAGATCGATGTCATATACTGATCTTGCCTGAAAATGATCTCCAAAGCTGGGGTCTTCTCCGGTGACCGCCATGACGTTGGTGATTCCACATCCATTGGCTGCCAGAAGATCCGCCTGGAGGGCAATCCGGTTTCGATCTCTGCAGTTCACTTGCATCACGGTCTCCATCCCTTTTCCCTGGAGAATCATGGCACCGCCTAGGGAACTCATCCGCATGACAGCGTTACTCATCTCCGGTATGACAAAGGCGTCGACTTCCCCCTTGACTCTCTTGGCATTGAACAGCATTGTGGAGACATCCACCCCCTTGGGCGGTTCCATTTCCGCAAGGACGGCAAATTCCCCTGCATCGAATTTGCGCTTTAAATTCATACGACTACCTCCGATTTTTTTCAGAAAAAGCAGCTCGGATCATAAAATCGCTTCATGATTTTAACCACCGCAGCCACGCGTATGGAAAAAGAACTTAGGGGCTTCGCCCCAATTGAAATAATGGCGTAATGAAATGATGGATTTGAACCGGTTGTTTTACAATTTAAGAGGGTTATTTCCCCTCCTCTGCTGCAATTTTCCACCACTTCCGTTGTTGCCCGCCGCAGAGACTCAGAGGACGCAGAGATGTGCGGGGTTTTCCTTTGGCGTAAAGAACACGCAAAAGGGGAAAGTTTCCAGCAAGCTTGCTGTTACAGAAGCTTTATTTGAATGAGTGGTTGGGCTTAAAATATTTGGCTTTAGGTTCAATCTTCCTCGCTAGGTGAGGTCTTTAAAATGGCTCTCTGCGCCCTCCGTGCCTCTGCGGCTAAATCTAAAAACGGGCGATATGTCCTTCTGATACCGTATGAGCAACAATCGTGCCGGGATGGAAATATTGGGGCGGATGGTAAAAAATCACTGTAAAATGAAGTAGATAAACCGATATGGTTTCCTGTAGCAGGAAATTTTTCCATCTGTTTCAAAAGGCTGTTGTGCCAATTTGGCACACATGCTATACATAAAGACGGTGAACCCGCAATTTTATGAAAATTTGTGCCATTTTGGGATGGTCCTTTTTGGGACACCGAATCGAAAAAACCTTAAACCCCAAATTCGAATATCGCGATGGAAAATAAAATAATTATCATCGATGACGATCTCGATTTTCTAAAAATCATAAGGTCGCATCTTCTGAATTCAGGTTTTAAAAATATACGCACGGAAGATAATTCCATAACAGCGGTTTCTCTGTTTGAACAAGGAGCGGTTTTCGATATCGCACTGATCGATATGACCATGCCCGAGATGAACGGGCTGGAAGTGCTCGAAACCATCAAGAACATCAGCCCAAGAACCGAATGTATTATGATCACCGCGGTCAACGAGGCCCGGGTTGCCGTGGAATGTTTAAAAAAAGGTGCGTATGATTATCTTGTCAAGCCCGTTTCCCAGGAAGATCTTGCCTTTTCCATGAAACGGGTACTTGAGAAAAAAAGGCTGCTCGATATCCTGGATATCGAAAAAAGTCCGACCCTTCCCCAACTGATAAATCCGGCACCGTTTAAGCCGATTGTCACCCGATCCCAAAAGGTTTTAAGGGTTCTCAAAGAAGCGGAGCTCCATGCAGGCAGCGATGTTCCGCTGTTAATTACCGGTGAGAGCGGAACCGGAAAGGAACTTCTTGCATGGGCCATTCACGCTGCGAGCCTCCGGGGGAAGTTTCCCTTTACACCGATCAACATGGCTTCCCTCACCGGCAGTCTCTTTGAAGCGGAGTTTTTCGGCCACACCAAAGGCGCCTTTACCGGTGCTGAAAATGGCCGCAAGGGATATCTGGAATACACCGACCACGGAACCGTATTTTTAGACGAAATCGGCAACATGCCCCTTGAACTTCAGGGAAAACTCCTGCGGGTTCTGCAGGATGGAGAATACTTTAAGCTGGGTAAAAGTCGCCATCAAAAGGCCGATGTCCGCTTTATTGCCGCCACCAACGAAGATCTGGAAAAACTGATGGCCAAAAAGGTTTTCCGAAAAGATTTATATTACAGAATCAGGGGCGGATGGCTTCATCTGCCGCCTTTGAAGGAGAGAAGAGAAGATATACCACTTCTGGCGAGTAAATTTCTAAACGACTATAACCGCTCTAATAAAAATCTTACCATAGAAGAAGAGGCCATGTGCCTGCTCATGGAGTACGACTATCCCGGAAACATCCGGGAACTCAAGTCGATCATACAGTCCGCCGTAAATCTGGCCCAGGGGCGGTCCATCTCTTCAGATTTTCTCCCCGACGAATTAAGAAGGTCCAAGTCGATATCAAACTGTCTGACCCCGTCCGCAGCAGAAGATATGGTATCCCTTGCCCAAGTTGAAAGATTCCATATTATCAAGGTTTATAAACTGTCCGGCCAAAACAAATCCAAGGCCGCCAGGCGTCTTGGCATCGGCCTGAACACCCTTCGAAGAAAGCTCAACTCCTATGGAATCGACTAACCCGGATTTCTCACGGGTCCGATTCATCCATCCATAAGGTCTATTTAGAATTAGCTGGAGTACCGGGGCAAACCCCTGGGAGTCTTCGCAGAGTTTTCTTGGTTGGGTCGATCCGTTCAAAAATTACAGATTATAACATAGCGTTTCAACCCCAGGACAATCCCGTTTCCAAGCGAACAGATCTAAGGTGTTAAAACTACACGGCGGGAACATGATGATAATCATTATTTTGACAACCGCATTGCTGTTCGCTTTAATGCGCTCTAATTTGCTCAGACAGCTTCCCGATTGAAACGGAATCATCCTGGGGCTGACTGAAATTGTGGCAGAAAGCAATTCAATCGGAACATATTTTTGAGAACTGCCATCGGCCGGTGGGGAAATTCAAGATTATTTGTTGGAAAATCCAACACAATTATAACCAACTGTAAATAAAAGGAATACAGACGATTTGTCTGTCATCATCACCCCATGGGCTCATTGAACTGTTGCGGATTCCTACATTCGAAATCCGCTATCCAAACCGGGCCTTCCCCTGTTTATTTTTCAAAATAAACTGTAATATCAAGATGTTATCCATTTAATCCCCACACTGTATTTTGTTTGGCATGCCCTTTGCTCTGTAAATGTTTCAAAAGACAAAAGAAAACAAACCCAAACCCAAACATAAAACAAAGGAGTCAGGAAAATGGCAGAAAAAATAAGAGAGGCCCCAAAAAGTCGGTTTGGTTACGGTTCTTCTTACAGAAAGGGAATCCGGCAGGATCTGGGAAAAGAATCGGAGATCGGGGCGGTTTTTGGGGGACAGGTCTGGATGTTTAAGCCGGACCGAGCGGCCAAAGCTGCAAACCCGTGTATCTGGATGCAGGCCGGTGTTGTAAAATTTAAAAACTGCAACAATTTTTATGACTGCAACACCTGCAAATATGATCTGGGAATGCAGAAGCAGATAACAAAAGGCAAGCAGATGAGCTGGCAAGATGCCATGCGGCAGCGACCGGGCAGGGATAGAACGTGTCGGCACAGCCTCACCCGCCGCATCGAAAATAGGATATGTGGGTTGAACTATAATTGTTCCAAATGCGATTTTGACCAGTTCTTCGAGGAAGTATGGACCGCCAAAACCAAAAATGTTCCCTTTGAAGTGCAACATGTCAAAGGTTTTGATGTCCCAATGGAGTATTTTTTTCATAACGGGCATACGTGGGCTCGAATTGAAAGCGGTGGATATATCCGAATTGGTCTGGACGATTTTGCGCTCAAGCTGTTGGGAAAAGCCGATGCTTTCGATCTTCCCCTGATGGGCAAGGAACTCGACATGGACCGTGTGGGATGGGGATTGAAACGGAAGGATAATTTGGCAGATATTCTTTCCCCGGTGGACGGCGTCATTGTAGAGGTCAATTCAAAGGTCAGAGAAAATCCCGCGATCGCCAATCAAGAGCCCTATGGTGATGGCTGGCTTTTCATGGTGCATACACCGGATGTCAAAAAAACCGTTAAAAAACTCATGTCAGATACAGACAGCTTGGATTGGGTCAACCATGAAATCGACACCCTGGAAGGCATGATAGAAGACGTTGCAGGTCCTTTGGCCGCGGATGGCGGTTATTTGCAAGACGATATCTATGGAAATCTTCCGGATCTCGGGTGGAAAAATTTGACGAAAACGTTTCTCAAAACATAACATCGATGTTTAATACACCAGGATCTTTGAAAAATAATGTCGTTCAGGGAGCTTCAATATTGATGAAGCGTTCAAGAAAGGCAGGAAACAATGGATTCTATCCCTTTGAAGAATCGATCAACAGAAAAACAGAGCCCTTGCATTTGGATGCAGGCAGAAGTCGTTCAACGCAAATTTTGTGTCAGCAACTATGACTGCCCGGGTTGCCGTTTTGACAGAGCCTTGAGGCGTGTTTGCGATGAAAACGAGAGGCTCAAAAAAAAGGGCAAAATTCCAACCGGAAGAAAAGGCCAAATGGTTTTTTGGAAAGATAAGTTAAAACAACGACATCCGTGGAAACGTCCATGCATGCACCATATGAAAGGACGCATTGATTTTAAAGCTTGCAACAGGGATTACAAATGTGGAGATTGCGAATTTGATCAATATTTTAATGACCAGTACACGGTCCATGCGGTGGTCAGGCCGGTGGATTTCATGGATATCGAAGGCATTAAGATCCCCCATGGATTTTATCTTCATAAAGGACATGCTTGGGTGAAAGTGGAAGAAGGTTCTGAAGTCCGGATTGGATTGGATGATTTTGCGCTCCGGGTCTTGGGTCCTCTCGATCAAATTGAGGCTCCTCTTATTGGTAAGCCTTTAGAGCAAGACTCTGCGGATATCATTATGAGCCGAGGTCCAAACCAGGCCAAGGTGCTTTCACCGATAAGTGGTGTTGTTACTGCCATCAACGCCAAATTAAGAGACGAAGGGAGCCTTGCCAATCAAGATCCGTACGCTGACGGCTGGGTTTTGAGGGTCCATTCAAAAAATCTTCGCGAGGATTTGCAGAATCTGATGATCGGCAGTGAAGCAAAAGATTTTTTTAAACAAGAAGTCCATCGGCTTTATCGGGTGATAGAAGATTCGGCAGGCCCGTTGGCTGCGGACGGCGGTCAATTGGGGAATGATATCTATGGAAGCATTCCCCGAGTCGGCTGGAATCGGCTTGTGAAGCTTTTTCTTCATACTTGATGGTTTCGTAAAAAGTCCATTTTGCTCGCTCAGTGACCATTTGGGGGCGTTTCAAGCAGTGATGCTAAATTTCAAGAACTCGTCGCAAGCTCCTCAAACAGCTTCAAATTATTAACGTATCACCGCTTGAAACGCTGGATCCCCAAATGATCAGATTTCGCTTACAAAAGACTTTTTACGAGTTCGTCATACTAAGATGGTAGCCATAATTAGACATTTTTTTCCGAGGCCGGTGGTTTACTTTTCCGCCAGCCTTTTTATTTCATGATTCATAAAATGTAATAAAATCTGAATAATAGTACATATGGCATGGGCTTCTAATTTGTTTCTGCTACCCGGTTGATTTAAAAATCATATTTTCAAGCCTTAAAACAGCCTCTTGATTTACTGGATTCATCAAGTGAGCGTACACATTCAATGTGACCGTTGGACTTGAATGTCCAAGTTGATTTTGAATGTATTTAATATTTTCTCCCTGCTCGATTAAAAGGCTGGCATAGGTATGTCTGAGGTCATGAAATCTAATTTTAGGAAGTCCCGCTAGCCGTTACGGACAACCCTTTGACAGCCCTTATCGTTAGTTATCTCCTTGTATCGGTCTAAGAAAAGAGCAATTTCGGCTTCCAGCGCTGCTGTCAGCAATCGTCTTGCTCCTTGTCTTAATATGTCTGTAAGGGGATCTTCTACAAACGGTTCTGGCTTTTTTAAATCGATTACGTTATCTTGGCTCATGGTGTGTGTATCCTTTCATTTTGTGGTTCAAAATGCCGGGTTATTGCCGCGAAACAATCTCCCGGAGGATACACCACCTAATCCCTCAAACACAACTTTTGATTATAGCTCAAGATGTGGAGCAATGCCTCAGGAATTTTTATAGTTCTGAGATGTTTGCCTTACTGAAAGATCTTCCACAAGAAAATTGGCTGGAGGTCGAAAATTTTTCCTTTTTCCATTTAGATGGCTTAAAGATATGGGCAGTTCTCGATTGCAGTTTCCGAACCGATGATGGGGTAACGATTATAGATTGGAAAACTGGAAGGGCAACCAGCAAGGATATATCCCTCCAGCTTTCCTGCTATGCGATGTATAGTCAGGATAAGTGGGGTATCAAACCGGAGAATATCAGACTGATTGAGTATAACCTTTTATCTGATCAAAAAGCAGAATTTACTATTACGAAAGGTGAGATAAAAGATACCACGTCATATATTAAAGGAAGTGTGGCGGACATGAGATCCTTGTTATTAGATGTGGATAATAACGTACCTAAGGATGAAAAGTTTTTTAAAAAGGTGGAAGATGAAAGAATCCGTGACAGATGTAATTTTAAAAAAGTTTGCGATTTGTGACATATCCATTCAATCATGACGATCCAATTTATGATGTAAAATCAAATAAATATCTCCTATTTAAACGAAAGGGTCAGAATGGGAACGCAGCATCGTGAATCGAATAAGATATTGCCTTACGTGGCTATAGTCTTCGGCACCTTGATTGCTATCACGGGTGCGGTGTTCGTTGTCATGTACGTTTCCGAGGCCATCGTTGCCAGGATGGGCGAACCGGACCAGTCATTACTATTCTGGTATCTCCCCTTTCTGTTTGCTGGGGTGATTGGAATGGCGATTGGTATTGGCGTGACCGTCTTGGGATTCAACCGCTTGAAAACGATTCGTAACCAGTTCCCTCTCAGCGATGTCCAACAACCCGCTGCACCGGAAACAAGCTCCGGTGAGCTTTAACGTTTCATAAATTAAGGGAAACTCTCCGAAAGGAGTCGAAGATGGAAATGAAAAAAGTACTGGCTTGGTGGAATAAGGTCTGCCCCGGGTGCAACATCGGGCGCAAATATCCAGAATCATTTATCGGCCAGAAAGTAAGGAATCACTGGGAAAAAGGATGCCCCTTCCACAACGCTTATGTTGAGGTATACGATAGCGAAGAGCCTTCGCCGAAGAAAAGAAAGGAGGAATCTGATAATAAATGAGATATTTGACGTTACGACGACTGCTATAATATCTCTCCAAACACAAGGATCAAAAATAACCTGTAACATCAAGTAATTAACTCCAATTTATTCACGGAATTCCAATTCCGACTATTTTAATCTAATAAAATTGCTTTTTAATTCTGATTTCAGCTTACCTAATTAACCGTTTTTTATACGATATCTGTAAAAAGGCCGGACTTTGAATGCTGGTAAGCTACATGTAATCAACCATCTGTATTTCACTATGCGGCATCAATAAATGTACGTGTTTGCCCATATTTTTAGGACGCATAATACTAGTTGGACAAATATGGTGAGTCGCAGTGTGGAGGAAAAAAACTTAAACGTGAGAAGAAGGGCTGCTTTTCGGTTTTCGCTGATTATCCCAGCTCATAATGAGCAAGACTATCTTCCTGCGTTGCTTGACTCGGTGGAGATCGCACGTCTTCATTATAAGGGTGGCAGCAACGCAATTGAAGTCATCGTCGCTAATAATGCCTCTACTGATAGAACTGCGGAGATCGCTAGTGCTCGTGGATGCCTGCTTGTCCATGAAGAAAAACGCGTCATTGCCGCTGTACGTAATGCTGGCGCAGCTGCCTCCCAAGGAGAAATCCTAACGTTTATAGACGCCGACAGCCGAATCCATCCCAACACGTTTAATGCGATTGATCGTGCTATCTTAAACAACAGGGTGATCGCGGGTGCAACCGGTGTCAGTATGGAGCGTGTGTCCTTGGGTATCGTTATGGCGTATATGGTCATGGTGCCGCTGACGTGGGCAACAGGCATGGACACAGGCGTTGTTTTTTGTCGGCGGAGTGATTTTGTGGCTATAGGCGGGTACAATGAACAAAAGCTGTTCGCGGAGGATGTTGATTTTCTGTGGCGATTACGGCAGCTGGGCGGACCGCGCGAACAAAAATTGACCCGTGTAACCTCTATAAAGGCAGTCACCTCCATGCGAAAGTTTGATCAGCATGGAGACTGGCATTATTTTTCCTTGATCGCATACGCGCTGTATGGAATGTGTTTCTCATCAAAGCGCGTTGAAGAATTTGCAAAAAAGTATTGGTATGATGACCGGAATAGAGACAAAGGTTAATGCGGGCCACGGGCAACTTTGACAACGGGCAAACTCCATTGCCCAACTTTTGCATTAAGCCGGACTTGCGAAAAATCACGCAAGCCGCTTATGCAGGCCGATTACCGATATCGTACATCTGCAATGAACATGTAAATATCAGTGCGTTCAAAAGACGTGTGATATCGTTTTTCAATAGGGCAAATCCATTTGCAAGGTTTGCCTTTTTTGCATTTCTGTAAGAAATACGATATATGTAATGGAAATTAAGATGCTTTGACCTTTGGTTATGATATCCCTTGTTCCACTTCATTGATAAACCTTCAATTTTCGACCATCGAAAATGTAAACACGAAGCCACTTATTGCTATGTTTTTTATTTTAATAAAATCTTTTGAAGAAGAAGATTGACAGTGCCACATTGTGAGATTAACTTATGTATAGGGTTGCATGTAGCCTTGTTATTTTTTAATAAATCATTGACTGGTAGGAATATGAGGTCCCAATCGTCTCACCTCTACTAAAATTAAAGGAGGTGATTGTATGAGCGATCATAAAAAATCAGAAAATACCGACACTACGGATCGAAAAGCCTCTGAATCCTGTTGTTATATAATTGATCCATGTGGCTGCAACGTAGTTGATCCCTGTGGTTGTTACGTTGATCCTTGTTGTTATGTCGATCCTTGCTGTCGTTAAATATAAATAGTATTCAAAAGGATCGGGAATAAATCCTGGTCCTTTTTATATTTTAGGGATTCACATTTGCTTTTCAACATGGTTTATCTGAAGCTGTATGCTGCTTCATATACTCGGAAGGCGTAAATTCTGGCATAGACATTTCCGATTCGCTGAGGCAGAACAGAGAAAGGAAATTAAGTTCATTGATAAAATAATGAGAAAGGAGGCCGTATGAAACGTTTTGAATACAAGATTACCAAGCATTCGGCTGATACCTTTGATAAAATTATCTATTTTTGTTCTAAGTCTGGCCAATGCGGTATTGATGAAGTCTCGAAAGATCAGACAAGAATCTTAACTGATATTCTGAACAACCATGGTAAGGAAGGCTGGGAACTTGTCCAACTTTCTTTCGGCCAAGATGGCGTGATGGTCTATTGGAAACGTAAAATTAAAGACGAGGAGAATTAGTAATTGAAACTAAAGAAAAACACAGCATAATGACAGTAGAAAATTATATTTTTCTTTAAAACACACCTATCATATTAAATAAATTTTCGTGTGATATTGTTTTTCAAAAAGGCCAAATCATTATTTCATGGTTTGCTCTTTTCGTTTTGATGCTATATGCATAAAATAAGAATTAGCTTTAGGTTTTGTGTATGGCAACCACAATATTGATTTCGGTTCAAAATCTTCTATTTTTGGGAATTGATGTTTTAAGCACATAATTGTTTATCAACTCCCCACTTTCTCCCCATGTTTGTCCACGGACAGAACCAAATTTTTCCTTTAAGCTATCAGAATTGGCTCCATTTTTTAAAGAATATCTTGACATACCACAATGTGGCACTACATTAATGGTTAAGGTAAATAATCCTTTTGGCTTTTTGCAATCTGATCTTTTTATCTCAGACGGTTTATTGTCAATTTGGAGTGCCTTTTTCATATAAATTTAAAACATATCAAAGTATAGGAGGTGCAACTATGAGAAATCAAAAAAGTATAGCATTAATTGTTGCAGCCATTATGCTTTTTTCATTTGCAGCAGTTCCCCCAGCCAATGCATTTATAGGATTGGCAGCTCTTTCAGGAATCCTTGCAGCTGCTTTCCTTTCAGCAGTTGTTGTAAATGAGACTGTGGTAAAGTCAAACGATGAATCGGAACCGGAGCATTCTTCATCAATAAAGAAAACACAAGATAATTTACAAGCATTAAACGAACCGTAAAATGATATTATATCACTTTTTGAAGTAGTTATGCCCCTATAGTTATCCAACTTTAGGGGCTTTTTATTTTGCTTTGCGGTATCCAGCTTTCGATACCTGCAATGTATCCAACATTTTAACAGTGGGTTCAGAACCTGTGATATCGTTTTACAATAAGGGTGAAGTTCTTTTACGGAATTTGCCCTATTCATTTTCTATGGTATATGTAATAAACGAAATTTGGTTTCAGGTTCTGAGTATGGCAAGATATTCCTTTTTTTATTCCGGTTAGGAACTAAATTTTAAGTATTCTTTTTAACAAAATAGATTTAATATTATTTATAATTCTATTGACAACATTTATAATTTAATATAATTTTTATTAAGAGATCAGCCTTCCATAATCCAATCAATTCTCATTGTGGAGCATCTATTGTTCTGCTGACCTCATTTTCACAACTTTTATCTTCATTAAACGTAATAGCAACCATTTTAATTTAAAAGGCTATCTTCTGTATTTCCTCTGTTCAAATTGTTGACTTACAACTATTTCTCTTCATGGAATGAAACAAGGAGAGGAAATGAAATGACAAAACTTTTTAATATTTTGTCTCATGTTGTTTCTATTTTCAGGTTGTTCTTCTCGCATGGTGCTTCGTCAGCCCGATTTGTCTCACGATTTAAAAACAAAAGAAAGTGAAGTGAACGGTGCAATTATTTACAGCAAAGGAGGGGGTTATGGCAATGTTCGATAAAGTAACATTTTCTGGATGGCTTTTCGTATTCGCTCTAATTGTATTCCCATGCACAATAATCGCACAGTCGAGTACCCCGACTGCTGGAGAAATCTGGAGGGAGCCAGTCACTGGGATGGAGTTTGTCTGGGTTCCCGGTGGATGCTATGAGATGGGTTGTGGAAATTGGACAAATGACTGTTTTCGTGATGAGAAGCCTGTACACGAAGTCTGTGTGGATGGTTTTTGGATGGGGAAAACGGAAGTTACCCAAGGACAGTGGAAGCAGGTCATGGGGGGAAATCCATCCGAGTTCAAGAAAGGTGGCAATTATCCGGTCGAAAAAGTCTCATGGGAGGAGGTAGAGAAGTTCACTAAGAAACTTTCTGCCTCAAGCAAGGACGTCTATAAATTTCGTCTCCCAACCGAAGCGGAGTGGGAGTATGCGTGCAGAAGTGGAGGAAAACCGGAGAAATATGCTGGAGAAAGCGACCTTGACCGAGTGTCGTGGTACCACGGAAACAGTGATCGTTCCACGCACCCTGTGGCCACCAAGGCCCCAAACGGGCTCGGTCTGTTTGATATGAATGGCAACGTAAACGAATGGTGTGAGGATACATATAGAGCTTGGGCCTATAAAAAACATGAACGGAATAACCCATTATTCAGAGAAGAAGGGTATACCAGAGATCTATCGGGGAGGAAGCTGGAACTCGAAGCCGAAATTCGCTCGTTGTTCCGCTCGAAGTTATGAAATCGGAATAAAAGACTCACCGTTGATTCCTACCGGAGTAACGATTTAGGGTTTCGCCTTGGGAGGAGTAAGTAGGATATCATAACAAAATTTCTTATTGTTCATTAATTTGAAAGGAGATGATAAAGCGGGAATGGTTCAAGATCCCTGACGTAGAAAAACACGCCATTGGTGTGCTTGAAAGGAGAGGCGTTGCTATCTATGAAAATGGCGAAACAGCAGCCTATCACACTCGGGCTACTTTTGACTCAATCAGAGGTCAAGGAGGCTCTTTTAATGGATATAGCGATTATACATTTGCGGACGGTTCCACAATTATTACAAAATATCAAGGCACTGCTGCGGTGCCTCCAGGCGAAAAGCTACACTCATTAAAGGGCACGGGTGAATACATCAAGGGGACCGGCAGGTTTGAAGGAATTAAAGGGAAGGTCACCTTCAGCGGCAAGTACGTCACACCCTATACCAAGGATAAAACCAAGGGTGATGCGGTTGTCGATGTCACCGGGACCTATACCCTGCCTGAAAAATGATTGACCCAGAGCTTGAGCGGTTCGGTATTTCTGACATTTGCAAGTTAATACTTTTTTCTGAAACGGGGTTGCTGATTTTGTCATATTCGTTCAAATCGAATTCGGTGATTTCGGCAACCCTTATTTTATTATCCGAATATAGTGTGTAAACCATCCAGTTCAAAGTTTTGATTTCTGCTATGTATCCAACATGTTAACCCCGGGTTCAGAACTTGTGATATCGTTTTTGATAGAGGCAAATCCATTTCATCGGGTTTGTCTTTTTTGCAATTTTGTAAGAAATAAGATATCTGTATGCAAGCCACCATTTTACGATTACAAAGCCCTGAGAAGTGAATCCCAAAAACGATTGATCAACCGCCTTTTCTTTGGATGAAATCTTTGCGTTTCTTTAGTCAGTTGTGGTATCAATAGATTTGGAATGACCGTAT
Organism: uncultured delta proteobacterium; assembly: GCA_963790095.1. Taxonomy (GTDB): domain Bacteria; phylum Desulfobacterota; class Desulfobacteria; order Desulfobacterales; family UBA11574; genus JAAXQD01. Next base: position 34,100 of record CAWBNO010000007.1, on the reverse strand, counting down.
TCAAGCCACAACTGATTCCGGCCCAATTTCCCTGCCCTCTTATGTTGTGTATCTTTATGGCTCGTTCCAATTGAACACTATCTTTACTATACTGAAACAATAGCAGATTCATGCTTAATACAAGATGTTAAAACATGATTTACATAAATATATATTTTAATAATCTGTCTTTACAATTTTATACAGATAATCATTTTTTACACTTATAATTACTTGGAGAGTAACCATGAAAAAGAGCTATCCTTTTGCTTGTTTTTTTATTCTTGTTTTACCTTTTTGTCTTTTTTTATCTCTGCCTGTATATGCTGACGAGAAAATCGGGTTATCTGACGGGCAGACCATTTATGTGCCTGCTTATTCCCATATTTACAGTGGCAACCGTGAACAACCCTTCTTGTTGACGGTAACTTTAAGCATCAGAAACATTGATCCTAAGCATCAAATCAAAATCACAATAGTCGATTATTACGAGACGCAAGGGAAGCTCTTAAAAAAATATGTAGAAAAGCCAGTAATCATAGACCCATTAGAGTCATTGCGCTACGTCATACCAGAAAGAGACAAAGCTGGTGGGTCAGGTGCCAACTTTATTGTTGAATGGAAATCCGATAAATTTGTTAATCCACCTATTGTTGAATCGATAATGATTGGCACAAAAAGTAATCAAGGCGTTTCTTTTACCTCTCGTGGTCGAACAATCATTACATTTAAGTAATAACGTATGTTGAACAACGGGATCCGGCCAACGAACAGGTTTGTAAAAACCACTTCGGTACGCTGAACAGTGTGATTGTCGTTAAACCGGCTTGAAAGAATCTTGGTTTCCCCCCAGCGATTGATATCGAAAAGTGAAAAAACACAGCGATAAAAAGATTATCTATGCCGCGCTGATCGGCAACTCCGCCATCGCCGTTATGAAGTTTATCGTCGCTGTTTCTTCGGGCAGTGCGGCCATGCTGGCGGAAGGCTTTCACAGCACGGCCGACAGCATAAACCAGGTGATGCTGCTGATTGGCCATAAACGCGCCGCTCGGCCTCCCGATGAAAAGCACCCTTTTGGCTATGGTAAAGAGCTTTATTTCTGGGCATTTGTGGTTGCTGTTTCAATTTTTTGCGTTGGTGCCGCACTGTCTATTTATGGAGGTGTCAAGAAGATACTCCATCCGGAGCCGGTCAAATCCCTTTATATTCCCTTAATTGTTCTTGGTATATCCGTTATTATTGAGGCTTATCCCTGGTGGGTGGCATATTCAGAAGCGAAAAATCTGAAATCGAGGGAGGGATTCTCCGGTTTTTTAGATCTGGCCGTTCGATCCAAAAATCCTACCATCATGGTCGTTCTCTTTGAAGACAGTGCCGCCATAATCGGGTTGTTTGTGGCTGCTGCGGGTATCAGTCTGGCACATGTTACTGGCATGCCCTTTTTTGACGCCGCTGCCAGTATTTTAATCGGCATCTTGCTGTTTATACTGGCTATTTTCCTGGCCCGGGAAACCAAAGCTCTATTAATCGGCGAAAGCGCGGGCAGCAAAGACCAGGAACGCATTCGACAGGTTATATGCGGCGTGCCCGAAATCAAACGATGCGGTAAACTCCTTACCATGCACATGGGGCCTGAAGATATTCTTGTCAATATGGAAGTTGAATTTATAGACGATCTGTCCACGGATGAGCTAGAAGCGGTTGTGGACAGGGTCGAATTGGGCGTCAAAGATGCAGTTCCCGCGGTTTCCAAAATCTTTATCGAGGCCCAATCCCTAATAAAAAAGATTGCAGAAACCAAAATCCGGGGTGAGTAGAGCAGTTGGTAGTTTTAAGCAATTTTTGAGAATCGATTGGTATGGGTTTAAAAACTTTTTAGATCAATTTGTATCAGCGTTGGCTTACGGCAGTGCCGTGCGGTGGTTGGATCGCAGTGGAATTCACCGCCCAAAGGGCGGGGCGGGAGCGTGGGGTTATGGAAAGTCATCAAAAAGTTTTGTTTATTGATGCTGCTACGGCATTTTACCGTATAACCCGGTATACTGTCGGTGAACCGTTTTTCGGTCCAATCGATCTTGGTCTTCATCTTGCTGGCCGGTACAGATCGTTGAATATTGGAACAGGACTGTTGGCAGGATCTATATTTCCAGGCTCAAACCGGCTGTTTTTCAATGGCTTTTCTCCCAGCTGGACAGGTTTCTACGTTTCGTCCATGGGGGGCGCTGGATTGGTTTTTGATAATCTGGGCGTAAATATGATTGCCATCGTCAATCGAGCCCCAATTCCTTCTATTTTATACCTCAATAGAGATGGTGGCGAGGAAGTTGAAGTTAGAATTGAGCCGGTTCAGATTCAGAAAGTATGGCAAGAAGGGCGCAGAGGCATATATGCGTTAATGGATTACACCTTTGAACGCTTTGGTGAGTATTATTCGAACCATCCCCGAATTCTTGCCGTCGGCCCTGCTGCGGCGGTTACAGATTTTGGAGCCGTTGCCTCGGTTCCCATTGCCAAAGGCAAATTGGGTTTTGCGGATACGTGGGCGGGACGAGGCGGCTTCGGTTCCAAACTTTTGCAAGAACATGGGATTGCCGCAATCATATATGGCGGAACGTTTATTACCGAAGATTTTCGTGACAGAAAGGTCGCCGATCAGTGGTTTATCGACAAATACCAGAAAAAACTGGCGGCAAAAGATCTGGAAGCGACAACCAAATACCGGTTTGACCCTGATTTTCAGACAGGAGGAACCCTTGGCGTCAACTTTGCCACGTTAGCCGGCAATATGTATTCTTTCAATTACAGAAGTATCTTTATGAGCGAACAAGAGAGATTAGATATACACGATACGTTCATACTCAACCATTATTTGAAACAATTTAATGAAGAAACCATCGGACCTAAAAAACAAAAAACGTGTGGCGAACCTTGTGTAGCATTTTGTAAAAAAATGCATGGTAAATACAAAAAAGATTATGAACCCTATCAAGCAATGGGACCTTTATCGGGTATTTTTGATCAGAGGGCTGCTGAAAAGTTGAATCACCACGCAGATATGTATGGATTTGATGCGATCTCTGTGGGCGGTGTCGTCTCGTGGCTTATGGAGTGTCTATACGAAGGATATCTGACCCCAAAAGAACTCGGAGTAAAACAAATTCCGGTCTTCACTCATAAGGATTTTAACATCGCATCGGATTCCATGCACAATGCAGACATCGGTATAGCATTGCTCGACTCCATAATCGAAAAGCGAAATATTATCAACTTGGAAGAGGGTGCCCGCAAGTTTGCACGCCGGCTTTCCCGAGAAAAAGGCAAACAAATTGTGGATGCTTTTGTTTATAACGCATATGCCCGCAACGGCTGGACAGTTCCCAACCAGTACTGGACTCCGGGCGTGCTTTCACCCATGCCAATTATGGGGAAATATTATATGTACTATGGAAAAGAATTTTTACCGCCGCGTGAACTGGGCCGAAAAAACGCTGACCGTTTCCAAAAAGAATTGATCATGGACAATCTGGGTATGTGTCGGTTTCATAGGGGTTGGGGTGAAGAAATGATCCCCGATATTATGGATTCGCTTTATGGGCTTAAGAAAAAATTTTTAAAAACGATCTCTGAAACAGCGAGCCGTATCAACGGTCGAAATGCTTCTATTTTTTGGGAATCTAATAGAAATATCGAAATAATATATACCTTTTTAAAAAGAAAACGAACTGTTGAAGGAAATATCGAAGCTGATCTTGCCAAATGGATTGAAAAATTTGAGACGGACAAGAAAGAGGCGGCGTTGAATTTTTGGTACGAAATTCACAAAGGTATCCATGAATCACTGAAAGAATTCTAAAAAGGGGAGGATTCGACATGCCAATATTCATGATGTTTGGAAAGTATTCCACAGAGGCATTGAAGGGAATCAGTTCTGAAAGAACGGATAAAGCAGTTGAGCTGATCGCAAGGAATGGTGGAAAAGTCATATCAATGTATGCTGTGATGGGAGAACATGACCTTGTTCTTACCTTGGAGTTCCCTACCCATGAAAATGCCATTGCCACGTCTGTTGCATTAAACGAACTGACAGGAATCTCATTTGCAACATCACCTGTAGTGGAAGTTGAAAAGTTTGATAAGTTAATTACTGAGGCAAAAAATATTTAGGGTTCAGGTAAGATATCTGGACCCCCAGAGGAAGCAATCAATTCTGAGAGGACGGGGGTAACTGCCCCCATCACTTTGTCACCATCTCATTTTCAGTCATACATTCAACACCTTGAAATAATGATAGGTGTTTCCAATCAGCATTTGGGATAATTCCCTATAATAATGGGATGTTTGCCTATGAAAATGAGCTCTAAGCTCCATTGACAAAGTCTCCTAAATCTGCAGAAGATTTCTTGAGGTAAGTCCTTTAATTTTAAATAATTTTATGCTTGAGAAAAATTGCTTTGCAAACAAAATTTTTTTTAAACATAAGACTCTGTCTTGCATTAATTCTCACAATAAAAAATTTTTTGTTCTACTGATAGTAGATAGTCTTATGCTTGTTTCTGGTACTCCACAAAAAAGGCTATTGGAAGCCGACTGGTTTTCTTAAAGGGACTAAGGATAAGAGTAAAAATGAAAGGAGGATACGAACAAATACAAAGCTGCTTATTTTGATAACTATGTTTTAAGATGAAAAGTATTGAGATGGACTTTTAATATCTTTAGCAATTCGAACGGCTTTCGAGCTTCTCAAATTTTTCGGTTGCTTTAATACCACCTTCATTCGATCTTTTTATGCATTTGTCCTGAAGCTGGCGATGTTCGGACTATATGTTAAGAGATAATTACCGGCTGGCAACGCAATATTGATTTCCTGATTTCAATCAATTTGGCATCGGAGATTTTCGGGCCAAACCGTTAGTGAGGCCCCAATGATCAAAGGACTACTCAAAATACCAATATTTACCCCCAAAGGAACCGCAAGGCATCCTTTGGGGATTTAACGCGTTAATGGTTACAATGCGGTTATTTCAATAGGGTAAGCAAACGATTTTTCGAATTGTTAACCCTTGAAACCGACGATCTTATAACCATGGGCTCCATACCGTCTTTTTCTGCAACCCATGGCATTTCAAATGAAAGGGGGGAGCCATGTATATCCAACAATCAGCTCTTTTTTGGGACATGGACAAGGACTTTGTAAAGGATATGATGGGTATTGCCGTCAGAGAAACGTATCAACCGGGAGATTTTCTTTTCCGTGAGGGAGATCCAGCAGATCACTTCTATATTTTAATCAAAGGACGCGTTAAACTGACCGTCGGTGAAACCGGGCCAGTGGTTTACACCGTAGATAGTGCTGGTGAGGCTTTTGGCTGGTCGAGCCTGATCGGTCGCGAATTTTATTCAGCATCGGGAGAGTGTCTTGAAACGACGGTTCTGGATAATTTTCACAGAGGAGAGTTCCATAAAGTTATTGAAAAATATCCCGGCCCGGGGCTCATTTTCTTTAAACGCCTGGCCGGATTGATTGGCAATCGACTCCTTTGGAGCTATAAAATGATTACCTCGACGGCTAAGTCTGATGCTTCATTTTCCTTTGGTTCAGGTCAGATCCAAGAGTCTGATGCTGCTGCATAAATTCCGATTCTCTTAATGATTTAACACTTGACCCCGCCTTAAAGGGTGGGGTTTTTTTGCATTAATTCTTCCAACAATTCAACCTCTTTTGCCACCATGCTAAAATTGGAAGAGAAGTTCGCTTTCGGTTTGAGTATGTAATAACGTAATTAAATGCCATTATAGAGGAAGACTATGAGGAGGAGTTTTCTTACAATCCCGATAACGAGCCCCAAAGGGGCGAAAATTCGCTTCTTTGGGGCATCTCACCCCGCCATGATGTTGCTTCTTCCTATAACGCTGTGAGTTACAAAGAAAGGAGGGAACATGAGAGCTAAAGCACGTTCTATCGAGCAAATAATAGAAGAACAGGTACAAAGATGGAAGATTACACGAACGGAAGAGAAAAAAAAGGATGAACGTATCTCTGTTATTACCATCTCCAGAGAAGCCGGAAGTGGTGGGAATATATTGGCCAAACGACTTTCCGATCAGCTCGAATTCGATTTATTTTATCAGGAATTCATACACAATATGGCTGAAAGTGCTCGCCTAAGCGTTCGGTTAATAGAAACGCTTGACGAAAAAGGTGCATCCGTTCTCGAAGAATGGATATCATCGATTGTAGATAAGCGACACCTATGGCCTGACCGGTATCTTCAGCATCTCATGAAGATTATCGGGACCATCGGCAAACACGGCCAGGCTGTAATCGTAGGGAGAGGCGCTAATTTTGTTCTGCCTCCTGAAAAAAGACTCAGCGTCCGAGTTATTGCGCCCCTGGAAACGCGACTCCGAAACGTATCCCAAAAGTTCAGCGTGAGCGTTGATGAAGCCAGACCCAGGGTTTTAAAAACAGACTCAGATCGCAAGGCATTTATAAAAAAATACTTCAATGATGACATCAGGCACCCACTAAATTATGACCTTATCATCAATACCGGAACGTTAAGTATCGATGACGCAGTTAATTCTGTCAGCGGAACTTTGAGTCAATTGAACAGGGCTTAATCCGAATATTTCGGACAAAACACCATTAGAATAAAAAGTGATTCACCAAAATTTGTGCATGCCGCATGACTATTTGATATGAAAGTGGGGATATATTTTTATTAACTCAGTGTGATAAAATGATGATGGTTTCAGGGGATCTCAATTTTTTAGATACAGGAGGGGAATATGTATAAAAAGATACTGGTTCCTTTGGACGGCTCGAAACGAGCTGAGGCGATATTGCCTCATGTGAAGAACCTCGCACTATGTTTCAAGGCTAAAGCAATTTTTTTTATCGTTATAGAACCGGGACATTTGTTAGAACATGATGAAATTATTGGCATGTCGATATACCAGGAAAAACACGATCAGCAGATCAAGGAAACAGAGTCTTATCTTGCTTCCCTTCAAGGACAATTTCGTGAAGACGGTATCAAGGTACAAACTCTCATCGGCCATGGTCCGGTTGTGAAAGCTATTCTCGATGCTGCAAAAAGTGAAGATGCAGATCTATTGGCAATGGCCAGCCACGGCCGCAGCGGTTTGTCCAGGACATTTTATGGAAGTATCTCAGCTGGAGTGCTGCAGCGTATAGATCGCCCTCTGCTCCTCATCCGTTCTCGGAATGGTGAATAGGGAAAAGTCAAGAACATCAAAATAATTTAAAAATCTTTAAATTGGCAGGGTCAGCAATGGCCCTGCTTTTTTATCATCCACACTTTTGATTTCTGCTATTTATCGCAGGGATTTCAACCCTAAACTTTTTAGTTATCAACAGTTTTGATTTCTATGATTATTATTTTTGCCTAACGCCGAAATTGGGTAAAAGGGGACGTTTTGAAACTGGCTTACCTTGCTAGTGAAGAATTCTCTCAAGAGCTGAGCGTATCCCCTGCCCCAATTGAACGATTTCATCGTGACAGGTCTTGCGGTCCTGAGTAAGGGATTTTAGTTTTTTGACATCTTCAGGGAAATTCTCCAGCAAGATGATATTCTTCATCCCCAAATAGGGAGAAAGGAGAGGGTTTGCCGTGGTGATAATAAATTTGTTTTTGGAAAGGTACTCGAAAAATTTGGAAGGAAAATTGGTTTTGTTGTATGGAGAATTCCGATCATTGAGCAGTACAAACGCATCCGCTTTTTCTATAATCTTCTTAAATGCTTTGTCTTCAAGAAACCCATGATATCGAATATTGGGCCACCGGGCAACCCGCTGCCGCAGTTTTTCTTCTTCGGGCCCAGCCGCCCGCCCGGTGATATCAAAGATGATGCCGCCATCAAGATTATCGACATATTTCAGCAACTCATCAAATCCGAATTTTTTTGAAAAATTCCCTGAAAACAGAATTCTTTGAACCGGTCCTTCGGTATCCAGGGAATGCGCTCCCAGAACATCTGCATTGATCAGCCCATGGACGGTGACAAACTTTTTTTCATCTTCTGGAGCTGCAGCTATAATCCGCGTTTTCAACCCCTCATTGACAAGAATATACCGGGACACATGACGGTAGACCTTCTTTTCCCACCCTCTGTAAAGCCATCCCTGGTATCCCCTATCAAGATAGAGGCCGTCCTCGTAATCCATGATCACCTTTTTATTAAAAAGCCATTTTCCCATAAGTGCGGGGGCGCTGAACTCCATATGAAAATTATAAAAGACGACGCATTGGTATTTCTGAATATTTTTCCTCAGCCAGTACATTGCATAAAGAGAAGATACCCATCGTTTAAAAAAACTGGATCTCCCCTGAATGCCCAATGTCGGCGAATGTATAATCCGGATGCCTTGAGAATAGTACTCAATACAAACCGTGTTGATATGCTTTGAAAAGGAGGCCGAGCAAATATCAACCGAGTGGCCCATGGCCTCAAGCTCTGTGGCCAATAATAATTGTTTAAGTGTGCCTGCGGGATGAAAGTATTCCTCATTCTGCCTCTGCTTTAGGCATGCGGCGGTAATGCAATTTCCGATGATCAGAATATTCATCCGGCTAATCCGATCTGAGGGTATATAACCGGCGGCCGTTTGATTTGTCCAACCGGTTGTTCATCATGTTCGTCACATGGCCCCCCGTCAATAGCCGGCACGGACAACCACATTTCCAATTCTTTGCCAGTCAAATGTCTCATATGACTGGCTCTGACTTTCATGTTACAGCATCGCTGAATTAATGATTGTAAGCTTAAAATATGAGCCGTTTTGTGTTGGACAAAAAACATCCGTTTATGGGCCAAATTGCGCACCGGCCGATCTTTCCTGGGATAAATATATCCTTGGGGTAAAATACCCAAGATTAGAAGTTGAGCCAGAAAGAATGCATCATGCTGATCATCACTGTGCTTTAATCCCTCATACTGTTTAATCGCAGATGGAGTAGCCAGATGGGCGTATGAATATCCTGCATCCATAAGGCCGTCCACCAGCCAGTACCAGTTGTAGGTGGACTCAACCACAGAACCTTTGATTTGATCCCGAAAAAGATCTAATGTTTGCAAGATGAGTTCAAGATGATTCGGAACTCTTTTTTTGAACACACGATTAAATGCATTGTCCATGATGCCGATGTAAGTATTTCTTGAATGAAGATCTAATCCAGCATATAGTTCCATTGAGCACCTCCTTTTGTTAAATGGTTGTTAATTGCGTTAACCACTTATAACAAATCGTATCCTTTTTTGCGATTGGGAGGTGCCTTTTAGATGATTATCAAGATACCCAAAAATCTATGATAAAATTTAAATGGAAAAGTTGGAACGAAATAATTTAAATTACAAAACTTGTTTAAGAAAGATTTGGTTCCTTCCCCCCAAATTCATTAAAATGAATTCGTATAAATAAGGAATCTTTTTTGCAAATGATAAAAAACTTTTAGTACCGAAAGATCCTAACGAGACCTCTCTGAAATCCACTTCTTTATTTTCTATAAGAAAAAGATTAGCATCAGAAATATCGAAATATTTATCAATATCTTGATGAATTTCATCAGGCTCTTCCAGAGAGATTATTTCATATACAAAACTTTTAAGGTGGCTGGGATTGTCTTTTAGGGAAGAATTTGAATAGGTTAGAAAGTAATCTTTTTCCAATTTAGGCCTCCAGTAGCGTCCTGATGAAGTGTCAGGAGAAAGCGATTCAGGAAAACCGCCTTTTGGGGACGTCTCCCTATCCCCGGAAATAAAGAATATCGGAGGGTTAGAGGTTATTTGGTTGCTACCATTTTGCAACCAAAATACCCAAATACAGGATAAAAAACCATTAATCAAGAAGCAACACGTTAACTAATAACACATTGATAATATAAAAACAAAAACAAGATCAGAGGACAGGATAAAAAACCGTAAAAACAGCCCAAACAGATTACTTTTCCGCCAGCCTTTTTATTTCATCTTCCAGAAGTACTTTGCAATACCGACAAAGTTGTTCTGATTTTCGATCTACATCTTTTATACTGCGGCAATAATGCATGCAGCATGCGGAATTCTGACAATGACGGAGATTGAAGGTGTGTCCCAGTTCATGGATCGCCTCCTTTATTACCCGCCGGCCAAACGGTTCCCAAACGCCCATTCCAAGGCCTTCATTAAGACGGTGGGTTGAAATAATGCAGGCTTTTCCGCCCAGTTGTGCTTCTCCGTAAACATGTGTCAGAATGGGGATATAAAGGTCCACACGGGTAATCGCCAGTATTTTGATGGCCTGGGAAGGTACCAGGTCGGCCAGTTTTCCGATGATGGCGGTAGAATGATACTGATTTCGGCCAGAATCTAAGGCAAAATCAACATGCTGCATAAGAGGCATTATTTGGGTCCTGAAGCCGAATGTCCGATGGACTTCCCGGCCAACCAGGCGAATAAGATTGGAATCAAAATCTTCTATGGGTGAAATGATGATATTTTTTCGTAAGGTATTGGCGTTGTGGGTCACAGGTTGTGAGATGGGGCCTAAGTCATGATATTTAGTCTTATTTTCAGGCATTTAATAGGGTTGAGTGATTCGCCATCATAATGGTTTTGGGTGGTGGGAATGGTCTGCATTACCCTGCCGGTTTACTTAATTTATACCGTTTGATTTTACTGTACAGCGTGGAGCGGTCTATTCCCAGCATTTTGGAACTTTTTGCAATATTCCATTGATTCTCATTCAATATTTCAAAAATATGAGCTTTTTCAACTTCTTTTAGTGAGTTGTTTTTTTGGGGTGATACGTGTTCACGGCAGAAAATGGGCAAATCATCGGGCAAAATGGTGTGGCCTTTGCCCACGACAACAGCCCGTTCAATGGCATTTTCCAGCTCTCTTACGTTCCCCGGCCATTCATAAAGCATCATTTCATCCATGGCATTGCGGCTGATCTTTTCTATGGGCTTGTTCGTTTCTTGTGAAAACCGATGAAGAAAGTGTTCAGAAAGAAGGGGGATATCTTCTTTTCGTTCTCTTAACGGGGGCATTTTAAAGGAGATCACATTCAGACGGTAGTACAGATCTTGCCGAAATATTCCATTTTTAATTGCGTCTTCAATATTTCTATTTGTGGCGGCAATGACTCTGAAATATGCTTCAAGGGGTTGGGTACCCCCCACGCGATAAAATACGCGGTCTTCCAGCACCTGCAACAGATCGATTTGCATTCTCATGCTTATTTCACCGATTTCATCCAAAAAAAGTGTGCCTCCATGGGCCATTTCAAGGCGTCCCTTTCTTGTTTCTTTGGCGTCGGTAAAGGCACCTTTCTGGTGGCCGAAAAGTTCACTTTCCATGATATGACTGGGAATGGCCCCACAGTTAACAACGACAAAAGGGCCGTCACCTTGTGAGCTTTTGGTGTGGATTGCCTTCGCCGCCAATCCCTTGCCGGTACCTGTTTCACCGAAAATTAATACCGTAGATTCCATGGGAGCAACGTCCTCTATGAGGTCAAAAATCTCCTGCATAGGTTTGGACTGGCCGATCATGCTCTCAAATCGGGTTCGATCCTTGTACTGTTCTTTCAAGAAAATATTTTCCCGAGCCTGAGCCTGATGTTCAATTATTTTTTCAATAAGCACACCCAATGCATCCGGATCAAAAGGTTTGAGAAGATAATCATAAGCTCCCTTCTTCATGGCCTCGATGGCCGTAGAAATCGACCCGTAGGCCGTTATCATAACCACAGCAACATCAGGATCATCTTCCTTGACCTGGTTTAAAACATCAAGACCGCTTATTCCCTCCATCTTGATATCTATCAGAAGGATATCAAAGCGCGAATCTTTTAATATTCCCAAAGCTTCTTCTCCGCTGGCCGCTACGGCGATTTCGTAGCCGTCCCGTTCAAGCCAGCCGGCCAAAGATTCTCGCATGATAATTTCATCATCGATGATAAGAATCTTGGTATTATCCATGGAGACCTCCCTGTTGGTCAAGGGTAACAGGTTTTTGTTCCAGCGGAAGTTTGACGATGAAGCTGTTTCCTTTTCCCTCCTCCGGTTTAACATAAATAGTGCCGCTGTGATCTCTGACGATCCCGTAAGCCACAGACAGCCCTAACCCGACACCTTTACCTTCTTTTTTGGTCGTGAAGAAGGGTTCGAAAATTTTAGAGACATTTTCCTTGGGAATTACCGTTCCGGTGTCTTTAAAGATAGCGGCAATCCTCTCGGATTTTGGCAGGTACCGGGTTTGAATACTCAAAACACCGCTTCCTGCAGCCTCGATGGTTTCAGCGGCATTGGAAATAATATTCATGAACACCTGTTGAAGCTGATCTTCTGATCCTATTATTTCAGGCAAATCAGGGTTAAGATGTTTTTCCACCTTTACGCCGTTGAGTTTGAGGAGATTTGCATTTAATAACAGTGTTTTTTCGATCAAACGGTTTATGTCTAACTTTGTAAACTCCATATTGGATTCTCGTGAAAAAGTGAGCAAGTTGTTGACAATTCGACTGATTCGCCGGGTTTCCGTCTCCATGAGACCCAAATAGTAAAGGAATTTTTCAAGATCTTTTTCTTGACCAACCGATCCTTCTTCAATAATCCGTTTGATGAGCATGGTCAGATTGAGTATGCCTGCGATGGGATTGTTTATTTCATGGACAACCGATGCAGACAACTTTCCCAGTGAGGACATCTTATCTTGATGAAGGAGTTTATCGTGGGTTTCTTTTAACTGCCGTGTTCGTTCTTCTACCATATGCTCCAGGCGTCGAGTGATTTCCTCCTCTTCCATTTTTTGTTGTGTAATATCACGGCTTATATGAATAAACTTTGAGATTTTACCATCCTTTTCCCAGACGGGATAAACGCTGACTTCTATGTGGAGAAGTTCGCCTTCATGCCCCACACGGGTTCGAACCTGGCGGCACGGCCTTTTGTTTCGGATGACCTCATTGAGTGGGCATTCAATTTCTGAATTGTCACAGGGATAGACGATTTGCTGGTAGATTTCATGGCACTTGCGGCCAATTACTTTTTCACGGGAATAGCCCATCTGTTCAAGATATGCATCATTGACTTCAACAATATCCATGTCGGGCGTTATGACCATAATAAAATCTTGAATAGCGTTCAAGATGGTCTCTATTTCTTCGTTTCTCTTTCTTAACTTGCGTTCTTCAATATGAAGGGCTTTCCAGAAAACCTCAAAGACGTTGTAGGCCATGATTCGGATTCGGGAAGGCCGTGTTGCAAGAATGTCCTCAAGAATATCCTCTTCAGGACTCAGGATGATAATCAGGTGAATGTTGTAGCGAGGATCATACAGGTCATGATAATCGGTGAAGGTTAACAGGCCCAATTTTGCGGCAAGAACCATGCCGGGTGACCGAGTATCAGGATCTGCCACTGCCAGAACCGGGGCGTTCACATCCTCATGAGTTAAATCAAAAGTTGTCTGTTCTAAAACTTCTCTACAGAGGATTCCGCCGCCGACAAGGGCAATGTTAACAATTGAATTTTTTTTGTTCGGCATAATTGTAATCCTACTCGAAAAGAAAATACGGTTCGTTCTTTTTCTTTTTGTTCAATAGTTCACGTATTTTTCTCAAGGTGTCTGAATCGGTTTCCTGAATTAATTTAGCCAGATTATTCCGTTCATCGGCAGGATCTTTGTCCGCAGCTTCCACAGCTTTGGGCGCCAATCCCAGAATTTGGCATATGGCGTTCACGAGACTGGCCGGAGAGATGGGTTTTTCCAATACGATTTTCGGACTGACTTTGGATGTCAGCGCCATAAATTCCGTGATTTGATCACTTCCCAGTTCGTCCCGGGCATGGGCCGTGATGATAATTATGGGTAGTTTCGCCCATTTTTTATTTTTTCTCAACGTGCGAATCACCTTGATTCCGGGCATTCTCGGCATCACCATATCCAGAGTCATTAAATCCGGAGAGAACGCTTCAACCTTTTCCAGCGCATCAAGGCCGTCAACGGCGGTATCAACGTTGAAACCGGCATCTTCTAAAACAGCAGCGATAAAGTTCCGAACATCCGGTTCATCATCCACCACAAGAATTTTTTTTTCAGATGTTTCCGGCATGTTTTACCTCCTTATGTGAAGAAATGAGATGGGTTGTTTAATCTGACAATATTTCCGAAACCACTTTCAACAGCGCCTGTGGATCGATGGGTTTGTTAAAAATACCTTTTGGAAGTTCAAACTCCTCGAGTTCATCCAGCAATACTTTGAACGAGTCGTTGACCGCGGTAACGATGATCACCGGGATGTTTTTTAAGGCAGGGTGCCTTTTATATTGACGGTATGTTTTTAATCCCGATTGTTTCGGCATGGTGATATCGAGGACAATCAGGTCCGGTTTTTCCGATTTGGCCCGTTCGAACCCCTCTATGCCGTCTTCGGCCGATACGGTATCATAACCGTTATCTTGAAATACGGCTTCAAAATAGGTCAATACATCCCGCTCATCATCGACGATCAGAATTTTTTTGGTTTTGTGCATCACTTTTTTTAATTTCGTGTATCCGGCACCTATGCTTCTTTTTCAATGAGTTTGGGCAGACGCCGTCGGGGAAGTCGGATGCGAAAGGTGGTCCCTTTTCCGGATTCAGATTTCAAATCGATGGATCCGCCGTGCTCGTGAACAATTTTTTGGGTCATCAGCAATCCAAGACCCGAGCCCCCCAAACCCTTTGTGGTAAAAAAGGTCGTAAAAACCTTTTTCTTTACTTGATAATCCATGCCGCATCCGTTGTCCGCCACTTCATATACAATGGTACCGTTCTCTTCAAAGGTTCTAACGGTGACCCGACACCCGTTTCCGTCACTCATTTGGCAGGCATCGATGGCGTTTCCCACAAGGTTGGTCAGGCATTCATGCATGCTTTCATAGTCGATGGGAGCCGGGGAGATATGGCCTATTTTCTCGTTTATGAGGTGGATGCCCAGTTCATGGGCTTTAACCGTGTACAACCCGACAACCTCTTCGGCGATGTCTGCCGGATCGCTCATTTTGGCCTGAATCTCGCGGCCTTTGGAGAAGCTTAAAAACGCTTTTACGAATATGGAAATCCGTTGAATATTCCGGGCCAGCATTTCCATGCCTTTCTGGATACGCGCGATGTTCCCTTTGTCCAAGCCCGAGTTCAGCATATACATACCGCCTTCAAGGGCGGTGATAAGATTTTTGATGCCGTGGGCCAATCCGGCAACCGTATGGCCGACCGCTGCCAGGCGCTCGGCTTCGAGCTTTTCTCTTTCCAGCTGTTTGATTTCGCTCAAATCCTGAGCTGAAAATGCCATGCCGATGGAACCGTCATCCGCCATGAGTTTGTTGCCGATCAGACGCACGGGAACCGTTTTGCCGTTACTGGTTCGGACCGCGGTTTCCGGGAGATAAACATGTCCGGGCTCCTCGGACACCTTTGCCAAAAAACCGTTGGGGAGCATGGCGGCAAGTTCTTCTCTGGAAACGATCTGGTTGTCCTTTATTTTAAAAAAGTTGCGGGCCGCCGGGTTGAAAATGGTCACCTTTCCCTTTTCGTTGACCGCGAATATGCCGTCCATGGACGTTGAAATGATGGTTTGCAGAAACGTATGTGCAAATTTCAAATCATCTTGAAGTTTCAGCGTTTGGGTCACATCCACGGCCATCTCCATAACAAGATCAAAACTGCCGTCCGGTCGTTTCAGCGGAACCGTAATCACATGCAGGTGGAGGGTTTTTCCGGTTTTGGTTTTCCAAACATGATATCCGGTGTGAATTTGACCGTCAGCAAACGTTTGTCGGGCGGTACATTCGGTACATTTTTTTTTCACGCCTTTGAGGGCTTCGAAACAGTGTTTCCCCTGGGGGTTGCCCAGGGAATCCCGAAGTCGCTTATTGGCCTTTACGATGCGGAAGTCCTTGTCAATTAAAAGAATGTTGCACGGAACCTGGTCGTAGAGGATCTGATGCTCATCTCGAATCTGGGCCGCTTCGGTGATGTTGGTGAAAATATGTACGATATAGGGAAAGTTTCCCTTTTCGTCCACGATGGGAGCTGTGTGCTGTAAGTAATGAATCGGTCGTTTATATTTGTCATACCCCATTTCTTCGTTTACCCGGGACACCCCGTCTTTAAATGTCATTGCGCTTTCACAGTAGGAACACATGTCATCGTTGCTTTTGTAAACGCTGAAACATTTACGGTTTTTCCAGGCGCCGAACAATTCCTCGAAGGCTTTGTTGGCATACACCAGATTGTAATCCGAATCGATGACGGCGATTCCCAAGGGGATCGCTGCAAACAGCTGGGGGTTGATCCATCTGAGGATATCTTTTGAAGACGATACGTGGGTCGATTTTTCTGCCATTTGACCTGCCGCTGTAAATCGTTTGGGCCCAGAAAAACAAAATTTTAAGTCGATGGATGAAACTGCA
Source organism: uncultured delta proteobacterium (assembly GCA_963790095.1). GTDB lineage: Bacteria > Desulfobacterota > Desulfobacteria > Desulfobacterales > UBA11574 > JAAXQD01. The sequence continues at coordinate 17,658 of CAWBNO010000007.1, read as the reverse complement.
GATGATAGGGTTGGGCTTTCTTTTCATCCATAACAGAACACCGTGAAAACACAACCCAATTCTTTGGAAAATATAATTTATTGTCACATTCTATTATTTCGGTGTGGGGACGCCATCGACTTTTTGCTTGACAAAATTCAATCTCTCAAGTTAAATCATACTAAAATTATATATATTAAATTAATCTATAATACAAGTGTTATTTTAGGGTCTATGAAACTTACAACGAAAACCCGTTATGGTGCTCGATTGTTGCTCGACCTGGCCCAGCGTCAGGGGCAGGGTGCCGTCCAAATGAGCGAAATCGCCATCCGCCAGAATATTTCCATCAAATATCTCGAACAGATCATCCGTCCCCTCAAGAAAGCCAAATTCGTAAAAAGCATCCGCGGACCCAAAGGGGGCCACATGCTGGCCAAAAAACCGGATGAAATTACCCTGGGTGATGTCACCCGACTGTTTGAAGGGCAGTCCGATCTCGTCGACTGTCTCGGCAACCCCAAAAAGTGCTCACAGAGTGACGACTGCCTGGTTCGACGGGGGTGGAAAAAAGCCGCCGAGGCGCTGTACAGAGAATTGGACGCCATTACCATCGCCAGTTTGTTGGAGAATAAGAAAATTTAATAGGCGTTTTCACCTACCAAGGCTGTAAGCAAGGCGGGATTTACGACCCAGGTTTAAAAATAACCCAAGATTTAAAAAGGAGATTTTTATGAAAAAGATTCTTATTTTAGGTTCCGGGGCCGGCGGGACCATGGTCGCCGCAAAACTGCACCGGATGCTGAACCCCACCGAATGGCAAATCACTATCATCGACAAAGATGACATGCACCATTACCAACCCGGCTGGTTGTTTATTCCCTTCGGCATCTATACCGCCCGGGACTGTATGAAGCCCAAGCGGGAATTCATCCCCAAAGGGGTCAAGTATGTATTGGACGAAGTCGTGGGTGTCGATCCGGATAAACGGCGGGTTGAAACGAAAATGGGACATTATGATTACGACTGGCTGGTCATCGCCAGCGGCTGCGATATTTCGCCCGATGATATTGACGGGCTCGATGGCTGGAAGCCGGACCCCAAAGGAGACGTTCACACGTTCTTCAGCGTGGAAGGCGCTGTGGCACTCTTTCATAGAATGAAGTATTTCAAAAAAGGCCGGATTGTATTTAATGTCGCCGAGATGCCCCACAAGTGCCCCGTCGTTCCCATGGAATTTATTTTTTTGGCCAATGCACACTTTATCCACAAGGGGGTCAGAGACAACATCGAGATTGAGTTGGTAACCCCCGCCACCGGGATCTTTACCAAACCGATTACCACTAAAATTATGAGTTCTGCCGCGGAAGAAAAAAATATCATCGTCACGCCCAATTTTGATCTGGCCGAGTACAACACCGAGGAAAAAACCATAGAATCCGCAAGGGGCGACAAGGTTTCTTATGATTTGCTGATATCGACCTTCCCGAATCTTGGCGCCGATTACATAGAGAATTCAGGTTTGGGCGACGGAATGGGGTACGTTTTCACGAACCCTCACACACTCAAGGCCGAAAAGTATGATAATATCTATGTGGTCGGCGATGCCACCAACGTGCCCACATCCAAAGCAGGGTCTGTGGCCCATTATGAAGCGGAGGTTGTCGCCGAAAACCTGGTGCTCGAAATAGACGGAGAGGAACCGAAACCCGCATACGACGGCCACTCCACCTGCTTCATCGTTTCGGAACTGGATAAGGCCTTTCTGATCGATTTTAATTACGATACCGAACCGCTGCCCGGTAAGTTTCCCTTTCCGGGTATGGGCCCGTTTGATCTGCTCGGAGAAAGCAACCTGAATTATTGGGGCAAGATGATGTTCAAGTGGGTCTACTGGAACTTGCTGCTCAGCGGCCAAGATATGCCGCTGGAGCCACAAATGACCATGGCTGGAAAGACATGGCCCAGAGTGGAAACAGCATAGGAGGTGGACATGACAAACGAAGAATTGATTTTAAAACGACTCGAAAATATCGAGACCCAGATTGCGCCGCTGATCAAAACCGCCGACAAATTGAACGAGTTGAGGGAGGATATGATCCCCCTTGGCAATCAGGCGGTCCACTTGTTGATCAAAGAATTACAGGATATCGAAGCCGGATTCGAATTGGACGACCTCTTCCACCTGATCAAGCAACTCCTGAGAAGTACCCGCAGCATCGTCTTTGCCCTGAAAAATATGGTCGGGCTTGTGGAATTTATCAAAGATATGGAGCCGTTGCTCAAACATGCCGTTCCCCAAATAATCAACTATTTGGATGATTTGGAGCAAAGGGGCGTATTGCGTATTATCCAGGCCATGATGGGCGTACGTGCCAAAGTTGCGGCAGCATACAGCCCCGAAGACATTGATCAAATCGGTGATGGAATGGTTTCTCTGTTGGGATTGGGCAAAAAGCTGACCGATCCCAAAATATTGACCTTTTTGGAAAAGGCCCTTGAAATTCCCGCTGCTATTGACCTGTCACTCAGCAAAAAAGTGGGTCCCTGGGGCCTTGTGTCCGCCGGTTCCAACGATGACGTCAAAGAGGGGCTGGGCGTTTTGATCGAGTTGACGAAAGCATTGGGCAAATTGAAGGAAAACGGCGGCATCGCCGCCGCTGCCGAGAAACAAGGGGGTGTGGAGCAAAAATAGGCTGGCCGGTTGTTCGGCGATTTTTTAAAATGCGTCGATGGACGGCCTCCCTCGGATTGCCAACGGTGAATATCCGCACCCTCTGCTCTTACATAAAATCCGGGTGATCCCAGGCAACCGCCGCTAAAGGTTAGAATTTCTGCTGCCTGTTGGAGCCCCGCGGGAATCCCCCTTGCGGGGCTACAGGCGCTCCAATTATTGTTTAACCCCGTCCGCCACACCACGCTTTCCCCTTAAACGCCGGACTCTCAATTGAAAAATTCAGAATAAATTGAAGGACGCCATTTTATCTTTACAGCGCCGTCCTTTTCCCGGTACTCGATGTAAAGATGGCCGGTTCAGATTATTTGTTTTTCATAATAATTGTTGAAAATGTTTTTTCTATCTGTTTCAATTAACCCAAAAAACATAATTCTTTGTGCCGGTTATAAAGCGATATGCGTGGTGACTTAAAAAAGGTTTTATTTCAGTATCCCGACAGACTGCTTTCAACCGTATTATGGCTGGTGGCGTTACATTCAATTGCCATGGGCTTGGCATTGATCGCTCAACCGGCCGTGCTTATGAAACTGTCAGGGTTCAGTTCCGAGTGTGAACGATTCTTTCCTGCCCAAGGCGGTGTTTTCCATATCCTGATGGCCGTCGCCTATATCATGGGCGCAACCAACATCGAAAAATATCATTATTTAACCGTATTTTCCATTATCGTAAAGGCGGTGGCGACGCTCTTTTTGATGGTTTACTGCTTTGCCGTAGAATTTAAATGGATCGTCCTGTTATCCGGAATCGGCGACGGAGTCATGGGGTTGATGATTTTCTTGGCGTTACAGAATTATCTGCTTTTGAAGACAACGTACGGCAACAGGTATGTAAAATGAACGAGATATTACCGGGGATTTTGGTCACCGGAGCATCCGGCTTTATCGGAAGGCATTTTGTCATTGCTGTGTCCGGAAAGTTTCGCCTGTTTTGCATTGCACGGCGCAGCCAAAAGGAAGTCGGCATCCCCCGTCTTGCCAATATACATTGGCTCCAGGTCGATATCGCAAACCGAAAAAATCTGCTGAATGCTTTTCAGTATATCAAAAATCATGGCGGTGTCGATTATGTGTTGCATCTGGCCGCATATTACGACTTTACCTTGAAAGAAAACCCTGCATATGAGCAGATCAATGTCACCGGAACACGCCATGTCCTTGAAATCTCAAAATTACTGGGAATAAAGCGTTTCATTTTCCCCAGTTCTCTGGCCGCCTGCAAATTTCCTTCGTATGGAAAGGGACTCACCGAAGAGAGTCCCGTCGATGCGGATTCTCCATATGCTCGGTGCAAAAGAAAAGAAGAAGCAATCATTGGGGAATATTCGGAATCCTTTCCCTGCTCGATTGTCCGATTGGCGGCCGTATACAGCGATTGGTGCGAATATCCCATGCTGTATATGTTGTTAACGTATTGGCTGTCCGGGAACAAACTTATGTCGAGGGTTGTGACCGGACGTGGAGAATCGGCCATACCGTATATTCATATTAAAGATCTTATTAAGCTATTTCTACGAATTATCGAAATCAGCGATACCCTGCCGCATCTGGCAATATACATTGCCGGCTTTCAAGGGAGCGTATCCCATAACGAGCTTTTCAAAACCGCCACCCGGTATTATTACTGGCATGATGTCAAACCGTTTAAAATACCGAAATTTGCGACGGTTTTGGGGTTGACCGTCATCTCGTTCTTGGGCCGGCTTAGGGGCAAGAAAACGTTAGAACAACCCTGGATGGCTAAATATATCGATAAAAAATTGAGTGTGGATGCTTCTGCGACTTACAAAGCGTTGGGTTGGAAGCCGACACCACGCTATCATATATTACGACGGTTACTGTTTTTGACCGAAAAAATGACCCGCCATCCTAACAACTGGTTATTTCGCAATGAAGTCCTTATAAAAAAGGTTGCCTTCAGAAAAAGTACCACCATTTACCATATCTTGATGGAACTTCGTGAATCATTGGTTGAAAGGATCGAAGCGGAAATAACCCACCCGGCAAACCAAGACCGTTTTCCAAATTACCGGAAGATGTACAGTGAACTGCTTAAGTGGTATATCATCCTCAACTATCAAGTTGTTGCAGCCAGCGTGAGAAACCGAGACCGGTCCATCATACCGATCTATGCCCAAGAAATCGCTTTCAAACGGTATATGGACGGCTATGGGGCAAAAGAGGTCCGGGAATTTTGGTTGCTGATCGGGACGACCATGAGGGAATCCCTCCTGAAGAGCCCGGAATTAAAAGATTCAAAACGCCAGGTGGACGATTACATCATCTTGACTTCACAACTGGCTGCCGATGAATTTGAAGACGCCTATGAAATACTTGAGAATCAGCCGCCGGAGCAGCTGCCTTCAGCTAAAGTTGCACAACTGACCAGCATTGAAAATCTTAAACGGATTGTACGGCAGCTGGAAGATGTTTACAGCGACTCATTGTCAAACCGGCTCAGAAGGGAGGATACCTTCGATAATTACAGTTTTTTTATAAAATTATCCACCCAAGATGAATAATCGGACACAATCTAAATGGTCAAAGGAGGTTTGGTCGCCATGCCGAAATATCAAAACATCCTGCTTGTATATCCGAGAATTCCGAGCAATACTTACTGGAGTTTCAAATACGCGCTGAAGTTTATTCACAAAAAAAGCGCCATGCCGCCGCTGGGACTGCTGACTATTTCTGCCCTTTTCCCGGAAACGTATCGTTTAAAACTTGTGGACATGAACGTCCGGCCCTTAAAAGACAGCGATATCCTCTGGGCGGACGCTGTATTTATCTCTGCCATGATTGTTCAGCAAAATTCCATGGCGGAGGTGATCCACCGATGCAGCCTGTTTGGAAAAACCATTGTCGCCGGGGGAGCCCTCCCAACTTCAAGGCATGGGGATATCACGGGTGTCGACCATTTTCTCTTGGGGGAAGTGGATAATATCTTGGTGGATTTTTTGAATGACCTGGAAAACGGCATGGCCAAACCCGTTTATGAACGGCCCATACATCCGGATATTTCCCGTCTGCCGGCTCCGCGGTTTGATCTATTGGATTTGGACGCATACGGTTCCATGTCCATCCAGTATTCCAGAGGCTGTCCATTTCACTGTGAGTTCTGCGATATTTGGCCGGTTTTCGGCAACAAACCGCGGTTAAAATCGGCGGACACGCTCCTTCGGGAAATCGATGCGCTCTATGGTCTGGGCTGGCGAGGTCCGGTATTTATCGTCGACGACAATTTCATCGGCAATAAAAAAAGGGTGAAGGCCGAACTTTTGCCTGGGTTGAAATCCTGGCAAATCGAGCATGATTATCCGTATCATTTTTTTACCGAAGCCAGCGTCAACTTGGGAGGCGATGAAGCGTTGTTGACCGCCATGCGGGAGGCCGGCTTCAATCAGGTTTTCATAGGGATTGAAACCCCTGATCCCGAGGGGCTTGAAGAAGCCGGAAAGACCCTGAACTTAAAGACAGATATGGAAAAATCGATCCGGACGATCCAGCGACACGGAATGGAAGTGATGGCCGGTTTTATCATCGGGTTTGATAATGACAAGGAAGATATTTTCGATCGTCAAATCGCTTTTATACAGAAAAACGCCATTCCAAAAGCGATGATCGGCTTCTTAAACGCCCTTCCCGGCACCCGCCTTTATCAGCGGTTACTCACAGAAGGCCGGATTTTAAAAGCCTCCATCGGAAACAACACCCACAGCATGGCCACCAACTTTAAAACCGTTATGGACCCGGAACGGCTGAAAGAAGGGTATAAAAATATTCTTGCCGGTATATATGACTTTAATCTAAAAAACTATTTTGAGCGCTGCAGCCGGTTTCTGGACAATCTCGAGTATACGAACTATTTCCAGCGAAAAATCCACGTTGAGGAAGTGAAGATCTTATTCAAATCTTTTTGCTGGCAGCTCTTTACACCTTACGGTTTCCAGTATCTCAAGTTTGTCTTTCGGAGCATGATCAAACATCCCAACATTTTTGGCGAAGCCATTTCTTTGAGCATTGTCGGGCATCATTTCCACACCATCACACAACAGACCCTGAAAACGGAAAAAATCGCATTGATCCTCGATGAGAAATACCATTATTTTTGCGATCTGGTTAATCAATATTCCGCGGAAATAATGAACAATTCAAAAGAGAATTTTCAATACATGTTTAAACTCTGGAAGGAACGGGCCCGGATACTCAAACAAATACATCGCAAAATCAATAAAATCCATGCAGATTACCGGTGTGATATCAGCCGGAAGTACATGGAAATTTCAAAACAGACGGGGGAAAAACTGAGGAATTTTGAAATCATGGTACAAAGCACCGCTGAACCATCTGGGTAGTAACTGTATGGGTCGATTTGTAACATTGGAAACGAAAACCTCAGTCCTTTGGTAATGCCGCACCATAACAGCGTTCAATTCATGGATTTTCAAAAAATCTGCACTTTTTAAACTCAAAAGAATCAACCCGCCACCCGATTTTTCCGCCCGAGGATCAGAATTTTAGAATGAAATTATTTCGACGCAATTTTCTGTTGACATAATATACCACGTAGTGTCACATATGTCAGGTTGATTCCATGGATGCCTATCTAACTAAAAACTCGAGGAGAAATTTATGGACAACAAAGAATTTGCTCGATTGCGAAAAAAGCTGGGCAAAACGCAGAAACAGATGGCTCAACTGCTGGGTGTATCCATCAAGGCTGTGCACAGTTACGAACAGGGCTGGCGATCCATACCTGCCCATGCGGAGAGACAGATGTTGTTCCTAATATCCAATAAGAGGGGAGACTCCCAGGTGAACAAGCCTTGCTGGGTTACAAAAAAATGTCCTCCCAAGAAGAAGAAAGAGTGTCCGGCATGGGAATTTAAATCCGGAAAACTATGCTGGTTTATTAACGGAACTATTTGTGACGGCGTCGTTTATAAAGATTGGCGACAAAAGATGAAGTCATGCCGGTCGTGCGAAGTTTTTACCAATCTCCTATGACCCGGCATTTTTCCTGACCCCAAAACACCCCATATTCCATAAGAGTTTTTTATAAGGATATGAAACTATGCATAATATAGTTTCACACCAAAAAAGAATCGCCGAACCCGAACCCGGGAAAAAAAGAACGTTAATTGGCGATAGGGGGAATTACTTCCTTGACAGAATCCAGGGGGAGGCAGGTGTTAATATTTCGGCATGTTTTCAATGTGAGCGCTGTACCAATGCCTGTCCTGTCAGCCATTTTATGGATATCAAGCCTCACCAGGCGATACGCTATGTTCAGCTGGGGTGGCGTGAAGACCTGTTAAAATCCTCAACCATCTGGGTGTGCCTGTCCTGTGAAATGTGTACGACTTACTGCCCCAACGAGGTGGATGTCGCGAAAACGATCAATCATTTGCGCAATATGGCGGCGCATTCGTCCATAACTCCTAAAGAAAAAAGTCTTGCCGTATTTCATCAAACGTTTCTGGAAGTGCTTCGAAAATCCGGCAAGGTCAACGAATTCCGATTGATGAATGCTTTTTATTTAAAACCGGGTATTTTTCAGGAAAAGTTAAAAAACGGAACCCTTAAAGAAGAGCTTTTGCTGGGCTTGACGTTATTGCGTAAAGGAAGGCTCAAAATATTCTCGCCCAGATCCAGGGCCATCAAGGACATTCAAAAAGCCTTTCATCAAACTCGCGGAGAGATCGTTTAATGAAAATATCTTTTTATCCGGGATGCTCTCTAGAAGGGATGGCCAAGGACTATTTCCACGCCATTGATGCGGTGTTCGAGACGATGGATATCGATCTGGTTGAGATAGAAGATTGGTCTTGTTGCGGGGCTACGGCAGCCCATAGTCTCAGCGAGGCGATGTCGGTAGTTCTGCCCGCAAGAAATTTGGCCGCTGCCGAAAAAATGGGGCTCGATATCGTTGCGCCGTGTGCCAATTGTTTTAATCGTCTACGGTTTTCCCAGCAGATAATCAAGAAAAAGGTTTTTGATATACCCTGGCATGTTACAGGAGACATCCAGGTCCACGATATGACCCGTTTTCTGGCAGAATCATCGATGATAAAATCGATAAAAAATCGGGTTTTAAAACCTTTAAACGGACTAAAGGTCGTGTGTTATTACGGCTGTCAGATGGTCCGCCCTCCGAAAATCACCGGCTACACAGATTACGAAAACCCCCAAACCCTGGATCGTATTGCTGCTGCTGCAGGTGCTCAAGTGATAGACTGGTCTTATAAATCGACCTGCTGTGGTGCAACTATCGGTATCGGTCGCAAGGAGATCGGAGAATCTCTAACCCTACGGATTTTAAAAAAAGCACAGCAAGCCGGGGCGGAAGCCATCGTGGTCTCATGTCCTTTGTGCCAGTCGAATCTCGATATTATCCAAAAAGATCGAAAGGATAGACGAACCCCGGTATTTTATTTTACGGAATTACTCCGTCTGAGTTTTATCGCGCAAGGAGACCCAAAATGGTTTAAAATGCATTTTACGGATCCGGTACCACTTCTAAAGGCAAAAGGGTTATTATAGAACGTTATGGGATCATTGGTTAAAAGTCCGGTGGGGAAAGTCATTGTTGTCGGTGGAGGGATCGGCGGAATCCAGTGCGCCCTTGACCTGGCGGATACCGGTTTTTATGTCTATCTTGTGGAAAAAACGCATACTCTCGGCGGTACAATGGCCCGCCTGGACAAGACGTTTCCCACCAATGATTGTTCAACTTGCATGTTTTCTCCAAAACTGGTGCAGGTGGCCGGGCATTCGAATATCGAAATACTCCCCATAAGCCGTATTTTGAAATTAACGGGAGATCCCGGCCGATTTACCGTTCAGGTTGAAAAACAACCTCGATACATCAATGAAGAAAAATGCATTACATGCGGCAAATGCGCTGAAAAATGCCCCAAGAAAGTGCCTGATTCGTTTAACGGAGAACTGGGAATGCGCAAAGCGGCATTTCTGACCTTCCCCCAGGCCGTCCCGTTAAAATACGCTCTGGATCCGGAACATTGTCTGTATCTAACCAAAGGGAAATGCGGTGTCTGCCAAAAAATCTGCCCCGCCGATGCCGTTGAGTTCGACCAGAAACCTGAGCGACGACAAATCGAAGCCGGTGCGGTTGTAATATCAACCGGTATTGAACTGGCTTTGACAACTCAAGAAGGCGAATTCGGTTACGGAAGATATCAAAACGTTGTAACGTCCCTGCAGTACGAACGCATGTTATCGGCCACAGGTCCCTATGGCGGACATCTCCGGCGACCGTCTGATCATAAGGTCCCGGGGAAAGTCGCCTGGATTCAGTGTGCCATGTCACGGGATCCGGCCAGAAACAGGCCTTTTTGTTCTTCAGTCTGCTGTATGCATGCAGCAAAACAGGCCGTATTAACACGCAGTCATGAACCGGAGACCGAGGCGACCATTTATTTCTTGGATATCCGGGCTCACGGCAAAGGATTTGACGACTTCGTGGATCGCGCCCGTAACCAGCACGGTGTGCGATATCGTCGATCCATGATTTCTCAGGTTTACCTGAATCCTGAGAATGAGAATTTAATTGTCGAGACATTCGATCATCATTTAAATCAAAAAAAGGAAGAAGAATATGATCTTGTGGTTCTGTCGAGCGGGTTTAAACCCTCCGATGACTTTATCGACCTTTCAAAACAGCTGGGACTTGTAAAAAATCCCTATGGATTTTTAACCACCGAATTTGACGAGCCGGTCGCGACTTCCCGCCCGGGTATCTTTGTCTGCGGTGGGATCGAAGCACCCAAAGACATCCCCGAAACGGTCATTCAGGCCGGTGCAGCTGCGGCCGAGGCTTCCATTCTCCTCGGTGCGGCCAGAAATACTGAAATTGTCGCTGAGGAAGTTCCCGTTGAAAAGCCCTTGGAAACAACGCCCCGAGTGGGCGTGCTGGTTTGCCATTGCGGAACCAATATCGCAGGGGTTGTGGATATACAGGACGTGCTGGATTACGTTAAAACCCTTCCGTCTGTGGTTTTTGCCACGGATTTTATATTTACCTGCTCCACCGAGACCCAGCAGGCCATTGTGGATCTGATCAAGGAGCATCGTCTCAATCGCATCGTCGTGGCCGCGTGTTCTCCCAAGACCCATGAACCCCTTTTTCAGGATACCCTGAGAGGTGCGGGTCTGAATCCGTATCTGTTCGAACTGGCAAGCATCCGGGATCAATGCTCCTGGGTCCATGGAAACGATCCTGAAAAAGCCACCCAAAAATCTAAAGAATTGATTCGAGCCAGTGTGGCCCGATCCATAAAGTTAGAGCCGTTGTACGAAAAATCATATCAGGTGGTCAACGAAGGACTGATTATCGGCGGGGGTGTGGCCGGCATGACTGCTGCACTCACCATCGCCGATCAGGGATTTCACGTGCATCTTGTGGAGAAAAGCGACCATCTTGGCGGGTTTACAAGAAACCTGAAATTCACTCTGGAAGGGCACTCACCTGCACGGTTGGTCCGATATCTGAAAGAAAGAGTTACCCATCATCCGAAAATATCCATGTATTTAAAGAGCAACTTGATATCCCATAGTGGGCATTTGGGAGCCTTTCACGGCATTGTTCAAAATGAGGACCGACAGACAGAAATTCAATATGGGATCGTGGTTACGGCTACCGGCGGCCGGCCGTATGAACCGAAAGAATACCTTTACGGACAAAATGAACAGGTGCTAACCCAGGTGGAATTCTCCAATCGCCTGTTGGAAGATCCTGACTGGATACGTCACCTCAACAGAGTTGTGATGATCCAGTGCGTGGGATCACGGGAACCGGATTTTCCGTATTGCAGCAGGGTATGCTGTTCTGCAGCCGTGAAGAACAGCATCAAACTCAAAGAAATGAATCCCGATGCCCAGATCATTGTTTTGTATCGAGATTTAAGAACCTTTGGGTTCAAAGAACTCTATTATTTAAACGCAAGAAAAAAAGGCGTTCTGTTTTTTCGGTATATCCCTGAAGAAAAACCAAAGGTTTATGATGACAACCGCAAAATGATCGTTGATTTCACGGATCGAAGTTCCCATCAAGACTTTCGTTTCGAACCCGACTTGGTGGTGTTAAGCTCCGGGATTCGACCTGACGAAGGCGCCAAACAGATCGCCCGTCTCTTAAAACTCCCGACCACCGATGAGGGTTTTTTCCTGGAAGCCCATGTAAAATTAAGGCCTGTTGAATTCGCCAGTTCTGGAATTTTCCTTGCTGGATTGGCCCACAGCCCCAGATTTATTGAAGAGAGTATCACCATGGCCAAGAGTGCCGGACAGCAGGCCGTGAAAATTTTGTGCAAGGAGAAAATGACGACGTCCGCAGCCATCGCCGAAGTCGATTCCGAAAAATGCGCTGCTTGCCTGGCATGTGTTCGGGCATGTCCCTACGGCGCACCGTTTATCAATTCAAAGGGCGTTTCCGAGATTCCGCCGTCAGCATGTATGGGGTGTGGAATCTGTGCTGCAGAGTGTCCTGCAAAAGCCATTGAACTCAAACACAGCACCGATGAGCAACTCCTCGAGAAAATCGATGCACTGCTGGAGTCGGCGTTTGAAATGGATGATTGACGATTGAATATTGGGGAACAAATGACTGTTGGTCAATGATTGCCGACCAATAATCCATGACATTGGAGGATGGTATGAAAATAAATAATGATATTAATTCCACCGTCGGGTCGACGCCCCTGGTGCGGCTCAATAAAATTTCCGATGGGCTCGGGGCAGAAGTATTTGCCAAACTCGAGTTTTTCAACCCGCTGGGGAGTGTGAAAGATCGAATCGGAGTTTCAATGATCGAAGCGGCAGAGGCCAAAGGATTGATACGCGCCGATACCACCATTGTGGAGCCGACCAGTGGAAACACAGGGATTGCCCTGGCGTTTGTTTGTACGGTCAAGAACTACAACCTGATTTTAACCATGCCCGATACCATGAGCATAGAGCGGAGAAAACTCTTGAAGCATTTGGGTGCCAAGCTCGTATTGACGCCCGGATCCGAGGGGATTGCGGGGGCCATTGCAAAAGCCCAAGAGATTCTGAAAGACACCGCCAATGCCTATATGCCGGATCAGTTTTCCAATCCGGCCAATCCGGAAATTCACCGTAAAACCACGGCAGAAGAAATCTGGCGCGATACCGACGGAAAGGTCGATATTTTCATCTCAGGGGTTGGTACCGGGGGTACCATTACCGGTGTATCCGAGGTGATAAAAGCCCGGAAGCCTTCATTGAAGGCTGTGGCGGTGGAGCCTGCCGATTCACCCGTCCTCTCCGGCGGCCAGGCCGGCCCCCACAAGATCCAGGGCATCGGTGCTGGATTTATTCCTGATGTGCTAAACACTGAAATAATAGACGAAACGATTACGGTCACCAATGAACAGGCATTTGAAACCGCCCGCCGACTGGCGGTTTTGGAAGGAATTTTGTGTGGCATATCATCCGGTGCTGCAGTATGGGCCGCCCTCCAACAGGCCCGGCGACCTGAAAACCGCGGGAAGCAGATCGTCGTTGTTTTGCCAAGTACAGGGGAACGGTATCTGAGCACCGATCTGTTTGTTGCGTAACGCCCATTTCTCATGAACAGAGCCAAGAAGCATTTTAATTTGTATGATTTTAGATTCCATGAAACAACGATGCCAACAGGCATTCAGGTTGTTCCCGCCCAGGCGGGATCACGGTCTGAGGGTATGGGTCGGTGTTAAGGAAGAACCGCAAATTTGCAAGATTTTACTTTAAGTTGAACAAGATACACATATAGCAGGTCTTATTTTCAAAGGCTTAATTGATACCAAATTTCTTGCTTAACGACGCCAGCTCAGGGGAAATTTTTGGCTTTGTGAGAATAACAATCATGTCAAAGGCTTTTTCCTTACGTTCACCGTTTTCAGAATATCTGAGGAGCAAAGGATACGAATCCCCTTTTTTCTCAACCGATTCCGGTGATCCTGCCACGATCTGAAGTCCTGGAATTTTTTGAGCCTCTGTAAAAAAATTTTCTTTGAAAGATTGACAAATGGGTGAGATCAGCGTTGCCTTCAATTCTTCTGTCTTATCAAGGGCAATGGTCGATTCATTCACGCCGAGAACCAAACTGGAAAGAAGATGTGCTTCATCGTCTTCCGTATGACCCTGAACAACGGCAATGCGTCTGGGGATCTCACCATCCAGGGGTGAGAGCACCATTCCTCTGGTGGGACCGGTTGGCGAGAGCATGCGTTCAAACTGTAGATCCGTAATGACATCCGGGTAGCTCCCGTGGCCCAGCTGTGGATTGAAGGGCTCAAAGGCATTATCCTGCCCTTTGGTAATAATCACCTCGTCGAACTCCAGTTCCAGCTCCTCATCCGGGATGTCAAAATCAATGGCTTCCGGTTTACATTCAGCCCAGCAAAGGGCGCAGCCCAGACACCGCCGGCAGGCTAAACATCGCTTGGCTTCCTTGACCGCCGTTTCCTCGGGAAAACCGGTCTCAACTTCCGTATAATTTCCTCTTCTTTCATCGACCGAAATTTCAGGCATTTGGCTCCTTGGAGACGGTACATCGCCGAACGGTATAATATAGCGCTTTTTCTTTTCGTAGATCATTTACTTGCTCCTCAGGTATGCATGAATGCCTACGGATGCCCGTTTACCACCGGCAATTGCATCAATGGCAATGCCCGGGCCGGTCACTACGTCACCGCCGGCAAATATACCCGGCACATTCGTTGCCCCTGTTTCCTCATCCACTTCGAATGTGTTCCAGCGGGACAGTTCAAAATTGTATTCTTTGGGAAGGATACTTAAATCGGCACTCTGGCTGATGGCAGGCACAATGGTTTGGGCTTCGAGGACATATTCGGAGCCTTCTACAGGAACCGGCCGCCTGCGTCCCGAAGCATCCGGTTCACCCAACTCCATTTTAATGCACTTCATTCCCGTAACCTTACCGTTTTCACCCAAAATTTCCAGTGGGGCGGCAAGGTACTGAAGAACAACTCCCTCGTGCTCGGCGGCATCAATTTCCCACGGGTTGGCCGGCATTTCCTTCTTGGTTCGCCGATAAAGAATATAGACTTCATCATATCCCATGCGCCAGCCCACACGGGCGGAGTCAATGGCTGCATTGCCGCCGCCGATTACGATAAGCTTTCCTTTGACCTCCGGGAGATTGCCCAGAGCCTGGTTCCTCAGAAAAGTCACACAGTCAACAATTCCCTCATAATCATCTTCACCGGGAATGCGAAGCTTGAGACCGACATGGCAACCGATACCGATAAACACGGCATCATAATCGTTTTTTAAATCTTCAAAGGGGACATCTTTGCCGATACGTGTGTTGTATTGAATTTCCACTCCCATATTACAGATAAGGTCAACTTCACGCTTCAAAAGTTTTTTGGGCAAACGGTATTCGGGAATCCCTACCCACAAATAGCCCCCCGGTACCGGAAGCGCCTCAAAGATCTTGATATTCGAATATCCCATTCTTGCCAGGTCATGGGCACAGGTCAAACCGGCAGGGCCCGATCCGATAATCGCAATCTTTTCCGGGTACTTTTGCGCGGGGGTTTCATAGACCGGCTCAATTTCCTGTTGCAGCTCCACATCTGCAGCATATCGTTTCAAAAAGCAGATGCTAATCGGTTGGTCCAGATACTGCCGGTTGCAGGCGGTCTCACAAGGATGCGGACAGATACGGCCAACGCTGCCGGGCAGGGGGAGATTCTCTCTGATTTTTGCCAGGGAGTCAAGATACCTGCCGTCTGCGATTAAACCAACATAGGAACGAATATCCAGATTGACGGGACAGGTCTCCTGACAGATAGGCATGTCTTCCTTGTAGACATTGTATTCGCCGGTTAGAGGATTGCAGTAATCCACGGCGGTACGAAAACCCAAGCCCTCGTCAAAGTCGTCCAACATGTTCACCGGACAGACCCTTATACAGGCCTTGCAGTCGTTGCACTTGCTGTTATCCACCCGCAGGCTGCGCTTTAAGATCCTTGTCCGCACCCTTCCGTTTTCGCGGGCAATTTTTTTGAGATCGCTAAAGGTCAAAATCTGAATATTGGGATGATTGCGAACCTTTTCAAGGTCGGGATTCACAAAGGCCACCTCCGGTTTGATCAGCCGGTTTCTTGGAATTCTTTCCGCACCCAGAGTGGGGAACTTCTCAAGAATGGTTACTTTCATCCCCGCCTCAGCCTTTTCAAGAGCAGCATGGATCCCGTCAGGACCTCCGCCGACAACTAAAACGTTTTTATCTTCCACAGATTTATACCTCTTGGGGAACTATCTCGTATAATGGAGTTCTGCCGGATACTTTTTCCAGCCGGGTTATATTTTTTCGGTTAAGGGCGGTAATATGTCTGAAAACCTTTTCTGAAGGAATGGCCAGCGCTTGGGCCAGGTCCTTAACCGATCGAGCCCCTTCGTTTAATTGGCCAAGAATTTCCTGGACCTCGGTTTCTTCAACAATGACCATGTCAAGGGCCCGGTTAAATTCATGTTCCGTAAAGATTTCACCATACTTGTTGCCGGACTCAAGAAATTCGGTTTGTTTGCCGATAACCCATCGCATCTTTTCACCGGCCAGCACTGACTCGGCAGTTTCCAGCTTCTTAAAGATTTCCGGGGCCTGCAGGGTGTCTCCCCCGCCGCCGATGGGTCCTAAACTGCGGATCTTCTCATCAAACTCAGTCACCAGTTTTACAAAGACGGCGGCTTCACCGGAAGAACATTGTTGAAAACCAAGACGCTCCTCACTGACGCCAAGGTATTTGAGCAGTCTGCGAGTCATGTCTATCTTGATCTTGGCCTGGACATTTCCAGTGATATAATGACAGTCGCCAAAATGGCACCCCACTATCATTAGGCCGTCAAGCCCTTTTTTAAAGGCCTTGGCGACGGTCGCCGGATCTATCCGGCCAGAACACATGATTCGAACCGTCTTAATCTCCGGGGTGTATTGTAGTCTGGAAACTCCAGCTAAATCAGCGGCGGAGTAACCTCACCATGTACAGCAAAACGCGAGAATTTTAGGAACAAACTGGGCCAATGATAACCTCCTTGCTCGCTTAGGAAAAAAATTCGTGCTTTTTACGAGACCATTAATTTTCAAGTTTTAATCATCAACTGCGGATTCGAACAATCATCAATCCGCAGTCAAAAACGCATCGACCTGGGCTTCAATTTGCTGATCCGTATAGGAATTAATGGTTAACGCATGTTGATAGCAGGTGGCCGCACATACGCCGCACCCCTTGCAGGCCACATCAATCACGTGAACCTTTCTTCCTTTTTCCGTGTTGCGGATCTCAAGGGCACCATAAGGACAAAGCGTTACGCAGAGACTGCAGCCCCGGCAGGCGTCTTCATCCGCCAGTACAGAAATAATCGGCTCGACAACAATCGAACCTTTGGCCAGGGGAATCGAAGCCCGGGAGGCCGCACCCAACCCCTGGGCAATCGCCTCGCGTATATTGGCGGGAAAACGCGCGCTGCCACAGAGAAAGATGCCGTCAGTGGCAAGGATCAGAGAACAGTCTAAGCAGCATCACCTCTCAGGAAAGAGTTTCACCCAGCCTCAGAAGCAAGCATCACACAGCAGGCACCGGGCAGGAGACCAAACCAGAGAAAGAGACAGGCAGAGGCAGGAAGGGAAGGGAGAAAGGGAAGGAAAAGGAAAGGAAAGAAAGAAAGAAGAGAAAGAAAGAAAGAAAGAAAAAAAAAAAAAAAAAAAAAAAAAAAAAAAAAAAAAAAAAAAAAAAAAAAAAAAAAAAAAAATGAATGGAATGGAATGGAATGGAATGGAATTTTTTTTTTTTTTTTTTTTTTTTTTTTTTTTTTTTTTTTTTTAAAAATTTTTTTTTTTTTTTTTTTTAAAATCGAGGGAAGGGATCACACCACACCAGGGGATCATTAGACTCC
>CAWBNO010000006.1:0-161802 GCA_963790095.1 uncultured delta proteobacterium | reverse complement strand
TCTGAAACAAGTCCCATCATAAAAATAATAATAGAGGTCGTAAACAGAAGTAAGCTCATATTGGAAAAACGACCGGAAGAGAGGTATGTAAACATATAGTACGATAATCCTAGAACGAACAATCCAAAACTGACCGGAAGAAATACCCTCAAAGGCGAATACAGTGTACATATTTTAATAATTATCATTAAAAACCGCACGCCGTCTTTAAAAGGGCTGATTTCGCTTTTTCCGGTGATACGCTTTAGGACATTGATGGGCATATATTTCACGCTTCTTCCACTCCTTAAGGCCCCCAATGTCAAGGTGCTAGGATAGGAATACGTGTTGGGAAGAAGATATAAAAAATTCCGTGCGATATCTGCTTTAATGGCCCGAAATCCTGAAGTTAGATCGGGGATGTAAAATTTTGCGACATAGGACGCCAACCAGTTGTATGCCGTATTACCGAAAGTTCGGCCCAATGATGCCTGATGGCCGTTCGACCGGGAACCGACAACCATATCATAATCGGGGATATATCTCAGCAATTTGGCGATATCTTCAGGATTGTGTTGATTGTCTCCGTCCAAAAACACCAGAATATCCCCGCCGGCAATTCGGATTCCAGTTTTTATGGCAGCACCGTTCCCGATATTATAAGGATGGCTGTATACATGCGCCCCTGCATCTTTAGCGATGGCGGCCGTGTCATCAACTGACCCGTCATTGATCACTATAATTTCAAAGTCAGGATAAAGACTTTTAATTTTAAGAACAATAGCCCCGATGGTCGAAGCCTCGTTGTATGCCGGTATGATAACGGATATTTTTTTGTCGTTCATTTAATATTTAAGATATCTTTGTTCTATAAATCAAAGTTTAACGGACAATTTTTATTATTGAAGTAGCTTTTCTGTTGAAGGTCAATATAGGAAATAATCGCCTTTTCTGTCAAGGAAATGGTTTGGGGCACCTTGTCTCTCAAATTCTCCTTTATATTGCCGTTGTTTCACCAATTTCAATGTTGTTTATGAAAATATAGCGCTAATTATAATTGGGGAAAAACTTTGAGGTGATTATCTTCATTCTCGCAAGTCGAAATAAGAGTGCCGTCATCAAACACCCGAAACCGTATGTTATACTTCGAACCAGGTTAATGGATGAAGCTTCAGGAAAATATTTTGTCGGACAACTTACCTCGGCAATTGTGTAGTCAAACCATAAAATCTGAGCCAGCATTTGATTGTCGAACACAAAATCATCGGAATTTGCTTCAAGGGGCAACTTTTCCAACAACTCCCGGGAAAAGGCTCTGTATCCGGTATGGTACTCCGAAAGTTTGGCATCCATGAGAATATTTTCTGCCAAAGTAAGAAATCGATTGGCAATGTATTTCCATACCGGCATCCCGCCTTTTAAAGCATAACCACCGAGAATCCGCGATCCCAGAACACAATGATACAGTCCATTTCCGATCATGGAAGCCATGGCAGGAATCAACTTGGGGGTATACTGATAATCCGGATGGACCATAATGATGATATCACCACCGGCTTCCAATGCAAGCCGGTAACATGTCTTCTGGTTTCCGCCGTACCCCAAATTTTTTTTATGGGTATATACCAAAGTATCGGGCAATGCTTTTGCGATGGAAACGGTTTCATCCTGACTTCGGTCATCAACCACAATAATCAGGTCGACGATTTCCTGGGCCATGACCTCATCCCAGGTTTTGCGCAGCGTCTTTGCCGCATTGTATGCCGGCATAACAACAATGACTTTTTTATTTTTAAACATAAAAATTCTCCAGACAATATGTTACGGTTTACCAGGTTTTAGTATTTGGTTTGCGATCCCAAGGTTTTTGCGTGCGTCCTTATAATTGGGATCGATCTCGATGGCTTTTGAAAAAAACACTTTTGCCCGGTCAATTTTTCCCTGTTCGAACAGTATTTCACCGATTTTATTAAACACTTGAGCATAATCGGGATTTATTTTAATCGCTTCGCTAAAATGAGTGAACGCTTCTTCTGTTTTTCCCTGTTTTAGCAAAATATTCCCCAGATTATAATGTGCTTTTGAATATTTTGGATTGAATTTTAGAGATTCCTCATAATGTGACACAGCTTCATCAAAATTTCCTTGTTTGGACAGCACATATGCCAGGTTATAGTGTGCGTCAGAATTTTTTGAATCGGCTTTAATTATTTTATTATAATGAAAAACTGCTTCGTCAGGTTTATCCAGTGTGAACAATACATTTGCCAAATTCATGCGTGCATCTACGTTTTGGGGATCTATTTTTAGTACTTTTTTAAAGTTCAAGATTCCTTCGTCGTATTCTTCTTTTTCACAATACGCAACTCCCAAATTATATATCGCCAACAGGTAGTTTGGTTTAATTTCCAATGCTTGTTTATAATGAAAAATGGCTTGATCAAGGTCGATTGCCTCCCAAGCCGTCCCCAAATGATTTTGTGCGCGGTAGTTATTTTCTGTGACTTCAACGGTATGTTCAAATAGCGCAACACCGTTCTTCCAATATCTAATTTGAATGAAAGATGCAATAACACAGCCGAAAAGTATTGCTAAAGCAGCCAAACCCATAAATAATTTCTTATATTTCCATTTATTCACCAGATCCGGAACACCCCATGAAACAACAATGAAAAGCCCGATCGATGGAATATAGGTGTATCGATCGGCCATGGCTTGCTCTCCCACCTGCACCAATCCGATGACCGGTACTAACGTACCAAGATACCAGAATATTCCAACGGGAACATACGGATATTTTTTTGATATTCGGACTGCAAAAAAACAAGCCGTTAAAATCAGAAATGCGGCTCCAAAAATCTGCCATGATGATAGTGCCCCTCCCTGGATAAGGATAAAAAACCGCCAGGTTGCTGGGCCAAATCGCTTTTAAAACATAGCGGGCATATGAGACCAGTGCATTTTCTATGCGGATCTGTAGTGACAAAGCCTCCAAAGCTTCAACAGCCCCATGACTTTTTTGCGCCAAAAAGGTCAATGTGCTCGATATGACCACCAGTACAAATAAAGTGGAATTTTTTCTAAAAAGAGAGTGCCGATTCCTTTATAACCATAACCGATCGATGATTTTGAGTTTGAAAATATAATTGCCCTTATATTGAAATCTTTCAAGCGGCCAGAAATCCAACAACAGCAACACAAATGGGAATGTCACCAGCATGGGTTTGGCCATGAGTCCTAATATAAAACATATGATTACAAAGAAATAGTTTTTGCAATTTGATATTTTGACATAACGGTAATACGCAAAAATCATCAGCAATCCAAAAAAGGTGCTTAATACATCTTTTCTTTCCGAAACCCATGCAACCGATTCCACATGTAACGGATGTAAGGCAAAAAGAGCCGCCACAAAAGCACTCTTGAAAAGTGCTCCTGTCATCTTGAAAAGAATGAAAAATAACAACAAGGTGTTTGCTAAATGAAACTGCACGTTGGTCCAGTGGTGTCCCATTGGATCCTTTCCGTAAAACTGGCAGTCCAACATGTGTGACAACCAAGTCAAAGGGTGCCAATTTGCGGAATGAAAAGTTGTAAAAGCCCAGATAAGGAACTATCAAAATTCAAGCCTTCCTGCACATACTCATTTTCAGTTACATATTCTGGATCGTCAAAACCGATAAAATCAAAAGTGCCCACCTGTCCATAGACAATAATAATGCAAAGGCTTAAACAGAACGCAATTAAAAAAAGTTGCGAAAATCCTTTTCAACACTAATCATATTAATGACTACCTTTCCGTGAGTGAGTGTTTGACGATATGGCCGTCCTACCTGATATAACCGCAGTCTATTTTTTAACCTTAAGGATAGTTGTTTCATTCCTTGATCCACAGCTATTTTCTGTGCTTTTTTAGCTGTTAAAACCGCCTTACCAAATTTTCCTGTCTCTGCATAAGCTGCAGATAGCGCATCAAGTGCTAATGGATCATTGTATTGGGTAATTTTGCACAGTCGTTCGGCCAGCTTGAAGGCTTCTTCGCCATTTCGATATTTTTTATCTTCATGACTCGCCAAGATCCATGACAGGTTATAGAGGGCCTGGGTCATGTTGGGATCGATATACAATGTTTTTCGATAGTATAGGATTGCATCTTCAATTTTTCCCTGATTGGCAAAAATCTTCCCCAAGTTGTAGTACGCACTTGCATAACAGTATCTATCCGAATTGCATCATAAAAACTGGCAACAGCCTCTTTATTTTCCCCTTGACGGGCAAGAACAACACCAAGATTATTATATGCCTTGGCATCGTCCGGATCTATTCGCAACACCTCACGAAAACAGCACAATAGCGGCATCGTAATTCCCCTGCTCCCGCAAAACAATCCCCATACTGATATACGTCGACATAAAATCCGGTCGGATCCGCAGTGCCTCGGAATAGTGGTCGATGGCAGAATTTATTTTCCCTTGCGCGGCCAGGGCTTCACCGAGCTTTTCATATGCAACATAGTTGTTTTCCGTGACATCGGCGGCGTTTTGAAAAAGCGTTATGTTGTTTCGCCATTTTCCGACTTGAAACCCGGTACATATCATAAGGACTGATAGCACGAACAACGACGCAACAGCGAAGAAAAATTTTTGACATCGCCGTCTGCCTAAAATATCAGGAACGCCCCAGGCAACCATAATAAACAGACCTACGAACGGAACATAGGTGTATCGATCGGCCATGGCCTGTAATCCGACTTGAACCAACCCGATGACAGGTACAAGGGTACCGTAAAAACCAGAACCAACCCACCGTTAAGTACGGCTTTTTTTTTACCCACCGCAAAAGGACAACGGTTGTCGCTACAAGTACCAATCCGGCACCCGCAACCTGCCAATAATTGAGAGATTTCGGGTACGGATAGATTATGGCAAGATTATGGGGCCAGATCATTTTTCCGATGTAGTTTACATAGGAAACAAGGACATTGCCGATCCTCACATGAAACGAAATCACCGCCAGACTGCTCATGGCCCCGGTACTTTTCTGGACCGTGTAAGTGATAACGCTCGATCCGGCGGCTAAAAAGAACAAGGGGAGTTTTTCCCGAAACCATGCCCAAATGGAAGGGCGCTGAAGGAGACCCTTGGCCTTCATCCGATGCCCCCAGACGAAACCGTTTTAACGGCCAATAGTCGAGCAAAAGCAGTACACACGGGAGGTGACAAGCATGGGCTTGGCCATAAGGCCGAGGGCTAAGGTAAAGAAGGTCAACAAGTATCTCTTGATTCCTGGGCGCTGGACATAACGTCCGTATCCCCAGAGGGTAAAGCATCAAGAAAAATGTGCTCAAAACATCCTTGCGCTCTGCCACCCAGGCAACTGACTCCACATGAAGGGGATGCGAGCCCAAAGAGTGCGGCAACAAGACCGCTCCGCCACAAGGCCCCGGTCATTCGCTCTGAGCACAACAAAGAGCAACAAGCGAGTTGCCAGAGTGAAACAGCACATTGGTCAGATGATGCCCGCTGGGGTCCAAACCGTAAAGTTGGTAATCCAACATGTGAGACAGCCATGTCAATGGATGCCAATTGGCTTCACTCGTGGTGGTGAAAGCCCAAATGACGCTGTCGCGAGTCAGACCGGCCTGCACATGCGCATTGTCGGTGACATACAGGTCGTCATCGTAATTAATAAAATCATGGCTCCTCACCGGCCAATAAGCGGCCAGGACGGCCAGAACCAAAAAAAGACAAATCACCAGTTCAGGGCGAATTTGCAAACGATGAGTTCTTTTGGCAATCGTTTCGTTCATAAATGAATGACTGCAAGGCAGTAAATATGAAAAATATTTTTCATCAACGGCCGGGCCGGACATCCCATACCGCGTACCCGTTATGATCATAAACCGGCTTCCAGCATTTCCTTACTCGCTGGATAAAGCGTTTGATCTCTTCGTGCGTAAAATTATCCTGTAAATATGCATCCACCAGATCGATTCGCATCAGGATGTGGGTTATGCCCATCGATTTGTAATATTTTTAAATTTTTCTTCGCTGACAGAGCTTTCTACCATATGTTTCAAAGCACTTCTTCCAAACGAACGCTCATTTTTGTAGGCACGGTCTAAATAATAACCGCGACGGCCCAAAAACATGGTGAATATTATGGCGTCGTCGGAGAGATGGTCATTGATATATCTTGCGGCATCATAGTGTAAAAGATGTCGTTTCAGAAAATCTTCTTTGGTTTCCTTGCCCAACACGAATGGAAAGGGCTTGACGATTTGGATGCGATCTCGCAAATAAATGAAATTCAAAGCCAGTAAAATCGAGATGCTGGTGAAGAGAGCGATTCTTAAAATTATTTTGACGGTTTCATGGGATCTCAGAGACCTTAAAAAGGTTTCTGCGTTCATTGTGTCTGCCAAACCCTTTATTCCCATGACAGCAAGTATGGCAAGAAACGGAACCGCCGGAAGATTGTACCGAACCTGCTTTTCTGTTAGAAAATATGCCATAAAGATGAATAGCACCGAAAAGGATGCAAAGAAAATTTATCCCGCTTATATTTCCCATCCAGTAAAATAAAAGGTGAAAATACGATGAGGATCGGATTGAGGACGCCTTGAAAGTATCGGTAACTGTTATCTTCACCCTGAAAGAACATCCGAAAGGGTATCGATAAGGTTTCCCAAAATGTTTCGCCGTACATGACCTCGCGTATCTTAAAAAAGCCGGCTTGACCGGTTTTTTCAATGGCTTGCCGATACAATATTTCCGGAGCCGGCTGTTTTAACGATTCAAAAAAGCTGTCAAAAAGCGGATAGAAAGGATTTCCGGTCTGAATATAATTCTTCAAATACCACGGCAAAGCCACCACTAGGGCAACCCAGAAAAACAGGATGCCGTATCGGAGTGCGGCGATTTGCTTGTGGGTGTCCCTCGCATAGCTCAACATCAACATCAGGGTCAAAATAAACCATGCCAACAGGGCATTGTATTTCGATCCGATGGCCATTCCCATGCAGCATGAAGCCATCAAAAACCATTTGAATTGAGCATATCCTGAGTCACGCCACTTTATAAACAAAAGAACACCGGCAGTGGAAAAAAGGTCATCCCCAAATCTACATAAGCGGATGTGGAGAGCCAGACGACGATGGGAGTGGTGATAAAAATAGCCATACCCAGCAGTCCCCATTTTCTGTCGAACTTTTTTTTTAGATAGGGAAAAAATCAGCCACCCGGTGCCGAAGCCAAATGCAAGATGAATGAATTTTGGCGCCATATCGTTCTTAAAATAGAGACTGACCAGGTAGAGAAGATTGACGTACATGGGGTAAAAGGAATAGTCGGCCCAGGGCATTTCAAAAAATATGCCATGTTTGAGCCATAATTTGGGTACAGCCAAGTGATGAATCAGGGCATCGCGAGTAATGGGCGGTGTAAGATTAAGGATAATTTCCGTACATAAAAACAACCATAATGGTTACGAATAAAAGAAGCGTTGCTGTATTTTTCGGGTTTAGGATTCAAGTTTTCCGGGAAAGCGCTGTCTATAAGGTAGTCTTGCCGTGTATAACTGCAATCTCTTTTTTAAACTCAAATCCAGTTCTTTGCGGCCCATTTTTGAGCATGTTCTCAACCCAAAGATTAAGTGCACTACAAGCTGTCTTTGATTTAAATGAAGAATTAATCGTTTTAAGTCCTCTGTCAAGGGACAGGCATATTACAAGTTCGAAGCACTTTCTTTGGTAAAGCGGTCCATCATTGCAATTAATCTTTTCTAAATGATAAAATGGCACGTAAAGGACTTGGTTTCTTGTAAACCTCGCGAAACCAAAAGAAAGGAACGGTTTTACCTCGTCCTAAAATAACATAGACGGTTAAGAAGTGGTTGTAAAGGATGGCCCCGAAGATTTGTTCTAATGATACTAAATGGTCTTGCCAAAAAGTAGGATCTCCCATTTTTGCCAAGGGGCATGTAGAGGAGGGGATCTCCCCTTATTTTGTTCTTTTATGGTGCATTATCATTATGATTACGGAGTAGTTTCGATAAAGTACC
Organism: uncultured delta proteobacterium; assembly: GCA_963790095.1. Lineage (GTDB taxonomy): Bacteria > Desulfobacterota > Desulfobacteria > Desulfobacterales > UBA11574 > JAAXQD01. Next base: position 153,762 of record CAWBNO010000006.1, on the reverse strand, counting down.
GTCATTAGCAACGGTGTAAACCGTAGTCGATGCGGTCTGGGAAAATGTCACGCCCGCAGCGGTAACTGTACCATCATTATTATAGTTATATGTTCCAGTCCGTCTACAGTCGGATCGTCTACATGAGCACCGATCGAAGTACCGCAGTCGCTACCGTTCGTTGAGGAATCTGGATCCGCAAAATAAGCCATGGCCGTATTGATAAAAATTCTTCGCTTCACTTTGTGGCAGCGGAATTCTGCCCTTTGGTCCGATAGGCCAGAAAATTGGGAATGGCAATGGCTGCCAAGATACCGATAATCGCGATGACGATCATCAGTTCGATCAGTGTAAAACCTTTTTGATTTTTTTTCCGAAGTTTTTGAAGCATGTCGATCCTCCTTTAAATTTTGTTATTTTTTCCTGTAAAAAGCATACTATTATAAAAGCTAAATTTTACATTAACCGTGTTGTGTAAACCTTTGTTTGTTTTTTAACCACCTCCTTGGATCATCATTAACGATCACGGTTTTTATAGTTGATCCTACAGATTGCAAATAGTATGCCATGGACCGACAATTTGTTGCTTGCTATATTAACCTATTGTTTTTTCTAAATATAGATGCTAATTCAAACGCCATAATTTTTTCCTTCTACCATCCATCATGACATTTTTTGTCATAAAAAATAAAATTTGTCATCAATCTATCCCCAGTTTGTTCAGGCGATAGCGAAAGGTACGAAAGCTGATGTCCAGTAGTTCGGCGGCCTCTTGCTTTTTACCGTTCGTACACTCAAGCGCCTTTTCCAGATATGCCTTTTCAATTTCCTCCAGAATGACATCCAGTGAGACCCCTTTTCTCACCTCGTCCAGATCGAACCGTCGGTTTTGAATCCCTTCGATCCACCTTCTTTTGTGCAATGAAAGGGCCAGGCTGTCCGGCAGAATAATGTTTGTGCTTGAAAGTGCCACGCTCCGTTCCATCAAATTTTCAAGCTCACGGACATTTCCGGGAAAATCGTATTTGGTTAAAAGATCAATGGCATAAGATGAAATTTTGGTGACTTCCCTGCTCATTTCCCGGGAATATTTATCCAGAAAATGCTGGGCAAGAAGACGGATATCGCTCTTTCTCTCTCTGAGGGGCGGCACCCGTAACTCGATGACGTTGAGGCGATAAAAAAGATCTTCCCGGAAGTTCCCGGCTATAACCTCATCTTCCAGTTTTTTATTGGTTGCAGAGATGATCCTTATATCCACTGAAATATCTTCATTGCTGCCAACAGGCTTAAAAACCCGTTCCTGGACAGCCCTTAGAAGCTTCACTTGTATCGGAAGGGTGAGTTCTCCAATTTCATCCAGAAAGATGGTTCCTTGATCGGCGACCTCGAACAGCCCCTTTTTATCATGGGTCGCCCCTGTAAAAGAACCTTTTTTATGCCCAAAGAGTTCGCTTTCCATCAATGTTTCTGGAATACCCCCACAGTTCACGACAACAAACGGCCCCTCACTCTGGTCACTCTCTTCATGAATGGCGTTTGCGATCAATTCTTTACCGGTTCCACTTTCTCCGGTGATGAGAATACTGGTCTTGGTTTTGGCCACCTGACGGACAAGACTGTAAATATTCTTCATGCTCGGATTGTTTCCGACAATCTTTCCAAATTGAAGGGTTCTTTTGAGTTCGTCATCGAGGATCACTTTTTCATGCTCGATGGTTTTAAGATCCAGTGCATTTTTGATGGTCTGTTTAAGTTCTTCATTGTCAAACGGTTTGGGAACAAAATCATATGCACCTTTATTCATGGCTTCAACCGCAGCCTCAGTGGTGGCATACGCTGAAATCATAATGACCACATTGTTGGGATTCTGATCTTTGGATGCTTTTAATACCTCTATGCCGGTGATGTCCCCCAGCCGGATGTCGCAAAGTAATAGATCAAATTCGGTTTTTTTAATCATGGATATGGCCTTGCGGCCATTTTCGGCACATGAAACCTTATATCCTTCTTTGCTCAGCAAAACCTCCAGCAACTCGCGCATGCTGAGTTCATCATCGACTACCAGTATATGCGGTGTGTTGTTTTTCATTTCTCTTGTCCTGTGAATTTTCTGCCTTATGGATTTGAATGTATTCGCCATATATATAGACCTTGTAACCGCAGAATATCGAACACCGAATGATGAATTTTAAAATGTTTAAAATATTTTATAAACTTCTTCATTCCCAATTCATCATTCATCATTCTTCCTGATACACGATTTTCCCACCGACCATTGTCAGTACTGTTTTGCCCTTCATGTCCCAGCCATCAAAAGGGGTGTTACGGCTCAAAGATTTGAATCTGTCGGCGTTTACACGGTACGATCTTCCAGGGTCGACGATCGTAATATCAGCCGGTTGTCCAACGGTTAAGCCGTTTTCCAGTCCGAGTATCCGGGCAGGGTTTGTGGACATTTTTTCAATGAGACCTTGGAGGGTCAATATCCCATCATCGACCAAATTAAACCCCAGAGAAAGGGCGGTTTCGAGCCCGATGACACCATTGGGGGCCTTCTGAAATTCCACCGATTTTTCAATGGATGAGTGGGGCGCATGATCGGTGGCAATCACATCGATGGTTCCGTCGGCAAGTCCCTGGCGTACGGCCTCCCGGTCATGGATAGAGCGTAAGGGCGGATTCATTTTCATATTTGTATTGTACCCTTTCACAGATGCATCGGTAAGGGTAAAATAATGGGGAGCGGTCTCGGCAGTGACGGCCACGTCTCTTGTTTTCGCTTCCCTTATGGCTCGGACCGATTCCATGGTGCTGACATGGGCGATGTGGATGGAAGCTCCGGTCAATTCACTCAATGCGATATCCCTTAAAACCATAATACTCTCTGAAACATTGGGTATTCCCGAAAGGCCCATATCCCTGGCCACCGCACCTTCATTCATCACGCCGTCAGCAGCCAGATCGAGGTCCTCACAGTGGGAAATAACCGGAAGTTGCCATTCTCTGGCCTGCTCCAGAGCTCTGCGCATCAGTTGACTGTTCATCACCGGGTTTCCGTCGTCGGAGAGGGCAACAGCTCCCGCAGACTTCAACTCTCCGTAGTCACAAAGGTCTTCTCCCTGGGATCCCTTACTGATCGCAGCAACCGGATAAACCCGGGCCGTACCGGCTTCCCGGGCCTTGGCTAATATATATTCCGTAACCGCTTTGCAATCGTTGATTGGGTTTGTGTTCGGCATGCAGCAGACCCCTGTAAACCCGCCGACAACAGCCGACCGGCATCCGGTTTCGATGGTCTCTTTATGCTCGTATCCGGGCTCCCTCAAATGGACATGCATATCGATGAGTCCGGGGATAACGATTTTACCGGATGCATCAACCGTTTTTAATTCAGGGTATTCACCGTCTGCCAAACCTTCTGTTTTGATCTCAACGATCTTACCATCCGCGATAAAGATATCCATGATGCCGTCTAATTTTCCAGGATCGATTACCCTTCCGCCCTTAATTAGCGTCATCATTATGCATACCTCCGATCACCGGACAAAAAAATATACCGACGGCCGTGTGGCTGGCTGACCATGTGCCCGTCCTTGGCCGTCATCGCCGTCTATTTTTATAAATCCGACGCAGTTTGATCTTACCCCCTGCTGTGGTGAATATCCCCGTCTATTGCAATGGGCCAAGAGTTGTATGGTTCCTCCGTGTTATTCCAATATATGCCCGATTCTGTTCCATCTGACATCGAAATTTGTTTTGTCCCAGGACCAGTAAATGATCAAGGCTTTGCCTCTAACAGCCTTCAAATCGACAAACCCCCAAAATCTGCTGTCATAACTTTGATCACGATTGTCTCCCATGACAAAAAGGGAATTTGGGGGGACCTTAACCGGTCCGAAATTATCTCTGGGTTGAACACTTGCTGGGAAAGAATAGGGATCTGTATAAATCCCTGGGTCATGATTAAGAAGTTTATGGTTCACGTAAACCTTCTTTTCATGGACTTCGACCACGTCTCCTGCGACGCCGACAACCCGTTTTATAAAATCCTTTTCAGGGTCTTCGGGGAATTCAAAAACAACGATGTCACCACGCTTGGGGGTCTTGAAGGGAACGATGGTTATGTGTGTAAATGGTATTTTGATGCCGTAAATAAATTTATTGACCAGGATATGATCTCCGATGAGGAGGGTCTCTTTCATGGAGCCGGAAGGAATTTTAAATGCCTGGATGACAAACGTACGGATCACAAGGGCCAGCAAAATGGCCACAAGGATCGCTTCAATATTTTCCCGAAGACCGCTCTTTTTTTTCTTTGGGACCTTATCTTTAATGGAACGCTTTATCTTCAAAGCTACACTGCATCCTTTCTAATTAAACTTCGTTAAAATGCCTTTTTTAATATTCAAGTATCGAATTAGGTTTCATCGGTAATATTTTGTTTTTAAATGACTTTAAATACGCCAAATGAAACTCTTAAGATAATATTTCCCAAAATGCCCGCCACGATATCGTCCATGACAATGCCGACACCACCGGATAATTTTCTTTCGAGCAATCGAATCGGATACGGTTTCCAAATATCCAGGATCCTGAATATTAAAAAACCTGTTAAAACGAAAATCATATTAAACGGCAGGCCGATGAGGGTCACCGCCATACCTGCCATTTCATCGATGACGATACACCCCGGGTCTTCTGTTTTTAGTATTATTTGTGCCTCGTGAGCCATCCATATGGCAAAAAAAACAAACAATATGGTTAGGCCAGCAGCAATCGCAAATTCGATTTTAGAAAGAAAAAAGCAAAGCGAGAGTCCCAGAATCGATCCAAAAGTTCCGGGAGCAAAAGAGATGTTCCCAATAAAACAGCCGGTCGCAAAGAACATGACCGATTTCTGTTTATAATTCATGGCTTGTCTCTATAGCCTGACTCCTTTTTTGTCAAGAAATAGTATTGTAACATCATCTCCTCAACTTTCCAGTCGCTTCCATTTGAAACCTGAAATCATTCTCATTAAATTGGACTGCGCAGCGATTGTAAAATCGTGTCGTATACGATCCTGATGGGGATGTTCTTTTCAAGAGCGATCTTTCTGCAGACCTCATACTCAGGAGCCAAACGAATACTTCCATTCGGCGTAACAATCCGTTTGACCGTTATTTCACCGTAGGCTGTTTCCATGAGGACGGATTCCCGATCCAGCACACGTCTTTTGGCATCATAGTATCTTACGCCCAAAGAAGTGGTCTCCGACAAGATGCAGTCGATCACTATTTCCCGGCAATCTTCCGGACACAGAACCTGAACCATGGTCCCGGGCCTGTTTTTTTTCATGAAAATCGGAATCCAGTAGACATCCAGGGCACCCTTTTCAAACAGACGCTCCATCAGAAATCCAAATACTTCCGGGTTCATATCGTCGATGCAGGTTTCGACCACTGTAATCGCGTCCTTTTGATGAACAAATGCTTTACCAGTAATGATCCTCAATAGATTCGGTATCGGTTTCAGTTCACGTTTTCCGGCGCCGTAACCTGTTTTTTCAATGATCATTTCCGGTATTTCTTCAAAAGATTCAGCAAGAGCGACGACGATGGCAGCACCCGTTGGCGTGACGAGCTCCTGGAGAATTTGTGTACCATAGACCGGAACCCCTTTAAGAATACCAAGGGTCGCCGGTGCAGGAACCGGGAGGGTTCCATGCTGACAGGAAACAAAACCCCGTCCCAACGGAATCTTTGAGGATATTATCCGGGTTATCCCCAAATAATCCACACAAAGTGCCGTGCCCACGATATCGACAACAGCATCAATGCCACCCACTTCATGGAAATGGACGTTTTCTTTGGGACATCCGTGAATCGCGGCTTCGGCATCTGCGATCCTCTCAAAAATATCGAGACTCATTTGTTGGATATTCGGGGACAGATAGCTTTTTTCTATCATGGATATTATTTCTGCATAATTCCTCGAATGGACCTCGTCTATGACTCGGACATCCACGCTTTTAGCCTGAATCCCATTCCTGGACACCGTGGTAACAGAAAGATCAAAACCGGATAAGGGTATCTTTTCGAGGCGATCTTTGAGCCAGTTTACGGGAACTCCGAGATCTATAAATGCCCCCAGGGTCATATCTCCGCTGATGCCGGAAAAACAGTCAAAATAAGCAATCATAGTTTTTCTTCCGTTTCCCCGTTAATACCCTTCCCCGATGCCAACGGCCTGAAGCCGGATGATCTCGAGTAAAAGTTCAGTTGTGTGGACCATATCGTCGAGCTTTACCGATTCCCGTACCGTGTGCATGTCCCGCATACCCGTTCCCAGAACACCCGTCAATATGCCCTTTTCAAAGAATACATTTGCATCAGCACCACCGCCGGTTGTCTTTGTCACCATTTTTCTCCCCAGGTTTTCAGCCGCTTTCCTGGCGAGTTTTACAACCGGATGATCGTCTTGAATGTGGGTGCGGGAAAAATCTTTTTCAATGTTAATTTCAAGTCGAGGAAGACCGTCAGCGGCTGAGTTGCTTTTATAATTTTCAACAACGTCCTTGAAGGTCGATACCATTCGGTCGGTAACTTTATGAAGTTTTTCTTCATCATGGCTTCTCACCTCACCCTTGACCCTTACGAGGTTGGGTACGATGTTGATGGCGATGCCGCCTTCGATGACACCGATGTTGCATGTTGTCTCATGGTCGATCCGCCCCAGCTCCAGTTCAGCGATGGCTTTGCTTGCCAGTAAAATGGCATTGATACCCTTTTCAGGCGCAGCACCTGCATGGGCGTCTTTCCCATGAATTTCGAACTCGAGACGATTGGCAGACGGCGCTCGGGTAACAATGCCTTCCGTATCGGTGGCATCCAGAGCATAACCGTACTCAGCGGTGAGGAGGCTTAAATCAAGATGTTTGGCACCCAGAAGACCAATCTCCTCACAAACGGTAAGGACAAGCTCAATGGGACCATACGAGAGCGCGTTTTCCTTCAGAATTGTCAGGGTCTCCAATAGAATGGCAATGGCACTCTTATCGTCCGCCCCCAGAATTGTCGTTCCGTCACTGGTAAAGGTTCCCTTTTCCAGAACAGCGGTGATGCCTTTTCCGGGCTCTACGGTATCCATATGAGCGTTAAGCAGAAGCGGTGGCGCCTGAACATTCCCCGGGAATCTGGCAATAAGATTGCCCGTGTTGCCGCCGGTGGCATCGCCGGCACTGTCAACGAATGTCTCTGCACCCATGGAATCAAGTATTTTCTTGATTTCACCGGCCAGGGCCCCTTCTTCTCTTGAGATGCTATCGATTTGAACGAGAAATTTAAAAGTCTCCGCCAATCGTTCTTCTTTAACCATATTTTCGTCTCCACCTTTCGATACGCTTTTTGCCACACAAAAACGTTGACAAAAATTCAATACATATTATGATACGGTTCGGTTTCAGAACGGAAGTGCGCAGCTTACTGGTGAGGCTCCCGGACTTCAAATCCGGTGTGGGGCGCTAAAACCGTCCCGGGTGGGTTCGATTCCCATGCACTTCCGCCATTTATTTTAATAATATCAAACTTTTATTGCCCTTCCCTACCCCTTTAAACTACCAAAAAACTACCAAAAGAATACTGTGTGGAATCGGGGACAGATTTCAAAACAACTGAATATTGTTTTATTCACGTTTTGTCAAACCCATTCCTGATCCCAAGCAATGCGGTATCGAAAGCTCGGCAGAAAATAATTCTAAGTAAAATAATGCCCCATAGAGGTCAAAAGAACAAAGCTGTGTAAAAAAGTTAGACGTGAGAGGATATCCGAATAATTTGAATTAAATCTCACCGGAGCGTCTTCGGCCGAAGGTTAAGGAAGCAAGCCCATGCACTTGCTTCCAGCTCCGGTATATACCTGCACAAAATTGGAAAGGAGAAAGATGAGTATGGAAACAAAAAAAACAGTCTCATTAGGTACAGAATTTCACTGTTCTGTGAATAGTTATACCGACAATCCCGAAAAAACTATGGAATAATCTGATATCATGGAAAATATTCATACCTACAACAATGCCACCTTCTTTGGACTTCGCCTGTATGATGATTTCACTATTAAAACCTCTATCGATAGGATGAATATATCAGTGAATCCAATCAATCCTGACATCATTAGCTCAGAGTTACTACGTCATTACTATTTTGTTAATAGATCTATACCCAAAGGAGACAGATATGATCACATAATAAATTCTAAGAATGAACTCAACAATGCAACATGTGATAATTAAAATGGAAAGGCGTGGACTTGTATCTTTAATCCACGCCTCTTCTTTGTTGAAACTGTAAAAAAATTAATCGCCGGGCATTTGCACCCAATTTTAGGGTGAGAAAATTTCTTTGTAAGGCTGAAGACCGTCAACAAAAACAAACAGGGTAATCTCACCGTTGGGATCTAAGGGAACGGTAAGTTGGTATTCACCGTAAGGATCGCAAGAAAACATGTATTGTCCGTTTGCCAGTACCATTGCACACAGGGGTATTCCTTCTAAAGAGACAGATCCCGCTATATCTATCCATCCGGGATAATCGATGCTTTCAACCACAGTCGAGGTGACAGTTGGAGTCTTGCTGTCAGGACTCGCAAGTTGCATTTCGATGTCGAAATCCAATGCCTCCAAAGGAGTTAAAATCTGTTTGAAAGGTGCCAGACCGTCGACAAAGGCAAATAGGGTGATTTCACCGTTTTCATCAAGAGGAACATCCAGTTCGTATTTGCCCTGATTCTCTTCACAGGAAAACATATACTGACCATTTGCCAAAACCATGGCACATAGAGGGGTTCCGTTATATGTAACATTTCCTTGAACCGTACTATAGCCAGTCGCCTTTAGCTTTATCGCAACTCCTAAATCAAGAGAACCATTATTGTCAGCACCAACAAAACTTACGATAGTTTTACTTTGATCCAACTTGCCATTTGGGAACGTACCAGTGAAGCCACCTTCACCGGTAACTGTTCCAAATATTATACCGTTATTGTCAACAGACATTTGTCCACCAGTAACGGATACGGTTGTGTCGTCTGGAGTTGTATAACTACCACCAGTAATTCCGCCAGAATTGTCAACAGTGAAGTTTCCATAAAGCCAATAAGTACCCAGTGCTGGATTCGTTTCCGATAAATATACATACCAAGTACCTTCAAGATCGCTTGTTGAAAATGTCCCGCCAGCCTTTATCGCAACTCCTAAATCAAGAGAACCATTAGTGTCAGCACCAACAAAACTTACGATAGTTTTGCTTTGATCCAACTTGCCATTGGGGAACGTACCCGTGACGTCGCCTTCAGCGGTAATTGTTCCAGATATTATACCGTTATTGTCAACAGACATTTGTCCACCAGTAACGGATACGGTTGTGCCGTCTGGAGCTGTGTAACTACCACCAATAATTCCGCCAGAATTGTCAACAGTAAAGTTTCCATAAAGCCAATAAGTACCCAGTGCTGGATTCGTTTCCGATAAATATGCATACCAAGTACCTTCAAGATCGCTTGTTGAAAATGTCCCGCCAGCCTTTATCGCAACTCCTAAATCAAGAGAACCATTAGTGTCAGCACCAACAAAACTTACGATAGTTTTGCTTTGATCCAACTTGCCATTGGGGAACGTACCCGTGACGTCGCCTTCAGCGGTAATTGTTCCAGATATTATACCGTTATTGTCAACAGACATTTGTCCACCAGTAACGGATACGGTTGTGCCGTCTGGAGCTGTGTAACTACCACCAATAATTCCGCCAGAATTGTCAACAGTGAAGTTTCCATAAAGCCAATAAGTACCCAGTGCTGGATTCGTTTCCGATAAATATGCATACCAAGTACCTTCAAGATCAGAAGTATTAAAAGTTTGAGAAAATCCACAAACAGCCATCATCATTACCAAAGAAAAAACGATTCCACTAAGAAGTTTTTTCAGCATAATTTCCTCCTTTCTCAATTTATAATTTTATCAAAGTGTTATATAAACATTCGTCCCTATGCTCTTTTTAGGAGTGATTGGGATAAAACTATAAAGCTAAATGAATGGTAAAAAATTGTTAATAAAATGCTGATATGGAAACTACACGTTTTGTGTTATTGATAATGATTTTTTTGGTTTACTTTCTAACCGCAAAATATGGAATCTGACTTCAAATTAGCTCTCAACAGAACATCCACATCCTGTTAAAAGCGAAGAGGGCAAAATTTGGGATGGATCTTCATGCTTAGTCTCAATAATAGAGCAATTAAAAAGAAGTGCTTAATCCTACTAAACCTCTACGATGTCAGGCTCGTAAACTCAACTATATCTTTTAAATGAAGATTTGTCTAAAATTAGGATCAAGAGGAATTTTGAAACCCGTAGCTTTCCGTTACCAAATTGCTCTGAGTGTTGCATTTTCTTTTTGTGGATTTAGAGTTCTTGAAAAATTATAGGTGCATAAAAAAACATTTTTGTCAAGCAAATTAAATGAAAACAGTCTATTGTGGAACTTTATTTCATGGTTTTGTGTAATATTATACCATTCCCATAGTAAACTTTATTTTATACTCTTCTTGCAAAAAGAAAAAGGTAGATAAAATATGCAATCGTGAAGAAAGAAATAAAGATTCTAACCGTAATTAAACTTCCGGGTAAAGGCACCGGTTACCCGGCGCCCTCCCCACAGACCCGGACGAGCGGGACTACCGCATCCGGTTCCTCGATTCTGATTCTTTTGACCAAACCAGAAACCAATCAGGTACTACCCCAATTGGCGCACAACTATGCTACCCTGAACCCGCAATTTGACAGGTTATAAAGCACTCTACCGAAGTTGCGGTGATACGGTTTGTGGTCCCGGTGTACCTCCCGTAGTTCCCCTCGGTAGAACGTTATGCCCAGCTTCACCTTCCCTGCAGTGGGTCGCTTGGGCCTCACTTCCCCACCTTACCGGTCAGTAACTTATATAACACTGACCATCGGTAATATGATCCACTAAGACTTCCAAATGCTCATCTCAGGTTCGTTCGCTCTTCGCTATCCTCACCTGATACCTTGCTTGCTCCTTTGCTTTCGCTCACCGGGCAGGTTGGAGCGGCCCCTTTCCAGTGCCAGGACTACACCTCATTGGCTGACCGGCGCCCTTGACCGAATTTCATGCACAAGGAAACATTTGGATCTCCCAAGTTCCCAGATTACCCCTATGACTGCATGCCCTGGTCTTAGACCCCGGTGGTGTCCTGATCGCTCGCCATAACGCAATCAGAACTGCTGTCTTCCGTTAACACAACAACGTCGACTTTCACTCCCGGTCTCACGAGAGCTATTCAGAACCACAATGAGCAAGATTTCGGGGCTCAATATCACAGCCTGCAATCTTGATCCATCCGGCTTCGGACTCCCGTTACCAGGTTTGCCCGCGGATTTCACTACTGACCTGTTGGCTAAACTTTAGTCAGGTGGGACTTTCTCGACTTGATGTCGAAATCACCCACTGGGTAACAATATCGAATTTCATGAACTTCGTTCAATCCCAACGATCTGGATTTAACTTGGCGCGATGTGTTTTCTTGCCACGATGTCAGATCAGCCAAATTACCAAATAGGAAACCAGCAACTATTAAAGGGTATCGTTCATACTTACGTAATTGGATTGAACCATTTTTCCAAGAATATTCAGTTATGTTACATGAAATTCAATTAGATACCATTATTAAGTTAATAAACTACATTAATCTGTCTGGCAAAGGCAAATTAAACGTAATGATGGCATTCCATGCTTGCCTTGACTTTGCATGGAGATCAAAGATTATTCCAGAAATGCCACCCTTCCCGAAGAAAAAGGACTACGGAATTGTTGAGCCTACTATAAATTGGCTTCCAGAAGACCGTCAACTTGCGATAATTGATGCAATTCCAAAAATACATAGGCCAATATTTCTATGGCTAAAATACCATCTGCGAAGACCTTCTGAAGCGTGTGCATTGCACAAGGAAGACTATGATATATTTCAAAACGTATTCATCATTAGGAGAGCGATATCGGCCCGAACGGTTGTAAATAACACTAAAACAAGCGTGGAGCATGTTATTCCTTGCCATTCATCTTTTACCGATACCGCAAAAACTCTTTATAGGCAGAACACATCGCATTTTCTCTTTACAAACCCGCGTGCAAGAAGGGATGGGAAAAGGTATACAAATGAATCCCTCAACAACATCTGGAAAAAGGCATGTAAACAAGTTGGTGAAAATATAGGTCTCTATTCAGGCTTAAAGCACAGCTCATGTTCGCAGTATATTAACGAAAAGGGATTGAACTTCAAATAATTACCGATCATGCTCGGTTAGATTCGGTGAGAAAATATGCAAAAGTTGAAGTGGAAAGAAAACGGGCCTTAATGGAAACTACTAAAAAACTACCAAAATTTAAAGTAGTGGACAATAAAGAATAGTGGTTTTAGGGGGTTGTGGAAGTATGTTTGATTTCGATTCCCATGCACTTCCGCCATTTTTTTTATAACTTTAGAGCGTTGCCGCTGTCTCCTCCCCCTTTATGCTATCCAATTACTTCCCCAAAAATCGTAAAAACAGAATTTTTCTTCTAACCAAAAAGAAATATTGTTTTATTTGCGTTTTGTCAAACCTATTTCCTGCCTGATAACCCTCTGGGCGCGGTCGCCGGCAAATTGAAATCGAGGCGACGCCCCCGTTGCAGCTAAATGGGGTGACTTTTTCAAATCTCAGGGTTGCCTGTTCAAAGGTACCTAAACCGACAGTGGAGTAGAACCGTTCGAAATTATACGACTTATGGATTTTTCAATGCACAATATATGGTAATTTCTTCTAATAATCCACAATATGTTCTAATTCAACTAAATTATATATAATTTATATATAATTTAACTTGACACCAATAAATTACAACTTCATGATATGATTATTAATTATTCCCCAAAAGAATGTTCCCATTAATTTTCAAAATCGAATACGGTGCTTGGTGACGGAACGGACACGAAACCACTTTTTTTTCAAAGCCTTGGGTAGGAAAAGAGTTTCTATTATATTTGTAAATTTATGACATCATTTAGCAAAGACAATGCCGAACGGCGTTTGGGAATTGATCGTCGACAATTCTCCTATTCCATGCATATTCCCGAGCGCAAATCCGGCAAGGAGCGGAGAAGCGGGTTCGATAGAAGATTAAAGCCGAGACGATCCAATTAACCATCCTAACCCAAAGGAATGGGACCCATGTTAATTTAATCATTTATTAAACAAAAGGGGTCAACAACTGGAGGGAGGTTGCCACTCATGATCAATATGTTAAGAAAAATTTTTGATTCCAATCCAGGCAGATCGACGATTGCCTTAAAAACAACATGTTCTGACTGTGGGGACGATGTAATCCTCCATATTACATCTACCTCAGGCGGGTTCGGCGTGCAGGGCGGCGCTTTATTTAGGGAGTCCCCAGACGGGTACTTCGCGAAGTGTTCGGATTGTTACAAGGGTACCTCAAAAATAAAAAATCTCGATGTGCCAAAATTCGCCCGTGCCCACTAGTTTACGCAAAATTAAACTTGACTGACTTTCTGATAAAATTATTGTGCGCCGTCTCGATTCGATTTCCGTTGCACAACTTCTCTTGTTCCACAGACCTCATTAACGACCTGAACTTCAACCTGCTTTTGATCGCGATTTTTCATGCAGAATGAAAACCGTCAATATTTTATCTTGCAGGGCATTATGCAATGTTGAAACAGGCCACATGAAGTCACTTTTCATCTTGACAGAAAATACATCAAAGGAGGTCGGGATATGAAACATCTGATATTGCCATTGTTATTAATTATTTCTATTTATTCGGCAAATGCCTTTGGCCAATGTATAAAAGGTGATTGTGATAATGGTCAAGGAACGTATTCGTATTCCCCTGGCACCGAATATGACGGTCAGTGGAAAAACGGCCGGTTAAACGGTCAAGGGAATCTAACCTATCCGGATGGCAGTCAATATGCGGGACAATGGAAGGATAACCAACGGCATGGGAAAGGAACGTATATTTATTCCGACGGCAGTAAATATGTGGGTCAATTTGAAAATAATCGGCGGAATGGCGAGGGCACCTATATCCATCCTGATGGTAGTAAATACGTGGGTCAGTTCAAGGACGGTGGGCGAAACGGAAACGGAACCTATACCTTTTCCGATGGTAGCACATATGTGGGTCAATGGAAGAACAATCAACGACATGGAAATGGAACGTATACGTTTCCGGACGGCGACAAATATACGGGACAATGGAAGAACAATCGATACGTTGAAATCCTTAAACCCCCTACCCCACATATCCCCGATTCAAAAAAAATTGCCGAAAAAAAATCCCGGAAAGCGGACTCGTTCATGTCTTCCAAAGTTTCCAAGAAATTGTCGAAGCGGCGTTATCACACGGTCAATTCAGGTGAATCCCTATGGGGTATCAGCCGCCGGTACGGCTTGACGGTGGAAAATATACGAATTATGAACAAGCTGACCGATAGATCTGTTATTTATCCGGGGCAAAAACTTTTGGTCACGCTCTAAACGGAAAAATAGGATGCCGCATAAGGTTATCGGGGCTCACCGGCCATTAAAAGCGCATTTGAAACCAAATTGACCAATCCCCATATGGCGTCCGCCGAGAGATGCCGCTCAATGGATCGATCAAAAAGAACGGACAGGTTCGCCTCAAATTCATGGTCCCCTTCCCATAAGAGGTAGTAAAGGGGAATCTTGGGCAGGGGTGAAAATTTATAGGCAGCATCGGCAAGGTCCAGAAACTCGCCGGCCAGGCTTTCGGCAGCTTTTTTAAACCCCCTGATATCTCTGCCGAACCGTTTTAAAACAGGACCTGTTTTAAGGGTATGGGGACCTTGAAAAAAATGCGCGTCTTTAAGGTCGCTGACACTGATCATTTCTCTGCGGATGAGATCCGGCGTTGCATTCAGGAGGTAGACCAGAATCACCAATTCCAAAAGGGGGTTGTCTATTTTTTCACCCCGATCCGGGTATATTCGCAGGAGACAGCGGTTTTCAATATCTACCAGGACATCCTTGTCTAAGAAAAGGATCAGCAATCCCCCGGAATCATGGGATATGGCAAGGGAACGTTCGCATACCCGTTTCATATCCATTTTTTTTAAATCATCCCAGTACTTGGGCGGGACTTTTATTATACTATTTTTAGGTTTCCCTGGCATACCGATAAACTTTCATTTTAAGGAATTGACTGAACCGATCCCCTATTTTATTTCAAGTCTGGCCACGGACTCGATGTGATAGGTATGTGGAAACATGTCGACGGGCTGGACTTCCAGAACAGCATAACGGTCTTTCAACATCTCCAGATCCCTTGCCATGGTAGCAGGATTGCAGGATACATAAACGATTCTTCCGGGGGCCATATCAATTATCCGGCGGACAACATCCTTGTGCATGCCGGCCCTGGGAGGATCAATGATCATCACATCGGGGCGGGAGGTAAATTTTTTAAGCCCTTCTTTTATATCCCCGAGGATAAAGCTGCAATTTGAGACCCCGTTTAAGCGACAGTTGTTCATTGCGTCGGCTACCGAGCTTTCAAGCGATTTCCATACCGATCACTTTTTTCGCGGATCCGGATAAATATATGGCAATCGCTCCGGTGCCGCTGTAGAGATCCACAACCGTTTCCTGCTCTGTCAAGTCTGCATAATCCTTTACAGTCTGGTACAACCGTTCAGCACTCCGGGTATTGGTTTGAAAAAAAGAGTTTGCCGATACCTCAAACTCGAATTCGCCGATTTTATCCTTGATACAGCGAAGCCCGGAAAGCGAAATTTCACGTTCGCCGATGGCAATACCGGCTTTGCGTGAAGTGATATTGTTTACCACCGATACGATTTGAGGGTAGGTTTCCATCAGCTGGTCTGAAAGCGGATTTACTGTGTCCCGGTCTTCGCTTGCCGTGACGATGTTGACCATCCACTGGTTGTATGCCACAGAATGTCTCAGCATTAGAAAACGCCAGAAGCCGACATGACTGCGGAGTCCATAAACCGGGGCATCTGAATTTCGGATATACCTTCTCACATCATCAAGAATCGGGTTCCCGAGCTCGGGTTGAAGAAGGCATGCTCGGGTATCCAAAACTTTGTAAAATGTCCCCGGCACATGAAGCCCGATGGCAAAATCCCTGTCAATATCCGTTTGGTCCATTTCGTCCGGCAACAACCACCTGCGGTCGGAACAAGAAAATTCCATCTTGTTCCGGTATTCAAAAATCAACGGAGAAGCCGTGGTGGGATGCACGGTTGCGTCGTGAATATTTCCGATGTGTTTAAGGGACTCCTCAACATGCTGTTGTTTGTAAACC
The DNA here is from genome assembly GCA_963790095.1 of uncultured delta proteobacterium. Taxonomy (GTDB): domain Bacteria; phylum Desulfobacterota; class Desulfobacteria; order Desulfobacterales; family UBA11574; genus JAAXQD01. Next base: position 137,380 of record CAWBNO010000006.1, on the reverse strand, counting down.
AGCTGTTTATGGTAACTTAAAAACTGCCACTTGCATCCGCCGCAAAAACCGCTGTACATGCATGGAGGGTCAACCCTGAACGGCGATGCCTTTAAAACCGTTTCAACACGGGCTTCTGCATACTGTTTTTTTCTTTTAACGATCCGGGCAATGACGGTATCCAAAGGGACTGTTTTATCAACAAAAACCGTAAGCCCTTCCACCTTTGCCAGACCTTTTCCGCCAAAGGCAATTCCGGAAATATCGAGTTCAAGCAATTGACCTTTTTTAACTTTCATTTTTCGTTCTTTTCAGCCACAAACACTCACAGCCGCCATTTTTTTTGATTTTATTAGTGCCTTAATTGTAAATTTTGTGCATTTTATGGCAAAAAAACAAAACACAAGCACCAAATTTCAAATTTCAATGACCAAAACTATAATTTGTATATTTAATAGGTTATCTTTCTTTTAGGTCATTGGATATTATTTGTTTTTTGTGATTTGTTTTTTCCGGTTTATCCGGGTTAGGATTCAACGCATTGAAAAATATCACGATTCGTGAGATAAACATCGTATGAATCAAAAAAACATCATGTTCACATCCAACGGGGAATCTCTCAGGGGCATTCTTCACCATCCGGGCATCCCCCTGCCGCCGGTGGTTATCGGTTCCCACGGACTTTTAAGCAGCAGCAATTCTCCAAAACAGATCGCTCTGGCAAAAGCTTGCAATGCACACGGCATTGCATTTTTCAGATTCGACCACCGCGGGTGTGGGAAAAGCGAGGGCGATTTTAAAGAAGTTACGTCTCTTGCGGCCCGTTGTAATGACCTTATCAGCGCAATAAAAACAATTCAACTCCGAAAAGACACCGGTGACCGAATCGGTCTTTTTGGCAGCAGTATGGGGGGTGCTGTCTGCATATCGGCAGCTGCGTATTTTGATATCGATTCGTTGGTCACCTTTGCCGCCCCTGTGCGCACCGCTTCCATAACAGAATCCCGGTCAAATTCGGATGATGCAGATTCCATGGACTCGACGTTCGATAAAAAAAAACTTCAGTGGGACATTTCGGGCAGGCTTGAGAATCTTCACCACATTTTAATTGTGCACGGCGATTCCGACCCGCTTGTCCCGGTGTCCAATGCCTATGAGATTTACGAAAAATCCGGCAATCCGAAAAAAATGATCGTTCAAAAAAACGGGGATCACCCCATGAGCAACAAAAGACACCAGGAAGATTTTATTCTAAACGCGGCGTTATGGTTCAAGAACTGTTTTTCCGGCCCATGATCGGCTCAAATTAACCCACAAGTTCCCGACGAAGGATGTCCATGGCTTTCATGGCAAATATCTTTTTATTCATCGATCTGTTGTTGAACGGAAAATAGAATCGAAATCCCTGGGCAGACCAGGCGGTTGCAAGACCGATACAGACCGTCCCCACCGGTTTGTCATCGGTTCCCCCACCCGGCCCTGCAATGCCGGTGACCGCAAGGCCGTAAGTGGCTCCGGCGGTCTGCCTTACACCCGCGGCCATTTTCTCTGCGGTCTTTTCGTGAACGGCTCCGAACCGTTTTAGGACCTCTGGGGCCACATCCAGGATCTTTGTTTTGGCATCATTTGAATAAGTAATCCCTGAAAAGAGAAAATATTCAGAACTCCCCGGAACATTGGTCAGCATGTGGGAGATCAACCCCCCGGTACAACTCTCTGCAACGGCCAGGGTCCCTTTCTTTTCTCTAAGGAGCCCGCCGACCACGGCTTCCATGGACCTGCCGTCAACGGAAAAAACATTTTCCCCCATTGTCTTTAAAACCGATTCAGTGGCATTGTTCATAAGTTTATCGATGGTTTCGCGATCCGTGCCCGAGGCATAAAGTTTTATCTGGATCTCCGGAAATTTTGCGCGAAAGCCCAGCTTTATTTCCGGAAATTCGGTCGAAAAGCCTTTCATCCGTTCACCGGTAGCCGACTCTGTTAGGCCGAATGTCGATAGGGTCTTGACCCTTCTGAATTCATGTTCGCCTCCTTGAAGCTTTTCTATGTAAGGAAGCACCGAATCTGAAAGCATTCTGTGCATTTCGAAAGGGACTCCGGGAAGAAAATAAAACAAACATTTCCCTAACTTTAAAGTAAACCCGGGCGCCGTTCCAACCGGGTTGTGAATAGCGTCGGAACCCAATGGCAGCAGGGCCTGTTTTTTGTTTGAACTGCTCGTGGGTCGATTTCTGGTTCTGAAATAATCTTCAACCGAACGGAGTGCCGACCGGTCTAGAACAAGTTCTACACCTGCTGATTTTGCAGCCGCCTCCGCCGTAATATCATCGGAGGTGGGGCCAAGCCCGCCGGTGACAACCGCAACATCTGCTCGGATTGCGATCTCTTGGAGGGTTGTAACCAAACGATTCATGTCGTCACCCACACAGCTGTGACGAACGACGAGGAGTCCAATGTCCTTCAGTGCCTGTGCGATATGTGCTGAATTGGAGTCTGCTACGGCGCCTGTCAGGATTTCATCACCGGTGGCAAGTATCTCTATGATCATAAAAAACCAACCTCTCCATCACTTTTTCGTTCCAAGGTTAGGCCAATATTTTCTTTTGGACAGAATGGATCCTTTCTGGGTTTTGGGGCGGGAAGTTCCAATCCCCCCAATTCAACCGAGGGAGTTGTGGCGGTTCAAATCATCATAAATCCATCGAACCTGGCGGCACATCTTTTTAAATTGATCTGGATACAGAGACTGGGCACCATCACTGAGGGCCTCCTCAGGCGCATGGTGCACCTCCACCATCAGTCCATGCGCCCCCACGGCAACAGATGCACGGCTCAAAGGGATTACCTGGTCTCGCCGACCCGCTGCATGGCTGGGATCGATAATAATCGGAAGGTGGCTTTCTTTAAGTACAACGGGAACTGCGGAAAGATCCAGGGTATTTCGGCTGTGATGGGCAAAAGTCCGAACGCCTCTTTCGCACAAAATTACCTGGGGATTTCCAACTTCTAAAATGTATTCGGCTGCCATGAGCCATTCATCGATGGTTGCAGCCATGCCCCTTTTGAGCAAAACCGGTTTTCTTGCCCGACCCGCTCGCCGCAATAAACTGAAATTCTGCATGTTCCGTGTTCCGATTTGAATGACATCGGTATATTCTTCGACCAAATCGAAAGTTTCATAATCCATCACTTCGGTGACCACCGGCATCCCGATTTTTTCCCGAACCTTTGATAATATTTTCAGTCCCTCTTCCCCGAGTCCCTGAAATGAATACGGCGATGTCCGGGGTTTAAACGCCCCGCCTCTGAATAGCTGGGCACCACTGCTCCGAACGTGCTCGGCAATTGTCAAGGCTTGCAATTCACTTTCTATGGCACAGGGTCCTGCGATAATGGTCAGGCTGCCTTTACCGATAGATATATCATCGATCTTTATGATGGTATCTTCGGGTTTAAATTCTCGGCTCACGAGTTTATAGGGCCGTGTCACATGGATGGCATCCTTTACCCCCGGCAGGCTCAAAAACGGCCCGGCATCAACATGCCCTTTATTGTTCAAAATCCCGATGGATACCCTTTCTCCCCCAGGAATCGGACGCGCCGTATACCCTTTTTGTTTAATAGCAGCCACCACGGTATCGATCTCCGCCTGTTTGGCTTTTTTGTCCATAACAATCAGCATCATCTGCCTCCTTGACCGTTGTTTGAATCCCCCTGCAGTAAACTGCAGAATTCTCACCCAAAAAAAAAGACCGTGAGCTTCAAGGTGCCCACGGTCCATCATTACCCGTCATGCGAATGGCTCAAGCAGACTTGAACCGGTCGGCACACTTCTTCCTTCCGGATATCCACCACCAACGCCAATAATGTTTTTGTTTCCTAAAAGTTCCCATATTTGTTTCTTTTTAAAACGCTCTATTTTGATTAACACTAAAACTACTGAAACCGCCTCGGCATTGTCAAGATTTTTTTCAAGGTCTGTATGCCTAATTTTATATGAATGTATCCTGTGTAGAAAACGACTTCAACCCTCGTTAAGATATTTTTTGCAATGAGCTAAAAAATCTTGACAAATACCTTTAATTGGGGATAAGTTTGCACACGAACAGTGAAAAAATGAATAGAAACAGCATCCATAACACCTTAAAAAAGGTCGATTTGAAATTCTGGTGGTGGCAAACCCAAATTAACGGGTCTGCCCCAGGGACTTGATCAACCGACGTATAGTTTAAAATCTACAAAGGACCAAGGGCAACTCAAACCCACGGTCTTTTTTTTGACTTCGAACAGGCCGTGGAATTTTCCACGGCTTTTTTTTGCTTTATTAGAAAGGAACATCCATGCTGATCCATGAATTCCCCGACATAGATGAATTTCGAAACCTGGCAGAACAGGCCAATGTCATTCCGGTTTGTAGAGAAATGTTGGCCGATACGGAAACTCCGGTATCCCTCTTGAGAAAAATCTATAAAAACAACCCCTCGGTCTTTCTGTTTGAAAGCGTTGAGGGCGGTGAACGATGGGGACGATATAGTTTTTTAGGCGTCTCCGCAAGAACCCATATACGAATATTCCCGAAATTTGTGGAAATCTGTGAAAACGATTCCCCCAGACAGATCCCCCACAACGGGGATCCCTTCGCTGTTTTGAGAACATTGATGAATCAATATCAACCGGCACAAGTTAACGGACTACCGAGATTTTGGGGAGGAATGGTGGGGTATTTAACCTATGAGATGGTCTCCTTTTTTGAATCGATCCCCAACCTTTTACCGGAAAACAAACCCCTGGCCCATTTCATCATTCCGGATGAACTACTTATATTCGACAATATCCGACACACATTGCTCTTGGTGGTGATCTCATTTCTGAAAAAAGCGCAGGATCCAGACGCTGCGTTTCATCGGGCAACCGGCCGCCTCGAATCTTTACTCGCTGAAATGGAACAGCATGTGCCTGAAGACCCTGTCTATCCGAATGACGCTGAATTTGTTTTAAAGGCACCGTGGGATGAAGATGATTTTCGATCTCTTGTCAAACGGGTTAAAGAATATATCCGGGCCGGCGATGTCATACAGACCGTCATCTCAAAGCCGTTTACCTGTTCTTTTCCCCCGGATCCCTGGACCCTCTATCGGGCCCAGAGGTTCATCAATCCTTCCCCCTACCTCTTCTTTCTCTGTCTTGATGAGATGACCCTCGTGGGCTCCTCTCCGGAAACGATGGTCCGCCTGGAAAACGGCGTTGCCACCCTTCGGCCCATTGCCGGAACCCGCCCCAGGGGCAAGAATGAGCAGGAAGACCGATCTCTGGCCAATGAACTCCTTGCCGACGAGAAAGAACGGGCCGAACACTTGATGCTGGTGGATTTGGGGCGCAACGATCTAGGGCGCGTTGCAGAGGTGGGATCCGTTCAGGTCACCGACTTGATGATTGTCGAGCGCTATTCCCACGTCATGCATCTGGTTTCCAATATCTGCTGCGACCTTCAAGCCGATTACGATGCCTGGGATCTGCTACGGGCGACCTATCCTGCCGGAACCTTGTCCGGAGCCCCTAAAATACGAGCCATGGAGATTATCGCAGAACTTGAACAAAGCCCCAGAGGCCCTTACGGCGGCGCTGTGGGGTATATTTCCTTCCATGGAAACCTGGACATGGCCATTACCATCCGAACCGCAAGCATTGAGAACGGAAAACTAACGGTGCAGGCCGGCGCCGGCATTGTTGCCGATTCCAACCCCGAGAGCGAACGAAAAGAGACCGTCAATAAGGCGATGGCCATGCAAAAAGCGCTGCAGTTGGTTCAAAAAAAATACAGGTCGAATATTTCAGGGAAAACATGAGGGAGAGAAAATAATGATCATCATGATAGACAATTACGATTCATTCACCTACAACCTGGTGCAATATCTAAAACAGATCGGCACGTCCGTCAAGGTCGTCCGAAACGACGCTGCTTCGATTTCCGACCTGATCTCATGGAAACCTGCGGGTATCGTAATATCACCCGGACCGGGTCGGCCGGAGACAGCGGGAATTTCACTGTCTGTGGTGGAACATTTCTCAGGTCGGATCCCGATCCTCGGCGTATGCCTCGGCCACCAGGCCATTGGCGCCGCCTTCGGTGGAAAGGTGGTGGCCGCCAAACGGCTCATGCATGGCAAGACATCCATGATCCACGGGGATGGGAAAATGATATATCAGGGCATTAACAAACCCTTCGAGGCCATGCGTTATCACTCCCTGGCCGTCTCCCGGGAAAATTTCCCTGAATGTTTGGAAATTAGCTCGGAAGCCGACGACGGGGAAATCATGGGCATCCGGCACAAAAAACATCCCGCGACCGAAGGAATCCAATTTCATCCGGAATCTATTATGACGCCTTTGGGAAAACGGTTGTTGAGAAATTTTCTCAATAAAACAAAAAACCATTCACCGGTAATAGCGGACCGATAAAAAGGGGAAAATCCATTATGTTTAAGGAAAATCTTGGTAAAATTGTCCAGAGAAAGGACTTGACCGAAGCCCAGATGGCTCAAATGATCACCGATATTTTTTCGGGCAATGTGACCGAAGCCCAGATCGGCGCGCTAATGGCCGCCTTGGCCACAAAAGGAGAAACCTTTGAAGAGCTGGCAGGGGCGGCCCGAGCCATGCGCCGGAAAGCGCTGCGTATTCAAGCACCCAGCGCAACGGTTGTGGACACCTGCGGAACCGGCGGAGACGGAGCCCAGACATTCAATATTTCCACCACAACCGCCTTCGTGGTCGCAGGGTGTGGAGTGACGGTGGCCAAACATGGGAACCGTTCTGTATCGAGTCGATGCGGCAGCGCAGATCTTCTTGAAACACTTGGGGTTAAACTCGACACCCATCCTGAAATCGTCGAAGAAGCTGTCCGGGAAATCGGTATCGGCTTTCTTTTTGCCCCCCTTTATCACGGGGCCATGAAATATGCGGCAAAAGCAAGAAAGGAAGTGGGACTCCGCAGCATCTTTAACATGCTGGGGCCTCTGACGAATCCCGGCGGAGCCAATTGCCAACTACTCGGGGTATATGCCCCTGAACTGACGGAGATGTTTGCAAATGCCTTGCAGCTTCTCGGGGAAGAAGAGCTTTTGTGGTCCATGGCCATGACGGACTCGATGAGATTACCGTTTGTGCCCCCACCCGTGTTTCAGAGCTCAAAGAAGGTCTTATCCGAACGTACGATATTTTTCCCGAACAATTTTTCGGTGAACCGGCGGACCCCAAAGATCTTCTGGGAGGAGATCCTGAAGAAAATGCCCAAATCACCCGAAATATTTTGGCCGGAAAAACCGGGACACAACGGGATGTGGTCCTCATTAACGCGGCTGCGGCACTGGTGGCCGCAGGGGCGGCAGATGACTTGAAGCAAGGGATCCGATTGGCTGAAACTTCCATTGATGACGGTGCTGCAGCCGATAAAATGAAAGCGTTGATCCAGTATACCCAGGAAAACGGCTAATGGCTGAAGATATATTACGTAAAATCGTCGAAGATAAAAAGCAGGAGATCGCTTTGGCAAAACGAAATTTGCCGGAACGCGCCCTTCGTGAAAAAAGCGCAAAATCTCGGAGAAAACGATTGTTTTTAAAAAGGCTTGAAAAGCCCGGGCCCTCCGGGATCAATATCATTGCTGAAATCAAACGGGCCTCCCCTTCCAAAGGGATCATCTGTGAAGACCTGGACCCCGTTGCCCTTGCCAGAGACTATGAATCAGGGGGAGCGGCGGCCCTCTCCGTACTCACCGACAAGACATATTTTAACGGTAGTTTTGAGGATTTGAAAATCGCCCGTGAGGCCACAAACCTTCCGGTACTTCGAAAAGACTTTCTGATTTCCGCGTACCAGATTTTTGAATCCGCCGTTATGCAAGCAGACGCCCTTCTTCTGATTGTTCGCATCCTTGAACAGGAACAGCTAAAGGATTATCTCAGTTTGTGTGCTGAACTGCAGATAGATGCCCTGGTGGAAATTCATTCAGAAGATGATCTTGAAAAGGCCACCCGGGCGGGAGCCCGTCTGATAGGGATCAACAACCGGAACCTGCGGTCTTTTGAAACCGATATGAACACTGCAGTTCGCATGAAATCGCTTCTCGGTCCCCATCAGGTGGCCGTGGCAGCCAGCGGAATCCAGACACGAGAAGACATTCAAAAAATAAAAAGTTCGGGGATCTGGAACTTTTTAATCGGTGAAAGCCTTGTTAGGTCTCAAAATCCAAAGGATTTTCTCAAATACCTCCAGGGATAAGATGCTCCGAAAAGGACCCTCGACGGAAGATAAAAATAAAATTCTTGCATCAAACCCCAGCCAGCGAATATAGTGGTCATAATGCTGTTGTCATGGGCCATCGACTTTGGACCATGAATGATTATTCGAAAGTAAGGAATCCGGGCCCCTCGAAGAGCCCGCCACGTGTGGAGGCCGTTTCAGGACCCAATAAATCGGGCACGTAAAATCTGCGGCCCCACCGATTGACGCCCAAAGGATGTGTGCCGCCCTGCGGCCGTGCACCTGAAACGTTCGCTTGCTGTAAAAATGAGTGTTCCATGCAGCGGCCTAGTTCCGGTATGGAGGAGCTCCCGGCCAAAAGGATCTTGACAAAATCAAAGCCTTCATGGATGCTGTTTCCAGATGCAAAATCGTAAAAAAACCGGACAATCATTTTTATTCCCTAATCCCAAAATTGACCCGTTTGAAAATTCATCGTTATTAAAGAGGAAAAAATGAGAAAAATAATAGAATTAAAACGTGTAGTGGTCACCGGTTTGGGGATGGTGACTTCACTGGGGCTGGACGTTCCCACGACTTGGGAGGCCATGATCGCCGGCAAATCCGGCATAGATCAAATTACACAATGGGGCGATGTGGAAGAAGTAAAATCGAAATTTAAACTGGCCGAGGACTTTCCCCTGATTGCCGGAGAAGTCAAGAACTTTAACATTAAAGATTTGGTTAAACAAAGAAAAATCGGTTTTTCAAAAGAAGATCTAAAGCAGATTAAATATATGGATGCCTTCACCCAGTTTGCTTATGCAGCCACACTGGAAGCAGTATCTGATGCCAATGTAAATTTAGAGCAAGGAGAAGTCGATCCTGACCGAGTCGGCGTCATTATCGGCTCCGGCTTGGGCGGCCCCAAAACTTGGGAAATTGAATTTGAACGTTTTTTTAAAGGCAAGAAAGTTTCGCCTTTTCTAATTCCCCGCCTGATACCGAATCTGGCTGCCGGCAATATCAGTATCTCCTTTAAAGCAAAAGGCGCCAATGCCTGCCTGGCAACAGCCTGTGCTTCCGGTTCCCATGCTATTGGTGAAGCTTTCCAGAGAATACAACTCGGAAAAGAAGACGCCATTGCCTGTGGTGGAACGGAAGCTGCGATTACACCGTTAACCATTGCGGGTTTTCATGCAATCAAAGCTTTATCGTCAAAATATGAGACACCCCAAACCGCTTCCCGACCCTTTGACATAGACCGAAACGGTTTTGTTATGGGAGATGGATCCGGGATACTGATCTTGGAAGATTTGGACCATGCCGTGAAAAGGGGGGCTAAAATTTATGGAGAAGTTATCGGGTTTGCCATGACCGGAGACGCCAGCCATATTACCGAACCCAATATGGACGGTGCCATTCGATGCATGAAGCTGGCTTTGGAGGATGCGCAAATTGCACCGGACGACGTCGATTTGATCAACCCCCATGCAACATCCACACCCAAAGGTGACATTAATGAAGCCGCCGCCATCAAAGAAGTATTTGGCGCCGGCAAGGAGAAACCGTTTATCACAGCCAATAAATCTCAGCTGGGACATTCTCTGGGCGCCATCGGAGGAATCGAAGCCATTTCCACCGTATTGTCCATTTATGAGAATAAAGTCCCACCGATTTTGAACCTGAAACAAATTGATCCGGAATGCCAAGGCCTGAACTATGTCGTCGGCCAGACCAAAGAAACCGAAATTGTTACAGCAGTGTCGAATTCCTTCGGGTTCGGTGGAACCAATGCCACGCTGGTTTTTCGAAAATACCCATAGGCAAGAAGAACCCGTTAGTTCGCTTCGCTCACAATTGGAATGATGGAACAATGGAAGACTGGAACTAATAGGTCGAGACGTTCAATTAATAAGAATGCACAAGTGTCTCTATTAAACCACATTCGTTATTCCATTCCATCATTCCATGAATGAATTCTGTTCGTGATTTTCAGGGGTGTGCGACCTGTTTCAATCTTGCGTTACGTGTCAGATAATTTCATCTCAAGTTTTTAATAAATTCTTCTACCGCACCCACCCCTTCTTTATCCACCAGCCGGATGGTCTCGGACCCGATGACGGCGATGTCGGCTTTCCCTTTTAAAAAATCGATATCCGACCGCTCTTTGACACCAAAACCGAGGGCAAGGGGAAGCTCGGTGGCCTTTCGGCATCGCACAAGGTAATCTTCCAGTTGTCTGGAAAAATCCGTATCCACACCGGTGACCCCCTTTCTGGCCACACAATAGATAAACCCCCTTCCAAAGGCGCCAAGGTAATTCATGCGGTCATCAGATGTTGTAGGAGAAAATATAAATATCGGAGAAAGACGGTGTTTATCCATGGCCTCAAGGTAGTCCTTCCCTTCTTCGGGGGGAAGATCCGGGACGATGGCCCCCTGAAGACCGCTTTTGGCCATGGTGTCGACAAATCTCTCAACGCCGTATTTAAAAAGAATGTTGTAGTAACTCATGAACAGAAAGGGAATCTCGAAGGTTTCAGCAACGGTTTTCGCAAAATCGATGCATTGTTTAACGGTTGCACCCTTGGCCAGCGCTTTTTGATTGGCATGCAGAATCACAGGGCCGTCTGCAATCGGTTCTGAAAAAGGGATCTGCAGCTCCATCAGGTCAACACCGGCGGTGACCATAGACTCAATGATCTTGAAAGCATCCTCGAATGTCGGATATCCAAGAACGATATGGGTCATTAACAAGATCTCTTTCTGCTTCAGCCTGTTATTCAAATACGATTCAAGCATGATACCCCTCCGCTTTCTCTTTGATAAATGCCTGCCACTTGGGATCGGCAAATGCATCGGCAATGGTAAAGATGTCTTTGTCTCCTCTTCCGGACTGGTTTATGAGAACAATATTCTTCGGGGTCATGGTTGGAGCCTCTTTGAACGCCTGTGCAAACGCGTGGGCGGATTCCAGGGCGGGGATCAATCCCTCTTTTTGAATGGTCAGGGACAGGGCATCCACAACCTCCCGATCGGTTGCGGCTTCATATCGAATCCGCCCGGTTTCCGCATATTGGGCCAGAATCGGTGAAACTCCGACATAATCAAGCCCGGCTGCGACACTGTGGGTCTCTCGCATCTGCCCGTCATTATCCTGGAGAAAATATGTCTTATACCCCTGGGCGACCCCGATGCTCGAATCTTTGGAAGAAAGTCGGGAGGCGTGCCGGCCGGTCTCCAATCCTTCTCCCCCGGCCTCGACCCCCACAAGGTCAACCGGATCATCCAGAAACGCCTTAAAGATCCCCAATGCATTGGATCCCCCGCCGACACAGGCATAAACTCGGGCAGGTAGCTCCCCTGCTTGCTCAAGAATCTGTTTCCGGGCCTCTTGTCCGATAATCGATTGGAAATAAGAGACCATTTCCGGGAATGGATGGGGGCCGCAGGCCGTTCCCAGTACATAATGCGTGGTATCCATGTGGGTCACCCAGTCCCGAAAAGATTCATTGATTGCATCTTTTAAAATTCGAGTTCCTTCTTTAACGGTGATGACTTCAGCACCCAACCGCTCCATCCAAAATACATTGGGACGCTGCCGCTGAACATCCACCTCACCCATGTAGATGGTACATTTGAATCCGAACCGTGCGGCCATGGTGGCGGTGGCCACGCCGTGCTGTCCGGCACCGGTCTCTGCGATAACCCGGGTCTTTCCCATCCGTTTCACCAAAAGGCCCTGCCCGATAACGTTATTGGCCTTGTGGGCGCCGGTATGGTTAAGGTCTTCTCTTTTGATATAAATACGTGCGCCGCCGAAATGCTGCGTCAGGTTTTGGGCAAACGTAATCGGCGTCGGGCGGCACGAATAGGTGGACATTATGTCCACATACTCCTCCCAGAATCCGGGATCGTTTTTTGCCGTTTGAAATGTTTCCACAAGCTCGTCGAATGTGGCCACCAGAATTTCGGGAAGGTAGGCCCCCCCGAATTTTTTATAATACCCCCTATCTTTCATCCTCGATTCCTCCCAATGTCTGTGAAAAAACGAACTGATCTGTTCGACAATAAAGCTCTGAATAAATAGCGTCTTTTGACTGATCAAAGTGCAAAAACCGCTTCACCAAAAGAATCGGCGTATCTGCTCCAACCTCCAAATTTTGTGCTTTTTCCCCGGTTAAGAAGGCGATTCTAAAGTTCTGCACCCCCCCTATGGGCTGCATATAATATTGTTCATCCACAATCTGTGCCAAAGATCTCCGGGACAAGTCCATTTGCTCGATCCCTGAAAAAATCGTTTCATGGAGATAAATGTCCTCGATAAGAACCGGTATGTCTTCAACTTTGCTCAATCTGGAAAAAAAATAGGCCTTCTGATCAGAAAAAGGATTTTCCGGCGCGTGCCCCATGGATTTCAACCGGATCTTTTTCAGGATATGGGTGGCCACCGACATCCCTTTTTTATGAAACGCCGACGTCGTTCCGGCCAGAGAAAAAAGATCGAGCTCTTTCTGTTGTTCACAAACAAAGGTTCCCGAGCCCCGCTTTCGAATCAAAAGACCTTTTCGAACCAGTAGATCCGTGGCCTGCCGGGCTGTGGGCCTTCCGATACCGTATCCGGAGGCAAGGCTGTTTTCCGACGGAATCCTTGAACCGGTCCGATATTCTCCGGATCGTATTTTGGCCCGTATGATGTCCGCCAGCTGATGATATAAAGGAATGGGAGATTTAAAGTTGAGCATGGATGAAGCCTAAGCTTAATTGGTAAAGTTGTCAAGACATATTTTCCCAATAGATCCCTGTTGGGCAATGATGAAAAGACCCTTCAAAATCCAATATCCATCGACAAGGTTTTATGCCAAAGAACTTCCGTGAAAATGGTCGGCCTCAAGGATGCCTTTGCGCAAAAGTTTGAGTGTAAAAATCGAACAACAACCTTCGATATTTGTTCTTTTTTTCTGACAATGCCAAATGGCACCTCCGGTTAATTTATTGACATATCGGCCATTTTTAGGTATTTTGTGGAAGTTCATGATTTTCTATGATATTTTAACGCATTTAATTTTGACGGCTTCGCAAAAAGTCTTTTGTGAGCGACATCGAGCCATTTTGGAGAAAGATTCATGATGCGTCTGGCGTTAAAAATTGCGAGCTGTTTGAGGGCGTTAGCCTGAGTTCTTGCAATTAAGCCAGACGCGTCATGAATCCTAAAATTGCTTGGGGAGCGAAAAAAACAGGCTTTTTACGAGGTTATCAATTTTTATTCTTTTGAATATTCGGGGTCGGAAACCGCACCTATGAAACCGTTGACCGCTCAAACTTTTTTAACGTCCAGAATTAAAAAATTGTTGGGGAAATCTCCAGATAATTACAGTATGACCATTGGCGCGGTTTTAAGGAAAAGAGGCATCATTACCGAAAAGCAACTCCAGGAAGCCCTCAAGGTACAAAAAGAGAAACTGTATACACTGGGCAAAGCGGTTCGCCTGGGGCAGATCATCGTCGAACTCGGTTATGCCTCGGAAGAAGAACTGGTCCAGGCGGTCAACAAAGAATATCAAATTTCAGTTAAAACACTCTCTGATGACATAAAAGGACTGGTCAAAAAAAAGCGTGAAAGTTTTGTTGAAGGCCTTCCCCCAACCCGCATTCCCATCTGGTTTCAGGTCTTTGCGGCAGTCATGGTGATTATCATCACCACCATTTCGGTGTTGAGCTTCTTCATTCTGAGCCATCAGAAGGAAAGGCTTTACAAGCAAACCGTCAAAATCGGACAAGTCAGTATCAACTACTTTACCAACAATGCATCGATCCCCCTTCTCGAAGACAATATTTTAAGACTCAATTCATTGATAAAAGATGCCACCCATGTTGAAGGGATCCTTTATGCAGTTATTGTTGACCACAATCAAACCATTAAAGCACATACAGACATAAACAAGATCGGGAAAACCTTTGAGATGTTTTCCAACATCGAAGATGTCAGAAAAGAAGGAGACCTGACCTACTTTAACTACGTCTCCCCATCGGGCGAGCATGTTTTAAATTTGACCGGCCCCATTCAATTCAAAGAAAAAGAATTGGGCAACGTGTATCTCGGGGTTTCCATCGATTTTATCGAAAGACTTATCCATAAAGAGCGCTGGACAATTATTATAATCACCATTTTTATTCTTCTTTTTGGAAGCGCAATTGCGCTCTGGCTTGGATTCCGATTTTCCCGACCCATTTCAAATCTTGTGTTGGCAACCCAGAAAATCGGTTCGGGGAATTATCAACACAAAATTATCCTGGCCAGAAATGACGAACTTGGGAACCTGGCCACGGCATTCAATCGGATGGGGGACGAGCTCTTGAAAAACGCTTTGATGCAGAAATCCTTCGGCAAGTATATCGGTTCTGAAGTTTTAGAAATGATAATGGCCGATCCTGAAAGCGACTGGCTTAAAGGTCATCGGAATGAGGCCAGCATTGTATTTGTCGATATCAGGGGATTCTCAGCTTTCTCGGAGATCAATGAACCCGAAGAAATCGTGGAAAAACTCAACGAATACTTTGAAATTGCAACCCAGAGCATACAAGATCACGGCGGCTATGTGGACAAGTTCATCGGGGATGCGGTTCTCGGAGTTTTTGGGGTTCCGGTTTATCATAAAGATCACGCAGAACGTGCCGTAAGGTCGGCAGCGAATATGCAAAAAGAGTTCCTGAAAAAGCAAGAAAATGGGAATGTTCTCCTTCAAGCCGTTGGGATCGGGATAAATTCCGGTGTCGTGGTCTCAGGGAACATCGGTTCCCAGGATAGGATGGAATATACGGTCATCGGGGACAGCGTAAACCTCGCTGCACATATATACCGGCTGGCCAATCCCGGTGAAATTATTATCAGTAAAAGTGTTTATTCAAAATTAAAAGAAATGGTAGAGGTAGACCCGCTTCCTTCACAACATATAAAGGGCAAAACAGATCCGGTGGAGACATTTAAGCTGATTCGCATAAAGGAGCCGCATCATGCCGAAATCGGCGAATAGGGAAAAAACCGTTTTATTTAAATTTTTTATGCTCTATTTTCTGTTTCTTGCCGCTTGTGCCGCCGGGACACCCAAGCAACAGCACAATTCAAACGCATTTGTCGATGACGATTTTATTGTGGTGAAGACCACCGACAAAGACACCCTTTCTTCCCTTGCCGCCGAGCATTTAAACGACCCGAAAAAAGGTTGGCTGATCGCCGAATTCAATAACATCGAAACACTGACCTCCGGCCGGACGGTGGTTATTCCGTTGTCACCCCTTCACAAAGGGGGCCTTAAAACCGATGGTTTTCAGACGGTTCCTGTACTGCTTTATCAAAATTTTTCCAAAAACAGTTCAGGGACAACGACCGTTTCAGAAGCCGATTTTGAATCCCAGATGAAATATCTAAAGGAAAACGGATTCCACGTCATATCTCTCGATCAATTGTTAGACTTTATCGATTACAAGGAACCGATACCCGAGAAATCGGTTGCCATTACATTTGACGATGCTTGGGGCTCTATTTACGACATCGCTTTTCCCGTATTGAAAAAATTTGGTTTCCCTGCCACGTTTTTTATTTACACAGATTTTATCGGCGGTGGGAAAGCCATGTCCTGGGATCAAATACAAACCCTTTCGGAACAGGGGTTTGATATCCAGTGCCAAACCAAAACTCACCGGAACTTGACCACCCAAAAAAAGAACGAGTCCTTTGAAGAATATTTCAAAGCCCTTGTCATGGAGATCGATTATCCCAACACGTTGATGGAGAAAAAACTGAAAAAGACATGCAAATATCTCGCGTATCCCTACGGAGAAACAAACGACCTCATCATTGGTATTTTAAAAAAACAGGGCTACCGAGGGGCATTCACCGTTGAACAGGGATCGAATCCATTTTTCGTTGATAAATATCGGATCCACCGCTCGATAGTACACGGCAAATATGATATGGATAGTTTCAAAAAAAACTTGTCTGTTTTTCAGAAGAACGAATTGAAATGAAACATGCCTTAAACGTTTTCAGCCTGATTATTGTTCTGTACTTTGTTACAGGGTGTGCCGGTGTGCTGGAAGCTTTCACGGATTTTACCGAAAAAATTTCCAAGGAAACTTCGGATAAGGCCCCCCGAGGCCAAGGGGTCTTCTCTTCTTCTGATTACGTTGAAAAAGCAACGGCGTTTGAAAAAAACGATGAATTGCAAGCTGCACTTTTTTATTTCAAGGTTGCCGGCGCATTGAGTCCGGACGACCCGGATATTGCCGACAAAATATCCCATTTGGAATCGGCGGTTGTTCAAAAATCCCTCGAGCATGTCCAAAAAGGGGTGCAATTTTATACATCCAAACAATTCAAAGAAGCCCGATATCACTTTCTGACGGCACTCAGATACGACCCCGACAATAAAGAAGCTCTCGATTATCTGCAAAACAGACTACTCCCCAAAGAGTATATTCCCTACCGAGTTTCGGAAAACGATACCTTAGCTTCCATATCCGAAAAATTTTACAAAAACCCGGAAGAAACTTTTCTGATCGTCTATTTTAACGATCTTAAACCCGATACAGACCCTTTGCCCGGGACCTCTCTCAAACTCCCGATCCTGGCATCGAAGCTTATCCGGCCCACCCTAAATATTCCCCAGGAACTGCTGAAGGCCCAAAGTTTGTTGAAAAAAAAGCAATACAAAGGGGTTGCCAGTACCACCGAAAGGATATTACAGAACGATCCTGCCAACCCCACGGCCGTTGATTTAAGAAATTCCGCTTTCTATCAGATGGGACTCCAGTTAAGCCGGGATAAAAAGTATCCCGAAGCCATAAACATGTTCAAAAACATAACCCCCGAATCTGAAGTCGTTAAAAAATCGATTCAAGACGTTGTTGAAAAAGAACTGTTGGACGCGGAAAATTTTTTCAAGGAAAAAAAATATACAGCGGCAATAGCTGCATCAGAAAATATTTTGAGCCATGACCCATCGAACCCAACGGCCAAAGATATTCTGAATACCGCCTTGTGTCAAAATGGAAAGAGCCTGCTCATCCGCAAAAAATATGCCGAAGCAGTAACCGTGCTCAACCGGGCAGACCCTGGATATGAATGTGTCGAAAGAACCCTGTCCGCGGTAGAAACTGCCATGAAAAAACAGGCTGAAATCCACTACCTTCAAGGCGTTAAATATTTTCTCAACGAGGAGCTACAAAATGCCATAAACGAATGGGAAACGACCTTGACCCTGGATCCCGGGCATATAAAGGCTAAAAAAGACATTAAAAACGCCAGAAGCTTGTTGGAGAAGTTAAAAAAAATCCAATAGCTCTTATTGGGCGGCCACGAGTAAAAAAGAGACCCGGATGCAGCACACGACAACATTTTCATTCCAATGGGAGATTTAATTTATGGGCACCGACAATATCATTTTTCTGGAAAACCTGGAATGGTTCGACAATACCGGCAAAGAACTTGTTCACCGCCTCCCCCAAAAAGGTTCCGGAGAGATTAAATACGGTGCCCAGATGACGGTCAGAGAAAGCCAGGCCGGTGTATTTTATTATCAAGGAAAGGCCCTGGATGCATTTGGTCCGGGCAGGCATACCCTCAAGACCGCCAACATTCCAATTTTGACAAAAATTCTCAGTCTGCCCTGGGGACTCACCAGCCCCTTGAGAGCAGAGGTCTATTTCGTAAATTTAAAGGTGTTTACAAACCTTAAATGGGGGACCCGTGATCCGGTGGCCTTCAAGGATTCCGAGCTGGGGCTGATACGCCTCAGAGCCTTCGGTGTTTTCAACCTTCAGGTGATGCAGCCGGTTTTATTTATCAACAACCTCGTGGGCACCCAGAGTATGTATTCCACCCAGGAAATCGAAGAATACCTGAACCGGGTCATTGTGTCCAGATTCAACGATTACATGGGAGAGACCATCGACTCGATCCTGAACCTTCCGGCCAAGTACGAAGAACTTTCCCAAGGTATGGTCCAACGTCTCCAAAAGGATTTCAGCCACTTTGGTCTTGGACTGACCCACCTGTACATCAATGCCATCACGCCGCCACCCGAAGTTCAACAGGCCATTGACGACCGAAGTCGTATGGGCGTTTTTAAAGATATGAACAAACTGATGCAGATGAAAGCCGCCATGGCCATGGAAAAAGCTTCGGAAGCCGACGGTGCTGCCGGCCCGGGGATGGGAATGGGGCTGGGACTGATGATGCCGGCCATGTTTTCTCAGTACTTTGCCGGCGCGCAACCCGGACCCGGCAAAACCGATATCCAACACGACGTTTCATGCCCGGATTGCCGCCATTCGATCCCCCCGGAAGCCAAGTTCTGCCCGTTCTGCGGGCACCAGCAACTGGTCTTCAGACAATGCACAAAATGCGGCAAAAATCTTACACCCAGCGCGAAGTTCTGTTCCCGGTGTGGTCAATCTGCGGAAGAAAAGCCAAAACCCAAGGTCTGTTCAAAATGCCACAGCGAGAATTTAACCGAATCCACCTTCTGCAATCGGTGTGGAGAATTGCTTTAAGTGCCGATCCATTCCATGTTCAGGACTTCTATGATAATACGGTTTTTTAAAATAAATGCCTCGACTACGCATTGAATACCAGTGCCCCCAGTGCGGCGCACCGGCGGTCCTGGAAGAAACGGACCGACTTTTTGTTTGCGAGTACTGCCGTGTACGATCCTACCTGCTTCCCAAAGATGTTTTTCGCTATATGCTGCCCAGTTCTGCTCCGGAAAGTAAGCGTCTGGTGTTTTTCCCGTACTGGCGGTTTAAAGGAATGCTTTTTTCTTGTGTGAAAAGCGGCATAAAACACAGATTTATCGACGTCAGCCATCAGGCGGTAGCGTCCCCTTACTATCCTATCTCCGTTGGGTTGAGGAGTCAGGCCTTGGTGCTCCGTTTCGTTACACCGGAAACTCCGGGTTATTTCCTGAAGCCGACCCTGCCGTTTAAAAGCATGGTGGAGACGTTTTCCCAGCGATTCAGCAGATCTTTGCCCGATCCTGTTTTTCATCAATCCCACATCGGGGAAACCATCAGTATGATCTATTCTCCTTTTTACGCAAACGACAAAATATACGATGCGGTCTTAAACAGTCCCCTTGGCGCTAAGCTCCCGGATGATTTTGATGCCATGGTTCTTCCAGGGGGACGTCCGGACTGGTGCATTCAATTTACCCCGGCCCTGTGCCCCGCTTGCGGGTGGGATTTACACGGCCAACGCAACGCTTGGGTACTGACCTGTAAAAACTGCAACTCGGCGTGGAGACCGGCCGGGAACAGACTCAAAAGTTTGAAATTTGCATTCATCCCGGCGAAAGAAGAAAACGTCCTTTATCTCCCTTTTTGGCGTATAAAAGCGGATATTCCCGGGATAGAACTCCATACCTATGCAGATCTGGCTAAGATCGCCAACCTGCCGAAAGCGGTTCAAAAAAACTGGCAGGACATTGAATTCCATTTCTGGTCTCCGGCGTTTAAGGTTAGACCCCAGGTTTTTTTACGCCTTTCGCGCAATTTAACCCTATCACAGTATCACGACAAACTGGTGGGAAAACTCCCGGACGGGCCACTGTATCCGGTAACGTTACCGGTTAGAGAAGCCATTCAAAGCCTTACCATCAGCCTCGCCAACTTTGTAAAACCTCAAAAAGAATTTGTGCACAACCTCAGTGATTTGACCATTAACCCCAAAAGTTATTTGCTGGTTTTCATACCGTTCATGGAAAAACATCTTGAGTACATCCAACCTGGACTGAATTTAACCCTAAATAAAAATCAGCTTGCATTGGCGGCAAATCTTTAATGTCAAAAGCCGTCGATACCGTTTCCATCATCTCAGCTCCAGTTCATAGCCTGCCGCATTCAACCGCCCGGCGATTTCATCGACATGCGCCGGACCGCGGGTTTCCAGCTCCAAATCGACCCGTGTATCATATATCGGCAACCCCCTTATATTCCGATCGTGATGGACATGAAGAACATTTGCTTTTAGACCCGATATCAACGCCAGTAATTTCGCCAATGCGCCGGGGATATCGTCGAGGCACACCCTAAAGCGCATTATCCTGCCGTTTTTTAACAAACCCTGCCCGAGCATACGACCCAGCAGTGAGCTGTCCACATTACCCCCGCTAATCAAAAGAACGACCCTGCTTCCAGGTGGGACGGTGACCGAGCCATTCAATAGCGCGCCCAGAGACACCGCGCCCGCGCCTTCTGCAAGAATCTTTTTTCTTTCAAGAAGTAATAGGATGGCGGCTGCAATATGATCTTCTCCCACCAAAACCACATCATCCACAAAGTTTCGGATGATATGAAAATTGAGTTCGCCCACCTGCTTAACGTTGATACCGTCTGCGATGGACGGTTCGGAGTCCACCCGGGTGATTTTCATTTTTTGATACGATTCGTAGGCTGAAGGACATGCAGCAGATTGAACCCCGATGATATTTACTTGGGGCCGAAGCATCTTTGCTGCAACGGCAATGCCTGAGATGAGACCGCCTCCGCCCACGGGGACAAGAATCGAGTCCACTTCTTTAAGATCTTCCAATATTTCCAATGCCACGGTCCCCTGCCCTGCAATAATATCCGGATCATCGAAGGGATGGATAAAGGTCCTGTCTTTTCCTGCGATTTCCGTGGCTATTTTAAGGCTTTCCCATAGACTCTGACCGGCAATGACGACCTCTCCGCCATAGCCGCGTGTTGCTTCCTGCTTGCTGATGGAGGCCCATTCAGGCATTACGATGGTCGCCGGCACATGGGCTTGTTTTGCTGCCAAAGCCACTCCCTGTGCGTGATTCCCCGCAGATGCCGCCACGACACCGCCGGTGGCGATTTTATCACGGTTTCTCAAAATACTGTGGGTGGCTCCCCTAATTTTGAACGAGCCGGTTTTTTGGAGGTTTTCCAATTTTAAGTAAATTTCTCCATTGAACATTTTACTCAAAGAAGGTGAAGAAACCAGAGGTGTTCTGATGACCTTTCCTTTTATCGATTCAGCGGCTTCTTGAATGTTCTCGATGGAAATCAATTTTCGATCCTTTCTTTAATTGCAGGCGTTCACGGGTTCAAAGGATTTTTTCCAACAATGCGGTGTAACTTCAGGGTATCTTAAATTCACTTCTGGAATATTAAACGTCTGACAAACGGTATGCTTCTGCTTTTCCTTTTTCTTCATCGACCCAAGAAAAAAGAAACGCGCCGACGATAAAAAGAAGCGCAATGGATGCAATCCCACAGCGAGACGCCAGCTGTCCGACATGTATCACCTGTTCAGGAGTGGGAGATGTCGGCATCAGAACCCGACGCACCGTCAGACCAACAGAACCCATCAGAACGGGCCCCAGAATGGCCGCAAATTTTCCCAGCATGTTGTAAAACCCATAGAACTCGGCAGCCCTTTCTTTGGGTATCAGTCTCGAATAGTAAGACCGGCTCAACGCTTGAATGCCGCCCTGAACCAAACCGATGATGACGGCCAGGATGTAAAATTCCTGTTTGTTGGTCATCATGCTTCCCCACAATGTAACGAACAGGTATATACCGATGGCCATGTAGATGGATTTACGTACGCTCCATCGTTGTCCCAACTTTCCGAAAACAATTGCAGAAGGAAAACCGACAAACTGCGTGATCAAAAGGGCAAAAATCAAATCGTTCGAATTAAATCCAAGGGACATCCCATAATCGACGGCCATCCGAATAATGGTATCCACGCCGTCAATGTAAAACCAGTATGCAGATAAAAAGAGCGCCACCGTCTTCATATGGCGGATCTTTTTAAATGTACCGGACAATTGGCGAAAACCGTCGACGATCAATCCGACGCCCCTTAACGGAGGTGCGGACCTGGGTTCTTCAGGGATCCAGATCATGGTAAAGATTGTAAATAGGCCCCACCATAAGGCCACTGAAAGAAAGGCATATCTGATCGCTGTCTCCGCATCCGAAAATCCAAATTTTTCGGGCATCAATGCCGTTAGAACATTTAGCAGAAAAAGTAGTCCGCCGCCAAGGTATCCCAAAGAATAGCCCAAGCCGGATATATAATCAATATTCTCTTTATCCGCGATACTCGGTAGAAGTGAATCGTAAAATATATTGGCACCGGAGAATCCGATAACCCCCATGACATATAAAAAAACAGCCCATACCCAATCACCTTTTTGGACCATAAACAGACCGGCGGTCATCAGTACCCCTGAGTATGCAAAAAAGATCAGGAATTTTTTTCTCACCGAACCTCTATCGGCAATTGCACCCAGAACAGGGGCCATAATTGCCACCAATACGCTTGCGATGGAATTCCCGATTCCAAGCTGTGCGGTGCTTGTATTGACATTGGTACCATAACTCCAGTACTGTTTAAAGAACACCGGGAAAAATCCCGCCATCACGGTGGTAGCGAAGGCAGAATTTGCCCAGTCATACATGAGCCAACCCCAAACCGCCTTCTTGTCTTCATTCATACATACATCCCCATGGATTGAGAGTTAATTTAAGATCTTTATGGGAAAAGGGAAATGGTTCCCTCCCCATTCATCCTCACCCTGGAATTAAATTTAGCTCCATATATATCAAAAACCCTGGAATCTTCAATGAATCATTCATGGCGGCTTCGAAAAAAATCTTTTGCTTGCGGAACGAGCCAAAGACTTTTTTCGAGTTCATCATTCTTATATTGATTTAATGATATCTTTTTGTGTATTGAAAAGAACGCCGCTGAACTGCATCATATAGGCTGCGGTTTATGGCAAATTAAAGGCCTGTTTTGAATTTATGTTAATCCAACCTCAAAGAAAGGCTTAAAAATGGATTTGTGGCAGTTAAATATTTTCTGCAAGGTTATCGAACTCGAAGGTTTTTCCAAAGCCGGAAATGCCATCCATTTATCTCAACCCACCATCAGCAGCCACATCAAAGACCTGGAAAATCACTTCGGGTGTCAACTGATCGATCGTCTCGGCAAGAAAGCGGTCCCGAGCACAGCCGGTAAATTGCTGTATACCTATGCCCGAAAGCTGATCGCTTTACGGGATGAGGCTGAAGCCGCCATGGATGAATTTCAGGGAAAAATCAAAGGGCGGCTGGTCATCGGCGGCAGCACCATTCCCGGAGGATACATTCTGCCACAACTTGTCGGTGCTTTTACAGCGGATTATCCTGAGGTTAAAATTTCACTGATTATCGGTGACACCGAGCAAATAATACAGGATGCCCTATCTGGTTTACTGGAACTCGGTATTGTGGGGGCCGAACCATCCGATAAAAACATTGCCAAGGAAAAACTCATCGAAGACGAACTGCGGCTGATTGTTACCGCCGATCATAAATGGGCCGGGAAAAAACATATCCACTCGGAATTATTGTTCGAGGAACCTTTTATTGTTCGTGAACCCGGCTCCGGAACTTTAAAATCCATCAAGAGGAGTTTAACGGAGAAAGGGCATGTATTTGAGGATCTTAACGTTATTTCAGAAATGGGAAGTACGGCAGCGATTATTCAGGGTATAAAAAGCAAGGTCGGAATTTCGATTCTCTCCACCATCGCGGTGGCGGAAGAACTGAAAGCAGGGACGTTAAAAGCTTTAGCAATCAAAGATCTGAACCTGAAGCGAAGTTTTTATCTCATACAGCACAAACAACGGAGCGCCTCTCCGTTGTGTAGGGCCTTTAATAAATTTCTTAAAAAAGAATTTGCCACAAAATAACTGTTACCGTTAACCCATCGCTTCGCAATTCCATTTAAAAAAGCAGGTCGGACAGGGCTGAAATTAAACGGATGTCAATCTTGGCGTGTTGTCGGACACACGGTTATTCGCTATCGTCATCTAATAGCCTATTGCCCTCGGGATTGGAATCCTTGGGGCTCTGGCGCTCTGCTGAAAATCCCTCGGGTTCGGGCAGCAAACGATCTTTCCTCAGAAACCGATCACTCTCTATCGCCTTGTCTACACCATCTGCTGTAATAGCCCAGGCTCCAGTCTCCGTCCGCCGAATCCAGTCTTTTTCTTTAAGATACCAGACATGAAATTCCATGTGCTCCTGGGGACAGCTTAGATACTTTTCCAGTTCAACGATTCCCATCCCCGGATTCGACGCATCCCGCCTGCGTGCCGTATAGAGCAAGGAGAGAACCCCTTGCCGAATCCGAGTGTCGTCATCAAAACCGTCCGAGTGTGACGCCTCTTCGAAAATCTTCCAGGAGGCCGCGCGTTCCTGATCATATTTTACGTCATAGGCCGCCCGTTTCTCAGGATCAGACAGCACGCGGTAGGCATCATTGAGCGTGTTGAATTTTTCGGAATTTCCGGTTTGTGTATTGTCAGGATGGTACCGTTTCGCAAGCATCCTGAAAACTCTCTCGATCATTTCCATATCCGCATTCGGGCTTATCTGAAGATCTTCGTAGTAATCGGTGAAAGTATTTATCCCCATAATTTCACTCCTTATAGACGCCATGGATTAATATTTTTCCATACCTATAATAAACAGTATGTGATGTCAATAAACCAATGGCGGTAACAATGGTGATCTGATTCAAAAAACATAGATTGTTATGCCTCGGTTTTTAAAAACAACAGGATGATCGATGAAAATTTAGGAAAAATCCAGATGGATTAGATCATGGCCCGAATCCGTAACATTCCTTGAGCAGTTTTCGGGTGGCAGCACTTACTTTGAGGGCATTGATATCTTTGGATGACACCCAGCTTACATCCACCGCATCATCTCCGGCCTTGACTTCCCCACGAATATAATCGGCTGCAAGATCTAAAATCACATAATGGAACCGAATTCGGCCCCTGTCGTCTCTTTCGATCACATCAAAAGTATAAACTATTTCTCCGGCCCGAATGGAAATTCCGGTCTCTTCAAGGATCTCTCGTTCCGCGGCTTCCTGAAGGGTCTCGCCCAACTCAACGCATCCCCCGGGAATAGACCATTGGTTTTCAGCCGGCGGTTTGCTCCGCAACACCAGTAGGACTTTGTTTTCCTTAAAAACGACAGCGCCCACCGCCACCCGAGGGTTTCCGGGATAGGCGCCGTTAATATCTATAAATTTTTCGTGGGTCATTGGGTTCGGCATTCCTTCAATGTCATCGAGCAGAAAATAACACCCATTGCTTTAGCAGATCCACACAGGATTATAAGCCATTTCAAAACCTCCCATTCGTTGGCTTGAGCCTTTTGTAAAGCGCTAAGCTCGCTGTGCTAAATTTGTAGAACTCGGGCTAACGCCCTCAGACAGCTACAAATTTTACGCGCCGCATCGCTAAGCGCTTTTCGACAAAAGACTCAAAAATCACTCACCGGAAGGTTTTGAAATGGCTTCTAAGTCCATGGTGCCCTGCGAATTTTGAATGGCCGGAACTTTTTCTTGAAATCTTCGATGGTCCGGCAGATAGGGTGCTCTTCCCACTTCCCCCTTTACCGGAGATCAATATTTTCATTCCACCTATGCTTCCGGGCTTTTATGGATCTGTGCCATGACCTTGTCCACTTCCTTTTGCATTGCCACAGGAAATTTTTCGATGGCTTCATCTAAAGTTACCGCTTCGAGCAAAGACTGAAGCATTACAGGCCCTGAGGGTGTCATCAACTGTGTTTGCCCCATATACAGGGGATGGCGGCTGTTATCCGTTGTCAAATCCGGCTTTATCGGTGTGAGTTGCCGGATGGATGCGACTTTAATATCGGTGAACGATTCCTCACGGTACAGGTTGTTCCGATCCACGGTTAAATTAATCTGGGTCTTTTGGGTATCACTCGCCATACATTATCTCCTTCTATTGGTCCTGGTTTCGGTGATCAGATGCACTTTGGGCAAATGGTGACATGTTAGCGTTATGAAGCGACAGGGGCAACACGCATTTTCGATATCAGATGAAACAGAAATTGTCCATATTTATCCATACAAAACCCGGGGTGAACCCATTTGATTTCGGTACAGCGAAGCGACGGTGTGTTTCTCTTGGAAGCCGACTGGCTATTTAAAGGGCTTTAGCATGCGTTAGAGCGAACCAAATGAAATTATGATTAAAACATACATCGGATGTGTTTTTGACGAACTGTTCTTTATAACTCTGGCACGGCTCGGGCTTCCGTATGCTTAAGCACAAGTTTCAGTCGGTTGGAAAGATATATGCGCCATCATGGAACGATCTCTCTCTAGAGGCAACCTCCCCGTATGCCACAGCCGGAAACCCGCGGAGAACGCAGAACCGAACATAAAAGGCCATTTATGGGTGGAAACTAGTGTCATGTCAAGCTTGATTACATTGATAGCATTTCTCATGAAACGATTCGTCAAGTTTTAAACGTGTAGGAGTGAATTAAAACTTATATCTTGTGGGTACAAAGAGAGAGACTACCTTATCGTTGCATAATTAACATGTGGAAAAATGAGTTTAGGTTGCCTGCGTAATCAACGACCCGTATAATGGGCCGTCGATTACGCCGGTTTCCCACCGTTTACTCAACTGTGAGCCGGTCTTTGTTCAACTCCAAGGTTTTAGGGCCGATTCCTTGAATTTGAAGAATATCTTCAGGTTTTTTGAAGGGACCATTTTTTTCTCGGAACTCTACAATTCTTTCCGCGTACTTAGTCCCTATCCCTTTGAGTTGAGTAAGTTCTTCGACCGTGGCTTTATTCAGATTTATTTTTCCTGAATCTCCGGCCCATGACGGACCGCAGAATACCACAACCATTGCCAACGCAATACAGCAGACCAACATTTTTTTTGATTTTGTCATCGTTTCCTCCTTTTTAAAATAAGTGTTTGGTGGACAGGAACACAAAACCATTAATGAGAATATCCCATCAGGGAAAAATGTTTCCAAGAATCATGCCATAAATCGATTTTTAGCCGAGATTCTCTTGGGGCTTCATCGGTTTTTGTTTCGGCAAATTTTTGATGATAAATGCGGAGGTAGAATTTAATGCCCGAATTTGGCGGGGTTATTTAGGATTGAATGCTCCAGTGTTCTATAAAAACCATACTTATCAATGGGAAATTAAAGGATGCAATCGGGGTCCATAAAAAATGTTTCGTGAAGAAGATCGGATATAAATGAGAGATTAATAAAATCTTTTTACTGAACAAGCACACCAAACTGGGCATGAATGCACTTTATGATGTGCACCCTCTTTCTAATCGCTGAGGGTTTTCTTCAGATCCGGAAGGGTTTCTGGTTTGTCCCGGAGAACCATGCGGCTGTCTCCATTGCGGGCGGTCACATTTTCGTACACCCCATCGTCTCTTTTTACCAGTTTGGTAAAACCGAGATCGCGCAATTCTCCGTTGGTTTTTGGCGTGCTGATATGGATGCGGGAAATGAGCTTGCGAACGGGTCCATTGCAGTGGGGGCATCGGGTCAGTGCGTTGTCATAAATAGACTGCTTTGCTTCAAACAATTTACCTTGTTCACAAGGAGATTTGAGATGTTCGTATTCGTAAATGGGCATTACAGAACCTTTTCTGCAAATGGCACTATATCAAACATCGCCCTTGCAACGTCCAGGTCTTCATGGGTCGTGATCTTGATGTTAAATTTACTGCCGGTGATAATTTTTACGTCCTTTCCAAGTCGTTCCACAAGCGATGCGTCATCTGTGCCGGTATATCCATCCCGACGTGCGGTTTCATGGGCTTTTACGATCAGGCCGTACTGAAACGCCTGGGGAGTTTGGGCAAACCAAATATTGTCTCTGAAAAGTGTGGTGTCTATCATGCCCGATTTGTTGACGCATTTTAAAGTATCGCTGACCGGGATGGCAAGGATGCAGGCGCCAAAATCTTTCGCCCCGAAGATACATGCAGTGAGTTTCTCAGGATGAACGAACGGACGCACGCCATCATGAATGACAACCGTAGTTGTTTTTTTGTCGATGGCTTGAAGGCCGTTGTACACTGAATCCTGACGCTGAACACCGCCGGGGATAAGGTTAACTCTGGCTTTAAGATCGAGCAAGGAGACAATGTTGTTTTGGCAATAATCGATTTCATCTTCCGGAACGACAATAAAGATTTCATCGATCAAACTGCACGCATCAAAGGTCATTACCGAATGGCCTAAAACAGGTCGTCCCGAAAGGTCCAGATACTGTTTGCGCCTCCTGCTTTTCATCCTTACGCCTTTGCCTGCGGCAACAATAATCGCGGAAACCATCTGAGTCTCTCAGGGAAAGTGTGAAGTGATCTAAAATGATCTAAAATGCCTAAGGTTAAGGTATTCTGCTAGTTCTATTTAAGGTAACCCAGTTCCTTAGGGAGTGGAATACCCTTGCCCATGGTGTCTTCACCGTAATTGACACCGGCCAGGATTTCAATATCCTTTAAAGCTCTAACGTCGCCTTCAAAGACAACTTCGGTGATGTTCTCCTTCTGGATTTTTCCCCCGGCCCATTGGATATCGAGCACGCTGCTTGCATCAAATCTATCTTTGACGACACAGAGTTCTACTTGCCCCCCGTAATGCTGGACGATTTTGGCAACCAAAAGGCTAGGTCTGCTATGAAAACCAAGTTTTACAGGTACACCCACTCGAATGGAAGAACGTTCGATATTCTCATTCAGTATCTCCTGGGCCAACTCTTTACCTGTTGTCAGGAAATGGCAGATATAGTAGAGGCCGTAATTGACGGTGCGATCAAGAAGCTCTTCAGGATCGATTAACGATGATAACCGATCCTGAACTTGTTTATATATACTTTTGTATCCTGCCTTGTGAAGGTGCCGCTCATAAAAATGTAACAGCCTGCCGATCATTTGAAGAAGGTGAAATACCACCGAGAAAAAGCCGCGAAGATCTTTAAGTTTCCGATTGCCGTACCGGAATGCGCCATGGATGACATACGTATCAAAAGAAGACTGAAGATTGTGTACGAGCATTTCAAAACGCCGCATCTCCACCTCATTGACCTTTTCCGGTACAATCTTCAACATTTCTTCAAATTTATAGGGTTCATAAAATCCGATGGGATCAAAATTTGCGGCGATGGTTAAAAACTCACTGGCAATATTCACGATGTTCTTCTTCTGTTGATCCTTGTCGATATCGTCTATATCATATTCGAGGATCTCACCGGTGATGATACCCGGGAAGTCATCCAGCTCATAATTTTCTTCGGGCAAAGGGATATTAAGCCGTTTGGCTTCTTCAAGAATAACCGGTGCCAATTTTCTGAGAGATTCTCGAAAAAAATACAGGGTCGCCGTCCCTTCCTTTTCAAATGACCCCATATCCGGCAGTCCATAGAAATCGAGACGATTTAAAATATGGGTTTGTGAATATCCTCCCAGGCTCAAATGCCTGACAGTGGCTGAAAGCTCCCTGTAAAAATACCAGCTTTTACTATTTTTTGCGCCATGAAAATCGAGGAAGTCTTCGAGGACCTGGGACGTCCCGATGAGTTTTGAAAAGAGCACTTTGGTGAAAAGATATCTTGAGGAATCGAAATTAGATATATATATAAAACATTTTAAGTAATCGTGAGAAAATATCCTAACCTTTTCCGCAAAAGAGATGTCGCAAACAGTTTTTTGAAATTTCATTATCTACATCATCTCCTTTTGGGTTCAGGAAACCGCCCTGCGATTTTTTTTGGCGATAACCTGGTAACGCCTGTAAAATTTGATACGGTCCAAGCCGTCCGTAAGCCGAATTCTGTAACCGGATAAGGTTGCCCTCAGCCGGATGACGATCATTCATCTATGGATGCCGGTTGCCCGGCACCTCTTGCGACCTACCCGGGAGCTTGAACGGGCCATTCTCAAACACTCCCCTATTTGGTCTTGCACCGGGTGGGGTTTACAAAGCTTCTCCGGTCACCCGAAGAACTGGTGCGCTCTTACCGCACCTTTTCACCCTTACCCTGCTGAATGCAGGGCGGTATATTTTCTGTTGCACTTTCCTTCACGTTACCGTGACTCCACGTTATGGAGCACCCTGCCCTATGGTGTTCGGACTTTCCTCTGGGTCACTGATTGGATCCAGCGATCGTCTGGACGACTTGGACCGTAATTATTAGTTTTTAATATATATAATCCTCTGACAGTTGGGGCAAAACCTCAAACTGTCACACCGAAATAGTTCGTTATACAATTGTGGAGGGATATTAACATTGCATCCATGACATACAGCGTCTTTTACAGGAACGACTGCAACTCCACCTGGATCCTGTTCTTTTATGATCGAGTATCTTCTCAGGAATTTAGGATCAACCAATCTGGTAACTTCCGCGGTTTCCATGTCGAGTTCAGTAAGCCTTTTCTTTCTGGCTTCCGCGTTCTTTTTGATGTTTTCTTTTTCACATTTTGCACGCTCAAAAATAGTTATATATTCATCCTTTTTCGCCGCGATTATTTTCTCCGTTTTATCCATTCGATCCAGGAGTTCTATCATTTGATCTTCAATTTTCGAATTTTTCCCCCGTACATCCTCGACCTCTTTTAACAAGGCCTGGTATTCCTTGTTGTTCTTTACAGATCGCAATTTAACCTGGATCTTCTGTTCTTTTTCAAGGTTTAATTGTATATTAGATTCATGGTCTCGATACTGCTTTTTCAGCTCATTGATAATGCGTTCTTGCTCTTCGATGGTTTGTTCAAAATTCTTGACTTCGGAATCAAGATCATCAAGCCTTTTAGGCACATCATTTAAAGCCGATTTAATCTGGACGGTTTCCGACTCGATCTGCTGCAGTTTTACAAGATCTTCTATCTGTTCTCTCATATCGCTTTGTCCATTCATCTTTAATTAATCGATAGGTAAACCATGGAATTAGTATGCCCTAACGGTTATTTGGTCCAGGCATTGATTTATACGCCATCTCACTAACGCCCAAAGGATGGGTTCCCTACTGTCTTAAAATCCTCACAACCTACCGGTATGATGCGATTTTCGTTGGCCTGCCCATTCCCATCGGGCGTAATCGGCTATTTTGAGTTCGCTTCTATTATAATATTAAAAAAGGGTCATTTTCAAGTCTATATGCTTCAACCGTTACCTCTATTCCGGTTTCAGGCAAAACCTTTTTAAGCCGATTTGTCAGCACATCAACGATGAGATGCTCTGATGCAAAATGCCCGATATCGATGAGTCCTAAGTTGGCCGCTTCTACGGTCCTTGCCGCGTGATACCCTAAATCTCCACTTATATAAACCTGCGCTCCAGAGGCGATAAAGTCGTTCAGTAAGCTGGAACCGCTGCCGGTACACACAGCTGCCGTTTTTACTTCCAATTCGTGATTTCCAGCGACTTTTACGGAGTTAAGCCCCAATTTTTTCTTGATGACCGACGCCAAAGAAAGGATGTCCATTTTTTTATCCAGCATGCCGATTCGTCCGGTACCGTGTATGTTTTCAGATGTAAATAGCGGATAAATATCGTAGGCCATGGTCTCATAGGGATGGTGTTCCCGGATGTGTTCGACAATTCTACCTAAATCATTTTTTCGAACAAGTGTTTCGATTCTCACCTCATCCACATGGGAAATTTCACCGATTTTTCCGGAAAAAGGCTTTGATGAAGTTTCGGGCTTAAAAGTGCCTTTACCGTTGCTTCTGAAAGAGCAGCTGGTATAGGAACCGATTTGGCCGGCATTGGTATCAAAAAGTGCTCCCAAAATACCCTTCTCATGCCCCACCGGCACATACACAACCAGTTTATACGTTTCATCTTTTCCGAATTTCCTCAAAACCTTCAGGTCGTCGAGCCCAATCCGGCGTGCCAAGGCGTCGTTCAACCCATCGTTTGCATTGTCAAAGTTGGTGTGGGCTGAAAATATTGCCATCTGTGCCTGGAGGGCCGTTTGAATGATGGATCCTTCCGGCGTGTCAGGCTGAATGGATTTTAAAGGATGAAATATCAGGGGGTGGTGTGTGATTAAAAGGTCGACACCGTTTCTACATGCATCCCCCACCACCTGAGGTGTAGGATCCAGGGCAACCCAGACGGTCCGGACCGGCCAGTTCTTTTGTCCAACCTGCAGCCCCACATTGTCCCATTCTTCTGCCAACCAGGTTGGCGCGATGATTTCCATCGCCTTGATGATATCACCGATCGTCGCTTCCATAATTATTCACCCATTCTATTCGATGAAATAACACCTATATTTTATTCAAGATTCGGATAAACGTCGGTCGTCTGAATTTCGCAAAAAAGGCGTGGTTATTTTTATAACCACGCCTTAATTTCTTTACAACCTTTAGTTTCCACATCTCATGAGTGATCCCGTAAAGGATATGCAGCGTAAGGGGCAGGATCAACACGGCTTACGGGTCAATAGAATATGCAAGAGCACATTCTATACTTACAAGAAGGTGTCGAGCGGGCTGGACCTGCTCCTTTTTGTCGACAATCTGATGGGCCCACCTGGATTCGAACCAGGGACCGACCGGTTATGAGCCGGTGGCTCTGCCAGCTGAGCTATGGGCCCAAAAATCAATGCAAGAGTAGTTTACCTACCCCCATAAGCTTATTTTGTCAAGTTCTTATCGCCAGCATCTGAACGACATTTTCCCAATGCAACATTGCAAAATCATTGGGTCTGTTCGATAAAACTTTTTAGTTTCCGGCTTCGGGTGGGGTGTCTTAGTTTTCTCAACGCCTTTGCTTCTATCTGCCGGATCCTTTCACGGGTTACCGTAAAATCCTGCCCCACTTCTTCCAGGGTATGGTCAGCCTTTTCGCCGATCCCAAACCGCATGCGCAACACCTTTTCCTCCCGCGGGGTCAATGTTGCAAGAACTTTTCGGGTCTGTTCGGCAAGATTAAGACTGACAGCAGCATCTGAAGGTAACATAAATTTCTTGTCTTCGATGAAATCACCTAAATGACTATCCTCTTCTTCCCCGATGGGGGTCTCCAAAGAAATTGGTTCTCTTGCAATTTTTAAGACTTTTCGCACCTTAACCAAAGGGACCTCCATTTTTTCAGCGATCTCCTCAGGGGTCGGTTCTCTTCCAAGCTCCTGTACAAGGTACCTGGATGTACGAATAAGCTTATTGATGGTTTCGATCATGTGAACCGGAATCCGAATGGTCCTTGCCTGATCTGCAATGGCCCTTGTAATGGCCTGTCGTATCCACCAGGTGGCATACGTGCTGAATTTATATCCACGCCGATATTCAAATTTATCGACCGCTTTCATAAGGCCGATATTCCCTTCCTGAATCAAATCTAAAAACTGGAGCCCTCTGTTGGTATATTTTTTGGCGATACTGACCACAAGGCGCAGATTGGCCTTGGTCAGTTCACCCTTGGCAATTTTTGCGATATATCGCCCCTCATCAACGTTGGACATTATCCTTTTTAAGGCGCGACTTCTCGCCTTAATCACATATTCTTGTTCTAAAATCTGATCTTTGATTCTCTTGAACTCGGTAAAAAGCAGATGGATCTCGTCTTTTGTCAAATCACAACGGTGACTGATCCAGGTAGAGAACTTTTTTTGGGTTGTGAGATTGGCACGAAGATCTTTAACGGAAGTGTTCAGCTTATCTGCGCACATAAGTATCATTTTGTTTCTGGAGTCGAACCATTCGATATGCTCTCGGATCAGTTTCTCAATTTTATCCAACACGACATTTTCAAAACGCCAATCTTTGAGCAGTTCGAAAATCTTTTTGTTTCTTCGAGTGACACATCTTCGGATACGACGCTGTTCATCGGGATTGAGCTTGGATAAAAAAAGTTTTTCTCTGAACACCTCGTTTTCTTCATGAACCGTCTGAATAGTATGTATTGTTGTTAATAAATTTTCGATCTGGAGCGCTTCATCTACATAGGTCTCCTCATCGTCCATTTCCCGGACATCTCTTAACACCTGTTTGAGTCGCAATTCTCCGTTTTCAATTTGATTCCCAAGATCCAAAATGCAATTTACACCTATGTTGGTGTCTATTAACGCCCTTAATACTTCCCGTTCACCGGCTTCGATCTCTTTGGCGATGACAACCTCACCTTCTCTGCTTAGGAGGGTCACCAATCCCATCTCTCGTAAATACATTTTAACGGGGTCCGTTACCGACCCAAAATCAGGGGCAGACGTGTCCGAAAGTTTCACCTTTTTTACGGCGGGAAGCTTGTTCTTTTTCTCGTCGATGATTTCAATGTTGAGTTCGTTAAACATGATGAGCGTTTCATCAATTTGCTCCAGTGAAAACATGTCCTCAGGAAGTGCCTTGTTAATTTCATCATAGGTTAAAAAACCCTTTTGTTTTCCTTTTGAAATCAGCTTCTCTAGAGTTTTCGGGGTGATTTTTTTTCTTTTTTTCGTTTTTTTAGCGGCTTTTTTTGCCATAAATCTGAGCCTCCCTTAAACACCAATGAGTTACTTTTTTTATTTTAACAGCGCCATCTTCTTTTTTTCAGCGAGCACTGCCATCTTTTGTTTTTTTTTCAACAACTTCAAAAGCAATTCAGTATCATTTTTCGCTTCTGCTTCTTTTATCTTCTCCATCAACAAATTTTTATTTTTATTCCTTATGGACTCAAACCGGGTTATGATCCCAAGGCATGCTTCATAATCCCAAATATCTTCTCCGATCGCCAGAGAGGACACCATGTTCTTTTGAGCTTTATTTTCAATTAAATCTATCAGATCAGACACGCGCATTTCAGAGCGGTCTTTGTTCTTCAGGATCGTTTGACCAATGGACCTTAAATTGTGGTCTTCAAAATGGTCGAGTATATTACCCTCGGCGATTTCTGATAATATTTGTGGAAATTCCAGCATCATTGTGATGATCTGCCGTTCCATCCTGTCCCACTTGCTTTTCAGAACCATTCCTTGATCCATAAAAGGGACACCCTTCCGGACCGATGTTTCTCGAACCCTTTCCAGAACAGCAGATTCATCGATGCCGATACACTCGGCAAGATCCTTGATGTATAAAGATCTTGCTACCTTATCATTAACAGACGCCAGAGGTTCTTTGAGCTCTGAAATCACACGGATTTTTCCTTCATTGGAAAGACCGTACTTCTTAACAGCAGAATTCATAAGAAAAGGGATGATACCCTGGGCCTGGGAAACAAGATTTATAAACGCGTCTATTCCGAACTCGAATAGATATGAATCCGGATCATATCCCTCAGGTAAAACAAGAATTTTAGCATTAATATATCCTTTGTCAAATACCGCGATGCTTCTTTTGGCCGCCTTGATACCTGCATCGTCTGAATCAAAGACAAGAATGACCCTGCCATCCTTTCCGATAAATCCTCTAAGAATCTGAACATGCTCAGCTGTAATCGATGTCCCTAACGTGGCGACGGAATTCTGAATGCCATGCTGATGAAGGGCCAACAGATCAAAATAGCCCTCAACAATGTAAACCGTTTCATGCTCTCTACATTTTAATTTGGCCAAATTCAGACCGTACAACGAGCGACTTTTGTTATATAATCCTGTTTCCGGCGAGTTAAGATATTTTGGAAGGGAATCATCCAGAACCCGTCCTCCGAATCCAATTACCTGGGAATTTGACTCGAAAATCGGAAATATTATACGTCCCCTAAAACGATCGTAAAAACCGTCTTGGTTTTTCCTTTGAACAATCAATCCGGACTTTTCAAGCGTACGTGGCGGTATACCCTTTTGGGAAAAATAGTTTAACAAATGATTCCAGCCGTCCTTGGCATATCCAATACAAAAGGTATCGATGGTATTTCTGCTCAGTCCCCGTTTCTCTAAATATGCCATGGCGTGCTTTCCCGAAGGACTTCTAATTAGTTCTTTATGAAAAAAATCCATCGCTTGTCTATTTACAGAGAGCAAGGTTTCCTTTTCGTTGATCCGTTTTTTTTGTTCTGGAGACAGAGTTCGAGTGGGAATTTGAATTCCATATTTTCTGGCGAGCATCAACGCAGCATCGGGAAATAAGATACCATCGCGCTTCATAATAAAACTAAAAACATTTCCGCCAGTGGCACAACCAAAGCAATAAAAGATCTGTTTTTGAGGGCTTACGGTAAAAGAAGGGGTTTTTTCCGAATGAAAAGGACAGAGTCCAACAAAGTTTTTTCCGGCCTTTTTCAGATATACGACATCCGAAACGACCTCCACAATATCCGCCGCATTTTTAATTTCTAAAACTTTATCTTCAGGAATATAAACTGACAAAAAGACCAACCTCCATCAATGAATGGAATGACTGACAAATCCGGAACTAATAATGATGGGAGGACTTAAACAGGATGAAGCCTAAAAACGTTAAATATGAACTCAGGTTGATATATTTGAAGATCTTTATCTTTTCCAGGGACGATTTTCATTGAAAAGCCAATTTCTAAAGAATTTCTAAAAAGTCTTTGTGAGCCAAAGCATCGAATATGTTCACGGATTAAGCGAGAATAACTTTCCACTGAACCGCATCGAATAAACCCTTAATATTTTAACCTGAAATAGTAACTATTAAATTTTGTTTTGTCAAGAAATTAGTCTTTTAACTAGTCCCTTGGACCTCCCTTTCGCCGTGCAAGGCGGAATTAACACCCCGGATAAACAGAAAAGACCGATGGGTTTCACCCCGATGGAATATAAATTGAAAATGCATTCCATGGGGCCTCGATGAATCGGGATCTCCACAATTTCCAACAGGCGGGGTAATTTTCACTTCAAAATCTTGTGGGGTATCCCTTTGGTGTTGCCTTTCAAATGCCCCTATTGGCCGGACGCGTTATTTTCGTTTTTTCAGAACCTCGATGGCTTCCCTAAGGTTCAAGGTGCCGCTGTAGAGCGCCCTGCCGGTAATAACGCCGACAACTCCGACGGATTCTAATGGTATTAGGTTTCGAATATCTTCTATGGAAGAAATGCCGCCTGAAGCGACCACCGGTATGTTAACGGCTTCGGCCAATCTCCGGGTTTCCTCAATGTTCGGTCCGGTCTCCATCCCATCCCTGTGAATATCCGTAAAATTGATGGCGGCGACGCCGCTGTCTTCGAATTGGATTGCAAGATCGACAGCTTTTATCTGCGTTGTCTTTGTCCATCCTTCAATGGCAACCATTCCGTTTCTAGCATCGATCCCTACAACAATTTGTCCGGGAAATTCTTTGCATGCATCCTTGACGAGTTTTGGGTTTCGAATGGCTTCAGTCCCGATAATAACCCTTTTAACGCCGATTTCGAGAAACATCCTGATGGTGCTTTGGTTCCGGATTCCCCCCCCTACCTGTATATGGGCATCGACACTATTAATGATTTTTGTTATTGATTCGAGATTTTGAGGACTTTTTTCAATGGCTCCGTCGAGATCGACGACATGAATAATTTCAGCACCTTCATCCGCCCATCTCTTCGCCATGGCAGCGGGATCATCGGAAAAAATGGTCTCCGATTCCATTTTCCCCTGAAAAAGCCGCACACATTTTCCATTTTTTATATCGACTGCGGGTATAACATCCATAGTTCTATTGATTCTTTAAATCCTTGGCTGAAGCGGGAAAGGTATCAAGGATACCTTCAAGACCGGATACGGCAAGTTCCTTTGCCGTAATCCACCGGCCCCGTCTGCGTAAAAAGGTACCCAGCTGATAAAGATCTTCAAACAGTGACTGCTGGGTTTCGTCAAATTTACCGCTCCACAACAAACGCCCATTCTTTACACCGATAAGGTGGATATCAAATGCCACAGAGGCGGGAACCTCGACGGAATATTGCGTGCCGATGCGCTCCCTGAAACGATAAAGATGCCCGACGATTACGGCATCGGCATCCAGATTGCGTCCTGTTTCAAGCCACAAATCCGGTTCAGACATACTATTATTATTTTTTGCCTGCAAGCCTGACATAACGCCTCGGGCCTGGCTGGCGGGTATGAGTTCAAAATCTTTTTGCGCTTCCAGTAAAATGAACACCTGATCCGTCAGGATTCGGGTGGCGCTTTCAGGTACCGGGCCGGTCATAAAAACCTTGCCGCAGACCGGACAGCGGGCATCAACATTTTGTCCGTACACGCCGGCCATATCCTCAAAAGGGAAAATCAGGATTTTTTTAACATCCAACAGCATGGGAGGCCTTTCTTTGACAACGGCATTGTTTGCACATGCCGACACAAGGAGTAGTGCCGTCAAAAGAAAAGCGCTAAACATTTTCGGGGTTTTATCTGGAGCAGTTATTTTAAGCATGTCGCCTTTTCAGGGGGAATCCTCTGTCAAAATTTCTAACCGTATGAAGATATTTTTATGTTTACAAAGTGCCCTTTGTCGAATGAATATCTTTTATCCGCACGTCAATAGAAGCGGCCTGCTCCAGCGCCCTTCCGGCTGCTTTAAAAATCGATTCATTGATATGATGCTCGTTTTCACCGTAATAAACATTGACATGAAAATTCAACCCACATCGGTTTGAGAATGCCCTAAAAAATTCCTTGGTCAGCGAGGTGAAGGTGTCCCCGTCAATGTTCGTTTTTGGCGGAATATTGTAAACCAGAAAAGGACGTTTGGACAAATCAACGGCAACAGAAGTAAGTGCTTCATCCATGGGTGTAACGGCATGACCAAATCGACGTATCCCTTTTCTGTCCCCAAGTGCCATGTTAAACGCATCCCCAAGAACAAGTCCGGAATCTTCTATTGTGTGATGATAATCCACATCAATGTCACCCGTTGCATCAACGGAGAGGTCAAAAAAGCCGTGAACTGCAAAAAGTGTGAGCATGTGATCATAAAAAGGTATACCTGTAGATATCTTGACTTTTCCACTTCCGTCCAAATTTAGCTTCACACCAATTTTGGTTTCTTTGGTCTCCCGATTTATTTCAGCCGTGCGTTTCATAATATAATTGGTCCTTACTTTTTGAGCGTCGTCGCGTTGACTGGATGTTACCGTGATGTCCCAACAGATGGCAAATAAATTTCCCTCGATTGGGGCCATGGCAAAATTAAAACAAAAAAATCCCGATTCCCTGTCCAAGGTTTTTGTACTATACCAGTTTCACCCAAAAAAACAACTGATCAATTAAAAAGATCCCATGGAAAAAAATAAGGACTTGGAGATAGAACCGCCAAGTCCTCGATTTTCTCGGTATGGAGATGAAGGGATTTGAACCCTCGACCTCGGCGTTGCGAACGCCGCGCTCTCCCAACTGAGCTACATCCCCACAGGATATTTGCAGCACCATATCAACTTGAAAGAATTCAGTCAATTCAAAAAAATCGGCAAATAACCTTTCATGGACCTGAATGCCCAAAAATATTTGACGAGCATCGATACTTTTTAATATAAGTAAAAACGTTGGCGCAATAATGTTTTGGGATGAAATCTTCAATTTCTTTTGAGCACCCTGCACCCAGCTGAAGAGAATGTTCTGCCTTGCAGCCTTGCTTTCCAGCGACTTTAAGGAATATTACTGGGGAGCAAGTTGTTGCAACTCTTAATATCTGCGCCAAAATCTACAATAAAAGGAAAAACTATGACGCATAAAATTGTTTTAAACGATGCTTTCAAGGGCTTTACCCTGGACCAGGACAAAATAATTTCCCCTGAAGAAACCGTAAAACACTTTAAGGAGAAATTAAAAAAAGTGGATTTGGACATCCTCGAATATACGGTGAGAATCGATAACGGACGATTGGACATCCCGATTTATTTCAGCAGCTGCGGCAAGGATGCAGTAAAAATTATTGGAACGAAAAAACAGATGGGAAAAGGGGCCACCCCCAAGCAGGCTGAAGCCAGCGCTGTGATGGAGTTGGCAGAACGGTTTAGCTTCTTTAGTTTCTGCAAAGATTCTAAAAACTTTTTTGTTGAACAGTATGGTAATATTAAGGAAAACGCAATTCCATTTGAGATGATCGCTCAATCTGTCCACGATGATTCAAAAGATTTGGACTTGGCCCAAAAGATATTCGAAACCCTGCCGTTGAAATGGACAAAGGCGTTTAATCTAACCCGAAATCAAGAAGTCGTTATTCCTTTCAACTGGTTTTTTACAATCAACGAATTCAATGGTCCCTCTGCCGGCAATTGCGTCGAGGAAGCCCTTTCCCAGGGCATCTGTGAAATTGTGGAAAGGCACGTCTCTTCCATTATCAGTCAAAAACGGCTGAAAGTACCTGCAATTACTTTAGGTTCAGCCACCGATCCGATCGTTGTGGAAATGATACAAAAATACCGGCGAGCCGGGGTCGAAGTGTACCTTTCAGATTTTTCCCTGGACACGGGGATCCCCACCGTGGGTGCCATGGCCTATGATCCGTCTACATTTCCGGAAAAAAGTGAAATTGTGTGGACAGCCGGAACAGCGCCGGATCCACAAAAGGCGTTAAGTCGTGCCCTTACAGAGGTGGCTCAACTGGCCGGCGATTTTAATACCGGCGCCAATTATGTGGCCAGCGGTCTTCCCAAATTTACGAAAATTGAGGATGCGGATTTTATCATCAATCCTGGCGTCAGAACAAACATTAAAACCCTACCCCAACTTTCAAACGAAAACATCAAAGTAGAAGTGGAAAACTGCATATCCGCTTTGGCAAAAAAAGGGTTGGAAGTCATCGTCGTCAACACCATGCATCCCCTCCTTGAAATACCGGCTTTCTATACCATAATACCGGGAGCACACTTTAGGGAGCGATCCCTTGGAACCAGTTTGGGGATGTTCTCGAGCAAAATTATAACCGAAAACGAAACACCCGAAAACGCCATTAAAGAGCTTGAACGGATCGATAGGATACTCAAGGGAAAATATTACGTCAAATTTTATCTCGGTTCATGCCACCTCGCCCTCAATGACCCTGCAACGGCTT
This sequence comes from uncultured delta proteobacterium, assembly GCA_963790095.1. Classification (GTDB taxonomy): domain Bacteria; phylum Desulfobacterota; class Desulfobacteria; order Desulfobacterales; family UBA11574; genus JAAXQD01. The sequence goes on along the minus strand of CAWBNO010000006.1, from coordinate 96,352 downwards.
TCAGATATTTCAACCGGTCCCTGGAGCTCGGCCCCACAGAACAGGACATGCCCAGCATCTATTCCTACATGGGTGTGTCCTTAAATGAAATGGGGAAATACCGTGAGGCCATTGATGCATTGGAAAAGGCTGAAAAGTGTGACCCAGAAAGAACGGATGTATACAACTTAATGGGGTTCAGCCATTTCAAACTCAAGGAACACGAAAAGGCCATAGGATATTTCAATAAAGTTTTGCAGCTCGATCCGAGTTCCGCCATTGACTATGCGAATATCGCCTCAAATTATCGGGATATGGGGCAGACGGAAAAAGCCATAGAATATTATGAAACGGCATTGGCAATGGATCCATCAATAGGCTTTGCAAGAGATAATTTGGTTAAACTGAGAGGGAACTGATCTGCGGCGATGCCATCTTAACCGGTTGAGCTGGAATATTGGAATAATGGAGTGTTGGAGGAATGGGAAAACAATTCTTTCAGCCCATTACTCCAATACTCCATGCTTTTGTCCCACCACTCTCCAGCACACCATCATTCCCCGGATGACGGGATCTATGATGGGCTCTTTTATGGTTTCGGCTCAATTCGGCTTCAGCAATTCTTGGGCGAGACGGGTATAATCTTCTGAACCGAAGCTGCTCTGTCTAAAAAAGACTACAGGCTTGCCAACGCCGGCACTTTCGGCAATGGTTGTATTGGTCCTTATAACCGTGTCAAAAAGAAAATGAGAATATCTTGAATCATTTTTCAGTTTCTCCAAGATGCCATGACTGATCCGGGTCCGAGAATCGAATAATGTGGCAACAATGCCGGTCACTTTAAGATCCGCGTTGATGTTTTCCCGGACGGCAAAAATGGTATGGAAAAGCTCATCCAGAGCTGAATAAGCATACGGATGGGTCTGGCACGGTACAATAACCTCTTTGGCATAGGACAATACATTGACGGTCAGCAGTGAAAGGCTGGGTGGTGTATCAAGAATTATAAAATCATAAACGCCGTATATGCTTTCGAGGGCATTTTTTAATCTGTCTTCTCGTCCCACTTCATCTACGAGTTCAATCTCTGCTCCGGCAAGATCCACATGAGACGGTATAACATCGAGCCCTTCCCATTGGGTCGATACAATGACATCCGCCGATTTAATCGTTCTATTGTCTTTGATAAGATCATACACGGTCAACATTTCTTCTTCAACGTCGATGCCGAGTCCTCGTGTCGCATTAAACTGGGGGTCCATGTCCACCACAAGAACGGTTTTCCCTTCTTTGCATAAAGCCGCTGCAAGGTTAATGACGGTAACGGTTTTCCCAACACCTCCTTTTTCATTGGCCACAGCGATGATTCTGGTCTGTTTATCACCCATAATTAATACCTCCCCTGTCGTCATCGGTTATTTGGTATTGCCCCAATTGAGCGAACGTCGAGGATGCCATGAATCAAGGCATCACAGACAATTGTTTACACATCGGCCAATGCGAATTTTCTGATATTTTCGCATACGGTGTTTATTTTTTCTTCGATTTTTTCGGCACCCATCGCCATTTCCTGAAGTGTTGTCGAGGCTTGCTCCTTGTCAATCAGCTTGTTGTTTATCAGTTCAACGGTATTTGAAAGATCTGTGGCATACCCCTGAAAACGATCGATCAACGATTCATAAAGGCTGTTTGATACCGCCTCAACAATTTTATTTACATATTGGAATTTGATGTTTTCTTGATAATCTTTAAAGAAAAAAGCCATCGATTTTTCTGTTTCGCGTTTTATGCGCAAAACACCGGCCTGCAAGGCAAGTATGCTTTCTTCATTTTTCTTTTCAACCGGTTTTTTTAATATTTTTTTAAAAAACGTAACAACCGTATAAAAACCGAGTCGCATCACCGCTTCGGTTTTTATTGTCGCCGTATAGCGCATGTATGTAACTGCCGGCGGAAGGGTTACCCCCGCGATCGCTTTGATGGTATCGATGTCCGGCAGATCGATCCTTTCCGGGCTTTCGAAAGAACGGACGATTCCAAAATTTTCCATCATGCCGTTATAGCCTGCAATGGCATCCTGTACCATGACATCGAATGGATCTGCGATGGATTCGAGATGCTCGTGAATCCGTTTCTCTTTTTCTCTCATAAAATGGATAACTTCAGGATTTATGGTTTCGGTCATCAACCTATCCAGGGCTTGCTTGAATTCCTGAAATACCAGGTAGAGGGTATTCGGGAAGCCGGAAGCCTTAAGAGGTTCTTCATATTTTGGGTAAGATATTTTATAATCTCTTATAAATTCAATTATTCCCTGGAACAGATCGCCGGATCGGGTATCAAAAAAACGTTCGATATCTGTTTTTAGATCCTGATTTATTCTTTTCGTGGAACCAACAAGCGTATTTTTTATCACCGACTCGATTTGACGCATTCCTTCTTGATGTTTCTTTATCTTTTCAACGATCCCATTGGCAGTGTTGGCATCCCGGGTAAGCATGTTTTGATTGAAGTATATCCAACGCCCCATTCCGGATGAAATTATACGAAGACGTTCAAGATGATTTTTTAACAAAAGAGCATAACTTCCTTTGGTCAGCCTTTTGTAAAAAGAGGATTCAAACAGCTCTGTTCCCAAGTCTGAAAAAGCGGTAAGTTCCGGTTCTTTTTCCCATTGTTCCAGTCTAAGCCGATCTTTTTGTGACAGATTCCCACGTTGCGCTTTGAACAGGTTAAACAATGCGGAAAGGGAATAAATTTCCGGAGATGGCTTGATACTCGCAAGTTCTTCTTTTACGTTTTCAATGAGAAGTTTAAGATCATTTATCGATTCGTGTTCACTGAAATCACAATTAATTACAAAAAGGATGTTGTCTATAATCCCCATTTTTTTGATGATGGATAAAAATTTTATGTCCGCTTCCCGAAGTCCTGTTCTGCTGCTGATGACATATACAATAAGATGGGTTAGGAGCAGATAATCCTGTATCATGGCAAGGTGAAGGGGGTTTGGGGAATCGCTGCCTTGACAATCCGCAATTTCGATATTGCTGTCGATATTTCCTGAGTCGATTTCCAGTTGAACATCTTTCAGATACACCGCCATGGACCCATCTCCCACAAAAGTCCAGTGCTCCGAAAAAAGCTCGTTTTCATATTGGTTCGTCCGTGTTTCAGGTGAAATTATATCTTTAATCTTTTCGTATCCTTTAAGGTAGGATGTCAGAAGTATATTATTCACATTGCGGGCACCATCTGAAACAAGGTGTTCTGAATTTAATGAATTGAGCGCCTTCTGCAGACTCAGCCGCTCTTTTTTTTGCCGTATGTCGAATCTGTAATTTTCATTGCGCCACTCTAAGGAGGGGAAGAGAACCAACGCCTGCTCCATATCCGAGTTAATCTCATCCCAGGATTTGAACAACAGTTTTGCTTTGAGTTTTTTTCCGTTCCGAACCCGTGTGACAATGGATGTCACAACTCCAGCCCCTCGCTTTAGGAATTCGCCTTTAAAAAATGAATTAATAAATGTACTTTTGCCGGATTTAATCGGGCCGACAACCGCAACGCGGATGATCTCTCCCGCCATCTGACTGTTGATGGCTTCACAAGTTTTCTGCCACTCTGCAAATGTATGGTCTGACGTTCCCATGATCCATTGGGCATTGGGGAAAAGACCGGAAACTTCTTTATTTATTTGAAGAATATCTTTTTTTAGTGAATTGTATGTGGTCATTTTTAACCATAAATTTCTAAGTTTGCGGATTCTAAAAAAAACTTTTTAGGGGTATTTATCCCCAAAAATGCGTGTGTGGCGGACAAGGACTTATTTTTGCAACACTTTGTTTTTTTGAATAGAAAATATTAACACCCATCTGAGCATTCGGGATTACGTGGGACGCCAAACCCAAGGCATAATCCCTATCGGCGCTTTTTATTACAATGTATTAAATTAATTGTCAAAGCGATTTCCGTTGATAGCCTTTGGGAAAAATATTGTATTCCGAATTCAACATTTCACGGCTCTCCGGTAACTCACAAATCCTGATCACCAGTGACCTGACGGGCACCTTGTTTCACAAAGTGAAATATTTCAATTTTGACTAATGGACATAATGCCTTGTAAGATATCAAAATTTATGATATTAATGATACGAGTCTTTTTAATATTCAATAAAATGCCATTTTATTTAAGACGGAAACCAATAGATGAGGGGAAAATTTGATTTATGTCAGAAAAACATCCTGAATGCCCACTATATAATCCCTTAAATTGCAAAGAATATTACAATCCTAAACTCTGTGCATTTGTAAGGAAAGACAAGGTTTGCCTTAAAAAAAAGAAACCGAAAAAGAAACCGAAAAAGAAATAATATTTGATGGCACTGTTAAGAGAAACGGTATTTGATGCGGAATAAAAAGGGGGAAACGGCTGGAGTAAATTTGTCAATATTTTAATGTGTTACGCATGGCCGGATGTGTTCAAAAGCAAGGCCGGATCTACACCGATTTTTTTTAAAGACGCTTCCCAGCGTACTTCGATGGGCATATCAAATATAATCTCTTCAAATATAGGAGATGTCAACCAGGCATCTTCTATTATTTCCGACTCCAGCTGACCCGGACCCCATCCGGCACACCCAAGGGTAATGATAAATGATTTGGGGCCTCTATCCATTGCAACCGACTCCAGGATATCTCTGGTATTGCTTATGGCAAGGCTCGGCGTGATCATACGACACCCTTCCCATCCAAACGGAGGGCCATGGAGCACAAAGATCTCACCCATATGAACCGGTCCTCCAATGTGTATGGGAATCGATTCCGCACTGGATGCAAACTCCATCTTAAGCTCATTAAAAATATCCTTTCCGAACAAGTCAGGATGAACTCTGTTTATAACAATACCCACAGCCCCTGCCGTTGTATATTCGCAAATACAGGTAACGGTTTGATAGAAATTCTGATCAAGAAGTGAAGGCATGGCCATGAGAAACTGACCTTTAAAAGAATCCGAGCTATTATTTTCCATATTTTGCCTCCAAAGAGATGCCTTTGATGTATTTGTAATCACTTTTATTATAGGTGGAATGCTTGCCCGTCGCCTTGCAAGTGAGGGGCAAGTGAGTGAAATTCAGCAAGCACCGTATAAATATGCAATATAAAATTTTACAGTACGGTTATCTCCAGTTATTGTCAAGAATACAAACGCAAGCAGTTTCTCTTTGACAGGTGGAATTGTTCAAAATATAATTTTTCGATATTTAATTCATTTTAAAATATTTCTCTAAATGAACATACAGGCGACACCGAGCACTTATGGGTATTCATTCAAAAAGTATCTTGGCAATGAAAAAGGACGCTGCTGAAATTTTTTATAAAGGATTAGATGCTGTTGAGCCAGGAGCTGCCGTCAAACGATGCTGCAAGTTTGACGGTGAATCCCTTTTTGTCGGAAATCGGGCATATCACCTCTCTCAATATAAAAAACTGTTTGTAATCGGCGCAGGTAAAGCCACGGCTCCCATGGCGGCGGCAGTAGAGGATATCCTCGAAGAAAGGATTTCGGACGGACGCATCACCGTAAAATATGATCATGTTGCTGAGCTTCAACGAATCAAACTTACGGAAGCCGGCCATCCTTTACCGGACTCAAATGGAGAAAATGGGGCAGATGCCATACTGAATCTAGCGAAAAAAGCTGAAAAGGACGACCTGATATTGTGCCTTATTTCAGGCGGGGGGTCGGCCTTGCTCCCCCTTCCGTTAAATGGCATCACCCTTAAAGATAAACAGGACACCATCAAAGTGTTGCTTTCCTGTGGCGCCACCATCCATGAAATAAATACCCTGCGAAAGCATACTTCAAAAATTAAAGGCGGCAGGCTTGCACAAGCGGCATATCCTGCCACTATTATTTCCCTGATACTTTCAGACGTAGTGGGAGATGACCTTGATATCATCGCATCGGGGCCGACGGTGTCGGATTCGAGTTCGTTTGCCGACTGCATGGAAATTTTGAAACGATACCACATCAAAGACAAAATCCCCGAAACCGTCTTAAACCATATTGAATCCGGAATTTCCGGTAAAACACCAGAAACACCGAAAGCCGGCGACCCTGCTTTTAAAAAAACGCAAAATCTGATTATCGCCAGCAACATTGAATCCCTAAGTGCTGCCAAAGAGAAAGCCGAAGAGTTGGCGTACAACGTCATCCTTTTGTCCTCAATGATTGTCGGTGAAACTCGATGTGCGGCACAATTCCACGGCGCCATCGCCAAGGAAATCATTAAAACCGGGATCCCCCTTTCTCCGCCCGCCTGTATTCTTTCCGGCGGGGAAACAACGGTAACCATTTCAGGAAACGGTTTGGGTGGACGAAATCAGGAGTTTGCCCTTGCAGCAGCCATTGATATTTCGGGTCACGAGAATATTGTTGTTCTCAGCGGGGGTACGGATGGTACCGACGGTCCTACCGATGCGGCCGGGGCTTTTTCCGATACAACCACGATGGATCGAGCCCAAGAGATGGGATTGGATCCACATCATTTCCTTGCAAACAATGATGCGTACCATTTTTTTGAAAAACTCGACGACCTCTTAATAACGGGTCCCACCAACACCAACGTAATGGATCTTAGAATTTTACTGGTTGCTTGATTGACCTTGAATGGATGCCACCGTTCATGTTGGGCTAAAATTACGCCCCCTAATCAACGACATCCCTTATTTTACGAGACAGTTGTCGAATGTTAAAAGGTTTTTGAATAAAGCCATTACACCCCCGATCCATTATTTCAGAGGCCTGTCCATTGATACTGTACCCGCTGGAAAGGAGAATTTTAATTTCAGGGTTTATTTTTTTGAGCCTGTCAAAAGTCTCCCCACCTCCCAGATCCGGCATGACCATGTCCAAAATGACCAAAATGATTTCATCTTGATGTGCCTGATAGACTTCCATGGCTTCTGTACCGCTTCTGGCCGATAGGACGCTGTAGCCAAGGTTTTCAAGAATCTGGCTGCCAACATCAATGATCATCTCTTCATCATCAACAAGCAATACGGTACCAACCCCCTTAATCGTTTTTTGATTCAGAGGTTGAGTTTTTACGATATTTTTTTCAGATGCCGGAAGAAAGACATTAAACGTCGTCCCTTTATTTAGGGCGCTGTCCACGTTTATGATACCGCCGTGATTTTTGATGATACCATAAGCAGAGGCAAGGCCGAGACCGGTGCCTCTGCCCATATCTTTTGTGGTGAAAAACGGGTCGAAGATTCGTTTTATGGTCTCCTCATCCATGCCTATTCCCGTATCTGTGATGGATATTTTAACAAAATTCCCGGCCTTGACGGAAAAAAGTCGGGTATAGTGGTCATCAAGTGTAACGTTTTTTGTTTGAAGATATAGCTCTCCGCCGCCAGGCATCGCTTGACCGGCGTTCACATAAAGATTCAACAACACCTGCTCCACCTGATTCGCATCCGCTTCCACCGACCATATATCTTTTTGAAGATTTCGTTGGATTCTGATTTCCTTTTTTGTTCGACTGAACATCTCTGAACTTTGTCTTACCACATCATTGATGTCAATGGGTTTTACTTCGTATTTACCCCCTTTTGCGAACCCTAAAAGCTGCTTTGTAAGATCTGCACCGCTCTGAACGTATTTCTCGATATTTTTTAATTTTTCATAATGCGGGTGATTGGATTCCAGATCAAAGGTCATGAGAGATGCGTTCCCCAAAATTCCCATAAGCAGGTTATTATAGTCGTGTGCGATGCCACCGGCCAAGGTGCCAATGGCCTCCAGCTTTTGTACCTGCTGGATTTGAGCCTCCAGTTTTTTCTGTTCATAAATATTTCGCAAATTAACCACGCTGCCCACAGGATTTCCATCGCGATCATGATAAATGGCGCCGCTGACGCTTACAGGGATGACATCTCCGGCTTTCGTGTGCCGGAACGTTTCAATGCCCGTAAGATTTTCTCCGGCGAGGACTTTCTCTATCATTTCGATAGTTTCAGGCCAATTTTCTTCAGGAACAAACATGTCCATTTTTTTGCCGAAACATTCCTTTAGGGTCCATCCAAAAACCTTCGTGAATGTCGGGTTCAAATAAGTTACCTTCCCTTCCATGTCATAAACAATAACAGAATCAGGGTTTGCTTCAAGAACGGTACGATATTTATTTTCACTCTCGCGAAGGGCCTCTTCAGCCTGTTTGCGGATGGAAATCTCCAGACGTGCTTTTTCGTAGAGACGAGCATTCTCTATTGCAATGGCCGCTGACCCTGCTAAGGTCTCCATTAAGGATAGGTGGTCTTTGTCGAATCGCCCTGTTTCAATATCCACCACTTGGAGCACGCCGATAATATCTCCCTTGACATATAAAGGGACAGTGAGGATGGACTGGGTATGCTTTCCGATGGCCTGATCCACTTCCTTATAATGCCGTTTATCGGAATATGTGTCCGGCGAGATCGAGCTTTCACCATGCTGCACCACCCATCCGGCCAAACCTTCTCCAGGTGCCAATCGCCAACCGCGCAGGGTTTCTCCATAATCGCCGGTAGCCTCTTCGCAGACCAACTCTCCGGTGTCTTCATCGATCAACCAGATTGAACTGCCGAGGACGCCCATCAATCGACGGACTTCCTCCAAAACACTAACGATAACCTGATCCAATTCCAGGCTTGAATTAAATGCCTGCACGGTCTGGGTGTGCAGCCGCTGCTCGCGGTTGCGCAATCGAATAATCTGTCTGGAACGTTCGTGTTCGGTAGTATCACTTAAAATAACGACACGTGTATCTTCTTCCGTATCTCCCAATATTTTTATTTTGACCAGATATTCGCCCAGAACAAGGGGAGAATCGACCGTCGATATTTCCGATCTTTCCTCGGGCGCTTTTAAAAGCTCGGCCACTCTTTGAGCCGAATCCCCTGAAAAAATACCGGTTAAAATCGAGCCTAACAGTTTTTGCTTGGGGATATTGCACAAAGAAACCGCCGCGGAATTGGCAAAGACAATTTTTCCTTCAGAAGTTATTTTAAAAATTCCTTCTGACATTGCCTCCAATATTGTATGGGATTCTTTCTTGACGGCCTGCAATTCCTGGGTTGTTTTCTCCATTGGATTTTAACCTTTTGAAGCGTTTCCAGGTATTAAAGTTTAGGATATTGTGTTCCATGAAGAAGAGAGATTGAGAGAATCATAAAATAATAATCTTCATTAAATCAAGTCTCAATTTATTCAATCCCTTCGAGCCCCTCCCAATGACCGGGTTCGCCCTTTAAATCAGGGTGTCTCTGGGCAATCAAGTTTGGCAGCCAAAACCCGCGGAGAACCCAGATACGGGCAAAAAGGGCCATTTATGGATGGAAACTAATTCGCTTTTTTTGGAAAAATGCTTGAACAATCTGTTTCGGAGAAATAGGATGAAACCAAAAAACCCGATCAAAAAACCCCTTTATTATCACCAATCTTTAGGTTTTCGGAGAAGTTTGAATATGCGTGCAATAATACAACGGGTTAAATCCAGTTCTGTATCCGTCGAAAATGAAACGGTTGGAAAAATCGGCAAAGGTCTTTTGGTACTTTTAGGGATTGCAAAAGCAGATAAAACCGATGATGTCAAATACCTTGCAGACAAGATCGTAAATTTAAGAATTTTTGAAGATGAAAATCGTAAAATGAACCGTTCCTTGATGGATACCGGCGGGGAGATGCTGGTTGTCTCCCAGTTCACCGTGTTGGGAGATTGCAAAAAAGGCCGGCGCCCCTCTTTCGTCAATGCCGCAGGTCCGGACCATGCCACCGGACTGTACCAGTTATTTGTTGAAGAGGTCCGTCAGAAAGGCGTCCCTGTGGAAACCGGTCGATTTCAAGCCATGATGGAGGTATCCTTGATCAACGACGGACCGGTGACCCTAATTGTGGACAGCACGTAGATTCCTTTGGGACCGCCGCCCGGGGTCCCCTGTTCATCTTGGGCAATCGCCCGTTTAAAGTAACCGTCATTAAGAATTTACTCATGCATTTGTCGTCAAAATCGAAACCATTCCTTTCAGCCGCCATATGCCGGTTTCTACTTCTTTTTTGTCTATTGAATTTCGGGACAACCCAACATCTTTATGCCGAAAAACTTGCCGACTTAAATCCTTTTATTGGAAATCAGGATGCAATTCTATTGGCAGATCTCCAGGGACGGATTGTTTTTTCAAAAAATGCCGAAATGCAGCTGGTCCCGGCATCGACCCTGAAAATATTTACAGCTCTTGTTTCCCTCCATTATCTGGGTCCGGACTACAGATTTGTCACCGAGTTTTATCAAGACCCAAATTCCAACCTCAAAGTAAAAGGATATGGAGACCCCCTTCTCATCTCAGAAACTTTGGCTGAAATTGCACGGGATCTCGCATCCATTCCGGGAATTGGATTAACCCATATTAAGGATATGGTTCTCGACGATTCATACTTTAAAACCCCCATTGAAATCCCCGGGGTCAATCGTTCAAATGAACCTTACGACGCCCCCATCGGCGCCCTGTGTGTAAATTTCAACACAATTAAATTCAAACGGAATTCCAAGGGCATTTTTGTCAGTGCCGAGCCCCAAACGCCTCTGCTGCCGTTTGTCCAAAAACGAATCGATGTCTCTCAATTGGATCACGGCAGAATTCTGCTTTCTTCCCAACGGAATGAAAACACACTTTATTCGGGTCATCTTCTTTTATATTTTTTAAAACAAGAAGGGATACCGTTTTACGGCAGAATAAAAAGAGGAAAGGTTCAAAAAGACCATGACAAACTCATATTCAGACATATTTCCAGTTTTTCACTGATACAAGCCCTATCAAAACTTCTCGAATATTCAAATAATTTCATGGCCAATCAGTTGCTCATCACATGCGGCGCAGAAGCATACGGGCCTCCGGGGACCCTGGAAAAGGGCGTTCGAGCAGCATTTGCATATGCGAAAAATATTCTTAAAATCGATAATTTTCGGTTTGTAGAAGGTTCGGGAATATCGAGAAAAAACAGGATGTCTGCAGTAAGTTTCTACAAAATACTCGAAGTTTTTGCGCCCTATCGTTTTCTCATGCGCAGAATGGGGAATGTTTTCTATAAAACGGGAACCCTCAAGGGTATCCATACACGGGCCGGTTATATCGAAAATAAAAAAGGCAGGGTGTACGCATTTGTTTTGCTGATAAATACCCCGGGTAAGTCGCCGAAACCCATTATGGATCTACTCTTGCGCAATCTGGATTAAAAATCGGGTTCTTTTCCGCTGGTAATCGAAGCATATGCACTGTGGTTATGGATCGACTCAAAATTTTCCGCACTCACGGAAAACCAGGTTATATTGCTGTCCTGTTTTAGCTTTTCAGCAACGTCTCTAACGATATCTTCAACAAATTTAGGGTTATTATAACCGGTTTCCGTCACATGTTTTTCATCGCTACGTTTGAGGACGGAGTATACTTCGCAGGAAGCCGTCCCCTCTACCAGCTCAATCATATCTTCGATCCAGATAAATTTCTTAAACCGTGTACTGAGCATAACTTGACCCCGTTGATTATGGGCGCCTGCATCACTGATTTCTTTTGAACAAGGACATACGGAAGATATGGGAACAACGACCACGGATACGAGATCGATCTTGCCGCTTGGGTCGCTGGATCCCAAAAAACTGCACACATAGTCCATGAGACCGACGGATTTGCTGATGGGGGATTTTTTTTCTATAAAATAGGGGAATGTTACTTCGATGTTAGCCGACGCTGCATTTAAATATTTTTTCATCTCTTCGAGAATAACGGAAATTTTCTTTAAAGAGACCTCCGGACGGAACAAATGCAGCATCTCCACAAAACGGCTCATGTGGGTCCCTTTGTAGTTGTGGGGCAAATCGACATACATGTTTATGGACGCAACGGTGTGTTGAAAATTGTTTTTCCGGTCGAGCACTGTTATGGGATATTTAAGATTCTTAATGCCGACTTTGTCGATGGGAATGTTGCGGTGATCGAATTGATTTTGAATATCTTTCATTTTAACAAATAATCTGTCTTTACATGGCTCATAGCCCTGAAAATATTCCCTTTAATTTTCCGATTGCTTCGGTAGAGCTGTTGTAACAGCCCCTTGATTTCCTGCCGCTTGGAAACTTTTGCACTCTGGCAAGGATTGATAAAATCCGGACAACCTTTCTCTCCTGCAAATCGTCTTATAACATCTTCATCAACAAAAGCAAGGGGTCTTATCAATGTAAATCTTCCCTGAAAAAAGGACTGAGCGGGCATCATCGTACTTATCTCTCCGGCGTAGCATATATTCATAAATAACGTCTCGATGATATCCTCTTTGTGGTGCCCCAGCGCCAGCTTGTTGCATCCGAGTTCATCTGCAATTTCAAATAGGCGTTTTCTGCGCAACCTGGCGCATAAGAAACACGGATTTTCACGATTTTGGGAGCTGTGAGCCAAAATTCCGTGATCCGTGTGCTCAATTTTGAGTTGGACCCCTGTTTTATTCCAATATTCGGCCAGGGGTTCACTGAAGCCTTCTTCAAAGCCGGGATCGATGTAGGCCGCAGTCAGTTCATAATTTATGGGGATGCGCTCCAGCCGTTCCATTAACATCCACAACAGCGTGAAACTATCTTTGCCGCCTGAAAGCCCGACGAGGATTCGATCCCCATCAGCGATCATATCGTACCGGTGGAGGGCCTTCCCAATATTCCTTTTTAGTACCTTGTAGGCATAGCTGTACTTTGGCAAAAGAAAAGTGTCGGCCTCCTATGGATTCTCTTCTATTTCTACGAGTTCCACTTTTTCTTCTTTTTTTTCGTCTTCTTTAACTGTGATCTTCCCGGCTGCGATTTCGCGCAGGGAGACGACGATATCTTCGTTCTTCGGTGAACTTACCAGGTACTCGGATCCTTCACGGATCTGCCTTACACGCTTGGCCGCCATGTTGACCAGCAAAAAGCGATTTTTCACCCGTTTCAAGCAATCTTCTATGGTTATACGCGCCACGAAAAACCTCCGTTGATAGGTATATCATTAATTATTTTAAAATGGTTGATAACAAATGTTGTTAAATTTGTAAAAAGTGAAATGTGAAACGACTCCGTTAAGAAGCGATATTGCACCCCATATAGACTTTTCACGTTAAACTTTTTACCGATTACAATATTTCTACCAGTTCATAGTATCTTTTTCCACCTGGAGCTTCCAAAGAGATTTCGTCTCCGGGTTTTTTCCCGATGATGGCTTTCCCCAGGGGCGAAGACACAGAAATTCGTCCTTCTTCGATGTTCGCCTCATCAGGTCCCACAAGCTGATATTCAACATTTTCACCGGTGTCGATATTTTCAAGCAATACAGAACTGGCAAATACAGCGTAATCCTTTGGAAGATTTTGAGGATCGATGATATCGGCTCTGGCCAGTTTGTATGTCAATTCATTGACCCGCCCCTCGAGAAATGCCTGTCTGTCTTTGGCAGCTTCAAACTCTGCGTTTTCAGTGATATCTCCATGCGCACGGGCCTCTTCGATAGACTTTATATTCTTGGGCCGTTCAACTCTTTTAAGATAATCCAGTTCATTCCTGAGGGACTGGTAGCCCTCTTTTGTAATGGGTACGCGCTCCAAATCTAAACCCCCTATAAATAATCCTTTGCCAAGATTTCTGCAATCTGTACTGCGTTGGTTGCAGCGCCTTTTCTGATATTGTCCGCCACAACCCACATGTTGATGCCGTTTGAAATCGACTCATCCTCACGGATACGACCCACAAGTGTCAAATCCTGACCGGCGGCATCGATGGCAAGGGGATAAATGTTGTTGTGTGGATCATCGACAACTTTAACTCCGGAAGTTTCTTCCAGCAGCGCCCTCACATCTTTAGCAGAAACATGTTCAATGGTCTCAATGTTAATCGATTCTGAATGACCGTAGAATACCGGCACACGAACGGTAGTTGCGGTAACTCCGATGGTATCGTCTTCCAGAATCTTTCGGGTTTCATGGAGCATTTTCATTTCTTCTTTGGTATAGCCGTTCTCCAAAAACACATCGATGTGCGGAAGGCAGTTAAAAGCGATGGGGTGTGGATAGACCACCGCATCATAGGATTTGAAATTGAGAATCGCCCGGGTCTGGGCATCGAGTTCATCAACCGCCTTTTTACCGGTTCCTGAAACAGCCTGATATGTTGAAACCACAATCCGTTTGATCCCAAATTTCTTGTGCAATGGGTGTAGCGGGAGCACCATCTGGATGGTGGAACAGTTCGGATTTGCGATGATACCCTTATGGGTGTATTGTGCAATGGCGTGGGGGTTTACTTCTGGAACCACCAATGGAACTTCGGGATCCATCCGCCACGCACTGGAGTTGTCAACCACCACGCATCCGTCCAGGGCCGCAAAAGGGGCAAATTGTTTACTGGTGCCCCCACCGGCTGAAAAAATGGCAATATCGAAGCCTTTAAAAGAATCCTCTTTCAATTCCTCAACAGCAATGGCATTCCCCTTGTAATCAAGGGTGCGCCCGACAGAACGCCGGGATGCTAAAAATTTAATGGACTTGACCGGAAAATTCCTTTCTTCCAGGCAGGTTATCATCTGATTCCCAACAGCCCCTGTCGCACCCGCCACGGCGACATTAAATTTTTTATTCGACATGGTTGGCCGTCCCAATAATATAATCTGCCACAAGATCTCCGACTTCTTGTGTGGTATACCCCATTTTCCCTGCGGCAACATCTTTGAGGTCATCCCGCAGGACTTTAATAACACCTTCTTCTATCAAGGATGAAGCCATGGACTCGCCCAAAGTTTCGAGCATAATCTGGGCCGAAGAAATGGCGGCAATCGGATTAATGATTTGTTTGCCGGTATATTTTGGCGCAGACCCACCGATGGGTTCAAACATTGAAATTCCTTTGGGGTTGATATTTGCTCCGGCGGCAATGCCCATCCCCCCTTGGATCATCGCACCCAAGTCGGTGATGATATCTCCAAACATGTTATCGGTAACGATAACATCGAACCACTCCGGGTTTTTCACCATCCACATGCAGATGGCATCAACGTGGGCATAATCTGTCTCGATATCCGGATACTCCTCTGCAATTTCATTGAAAGTGCGCTCCCACAAATCAAATGCAAAGGTCAAAACATTGGTTTTACCGCAAAGGGTCAGTTTTTTCCCCTTGTTTCTCTTTCTGCAATATTCAAAAGCATATCGGATGCAGCGTTCCACGCCTTTACGGGTATTTATCGATTCTTGGATGGCAACTTCGTCCAGGGTACCCCGCTTTAAAAATCCTCCGGCGCCGGCATAAAGACCTTCCGTGTTTTCCCGGACCACGACAAAGTCTATGTCTTCCGGTCCTTTGTTTTTTATGGGCGTCTCCACGCCTTCATAGAGTTTAATGGGTCTCAAATTGATATACTGATCAAAATAAAATCTGAGTTTTAAAAGAATACCTTTTTCAAGAATCCCCGGTTTTACATCCGGATGTCCGATGGCACCCAAAAAGATTGCGTCTGCTTTTGACAATGACTCAAGAACGGAGTCCGGCAAAATCTCTCCAGACGCCATGTAGTGCTCCCCGCCCAAATCATAATGGTTAAAACCCAGGTTGAAACCGAATTTTTCGGATACGACTTTGAGAACTTTGATACCTTCTGCAACAACTTCCGGCCCTGTTCCATCACCGGGAATTACGGAAATGTTATAATTTTTTAACATAATAATACATCCAATCAGCAAATATCAGAACTTTTGTTAATATTATGGTCAAATGGGTTTGATCCGTGCCCATTTGCCCCGTTATACCCAGTCATTTTCAGTTTTATTTTTCGATGATGCCGAACGGCCAAGATAGGACCTGAAACGGCATACGCAAGAGCCAACAAAAATAGCGCAATGGATGGCTGAGCAGCGATAAAAATCAATATCAGAATGATCGCCACCAAAACGTTGAAATTCATTTTCCTAAACAGTTCAGGTTTTTTGAAACTGTTATATTTTATGGTGCTCACCATTAAAAAAGAAAGGATGTACAGCAACACCAGAAGGAGTATGGGATTTATTTTTCCTTCGATGCCTAATTTATGGCAAAATAAAACGGTTGTCGCCGCCATGCCTGCGCCGGCGGGAATCGGAAGCCCGAGAAAGTGATCGCTGCTAATGATGCCCACTTGGGAGTTGAAACGTGCCAGGCGAAGGGCGCCGCAAGCCATGAAGAGAAATGCTGCCAGCCAGCCGATTCGTCCTAAAGGCTTGAGTGCCCACAAATATATCATCAATCCAGGGGCAAGTCCAAAAGATATGAGATCTGCCAGAGAATCGTACTCAAGACCGAATTTGCTGGTGGTATTCGTTGCTCTGGCAATTTTTCCATCCATGATATCAAACATGACGCCAATAATAATCGCCACACCCGCAGCAAGAAATTTCCCGTTTATGGATGCGATAACCGCATAAAAGCCGAAAAAAAGGTTAAGAGATGTAAAAATATTGGGCAGTATATAAATCCCCCGCCGGGACTTTTCTTTTTTAAGCCTTTTCGTTCTTTTCATGTCCAATCTCCTAAAACAGATGTTCCGGCTTTCACCCGTTCCCCGACCGTCACTTTCAAATTTATTTCCGACGGAAGATAAACATCAAGACGCGACCCAAAACATATCAACCCAAAACGCTGTCCCCGGGCAACACGATCCCCCGCTTGAACCTTGCAAATAATACGCCTTGCAATCAGTCCGGCAATCTGAACCGTACAGATTTTTTTCCCTTCTTCGGTTTCCAGGGTAACTGCGTTGTGTTCGTTTTCGCTGGACGCCTTGTCAAGGTTTGCTGAAAAAAATTTTCCGGGATAATAATTTACCGTTTTAACCTGCCCTTCATGGGGAATACGATTTACATGAACATTAAAAATCGACATAAAAATGCTGATCTTAATGCATGATCCTTCATAAAACCGACTGTTGTTCACCGGACTCGCAAAGATAATTTTTCCGTCGGCCGGCGAAATCACGGCGCCTTTAAAATTGGGAACAACACGGTCCGGGTCCCTAAAAAAATAACATATGAAAAAACTTGCAGCGAGTCCAAGCAAGGTCAGGACGGTCAATTCCAAAAGGGCGAATACAACCGTCGTAAATACAGAAGCGAGTATAAAAGGATACCCGGCACTCGCCACTGGAAAAGCGGTATGACTGGGTGCGTCTGCCCTGGAAAATTTTTGCATCTAATCTTCCTTGTTAAACTGGCTGCGGAGCCCTTTAATTTGTCCTAAATTCGAACAAACAAAATTTGACGGTTTCGTAAAAAGTCTTTTGTGAGCGACATCGAGCAATTTTGAAGAAAGATTCATGATGCGTCTGGCATTAAAAATTGGAAGCTGTTTTAGGGCGTTAGCCCGAGTCCTTACAACTAAGCCAGGCGAGTCGAGAATCCCAAAATTGCTTGGGGAGCGAGCAAAATCAGACTTTTTACGAGTTCATCAAAATTGAAAAATCAAAAAAACGAGTTGGCGTTATAAAATGATAAAAAACCTAAACTTATATTTATATCAAAATTATTATTAAATTGTCAATACTAACTGAAATGATAATCGTTTTTCCCGGTTTGTCTCACCCGGCCACTGTGGAATTATCATTGTCAAAATATCGAAACTTGTTTTTATTCGCCTTCGCCTGAATACCCTGCAGCTTGTTGGAGTGAAACGGAAATCCCGCCAACGGGGCCGCGGGGAGCTTCGTTAAAATTTTTTATGGAAAATTTTATGTGCATTTTGGGGAAGACGTTCTATGGTTTTACCAAGTTAAGTTCTGCATCGGATCTTCGAATATAATGGGGAATAAACCTATGGATATCATCCGTATCTTTATTTTGAAATTTATTCAAGCTAAGAAAGGCGATGGTTGAAGCTTTGATGGTATTTTGGGACATCGGTGCAAAAAATGCCGACGCACCCATCATGTCCCTTAAAACCTTCCCATAAAGGTGCGTCCCATTTCCCACAAATACACAGGCTTCATTCATGTCACGTATGGCATTTTCAAGGGGGCAGACCTGCTCGTCCACCTCGGTTTTTAAACGGCCCTCAACAACCCTGTATCTGGAAAAATAGACTTCCCCCCGACGGGCGTCTAATAGCGGACAGATCAAATATGGCCAATTGGACACCTGCATTGCAAGTGCTTCAAGGCTCGAAACGCCCACCAGAGGCTTTTTTAATCCCGCTGCAAGCCCCTTGACGGTGGTTATTCCGATACGGAGACCGGTAAAAGATCCCGGCCCTTTGACAACGGCAAAACCGTCCAGATCAGAAAAATCAAGTCCTGAAAAACCGATGGCCGTATGGATCATGTCCATTAAATGTTTTGAATGGGTCTCCTTTCTGAGCAGTGTAACTTCCGCCAACACGGATTTCTTGTCAACAATGGCGACACTGCAGCTTGTGGTGGCTGTATCGACAGCGAGAATTTTCATATCACCGGTCGTTTCCAATTTCTCCGTCCATGGCAAGTGAAAGAACTTGGTCCATATTTTTAACCGGAACAAAGTTGATCTTGCGTTTTACGTTCAAAGGAATCTCCTTCAAATCTTTTTTGTTCTTTTCAGGAATAATGATGGTGCGGATTCCCGCCCTCAAGGCTCCCAAGGCTTTTTCCTTTAAACCACCGACAGGAAGAACCCTGCCCCTGAGGGTGATTTCACCGGTCATGGCAACATCTCGGTTAACCGGTTTGTTGGTCAAGGCAGAAATAAGGGCCGCAGCCATTGCAGTCCCGGCAGACGGTCCGTCTTTGGGAATCGCCCCTGCCGGAACGTGGATATGTATATCCTTATTTTCAAAGATTCTTTCTTTGATGCCCAAATTGCGAAGGTTAGCACGGGCATAACTC
Organism: uncultured delta proteobacterium; assembly: GCA_963790095.1. Classification (GTDB taxonomy): domain Bacteria; phylum Desulfobacterota; class Desulfobacteria; order Desulfobacterales; family UBA11574; genus JAAXQD01. The sequence continues at coordinate 77,434 of CAWBNO010000006.1, read as the reverse complement.
AGAGCGGCCCGGGCGGACTCCTGCATAACCTCTCCGATTTGGCCGGTGATGATCAAATCCCCTTTGCCGCCGATCAACGATGCCTCCACATACAGAACCTCACCCCCCGCTTGTGTCCATGCCAGACCGGTGGATAGACCCACCTGACTATCTTCCTGGTCCAATTCAGGAAAATATTTCGGGATGCCCAGGTATTTTTCCAGGTTGTTTTTTGTGATTTTAAACGGTCCTTTTTCCCCTTCGGCAATATTACGTGCGATTTTTCGACAAAGTGTACCGAGTTCACGTTCAAGGTTTCTTAAACCAGCTTCGGATGTGTATTCCGTTATGATCTTGACCAGTGCGCCCGTACTGATGGACAAGGTTTTTTTCGCTAAACCGTTGGCTTTTATCTGCCTCGGTATAAGGTGTCTCTGGGCAATGGCTTTTTTCTCTTCTTCCGTGTATCCGGACAGTGTAATGACCTCCATCCGGTCAAGAAGGGCCGACGGGATGGTATCAGTCAAGTTGGCTGTTAGAATAAACATGACCTTTGAAAGATCAAAGGGCAAATTGAGATAATGGTCGCTAAAGGCATAGTTTTGTTCAGGATCCAGGGCTTCTAAAAGGGCTGACGAAGGATCCCCTCTGAAATCGGATCCGAGTTTGTCAATTTCATCCATCATAAAAACCGGATTGTTTGTACCGCTCTGTTTTATTCCTTGAAGTATCCGCCCCGGCAATGAACCGATATAGGTGCGACGATGTCCTCTGATTTCGGCTTCATCCCGGATGCCGCCCAGAGAAATACGGATGAACTTACGGTTCAAGGCACTGGCAATGGCCTGGCCCAGAGAGGTCTTGCCCACACCTGGCGGCCCTACGAAACAAAGAATCGGACCTTTCATTTTGGGATTGAGCTTACGTACGCTGAGATGCTCTAATATGCGATCTTTAACATTAACCAGTCCAAAATGGTCTTTATCGAGAACCGATTTGGCATCCTTGATATTGATGACATCTTTGCTGGTTTTGGTCCATGGCATATCCACCAGCCAGTCCAAATATGTCCGCACCACCGAGGCTTCGGCAGCGTCAGGATGCATTTGATCAATGCGCTTCAACTGTTTTAAAGCCTCCTTGTTGGCGATTTTGGGCATCTTGGCGTTTTTTATTTTTCTTTTATATTCCAGAATCTCTTTTGCCTTGTCATCGCTTTCGCCAAGTTCCCTGTGGATCATTCTGACCTGTTCTCTTAAAAAATAGTCTCGCTGACTCTTGGAAATTTCATCTCTTACATCCGATTGGATCTTCGCCTGCATGGAGGACAATTCCACCTCACGGGACAACAGCTCGTTAACTTTTTTTAGGCGTTCCATGGGATCGATCAATTCGAGCAACATCTGAGATTCTTCGATTTTTAATTTAAGATTTGACGCCACGAGGTCGGAAAGTTTTCCGGGATCATTGATATTTTCAAGAATGGCGCTGACATCATTGTTCATTTCGCCACGCAATGCCAAGATTTTTTCGGAGTGTTCTCGGACATTCCGCATCAACGCCTCGATTCCCAGATCCATCTCCTCAAACGGTGCATCCGGAATAATCTCTATCTTTACACGGTATAATGATTTTTTTGAAACGTATTTAACGATTCGCGCCTTGGCGATCCCTTGTACAAGCGACTTTACGTGTCCATCCGGAAGTTTGAGCATCCTCAAAACTCGGCTCACGGTACCCACTGTATAAATCTGATCAGCATTCGGATTTTCGATGTTTGGATCTTTTTGTGCCGCTAAAAACAGATATCCGTCCTTCTCCACTGCCTCTTCGCAAGCGCGAACCGATTTTTCCCGCCCGATAAACAGCGGAAGAAGCATATCGGTAAAAATTACGATATCTCGTACCGAAATCAATGGAAGCGTATTCGGAATCGGTGCATCTTTTTCATTTTCATCAATGATGCTGATGAGGTCATCTTTGTCGGTTTCAGCCATTGGTTCTCCTGTCCCTAATTTTATTTGAAATCTGTATCTACTTGATAGCGTTATAAATATTCATTTTCTCGAACTGTAAAATCATCCGCGTTCCCAGAAAGCTTGTCGAAGATCCCGTTAAACGGGGTTGAAGCAAAGTTTACCCCGCTCACCACCAGTAGGGTTACTGGGGTACCGGGGTAAAACATCGCTGACTTTTCTGTTTGACCGGGGCGCAAATCCGGTTTCAACGGGGCTGCGGAAAGCGTCATTTTTAATCTAACAAGCAATATTATAAAACATAATTCATTTTTGACAATGTCTATCTTTATGATTTCTTGAAAAATCCTATTGTGGCTCGACATTCCCCCCGCAATTTCAGTCTCGTCGATCTTCCTATACTGTCCGGACAAAAATCCTTTTCCTTAAAAAGTCGTAGGTGTTCATAAGCAGGGCTATACCTGGAGTTCCGACAGCTTTTTTTCCCCAAATTTCATGGGGATTGCTATGGCGGCGATGCTGAGCACAAAGGCCAGGGCAAACGATCCTGTGACCCAGATCCATTCAAAAACAGTCAATCCCCTTTGTTTGATGTCCGCCATAAATATGTTGTAAACAGGACCGGCTTCAATGAGGATGACGACACCGATATAGCCGGCACACACCATCATAAATAGAATCCCTCCGAAACTTGTCACAGTTTGGGCCGGATTGTCCGCTTTAAAATCAGGATATGCCGCACCAAAGCCGATCCCCATGGCAACGACTCCCGGGACCAGAAAAAAGAGGGTGGTGGTGGAAAGGATCATCATAAACGGTGTCACGTGAAGTAAGAGGTTGGTTGCGATGATCAAGATTTCGGTTAAGATCAACAACGGGAGAAAATAGATAAAAAACTTTATCCAGAGGTAGCTTTTCAAAGGGATGGGAACCGATTTTACCAACCAGAAGGCCTCTTTTTCAATGCTGATCGCAGGATACGCAAATCGGGCCGCAATGGCGGTCAGAACGAACCCCGCAAGGCCCATGTTAAGAAAAGAAAGGAGATTCTGGAGATAAACGGTTTTTATGGGCGCTTTTTCAAGGGGAAGTGCATTGAAATTGTATATATATAAGACAACCAGTGCCGCAATAAGAAATAGCTGTGACCACTGTGTCTGATCCCTGAAAAAAGTTCGAATCTCCTTGAAGATAAATGCCCTCACAGGACCCGGCAGAAAGCCAGGGAAACGGCCTCCTGAAAACCTTTTTTTAAAAAGCCGGACTTGCGCTGTCCGAGCCTTTGAAAGCCCTTTAAAGTATAGGGCATCTGCAATTAGGATTCCCATAAATACCATGACGCCGGCCCAGGTCCAGGAGAGGGCCAAATGAAACATCCCCTGTTTAATATGACCCGACAGGGCCGCCTTTATGCTGTCAAAAGCCCAGGTGCTCGGAAGGTACGGCGGTGCAGGGGTCTTTAGGGATTTAAGATAGACGAGGGTGCTTGAAAAAACTTCGGGATCCACCAACCGCTCCGGTTGTAAAAAACGAACGCCAAAAAAAAGGATCAGAAAAAGACAGAGGCCGAAAAATATTGACATGTTTCGAATTCGGCTCGCCGGCACAAAATTCACAATAAGAACCACCAGTATAACGCTGGTGCTCGATGCAATAACAGCCAGCGATAAAAAGACCATGATCATATCCCAATAAAAAAAGAATCCGGCCTGATACACAATTCCATACGATATAAAGACGGGAAGCGTATAGACGACAACCATCCAAGAGCTGTCCAGGGTGCTTTCGATCCACCGGGCAATAAAAATCTTGAAGCTTGAAACCGGCATGGCGTGTACCAGAGAAAGATCTCTGCTAAGGTACAGCTTGGAAATGGATGTTAAAATACTGCTGAAAATAAGGAGAGAGAAAAACGTGAGAAGAATCATTGAAAGCAGTTTATACGCAAGGATGTCACCCAGTTCTGAAATTTCTTTGAAATACGTGAGAACCCGAAGTGATACGCCAAATATTCCTCCCCAAAAACATATGCCGATGCTTCCAAACAGAAAAAACTTGCCCCCCCTTCCCCGGTCGTTTTTGAAAAAACCTTTGTTTTTAAAAGAAAAAAGCCTCGGCCGCAACAATGTGAGAACATGTTTCATGTTTCTGTCAACCGTATGAATATCTGCTCGAGATCAACACCTTCCGTGGCGACAACTCCCCTCAAATCTTCATACGTCCCCGTTGCAATAAGGGTTCCCTTATGGATGATGCCGATTTTATCACAAATGTCTTCGGCCACTTTCAACGTATGGGTGGACATAAAGATGGTGACGCCTTCATTTGCAAGATGTTTAAAGTGATCCTTGACCATCTTGATGGCCAGAGGATCGAGACCCACCATGGGTTCATCGACGACAATGACTTCGGGATCGTGTAAAAGGGCCGCAGCCATGACCAGACGCTGCTTCATGCCATGGGAATAGGACTCGATGAGTTCGTTGGAGCGATCAGACAAAAAAAACATGTCCAGTTTTTCTTTCGATTTTTTTAAGAAGGCATCTTCATCCACATCGTAAAGATCGGCCATGAACTTTAGAAACTCCATACCGGTCAGTTTTTCATAGAGATAGGGTCTGTCGGGAATAAACCCTATTTTTCTTTTGGCGTGTTCCGGGTGATCCGCCATGTTTTTTCCGCAGATCGTCACCGCGCCGGAGGTGGGTGCAAGTACCCCGCCCACCATGTTGATTGTGGTTGTTTTTCCGGCACCGTTTGGACCGATAAATCCGAAAATTTCCCCCTTGGGTATCCTGAGGTTGAGATGGTCCACCGCCAGAAGATTGCCGTATCTTTTGCTCAGATTTTCAAGTTCTATCATTCTATCAATCTCGTAATTTTTAATTTTATTTTTCCGATAACGTGCATCAAATCGAGCTGTTTTTCCATGGCGCCGCTTGATAACCGTATGTGGGTAACATCTGCAGGCACCTGACCCAAAACAGAATCTGCGGTGACCCACTGCCCGACATAGAGAAGATTCCAGGCATGATAATAAAACCTGCCATTCAAATAAACGAGTCCGGTTTCAATCCGGGCGGGAATATCCGAGGCCCTTGCAAGGGCAGCCAGAAGCACGGCATGTTCATTGCAATCCCCCACCCTATTTTCCAGGGTAGCAAGGGCATCTGGAAGGGAAAGAACCGGACGTTTTTCAATATGGTTGTAGAGCCAGGCAACCAGTTTGTTCGCTTTTATGACAGGTCTGTCATCGACGGACACAATTTTGTTTGCAAGATTCTCTATTTTGGGATGATCCGACGCTATAAACGGAGACGGCAATAAAAATCTCCGTTCGATGTCACCCATTTTGTTTTTATCAAGAATATCCGGAAGGGCGGATATATCCTCTTTCATGATGGTAAGGATGTTATCTTTTAAGCGTTGCCTCCCGCCTTCTATCCGGACAGTTTTAAAACTAATGCCGCTGATTTCAATGTCGATTCCTTCGAGCCCAAAGGGTTCGTCGATGGGCATATTGGACCGTACGGAAGCCACTTCTGTGAGATCCAGAATCGGTTCGTTATGCAAACCGGAAAGGGCATCCTCACGGGTTGTTTTTTCGAGACGGATTCCCAGAAACCCCTTCTCCCGGATCACATCACCATTTTCTCCCATCCAGGCCAGCTGGGTGGTTCCCTTATACGAGATGCGAACTTTTTTCGTATTTTTTTCGATTCCCATGTTAACGATTTTTTCCGGACCCATCATCTGGATGATAACCGGTTCAGTGGCCATGCTCACAGGGTCGAAAACCTGGATGGCGAATTCGTCTCCGGTTTTCGACCCTGTGATAACGGCAGCGTTCAGAATTCCGGAAGGTATATATATCTTTTCTTTCAAGGGGACGTGGATATTTTTGCTTGACCCGGAACTATCTGTTTTAATGGAAAGCACATTCCCGGAAACAGACCCTTGGGCTGAAAAATGGAACCGCCCTGAACCCATCTCAAAATCGAATGAAGACAGGGAAAAGTCTGAATTGAGCCGGCCGAATGTTTTAAGGAGTATGTCCTGGGTGAGCCCCATGGTGTTGAACCGCATATAAACCGTTTCTTCGAGGCGGTATCCGTCTTGATTTTTTAAAAATACTGTATGGGACGACCCGATTTTACGGCCCTTGAGCAATATATTCATCCATGCGTCTTTTTCAGGCAGGCCCTTTGGGGAGGATACAGACAACCTTCCAGGCGCCATATGGAAGGTATTAAACACGCCCAGTCGAAAAGAAAATAGAATCGAAAAAACAAGTCCAAATATTCCCAAACCAATCCAGAACGGTTTCATTATAATAGGGTTTCAGCGCTATGATTCAATAAAGGGACAAAAATTTCCGTTGCGATGTCCTCAAAAGCCGCATCCAAAGAATCGATGTTGACGAAACAACGCTCAAAATATGGATCTTCGGATTCCCCCCGGCTAAAATCGGTCCCAGCCCATTTTTTTTGTGCGGCATGTATGGCAGCCTGTTGGGTCCGGTCCATCGAGTGTAACTGACGAACATATTCGAACGACGATTCAGGGAAAAAATGCAAGGGCTTCGACATTCCTTTCCAGTACAACCCAAGAAGATCACGTATCCGATCCGTGGCGTCTGAAACCGGCTTAAACTCCCAGGCGGCATCTTTTCCCAACAGGAGGCTGCGATCCGGTTTTTCGATTTCATCTAAAGCATGAACGACGAGATGATAAATCCATGTATTTATAAGATGTTTTGGTTTTATTTTTGCATATCGAATTTGAATCAGCCCCTTTTCATAAAAATCCCCCATGCCACCGCTTAGGCGAAACCCTCCGATATCGAGTTCAAACCGTCGATGGTCTAAAGGTCTGCTTTGGATATGGCCTTCAATCTTTCTGACAAAATCTTCGGCATCCAGACTCCGGTCATTGAAAACAAATTCGCCCACTTTTCCATGGGGAAGCTCCCCGGACGCTTTTTTCACCGGAAAATAATCTTTTAAGTTCAACCCGGACATTGTTTTTGCCACAAGTTCTTGGTCGATCAGATATTTTTCCAAATAATCTAAATTGAAATTTTCTCTTTCTTCGGCAACGGCGTCTGTATCACGAAGATATACGCCCAAGCGATTTTCCAGAAGATACCGGCTGGGATTGGCGAAAAAAGTGCTTAAGTCAATAATGTCGAGATGTTTCCATTCAGGGGGAAGTTCCGGCAGTTTGGCGGGAATCAGCGGGGAAGCTTCTTTTCGGTCATTCAATCTTGACGCGGCTGAAAAATTCTCTTGGGAATAAGTGAACAGCTTGCTTTCGGGTTTAAAATATTCGGGGGAAAAGGCTTGGAGCCGATGAAGGGTTACCATCTGATCTTCTAAAAGACCGAATCCGTCTTGGATATAATCCATGAGTTCACTGACAAGAACCGATGGTGGAATCCGAGTGTTGTCCTGGTTGCTCTGCCCCACATAACTGACGTACAAAGTGTTTCTGGCAGACAGGAGGGCCTCCAGAAAAAGATACTTGTCGTCATTTCTGCGGTTTCGATCGCCCATCCTGGGGTTTTTTGCCATGAGATCGAACCCCAGGGCTTGGCTCTTACGGGGGAAGGCATCGCTGTTCATCCCCACCAAACAAACGACTTTAAAGGGGATGCTTCTCATGGGGAGCATGGCGCAAAATGTCACCCCCCCTGAAATAAATCTGCTGCGATATTGTTCGTGGTCAAGACGTTGCTCCAAATAGGACCTCACCACCTCAATTTCCACGAATGCATCAAAGCTGGAAGATGCTTCTTTTCTGGACATATCCTCCAAAATGCCCCGAAGAATATCTATGTCCCGTTCCGAATCTTCATTTGGAGAAAAAAACTGCCCGATAATTTCATCGAAAAATATATGCCAGCCGCTGAATGTGCGCGGCGTGTCCAGAGATTGTACGCATGCGAAAACACTGTTCAAAAATTTAATTAATTTTCCTAAGGTATTAACTTCACCCCCTTCGATGTGATCGTACGGAAGGATCCCGGAGAATGTTTTACGGTCAAATCCCGGCATGGCGTATCCCAAAAGGAGTCTATCGATTCCGGCTTTCCATGTATTTTCAGAAAAACCCGGCAGTCCCTTCTCTTGGCGGTATTTGGCATCGATTCCCCAACGAATATGGGTTTCTTTGATCCAGCGTTCTGCAACTTCGATGTCCGATTCGGACATGCCGAAGGCTTCGCTTATTTCCGTTATTTCCATCAACGCCATAACCGAGGCACTTCCCAGCCGACTGTTTTTAAGATCGAGCAGGGACATAAACCCGTCGATGATACGGCTCTGGTTTACGATATTCCGGTCGGCGATGGTGAAAGGGATCCGAAGCTTCTCATCGGTCTGTGCATCAAACACCGCCTGAACGAACGGTGCATACGATTCGATGTCCGGGGTCATGACCACGATGTCTTTGGGCAAAAGGTCCGGATCGTCTTCAAACATGGCCAGGAGGCGGTCGTGGAGGACCTCGATTTCCCGCATGGGACTGTGACAGGAATGAATCTGAATCGAGCCGTCAGAATCATAACGCCGTGACGAATCCGGGTCATTTTCAGCGGTTCTGTCCTTTAAATTTAATATATCTGACTGGATCTTCGAAAGAAAGGTATGGCCGTGAGGAGCCTCGAACACTTCGTATGTCTGGCAATCGAGTCCGCTGATCATTGAAAAAAAGTTCCGGCCCAATGCCCCCATGCCGGCCAAGAGCCGATTTCCCGCTTCCAGGTGAAGGTTTTGGGGAATATCATCGGATGGAACCTGCCGATTTCGGATCTTTAGGGTCTCCTGATCGGAAACAATGTCGGCCCAGTACTCTCTGCACGGATTCATCAAAAAAAGATTCACTTGAGAAACCCGTGATATTTCAACAAAGGCTTCCAGATGAAACGGGGGCAAATAGGAAATTCCGAATATGGAAACCCGGCCGGGAAAATTTTCTATGGGGTGGGTCTGTTTTCTGATCTTTTCAAAAAGGATCTTCCGGAGCCTGGCCCGATGCCGGTTTTCTTCAAGCAACGAAACCTGTCGCCAGAGTTGTGCCTGCCAGTGAGTTTCCTTACCGTTTTCCCATTTCAATATCATATCAGGCCTGAAAACTAGGTATTGATCATACAAATCTGCTATTTTTTCAGATAGCTGAAACAGCTTCAACCCCTTTATATCATCCAGAAGATATTTTTTAAGACTTTCGAAACCGGACCCCTGAAGACATGTTGGGAGAATCTTCATGATCTTGAAGGTCATCGCAACGGGGTCGAATGGGGATTCATCGGGAAGATCCACCCCCAATTTTTTAAAAATTTCTTCTAAAAATAGGTTGGGAAAGGGGAAACGGCAGTTTGCACAAATGCCATTGTGCCGGGCGAGTTCCAGAGAGATCCAACGTTCCATACCCCGGCTCTGAACAACGATAATCTCTGGAGACAACGGAGAGGGAAGCGGATCCCGGACCGTTCGAGCCAGGTGCTCGGCAAGGATCTCCATGTGGTTGCCGGTGAAGATTTTAAGACCGTGCATGGCCGCCCGGCTCCTCTGATTCCCGCCCTTTTTTGGGGGGAATATGTTTCATGGCATGCTCGGCCATGGCGGTAATGGTCAGGCTCGGATTTACGCCCAGGTTGGCCGGTATCATCGATCCGTCCACCACATACAGACCTCGGTGGCCGTAGACTCGGTTCTTCCCGTCGATAACGCCGTGTTTCGAATCCGGTCCCATGGGGCATCCGCCTAAAATGTGCGCCGTAATGCCGGTATTCAAAAGGACTTCGTTCACGGCACTCTGGGGAATGCCGCCTGTTTTTTCGGCCAAAGCCAGGGTTACCTCCTGAGCCTTGGGAACATAGACCGGCACCTTCTCCCGCAGATGTTCACGCCTGGAGATCAGTGAACGTTTAAAAGGCCACCACCATCGCCGCTTAAAGTCAACTTTGACACTGTTATCCAAAGTTTGCATGACCAGAAGGATGATCGATCGTCGTGCCCAGCCAAAGGGCCAAAGAACCCGTAGAAAACGAATCGGGTGTCGAAGGATATTAAAAAGCCACTTCAGGGGTCGTGTGAACGGGTTGCCCCCTTCGGTGAAGATGGTGCTTAAAAAGCTCATCAAGTCAGAACCTTCCGGATAGCGCACCGGTTCGATATGGGTGACGTCATCGGGATATATGCTCGATGTAATGGCAATACCCTTGGAGTAATCCACGGTGTCGTTTTGGGCCGTAACGGCGGTTAAGGTTTCACTGTTGGTCCGGACCCGGGAGCCGAGCATCGTTGAAAGTCCGGGCAATGTTCCCTGTTCTTTACACGTTAAAAGCAAGGGGACGGTGCCTAAAACACCGGCGGCAAGAACGATCTCCTTTGCCAGAAACCTTCGCCGGTCACTGGAAAACAGTGAAGTGGTTCGGAGGGTGTCCACCTGGTATCCGCCACCGGGATATTCTTTGATCAGGGTCGCTCGGGTCTCGGGAAAGATTTTTACGCCCAGAGTTTCGGCCAGGTGGAGGTAATTTTTGTCCAAGGTGTTTTTTGCATTGTATCGACAACCGACCATGCAACCGCCGCAAAAGCAGCACCCGGTGCGATCCGGCCCTTTTCCGTCAAAATAGGGATCGGGAACCGTTTTCTCGGGTTCGCCGAAAAAAACCCCCACATCCTGAAGTCTGAAGGTATGACCTCTGCCCATCTCCTCGGCCAACTCCCGGAGCAGTTCATCCGCCGGATATACCTTTTCGCTGGACGTAACCCCGAGCATTCTTTTAGCCGTCCCATAATAGGGTGCGAGAATCGATTTCCAATCCCCCATTTGGGCCCACTGGGGATCTTGGTAAAACGTGTCCGGAGGTTCAAGAAGGGTGTTGGCGTAACCGAGGCTACCGCCACCCACCCCCGAACCGCTCAAGATTAAAACATCGGAAAGGAGGGTGATTCGCAAAATGCCGAAACACCGGAAGAACGGAAGCCAAAGATACTTGAAAATATTCCAGTTGCTTTTGGGAAAATCCTCGCTCCGGTATCGCTTGCCGGCTTCGAGAACAGCTACCGCGTACCCCTTTTCAGCCAATCGAAAGGCGCTGACACTTCCCCCGAACCCGGAACCGATAATGATGAAATCGTACATTTTATTTAAACCAGTTGATCCGCCGCCGATTTTTAATCCCCTCGAACATCATTGAAAAATCCATAAAAAACCAAATTTGTTATGTATTCATTAAAAATGCCACCGAATTTCTGCCCGGCCAACAGCAATAGATGGTTGAATGGGAGGTTCCAAAAATATTATGGATTCCCTGATGTTTATCATTTTTTCTCGAGTATTGTAAAGGGAACAAACAGGGCAACAGTATTTGAGACCCAATAGAAAGAGGATGCTCCACTAATGCGTTATCCCTGAGGCATCAAATGGGACCCAAAAATAAGGATACCATAAATTTTCTTGACTTTATTGTTATTTTTTAATTACTTAAATAAATCCTGTTCGGGTGCTCGTATGAGAATAATAGGGAACCCCGTGAAATTCGGGGACGGGCCCGCCGCTGTAACCCCACCCTTGTTGGTTTATACGACAAGGGAACCCTTTTAGCAGGGTCGCACACCACTGTCCAATTTTTTTGGGATGGGAAGGTCGCTGATAGAGACCAAGGGGGGGGAAGTCAGAAGACCTGCCCGAGCAGAAGGCGCCGCCTCCGTGGACCAGGGGCATGTGGTGATCTTGAGGATAAAAAAGGGCATCCCCGGATCGATCTGTTTCGTTCCGGTTTTTTTTTGTTTAAAAATATTATTAGAATGCGTTTAAATGGCTTTTAGAATTTCCCATATGTTGAATTACAGATTCATGGTGATCTTTTTGCTGGCAGCGATATCATTGGGTGTCTTCGTGGTCACACCATCCTTTGCAAGAACGGTAACGGATCAGCTGGAACGAACCGTTACGGTCCCGGATGAGCCCCGACGGATTGTCTCCCTTGCACCGAATATCACGGAGATTATTTTTGCCCTGGGTCAGGAACATCGTCTAATGGGTGCTACCCGGTACAGCGACTTTCCCCCTGAAGCAAATAAACTTCCCAAGGTCGGTTCCTATGTTCACCTCGATCTGGAGAAAATCGTGGCGTTAAAGCCGGATCTTTGTATCGCCATCAAAGACGGAAATCCCATCGCTGTGGCCAAGCGTCTCGAATCTCTAAAAATACCCGTATATGCCGTAAATCCGAAAAACTTGGAAACCATCATGCAAACGGTGCTTGAAATCGGTGGGCTCATCAATGCCGAAAAAGAAGCGGACCTTCTGGTGCAGAACATGGATCTCAGGATACAAAAGGTCAAGTCTCTCGTTTCCAACGTTGCCCATCGTCCCCGGGTCTTTTTTCAAATCGGTGTCTCCCCCATCGTATCGGTGGGGACCCATACATTTATCCACGGACTCATCGTTCTTGCCGGAGGAACCAATCTGGCGGAAGGTTCCATCAGTTATCCCCGGTTCAGTCGCGAACAGGTCCTGGCCCTTTCGCCGGAAGTGATTATTATCACGTCCATGGCACGGGAAGCGGTATTCGAGCAGGTCAAAGCGGAGTGGAACAAATGGCCCGATCTACCCGCAGTGCGAAACCAGCGTATTTTCCTCGAAGATTCCAATTTTTTTGACCGCCCCACGCCCCGGCTTGTGGACGGCCTTGAACTGCTGGTGAGATTGATCCACCCCGAACTTTTTAAGGAAGCAGAGTGAACACCGAAAAACCATTGCTGATAAAACGTCTGTGGGTTGTTTCCTTTTCACTGCTGCTGGTATTGTTTGCGGCCATGTTTCTCGGCCTTTCTTTAGGGTCCAGCCACAGCGGAATCAAGGCGGTTTTTCAGAATCTTTTGGGCATCGGGCCCCAGGATCCCATGCTCGATACCATCATCTGGAAGATCCGTTTTCCACGGATCTTGCTGGCAACCCTGGTGGGGGGGACCCTGTCCCTGGGCGGGTTGGTTTTTCAGGCGATTTTGAAAAATCCCCTGGCCGAACCCTATATTTTGGGCATTTCCGGGGGGTCGGCCATTGGTGCCATTATCGGCATCCTCATGGGACTCCTCCGATTTCCAGGGGTCAGTCTTATGGCCTTTTCGGGAAGTATCGGCACACTGTTGCTGATTCTGGTCATGTCCTCCGGACATACAATTCTGAAAAAAGACGCCCTTCTTCTTTCAGGCGTCATGGTAAACGCTTTCTGCGGGGCGGTCATCATGTTCCTGGTCTCATTGACCCAGGACGCAAGACTCCATAATATTATCTTCTGGCTCATGGGGGATCTTTCCATGGTGGACATGCCCCAGGTCGGAATTCTTGCGGCCATGCTCTTGCCGTGTTTTTTTCTGGTGTTCTGGTTTTCCAATTCCATGAATCTGCTCCTCATGGGCAAGGAAATGGCCCAGACCATGGGGATCAATGTAAAGGCGGTAACGGTGACCCTGCTGGTGGCCACCTCGTTTATGGTCAGCGCCACGGTTTCTTACTGCGGACTTGTGGGATTTGTGGGATTGGTGGTCCCCCATCTTCTGAGACTTCTTTTTGGGCCCGACCACCGGGTGCTGGTTCCGGCATGTGTTCTCGGCGGCGGTGCCTATCTTGTTTTCTGCGATGTTCTGGCCAGGACGCTTCCGGACCAGGGGGAGATGCCCGCCGGAGTCATCACCGCAATGATCGGTGCACCGCTCTTTATCTATTTATTGAAAAAAACCCGGCGGTAATATGGCCATAGACGTCAAAAACCTGAACTTTTTTTATGGAAACATTCCGGCCCTAAAGGATCTCAGTTTTTCTGTCACCCAAGGGGATTTCTTCATTATCATCGGCCCGAACGGTTCCGGCAAAACCACATTGATGAAGGTGATGGCGGGTATTTTCAAACCGAAAACGGGTCGATTGAAGATACTGAATCGAACCCTGGAAAACTATACCCGCAAAGATTTGGCACAGACCATGGCCTTTGTCCCCCAAATGATGCCGGTGGATTTTCCCTTTAGCGTCATAGAAGTGGTACTCATGGGTAGATCCCCCTATATGGGAATGCTGGGGATCGAACAAGAAACGGATTTAAAAATTGCGGAACAAGCCCTCGCGTTCACCGGGGTTGACCATTTGGCCCACCGGAAACTGGACCAGCTCAGTGGCGGGGAACAGCAGCGGGTCTTTGTTGCCAGAGCCATTTGCCAGGAACCGGAAATAATCCTTCTGGACGAGCCCACCGCTTCCCTGGACCTTGCCCATCAGATCCGGCTGATGGATTTGATGGAAAAGCTCAAAAACGAAACCGGAATTACCGTTGTAATGGTTTCCCATGACGTCAATCTTGCGGCAATGTACTGCGATCGATTGCTGCTTCTTAAAAATGGGGAAATGGTGTGTCTGGGACCTCCGGACGAGGTTCTCACCTTCCAGACCTTAGAGGCGGCTTACGGCTGCACCCTCCTGGTGGATGAAAGTCCTCTGGGCAAAGTCCCCCGAATTACACCGGTACCCCATAAATATATTCATCGGGAGTGAATTGTTGAGAGAAATCGTATTGATCATCGGCGGATGCAGAAGCGGCAAAAGCGGTCATGCCTTGCATTTGGCGGACCAGTTTGCCGGACACAAAATCTTTATTGCCACCTGCGTGCCCCTGGACAAAGAAATGGAACAACGGGTTTCACACCATCAAAAACAAAGAAACCCAAACTGGAAAACACTGGATGTCCCGCTTTTGCTGCCCGAAGCCATCCGTGAAAACAGTGGCCCAGGACAGGTGATCCTTGTGGACTGCCTGACCCTCTGGATCAACAATCTTCTGATGGAAAACGACGATCCGGAAAACATCGACACGACCGTTGAACAACTGGCCCGATCCCTTGAAAACGCCGAATGTCCGGTCATCCTGGTATCCAATGAAGTGGGAACCGGAATCGTTCCGGAAAACAGACTGGCCAGACTTTTTCGTGACATCGCCGGATTTGCCAACCAGAAGATCGCGGTTTGCGCGGATCGCGTCATTTGGATGGTGGCCGGCATTCCTGTGGAAATAAAATGAACCGTTTAATCGCTGCAATACAATTTTTGACCCTTCTTCCTTTGGGGAAGTCCGTGGTTTACGATCCCAAAGGTATGGTGCCGTTTTTTCCGGTGGTAGGCCTCATGATAGGGGCCTTTGTATCGATGTTCGATTATGCCGCCTTATATCTCTGGCCAAAACCGGTGGTTTCGGTTCTCGACGTCGTCTTTCTTGCGGTGATCACCGCCGCATTTCACCTGGACGGTCTTGGGGATACCGCCGACGGCCTTATGGGTCACAGAACCAGAGACAAGGTCCTGGCGATCATGAAGGACAGCCGCATCGGCGTCATGGGGCTTGTGGCCATCGTTTGTGGATTGGCCGTCAAATGGGCAGGGATAATGCATCTTGACGCCCATCGAACGCTGTTGCTCATTCTTATTCCCACCTATGCCCGAAGCGGTATGTTGTTCGGCATCCGATTTTTGCCCTACGGAAGACCCGGAAGCGGCACCGGCCGTGATTTTTTCGGCGAACCGTTGAAGGTGTCCGCTTTCTGGGGATTGCTGATTCCACTGGGTCTTTCATATTTTTTAGGATGGAAAGGCCTCTGGTTAAACCTCCTTTTTTTGGTGAGCATTGCCATCATCCTTGGGTACTATAAAAAACGTATGGGATGTATCACCGGCGACATGCTGGGCGCCATGACGGAATGGACCGAGGCGGTGCTTTTTTTGCTGGTTTCAATATAGCTTAAATTTTAAATATGAATGCATATCAAAGTAAAGTTAATCCTGGCCCAAAAAACCAGGCTTTGGTTATCCCCAAGAGCGGAATTTGCTTTATTGAGGTTTCATTGACTTATTGAAATTCCAAATAACAAATCCCAATAAAACAATTAAATAACAAAGTCCAATACTTTGATAATACGAAGCAAAAAAATAATCGCGTTGAATCGGTTTGGAATCTTGGAGTTTGAGATTCATTTGGGATTTGGTGCTTGGGATCTTGTGATCTTAGACACCATACTCCAAGGCAGAGCCAGAAAACTCTGACTTGGCCCATAGGACTGATTAATTTAAGCTATGCACCCTGCCCTTCCAAAATCCTATAAAGGTTCATTTTCTTTCAAGATAGGAACCACATCATTCATATATCCGGCGGGCTATGTACAAAATGTAAGAATGCTGGCCCCGTACCTCGATGAAATCGAGCTTCTGTTGTTTGAAAGTGCCCCCGAGGGTCTTCCGTCCACCCATAAAGTAGAACAGCTTTTCAACGTGTCCAACGAATTCGATCTGACCTACAACATTCATCTGCCCCTCGATATTTTCCTGGGCGCTCCGGAACGGTCAATTCGGCAATTTGCTTTAGAAGCCGTAATACGGATCATGGATCTTACGGCACCGTTGTCTCCCAGCACCTACACCCTTCATCTTCCATATGACGAAGCCGGCTTTGACAATGAACAGGTCAAACGCTGGCGGGACCGTCTTGACGAGAGCATGAAAAAACTGGTCTCAGCCGGAATCAGCGGAGACATGATTTCAATTGAAACCCTCGATTACCCGATGGATTGGCTGGAAGACATCTTGGTCGATTTTAATCTTTCCGTCTGCATCGACGTAGGGCATTTGATGTTATTCGGGTTCGACCTGGACGCAGTTTTCAACAAACATAAAAAAAGAACCTCCATATTGCACCTTCACGGCGTGGACAATCAGAAAGACCATCTGCCGTTGGATCGTCTGACAAAAGAGAATGCAGAGACCGTTATTAGAATGTTAAAACAGTATGAAGGGGTTGTATCGTTGGAGGTCTTTTCCTTCGATCATTTAAAGGCTTCTTTAAATTTTTTAGACAATCATCGGGATATGTTTTTGACGAATCGTTCTTGATAACTCTGGCACGGCTCGGGCTTACGGGTGCTTGAGCACAAATTCCATTCGGTTGAAAAGAGATAAGCGCCGTCGTGGAGCGTTCTCTTTCTATTGGAACTATAATGCCCTTGCCCTGGATCGATCATGGAAATCTATTGACAAGGCATCCATGTTAATCTATTTGAATTGGAAAATTAAACGATGCAACTTAATGGTGCCCCGTGAAAATTTCGGGGTGAATAGGGAAACCGGTTAAACTCCGGTACGGACCCGCCGCTGTGATCGGGGACCAACGCCGCAATATGCCACTGTCCAATTTGTTGAGCGAGGCGTGTGAAAAGTGTTCAAATTTTTATTAAGTTCAAGGAAGGCGAAGATTTTAACCGCAGGCATACAAATAGTATTCCGAGAATTAAAATCTAAGCCTGACACAGAAATTGGTCAAAAGGGAACATTTTGCACAAGCCTCGGGATGGGAAGGCGCGGCTTGTAGAACGATCCGAAAGTCAGAAGACCTGCCATTGAGTTCTGTTTTTGGGGAGATGGTAAATCCTCGAGCGCTTATCGCTTGGGGATTTTTTTTTGGTAACAAAAAGGAGCGAACACTATGAAATTGGAAGATATTTTAAAAGGGATCAAACCGCTGGACAATACATGGATCCAAACGGCCCGTGAACGAACGTCTCAACTGGTCATGCCCACCCGGGCACTGGGAAGGCTTCATGACATTTCGGAATGCCTTTGTGCAATCCAGAAGACCCTTACGCCTTCGGTGAAACGCAAGGCTGTTCTGGTGATGGCCGGAGATCATGGGGTTGCCAGTGAAGGTGTCAGCGCGTATCCCCAAGAGGTGACCGGAGCCATGGTGCAAACATTTTTAAAAGGGGGTGCGGGAATCAATGCCATATCCAGACACGTCGGCGCAGACGTCTGGGTGGTGGATATGGGCATTATTCCGGAAATGAACCCGGACACGATAAAGGGTGGGGATCGATTGGTGGTACGAAAAACCGCTCCGGGCACGGCAAACTTGGCAAAAGGACCGGCCATGACCCGTAAGGAGGCAGAAACATCGGTTTTAACCGGTTTTCAGCTTGCAGCCGATTTGTTTGATAAGGGCGTTGAAATTCTGGGTACAGGGGACATGGGAATCGCCAACACCACCCCTTCTGCGGCCATTGGATGTGTGGTTACCGGGATTCCTCCTGAAGAAATGGTGGGCCGGGGAACCGGTGTTGACGACGAAGGTCTTCGAATAAAACAAGGGGCCGTCGTAAAAGGAATCCAGATCAACCAACCGGATCCTGATGACGGACTGGATGTTCTGGCCAAGGTCGGGGGTTTCGAGATCGGTGGAATCGCCGGGTGTGTATTGGCCGGAGCCTTTTATGGCCGTCCGGTGGTCATCGACGGTTTTATCTCAACGGCCGGTGCGCTGATCGCCGGCATCCTTTCTCCCCTGGTAACGGAATATATATTTGCCGGACATTGTTCCGAAGAGCCCGGGCACAAAGCCATGTTGAAACATCTCGGGATAACACCGATACTCGACCTCGGGATGCGCCTGGGTGAAGGAACCGGCGGTGCATTGGCCATGAGTATTATGGAAGGCGCGGTGTGTGTTTTTAATGAAGTGCTCACCTTTGAGGAAGCCGGCGTTGCAGATAAAGGGTAAAGAATCCGACCCATCTTAGATCCCGCCACGGGGAGAATGATGGCGTGGTGGTGCAAAACCATGGAGTGATGGAGTATTGGAATGATGGGCTCAAAAAAATTGTTTTCCCATGATTCCAGCACTCCATTATTCCAATATTCCAGCTTAGCCGGAGGCCCATATTTTTTAGGATTAAATAAAAAAACTTGACGCAACCGGATCATTTATTCTAATTAGATCTAGTTTTGTTTAGATGCTCGATTTGAGCTTAATAGGGAACCCCGTTAAAATCGGGGACGGGCCCGCCGCTGTAACTCCGCCCCTTGCCAATCACGTTTTGGTAAAGGGAACCCTTTTGGCCACTGTTCGCCACTGTCGTATATGGATGGGAAGGCTGCCAAAAGGGCGGGGAAGTCAGAAGACCTGTCTGAACAGATGGTATAACCACCGTGGACTGAGGTTTGCCAGGAGGATCTCGAGGATAAAAATGGGACATCCCCGGATCGATTAAATTCGGTCCGGGTTTTTTTTGCCCCGGACCCTAAATAAAACCCTATTTAGGGAAGGAGAAAAATGATGAAAAGGTGGATCCATTTTTGTGTTATCCTGACGGCGTTGGTGCTTCCGGGATCGATCCAGGCAGAAGATGAAAAAAAGAATGAACTATCGGACACGACCCTGGAAGAGGTGGTGGTGACCGCCACCCGACAGGCGGAGAAAATTTCGTCGGTGCCGGCGAATGTTTCCGTGATTACGGAAAATGATATAAAAAATTCGACCGCCCGTAACATTCCGGATCTTTTGAGAACCCAAGCCGGTATTCAAGTCAATGATATTGCGGGAAATCAACGAAACTACACCGTCGATTTGCGGGGTTTCGGAGAGACCGCAACTCTGAACACACTGGTACTGGTCGATGGACGGCGGGTCAACCAACCGGATCTGAGTGGCAGCGACTGGACGCTGCTCTCTCTGAACAGAGTCGAGAGAATCGAAATCATCCGGGGCGGAAGAGGAAGTGTTCTTTATGGCGACAATGCCGGCGGCGGAGTGATCAATATTATAACAAAGGAAGGAAAAGAATTTAAAACCGATGCAGAAGTGGCCGCCGGAAGTTATGACACGTTCAGAGCAAGTGCGTCCACCAGCGGATCTTCGAACAACTTAACCTTCGATATATCCGGGAGTTATCTTAATTCCGACGGATACAGGGATAACAGCGATACCGAAGCCGGGGATGTGGGCGCCGATCTGGGGTATTTCGTGGGTGACCGGATGAAAATCAAGTTGAGCGGCGGCTATCATAAAGACGATACGGGTTTGCCGGGCGCCATAAAAAAGAGCGAATTTGAACAGGGCGTATCGAGAACGGATACCCTGCATCCGGACGATTATGCCGACGTTAAGGATTACTATGTAAAACTGGCGCCGGAAATATACTTTTTGAATGACAGTCTGTTTAAGATCGATTTTTCTTATAGAGATAGAAGTTCCCTGTTCTTTAGCTCCTTTTCCGGCGGAACCTATGAAGGGGATACCGGCATTGAAACCTTTGCAGTTTCCCCTCAGTTTGTTTTCAAAGAAAAGATATATGGATTCAACAACAGTTTAACTTTTGGTCTGGACTTCGAAAATGCTGCTGAAGACATCACCAACACCACCATGTACCTGGGGTATCCGGATGTGGGGATGTTTGAACTGGAAAAGGAAAACTACGGATTTTACGTTCATGACGAAATCAACCTTCTGGACAATCTTGCCATTTCCGGCGGATATCGGTATGATAAGGCAAAATTTACCTTTAAGCCCAGCACTCCGGATTCCACTGAAATGAGTGAGAATCTATACACGGCAGGGATCAATTACAATTTTTATCAAAAATCGTATGCATATTTCAGTTTCTCACACAGTTTCAGATATCCGGTTCTGGATGAACTGTTCAACTTTTATACAAATACCATAAATACAGATCTGATTCCCCAAACATCCGACGATTATGAACTCGGTGTCCGGTATTATTTCACACCCAGCCTGTTCGCACATGTGAATCTCTTTTACATCGAGACAAAAGATGAAATTCTTTACGACCCGGCCAGCGGATACTTTGGCGCCAACGTGAATCTTAACGGAAAAACCCGGCGGGACGGCGTGGAAGTGGTTCTGAGCAAAGTTTATGAAAAAGTGACGTTGAGCGGGAGTTATACCTATACGGATGCTGAAATCATCGGCGGCGATTATGACGGCAGTAAATTCCCCAACGTCCCCAGACACAAAGCGACCCTAGACACCTTGTTTTCTCTGGGGCATGGCGTTACCTTAAATGTCAACGGGTATTGGGTGGGTGAACGACCGTTTGTGAGTGATTTTGAAAATGCCTTTGATGAGCAGGACGATTATTTCGTCGTGAACACAAAATTAAAGTATCGCTGGAAAAATCTCACCGCCTTTTTGAATGTCAACAATTTAACCAACCAAGAATATTCTGAATACGGCGTCCTGAGCACGTTTGGTTCTCCTTGGGAGGAGGCGTTTTATCCGTCGCCGAAGATCAACTTTCTTGCCGGGGTTTCGGTTGAATTTTAACCGTCGAGTGTTTCGTTTATCATCCCAACAACAGATTCCCACGGGTTTATGCCCGTGGGCGTCTGTTAATTTCGGATTGGAGAAATTATGCTGGACATATTTATCAGCGGCGGACCGGTCATGTACCCTTTGCTGGCCTGCTCCATTATTGTGATGGCAGTGATTATCGAACGGATCCTCTTTTGGATCGGAATGGATATGAGCCGGGACAAGGCCCTCCTCGATGAGGTCCTCGAACTGTGCCGTCTGGGCGACTGGAATTCCATAAGAGTAAAGACCCAGGGTTCAAAGGACTATATCATCAAAATTCTGATCACCGGAATTCTTCATCGGGAGTTTTCCATGGTCAAAGCCATGGAAGCTGCCGCCGCCGAAGAGATCAAGCGGATGCAGAAATATATGGGCGTCATGGACACCATGATTACCGTTGCGCCGCTCCTGGGGATTTTCGGAACCGTCATCGGGATCATTCTTTCTTTTGAAGTGCTGGGGGCCACCGGCATTGAACACCCGGAGGCTGTCACCGCCGGAATCGCCCAGGCACTGATCACAACCGCATCCGGACTCGGGATCGCCATTTTTTCCGTGTTCCCTTACAATTATTTTAATTCGCGGGTTGAAAATGCTGCCCTTGCCATTGAAAAATATGCCACCAGCCTCGAGATCGTTTATGAAAAACTGGTTACCCCCAACGGCAGAGATAAAGAAGGCACCCAATGAAAATCAACGTGAAAACCGGTAAAAAAGTCCGTATTGAAATGCTTCCTTTGATCGACATTGTGTTTCTCCTTTTGGTTTTTTTCATATACGCCATGCTCTCCATGGCGGTTCACCGGGGTCTGCCGGTGGTGCTGCCCTTGTCCTCTTCGGCGAAGATCGACAAACAACTCGTGCTTTCCGTTACCGTAAAATCAGACCGAACCATTTATGTCGACAAAGAGCGCGTTTCTTTTGACGATCTGGCGTCGGTTTTGAGAACAAAAACCGCATCTGCAAGTGAACCCGGAGTCCTCCTTTTTGCGGACCGCAGCCTTCCATATCAGCAACTTTTCCAGGTTCTGGATCAGATCCGGACGGCAGGCATCCAACGAATTTCCCTCCAGGCAGAAGCTGAACAACTCAAGTGAAACGATTACTCATATCGACGCTGCTGGCGCTGGGGATCCACGGGATTCTCCTGGGGTTGACCATCGACCTCCTGGAGAAAAAACCGTTTGATCGTCTGAAGCCCCGGATTATGACCATGAACCTGGTCATGCGACAGCCCCAAATGCCCGTATCCGAACCTGCGGTGAAACCGTTGACTCCCCCCGTCCAAAAGCAGGCGCCCGTTAAAATCGTTAAAAAGAAACCGGTGCGCAAACCTCGCCCCAAGGCCAAACCCAAGAAAATCCTTAAACCGGTGGTCAAACCCGAGGCAAAGGATCTGTCCAAAGAAATTCCTGAACCGGCCGTCAACGATTCAGCGGCGCCGGACACGCCGGTACAAACCGGAATATCGACCGTTCCTGAAAAAACCGCGGTCATCGGCACATCGGACCCGGCCATTGAAATCACCCGCGAAGCCAGGCCCCTGTATCGAATCAACCCTCCCCCGCCCTATCCTCAAATGGCGCGAAAAAGAGGATTTCAGGGGGTGGTTGTGCTGGAAGTTCTGGTGGACACAGACGGGAGTGCCGCTGATTTGCGGGTGCTATCCTCCAGCGGCCACCCTGTTCTGGACCGGACGGCCGTGGCTGCAGTAAAGCACTGGACCTTTGATCCGGGAACACGGGGGGATAAAAAAGTAAAGATGTGGGTTCGGGTGCCCATCCGTTTCCAGCTGAAATAGGCATGGATCCCTTTAAACTTTTCAGGCATTTATGGGTGTGTTGTTTTCCTCCTCGGCGATCAATCTCATAAGATAACGGCCGTATTCGTTTTTCATGGTGTCGGCGGCCAGGGCCGCAAGTTCTTTTTTGTCGATGTAGCCGAGGTTGTATGCAATTTCTTCAATACACGAAATTTTAAGTCCCTGTCTTTCCTGGATGGCCTGGACGTAGCTGGCGGCTTGCTGAAGGGCTTCCTGGGTTCCGGTGTCCAGCCACGCGAAACCTCTCCCCAGGAGTTCTACCTTGAGCATCCCCCGTCTCAAATATTCCAGATTCACATCGGTGATTTCGAGTTCTCCCCTGGCGGAAGGCTTTAAATTCCTGGCAACATCCACCACATTGTTGTCATAAATATAAAGTCCTGGAACCGCATAGTTCGATTTTGGTCGTTTGGGTTTCTCCTCGATTCCAATGACATTGCCATTCTTATCAAACTCCACCACGCCGTATCGTTGGGGATCTCTTACCGGGTACCCGAAAATAAGCCCTCCCCTTTTATGTTGAACGGTCCGCTTTAAAGTTTTGGTAAGGCTATGTCCGTAAAATATGTTATCTCCCAAAATCAGGCAGACTGGATCTTTTCCAATAAATGATTGTCCGATAATAAAGGCCTGGGCCAATCCTTCGGGTCGCGGCTGTTCTTCATAAGAAAAAGCAAGGCCCAGTTGAGAACCGTCTCCAAGGAGTTTTTTGAATAAGGGCAAATCCTCGGGCGTGGAAATAAGGAGTATTTCCCTGATTCCCGCCAGCATCAATACGGACAGGGGGTAATAGATCATCGGTTTGTCATAAACCGGCAAAAGCTGCTTGCTCACGACACGGGTGATCGGATAGAGTCGGGTGGCTGAACCACCGGCTAAAATTATTCCTTTCATCTTCTCCCTTTCATTTCTTTTACGCGTTCACGGGGTGTGCTTTCCCCGTGTAACGATATTGGCGGAGTGGCTTCGTTATTTCAATGATTTAGCAGTGGGGGAGACCGCGGCTCCCGCATGTTTTTTTGCGGGAGAACGCGGAGGGGGCAGGAATGCCCCCGCTGCCAAGTCTTTGAAATGACCAGACACGTAGACTCCGGAGTGAAGCGGGGGAGCACACCCCGTGATCACGTACCATTTTTTTTCTTATGCCATAACAATCTTTTCCGTTGCCCCTTTTATTCCTTTGGTGGCATTTCGGGTGTCGATCACCAGGTTGGAATGCTTGACAATCTCGGAAAAATCATAGTCACTGTGGTCGGTCACAATAACGACCACATCCATTTTTGCAAGGAGGTCCGGCGTAATGGGCGTCGATTCCATCTGGAAATTGTATTTTCGTGTGGTATGCAGTCTGGGTATCCACGGATCATTGTAATGTACGACGGCCCCCTTTTCCAAAAGTATTTTCATGATGGCATACCCCGGAGACTCCCGATCGTCATCGATGTCTTTTTTGTATGCTATTCCCAAAATCAGGATGTTGCTGCCGTTGATGCTTTTCCTTTTATTGTTGAGGGCTTCCACGGTTTTTTCAATCACGTAATAGGGCATGGAGACGTTGATCTCACCGGCAAGTTGGATGAACCGGGTGGAAAAGTCGTACTCTTTGGCTTTCCAGGCCAGATAAAACGGGTCGATGGGGATACAGTGCCCGCCCAGACCGGGCCCGGGATAAAACGGTGTATACCCAAAGGGCTTGGTGGACGCGGCATGAATCACCTCAAAAAGATCGATTCCCATTTTGTGAGCAAGGATTTTCAGTTCGTTGACCAGGGCGATATTCACGGAACGGAAGGTGTTTTCCAGCAGTTTGGTCAATTCAGCTGCCTGGGTAGTAGACACCGGCACTACCCGCGTAATGGTGTTATAGATGGCCGAGGCAACTTCGAGGCACGAATGGGTGACGCCGCCCACCACTTTCGGGATGTTGGTTGCGGTGAATTCCTTGTTTCCCGGGTCTTCTCTCTCGGGGGAAAATGCCAGGAAAAAGTCCTCCCCCACCTTCATGTCATGGGATTCGAGGCGAGGCAGAAGCATTTCTTCCGTCGTTCCCGGATATGTGGTACTTTCGAGAACAATAAGTTGCCCGGTCCGCAGGTTGCCGGCAATGGTTTCGGTGGTTTCCAGAAGATAGCTCAAATCCGGCTCCATTTTATCGGAAAGGGGTGTGGGCACACAAATCAGAATGCAGTCTGTTTCCTTTAAACGGTTGAAATCGATGGTGACGTCGAACCGCTTTTCATCGGTCATTTCTCTGATGGCATCGGCGGGAATGTGCTTGATATAGGACTCTCCGTGAAGAATTTTATCGATCTTTCTTGAATCCAGATCAAAACCGATCACCTGAAAGTCTTTGTTCCCAAAGTGAAGGGCCAGGGGTAATCCGACATAGCCGAGTCCGATGATTCCAATTCGAGCCGTTTTATCCTCGATCATTTCCAGTAGTCTTAAACGTGTCTTGTCTTTATCGTCCATAATTGCATTCCATTTCCATTTTTATTTGGTTGTTAAAAACCTGGTCACAGATCCAAGTCAGAGGAATGTGGCTCAGCCTGAAGAATCGCTGCAAAAGTTTGACCGGACCCTCTGGACCCGGATATTTACGAATGGTTTTTTACCTTAACCATGACCAGCAAATCCTTCTCCGGGTTTTCCACAAGAATACTCTGATTTTCCGAAAGCATCACACAGTGCCCTTTTTTCAAAGTCCTGCTTTGATGATCGATCGTGGTTTTAGCCAGGCCTTTTGCGACCATCAGATGTTTTGTTGTCGATGTGCCGGTGTTAATTTCGAGCTGTGAACCTGAATACAGTTCCACCTGAACGACACTGAAATCATCGTTTTTTTCCAGAATCGTGGAGATTCCCCAGGGATGGTGCACGGTTCGATGGGTTTGATATTCGGTCCGATGGTCTTCTTTCAACTTCTCCACAATGGATTTTACATCCTGGCTCTTTTCCATATCGGAAATAAAAATAGCGTCCGGGGTTTCCACCACAACCATATTTTCTATTCCGCTGGTGGCAATCAGCCGTTCATGTCCCATGATCAAACAATTTCGGGTTTCATTTGAAACAACGTCCCCGTCAACGACATTCCCGTTGGTATCTTTTGGAATAAAATTATACAGAGACTTCCAGGACCCAATGTCGCTCCATCCAAAGTCCGACGGCAAAACAGCAGCTTTGTCTGTTTTTTCCATAATTGCATAATCGATGGAGATATTCGGCAACTGCCCATACCCTTTTGGAGACGGTGACGTTCCATGGAAAGGCAATTCGTTCATTTTTTTTAAAAGCCCGGGCTGGTGAACACCCAACTCTTGGGCCATTACAGATCCTTTAAAGGTAAACATGCCGCTATTCCAAAAGAAATTCCCGGCGGCGATATATTTCTTGGCGGTGTCCAAATCAGGCTTTTCAACAAATCTTTTTACGTAAAGTGCGCCATCCCCGACTTCGCCGCCGCCCTCGATGTATCCATAGCCTGTTTCCGGATAATGGGGTTTAATGCCGAAGGTCACAATATATCCCATTTCCGCAACCTTTACAGCGGACCGCAATTTTTCCTGAAATGCGTTCCGGTCCCGGATGACATGATCCGCAGGAAAAATGCACAGTACGGCATCTTCTTTTTTTCTGAGAATATGAAGCATGGCCAGCAAAATCGCCGGCGCGGTGTTTCGGCCGCAGGGTTCGGCAATGATTTTTTCATCGGCCGATATGTCCATTTCTTCCATGTGCCGTGCAATCTCGTGGACATGTTCTTTTCCGCAGACAATTCGGATATTCTCCATGTCCAAAAAAGAGGTCAGCCGTTTGACGGTACTTTGGACCAAAGAGTCTTTCCCGATGAATTTAACAAGCTGTTTGGGATGGTGTTCTCTCGATACGGGCCACAGCCGCGTGCCCGATCCCCCGGCCAATAGAACCGGATATACATTCGATAGTTTTTTCATGGGGCAGATCTCCCGGTTGGGTTCTTCTGATGCCATTGCCACGCGGTTTCGATGATGGTTTCCAGATCTTCATACCGAGGCTTCCAGCCTAACGATTCCTTTATTTTATCGGAGCCGGCGATCAGTGTCGCGGGATCCCCCGGCCGCCGATGGGCTTTGATTGCGGGAATCGGCTTGCCGGTGACGCTTCTTGCCATGTCGATGACGTCTCGGACCGAATACCCCCGGTTGTTTCCAAGGTTATACACCGCACTCTCTCCTCCCTCCAAAAGATTTTCCAGTGCCAGCAAATGGGCCCGGGTCAGATCGCTGACATGGATATAATCCCTTACACAGGTCCCGTCCGGTGTGGGGTAGTCTGTGCCAAAAACCTTGATATTCTCCCGTTCTCCGGAGGCAACTTTCAGAATCAGAGGAATCAGGTGAGTTTCATGGGTGTGCAGTTCTCCGATGGTGCCGGATTCATCCGCGCCGGCTGCATTAAAATATCTCAGGCTGATATATTTCAAGGCATAGGCGGAATCACAGTCCCGGAGCATCCTTTCCACAGCAAGCTTGCTGGCGCCGTAAGGGTTGGTGGGGTTGCACGGATGGGTCTCCGTAATGGGCACTCGATCCGGTTCTCCATACACCGCAGCCGTAGAAGAGAAAATAAACCGTTTGATACCGTGACGAATCATGGCCCTCAAAAGGATGGTGGTCAAGGCCGTGTTGTTATGATAATACTTCAAAGGATTTTCCATGGATTCACCCACCAGGGAAAAAGCGGCAAAATGCATGACCGTTGAAATCCGGTGGGTTGAAAACAGTCGATCCAGCAAATCCGAATCACCGAGGCTGCCTTCCACAAAATCTCCGCCGGTGAGGAGTTCCCGGTGGCCGGTGGAAAGATCATCCAAAACCATCACAGGGTACCCCGCGTCGAGGAGATCCTTGACCATGTGAGACCCGATATATCCGGCGCCGCCCACAACCAGAATTTTATTTTTTTCCATTTTCAAGGCTCCAGAAAAATCATGAAAACGAGAAGCTGTTATTTAATATTTCACTCGAACCCTTGAACCCTTGAATCCTCGGTTTAAGTATAGTGGGTTTTAATCCAAGTCTGATATTCCCCGCTTCTAACTCGCTCTACCCATCTACGGTTGTCCAAATACCATCGTATGGTTTCCCGAATTCCGGTTTCAAGGGAAGCTTCCGGGCGCCAGTTCAATTCCTGATTCAATTTGGTAAAATCAATGGCATACCTGCGATCATGGCCGGGCCGGTCTTTGACAAATCGGATCAGCTCTCTCCGGGACCGATGGTCGTCCAAACGGTTTGTTTCATCCAGAATATCACAGATCATTTCCACGAGTTTAATATTTTCCATTTCACTGCTGCCCCCGATATTGTAGGTTTCGCCCATCTTTCCCTTTTTCATGATGGTCCAGATGGCGGTGCAGTGATCCCTCACAAAGAGCCAATCCCTTACATGGAGGCCATCTCCGTAAACCGGAAGGTTTTTTCCTTCGAGGGCATTTAAAATTATCAGGGGGATGAGCTTTTCCGGAAACTGGTAGGGACCGTAATTGTTGGAACAATTGGAGATGGTCATTGGGAGGCCGTAGGTCTTATGATATGCCCGCACCAGATGATCGGATGATGCTTTGGAAGCAGAGTATGGACTGTTGGGCTTATACGGGGTTTCCTCGGTAAAATAGCCCTCCCTGCCCAAGCTACCGTAGACCTCGTCCGTACTGATGTGATGAAAACGGATGAGATTTTTTAGCCGTGATCTGGAGCACTCCAGGAGATTGAACGTCCCCATTATGTTGGTCTGAATAAAGGCGTCCGGTGTCACAATAGAACGGTCTACATGGGATTCGGCGGCAAAGTGGCAAACGCTGTCGATTCCATATTCATCAAAAATCCAGGACATCTTGGCGGCATCGCAAATGTCCGCTTTGACAAAGACATACCGTTGGGGGAAATCTTTTTCAATATCGGTAAGATTTTCCGGATTGCCGGCATAGGTCAATTTGTCGACATTCACGATCCGTCCGGTAAAATCGGATTCCTCGAGGAGGTATTGGATGAAACATGTTCCGATAAACCCGCACCCGCCGGTAACCAGTAGGTTCTTCATAAGCTAAACGTCCTTTTCAATCCCTTTTAGCAAAAACCCATGAAAATTGGAAACACATTCGTCACCATGGGACAACAGAACTTCATCAATTTTTCGCCAAACCGATATCACTGGAGGGATTTTTTTGCAAAACAATTTGACTCCTATCAAGGGATCAAGATATAGAGTCACGAAAAACCGCCAACCGCGTGGTATCGAAATAAAGAATCCGAGCCCAGAAGACACGGCTTTGGTTTCATCCCATAGGGGTGTGATTACTATCTCATTGCACGTGGTTGGAAGGCTGGAATATTGGAATACTGAAATATTGGGTATTAAAAGTGAAAGATATCTTTTTTTAATCACGGGGTTCAAAACGCAAAACCCGGATTCCAGAACTGCACACCTCTTGTCGCTATATATCCAAAAATTGATAGAATTCCACTATACCCATTACTCCAGCACTCCATTATTCCAATATTCCAGCTTAACCAAATTAAGATGGCATAGCCAATTATTTCTGATCCTGCCCAGAGAACCAAGTTTTTCAAGATTAAATAAACGTATACCATAGACGGGCCAATATGTCTTCATTGGATATTCTTGCAGATCGATATTTAAACTACCTGACTTTCGAAAAGGGGCTTTCCCAAAAAACCATCGAATCGTACAGCATCGATTTATCCAGATATCTCCAATTTCTCAGCCAGAAAAAAATCAAAAATATCGTCGATGCCGACACCCCGTTGATATTAAAGCACCTGATCGCCTTGAGAGATGCCGGACTGGGATCGAGGTCATGTGCCAGACATCTGGTAACCCTGAGAGGGTTTTACAAATTCCTTGTCCAGGAAAAAGTGCTTGAGTACGATCCCGCCAGACTTATCGACCTTCCCAAAAGCGGACTTAAACTCCCGGATGTCCTTTCCGTTGCAGAGATCGAACGTCTCTTAAAGGTTCCGGATACCGGAACCCTCTTGGGAAAAAGGAATGCCGCCATGCTTGAACTTCTTTACGCCGCGGGCTTGAGGGTTTCGGAACTTGTCAATGTGAAATTTCTCGATGTTAACCTCGAAGCCTGTTTTGTCCGGGTTCTGGGAAAAGGATCAAAAGAAAGGGTCGTGCCCTTTGGCACTCACGCAAAAAAGAAAATCGAAGACTACCTAAACATTGCCAGGCCAGTGCTTTTAAAAGACCGCCAAAGTCGATATCTCTTTGTTGCCAGGGCCGGAAAACCCATGACCCGACAGGGTTTCTGGAAGCTTTTAAAAGAGTATGTTCAGCGGTCAGGAATCAAAAAAAAGATAACCCCACACAGCATCCGGCACTCCTTTGCCAGTCATCTTCTCGAAGGTGGTGCGGACCTGAGAACCGTTCAGGTGATGCTGGGCCATGTCGATATTTCTACCACCCAGATTTACACCCACGTCGCCCGGGAACATCTCCGGCAGATTCATGCCATGTATCATCCGAGAGGCTAGGTTTCCATCCATAAATGGCCCTTTTTGCCCGGATTAGCGGTTGGGCTCTTGGCAGAATCAATTTAAGTAAAATTTGATTTGCGCTGAAAGCGCTTTCCTCAACTTCCCCGTCTAATACTGGATAAATAGGCATTTTAGCTCACTTTTATCCGTCGATTCACTGTGGCGGGTTAGACACTTTGTATTATTTAGTGTCCATCCACAATTGTTAAATGGGCACATTGCGTTTCCAATTCATAAATGAGATATTTTTGTTCGGATCAAGGCCGCACAAGGGTTTGTGGTGAGGCATACTCCCTGTATGCCGCAGCCGGAAACCCGCGGAGAACGCAGATCCGGACAAAAAGAGCCATTTATGGATGGAAACGACTTACCAATTGACGGGAATCCGTACCGTCTTCTTGGCCTTGTTGGTAAACAGAAGATACCCCTTCTCCTTTCCGTATTGGTAAAGATCTCTGGTAATCTTAACATCTGCTTTACAGTAGTCGATGATTTCACGTATCCGCCCCTGCTTCCACCAGCGCAGTGCCTGGAGGCCGTCTGTGGTCTTTTTCTGGCCCAAAGTTACGCTTGCCAGATGATCCAAAGAAAGTCTGTAGCCCAGCCGACTGTGAACATCTTCAAGAATATCAAGGGTCGGAAGGGTTTCAAAACTAAAATCTGAATACCCTCCCAGCACACGGAAGTCGAATTTCTTAATGTTGAAACCGATAACAAGATTACAACTTTCAAGGTGTTCGACCAGTTGAGGCACCTGATGGTCTAAAAACTCGAAATAGGTATCTTCTGTGGAATCATAAAGAACGGCGCAGCTGATCCCCATCAAGTCCGCTCGATGCCAGCCCCCCACCTCCTGGGCTGAACGCTGGGTCTCCACATCGAACACACAAAAGTGAATGTCGTGCTCGGGGACGGCGAGTTCCGTTTTCTGGACGGTGGGTCTTTCAAGGTTTGTCTGTTTGCGTCTTGCAACGGATCTTCTCCGAAATCTCCCCTTAAAGCTCGGGGATCTTTTGTCCATATCCTTGGGGGCATCCGTTCCATGGACGGTGACCCCCTTTTTATCGGAAACCGATTCATCCTTTGGCAAAGAAAGGCCGAATCTAACGTCCTGGACGCTTTTAGAACCACGATCCTTTAGGATTTCTTCGAGGAGGAAAGCGGCGGCAGCCTTGTCGATGGGCCTGTTTCCAGAACCGCATTTCGGGGAATGAACACAGGAAGGGCAGCCGGATTCACAGGGGCAGGCACGGATCAAATCAAATGTGTGCTCGAGGAGCTCCCTGGCGCATTCAAAAGCCTCCAGGCTCAGGCCGGCTCCCCCCGGGACCCCGTCATAAATAAACACCGCCGCGCTGCCGACCTGCCGATGAAGGGGAGTGGAAATACCGCCCAGATCATTTCGATCCGCCATCACCAACAGGGGGAAGATGCCGATGGCAGCATGTTCAATGGCATGGATTCCCCCCATGAAATGTAAATACTTAGCTTCAGCTCTTTTTTGAATTCGAGGCGGAATTTTAAACCACAAACCGTCTGTTTCAAAAATCTGTTCCGGAAGATCCAGGGGGATAACGCTCAGCTTTTTTTTAGCATGTATCCGCCATTTTTCGTATCCAACAACATGATCTGTTACTTTAAGTTTTCCGGCATATATTACTGTTTCTAATATGGTTTTTTCAGAATATATTTCCAGTATCTCCGTATTCTTTTGGGATCTGACACGGGTGTAATAATCGACGTCGGCCCTGGAAACCTTAACGGTCTGTGTATCCAGGTCGAGGATGTCCACAAGGAAGGTGTCGCCTTTATGAAGATAAATGGCGCCGGGATGGGTCTCTTTAAAGGCCCTGAATGCATCGATCTCCCCTTTGCTCCGGCCAGTCTTGTTGCTGACAATATCGAATCGGTCTCCCGTTCCCCTCAGGTTCACATGCCGATGGGGGGCCTGTCGGCTGGAATAGAGTTCCATCCCGTCTTCACTTCTTAACAGATGGCCGGTAGCCTCCAGGCCTAAGACGGCCTTTTTAACATGTTTGTGGGCCATCCAGGGCTCGTCGGTCTTTATGGGCAGTTCGGCGGCGGCACAGAGGACATGTTTGTTGGTAATCTCAGGATTGTAGGGGTTGACCACCGCCGCTTCGGGCTCACGATGGAGAAAATCTTCCGGATTTCGCATAAAATATTGATCCAGGGCATCTTCCCCGGCAATCAGCACCAGGGCGGACTTTTGTCCCGTTCGGCCAACCCTGCCGCCCCTTTGCCACGTCGCCACAACGGTGCCGGGGTATCCCACCAAAAGACAAAGATCCAAATCACCGATGTCGATCCCGAGTTCAAGTGCACTCGTAGATATCACGGCCAAAAGATCACCCTTGGTGAGCCTTGCTTCAATCTCCCTTCGTTCTTCGGGAAGGAATCCCGCCCGATAGGCACTGATTCTGCTAGCAAAGGGCCCCGATTGACTCCCTGCCCAAATAGCGATCAACTCGGTAAGTTTTCTAGACTGGGTATAAACAATCGTTCGCAACCCTCTGTGAAGTGCCGCCTTCAGTAACAGTATGGCGGTCTGGGCCGGTCCTTGGAGCGGATTGATAAATACGACGTGTTTCTTTCCCAGGGGCGCGCCACTTTCTGTGATGGTATCCACCGATAAACCGGTCAGTTGTTCGGCAAGCTGGGAAGGGTTGGACACGGTGGCTGAACAAAAAATAAATGTCGGATCCGCCCCGTAAAAAGAACATATCCTTCGAAGCCGTCTGAAAACCTGGGCCATGTGGGACCCCATGATTCCCCGATAGGTATGAACTTCATCTACGACGACCGTATCCAGGGAACCGAAGAATTCCGCCCATTTCAGATGATGGGGCAACAGAGAGAGGTGAATCATTTCCGGATTGGTTAAAAGAATGTTGGGGGGCGTTTCCCGGATACGTTTCCGATGCCAGGCCGAAGTATCTCCATCGTAAATCTCTATGGTGGGCGCCACCGTTTGTCCGCGGGCTGAAAGTTCCTGAAAGATGCGCAGTTGATCCTGGGCCAGCGCCTTTAACGGAAAAATGTAAAGGGCTTTTGAATCCGGGTTTTTTAACACCTTTTCCATCACCGGAAGATTGTAAATGAGGGTTTTGCCGCTGGCCGTGGGCGTTGCAACAACCAGGTGCCGGTCCGACCGAATCCGGTCAACGGCGTCCACCTGATGCCGGTAAAGATCTTGGATCCCTGCAGATGTTATGATATGGTCTATTTCTTTGGGCCACGGCTTTCCAGGTTTCGAAAAAAAGGGCGGCTGCTCGGGCAGGACCGTATGATGCACCACCTGGTTTCCCAGGCGTTTTGAGGAAATGAGTGAGTGGATATACTCTTCTATAGCGTTTTTCTGATGCATAAAGTTGAGGAAAGACCCCTCATCTTACTTTCTTTACTTGAAAAAATGAAAATCTGTTTATATTATATATAGAATTATTAATTACAGTGCCATATTGCATGACAGAATTCCCTTTGCAAGAGAAATGAGCCATCAATTATATTTTATAAAAAGCTAAAGGAGCCTTTTATCTAAATTCCGGGGTAACGTCTCTCCCCAAAGTTTATTATAGGTTTATTTTTATTATGTTTAATCAAGTTCTCGTGTTGATTGTTTTGCTTTTACTGTCCGGTTTTTTCTCTTCAGCTGAAACCGCGCTATTTTCCTTGAGTCGAACAAAAGCCAGACATCTGGCAAAAACTAAAAGCAAGTCCTACGCCCTCATCAAACGGATGAAGGAGGACCCCCACAGGCTCCTCTCCACCGTCCTCATCGGAAACAATGTCGTAAATATCGGCGCTGCAGCCCTGGCAACGTCCATAACCATCGATATGTTTCCGAATTATGCAGTGGGTCTTGCCACCGGCATCATGACGTTTCTGATTCTGGTTTTTGGCGAAGTGTTGCCGAAATCCGTGGCCACCCGGAACAATATCTTAATTTCAAGGGTAACCATTTATCCCATTTATTGGCTGTCGATTCTGTGTTATCCGCTGATTAAATTCCTTATTTTTATTCCCAAACTCACCGGGAAAATCAAAAAAACACCCACCGTCACCGAAGAAGAATTGATGACCTTTGTTGAAGTTGTTGAAGAAGAAGGAGAAATTAAAGAAGAAGAAAAGGAACTGATTCACAATATTTTTGAGTTCGATGACACCAATGCTTCGGAAATAATGACACCCAGAGGTGACATGTTCGTGATAGACTGCGATGAAACGTTGAATTTAGAAGATATTGTCAAGTCAGGCTTTACAAGGATTCCGGTCATCAAGGATAATATCGACCATGTCATCGGCATCGTCAACATAAAAGACCTCTTTTTGCACAATTTATCGTCAGATGATGCCGTCGATGTCCGGATAATCATGACCCAACCTTATTTTGTTCCGGAAAATAAAAAGCTCGACAGACTGCTTAAACAATTCAAAAAAAGAAAACATCATATGGCCATCGTTGTGGATGAACATGGCGGCGTATCCGGATTGATCACCCTGGAAGATGCATTGGAAGAGATCGTGGGGGAAATCAGCGATGAAAGCGACCGGGAAGAACCCCACATTGTCCTGCACAAAGACAAAGAATGGATGGTTCTCGGGAAGTCCGACATCGACGAAGTCAACGAGACCGTAGGGATGAAAATTCCTGATTCTAAAGATTACGACACCTTTTCCGGATATGTCTTGAATACCATTGGGCGAATCCCCACGGAAAAGGAAAAAATAACCATCGACACGTATGTCATCACCGTGGAAGAGATGGATGGAAACAGAATCAATAAATACAGGATCAAAGAGCAGGTATGAAATTCGATGAAATACTTAGAATGCGCAGATCCACAAGATCCTTTGATTCAAGACCGTTGAAGGACGACGATGTCCTGTCTATTCTGGAAGCCGCGCGACTTGCCCCGTCTGCCTGCAACAGCCAGACCTGGCGTTTTATAACCGTAACCCGACCTGAAATTATTCGAAAAATATGTCATGACGCCATGCGCCCTGTTATTCCGAACCGTTGGCTGGAACAGGCGCCCCTGGTTTTTGTGGGATGTTCCCAACTGGATGTCATCGCCAACCGTATCGGCGCCGGCGTAACCGGCATTGAATATTATCAGATCGATCTCGGGATTGCCATGGAGCACATGGTATTAAAAGCCACCGAACTCGGGCTTGGAACCTGCTGGATCGGATGGTTCGATGAAAGCACCCTCAAAAAAATCCTAAATATCCCCAATAAAATCAAGGTGTCGGCGTTGTTGGCAGTGGGGTATTCCAAAGATGAATCTTCCAGGAAAAGAAAAAGAAAACCGTTGGAGAAGATCGTTTTCTCCGAAAAATGGGGACAACCGATCCGGCAGAAATCGAAAGAATGTTAAAATCTCTGATAAAGTCCTTAGAAAACAACCCTTGCCACCTTGATTCATCACCCTTGACCCCTTGAATCCTTGAATCCTTGGACCCTCTTCTCCTCTCACGTCTTCACACGCTCTACATATTCCCCGGTCCGGGTGTCGATACGAACCAGCTCTCCCTCGTCCACAAAGGGGGGAACTTGAAGGATATAGCCGGTTTCAAGTGTCGCAGGCTTTGTGTCTCCGGACGCCGTATCCCCTTTGGCCCAGGGATCGGAGTGGACAATCTTTAAATTTACAAAAATGGGCAGGGATATGCCGATGGGTCTCCCTTCAAAGTAAAGGATATTGCACACCGTGTTTTCCTTTAAAAAATCGATGGCTTCAGCCACCTGATCTTTTTTCAAAAAATCCTGAACATAGGTGGTCGTGTTCATGAAACAGTATTCCTCGCCGTCTGAATACAGATATTCCATTTCATGCTCTTCGAGA
Source organism: uncultured delta proteobacterium (assembly GCA_963790095.1). GTDB lineage: Bacteria > Desulfobacterota > Desulfobacteria > Desulfobacterales > UBA11574 > JAAXQD01. The sequence goes on along the minus strand of CAWBNO010000006.1, from coordinate 41,048 downwards.
TTCGCTTCGTTGAATTTATCGCTCGCTCTAAACGTACGATCAAATTGAGCCCCAGTCACCATATTTTTAAGCTTGCACTTGTAATAGGATTTTCCTTTGCCGGGTTTTGAAAATTCAAATTGCACCACCACATAGGGGTCTCCATCGATCTCAATTTTAAGACCTTTTCTCAGGTCACTGCTGGTATACATACGTTATCGCTCCTTATTTTTTATAACCGTTTATGGTTTCGCAAAAAGTCCGTTTTTCACGCTCTGTGTTCACCCTGTCGTTGCAAAAGTCGAGGGTGTTGCAAATCCGTATCGTAAAGGGTGAAGCAGTAGTAATTTACCGCAAACCCTTTACAACAAAAGAGTTGCGGTGCCATCGGCTTTCCCATTGGGAAAATAACATGGCTGTTTCCAATATGTTCATGATATCATTTGGGGTTAATCCCATCCAAGCAGAGAAAAAATTTGGAAATGCTGACCATTAAAGCCATTAAACTCATTTTGCCATGTTATTTATGCAACCCGGAATCGAGAAATTTCTCAGCCCTGTGCACCCCATCGATGAGGCGTTGGACCTTGGTAAAGTCTTTCTTGAATCGTACGGACCGTCCTCGGACGTCCACGGCATTGGTCCCTGTGCAGCTGTCGACCCCTGCGGGTTGAACGTGCACGATTCCGTCAAACACATTGTCGGGGGTAATTCCCCCGGCCAATATCACAGGGATGCGGCATTGTTCGACCAGTTCAGCGGCTACATCCCAATCACAGTTCTTGCCGGTGATGCCCACGAAGCCTTTGACCGGCTGTTGGTCAGACAACGATCCGGAACCCTTTGTAATGAGCGTGTCCGTTAAAAAATAGTCACTGAACGGCTCGAACATCCGTGCCAAATCCAAGGTCGGAAAACCGTCGGAAGTTCCGGGTTGACGTATGGGAATCGATCGCATGATTTCGATTTCAGGGAATTTTTTTTTAAGGTTCTCCTGCAGCAATACCAGTTTTTCCCAGGTTTCGCCGTGCTCATTTTGCCAGGGCAAGACCTCACAGAAATGGACCACATCCGGCCGATAATAGTCGAGCACAAAGGATATGGCATCGAGATCGCTAAAAAGGGGTATCAAGCTGCTTCTGCCGCCTGCACCGTGAATCCTCTTGACGGTATCTCTGATTTCCGGAATTTTCCACGATTTTTCGGAAACGACAACACTGCCGATATGATGCACGCCCAGCGCGATCAGTTTTTCGGCCTCGGAAGGTTTCTGCACCTCGTAAATCTGTATTAATATTGGAGTTGACATTTTGAGCTGCTTCTAACATATTCATTCTGTTTTCGCAAATCGTTTGCATAGATATTTTGGAGGAAACCTATGATACTTATTATCGATTTTGGTTCACAATACAATCAGCTCATTGCCCGCCGTGTCAGAGAATTTCATGTATACTGTCAAATCGACCCGCCAAGCATCGATATCGAGCATATAAAAGACCTGAACCCCGAAGGAATTATACTTTCCGGCGGACCCTCCAGCATTTATGAAAAAAACAGTCCCAAGTGTGATGAAGGGATCTTTGATCTGGGAATTCCTGTGCTTGGAATCTGTTATGGCATGCAATTTATGGTCAAGGCCCTTGGGGGTACCGTTAAAAGGTCCCAAAAGCGTGAGTATGGATTTGCCGCTCTTAACGTAAAAAAAGACGAAGCCCTGTTTAAAGGTGTTGGAGAAAAGACAGACACCTGGATGAGCCACGGCGATTCCATCGAAAAACTGCCCAGCGGTTTTATCACAACAGCGTCTACTGAAAATACAAAAGTGGCTGCGACGGTCCATCCCAAAAAAAATCTTTACGGCCTCCAGTTCCACCCGGAAGTTCATCATACCACCCGGGGCAAAGCAATGCTTCGCAACTTTGTTTTCGACGTTTGCGGATGCAAACGAACATGGACCATGAAGTCCTTTGCCAGAGATTCAATCGCTCAGATCAAAGATTCCGTCAAAGACAAAAAAGTCATTCTCGGTCTGAGCGGAGGGGTCGACTCGTCGGTCACGGCACTGCTGATTCACAAGGCCGTGGGGAATAACCTCACCTGTATATTTGTGGACAACGGTCTCTTAAGAAAGGATGAAGGTGCAAAGCTCAAGAAGACATTGAAACAAAACCTTCGGATAAACATCCGGTTTGTCAGTGCCAAAACAAAATTTTTAAACGCCCTCTCCACGGTGACCGACCCGGAAAAAAAGAGGAAAATCATCGGCAAAATCTTCATGGATGTTTTTGAAGCGGAAGCCAAGAAGATCAAGGGGGCTGATTTTTTGGCCCAGGGGACCCTGTATCCGGATGTCATCGAATCACAATCAGCATTTGGCGGACCGACGTCGGTGATCAAATCCCATCACAATGTCGGCGGGCTTCCCAAAAACATGAAACTAAAATTGGTTGAACCCTTAAAATATCTGTTTAAAGACGAAGTGCGGCTTCTTGGAAAGGCGTTGGGCCTCCAGGAAGATCTGATTTGGCGCCAGCCTTTTCCAGGGCCGGGACTGGCCATCAGAATCATCGGAGAAATCACCCATAAACGTCTTTCAATATTAAGAGAAGTCGATGATATTCTCCTTGATGAAATAAAAAGCAGCGGCTATTATAGAAAATTATGGCAGTCTTTTGCCGTCCTGTTACCCCTAAAAAGTGTGGGGGTCATGGGAGACAAGCGAACCTATGAAAATATTGTTGCCGTCCGCGCAGTGACCAGCATAGACGCAATGACCGCCGACTGGGCCAGGCTGCCCCACAAACTTCTTGGAAAAATATCCAATCGGATCATCAATGAAGTCACCGGCGTCAACCGGGTGGTCTACGATATTAGTTCAAAACCGCCCAGCACCATCGAATGGGAATAGCCCAATACTTGGGTCCTTTGAAAACAATACGGAACAAATAAAATGACCGAGAAAAAATCCACCAAATTCGAGATGCGTACGGATGATGAGAGCCCGGACCTCCAGCTTCGGGATGAAGCCGACACGTCCCAATTGGAAAAACTGAACAAACGTATGACTCGCCTTTCGATCCTCATCCCCTGTTTGATGGGTGCGATCCTTGTTGCGGCGTATTTTAATATAAAAACCCATCTTTCCCAGGTGAACACCACGGGAACCGTTGGGGTTCAAACCCTCTCCAAGGAACTTGAATCGAAGTTCTCCTCCCTTTCGGTTCGGGAGGCGGCCCTGGAAGAATCCATGGTAAACAAGGTTGGATCCCTTGAAAAGACAACCGCTGCCCTTCAGAAAAGTGCCGAAGAAGCTTCGACCGCCATTCGATACATCCGGTCTGCCCGGAAATCGGACAACGAGCAGACCGCAGATTCCATGGAAAAAATGGAAAAAACATTGGCGTCCATGTCTAAAAATCTCGAAAAAATCTCATCGGACTTGAAGAGCCTCGATCAAGAACTGACCAAAAAATTGATGAGTTTTTCCGAGACCGGAAAAAATGACGCGGTAAAAATACGGTCGGACATGGCCGCGTTGAAGACGGCCATGGTCGATAAAAAAGTTGTGGATTCCGCCCTGAAAGATCAACGGGAAACTTACCAGTTAGCTTTGCGTAAATTAGCGTCCAATCTCGAAGATAAAATATCATATCTTGAGAAAAAATTAAAAGCCCTAGAAAAGGTTGGGCCGTCGTCTCAAAATACAACCCAGGCCCAGCCTGAAAAGGCCGTGTCATCGACCAAGGTCGAGCCCGAAAAAACGCCGTCGCCGATGCCGCCCAAAAAGACGGCCGCGCCCGATTCCGGAGCCATTATCGAAGAAGACCTACCCCCAAAGACACCGGGATGATGGTTGGAAAAGAGAGTTCGAGGATTCCCCGATGGCGGAATCTTCGTTTCACTCCGACAAGCGTTTGTTTTCTAAAGACCTTATCGGCGCCGTAAGGCTCCTTTCAACTTTCAAGAATTTTTTCCATCCTGGCAATATCCTCCGGCAAATCGACTTCCGGGGAATCGTACTCGGTAATGACCACCTTTATTCGATGTCCGTATTCAATGGCCCGCAGCTGTTCGAGTTTTTCGATCTTTTCAAGGGGTCCTTCAGGAAGGGATCTGAATATGTCCAAAAAGCGTCGGGTATAGGCATAAAACCCAAGGTGTTTGTAACTGTCGAAGCGTAACTGGAGATCACGGCCGAAGGGGATGGGAGACCGGGAAAAATAAAGGGCATATCCCTGTTGGTCGAATGTCACTTTACAATCTTTTGGATTGGTTATTTCGTTTTTATCGACGATCTTGAATGCCAACGTGCTCATGGAAAGGTCCGGATCCTCTAAAATAGGCGCCACCAGCTGATCGAGGCAGTGTGGATTGAAAAACGGCTGATCACCTTGCACGTTGATAACGATATCATCCGGTCCGAGACCCAGCTTCTCTGCCGCCTCCCCTACCCTGTCCGTACCGGACCTGTTCTCCTTGGACGTCATGACGGCATTGCCGCCAAACCCTCGGACGGTGTCATAGATTCGCCGATCATCTGTGGCGACATAGACATCCGTAACATTTTTAGCGTGTCCCGCCTTCTCACAAACCCATTTGATCATCGGCTTTCCGGTAATCTGGGCCAGGGGTTTGCCCGGAAACCGGGAGGATCCGTATCTGGAAGGGATAATAACCACCGTCTTCATGTTCTTCTCCATTTTAAGATTTTATTGACCAGTTAATAACGTTTGGGTTATCTATTTCTTATCGCCACCAAGGCACCAAGGCACTAATAAAAAAACAATATATATCCTTTGTGCCTGCCCGCAATCGGCTTCGCCTTAAGCGAGGCGGGCGGGTCTTCATGCCTTTTTGGCAGACAACTTTTACTTTCAATCTTTCCGGATAAGGAAATTATATCATGGATATGAAATCATTAAAACACCTCCTCGACACGGTTGTCACGGGCAAACTTTCCGTTGAAGATGCGGCACAAAAGCTGAAACATCTGCCATTCGAGGATGTGGACTATGCACATATAGATCATCATCGCGCCCTTCGCAAGGGCTTTCCCGAGGTCATTTTCGGACAGGAAAAGACTTCCGACCAGATTATCGGTATCATGGAAAGAATGATGATCCAAGAAAATATTGTTCTGGTGACCCGCATCGACGAACTTCAGGCAGATCGCGTTGTTTCACGATTTCCCGAAGCAGTGTATCACAAAGATGCAAAAATGCTGGTATTGAAGAAAGATGAGATCTCCATACAGGGTAAAGGGACCATCGTCGTAATTTCAGCAGGCACTTCAGACATACCCATTGCCAAGGAAGCTTCCCTGACGGCAGAGCTCATGGGCAACCGCGTTGAATCGGTTTTCGATGTGGGAGTGGCCGGCCTTCACCGCTTGTTCGACCACAAAAGCCTGATCGATGACGCATCGGTTCTCGTTGTGGTGGCCGGCATGGAAGGCGCGCTCCCCAGCGTGGTGGCCGGAATGGTCAGCCGGCCGGTGATCGCCGTTCCAACCAGCATCGGCTACGGTGTCAGCTTCGGCGGTCTCACCGCCCTTTTTGCCATGCTCAACAGCTGCAGTTCCAATGTGGCGGTGGTAAACATCGACAACGGATTCGGGGCCGGATACATGGCGTCGATGATTAACCGGGTATAGGAACCACAAAATGGGTAAAGATGAAAAATTCTGGATAGGATTTGGCGATATTCACGAGGACATTTCACTGGTCAAGGAAATTCCCGATCTCTCGGCTGCAGCGGGCGTCATCATCACCGGAGACATTACCAACAGGGGCGGAGTACCCAGGGCAAGTCAACTTCTGGAAGCAATTTACAAGATAAATCCGGTTATCTATGCCCAGATCGGAAATATGGATCGCGCTGAAATCACCACTTATCTGGATGAAAAAGGCTGGAACATTCACGCAACGGGAAAAAAGCTGGCCGAGGATATCGGTATTATGGGGGTGGGATACTCCACCCCCACGCCCTTTATGACCCCTTCCGAAGTTCCTGATTCAAAACTGGCCGAGTGGCTCAACCAGGGATATGCGCAAATACAGCACCTGTCCAAATTGATTCTCGTGGCCCATGACCCGCCCTTTGGCTCGAAAGCCGCCGATCTGCCATCCGGCGAAAACGTCGGGAACCGTTCGGTTCTGGAATTCATAGAGCGTGTCCAGCCGGACATCTGTCTCACCGGACACATCCACGAAGCAGCTTCCGAAGACTTTATCGGCAAAACAAAGGTGGTGAATCCCGGAATGCTTTACATGGGCGGCTACGTCCGTATCCGGCTAAAGGATAACCGGTTGGACGCCAAACTCATGTACATATAAAAGGGAAAGGTTATTAGTTATGGGTTATTGGTGAAAGGGGTCAGTTGCGAGTTACGGGTTACGGGTTAAATTGTGAAAAGGGAAAAGTAATGGATTATAGTTTAAAATTTTTTGTTAGTCTTTTTGTGGGAATTAAAGGAATCGAGTCCATGTTTTCCGACAGAAAATCAATATAATCATCCAGACTCCCTTTTTGGCTCAGGACACGTGCGGAATGAAACACTTTTCCCCGCTTCACGTCCTTTGCATCCCGGATCATTTCTTGCCGTCTTCTTCACTTAATTTTATCGAGCCACTCATCTAAAAGCTCCTCTTTATCGAAAATTCGAAAATATTCTCTGACAAGGAGCATGTCCATTTTTTCCTCTTTCCTCTTTCCTTTTTTTTGCCGAATAACGGATAACGATTAACGCTTTCGTCGCACCAGGGCGGGCTTTTGTTCTTTTTGGGCCTTTTAGCTCATTTTAGGCATTTTAGGCATTTTTTTTTGTCACTGTTTATACCCGATCATCCGCAAAAAATCTTTTCGTTCCTTGATGTCCGCTTCGGTTTCAATACCCTTTGAAGCAAATCCGTCGACAATACCGATAATCCCTCGTCCAAGCTGGGTTTCAACGATAAGGACCTCCACATCATTGGCCGTTGCGCAGAATATTCTGCAGACTTCCGGGACGTTTTTAACGGTATTCAAGACATTGACGGGGAACATATCTTTCATAAAGAGGATGAAACAGTGACCGGCCGAAAGGTTGTAGGCATTCTTTTTGGCCAATTCAATCAGGTCGGCGTCGGTACCGGAATAGCGCACCAGACAGGGTCCAGAGGCTTCACAGAAGGCCAGGCCGAATTTCGCACCGGGAACCGTATTGACGACGGCCTCGTGGATGTCCTCCACCGTCTTGATAAAGTGAGAATGCCCCAATATCATGTTCAGTTCTTCTGTCTTTTCGATCTTTACCGTTTGTATTTTCATATAACCCTCCATTCGTTTTTTAGGTTATCGTTTCTTTTTGAGATCGCCTTTTTATAATACGATTACCGCTCGCTTCGCTTGAGACACAGAGGACGCAGAGAATAATAATTTTTCCATTGCCGTTGAGAGGAAGGCAATGGAAAAGCACTCAGCAGCTTATGCTGCGGAAATGATGAAAGGCATCAATTCTTTAGTTCAAAGATGCCAATACGGGCATTAAATTACCCGAAGGGTTGAGTCGTTTTAATTTTCGCGTCCTCCGTCCCGGAGATGGCGGAGCCTATTCTTCGGGGTCAGCGAAAAGCAAAAAAAAACAAAAACTCTGCGCTCTCTGCGTTGAAAGAGAAGACAGTATCAACTTAAATAAATCCATACATTTTCATCAGAAGCCTGACCAATCGTCATCCATACACCACTTCCCTTTTTTCGTGGGAGCCTCCAGTGATCGTTCGAGCTCAATTAAAAACCGGGCCCTGGGCACCTCCCTTGCCCCAAAACGGATCAAATGGTCGGTGGGGATCTGACAGTCTAACATATCAAAGGATAAGGTCTCGAGATATTCCACCAGTTTAACCAGGGCAACATTGGAAGCATTGCTGATTCGGGAAAACATCGATTCCCCGAAAAAACACTTCCCAAGGGAGACTCCGTATACGCCACCGGCGAGTTCCTTCTGATGCCAGGCTTCCACAGAATGGGCAAAACCGGATTCATGAAGCCTGCAGTATGCATCCATCATATCATCGACAATCCACGTTCCTTCATTTTTTTCTAAGCGAACATCCGCACAATGGTGAATCACATCCCGAAACGCCAGATCCATGGTCACTTGGAACACATTTTTTCGGATAACCTTTTTTAAAGTTTTAGAAATTTTGATTTCCCGGGGATACAACACCAGACGCGGATTGGGCGACCACCACATGAGCGGCTCGTCATCCGAATACCAGGGGAAGATACCCATACGGTAGGCGAGCAAAAGACGCTCCTGGCTCAGGTCACCGCCCACGGCCAGCAATCCGTGCTTGGATGCAAGCTGGGGTGGCGGAAATTCAATTTTATCGGATAACATAAAAACAGGCATTCAACCACTCAAATTAGGTACTTTAAACTTTTGCACACATGTTCTAAGAGAGTTTCCCCTATTGTTGCATCTATCGCATAATTTTCAGAAAAAATCAAAAAGGTTGATGCAGAATTGTAGATCTGACTGACAGACAAACAGCCTGTCAAAGACCCTGCCTTTTGGCACTGAAAACAATTATATCTCACCAAGATCACAGAGTACGCAGAGAAGAATATTTTTTTCATTGCCGTTGACCCCGCTATGCGGGACAGAGACGCCGGTAATAAAAAAACACGAAGCAGCTTACGCTGGGGAAATGACAAAAAGAATCAATCCTTTGGTTGCAAGGTCCCAATAAGGGGATTTTATTAAAAGAGGAGACCGAATTGAAGGTTTAGAACAGAAAAAACATAATAATGACCTGGAAACACAGTGAACCCATTAACAACACGGATCCGAGACAACCAGAAAAAGTTAATCTTTTTGGTCTTCTCCAACTAAATTGGAGAAGAACCATCTTTTTTATTATTATGTTCCATGGCAGCAAAATAATTGAAAGCCGCCAGATTAATGAGGTCTTTGGTCATTTTCGGCGGTATACGCTGGTATGCCGAGGCATTTACAATCTGTTCGAGGATGTCTCTGGGATGGCAGCTTCTGAATGGGCGCTTTCCACGGAAAAACTTGTCAATTAAATAATCTACCATGGCTTCATCATATTCTATGTCATATTTGGTTGCCATAAACTTCATGATGTGCCGAAATTTTTCTTCGGATGGATCCTTGAGCTTAACTTTATAGGGTATCCGTCTTAGGAAAGCTTCATCCAACAATTCTTTGGGATCTATGTTGGTGCAAAAAATCAGCAGCTCGTCAAAGGGGACTTGAAACTTAATTCCGTTGGACAGGGTCAGAAAATCGATTCGCTTTTCCAGGGGAAGAATCCATCGGTTCAACAAATCCCGTGGACTGATCCGCTGACGGCCGAAGTCATCCACCACAAAGGTGCCGCAATTGGCTTTCATCTGGAGGGGAGCTTCCGAGATTTTGGTCTGGGGATTGTATTTGATTCCCAAGGAATCCAAATCCATTTCTCCACCGACAATAACGGCCGGCCGCTCGACTTTAATCCATCGTCGTCGTATGGGCGTCCTTTGTCTTCAACCGCATTGTGCCACTGGGGGTCGTAGAATTTCAGCAGTTCGCCGCCGATAAGAAGTGTTTTGGGGATATAGATGGCATCTTTAAAGCATTTGTGAACCCTTTTGGCGATGGACGTTTTACCGTTTCCCGGTGCCCCATACAAGAACACCCCTCTCCCCGAATTAATGGCCGGCCCCAACGTATAAAAGACATATTGTTCCAAAACCAGGCCGTGGAATGCTTCCCGCAATTCTTCAACCCCGGGCGCTTCATTTTGAATGGATTGGCGTTCAACGCTTTTCAAGTAGTCGGTGAAGGGAACCGGAGCGGACCCGACGTAGGCAGAAGTATCTGCAGCGATGAGCGCTTTTGATCGTCCCTGCTCGGTGAGCATATATGCGAAATCATTAACGCCGGCATCGGATTTGTACGTCAGAAAAAGCTGTTTTTTTAAGGTCCACAGGATCTGTTCCATAATTTTGAAGTGGAGACAGATTCCATCGGAAATTTGTCTGCCGGTCATTACCCCGCGACTCAACAGGAGTTTAAAGATAAGATCTTCAATAAGTTTTTCGTTGAGTCCGGTTTGATTCAGGTTTTCATGGGAAGGAGGGAAAAACTTCCGTTTTGGGATATCCTCGATGGACATAACCGTCTTTTCTTGAATTGCCGACCTCATTGTTTGATTCCTTTTAAATATTCCTCTCTATTCTCCCAACGTGCCTGATTTCTAAATTCAGCAGGGTGACAGGAGATAACCTGTTTACTATAATGATGTATTTGCCGTCTTTTTAAGGAAAAACCCTGGAAGCGAGTAATACAAATCCGTGTCGACAGGAAAATGCAAGGCATCTCCAGGGAACGTTTCATTTTTTTTGTGGCAACAATCCAGACAGGCCCAATATTCCCATTTAAGTTCGACAGCATCGTCCAGACAATTTCGATAATAAGGGCAAAAAACATTTCTATCGCCGTTAGAGTAAACTGGATTTCGATTGTGGTACATGGGTTGACTCCTAAGTTTAATTTCATCCAATACAAATTTCGGCCGGCTGTTCAATTCCAGACCTTTTAGAGTAGATACCCCCCGAACTTGGTTCATAGTTATAGCAGAATACATGCCAAATCATTGAAAAACTTTGGAAGTTCCGTAATTTCAGACTGTTAGATTGATTAGGCGAATTGCAGACTTAAATAATATGACATTATTTAGCAGTTACGGTGCCAATTTTTGACAGGTTTTTCGAATATTTTTGGATCATCTCCCGATTAGTTGGTGTTAATTAGGGGAAAATAAGTGTGCCATCTCCAATTGAGCAGGGGTATTTATAAAGGATTCAAGGGTTCGAGTGAAATGCTAAAGAGAAGAAGGATAATGCTCTCAAGGATGATATGGAGTACGAGTTCAGAGGGGCCTCACGGCGCTGATAAAGTCTTTAGAAAGCAACCCCTTGAACCCTTTACTCCTGGAATCCTTGGACCCTCTTCTCCAAATAAAAAAGAGGCATGGGATCCCATACCTCCTTAATTATATTCGATCGATCTTATTGCGCCGGAATCTATTTTTTTTACCCGCTGTACCTGAAGGTCAATTTGTCTTTTTTTAAATCAACAAAGACTTCGCCGCCTTTTACAAGCCGTCCGAACAGAATTTCATCGGAAAGGGTGTCTTTGATTTCCGTTTGTATCAATCGAGCCAGCGGCCGTGCGCCGAAGCGTGGATCATGGCCGTTTTTGGCCAGCCATGTACGGGCCCCGTCGGAAAGACGGACAGAGATCTTTTTAGCCGCGAGTTGTTCTTTAAGCTCGTTCATGAACTTATCCACGACCTTCTTCATGATGTCTTGGGTCAGGGCATTAAAATGAATGATGCCGTCCAACCGGTTTCTAAATTCCGGGCTGAAAAACCGCTCGATGGCTTCTTTGCCTTTATCTTTGGTATCGTGTTTCTTGTCGCCAAAACCGATGGATTGGGTGCTCATCTCCCGTGTGCCGGCATTGGATGTCATCATGACGATGACGTTTCTGAAATCGGCCTTTTTCCCGTTGTTGTCCGTGAGGGTAGCATGGTCGAGGACCTGAAGCAGAATGTTGAACATGTCCGGGTGTGCTTTTTCTATTTCGTCCAGCAACAGCACACTGTAAGGATTTTTGCGGATTTCGTCGGTCAAAAGACCGCCTTGGTCAAAACCGATATAACCCGGAGGTGCGCCGATGAGCCGCGCTACGGCATGTTTTTCCATGTATTCACTCATGTCGTATCTTGAAAAATGGACCCCCAGAATCCTCGCAACCTGGATGCTCACCTCCGTCTTTCCGACACCGGTGGGACCGGCAAACAAAAAAGACCCGATGGGTCTCCCCGGCGTTTCAAGACCGGCACGGGACCGTTTTATGGACGTCGCCAGTGACTTTATGGCATTGTCCTGTCCAAAAACCACCTGCTGGAGCTTTTCTTCAAGGGTTTCGAGTTTCAATTTGTCCGGTGTCGACACGCTGATGGTGGGAATTCTGGCCATCTTGGCGACGATTTTTTCAATGTCTTTGGGATTGATCTTCTTTCTTCGGGAAGAACCGGAAAGTCTAACAAACGCCCCGGCTTCGTCAATGACATCGATGGCCTTGTCCGGGAGATACCGGTCATTGATATATTTGGCAGACAGCTCGGCTGCGGATTTTAATGCCTGATCCGTATACGTAATATCGTGATGTTCTTCATATCGGGAGCGGAGCCCCTTTAGAATTAGAATGGTCTCCTTAACCGGAGGCTCCAAAATTTCGATTTTTTCGAACCGTCGGGACAGGGCGCGGTCTTTTTCAAAGTAATTCTTGTAGTCTTCATAGGTCGTTGAACCGATACAGCGCAGTTCACCGGTTGCCAAAGACGGTTTCAAGATGTTGGAAGCATCCATGGATCCTCTGCTGGTGGCCCCTGCCCCCACCGTTGTATGGATCTCATCGATGAACAAGATGGCATTTCTTTTCTTTTTCAACGCCGACAGAACCCCTTTTAAGCGTTGCTCGAAATCACCGCGGAATTTCGTTCCGGCCAGAAGGCCCCCCAAATCCAGGGAATATATTCGAATATCTTTGAGCAAATCGGGAATAGATCCGCTGTTTATCTTGAGTGCCAGTCCTTCGGCCATGGCGGTTTTTCCGACACCGGGATCTCCCACGAAAATCGGATTGTTTTTTCTCCGCCGGCACAGGACCTGGATGGTTCGCTCCATTTCGAGCTCTCTGCCGATGAGGGGGTCCAGTTTTCCTTCAGCGGCGCTTTTGACGAGGTCCACGGTAAAAGCCTCCAGGGGGTCGGTCTTTTTCTTTTTCTCCCTTGGGCCGGGTCTCACGAACTCGTCCGGTCGTTCTCTGAATGGCGACTTGTTATCATTGTCGGAAATGAAGCTTAAAACATCCAGGCGGGTTATCCCTTCTTCGCTGAGGAAATATTCAGCATGGGAATCTTTTTCCTGGAAAATGGATGCGAGAATGTCACTGACATCCACCTCCTGCTTTTCGGCGGAACGGACATGATTGATGGCCCTCTGGATCACTCTTTGAAAACCGACGGTCTGCTGGAGAACATATTCATCGCTTTCGGGAATACTTTCCATTCGTTCACCAAAAAACGACTCGAGAGAATTTTTGAGATTCTCAACATTACCGCCGCAATTTTCAATAATTTCAATGCCCTCGCTGTCGTATAAAATGGCAAACAGCAGGTGTTCTACACACACATACTCGTGTCGTCTTCTTTTGGCCTCTCTGACGGCAAACCCCAGAGTTTCGCTAAGTTCTTTGCTGATCATGGTCTATTCTTTCTCCATCGTACACTTTAACGGGAAACCATGTCGCTTGGCCAGAGTATGAACCTCATTCACCTTGGTTTCCGATATTTCATAGGTATAAACACCACAAACCCCGATACCCTTATGATGTACGTTCAACATGATTTCCACCGCAACCTCCGGTGATTTTCCGAAGACAAGCATCAGAATTTCGATGACAAACTCCATGGTGGTGTAATTGTCATTGTGAAGGAGGACCTTGTACATGGCCGGTTCATCGATCTCATCCCTGGTTTCGGAAAGGACCTCTTCTCTTATTTCCGGGCTGTCCCCGTTCATGCCACAATTTCCCCAAGTCGTATTTTGTTAACCCTAAGTCGATCGATTTTCAGGGAAGCGATCGGTATGGATCGATCTAAAAATCGCTTAATTTAGAATAAAGTATAATCATTAACACCCGGCCTTGTAAAGGGACCACCCAATAAAATCTTGTTGCCGCCGGCTATTTTCCGCAGCATTTTTTGAATTTTTTCCCGCTTCCGCACGGACACGGGGCGTTCCGTCCCACCTTATTTTGGGCTCTTTTCACCGGGTTTTTCCTCGAAGGTTCCTCCCCGCCGGAAAATATCAGATTCTGTTCCTTTGGCTTCCGCAGGTCGCTCAATCTTTTTGGGTTCGGATATCTGAATTCTGAAAAGAATCCCCACGGTCTCTTCCTTGATCCTGGATATCATATCCTGAAACAGTTCGAACCCTTCTTTTTTGTAAACGATGAGGGGATCCTGCTGTGCATAGCCCCTCAGACCGATCCCTTCTTTAAGGTGATCCATGGTGAGCAGGTGGTCCTTCCAGAGGTTGTCCACGGTTTGCAGCATAACGATCCGCTCGAGATGCCGGAAGTCTTCAGCGCCGACAGCGGCCTCTTTTTCTTCATATTCCTTGAAGACGGCGTCGGCAATCATTTGGGCGAGTCCATCCCGGGTCAGTCCGTCCAGGGTATCTGCATCGACGTTCAGCCGGAAGTTGAACTGTTTGAACACTGCCTTGTTCAAGCCCTTCCAGTCCCATTCTTCGGGAAGCGCTTTTTCGTCCGCATAGGTATACGCGATCTCCTCGGCCTTGTCGCCGATCATCTCCTCGATAACCGGCTTCAGGCTTTTGCCGTTCAGGGCTTCCCGCCGCTGTCGGTAGATGACCTCCCGCTGTTGATTCATCACATCGTCATATTCCAACAGCTGCTTCCGGATATCGAAATTGTGCCCTTCCACTTTGCCTGGGCATTTTCAATGGCTCTGCTGATCAGTCTGTGCTCGATGGGCTCGCCTTCCTCCATGCCCAGTTTTTCCATAATCCCGGTGATCCGTTCGCCACCGAATATGCGCAACAGATCATCCTCCAGAGCGAGGTAGAAGCGCGAAGACCCCGGATCCCCCTGTCGTCCCGAACGGCCCCTGAGCTGATTGTCGATCCGTCGACTTTCGTGTCTTTCGGTTCCGAGAATATGAAGCCCTCCCAGTTCGGTAACCCCTTCACCCAGAACGATATCGGTTCCACGACCGGCCATGTTCGTTGAAATCGTAACCGCTGCCTTCTGGCCGGCCATGGCAACGATTTCGGCCTCTTTTTCATGGTTCTTTGGCATTCAGCACCGAATGTTGAATTCCTCTTTTTTTCAATTTTTGGGAAAAACTTTCCGAAACATCGATGGAAATCGTTCCCACCAGAACCGGCTGTCCTTTTTTGTGAAGTTCGATGATTTCTTCGAGTGCCGCGTCATATTTTTCTCTGGCGGGTTTTGTAGATAACATCCGAATTGTCGTTTCGGATCATCTGTTGGTTGGTGGGAATCACCATCACATCGAGGTCATATATCTTTTTGAATTCAGCCGCTTCCGTGTCGGCCGTCCCGGTCATGCCGGCGAGCTTGTTGTACATTCTGAAATAGTTCTGAAACGTAATGGTCGCCAGGGTCTGATTTTCGTTTTCGATCTTGACGTTTTCTTTGGCTTCCAGGGCCTGGTGCAACCCTTCACTGTATCGGCGGCCGGGCATCAAACGGCCCGTAAATTCATCGACGATGATAACTTCTCCGTTTTTCACGATATAATCCACGTCTCTTTTGAAGAGGGTGTACGCCTTGAGACCCTGGTTGACGTGGTGGAGCAGTTCGATGTATTTGGGATCGTACAGATTGTCGACCTTGAGCAGTTTTTCCGCTTTGGCGATTCCCTCCTCGGTCATCACCGCCGAACGGGCTTTTTCATCCACGGTAAAGTCACGTTCAGCAACCAGGCGTGGAATGATGCCGTTGACCTGATAGTAAAGATCGGTGGATTTCTCCGCAGGTCCGGATATGATCAACGGGGTTCGAGCCTCGTCGATCAATATGCTGTCCACCTCGTCCACAATGGCAAAATTGAGGTTTTCCTGAACGATGGCCTCTCGGTCGAACTTCATATTGTCCCGAAGGTAGTCAAAACCGAACTCATTGTTGGTGCCGTAAGTGATATCTGCATCCGTAGGCGGCTTTTCGCTCGTTGTCATCCAGCCCGTGCAAAATACAGCCCACGGAAAGTCCTAGAAAATTATAGATATGCCCCATCCATTCCGTATCCCGCCTGGCCAGGTAGTCATTCACGGTAATGATGTGGACGCCTTGGCCCGAAAGGGCGTTCAGGTAAGCCGGCAGGGTGGCGGCCAGGGTCTTGCCTTCACCGGTCTTCATTTCAGCGATCTTTCCCTGATGAAGCACCATTCCACCGATGAGCTGAACGTCGAAATGACGCATTTTAAGGGTACGCACCGATGCCTCCCTCACCGTCGCAAAGGCTTCGGGGAGAAGATCGTCAAGGGATTCACCGGAGTTCAGGCGGTCTTTGAATCGTTGGGTCTGGGCCTTGAGCTCCTCGTCGCTCATGGCCTGTATCCGGGGTTCCAAGGCATTTATTTTTTCCACCACCGGCTGAATCTTTTTTAATTCCCGTTCGTTTTTACTTCCAAAAACTTTTGTCAATAAATTTGAAACCATATAAGAAATTTTTCCTCCCGGAACAGCGATATGCTCATATTAACATTCCCCGTCGATCCCATCGGCGGCAAAGAATCCGGGCCCTGGGAACCCGGCTTTGGGTTAACCCTGGAAGGGGTTTGTTTTTAGATAGATCAAGTGTCTAAAGTGAGCTAAAATTCCTAAATTTAAAGCTCACGGATATGCTTAAACAGAAACGCGCATGAAAACGGAATCTTTCCAATGGTAAAAGCATCTGAAATTTATTTAGCTTTGAACCTATCTCAAAATAAAGATTTTGGTTCAATATCAAGGCGGGGCCGAGTTTTAACCCGCAGGCATACTCAAGTATGTCGAGGACTTAAAACGAGGGCCAAACGCCGAGATTGGGCCAAAAGATTATTTTGAAATAGGTTCTATAATAATACATGCAAACTATATCATCAATTAATTAATTTTGCAAAAACCGCAAAGATTTTCTGACAGGGTGGAAACCCAGGGGTGCTAGGGGAAATATGGAAAAAGAAAAATGGATTAATTGAGGATGTATTTATTTGGATTTACAGGAATACCGTTCAAAAAAACTTCATAATGCAGATGGGGTCCTGTGCTGCGCCCTGAATTTCCCATCAATGCAATAATTTCTCCTCTTTTTACCGCTTCACCACGTTTTTTTAATATCTTTTGAAGATGTCCGTATCGGGTTACGATTCCATGGCCATGATCCACCTTGATGACTCTGCCCAGAAATCCCTTTTTTCCTACAAAAGTGACAATTCCATCGGCAGTCGCAATAATCGGCGTCCCCTTCCGGTTGGCAATATCCAATCCTTTGTGAAATTCTCGCAGGCCCGTAAACGGAGATTTTCGACGCCCGAATCCCGAAGATATCCACCCCTTGGAGGGGCGTATCGAGGGTGTAGACGATAAAAGATTACGCTGGTTTTCAAGATCTTTATAAAGGGATTCGAAAGCTTTTTCCTGGTGGATAGATGCCAGGGTGAGCTGGCGGGTCTGGTCATGCATTTCTCGGATCAGGCTATTGGGTTCTTCGGTCATGGGAAGTTGCGAATCGATATTTTCAGGAATCGAGCCTCCCACCCCAAAAAGGCCTTCATGATCCGAAGATTTCTCCATATTGGCGATAATCCGTATCTTCTGCTCAAAATTACTCAGCGCAACCAGACTGGACTTTAAGCCGTTGATCTCTTCGGCAAACTTTTGAATCTGCTTTCGCTGGTTGACAATCTTATGGGATTGTTGGGCAATCCGGTCTTCCATCGCCGGTGGGTCGAATGTCCATTTGAGACGATAATAATCATAAAGTAAAAAGCCGGACGATAATAGAGCAAAGGTCAAACAGACGCTGGAAATGCCTAAAAAGCGCCGGGAAACCGTTAATTGCTTCACGGTAGAGCCGGTATAGCTCAAAATAAAAAAAGAAATTTTCTTATTCCGAAGGACTTGGACAATTTTGCGAAAAGCCAGCCTTACGCGTTCCATGGATATTTTTTCGATGGTAGATTTCATTGTCAATACTGTCACCTGAGAGTTATTGGCACCTAATAAATTTGTAAAAAGCAAAACGTAAAATGTAAAACGACATCATTAAGAAAATTAAGAGGTTATATTGAACACCATATAGACTTTTCACGTTTAACTTTTTACTTTTTACGGAACTGTCAAAATGGAAATGAGACGACAGGGGAAGCGGTTCTTCCCCTGTCGTTCTGTTTTTTTGGGTTAGTTAATCCCCAGTCTGAATTTAAGGGATTTGAGTGTATTTTTCATCAGCATGGTGATGGTCATGGGGCCGACACCGCCCGGAACCGGGGTAATCGAACCCGCAATCTCTTTGGCAGCATCAAAATCGACATCTCCACTCAAGATAGCGATTTTCTTTCCGGTCTTTTCACTGATTTTTTCTCCGATTCTGTTGACGCCCACGTCAATCACGCAGGCCCCCGGTTTGATCCATTCGGGTTTTACCAGTCCCGGAACACCGGCGGCAACGATCAGAATGTCCGCACGCCGGCAATGGGAAGCCAGGTCTTTGGTGCCGGTATGGACGACGGTTACGGTTGAATTGGCACCGACACCTTTCTGAAGCATCATGTTGGCAATGGGTTTGCCGACGATATTTGAACGGCCGACAACAACGACCTCCGCTCCTTTTGTTTCAACGCCCGCACGAACGATCATCTCCTGAATACCGGCAGGGGTACAGGGCGGAAACTTGACTTCATCACCACCAATCATAAGCCGACCCACATTGACCGGATGAAATCCATCCACATCTTTGTCAGGATCGATGGCATTTAACACCTTCTTCTCATTGATTTGTTTTGGCAGCGGAAGTTGCACGAGTATACCGTGGATGGCGTCGTCCTTATTGTATTTGTCGATCAAAGCAAGAAGGGCCTCTTCTGAAAGATCTATGGGCTGGCTGTCCTGAATTTCATGGAAACCCACTCGGTGGGCTGTTTTGATTTTGAGCGTCACGTAAGAAATAGAGGCGGGATTTTCACCGACCAAGATGGTGACCAGGCCGGGGACAACGCCGTGTTTTTCTTTAATCTCAGCCACCTCTGCTTCAATTTCTTCAAGAATCTCTTCGCGGATTTCGGTTCCCTTAATTAATTTTGCTGCCATTTTTTAATCTCCTTTCATCAAAAGTAAAAAATTTTGATACAATCCATCAATATATCCGGGCCTTCTTAAGGCCATAGAGGTTATTAAACTCGTAAAAGACGTTGGCGGACCAGAATTGAGGACTCATAAAACCGTCAAATTTTATTAATCTAATAAAATCTTATTGTCAAGTAGACTCGTAATATTCAGGGAGGGTTGAACCCATCTGTCTTTGGATAAAAGCAGGGCCCACAGTAACTCAGTGCTTTAATCGCTGTATTTGCTGCCCGTTAGAACGCACCCGATTTTAGGTGGAAATTAATATTGAAACTGATCGATAGATTAGGTTATTAGTATCACATCGATATGGAATCATTAGATATCTGGACTTTTTGCAAGATATTTACAAAATTCCCATTATCAAATCAAATTTCTGTTGATTTTTTCCGTTCTGTAATTATTTAACCCGAATTCCAAAATTATACGGTTTTACCAATACATAGCGACTATCATCAACTTTCGGCGATGCCATTTTGAGGTCAAAAATATATCTAATTGGTTGATATCATGTAGAAATAGCTTGAAGAGCCCAGCATAACGGTGGTGATAAAAATCCCACATCTGCAGGAGGTACGGATCGATTTTGCCGGTGATGACGATGAAGATAGGATTTATTTGTATGCAAAAATTGCAAATGTAACCCGTCAGAATGATCACTATGTGCATTCGGTACAAATTTCTTACTTGACTCCCATGGTAATACAATTTGTTGAACAGTTCTCCAGATCCGGATGAAGCTGGAGAAAATTTATTAAAAAATAATCGAAAAAATTTGTTAATCTTCAAAAAATCAGAATTTTACAAACATTCCTAACAAAGTTACAAAAAAGGCAAACCATCCAAAATGAATTTGCACTTTTTGAACTTAGATATCAATATTTTAAGGCATCAGGAGGACCGAAGACCTGGATAAAGAATCCCGAAATATATCCAATACATTATCTGCACTGAATGATACTACATTCGACAAAAGATAGATCCTTCCCAGTTTCAACATCCTTATATAACACGTCTCTTACAAATTATGTCAGATTCATCTTGTTTATGTAAATATTTTCATAATAATTAGGTAATTTGCCTCATAATTTCAGACATTTTTTAGTCAAATAGAGAAACGGGTCTTTCTTTATAAAATCCGTAACTATAAGAATTCTCATAATATCCCTATTTATCTAATACAACTTGATGATATTGCATGATATTTGCATATAATACTCGGATATATTCATCATTGTTTAGGGATTTATCGTAAAACCCAATTAAATAAAGAATTGGCCATGAAAAAGCGACGTCAAAAAAAAAGATTTAGTGACGTTTTTAAGGGTAGAACGGAGTTGTCGTTTAAAGAGCAACGTCAACATAAAAGATTTTCGGCTAAACTTCCTGTAAAACTGGAGGCCATAGCGTCCAGGAGAGTAGCGCATCTTTATGTTGAAACCAAAGACATATCCTCCACCGGCGCGTTCGTTTTTACCAAAGAGGCCTCTTATATTCCTGATGATACGCTGTTTATTATAGACATCACCATTCCGAAAAAAGAAAATAAAAAATTGAAGGATCTTATAAATTGTACAGGCACTATGGTACGTTCAACTTCAGAAGGTATAGCGATTCGTTTTAACAGCCCAGTCGAACTATTTGTTTAAACGTGTCTTAATTCCGAGAATACAGGGTTGTCAATGCAAGAGCGACGTCAATATAAAAGACATATAGTGATTCTTCCCACAAAATTAGAAACCATATTAACACCAGGAGAAAAAAAGGTTTTTGATGTTGAAACCAGAAATATATCAATCGGCGGTGCATTCATTTATTCAAAGGATTTCGACTTTTTTCAGGAAGGAAGACAGGTAATTATAGATTTCACAATCCCGAATGGTGATTTTTTTAAATATCTGGCGGACATGAAGAGTATTATGGAATGTACTGGAAGTGTGGTGCGTTCCACGTCAGAAGGTATAGCGATTCAATTTGATGAAGTATGTGAAATTATGAGTTAAAGAGGCTCGTAAATTGTCAAAGAGCTTACCCCTGTCAGTTCTTCTGTCAATAGTCTTGGTTGATACCGGTCATGGAAGTACTCTTTAAGATATTGTTTGTCATTGTATTAACATTAATAGCGGCCATTTTTTGTATGTGGGTTTTTATGGTTGCCTTATTTGATGCATTTCAAAAGAACGAATTGCCGGACATGGAAGATGTTTTGATCGGTGTGGGAGAAAAACCAATCATATTTATGTCATCGAGAGCCATGAAAAAGTTTGCCAAAGAACCTGCAACGGCCGCCAGAGCATATACCCGTCATCTAATCTAAAATTAAACTGGCCCCAGGGTTCAGAAAATGAGCAGAAATTCCTTAAAGAAAATTAGAGAATCTCTTATGATAAGCAGGGCTGAACTTGCCAGAAAAGCCAACATATCCCCTTTTACTATTGCACGGATTGAAAATGGAAAGCCTTGCAGATTGGAAACAAAACGAAAAATTATTTTGGCTTTGGGGCTGAAAATTTCAGATAAGAACAAGGTATTTGGTAAAGATACGGAGTTATCTATCAAAGATAAGGAATGCAGGCGGTTAGGTGTCGATCGGCGTAGATTCTCATATGACGGTCATATCCCTGAACATCGATCCGGCACGGAACGACGAAATGGTTTCTAATAAAAACAGATTGCCGAAGATTGAAGAGGTTGTGGTCGGCAAGGGGGAAATATGAAAAAGAACCCATTTCCCGATAATACCGAAATCAAGATGCTTACGACCAGGGTGCCGAAAGTTCTGATTGAAAGAGTTAAGGCCTTTTGTGATGAAAACGAAATGACTATCCAGGATTTTGTCACCGATGCCATAATAGAAAAATTAGAACTTGTTTATAAAGAGAGAAGAAAAAAGCTCCGACTTTAGTTGAGATTAAAACCATCCCAAGGAGCGACGAAATGACCTCCCTGGATTTTATGACCGATGCCATAATTATAAAAAAATAGAGCTTGTTTAAAAGACGCCCTCCATGTCAAACAACGAAGATAAACTTAATATTTACGAAATCAACTCTCTTTTGTTTCATATAATTTCTTGTATGTCCGAATCCGAAAGACGAGGACTTCAGTCCGTATTAATTGACAATCCATCTGAAATTGAAAATCAAAAAGACCTGTGTTTATCGATTTCCAGTATATCTGAAACAGAAAGGCGAGAACTGCTGAAAAAGCTGGTAATTTGGTATCATTCTAAATCTGTAGAATTAAGGGAATTCCCTCGGAAACCCTTTTCGTTCCCCATAACGCACACAATCAATGGCGTTAACTCTATATATTTTATTCAAAATATAAGCAATGATGGTGTTTTTATTCAGACCGATGGCAACTTTCTTATTGGTCAACAAATTATAATGAAGTTTTCGCTCCCCAAAGTTGAAAAAGACATAGTCGTTAGCGGGAAAGTTGTTAGGGTCGATTCTCGTGGAATCGGCGTGAAATTCGATGAGCTTATAGATTCTAAATCAATCGATGAACCTTCCACTTCAAAACACCAGTTTTTGATAAAAAGAGATCCTCCGGATTGTCACAAGCTCTGATTTCACACTCGCCTCCAGTTAAGTTAACCCCAGTCAATGTTAACCAAATTAACCAAATTAACCAAATTATTCGGTCCAACCCCCCTCGTCATCACACCCCATCTCCGATCCCACGCCAATTTTCCTATAGTCAATATTGACTTTTATTGACTTGATTTTTCCAGCTTATACCCTTGCCTCACCTGATACTCCCTTTCGGACACCTTGTTCATCCAGGGTGTCCATGGTGTCAAAGGGTCAGCGGAACCGGTCCTGTTGAAGGCCCCCCTGGTCGGCAAAGTCGAGGGGGGGGCCAGGAGTTGAAAAGTGACCCAGGCGGTAAGGGTTAATATCTGCAATCAGAATATAAATAGATACTTTATATATTAACACTTAAAATATTAATTTAATTATAAAATTAAATTTAGATTAACCATGTGGCGGTTTGAATATCCAGTACTGGCCATATCCATTTCATGGTGTAAGAACCTCGTAAATCTCGCCCAATTCGACAGACGCCCCAATGCCAGAGGATCCGGTACCTAAAACACTCTTGAACGGATCGGTCGTCCTGCCCAATTGTGTCCAGAAATAGAAAAAGGGATATGGTTTCCCATATCCCTTTTAGTGACCAATTAGTGACCGTTAAATCGGCCCTAACCTATTGATATTATGGTGGAGGCGGCGGGAGTCGAACCCAAATATTCCCAATGATAACAAATCTTTAACAGTGACTAACAATGATATAAAATGATAGAATAAAAAGCTTTTTCATCGCCAACCCTTCCGTCCAAGATGTCACAGCTTATCATTCAAAATCACTGTTAATCGCAAAAAATAGGCACAATTTTAGGCACAATTTCTCATCAATAATATCAATCCACTAAACAATTTACTTTAACCGATCCGGGTATTTCATGATCCTGACCAATTGCCCTGAAATATCCGGATCATAGGAGGATTGAACTATTATGAACAAAGCAATTTTGATTGGTAACCTTGGAAGAGACCCTGAAATCAGTAACAAAAATGGTATGACCGTTGCCAAATTCAGTATAGCAACATCTGAGAAATGGAAGGATAAAAATACCGGAGAGATGCAAGAACGCTCAGAATGGCATCGCATTCACCACCTTGAATTCCTATGTAAACTTTATCATTAAAACCTTTCGCTATTCTAAACAAAACATCAGAATAAAAAGTTCCCTGCCACTTAATATCAACCTCTTCATTATTTATAAGCCATTTGGTGACTTTGTTAAAAAAATCAATCTCCAACCAACCCGGTTTATTCGACATATCTGCCGTTGTGTACTGAAAAGAATGAGTCTTGATTTGCTCTGTTGACATTCTTCTTAATAGTCCGCCAATGCCATTCTGAATCCTTACAATTGAGGCAGGGTCATTTGGCTCTGCCTTTATTATTATCCACACTTTTGATTTCTGCAATTAAAATGCAAATATCAGAGGTCTAAAATATTTGGGATATCGTTTTTTAAATAAGGGCAAATCCATTTGATAGGGTTTGCCTTTTTGATTTTATACAAAAACCTTCCCGCGTTTGTGATAAACCTCTCTGCAGCTATTCTCCGGTTAGACCTGCGAAGGCCAAAATCACGAAAACAACAGAGATAATAATTTTACATATTCCGAAAACCAACAACATACAATAGGTGGTGTTTGATCATAATAATTATACCATATGTCGATTTTTTCCTTGAAAAGTCTTTTAAGTTGAAATAGAGTACAACCTCTATTCACAAATACAACAAAGGAGGAGAAGATTTATGAGAATTATTGCCAGTGCGAATCAAAAAGGAGGATGTGGCAAAACAACAACAGCCATCAACCTTTCATATTCTTTATCTTTAAAAGGGAAAAAGGTATTGCTCATTGATTTTGATCCTCAGGCCCACGCAACCATTGGTCTGAACATAAAGCCTTCCGATCTTGAGAAAAGCATCTATCATGTCATTACGCCAAAGAAAAACGGGTTCTTAGGGATTGGGGATATTTTGATAGCTATTAAAGACAACTTTGATCTTGCTCCCTCAAGCCTAATCCTCACTGCGGTAGAACAAGAACTTTCGGGAATAGAAGGTAGAGAAGATAGACTCTTTGAGGCTATTCAGGAACTCAAAGAAGAATATAGTTATGACTTCATTGTAATTGATTGTCCCCCAAGCATTGGACATTTGTGTTTTAATGCCCTTCGTGCCTGCGATGAGGTGATTATTCCAATCGATATGAGTCTCTTTTCTCTTCGAGGTGTTGCCAAACTGATCGAGATCATAACCCTGCTTAAAGACAAAGTTGGCCATGATGTTAAATCGCGTGCGCTTATCACAATGTATGATCGCAGGACACGTTACTCCAGGGTTGTTCTTGAGAAGGTTAAAGCGGAATTTGGGGACAATGTTTTTGACACGGTAATTCGTTACAATATTCGCCTCAGGGAAACCGCAGATTGTGGCTTACCCGTTGGAGACTATGATAAAAATGCCATTGGTCACGAGGATTACGAAAACTTGGCTGGGGAGATCGTTAATTTAGAGACAGCAGGGTTACACCAGAACCTCAACACCTTGAATGTGGCGCAAGATATCTTACAGAAGACAGAAGAATATATGAAATCACCTGGGATTGAAAAGCCCATTCTTGAGATGGAGGAACCTTCTTCTTATCTGCTTCAATCCAATTATTCAAAAATGGTCGAAGTCATTGCTACCAAGTCCGATGATTCTATTTATAACGATGAGGAAGATCTACCATAACGACCTCAGCAAAAAGGCAGAGGTAAGGGCGCATTCTAAATGGAAAAAAAGAGCCTGGGTCGGGAACTCGATGACATTTCGGACATATTTTTATCAACCCGGATGGATAAAAAGATGCTGGGTGGATTCTCTTCAGAAAAATTAAGAGATGCAACCTGTGAATCTTGTGCTCACATTATCAGTGATCCAAACAAACCGCCGAAATGCAAAATTTTCACTTTTGAAAATAAAAAATACGGTGTCCGCTATATGGACACCATATCGCTAACCAGTGGAAGCTATTGCGAGTATTTTGAACCGATTTTCAAAGAAAATGCCGACAGCAGATTTGGGGTGAAGGGAACACTTAAAAACACCGACGAAATCAACTGTGAGATCGAAGAAAATGTGATTGTCCGAAAAAATATCGCATATCCAAACACCCCATATGCCCAACAAGATATTTTAAATTCCCTTGCCAGGCATCTTGAAGAGAACTACAGCGTAAAGCGTATTGAACTGACAAAGACGGACAGGATTTCCAAGCCGAGAATGGAAAAAAGCATCGAAGAGAGAATCACCATTTATATTTACGGCGGTGTCAGGCACCTTTGAGTACCCCAAAAGGATTTTGGGAATAGATCTTTTTAAATGTCGATGACAGAAAGGAAGCAATGGCACTGATAATTATTAGCCGCCCTTTTTCTATCTGCTATTTTTCTCCAGTCATTGAAGCTCAAAATAGTTGTGATATCAAATAATTATCTCCAATTTATTTGCGGGATTCCAATTCCGACTATTTTAATCTAATAAAATTCCTTTTTAACTCCGAATTTAGCTTGCCTAATTGAGATTTAATACTCTCTTTAGGTTATAGATACAGTTATGAAAGATGATATTAAAACCCCAAGAACTCCCGAAGCATGGCTTGAAGAAATCGCAAAGGTCTATCTTGACGCCCTTGAAACTATTCAATTTACTGAATTAACGGGAAATAAGATCGAAGAAAGGGAGTTTTTCCACCTTGCGCCCTCATTATGTCTGAAATCTAGAGGCATCAAAACTACGGAAGACAATCTGAAAATGGCAACCGAGTCCGCTTTGTCAAGCTTTGTAGCAACGGAAGATTCCGTGGATAATCTTTTTGAAATTCCTCAGATAGCATTTGCGTTTTGCTATTTGGCGAGTCATTTTGGTCTTGATCTGGTCGATAAAAACACATTGTCTAAGGTTATGGGTTACATTGAACTCCAATTGGACTACCTTATTAAAATAACAACCTTCGATTAAACTTAATTACGATCTTAAGTATTTTAAAATGCTATAAAACACACGTTTCATGTCCAAAAAAAATCGTGTGATATCGTTTTTAAAAAGGGCAAATCTTTTTCGTGGGTTTGCCCTTTTTGTATTTTTGTGGATTATACGATATATGTAATCCAAATTAAGCCATTTCAGATTGTGCTTATGCAAGAGTCGAGTAAGCCGAGGGAGCTTCCCCCTCAGCCTCTCACAGATCCAGACGTGAGCCTCTCGGCTCATCCGGCTCCTATCGTCTATCCCACGCATAAACAAAACGCCAGTGAGCAAGCAAAAACGGTTGACGACTGATGCGCCGTTTCAACCAATGCAAAGTTCCTCTCTGTCGTCTTTCCACGCGTTTGTATTTTCGACTTGCCCACCTCGATATTATCCGGTCAAGATGGTAAAAGGTTCGGTAAAGCGCCGACCTATGGTAGCTACCATAATAGTTTATCCAACCCCGTATTATTGGGTTGTACATACGAGCAAAGTCCTCTAAAGATTTGTCGCTGCGCCGATGTAATCTCCAGCTCCTTATGGTATCCCGAATGGCTTTGGTTGCCTTGTTACTGACTGCTGGACTAAAGCCGACAAAAGCTTCTCCCTTACGATTCATTGATAGACGGGATCTGAAGGTAAACCCCAAAAAATCAAATTTCTCTTTAGAGTAGTTACCTCTTCGCCGGTTATCCTTGTATATGTCCCGCTGCACCCTCGACTTGGCCAAAATGACGACAGCTCTTTTCGCGGTTTGCTCGATTTTAGTTTTTATTGATTACGGTGCGTTTTTCTGTTCTTTGACGTCTATTAGTTCCACTTCAAATATCAAATTCGCATTTGCTGGGAATGGTCCACTAGCTACTTTAGGGTTCAAATCTCTAGGCACATATAATATGCGTTTTCCACCGACCTTCATTCCGGTTACACCTATGTTCAAACCATCAGCAATCTTCTTGGTGCCGATTTTAAAAGATAGTGGATTCGAAGAATCGGTGTAAGAGTCGTAGAGTTGGTCACCTTTCATTCCGTTATTATCCGACCACATGATGAAATGGATTGTTGCAATCTTTCCGGGAACCGCTCTCATGCCATCGCCAACAATGAGATCTTTATATTTTAGTCCGCAACTCGTCTGAACAATGGTTGCTCCTAATGGAACCATGGAGATGGCAAAAATCAAGATAAATAGGTTATTTAAAATATATAATTTTTTCATAAGGTTCTCCCTTCTATTTTTTTACCGATGCTTCCTCTCAAATACTCATTACTAACTATGGTGTGCACATCGGATCAGTAGCGCTCCAGTGAGATCTGCACCACTCTTCATCGGCCAACAATTCATGCCCTGAAACGCTTGGATGGAAACAGTCGCCGTTGTTGACCTGTTCGGAACTGAATTGGACATCAAAAAGGTCGATATAATAAGCGTTCGGCAATCTACCCGAATCTATATACTCCTGCAAAACATCCCTGAGTGTTTGATTGTATACATCTCGAATTTTTCCATGGAACTCTTTCCTACGTTGACAGTTTGAGCCGTCGCCTGGATAAACAGTATCTGGATCATCCCTTGAGGTGACACTCACACAGTCATCACCTGGATCTTGCAAAAGCGCCTGACAGACACCACCAATCCACCATATTAATTGACATCTCGAAACATCTTTTTTTACAATCCATAGCCAATAAATATCAGGAATGCTCGATACGTGAATTTCAGCTTCTTTTGTGGCGGGGGAATTTGCTAAAATATCTAGCCCGGCACGATATTGTGCCTCAAATTGATCAATAGGAGTCATATCAGCTAAACTATCTGCACAAACGTCATTATTTCCTAATAGGATAGTCACCATGCCAGCCTTCCCGGACGGTGTTACACTGACATCAGCCACCACTTCATTTGCCTGTGTTGCAAAATCTGCCATGACAGCACCGCTCACGGCATGGTTAAAGATGCTATCTCGGGTGACATTATTTTCATAATAGTTAGTTTCGTCAGCATCTTCAAATCGCTCGTTTAGACTGTAGACAATGTCATAAGTGTCATAACCAGTTGACCATACCGTATCATGATGCGCTTCCCCGATAGTCCCGTCAGCCGCTTCACCTTCACCGATTGAATCGCCAATGTTGAATTGGTTCAAGGGGGCCGGAGAACATGGTGGATCACTACCATCACAATCTTGATCGATACCGTCCCCACAGATTTCGGTGGCCTCTGGATTGATGCTGGTATCCAAATCGTTACAATCCCCCGAGTTGATGGAATATCCGTCATTATCGGTGTCATCGTCAAAGTTGATTTGATCCGCGGTAAATACATATTTATAAGGCGGCAAACCACTGCAAAACCCGAAAAGGGTTATACTACCATCATCAGGGTCCAACGGCACATCAAGGCTGTAGGTGCCATCTCCAGAGCATGAAAACATGTATTGGCCATTAGCGAGCACCATAGCACAAACAGGTGTACCGTTATACGAGACTGTGCCTTCTAATCTAACCCAAGTAGTATTGATGGGCGTAAGGGTACTGGTCACATCCATGTCTGATCCACCTTCACTAGCTGCCAGCTCTATTTGCATACCTTGTCCCTCGGAGGAATAAATAACCTGTTCAAAAGGGGCAAGGCCTTCGCAAAATGCAAACACCGTAATCTGGCCGGTATCAGGGTCCAAAGGCACATCCAGATTGAAACTGCCGTCGCCGGAGCAAGTAAACATGTATTGTCCGTTTGCCAGTACCATAGCACAAACCGGTGAGCCGTTATATGTGACAGTTCCATTAATATTAACCCAATCATTGTTTGCGGCAAAGGAGTGGGGGATATAGGAGAAAAAAAGACAGAACAGAAGAACAGTAAGGGATTTATGAGGTCTTCTCATCTTTTTCCTCCTCTTTTCAAAATATTATAATTTTGATTGAGCTATAAACTTCTTTTTGTTGAACCTGTTAGATCCGATTTTAGGGTGAGAGAATTTCTTTATAAGGCTGAAGACCATCGACAAAAACAAATAGGGTAATCTCACCGTTGCCATCTAAGGGAACGGTAAGTTGGTATTCACCGTAAGGGTCACAAGAGAACATATACTGACCGTTTGCCAACACCATTGCACACAGCGGTGTTCCATCTAAAGAGACAGATCCCGCTATCTCTACCCATCCGGGATTGTCGATGCTTTCAACCACAGTCGAGGTGACAGTTGGAGTCTTGCTGTCAGGGCTCGCAAGTTGCATTTCGATGTTAGATGGTAAGGACGAAGGTTCTGATGTAACTTTAAAAGGTGCAAGACCGTCAACAAAGGCAAACAGGGTGATTTCACCGTTGGGATCTAAGGGAACGGAAAGCTGGTATTCACCGTAAGGATCGCAAGAGAACATATATTGACCGTTTGATAGTACCATGGCACATAAAGGAGTTCCGTTATGTGTGACAGTCCCATTAATCGTTACCCAACCGTTGGTGGTACTTTCAAGTTCCCTCATAATGATTGTATTATTATCACCGGAAATATTGCCGGTTAGTGTTCCATTTGGCACCTCTGATGTCACTATCAAGGTAAAAAAGCCATCAGAATTAACTGAATAGTTTCCAGAAATATTACCAGAACCAGATGATCCATCGCTATCAAAACTATTTGCAGTTCCTGTCCAATTACCATTACCATCAAAAGTCACAGCACCAACAGTTATACTAAATTCCCTGTTATCAGTCCCAAAATCTTCAATATATGCATCGTGAAAAAAGTACGTTCCGGAAAGATCCGCATTTGTATATGTTTTGGTAGTCTTTTTTAGGGCAATTCCTTTAAACAAACCAATATCTCCAAATGAGGAGGAACCATGAGTGAATGTTAGAATGTTGCCATCTCTCGAAAGATATGCTGAAAAAGCTACTGCTGAATAGCCTGTTATAAAGAAATCAAAAGCATTGCCGGTGATCGTGTAGGTTCCTGAAACCGTGTCTATATCTGTAGTTCCGTCACTTTCAAAACAGTTGAAATTGCCATTCCAATTAGGATTGTTTATTACTATAGTACCTTTACAAGCACTTGCTTCCCCAAAATCTTCTTCAAAGTCGCGTACTTCCAAATCACGTTCCTGCCATGTGCCGTTAAGATCTGACCGACTAAAGGGATTATCTGGTGCCTTTACTGCAGTAACTATCCCTTGGTGAATCCCATGACTATCAACGAACCCATCTGAAAGGATGGCAAAATTCCTGTCTGAAGAAATATGACCAGTATTTATTTCTTCATTAAAAATGAAGGTGAAGGACCCATTCGTGTTGACGCTGTAAGTACCATTGAATGAGGGAATAGCCCCTGAAGTTCCATCGCTGTCAAAGCAAGTACCACCTCCGGCCCAGGAGCCCGCGCCATTAAAATCTATATAACCATAGCAAGTTTGTGCTTCTCTGTAACTTGTTTCAAAATTATGAATGCCAAGCCTTCGAAACCAATATCTGTCATTTAAGTCGGCGTTCGTGAATCCTCCTCCTGAGTCTTGTTTTACACCAATGAGTTAAATTCTGGGCAATTTCTCCCTTTGCAACTAATGGGCCTCCCAATACAATCCCCAAGATCATAAATAATAGAGAAATAAGTCGTTAATTTTCTAATCATCTCTCCTCCTCGTTGCGTAATTATGAAAATATTTAAAGACTTCAGAATCTGTAGCCCGTATTATGATTTTAACTGAAACCGATTTATATAATATGAAAATGATTTATTAGCTGAAGGCCTGACAACTTGTCGATATATAAATAAAAACCTTCAACTTGTCAATTCTATTTTAATGAGCATATATTAGGTAAAAAAGATATTTGATTTGGATTTATTATTAGAGAAAGGAAATAAACTACAAAATTGCCATGATCCCTAGTGTACCGGGTAGCCGGGGGCCATTACTGACCCCAAGCCCCCTAAGAACCGAGCATGATAGTTTCCCATCACTCGGCTCAAGCCCTTCAAAGGCCAGCTTTTGATTTAAGGTGACCCGGTGATTGAAAATGTCAATCACCTTTGCGATAAATACTGATAGCCAAAACCCATTTCAGTGGAGGGCGCATGGCTCACATAATGTGGCCTCATTTGCTTTCCCTCCTAAAATCGGTTCTATCAGTTTTCTCGCAACGAAGCACCCGATGAACGTCTGCACCCTTACGGGCCGGATAATGTCAAGCTTGGCTTTCAACCCGTATCCACCCCATTACAGGATGGCCTTCGCTTCTTCCATCATCTCTCCCCATACCTCCCATAGCATGCCTTACGGTTAGCCTGCCTCAAAAATGAGGCGAAGGCATGAGGTTACCACGTTCCGCGTATTTGACAACGAATACCTTAGGCCCACTCTATCTGCCGGTGGGAATATTGCCCGTGTCGGACGTTCTGCAACCCCTCCGACCACCCGCTTACCTTTTGGTCCAAGCCTCACAGCTCCTTTGGCTTGTTAAGATTCACGACAGTTACAAGTGTTCACTTACGTTGACCATAGTATTCTATCCTAACTCCTTACCCGGATGGAGCTTCCCGGAGCGGTTCCACCTCACGGTTTCCTCGCCGCATCAAGTGATGCTTCGGCGCATTGTCAGGAAGGCTTCATACCCATCAAGGATACACCTTGAGCACATGCTTCCATAGGATCGCAGCGACGGGACGCTGGGTTCAAACAAGGAATGAAAACTTTCTTGAACAGTCTATAATTACGCGACTTCGTGTCGCAATACAGATTTCTTGCCACAACCAAAGGTCAAAGCACCTCAATTCCAAGTAAATATATCGTATTTCTTATAAAATTGCAAAAAAGGCAAACCCGTGTGAAATGGATTTGCCCTTATTGAAAAACGATATCACAAGTTCTGAACCCACTGTTAAAATTTTGGATACATAGCAGAACTCTCAAGTTTCGAATCGATGATTTCAAACCAAAGTCAAACTTCCGGGTAAAGGCACCGGTTACCCGGCGCCCTCCCCACAGACCCGGACGAGCGGGACTACCGCATCCGGTTCCTCGATTCTGATTCTTTTGACCAAACCAGAAACCAGCGATTTTAGTGTTTTTCGACAGTCTCAGCAGTAACATGCAGTCAGGATTCGTTACGGGCCGGTTAAGCAGCGCAGGGGAATTTCACCCCTACGCTCTCCAAAAATCGTATGTTACAGTCTCCTGTCATACGGCTCCAACTGTTCAGCCGATGGCCAAAAGACAAATTCCCATGAGGCAAATAGTTTGGATTCACGGCCTGCAATGCAGCCCAACCAATGAATTGTTTTAAGCCAATGACCTCTCAGTCTCTTGTATTTCCACATTGCCCAACGAACCAAGGCATACTGAAGCTGACGAAGTATCGGATACATTGCTGATCTGTAATATCAGTCATAATAATTTAACCAACTCCTAATCACGGGGTGATTCGTCTGGCAATATCCTCTAATGAAGATGAGATCCATATGCAAATTGACGGATTTGAGTGACAGTTCCCAAAATCAAATCATATTCATATTCATAAGTATCTGTTTTTCTTAATTTCACGGCATCTAAGGGAGCGATGTAAGATGTTGATCCGTCACGAGCTTCACCACCCGGTATGCCAGCCATTCCGGCCAGAAAAAGTATACACTTATGATTGTAGACTCCTATCCCCCATTGATTATTATCAACAAATGCCATCCAATGTTCAGTTACGGTTGGATATTCTCCCCAAAATCCGCTTGATAAATTGACGACATCCGGATTATCAATAGGAGCATTTGAAAAGGGTGTACTCCCCATATAGGTGAATAAATTACTCAAAGCTGATATTGGATACACAGCCGGTAGCTCCTGATGGTTAAATCTATTTTCACCGTAGAGGTTATCTGTTCTGAATATTGTCAATTTATTCCGGACATGTACTGTATTAACATGTAAGGTCGTCCATTGCTCAAAAAAACACTCCGCACGTTCATTATTCATATCCCATAATAAAGGTAATGTTTTTGTATAAACAACTCCATTCTCAATATCTGATTCCACCACCTCAGATGAATTACCAAATGCGTCTCCAACCTGAATAGGATTCCAAGGCCATGGAGACCAATATATAGCTTGTCCTTCATTTTGGCGATTAATACGATTTCCAGCATAGTAAGATTGTTGAATATAACGTCCTCGATCATGAATATTTACCAAATTTCGATTTTCGTTTGAACCTGAAAGATAATAAATCGCCCCACCTGAAAGAAGATCGAGTCCAACTTTTAGCATTCCATTGTCCAGATTAATATAATCTTGATTAACTTCGATTGAAATAGAATTAGTATAAACGTACTTATAGGGTGGCAAACCGCTGCAAAACCCGAAAAGGGTTATACTTCCGATATTAGGTCCAAAGGCACATCAAGGCTGTAGCTGCCATCTCCAGAGCAGGTAAACATATATTGGCCATTAGCAAGCACCATAGCACAGACAGGATTACCGTTATACGAAACGGTACCTTTCAATCTAACCCAGGTAGCATTGATGGCCGTAAGGGTACTGGTCACATCCATGCCCGATCCACCTTCACCAGCTGCCATCTCTATTTGCATACCTTGTCCCTCGGCGGGATAAATGACCTGTTCAAAAGGGGCGAGGCCTTCGCAAAATGCAAACACTGTAATCTGGCCGGTATCAGGGTCCAACGGCACATCCAGATTGAAACTACCGTCACCGGAGCAGGTAAACATATACTGACCATTTGCCAGTACCATAGCACAAACCGGTGAGCCGTTATATGTGACAGTTCCATTAATGTTAACCCAATCATTGTTACCAGCGAAGGAGTGATCGCTATGGAAGAAAAAAAGACAAAGCAGAAGAACAGAAAGGGATCTGTGAGATTTTTTCATCTTTTTTACAATATAATTATGATTATCGGTTTTACGCCCCTATTATCCCCCGTCAATTCAGCACACCTCAATGGAGTTTAAAACAACTAAAGTTGTTTATATATGTAAATTGTGACCGAATCGCTCAAGGAATCTCCATGGTTTGTCATTTTAGAAATTCTATTACATGCATCATACTCATAGGTTTGGATAAAGGTTCCCAGGTCAGTTGTAATCGTCATACTTTCAACTTGGCCAGAGCTATTATAAGTATAATCGATAATCGACATAATTCCATCGCTGCTATAATAGGTGGCGGTTAAAATGTTGCATTGACTATCATAAGTATATACAGTTGTAACATCTGCGTTTTCAATATCGCCCATTGTTGCAACAATTGCGTCAAGAAGTGCTTCAGCAATTGGGTCATTATTTGTGTTAATTTCGTTTACATTAGATTTTGTGATGCTTTTAACTACATTGCCGCATAAATCATATTCCATATCCGCCGTAATAGTGATAGTAAATTCTATAGCGGGTAAAGTAATATCTTCACTTATTTGTATAGAGGGTGCTGATCCTGTTACGGTTGCAACTTTTTTTATATTATTTCCATTTAAATCATTAGTATAAATTACTTCATTATAAGCTGTTAATGTATAATCAACTGTATCGAAGATGGTGCTGTGTACTATGCAATTAGTTTCCTCTTTTATTAAAAAATCATTTTCATCATACGCTAAATAAATTTCACATCGCTGATGGCCAAGGAAAGAATTATTAAAATTGGTGACTTCCTCCATCATTGTTAAATTATTGTTGGCATCCCAAAAATATGTAACTATCGTTTCAGAATCAGATGAAGTGGTTACTGTCTTTTCAAGGAGCCATTCACCACAGCCATCGCCGTCATCGCCTGAATTGCAAACCCTATCATTCCCATCACAATTTTGATCGATCCCATCCCCACAGATTTCGGTGGCGTCTGGATTGATGCTGGGATTCAAATCGTGACAATCGCCCTCGTTGATGGAATATCCGTCGTTATCGGTGTCATCGTCAAAGCTGATTTGATCCGATGTATAAACGTACTTATAAGGCGGTAACCCGCTGCAGAAGCTGAAAAGAGTTACGCTACCATCAGCAGGGTCTATAGGCACGTCCAAGGTGTAGCTACCGTCTCCAGAGCATGTAAACATGTATTGACCATTAGCGAGCACCATAGCACAAACAGGCGTACCGTTATACGAAACTGTGCCTTCTAATCTGACCTTAGAAGTATTGATGGCCGTAAGGGTACTGGTCACATCCATGCCCGATCCACCTTCACCTGCTGCCATCTCTATTTGCATACCTTGTCCCTCGGCGGGATAAATGACCTGTTCAAAAGGGGCGAGGCCTTCGCAAAATGCAAACACCGTAATCTGGCCGGTATCAGGGTCCAAAGGCACATCCAAGTTGAAACTGCCGTCACCGGAGCAGGTAAACATATACTGACCATTTGCCAGTACCATAGCACAAACCGGCGAGCCGTTATATGTGACGGTTCCATTAATGTTAACCCAATCATTGTTACCAGCGAAGGAGTGGTCGCTATGGAAGAAAAAAAGACAAAGCAGAAGAACAGAAAGGGATCTGTGAGATTTTTTCATTTTTTCATCCCCTTTTTAGAAATTTGTAAAGTTCGCTACTAATATATCCGTTCCAGAATTATACGTGTAGGCCCTACGTCTTCTCATTTGCATAAATCAGGATCATCGCGTTTGAATTCGGCGGTACCTGAACGGATACCACGTTCGGGTATACAGCTCTTTGCTATAAAATTACCAGTTGCGAAGCAAGGCGTCGAAAAATCAATATTCATAGTCATGGTCCCCGTACAGCATGATTTATCTGTAGTTTCATGAGTTTCTGGATTATAATAAGTTTTATGATTATAATCATTGTTTGCTGTCAGAGTTAGATGGTTACCAGAAAAAGATCCATTAAGCACAGTTCCGCACGGGGTATTAGGATGTTGTCTACCTGTTGCATAGCCATCCTCAGTAACGGATAATATTGCTGTTCCCGTTTGAGATCCAATTTCTTCCGGGTCTACACTACTGTTGGTGTTTACCGTTACAACCCATTCTCCAGAATAGACTGAGTAGTCGTTGATTTGATCCATAACTATTACATATTTATAGGGCGGTAAACCACTGCAAAACACGAAAAGGGTTATACTTCCGACATCATCTAAAGGTACATCAAGACTGAAGCTGCCATCTCCAGAGCATGTAAACATGTATTGGCCATTGGCCAGCACCATAGCACAGACAGGCATACCGTTAAACGAAACTGTGCCTTCTAATCTAACCCAGGTAGTATTGATGGTCGTAACGGTATAAGTTACATCCATGCCTGATCCACCTTCAGCATCTTCCAGCTCTATTTGCATGCCTTGCCCTTCTGAAGGGTAGATTACTTGCTGAAAGGGGGCTAGCCCACTGCAAAAGGCAAATACGGTAATTTGGCCATTACCATCCAAAGGAACATCCAGGTCGAAACTGCCATCGCCGGAACAGGTAAACGTGTATTGACCATTAGCGAGCACCATTGCACAGACAGGCGTACCGTTATATGTGACAGTTCCATTAATGTTAACCCAATCATTGTCACCAGGAATGGGTACTTCATTGTCATCAGGAATGGGTTCTTTAATATCCTCACTAAAGTTAACAACAATCCTAGAAATATATATTTCCGCTATTGCATATGAAGTGTAATAACCATCAGGAAGACCACCGGTATGTGCTTTGGCTTCAATAAAAAGTGAGTTTGAGTTCTTCGTGAGGGGATACGTCAAAGTCTTTTCATTACTAATGGGTCCAGGCGATACACATTGATAAAGATCAATGTTTGCTTCGGTTACAGCTTCACTAACACCGTTATATATGGAATTCACCCACGCATGAGCATGACCATAGCATTCTTTCCAAGGTGAAGAAGGCAATCGCTCCAGACTTGCTTTTACTGTATAATTAAAGGTAATGGAAATTGTAGCATCGGGGAAGTTATCAGCGTCAGCTCCTTCAATCCTAAAGCCAACACCTGCAGTTGTCACAGCATCCTGTAATTCTTGAGAATTGCCAGAAACTTGAGCAGTTCCAGTTCGACCATCAGAGTATGCAATTGCTGAAGAGCCAGCCTGATAAGTATTGCTTATATTGAAGTCTTGAAATTCTTTATTTTCTCCTACAGTAATAATAAAATCTTCCTGAGCTCGTGCTTGATCGGCAAAATTCAGAAAACAAAAGAATAGGGCTGCAACCATAAATATCGTTCTACCAATAAGCTTAACTGATGACCGCATTTTTCTATTCTCCTTTTTCAATATTATGACCATTCAAGTAAAATAAAAAAAAGCCCTCAAGAGAATAATACCCTTGAAGGCTTATATTTCATTTTTATGGCAACCTTCTTCATCACAAGTAAATCCTACTCGAAGATTAGATGTTTGAAGGAAAATATTTAATCGGTTTTAAATAGCCTAATGTTTATATGCAGTCAATAATAAAACAATAAAAATAGTGTATTGTGTAATTTTATACTACTTCTGCATGCAATTTGTCTCATGTTTTGATAGGATTTTATGTCTAATTATGCTTAATCATACTAATGGGAAAACCTGATTAAGGTAAATGAAATGAATCAACAACTTATTTAAAAATTTAGGTGCCGAAAAATACAGCCTTTGGTGTCTAAGTTGAATTGCCAAAAAGTGAGGGGTTTCGCCAAAAATCGAACTTGGTGATCAGCGTCTATTATAATACCCGCCTGACGACAATTAAAATTCCCGAAACAAAAACCTAAGAAAAAGTGGTAAGTCTGTCCAAATCCTTAAAGGAAAGGAGCGATTTGGATGGTAACGGACCAACAGGTAAGGAGGTTATTCAAATTGGTACAGACAGAAAAGAATTTCGGGATAGCGGCAATGAAGGCGGGGATGCATGAAAAGACCGCCCGCAAGTATCGCAAACTGGGCAAATTGCCCAGCGAATTGAAGAGGCCCCACACATGGCGGACACGTAAGGATCCATTTGAAGATGTCTGGCATGAGGTTAAGTCGATGTTGGAGATAAATCCGGGCTTAGAGGCTAAGACCATATTTGAGGATCTTCAACGCAGAAATCCGGGCCGGTTTGCCGACGGTCAGCTTCGCACGTTACAACGACACATTAAAATTTGGCGGGCATTGGAGGGTCTGCCGAAAGAAGTCTTTTTCACCCAGGTTCACAAGCCCGGGCAGTTGGGCCAATCGGATTTTACCCATATGAACAGCTTGGGGATTACGATCGGCGGTCAGGTCTTTGATCATCTGATTTATCATTTTGTTTTAACGTATTCCAATTGGGAAACGGGCACCATTTGTTTTTCTGAAAGCTTTGAGAGTCTCAGCGAGGGGCTACAAAACGCTTTATGGCAGCTGGGAGGGGTTCCTGAGAAGCATCGTACGGACTGTCTGACAACGGCTGTGAATAAAACCAGCCATCCGGAAGTCTTTACTCGGCGTTACCAGGATCTTTTAGATCACTATGATATAGAAGGTTGCAAAACGAATCCGGACAGCCCCCATGAGAATGGTGATGTGGAACAACGCCATTATCGGTTTAAAAAAGCAGTGGAGCAGGCTTTGTTTTTAGGAGGCAGCTCGGCCATTCCCGATCGCTGTGATCATGAGCAATTTTTAAACAAATTGTTTGAACAGCTCAATGCTGGTCGCAGAGAGCGTTTTTTGCAAGAACCGGCGGCATTGCGCCAGTTGCCGGAACGCCGCATAGAGTCATGCAAGAAGATAACTATGAAAGTCGGCCCCAGCAGTACCATCCGGGTCAATCACAACGCCTATTCGGTGGATAGCCGACTCATCGGTGAACGCATTAAGGTGCGCCTGCATATGGATCGATTAGAGATCTGGTATGGCCAGAAAAGAGTCGATACGTTTCCGCGACTGCGCGGTGAAGGCAAACATACCATCAACTATCGGCATATTATTGACAGTTTGGTCAGAAAGCCCGGAGCCTTTGAAGACTATCGCTATCGGGACGATTTATTCCCCACCAGTCGGTTCCGTATGGCTTATGACAGCTTGAAAAAGCGCCATGCTTTGCGGGTTGCCGCCAAGCAATATCTGAACATTTTGTACTTGGCTGCCCGTGAAAGTGAAACGGCTGTGGATGACGCTTTGCGAGTATGCTGATCGATAAAGATATGTCGATCTCCGATGAGCAGGTAAAGATGCTGGTACGCTCCAACGAACCTGTGCCGACGGCCACTGAGATACATATCCCGGCTGTAAATTTGACCTGTTATGATAAATTGTTGCAGGAGGTGGCGTAATGACAAACACCCAGGAACAAATCGTCCAGCTCCTAAAGCAGCTTCATATGCCCACGATTCATCGCAACTATGAACAGATGGCTGACCAGGCGCGAAAAGAATCGCTAAGTTATGAGCAATATCTTCTTGAACTGCTAAAACTCGAGTGCGACGTGCGGCGGCAAAATCGTATTGCCCGCAATCTTCGTGCTTCCAAACTGCCGCCTTCCAAAACATTCGACGGCTTTGACAAAAAGCGTCTGCCGGCCAAGGTAGCCGCCCATTTAAATGTTTTAACTGACGGCTCCTTTTTAAACCGTTGTGAAAATGTATTGGCTTTCGGCAATCCGGGAAGCGGAAAAACCCATCTGGTATGTGCCATCGGTCATGAGCTTATCGATCAGGGCCGAAAGGTGCTTTTTATCTCCTGCAGCCAGCTGGTACAAGATCTGCTGATCGCCAAAAGAGATCTTGAAATGACCAAACTGCTCAAAAAGCTGTCACGATATGATACGGTCATCATCGATGACATCGGATACGTACAACAAAGCCGCCAGGAAATGGAAGTGCTGTTCACCTTCCTGGCTGACCGGTTATGAATGCGGTAGCCTGATGATTACCAGTAACTTGCCACTTTCTAAATGGGAACAGATTTTTAAAGATCCGATGACCGCCGCAGCCGCTATAGATCGGCTGGTGCATCACAGCGTGATTCTGGAGCTTAACATCAAAAGCTACCGGATGGAAGCGGCCAAGAAAAATAAAAGCAAAAAACCGGATGCCCCGGAAAAGAGCCCTAAGTGAGCTGATTTTGGGTAATGGTAAACCCTATGCCGGCCTGAGATCGTCGCTTGTAGGGCGTGCAGAAAGCTATTTTTTGCAAATCAAAGATGGGAGAAAAAATATGGAAAAAACCGTTTACAATCCGCAAAAAGGCAGACTGGAAACAATTGATATCGATTTTACGGATGAAAACACAACTTGGTTTGATGATCATCAAGACATAGAAGAAATCTACATGGTAACTGATTTTGAGGGAGGCTTGATAATTAGTGGTTCCAATTATGATTATCCGATTTTTATTTATGATATATCAAGATCCGATATTAATGATGACCTGAAAAAAGGCGTTGGATTTGAAAAGGAGGTACACGGGCTCTTAGCAGATCTGTTTTCCATAGGTAGGGGAAACTCCGTCCTAAAAAACGGGAATTTTAATTGTCGTTGGGGGAAAAGAATATTTGTCGTTGAT
>CAWBNO010000005.1:0-89945 GCA_963790095.1 uncultured delta proteobacterium | reverse complement strand
ATGAGTCAGAACCGGCAGGAGGCAAAAGATCGCCTTCGATCATCCCATGACTACCAAATCAATCTAAAAGCGGAACTTGAAATTCGGCAGTTGCACCAGAAACTTGACCATCTGTTGTCTCGCCAATGGGAGCGTTTGGTGGAGATTCAGGAGGTCCAGATCGAGCTGCTGAACGAAATGCAGGTACCCCGGAGGCAATCTGATTAAGCCAAACATGGCATTTCAAATAGAAACAGGACTCGATTTTTCAAGATATTAATTTCATTGTGCCGTAAAGCATGCCGACCAGGTAAATGACCAGGACGATGTACGGCATCCATTTCCCGCCCCAGGTCATCTGTTTTATGACGGTGGCTTTTTTTCTTGATTTTAAGACCATTAGCACCGGCAGTATCCCGACAAACAGTCCCCCGCCATACGTTCCGGCGATGTCCAGAGCACTGACAAACGCCTCGGGCTTAAAGAGTGCCATGACAAGGGGGGGTATGACAACAAGAAGTGTTACGGCTACTGGTGATATTTTTTGATGCATCGCATCAGCGACATCAACGTAGGCTTCTTTTAACGAAAAACCAAAACCGATGTATGACGTCATCGTGGAAAGTACTGCGAACAGGTTCCCCAAAATAATTACGCTTCCGCCGACGATCAAGCCCAAGGGTATGGTTGCCGGTTGACCGGCAATTTTGGCACTGGCAAGGGAAGGCTGGCCCTGACCGGCTGTTTTGGGTACTGCCCCGATAACAACGAAACACCACACCACGTATAACAACAACGGGATCAACACTCCCCAGACGGAAATTCGGTTAATGTCCCCCTGTTTTTTTAGTCCCCGTGCGATGGACGGGATGATCGAGTGCCCGACGTAGGCAAAGAGTACGACACCGAACACGTTCAGCGTATCGTTCCAACGGGTTTCCAGTAATAACGGAATTTCTATGTCCGGCAGCGTCAGTGCGATGACTGTTCCGATGAGGATCAGCATTGCACTGAAAAGGTAGGTTTCGACACGGCTCATGATTTTGAGCCCGAAATGGACAATGAAGCTTCCGGCAGCACAATATATTAAAATGCCGGCAGACACCGGAATCTTGCCGCTGGACAGCGAATGAAACAACTGCCCACCGGCCGCCAGGTATCCGACAAGAGCCCCGTAAATGTAAATAACGATACCGATAATCATTGCAGCAAAGCCGAATCCCCCAAGATGTTCTTTTGCAAGGCTCGGCAGATGGTGGTCACCTGGGGTGTTTACCACGGTTTCGGCGATGTACAGCGCCGAAAAAACAGAAACCGCTCCCACAACCAAAAGAATTAGAAGCATCGGCAAAAGGCCGGTGGTTGCCCCTGCAACCGGCAAAGCCAAAATTCCGGCGCCGATAATCGTGGCTGCAAAAACAAAAATTCCTTTTATGGTGGTAATCTCGTCCGTCATAATTGAACCTTAACCCAAAGCGCCCACCGTCCAGGCCTCTTCTCAACCCAGATTTTTCTCGGCGAATTCCCAGTTGACCAGATGCTCCAGATAGGCCTTGATGTAATCGTCCCTGCGGTTCTGGTAATCCAGATAGTAGGCATGTTCCCAGACATCGAGGGTTAACAGCGGCACAAAGCCGTGGGCGATGGGGGTGTCGGCGTTGCCGGTCTTGATCACTTTGAGGATGTCTCCATCCTTAACCAGCCACGCCCAGCCGCTTCCAAACTGAGAGGCGGCGGCGCTTGAAAAGGCCTCGGCAAATTTAGCGTAGTCTCCGAATGCATGTGTGATCTTCCGGGCGATTTCCCCTGATGGCAGGCCGCCGCCGTTGGGTTTCATGCTGTTCCAGTAAAAGGTGTGGTTGAACACCTGAGCCGCGTTGTTAAAGATTGCGCTTTGGTCCTCCTTCCCTTGGGTTTTTTTGATGATGTCCTCCAAAGACATCCCTTCAAACTCGGTACCGGCAATAAACTTGTTGGTTTTAGCGACATAGCCTTGATGATGCTTGCCGTAATGAAAGCCGATAGTTCGTGCTGAAATGAAAGGTTCCAGCGCTTCCTCGCCGTAAGGAAGGCCGGATAAAGCGATGTTCGATTCACCGGCGGCGGCTTGGGTAATTTTTCCCAAACCTGCCCCATGGATCAGGGCTAACACCCCCGCACTACCTGCCAATTTAAAAAATTCTCTCCGTTTCATCATCGTTTCCTCCCTTGTCGATAGAGTCACATCACTCTCGATACTTCAGATACAGCCACACCCCGAATATTTCATGAATGATTCTCCCATCAATTTAATTCGTTACGGCCCTTTAAGCTTCCTAATGTGCGGATATCAAACCCAAAATGACTGTCCGGGACAAGTGGGCGGAATCAAATGAAGTGCCCAGAAACCAGCACTTTCAATTTTGATTTTGAAATTGAATTAAACCGACCGGGTCCCTCGAGGCAGTGTAAATGTGAAAATAGAACCGACGCCGACCTTACTCTCCGCCCATATGCGGCCGCCATGCAACTCGACGATTCTTTTGGCGATGGCAAGACCCAGCCCGGTACTTTTCTCACCTGCGGTGGACCGAACGCTGGTTTTGCTAAACTCCGTAAATAGTGTGTCAACCTCTTGGTCCGGAATCCCTTGTCCCTGGTCCTGGACGGAAATCGCGACATCTTGATCCTGAACCTGCGCATTCAATGTGATGGTGGTATTGGGATAGGAAAATTATAACAGAGTAGGAAGAAAGTTTAAATTTAAATATTTTGAATTTCAAAGGCTCAGCGCTTCCTCTATAAAAAGCTTTTCAGCGAGCGTTTATCATGTTAACCTTTAAGTTTGTAAGAGGACGTGGTTAGTTTCTTAAATGACTGAGAAAGAATACATGCCGGCAAAGTTCAATCTTCAGAGAAAAATTTCAGCATTACTTGTTTACGGACGGCCACCTCTGGTCTTTGGCGGAATGCTTTGTGCTCTTGGGGTCATGTGGAACCGCAACCCGCTGCTCTATACGTTAGGGGTGACATTACTTGTTATCTCCATGAGCTTTGACCTGATCGATGGGTGGTTTTCAAGCCGTTTTCAGCCATATTCTGCCCTGGTCCATCTTGCCGACCGGGTCATGGACAAGATCGTCTATTCGATTATATTTCCGCTGGTGGCTGTCGGTATCATGTGGCGCCTGCTTTTAACCTCGCCTCCCGGAACCAAAACTGAATTGTTTCATGGCATTTTTGTCCTGATTTTGTGCGTAACGGTCCTGATCCGTGACAATTTTGCTAACTTTATGCGTTTTTTCGCCATGCGAACAGGACCGGAACCGGAAATAAGAGAGTTTACGCGGCTAAGGACCATTGTCGCAGCACCGGTGGGAACCCTCTTGTACGCACATGCCTTTTATGTCCCGGGAGATTTGACTTCTCAGATTTATATCTGGATTTCCTGGTTGGGAAATCTTCCCCTACGTGTTTTGTTTTTGATCGAGATCGTATTTTTG
This sequence comes from uncultured delta proteobacterium, assembly GCA_963790095.1. Classification (GTDB taxonomy): domain Bacteria; phylum Desulfobacterota; class Desulfobacteria; order Desulfobacterales; family UBA11574; genus JAAXQD01. The sequence goes on along the minus strand of CAWBNO010000005.1, from coordinate 86,484 downwards.
ATCATAAATTTTGGATCCATCGCTGCATACTGTCGAAAATATGGCGCCTACTGCCTGGATGAAATCTGTGATGAGGATGAACGCTTGAGGCGAAAGATTTTGTCCTTTTTTCCCAACGCCCTGACCATCATGAATGCCATGATGGGGTTACTGGCTGTTTTTTTTGCATATCAGGACCGTATTCGTGAGGCGTATCTTTTTCTCATCGGTGCTGCCATTTTTGACAAACTCGACGGGGCTCTGGCCAGAAAACTGGGCCTGACAGAACCCCTGCCCGAGCAAGATCGGTCACATCAGATCAGCTTTGGAAGTATTCTGGATGACCTCGCCGATGGTGTCAGTTTCTGCATTGTTCCGGCCTGGATATTTTATTTGTCCCTTGGGGATGTTTCGGACCCCGTAATCCAGCAACTTCCAGTGGGGCTGGCGGCTGTGCTGTATACCTTTATGGGAATTGCCCGGCTGGTTTACTTCACCTTGGACCGTACGCCGATTCCCGGGTTTTTTAAAGGGATGCCGTCTCCGGCTGCTGCGTTGCTGGTGGCCGCACCGTTGATCATGTTCAGCAATGCTGTTCAAGAAGCCTCGGAATGGGCGCGTTTCTGGGGCATCTTTTGTTTTGGGGTGATTATTTTTTCAGGGATTATGATGAACCTTTATCCCTTGCGCTACCTGCATCTGGGCCGCTTTATCGACAGGCATTCCTGGTTTGGTCGCCTGAACATGCTGTTACTGGTCATCTTCATATTTACACCCTATCTGGGATACGCAGCCCTAATATATATGTTTCTCTATGTCCTCTCACCCCTGGTCACTTGGCGCATTCTTCCGAAAAAAAAATAGGCCAATGATTGAGCCGCTCATTCCCAAGGATGTTTATATCTTACACCTTCAATTTTGGCGGGTCCAGCCGGCCCTGATAGTCTCGAATTCTTTGGATGAGCAGCTTGCACAGGTTCAGCGATACGACCGGGGAGTTCTTCAATAGGAACCAAAAATCACCGGCCTTTAACATCAGTATCTGGGAATCGGCCTCGACTTTCGCGGTATAGGGATGATTTTTACCGTCGATAATGGCCAATTCGCCGAAGAACCGTTTTTCGCCGATACATTCCAGTACCTTCTGCCGATCTGTTTCAGAACCCGTGATCAGCGACACCCGGCCTTTGAAAATAAGATATAGGCAATCGCAAGGCATGCCTTCCCGAATCACGACGTCGTTTTTCGAATATTGCTGAACCACCATCATGGAGGCAAGGGTGACAAGCTCCTGGACGTGAAGGGTTGCAAATAGCGGTATTTGACGGATCCATCGGATTTTTCCCACCATGGATGGACTGGCTGTTGAAGGGGTTTTTGTGTAGACACCGGCCGCTAAAGCATCCAGTGCCCATTCGGCGGCCTCTTTTACCAGATGGGTTTTTGAATGGGCGTACCTTTGAATTTCGGGAACCAGAGAATCGTCTTGGGGCGATTCCCCCAATGCATAAAGGCTGAGAACCTGGATCATGGGGTCCGGATCCTCCGCCAATTCCTTGAGGATTTCTCCAAGGGAGGCGGCCATGGGCAGATCATCTCCCAACAATTTTCGGGCAACAGCGAGCTTTTCTTCTATCGTCCCTTCATCCAGCAACGGAATAAACAGACGTCGGATATCGCTGTGTAGACTGCTTTCCATAGCTTCGATGGCGTTATCTACGTCCCGCTTTTCTTCGGACTGAATGGCGCGTATAATCAGTTTGATTCGATCTCCGAAGACCGTTGAGCCGAGACTTCTTAGCACAATTTCGATGCTTTCATTCTGTTTTTCCATCAGGTGATCCCGGCAAAGGGCCAGTGCAGGGGTCATTGGGCTGGATTCCAGGATCTTCACCTGCTCCAGACACCCGTAAGCGGCTTTAAGCTCTTTAACGATAAAAGAGGAAAGCATGACGGCAGGCACACCGATGTAATCCAGAAGCGCAAGGACTTCGTTTTTTTGAACACGGGGAGCGAGATGAAGGGCGGATAATAGATCGGGAAGGGCATCTTTTTCTCTCTGTTTAATCAATCCTGCAACCCGAGACCGAATGTCCGGGTCCGGGTCCGACAAACACTTTATCAACATCTGGACAGGGATATCGTTTTTCAAAACCCCCGCCGCTTCAATCGCGGCGGTACGAACCTGAGGGGAGGTGTCTTCAAGGGATGCCTGAACGATGCCAACGACCTCCTTGTGCGTCATCTTTATCAACCCTGAAATGGCCCATGCTTTTAATTTCGGATCTTCCCCGGCAGAAAACTCAAGCAGGATGTCTGCAAAGGCGTTGTCTCCGGTTTTACCGAGGATCTCGATTCCCATTTGTAATTGGGATTCATTCCCGTTGAGCAAATTGTTGAGACGGCTTCGGAAAATGGGCAAATTTCGAGGGTCTTTCCCGAGGTAGACGCCGGACAGCGCTTCGATTTGAACCCGGGGGTCCGAATGATCCAAAAATTTTTCCATGACCGACGAACATCTTTGGGGGGCTATTCGGGCCAGCGTTTCCAAGAGGTATGACAGAAGTTCCGGCGAAACCGACCGGGTTAAAAAGACAAGCTTATCCACAACCGGGCCGGCATCCTCGGGAACCAGAAGATCCAACATTTGTTTTTGTGTTTTCGACGGCTGTGTCGACAACGCGTTTACAACCGTATCGGCCCATCCCGGCGGTTTTGACGCTGCCAGGATTTCTGCATAAAACCCAGCGATTTCCGGCGTTGCATGGGCGATTTTCTCCTTAAGATTGTTCAGCAGCCGTTTATCTTTTAATATTACTTCAAGGTTGACGTCTTCGAGGTTTGACCAATCCACATGCTTGTCGGCCAGTGTTTGGAGTAAAATCGACGGATACGCTTTTTTGAGACGGATATTGGTAAACAGCCAGATGAGGGTTAAAGGAGCCGCCACGATGGACAACCAGCGCGGGTCAAGGAGACCTTTGATGAGAATCAGTAGACCGGAACCTGTGAAATCGGACATTCTGACCACCGGGCCCCTTAGGAACACTCGGATGAGCGCCCGGCTTTGCTCCGGGAAAAAGTTGTACAGGATCGTCCGGGCCGGGTTGTTGAGGGTCGTTTTGAGAGTTTCGGTGCTAAAACGTGCATAAATTCCGGATATAATGTCGAATCGAAGAAAAAGGCTGCCGAACGCCAAAAAATAATTGGCGGGGTGAAACAACAAACTCCTTGTTATGCCCAGGCGGGTAATGATCCGTCCGGAAAACATCAAAATAACAAACATGACGGCATTGGAGATCCCTCGATACAGGCCGAAAAAATGAAGTGTCGCTGCTTCGGTGGTGAAATAATTATCCACGACAACGTTGAACTGGTAGTCCATGATGGGAAGCAGCATATTCGGTATGGCAATGATTAGAATCATATATTTCAGCAACACCGATTGACGGGCATTGGTGATAAATTCCCGAAAGTTATCGGCAAATTTCCCCTCGAGTTTGCCTTTGCGCCGATCGACTCGGGTTTCCATGGGAACAGTGACAATTTTTTCAGTCAATTCATTCAGAACGGCAGCCAGCGCCATTCCAACGACGAATATCAAAAGGAGATTGTTAAGACCGAGCCAGCGGGCGAGTCTTCCCGTCATTAAACTACCCACCGTTGTCCCCAGAACACCACCGGCGGTCACCAGTGTGAAAAGGCGTTTGGACTGCTGAGTGGTAAACAGGTCGCTTAAAATATCCCAATAGAGAATCGGCAAAATGGCAACAGATTGGCTTTTGAGAATGTAGAGTACCGGATAGATCCAGGGAAACTCCAGCGGCAGGAGCAACCGAATCAGACCGATACATCCGCCGAAATAAAGCAAAACCACCGTAAAAACACGAACGTTGCGGTAACGTTCCATGAAAATGCCCACAAGTCCGGAAAAAAAGAAGGTAATGACGGCTTCTGCGAGAAAAACGGTGGGCAAAGATTGGACTCCGAAACGCTTGAGAAAGGCACTTTGAGCAAAATTGTTGATCTGAATGGCACTGCTGCTCATTATCACCTGGATAGCGGTTACCCAGAGCAGCAGTTTCACCTCATTCGGATAGACCCTCAACGCTTTCCGAAGAAAGATTACGGGTTGGGCCCAGGGCATCAGGTTGTGATGCCGGGTGGGCAAAACAGGGGTATAATCGCTCATGGGCATAACGGTGACAGTTTATAAGGGATTAATGGAACGCTTTTGTTCGGCAAAAATTTACACCCAGGTTGCTAATCGTTAATTTATCGTTAGTTGTTGTCAATATCTTTTTAAATATATCGAGAAAAATGTTTGATAGAAATATCAATAAGGTGAAGCTTCTGAACTACTTCTCGTATGAGAAATTTTCACGTTTCAATAGGATTGGCTATGTTCGGCATGACTCGATATGCAATCTGCCGGTTTTCCAGAGTGCCACCGCACTGTAGGTCCTTGCCCAGAAATTGGCTTTTTCTTCCGCAGGATACTTAAAAAAATCCTGTGTCCAATTGAACGAAGGATTTTGATAGATATCCCGAAGAATGTTTGCAATGTGTTTGGGTTTCCAGTGGGCGTGAATGAGGAAATCGAAAACAAGCCCTATCATTTTTTTGGGTTGAAGTGCTGAAGGGTTTGGAAAGAAAAGGATTTGTCTGGTCCAGTCCGGAATGTTTTTCTCCTTTTTGGCGGATTCAAGAGCAGATCCTTTGGGAATATCTGTTTCGCTGTCAAAATCTTGGTGAAAAAGATAAAGGTCGGATGATGTATATTCCCGAATAAAATCAATCAATGTTTCATTGGAACAGGGAATGAAACCTGAAAAGCGCTGTGCATGGAGTGCTGCCGTTTCAAGATCCCACATACAGTCCAAAATAACGTCGACATTCGTTTCTTCGGTGGCAGTATTTCCATCAAAGAATGTTCCGATCACGTCTACCAGTGGAGGTTCGTGGTACTTACTGTATTTTTCTTGATTTTTTTTGTGCAGGCTGAAAGGGCTTCGGATGGAGCGCATAAACGGAGAGCCTTCGCTCCAGGAATTGTCAAAGTTAAGACAGCGGTCCTCACTATCGGAGATGGTAAGCGGGAACAGGCCCGCTGAGGCGTTTTCCTTAAAAGCTTCCATAGTGATAAAAGCAATATATTCCGAAAGTTTACCAAGCCCACTAAAGACACGGGCGGCATCTAAGGAAATTCCGTACTTGCGTCGGATATCGCTGGGATCGATGTAACCGCAAGCCTTAATAAGATCCTCTTCCAGATAACCGATTTTTCCCAGTTCTTCTGTGGCTCGATATCCTAAAAGATTTTGAAATAAAATATGTGCGCCGGAAGGCGTATAATCCAGAAGATAAGGCATGCCCCTTGAGCGAAAGAGGTTTTCAAGAAAATGAATAACAGGAATAACCTGGTCGAATAATTTTCTCTGGGCGACCTTATTTTCGTAAAGAACGTGATTTTCTTCCCCGAGAAAAATCTCAAAATCAATGGGCATGAGCACGGATTGTGACCTTTCGCCGATGAGGGGAATATGGACTTGAAGCGCTCTCTCAAGCGTAAGGGGTTCAAGCCGATGGATCGGCTCTGCTGCTGCCGGAAATGCAGGATCGTATCCTTCCGCAACAAGTTCATTGCCGGTAGCAACGACATAATGGCTGAATTGAAAGCAATTTTTTAATCGATCGATCACGCGACGGTAATAGCCTTGAGCATTCATGTCTTCAATCCTCTTGTGAAAAACAAATGGTAATGGTCAATCTTTTCGAGTGATTTCAATAAATGGGTGCAACAAGTAGTTAAATCCTGTTGCCACATTCATGCCGCGAACGCTTTTCAACCTCTGCATTGCCTTTTAACGTGACATGGTTTTTAGAGGGTGTCAAACTTGAATGCAAAATAGACCTTTCGAGTTCCATGCCGTTTCCTGATCTTTTCAAGGGTGCTGTTCGATCCCCATCACAAAGACGATGATTGCCCCGGCCATCAAAAACAGATTGTAAAAGACGGTTTCCCACGTTAAAATGATATTATCTTTGTCAAAATGGGCGATTGGGTTATGTCCTGGGCATGGAAGAATGAACCGTTGGAATATGGGTGACAGGCCCGTTTATACGTGTGATCTTTTTAGACATTATCCGGGCGTATGCTCCCTGATATTTTAGCGTATCCTGCATTTGGGATGTAGGTAGAGAGAACCAATATTTTATAAGGGGTTACGCAACCAATTAAGTATTGAGGGGTTAATGGCGCAGATGAGTATACCGGTTCTGGTTCGAGAATTACTTTCCTGGCGAGCTGTATTAGATATATTTTTGATAGCGGCAGGGTTGTTTTTTTTATACCGGACACTCCTTCGCCTTGGCACATGGAAAATCGTGGCAGGAATTCTGGTCGCCATGGCTGTTTTTTTTGTTGCAAGTGTTATGGATTTGAAGGGAATCGAATGGATTTTCAGCAATATCAGCCAGGTGGCCGTTATAGCCTTAATCGTATTATTTCAGCCCGAATTGAGAAAAATTTTAGAACAGACGGCTTCGGTTAAACGATCTGAACCCCGCGACCTGGATGAAAAACTCTCCCGATTGGTCGTGGATGCCTTACTCAAGCTGGCTCAGCAGCGCCGAGGGGCGATTGTCGTTTTTCCCGGTAAGGAGCCGATCCAGGAATGGCTTTCCGGCGGATTTATTCTGGATGCCAACCCCAGCCTACCGCTCATTATGAGTATCTTTGATCCGAACTCGCCGGGTCATGACGGCGCATTGATTATAACCAACGGAAAATTTTCACGGTTTGGCGTACGACTTCCTGTTTCACAAAGTTCCAAACTGCCGGATGAATATGGCACCCGTCATCATGCTGCCATGGGTATGGTCGAGAAATCAGACGCGTTGGTCTTCATTGTTTCCGAAGAACGGGGAAGCCTTTCAATATTCCATAAAGGCCGAATGCGGCAGGTCGGCGATCCCGAAGAGATGGTCAAAATCATCATTTCCCACTGGAAAGACATGACGTCCTTTCCCGTTGTCTTCCCTAAAGGAAAAGCGCGTTGGCCGGTATTTCTCCAAATTTTTGCAAGCCTGGTGTTGGCGGCATTTTTCTGGTCGACGTTGGCTGTTTCTCAGGGAGAAATACTGGAAAAGGTCATCACCGTTCCGGTGGAATATACGGCCTCGTCACCCAACCTCACGTTGGTGGGAAATAAGGCCGAGGAAGTTCGGCTGCATCTGTCAGGCCCGAAATCAGCCCTTGACACCGTTAATCCGTCTCATACCATTGTGAAAATAGATCTTTCAAAAGGCGTCCCTGGAAAGCAATCTTTTATTATTACGCGTGAAAACATCCAGTTGCCCAAAGACATACATCTATTGGATGTTGTTCCCTCCAGCTTTGAACTCACACTTGCAGAAATCGTAGAAAAAGAGCTGGTTATTCAGCCACAATTGGTGGGAAAACTTCCCGACGGCCTGAAGATCCGTTCTTTAGAAGTAAAACCCGAGAAGATAAAAGTTTTCTCTCCAGCCAGTGACGAAATGGATAAATTAATAAGCTTGACGACAACCCCCATTTACCTGAACAATATCTACGAAACCACGACCATCTATTGTAAAATTATTGCGCTACCGGCGGTTCAGCCAAAGGAAAAACGCTGGCCGGATGTTGTGGTAACGATAACGGTAGGACGCTAAAGGAGACATCATGAAAAGGCTGATTAAGAGGACAACATCCATGTCAAAGAAAATACTATTATTACTGTGGGCGGTATTGATTCTATTCCCAGGAAACCCTGTCAATGGCAGTGCCAATACCGATCGTACGTCGTTTGAAAATGCCGATCTATCCACACTGGAGTTTAAGCGCATCGCCGTCATGCCCTTTCTCGTCGGCAGGTTGGAATCACCGGAAGAACCGATTGAAAAGCCCCTGAGCCAGCCGTTGGCACAATTGTATGTTGATGCCGCCAATTTGGCTGAAGGGGCAGATCGGATCATGACCCGGCTGGTCAATGATGTGCTAAAAAATCGATATCCGGATCAAATGGTCTCCATGGAAGAAGCCGCCGGCGTTTTCGCGGATATCATCCGAGACCCAACCCTGGACACGCCGCGAAAATTGGCAAAAAAATTTGGTGAGAACTTGCAAGCGGATCTCGTGGTGGTGGGTGCGATTTGGCGTTTTCGGGAAAAAGGGACCGATAAGGAAATACCTGATAGCTCTGCATCCGTTGCTTTCTCTGTCTATCTGATGGAGGTTGCCAGCGGTCAAAGGCTGTGGCGCAATGCCTTTGACGGCACTCAAAAAGTCTTATCGGAAGATGTGTTGGGCGGGTTAAAACAGGGCAAAATAGGGCTCCGTTGGGTGTCTGTTAACGAATTGGCTCGCTATGGCGTTAAGAATGTTTTTAGGACATTTCCGTTGCGTTGAGTGCAACTCCGAATGTTGCAAAAGTCGAAGATGTCGCAGATCCAAACCAAACTCATTTTGCCATGTTATGTATAGAAGGGTAAAGTCCGGGTTAATCCTATTGCAGCTCCTTTAAATCAGCATAGAAATCGAGGGCTTTTGGATTACTCAGCGAGTCTTTGTTGAGCACCGGCTGGTTGTGAATGACTTTTTTAACCGCCAGTTCGACCTTTTTCATATTATGGGTGTATGGAATATCCGGAACCGGCAAAATTAATGCCGGAACATGCCTTGGCGACGCATTGGTGCGAATGGTATTTTTTATTTTAGCGACAATCTCGTCGGTCAGTTCAACCCCTTGGGTCATTTTGACAAACAGGATAACACGGACATCGTTTTTCCAATTCTGCCCCACAACAACGCAGTCTTCAATCTCCTCTAAAAGATCCACCTGGCGATAGATCTCAGCGGTTCCGATGCGAACTCCGCCGGGGTTCAAGGTGGCGTCCGACCGGCCGTACATGATGACGCCGCCCCTTTCGGTGATGACGATATAGTCTCCATGCCGCCAGATATTGGGATACACATTAAAGTAGGCATCACGGTATTTTTTAGTATCCGGATCATTCCAGAAATAGATCGGCATGGACGGAAAAGGAGCGGCACAGACCAGTTCACCCTGCTGGTTAATCACCGATTTTCCGTTTTCGTCAAAAGCCAAAACTTTCATGGCCAGTCCCCTGCACTGGAGTTCACCGGCCCAGACTGGCCCCATTGGATTCCCAAGGGCAAAGCAGCCATTGAGATCCGTACCCCCGGCAATGGATGCCAGCTGCAGATCCGCCTTGACCTCCCTGTAAATATACTCGAAACCTTCAATGGACAGGGGGGATCCGGTTGAAAGCACGGCCTTGAGGGGAGAGAGGTCGAAGGTCTTTCCGGGCTTGGCACCGGCGTTTTGGAGGGCGGCAATGTATCCGGCACTGGTTCCGAAGATGGAAATTTTTTCATCCTGGGCCATTTTCCACAGGGCGCCGGGGTTCGGATGAAAGGGGTTCCCGTCATACAGAACGATCGTTGCCCCGACAGCCAGGGAACTGACCAGCCAGTTCCACATCATCCAGCCGCAGGTGGTAAAGTAAAATATGGTATCCTCTCTTTTTAGATCCGTATGAAGCATGAGTTCCTTGAGATGGTGGACAAGGATCCCTCCGGCGCTCTGGACCATACATTTTGGAAGGCCGGTGGTGCCCGAGGAGTACATGATGTAGAGGGGATGGTCAAAGGGCAGTTGCTCAAATTCAATGGCCGGTGGGGGGTCCGGTGATTTGAAATCATCATAAAGGACGGCGTTCCATATGCTGCGGATATCCGGATCCTTCACGGTGAAAGGCACGACCACCACCGTTTCAATGGAAGGAAGTTCTTTCAGGATACTTGAAATACGTTCAAGGCTGTCCAGCTGTTTTCCTTTGAAAAAGTAACCGTTTGCAGTGAAGAGCACTTTAGGTTTGATCTGTCCGAATCGATCCAGAACCCCTTTGATACCGAAATCAGGGGAGCAGGAAGACCATGTGGCACCCATGCTGGTGGCCGCCAGCATGGCAATTACGGTTTCAGGCATATTCGGCATAAAGCCCACCACCCGATCACCGGTCTGAACCCCTGCTTGCTTTAAAGAGCGTGCAACGGAGGCCACTTCGTCGTAAAGCTCGGCATAGGTCATCCGCCGGTCAACCCGATCTTCTCCCTTGAAGATCAGGGCTGTGTGATCGTCCTTGTATCGCAGAAGATTTTCGGCAAAATTGAGTCTGGCACCTGAAAACCACTTGGCGCCCGGCATTTTGCCGACATCGTCAACCACCTGATCATAGGGCGTTGATGATTTTATTTTTGCGAATTCCCACAAACGCGCCCAGAAATCAGGAATGTTTTCAATGGTCCATTGATAAAAGGGTTCATATTCGCTGAAATTTTGGTTGTAGGTTTCATTGATGATATTCATGAATCGATACAGGTTGGTGTTTTGGATTCTTTCTTCCGAAGGTGTCCATAATCGCTTTGTCATATCGTATATCCTTTAAACCGCTTAAAATTAAAATTATCTTGTCAGTTTACAATTTTTTCAAGGGGGCGTCTACCTAAAAAAAATGACCGGACGGCGCTCCTGCGCTTCACAAATCGATCTGTTTCCATTTTGACTTTCTTTCCATCTGCAGTTTTTTCAGTTCCTTTCGCATAATCTTCCCGGTGGCGGTCATGGGAAGTTCATGGACAAATTCGATTTCCCGGGGATACTCGTGGGCAGCCAGGCGAACTTTGACAAAATTTTTGATTTCTGCGCCGATCTCCGGTTCGGGCGACACATCGGGTTTCAGCACGATAAAGCTTTCACGATTTCGGTTCGTATTTTATCCGGGCTTCCCACCACCGCCGCCATGGCCACGGACGGGTGTTTCATCAGACAATCTTCGATTTCTGCCGGACCGATCCGGTAACCGGCACTGGTAATCACATCGTCCTTTCGGCCCTTGAACCAAAAATACCCGTCTTCGTCTTTTTGGGCCAGATCTCCGGTTAACAGCCAGTCCCCGATAAATTTTTTGCGGGTGGCCTCGGGATTTCGCCAGTACTCCAAAAACATCACCGGATCTCGACGTTGAACGGCGATCTCCCCAACCGTTCCCGCTTGAACCGGTGTGCCCTGTCGATCGACAACGTCAACCCGGTGGCCGGGGATGGCTTTTCCCATGGATCCGGGACGGATTTCCATGATTTCGGCACAACAGCCCACAATGAGATTGCACTCGGTTTGACCGTAAAACTCGTTGATGGTCAATCCCATAACGTCTCTACCCCAGTCGAGCAGCTCTTGGCCCAAGGTTTCTCCGCCGCTTCCGATGCTGCGCATGCGATACCTGTGGCGACGCCTTGGATCTTTCACCTGGCGCATGAGTTTGAGTGCGGTGGGGGGCATAAACGCATTGCGGATCCGGTATTTGGCAATGAGATGAAAGGCGGCTTCGGGGTCGAATTTTTTGGCCCGATGCGCCAGAACCGGGATGCCGTGATGCCAGCTGGGAAACAGCACGTCGATGAGCCCGCCGATCCATGCCCAGTCTGCGGGGGTCCAGAAAAAATCATCTTTTTTCGGAAAGAAATTGTGGGGAAACTCGACCCCCGGCAAGTGCCCCAGCAGGGTACGATGGGCATGCAAGGCGCCTTTGGGGGGACCGGTGGTGCCGGAGGTGTAAATGATGAGGGCCGGATCATCCGCCCGGGTGTTTATGGCTTGAAAATCAGGGGATCCTTTTTCGACGGTTTCCCAAAAATCGAGCACGTTTTCAGGTGTGGGTCCACCGGTCACCAGGACGGTTTTCAGATGGGGCAGGGTGTCCCATATTTCCATAATCTTCGGCAAGTTCGCCGCATCGGTGACAATGCCTTTGGCCCCGCTGTTCGATAATCGATATGCCAGGGCGTCGGTTCCAAAAAGGGTAAAAAGGGGGATGGCGACGGCGCCGATCTTGTAAGCGGAAATGTGGCAGAGTGCGGTTTCAGGGCATTGGGGCAGCAAAATCCCCAACCGGTCGCCCCGGAGCGATGCCGTTGGCCTTCAAGCCGTTGGCCAATTGATTGGACCGGCGTTTTAGATCCCGGAAGGTATATTTTTCCACCCGTCCATCTTCAGTTTCATATATCAACGCCAGGCGGTTGGGTTGCGTCGCCCATTTATCACAGATATCCACGCCGATATTGTAGAACTCGGGAATTTCCCATTGAAAGGCTTGGTAAACTTCCTGATACGTCTTGCCCGGTGGTAACATAGTGTTTCCCTTTCGCCCATTGTCCGGTGGATGGAAAAGCGGCGATACCTGGCCCCGGCGCTGCAATGGCCGAAAGAGGGCCTTCCCGCAGGTCTATATCATCAGATACTTTTTCTTTATCTCTTCGTTGGTACTGAGTTCTTCGATGCTCCCGTGATATCGAATCCGTCCTTTATCGATCACATAGGCCCGATCCGAGGTCAGGGTGGCGAAATTGACGTTTTGCTCGGAAAAAAGGATGGTTTGCCCCGCCGCCTTTATCTTTAGGATCTGTTTGCCCAGATCTTTCACCACCAAAGGGGCCAGTCCTTCCACAGGTTCGTCCAAAAGAAGAAGCTCTGGATTTCCCATGAGGGTTCTTCCCACCGTGAGCATCTGCTGCTCGCCGCCGCTCAATGTCCCGCCGGGCTGACGTTTCCTCTCGGCGAGAATCGGAAAAAGCTCATATATCCGCTGGAGCGTCCATGGTTCGCCTCGGAAATTCTTGGGGATCTTAACGCCAATCTCATAGATTTTCGAGCACCGTGAGATCCGGAAAAATCAATCGATTGTCCGGCACATACCCCATTCCTTTTTGTGCAATGTAGTGGGGTGGCCGGCCCCGCAATTCTTCTCCATTGAATCGAACACTTCCCTTTTTCGGCGGGGTCAAGCCCATAATGCTTCTCATGGTAGTGGTCTTGCCCGCTCCGTTTCGACCTAGAAGACAGACGATTTCACCACGATCCACCGAAAGGGACACATCAAAAAGAATGTGACTGGTTTCGTAATAGGTGTTGATCCCTTGAACCTCCAGTATCATAAGTCCTCCCCGAGATAGACCTTTTGGGCGGTTTCATTCTTTCTGACCTCTTCCGGACTTCCTTCCGCGATAATGGACCCCTGATGTAACACCGTGAGGCGCTTGGCATATCCGAAGACAACGGACATGTCGTGCTCGGTAAAAAGAATGGTCAGATCCATCTCCTGGTTCAATCGTTTAACCAGGTCCATGGTCTCCTGGGTTTCTTCTCCGGACATTCCGGCCGTGGGCTCATCCAGAAAGAGCAGTTCGGGTTTGCTTCCCAGGGCGATGGCCAGTTCCAGGCGTTTTTTATCCCCCTGTGACAGGGTTGCCGGAGATCATGTCTGCGTGCCGGGAAAGTCCTGTTACCTCGAGCAGCTCTTGGGTTTCTTTTTTTGCCAGACGCCGGGCCGGCGTAAAGAGATTGAGGGTCCGTTTTTGCTGTGCCAGAATTGCCTGGCGAACATTTTCATAGGTGGTCAGGGCAGGATAGATATTGCTGACTTGAAATGCCCGTGCGATACCCAGACGGGAGATCTTGTGTGGGGACCAGTTGGTGATATCTTTCCCCTGAAAGGATATCCTGCCCGAATCGACTTTATAGTAGCCGGTCAGAAGGTTGAAAAATGTGCTTTTCCCGGCCCCGTTGGGTCCGATGATGCCGGAAAGCTCCCCGGTCAGCATCTCATAATTCACATCGTTGGTCGCCTGAAGCCCGCCGAAGGCTTTGTTGAGATTTTCTACTTTTAGAATTGCCATATGATTATGCCTCCGCGTCCATGGATTCCTTGGCGCTGATGGCCTTGAACTTTGTCTTGGCCAACCCGAGGACTCCCGCCCGGCATGAACAAAACAACGAAGATAATGACCAGACCGATGGTCAACGGCCAGTATTCGGTAAAGCCCGTGACAAATGCAAACAAAAAGGTGTAAATGACCGAGCCGATCATGGGCCCTAAAAAGCCCAAAGGGCCGCCGATGACGGTCATAAATACCGGCACGCCGGATTGATGCCAGTTGCACAGGTCCGGAGCAATGCTCCGGGTGAACGGTCCCAGCAGGCCGCCGGCCAAACCCGCGAACATGCCCGCGACAACAAAGTTGATGAGCATATATTTCCGGACATTGATACCGATAAACCGGGTCCGGTCGGCATTGTCCCGAATCGCCCGCATGGTATACCCAAAAGGGGATTCACTGATAAACCACATGACGATCAGTGCCCCTGTAACGATAAACAGGGTGAAGTAATAATAGGCGGTGACCTCGATAATCCAGTCCGGGGGGACGATGCCCTGGAGGCCGTCGTCGCCCCCGGTAAACCCGTACCACTGAAAGATGATGTAGTATAACAGCTGCCCGAATGCCATGGTCAGAATGGCAAAGTATATCCCGGTCAGGCGGACGCAGAAATAACCGATGACCAGTGCCAACAACCCCGCTGTAATCATGGAGACCGCCAGACAAACCGGAAGTGGGACCGAGGTCTTTACCATGAGCAAGCCAGTGGCATAGCACCGGCACCGAAATATGCCGCATGCCGAAGCTGAGCTGGCCCATGTAACCAAAAATCATGTTAAAGCTCACCGCAAACAGCCCTAAAATCAATATCTCCACTGCCACGTGAATCCAGTACTCCCCGATAACCAGGGGCAAAATCAGCGTTGCCATGAAGATCAGCCCGAGCCATCCGTATCTAACCATAGAATCCTACCTTGTTTGTGTTAATCTTATTCTTAATCGGATCAGGGCGGTTAAGCCCGTGTCGGTGTTCCAAACAATCCCCAGGGCCGTATAATTAATATAAATGCCGTGACCACGAAAATCAGAACCAGTGCGCCCTGGGGCCAGAAAAGAATTGAAAAGGCATACACTTCCCCCACAATGATGGCTGCCACAAAGGTGCCCAGAAGACTTCCAAACCCCCCGATGACCACCACACAAAACGCCTGAATGACCACCGCCATATCCATTCCCAGTGTAATGGATCCCACCGGCGCCTGAACAGCCCCGGCCAGGCCGGCAATGAAGATCCCCAGAGCGAAGACACCGGAATAGATCCTGGGAATCGGAATTCCCAGGGCGCTGACCATCTCGCGGCTGAACACCGCGGCCCGGATGATATGACCGTAACGGGTCTTTTTCAAAAACCACCACAAACTGATGGCCACGGCAAGTCCGACAGAAATGACGAAAATGAAATAGGAATCGAAGGGCATGCCGAAAATAAAAACAGGATCCGCCACCAGCGGCGGCCGCTCGATCAGTTTGTCGTCCACCCCCCAGACAATTTTGATCAAATCCCCCAAGACCAGGACCATTGCATAGGTCAGTAAAAGTTGTTCCGGCAGATCGCGGTTGTAAACCCGGCGGATCAATACGACTTCGATCACCCAGCCGATGGCTGCCAGGGTCAATGCGGCCAGGGGGATACTGATCCATAGCGCAAAGTTGTAATCCTGCATGAGGAACCAGAAGGTGTAGCAAAAGTAGGCCCCGATCAGCCAAAATGTGGCATGGGCAAAGTTAAGAATGTTCATCACACCAAAAATAAGGGACAATCCCGAGGCGATGAGGAACAACATCATGCCCCGGGAAAGTCCGCTCATAGACTGCGCAAAGATCAAAGAAGCATCCATATGCTTTCCTCGGTTATTTCTCTTTGGATCGGGCTTCGAGAATTTCAGCTTCAGGTCGCCATGAATCCGGACCTTTGACCCAACCAGATCATGGTAGATGGGGAAAGGATACGCCGGATCATCCGCCACCACGCCGATATAAGAGGAGCAGCTCAACTGATTGTCAATATCACGGAAAGAAAGCTTGCCGCGGGTCGTATCGACGGTGGCGCCTTTCAGCGCGTCCTTTACCTTCTCAGAGTCGATGCTGGCCGCCTTTTCGATACCCTGCTTTAAAACATAGACCGCATCATATTCCATCACGGCCCAGTCGCTCGGATACCGGTTGTACTTGGCCCTAAAGTTCTTAACAAAATCCGCCATCATGGGCACGTCCAGATGCGCAAAGAAGGGGGCCCGGCACAATCCGACCATTCCTCGGGTGAGGGTTTTGGACTGGAGTATCAGTTCCGAAACACTGATGAGGGATCCGGGGTAGGGAATCTTGTCGAAAAATCCGTAAGCCTTTGCCTGTTTTATCCAGGCAACATTGTCTTTGGAAGCGATGGAACCGATGACAAAGTCCGGTTTCTGCCCCATGATGGCCGTAATATAGGAGGTAAACTGCGTCTCACCGAGTCTCGGCCAGAATTCCTTTTTCAGTTTTAATTCCGGTGCCATTTGTTTTAAAAGCTCAACGGTATTATTTTGGGTGGATCGGCCCCATTCATAATCCGAGGCAATGGTCATATATTCTTCCACCCCTTGCCGGTGTGTCGGGTGTGGCCATGATCATCCACTATCTGTTCTCTTCAGTGGATGTCGGCATCACCTATTTTTTGCTCAACATTCCTTTAATTCTCCTTGGCTGGTTGAGCATTGGAAAAAGGTTTATGCTGTATACTATTTTGGGGATGGCATTTTTCTCCCTGGCCGCCACCTTCCTCAAAACGCCTCCGGTTCCCCTCGAAGACCCCATTCTGGTGGCCGTATTCGGCGGTGTCGTTTGCGGCGCGGGGGCCGGAATTGTTCTTCGATCTTTAGGATCTGCGGGGGGCGTGGATATTCTGGCCATATATGTAAATAATAAATTCGGACTTCGGCCCGGTCTGACCAGTTTTTTCGTAAATGGACTGATCATGAAGCGTAACGGGCGGACCAATATTTTTCCGGTGCTGATTGCCGGTGAAAGCGGTACGGGAAAAGAACTGTTTGCCCAGGCCATCCACCATGCCAGCGCCCGCAAACTGTATCCCTTTGTGCGGATAAACTGTGCGGCCATTCCCAAAAATCTTTTGGAATCGGAACTTTTCGGGTATGAAAAGGGCGCATTTACCGGAGCCGGATCCAGCGGCAAACCCGGCAAGTTCGAACTGGCCCACAAGGGCACCCTTTTTTTGGATGAAGTGGGGGACCTGCCCCTTGAGATGCAGCCCAAACTGCTACGGGCCATCGAAGATTATGAGTTTGAGCGGGTGGGCGGAACCAAGGTCATTCGAACGAATTTGCGGGTTATCGCTGCAACCAATCAGGACCTCGAACAAATGCTGGTCGATGGTCGTTTTCGCAAAGATCTTTTCTACCGCCTTAACGTAATCCCTTTGCACATCCCACCCCTTCGGGAGCGAAAAACAGATATTATTCATATCGCCCAATGGATGCTCAAACAAATGGCCGTGGAAGCGAATATCCCTGAAGTAAAACTGGATGCGGTGGCGCAAAATGCTTTTAAACGTCACCAATGGCCGGGAAATGTCCGTGAATTGTCCAATGTGCTCGAACGGACCCTGTCGGCTCTGGAGAGGAGTACCATCCGCCTCCAGGATCTTCCCTTTTATCTGTATCGCAACAGCAAGGAATCCTCTGAACAGAATCCCTCGTCATTAAAAGATCTGCAGGCAAGAACGGAAAAAGAAACCATTCACGATGCCCTGAAAGCAAGCAACAACAACAAGGCCAAAGCCGCCAGGATGTTGGGTATACACCGAACCTTATTGTACAAAAAGATGAAAAAATACGATATTCCCCTGGATAGCTCGGGGTCTTAAAAGAGGTCATCTCAAAAATGACCGGACCCCCAAAAACGGATCCGGTTTTTAAGTTTGAATTATGTTTTGAACGAGATCAGACACCGACGCGGTCCTTACGGGATTTAACCAACGGTTGTCCACAATGGTCATCTCGGATAAATATAGGGAAATTTCTGAAGAAATCTTTAAGCAGGTCAACCGGGGCGTAACGTTTCTGCAAGCCCAGGGCGGATACAGCGGCATCCCCAAAGAAGTGATTTTTACCATTACCACGCTGACCGAACTCCCCAAGCTAAAGAATGTTATTTTCAGCATTGATCCGAAAGCGTTTGTGGTGGTGAACAGCACCCTTGAAGTGATCGGGCAACGGCATGGAACCCGAAAGGTTTATTAAGGCGAAGGCGAATAAAAAGTTTCTACTTTTATCCGATGAATGTTATAGGTTAATGGTGGCGGAGAAACTGCCCTGGGGTTGGAGGCGCATTTCTATCGATGAATAAAGACGAAAACAGATACGCGCCCATACCGATCAGTGTGTGGACCTATACGTTGCCCGGAGACTGGACGGTGTTGGCCGGCAAAACCGACGTGGACAACGACCGACTGAGTCTCAAGACCGCCGGTCCCAACGACTGGTGGTTTCATGTGCGCGGTATGCCGGGCAGTCACGTCATTTTACGGTCAAAACCCGGCCGGGATCCGGACCGGAAGACACTGGAAATGGCCGCGGCGATTGCTGCATATCACAGCAAGGTCAGAACCGGCGGCGTTATCGCCGTTTCCTGCACCCGCGCCCGCTTTGTCACCAAACCCAAAGGGGCAAAGCCGGGAACGGTCCACATCCGAAAAGAGTCGGTGATTAAGGTCCGTCCCGCCCTCCCTTCCGGCCCATAGGCCGCACCCCTGTGTGCTGGAAAACCGTGGCCCTGCCCGAGTCGGTGTTGCACCCCATTTGCGAAGACCGGTTTATAGATCATCCATCCAGCCTTTTTTTGCTTCTCTGCGTCGGTAGGGTTCGTAAGTTTTTTGGAGGAAGTCCTTGAAGTTTTCATAGAGTCCTTTTTCCACATACACCAGTCGAACTCTGTGGGAGCTGACTTTCTGTAGCTCGATGTAAACATTTTCCTTTTGCCACAATATCCGGGGATAGTCGGATGTAAAATAGTCCCCCTCGAGGTGTTTATTCACAAAATCATATTTTTTATCCAATATCTCCCAAATAACATAAAAAAGTTTTGGATCCATACCGACAATCACGGCATCCAGTTTCGAGTCGTCATCAAAAAATATCAATATGTTTTTTACCCCTTCGGTATCTTTGGGCGTTACGGACAAAAAAGTGTTTTTACCCCGGGCAGGATCCCTCTTGTCGATCTGTTCCAGTTGTTTTTTTAGGTATTCCTGATAGTCCCAATTTCGGTGCTGAAGTGTTTCAAGGGCTTGTACATACGTTGTTTTTCCGATGGTCAGCCCGAACGGGGTGGGTGTTTCTCCGGCATACGCCGTTGCCCCCAAAATTATACTCAGAATCATTACATGGGCCATCAAAACAGAATTTTTTCTCATTTTCGATTCTCCTCGTTTAAAGAATAAAGTCCGTGGAAAGAAAGTTGGATCGACGTTCTCTAACGATGGTTGTTATAATTTTACGGTTCAGGTCCAATTCCTTTGCAGCGACGAGGGTTCGGATGGAAAAGGCGCGGAGGGCATCTGCAACGGAAAGGGTTCCTTCTGCGGAATCTTTTCTGCCTGTAAAGGAAAACATGCCCAAACCTGGTTGATCTAATGGAGACTTCGAGGTGTCTCACTCAAACAGGTACAAATTTCATCCGCTAAATCCTGATGAGCCCTCCGCTTTGTTTTAAAAGCTTTATATCAACGGCGCCAAAATCATTTTCGGGTAATTTTTAAAATGGCGCCTATCCTTCATTTTGATGCAATAAGATGCTTTCAAGGCCTTTGGCATAAAACTTCTCGATGTATTCCTTGACCATTCGCCGGGCCGAGAATTTTGCAGCATTACTCTTAATGGAATTTTTCATGACGTTTACCCAGTCCTGGGGAACACCGTCATCCGATGCCTTATAATACATTGGTACCACTTCTTCTTCAAGGATGCGGTAGAGTTCGGCGGCATCGGCGGCATCCCGGTTTTCGTCGACGTTTTTGTGACTGAATGACCAGCCGTTTTTGCCGTTAAAGCCCTCTATCCACCAGCCGTCCATTATACTGAGCTGGGGGACGCCGTTCAAGGCGGCTTTCATGCCGCTGGTTCCGCTGGCTTCCATGGGCGGCAAGGGATTGTTCAGCCAAACATCCACGCCGTGAACCAGGTATTGGGCCAGTTGTTCCCCGTAGTCCTCCACAAAGGCGATGCGCCCTCCGGTTTCCGGGTCACGGGCGGCATTGAATACCCGTTGAATGATCTGCTTGCCGGGATCGTCGGCAGGATGGGCCTTGCCGGCAAAGATGATCTGGATAGGCCGCCACCGGTCGTTGAGAAGTTTTTTCAGACGCTCCATATCATAAAAAATCAGCTCAGCCCGTTTGTAGGTGGCGAAACGACGGGCAAAGCCGAGGGTCAATACCGAAGGATCGAGCAGGGTTCCACCGGCAATCACGATGGACGGACTGACGCGATCTCCGGCCCAGCGGAGGCGGGATCGCTCCCTTATGGCATCGATGAGTTTGATCTTTAACCAGTAATGGGTTCTCCACAGCGCTTCATCCGGGATTTTGTCGATCAGTTCCCAGACAAGGGGATTGTCATGATCGGTCAGCCATTCAGGGCCCAAATGGGTATCGAAAAGACGTTTCATCCGGGGATCGACCCAGGTGGGGACATGGACTCCGTTGGTGATATGATCGATAGGACGCCTCTGACTTGGATGCGTCCGGCCAGAGACTTTGCCACATCTGTCTGGACACTTCTCCATGCCGTTTGCTGACCCCGTTGCGATAGGCCGACATTCTGAGGGCAAAGGCCGTCAGGTTAAATCCTGCCTGGGGTTGTTCAGGGTGGATTCCCAACTGAAGAAAGGCGTCGCGATCCAATCCCAGGGCCGGCCAGTAGGCATGAAAATATTTTTCCATCAAATAAAACGGGATGACATCATGACCGGCCGGGACCGGCGTGTGGGTGGTAAAAACAGTGGTGTTTCTCACCTGTTCGGCGGCCTCGGGATACGCCATGCCTCCCAGCATCCGGTCCCGAATCCGTTCCAAAAGGGCAAAGGCGGCATGCCCTTCGTTAAGATGCATCAAGTGATGCTTGATCCCCAGAATTTCCAAAACTTCGGCCCCGCCGATTCCGAGAACGATCTCCTGGCGCAGTCGTTGCTCGACATCCCCGATGTAAAGACGGGCCGATATGCCGCGGTTCCAGGGATCGTTGTCCTCGATATCCGTATCCAGCAGATACAGGGATATTCGACCCACGTCTACTTTCCAAACCCCCACATGGATTGCCGGCTCGATGAAGGGAACCTGAACCACAAGCTGCCGCCCCTCATCGTCGAGCACCCTGGAAATCGGTGCGGCATCCCTGTTGATGTCTTCATGAATATTTTCTTGCCAGCCGTCTTCTCGAATGTGTTGATGGAGATATCCTTGGGGATACATGAAACCGACGGCCACCAGGGGGACACCCAGATCGCTGCATTCCTTGATGTGGTCTCCGGCCAGAAATCCCAGTCCGCCGGCGTAAAACGGCAAGGAACGATGAAGCCCGTATTCAGCGCTGAAATAAGCGACGGCAAAGGTGCCCGGATCAAACGGGAAATGGTTCAAAAATCGGCACGATGTGTCCGATAGATACCGGTGAAACTGGGAGAGCACCACATCGTAATTTCGCAAATAATCGTCGTTGGCAGCGGCAGCGGCCAAAATCCCAGCCGGCATCTCTTTGAGCATTTTGTCGGGGTTGTGTTTGCTCTCTTTCCACGCCTGCCGGTCGAGCATTTTAAACAGCATCCGTGCCCCCGGATGCCAGCTCCACCAGAGATTGTCCGCCAGTTCCCCAAGTCCGCTCAAGCGGTCAGGGAGATTTGGAAACTCAACTGTTTCAGAGGCCATGGGTTCAATTCCTTTCAAAAACAGGACACGTGATTATGAAAACTTTGAAAAACACCCTTTTTGCCCAATTTTACGTCAGGGGGGACGTTCCGTCAACAACCGGACTCAAATTTTATTGGATTTAAAATTTTAAGGGGGTTTGGGCGCACATTTTTTTGTGCAAAACGGGTGGCAAAAAAGGCCATTTATGGATGGAAACTGGATAGGACTCTCATTTTAGGAGCACTTGTAACCTTATGTACATCCCTGGTTTAAAAGGTATTGGAAAAGAAAAAAAAATGAATTTTCTTGACGAACAGCCCTAAATTTTTTATTTGTTTAGGGTAATCCATAGAAATTTATAATTGTTTTCCCTTATTTATCAAAATTGGTGCCACTCGCCGCTCCACTTGCCTGTCTTCGATGCGGGTATAATCATCTAATTTCCAAAACTCTGGCCCTTTCCTTTAATCCGGAGACCCGATGATTTCGAAAATTCGCCAAATATTTACAGTTGTCATTGCACTTCTACTGGTAATTTTCCCCCCTGTTTTACTCTTGTACGACGACATGCAGTTGGGGGCAGAGCCCATCGATCCTTGGACACAGGTGGCCAAAAAGCCGACCCCCACTCCCCACTCACAGCTCTTTAAAGCCCCCACATTCACCGATGGTCCGGCGGTTACCCGGGCCTGCCTGGAGTGTCACACGGATTCGGGCAGGGAGGTTATGGAGACATCCCACTGGTCCTGGCTTGGCGCCGAAGTCGTTGTCCCGGGACACGATAAGCCGATGCGAATCGGCAAGAGAAACCTGATCAATAACTTTTGTATCAGCGTGGAGAGTAACTGGCCCAAGTGTACCGTCTGCCATGCAGGCTTCGGCTGGAAGGACGACACCTTCGATTTCACCAATCAGGAACTGGTGGACTGTCTGGTCTGCCATGACCAGTCCGGCGGGTATACCAAGGCCGGCAGCGGACTCCCGGCCGAAGGGGTGGACCTGCTGGCGGCAGCGAAAAGCGTTGGAAGGCCGACCCGGGACAACTGCGGCTGGTGTCATTTCAACGGCGGCGGCGGCAATGCCGTCAAACACGGTGATCTGGACGGTTCTTTGGCCAAACCGGTGGAGCGGATCGACGTCCATATGGGGCGCAACAATTTCCAGTGCATCGATTGTCATCGTACCCGCAAACACGATATCAGCGGTCGGATGATATCCGTCAGTGTCATGGACACCATCGGGGTCCAATGTACGAATTGTCATTCGCCGGCACCGCATGTTTCCGATCGCCTCAACGCACATTACCGCTCTGTTGCCTGCCAGAGCTGCCACATCCCCGTGGTGGCCAAAAAAGAGGCCACAAAAATTGCCTGGGACTGGTCTACGGCCGGCAAGGATATTCAGGGGGCTGATCCCCATCGGTATTTGAAAATAAAGGGGAGTTTCTTGTATGCGCGCAACCTGGTTCCGGAGTATTACTGGTTCAATGGGAATTCCGACCGCTACATCAAAGGGGACCGGATCGACCCCCGGCAAACCACCCACATCAATTACCCCCTTGGCAGTATTAAAGACCCGGGTGCAAAAATATGGCCGTTTAAAGTACATCGTGCCAAACAGCCCTACGACATCAAATACCGATATCTTCTGATACCCAAAACCGTCGGAAAAGGCGGTTACTGGAGCGATTTTGATTGGCATAAAGCCGTTGAACTGGCCCGTCCATACACCGGTCTTGAATTCAGCGGAAAATTGGGGTTCGCGGAAACCGAAATGTTCTGGGTGCTCAGCCATATGGTATCGCCCAAGGAGCGTGCGTTGCAGTGTAACGATTGCCACGGTGAAAACGGGCGGATGAACTGGAAGGATCTGGGATATGAAGGCGACCCGGCGTTTGAAGGTGGCAGATTCCAGAGAAGGTGGGTTACGTTAAACAGCGGGGTGGATCGATGAGAGGGGCGGTGCGGTTTTTGATGGGTGTGATGTTGCTTTGGGTTGTGTGTCTCGATGTGACGCCGGCATCGGAGACGCCGTTGGCTGGGACCGATCTTCCGCCGCTGACTTTTAAACCCGCACCACCGACCTCCAGGTCCGTCACCGAGCGCATCCACCCCCTGGTCCGATTGCTGGCTAAAAACGGCACATCGGTACTGGAATCCAACGCACCCCTCTCCCTGGCAACCACTTGCGGTGCCTGCCACGATACGGCCTATATCGCCCGAAACAACTACCACGCCCGGGTAGGTTTTGACGAAATGAGCCCACCCGGTGACAGCCGAAGCAAAAGACCCTGGGACATGGGACCGGGGATGTTCGGCCGCTGGAACCCTTTAACCTACAGGGTTTTAAGTGATCGGGAAAGTACCCCGCTGGATATGGGCACGGCAGATTGGCTGATGACCATGGGGCCGCGGCACGTGGGCGGCGGTCCGGCAGAATTTAGCCGATATTCAAAAAAGCGACTGACTGAAATAGAACCATCTGGCGTCGTTGACCCTGAAACGCATATTCTCGATCCGATTTCCGGGATGCCCCGGGTATGGGACTGGAAAGTCAGCGGCTTCATGGAGTTGAACTGCCTCGTATGTCATTTGAAAAACCCCAACAATGTCGAGCGGATCCATGCCATTAAAAACGGCCGGTTTCAATGGGCCGCCACCGCCACCTTGGCGGGATCCGGTCTGATAGAGCGGTCTGGTAGGGGATATCGCTGGTTGAAAGATGTATTCGAGCCCGACGGTTCGGTTGGGCCGGAAATGGTGATTATCGCCCAACCCGGCGACAAAAATTGCCGGATGTGCCATGCCAAATCCTGCCGGTGTACGGATCCGGTGGTGTTTGAAAACTCCTTGGAAAACTGGGCGGCGGAAACCACCGGAGAAATCTTTTCGCCCCAAAAGATGTTCGATTCCGGAATGAACCTTAAAGATAAGGGGCTGCTGTCACGTCCCTGGGATGTCCATGCCCAGCGGTTGTTAGAATGTATCAGCTGTCATTATTCCATGAACAATCCCAACTATATCCAAAAGGAATCCGAGGCATTAAAACCCCGCCACCTGCGTTTCGATGCCCGAAGACTGGACATCAACCAATACCTGTTGAAGCCGGATCATAATTTTGCCAAAGGCCACAGCGCCCAGGGAACGGTTGCCAGACGGCTGGACGGCAGCATGAGAAACTGCCGGGATTGCCACAATGCCGAGGCCGTCCATGATTTTTTGCCCTATAAGCTCCTTCACTTTGAAAAACTGAGCTGCCCGGCCTGCCACATACCCAGAGTTTATGCACCGGCCCGCCGGGTGACGGATTGGACGGTCATCAACCTCAACGGAGAACCGACGGTGGAACACAGGGGCGTTGACGGTCCGGTCAACGACCCTGCTTCCCGGATAGAAGGATACTTGCCGGTAATGCTCCTCCATGAGGAATCGGACGGCCAATTCCGTCTGGGACCGAACAACATTATCGTTTCCTGGTTTTGGGTGGAGGGCAATCCCCAACGCCCGGTGCGGCTGATAGACATTAAAAAAGCCTTTTTAACGCCCGAAGGCGCCTATCACCCGGACGTCCTTAAGGCCTTGGATGTGGATGACAATGGAGATCTGTCTGTGGTGGAACGCCGCCTGGATACGGCAGAGAAGGTCACTGCCGTGGCCCTGCGCCTCCGGCAGGTGGGTGTGGTCAATCCAAGAATAAAAGGGGAAATTCAACCATACACCCACAGCCACGGCGTTGCCAAAGGTGCTTTTGCCATGGAGGATTGCCGCTCCTGTCACAGTAAAAAGTCCAGAATAAACCGTGAAATCGAACTGGCTTCTTATGTGCCCGGAGATGTTATGCCCGAACCGGTGAGGGATTCGAATACAAAATTTATCGGGGGATTGTATCTGGGCCAAGAATCCGAACTCACTTTCCGACCGGCCCTTGATCCGAGAGAGCTTTACATTCATGGGACCCTGCGGCCCCAGTGGCTCGATATCATCGGCATCTTGATGGTGGTCGGTTCCATTGCCGGCGTCGGCCTGCACGCAGGGTTGAGAATCGCATCAGCCAAAAAACGGAAAAGAAGCGGACCCAAATGAAAAAAAAGGTTTATTTTTATACAATTTATGAACGCATCTGGCATTGGCTCCAGGCGGTCTGCGTCTTGGTTCTTTTGTTCACCGGCTTTGAAATCAGTTTTTTCAGTCGATTTGACATCATCGATTTCAAAACAGCCGTGTCCGTGCACAATATCGTCGGAATGATACTGGTCGTCAATGCCTTTCTGGCGCTTTTTTATAACCTGGCCGGGGGTTTATTGAAGCGGTATGTTCCGGAGCTGGAAGATTTTTCTACACTGGGATTCACCCACGCCGGCTATTATTTCTACGGCATCTTTCGGGGCGATCCGCATCCATTTGACAAAACACCGGAAAAGCGCCTCTTGCCCCTTCAAAAAATCACATATTTCATCATTTTGAACGGGCTATTGCCCCTGATGACCATCACGGGGCTTCTCAAGTGGAGCATGAAAATCACCCCCGTGTATGCCGAGATGTTCGGCGGACTCAGCGTTCTCGGTCCCGTCCACAGGTTTGGCGCCTGGCTGTTTTTGGCCTTTGTCATTGTTCATGTTTATATGACGACCACCGGGCACACGCCGTTTTCCAGTCTGGTCTCGATGATTACCGGATACGAATATATCGAAAACAATGAAACCCTGGAGATTTTAGATGAAAAAAAAACCTGAACCGTATCTTAACCCGTATGTCGCCGGCATATTTTTAGGTGTTGTTTTGTTTATCTCCTATGTGGTTTTCGGACACGGATTGGGGGCCTCCGGGGGTATCGCCAAAATTACCGGCGCAGTGACGGATACGGTCGTACCGGCGCACACGGAAAAAAATGCGTATCTGGTGGGCCTGATGCGTGACAGCGCTCATCCGCTGGACACATGGCTGGTTTTTGAAGTTATCGGGATACTCATCGGCGGGTTTATCTCCGGCACCCTTGCCGGACGGCTTCGGATAGAAACGTTTAAAGGTCCGAAAATCAGCAACCCGGCACGCTGGGCTGCGGCCCTTTTCGGCGGAATCATTGCAGGATATGGTGTGCGGATTGCCCGGGGGTGTACCTCCAGCCAGGCCTTGTCCGGAGGGGCTGTCTTGTCCGCCGGCAGCTGGGCGTTTATGGTCGCGGTTTTTGCCGGGGCCTACCTGCTGGCCTATTTTGTCAGAAAACTGTGGAACTAAAGGAAAAGGTTATGGCACCGTTTGATATCAATTTGTCTTTAGGTCATTATTGGCTCAACCTTTTTTACGTTATCACCGGGATCGGTTTTGGATTCGCTCTGGAGCGCGCCGGTTTCGGTGACAGCCGCAATCTGGCTGCCCAGTTCTATTTGCGCGACATGCGGGTGTTCAAGGTGATGTTCACCGCCATCGTTACGGCGATGCTGCTGATTTTTTGGTCGGATGCCCTCGGTTTCCTCGATTACAAAAGGGTTTACATCAACCCCACCTATTTTTGGACCGCAATCATCGGCGGGGTTGTTTTTGGATTCGGTTTTGTTATCGGCGGTTATTGCCCCGGCACGGCCCTGGTGTCCATGTCCACCTTAAAGCTGGACGGGCTTTTTTTTGTTCTGGGACTCAGTATCGGAATGTTTTTGTTCGGAGAAACCATCGGTTTTTACCGTACATTCTGGGACACCTCCGGGTTCTACGGTGATGTGACCCTGCAGGATTTTTTCGGTGTTAGTGCGGGTGTTGTTGTGTTCGGCGTGGTCCTGATGGCCCTGGGAATGTTCTGGGCCGCCGAAAAGGTCGAGGCCTATTTTGCCGCCAAACCATCGGGGGGAATTCCATGAATCGCACAAAGATTGTCGGCGCTATAGTGGCGGTTTTGGCTGCAGCCGGCTTGCTTGTGATGCGACAGCCGTCACTGGATGCGCGGCTGGCCGATAGGGAAACCGAATTGAACGTTGTGCTGGCGGCCCGCACCGTACAGATCGACCCCGCCGAAATGGTCGACTTGATATATAATTTCAACACCGCCCTTCAGATTATGGATGTCAGAGACGAGGCAGACTACAATCTGTTTCACATCGTCGATGCCAAACGTGTCACTTTCGAGCAGATGGAAGATCCCAATTGGGTCAAAGGGCTGCCGAAACAGACCGTGACGGTATTGGTGGGCAACGATGAGAAACGAGCGGTTGAGGCCTGGAAACTCTTGTCTGTTCAAGGGGTGAATAACGTGTATGTACTTGCCGGCGGCATCAATTTCTGGCTGGATCTTTACGGGGATGCCCCCGGACGAAGAGGGGAAAAAATGTTGGCCCAGCCGGACCTGCCCGGCAATGATATTTTCCGCCACCGGTTTGCGTTTGCCTTGGGTTCAAAACACCCGGGGGCAGATCCGGACCCCGAATCGGTTCCCCCAAGAAAATACGTTAAAAAAGTCAAACCCATCGGCCGTGTTGCCAAAAAATCCGGCGGTTGCGGCTAACGTCATAAATAGACTGTAAATTTCAATTTCACCTCCACACCGATCATCCACATTCATCTTCCCCATTTTGTTTGCGATCAATTAGGGTATAAGGTGTCTGGTTTAATATTACAGCGATCCTAAAAAATATTTTGGCTCTGCTCTGACCCATACCACTGCTTGTTTCAGATCCTGACCCAGCGCCAATTCCGCCACGTTGAATTCATTGGCCGGTTCTGTGGAAGAGGATTCCAACCGAACGCCCATCCGGCTCAGTTTAAAAGAAACGGTCTTTAGCTCCAGGTTTTGGCCCGGGCTTTTTAATACGGAGCATAAGTGTGAAAGGCGGTGTTCGGGCGTATCGAGTTCGGCTTTTATTTCTTTTAGCTTCCTGTTGATGTCGCTGAGTACCTGAAGGGTCTTTTGCGTCTGATTGTCCGGCGCGTCTGCGGGATTTAACTCGGTCACCGGTTCAGAATTGTCGGATCGCCGGAGCTTGAATTCCAGCAGAGCTTTCTGTTTTTCCAATTCGTTCTTCCAGGACTCAAGATCGGTAATTTTTTCAAACGCTTGTCTGAACAGGGTGACCAACGCAAGGTGCTGAACCTGCAGGTGGGTTTCGGCCAGTTCAAGGGCCGGAGCGAACACCTTGAAATTCTCGAAAAAGACCGCTTTCTGGGGCACATCCCTGCGGAAAATTTCACCGTCTTTCTGGGTTCCGAAAAAAATTTTTTCCTTTTGGTCAGCGACGAGCATGGCAAAGGCCTGGGATGCATTGGTGCGGTGGAAAAAACTCTTGAGTTCTTTGCTGGATTGTAGCATGTCCATCAGCTCCTCACGACTTATGAACATGGCTCTGAGCAGCGGGTCCTTGTCCCAACGGCCAGGGTCGAGATCCACGGGTCCCGGGACTTGAGGAATGAGCCCGGAAAGGTATTCAATGGTGTTCCGGACTGAGGGAAGAATCCTTTTTCGGAATCTGTTAAGGGGTAAAATCGTTGGATCGGTTTCCCGTACGATCTTTTCTATTTCATCCAGTATCGCGGCCTCTATTTTATGATCCAGTGATCCCTGGCCATCACCGTCGACCAGCTGCTGATAGAAGGCCGTCCATAGACTTTTCAAACTCATGGGAAGGAGACCTCAAATCCTATGCCTGTATGGCGCTCTTTTGAACTTCTTCCGATACATCCTTATCAAACTGATTGAAGTTTTTCTGGAAATTTGCGCATGTTCCATGGTACGCCTCTTTCCTTCTTAGTGTCCCACAGGATAAAAAAAGATTCGGACACAGAGGATTCGGCTTTGGTTAAATCCCCCCGGGTAATTCCAGGAAGCCGTACACATGTTGACGTATTAACCTATGTGAGTTCCCTATTTCGTCCCTTCCTTCAACTGACTTTCAACGGCTTGATTCAGTGACTTCTGGGCATGACTCGCCTGGCTAAATTGCAAGAACTCGGGCTAACGCCCTCAAACAGCTTGCAATTTTTAACGCCAGACTCATCCTGAATCTTTCTCCAAAATTCCTCGATGTCGCTCACAAAAGACTTTTTACGAAACCGTCAAGTTTCATTTTGGAATTGCCGTGCACCAACATTTTTGAAAAATTAAGGATAATTTCCTACGAAATTTTCCTATTGTTTTCTCACTTAGCCCGCTGGATGTATCCCCAGTGCTAAAAGATCTTCCGCATTTCTGACAAATCCCTCTTTACCATCAATTCGCACCTTTAGCCAGGGCATCTCGTCTATGGAAATCACACATTCAGCACCACCTGATTCGATTGAAACCCTTGCATATGCCCATAAGAACTCTACTTCTGTATCCTTCTTTATAATTACATGTCGCGGTATGGAGGATATCCCAGGATCGTTAAAAAATCTTACAAAAGTTTCTTCTTCAGAATGTCTTCTCTCAACAATCACATCGAAGGCATTGTAGCCAAAGGTCGAATTATAGTGTAATGGCGCTATGCTCAGTCTGTCTAATACCTTAACGGGAACAATAACCTCAAACCATCCTGTCCATACCCCGAACTTCATGGTATTTCCATCAAAAAGCATCAATGCATTCGGATTGCTTCCATGCGGGAGTTCATAAATCTGGCCGTAAACAGTTAAGGGTGGAAATAGGGGAGTCAAATGTTCTTTTTTTAATGTAAACACTTGGCATGAAACTCCTGAAGAAGGTGCGCTGGGAGTAACGCCGTAATATAGAATTAATCCTACACCCGCTTGTTCTTTAGAGATAAATTCTTTCAACCTTCCTGATTCGTAGAGAAAACCCTTTTTGCCCATACTATCAAGGGCATATGCACATATCCCAACGCTTTCGGCAAATCTTCCATTGCCATATTCAACATCGAACGACTTTTGATAATGAACATCTCCTTCTTTATCCACAATTGAGAATGACTCAACTGTCTCATCAAAGCCCTTTGAAGCACCTTGATATTTCACAAGTTTAAAAATTACTGTAAACTCCCTTTCATTTATTTTGAAAGGTCCCATTCGTCTTTCATGGCTTTCGATTTTACCCGTGCATATTTTCCTGTCCAAATCTTTTGTTGGAGCATCCTGAGCACTTAGTACAATTAAGAATAAGCAGGGCCAGACTACCAATGTCCGATTCGAGACAAACCTTAATATCACGAATAATTTATTCAAGATTATAGCCATAATGAAATACCTCAACAATTTATCTTATAGATTTGTATGCAAAGGAAAAGTAACGCCCATTAGATTATAAATTTCTATTCGTCAGTTTGCGAAAAGTCCTTTTCTGCCGCAATGCTTTCTCATTGTTGTGCACAAATGCTTATTGAGGGCTGAAAGATATTTACAGAAATCTAACCTAATATTCATACCTTTATTCTTTCAGTCTTACAAGTATTGGACCTAAATATTTTGATAAACGGGACAAAGGGAGTCTGATAAAATAGAAGCGTTCTCCCTCTTCATTCACAATTCTGGTTGGGCATTATTTTTTAACGATTCCTCCTTGACATCGATCCCTGGTTTCCATATAATTTATTGAAAAAAAAGACAATATCGTCAAATCGAGAACGCTATGAAGCTTTGTGAAAAATGCGGACAACTAGTGGCAGAAGAAATCATGGCCTGCCCCTCATGCGGAAGCGAGATTCGGGAAGGTAGGAAATATATCGATGATTACCGGATCCTAGAAATTCTCCACGAAGGATACTCCAGCATACTTTGTCGGGCGATCCAGGCCGGTGGGTAGACGCCGGTGATGATCCGAATCTTCACCCTTCAATCCGGAGTGGACAAAACGATGGCCATCAGACATTATAAAGAAGCTCTCGGGTCGTATATGGATGAAAGGGTTGAATACGAGTTTGCCATTGAGCGAATCAAGAAATTAAGGCAAATTTCAGAATAGCCGTTTAGTTGGGACCTCCCACCCCGATATTTTTGAGCATCTGTGGACCATCTCACAAATCAGATAAAGAGCGTCGATCGAGTCTTTACAGACGGGTTGACAAATTAAGAAACGAGTAGTTTTCAAAAAGGAAATCCAATATGAAAGACGTTGTCATCGTATCGGCCTGCCGGACTGCCATCGGTGCGTTCGGCGGCACGCTAAAGGAGATGAACGGTGCCGCTCTTGCAGCGATCAGCATGCAAGAAGCGATCAAAAGGGCCGGGATCGATCCGGCCGTCATCGATGATGTCCGTTTCGGCTGTTGCATGGAACATCACGACACGCTGAACGTAACCCGCGTGGCCGCCCTGATGGCCGGAATTCCCATTTCGGTTCCCGCTGTGACCCTCAACCGGGTTTGTATCTCCGGGATGGAGGCCGTGGTTTCCGGTATGGCCATGATTCAAGCCGGAATGGCCGACGTAATCCTGGCCGGTGGGGTGGAGCACATGTCCGGCATACCCTATGCCGTACCCGCCGCCCGCTGGGGATGCCGGCTGCAGGACCAGACGTTCGTGGACGCCATGATGCACGCTTTGTACTGCGGCTCCCATTTGTTGCCCCTGTCCTCTGACGGTCCCCTCGACTTCCAGCAGGCTCCGGCCAGCCTTTTTGTTGGCAAGCCCTATATTATGGGACATACGGCCGAGTTCGTGGCCCAACATCTCAACATCAGTCGGGAGGAAATGGACGAGGTGGCTCTCCGTAGCCACAATTTTGCGGAAAGAGCCACCCGGGACGGCTCTTTTGCCGAAGAGATCGTGCCGGTTGAAGTGCCCCGGCGGAAAAAGGACCCTCTGGTCTTCGACAAAGACGAGCATTTTCGTCCCGGCCTCACCCTGGACCAGTTGCAAAAACTGCCGCCGGCCTTTGTCCCCAAAGGCGGAAAAGTTACGGCCGGAAACTCCAGCGGCATCAACGACGGCGCCTCGGCCATGGTCATTATGTCCGCGGAAAAGGCCCAGGAGTTGAACCTTTTCCCCATTGCCAAAATTCGCGCTTCGGCCAGAGGCGCCTGCCATCCGTCGTTGATGGGACTGTCTCCGGTTCCGGCGGTTTCCCGCCTGCTGGATGCGGCCGGTCTGGCCATCGAGGATTTCGAGCTGATCGAAGTCAACGAAGCCTTTGCCGCCCAGTACATCGGCTGCGAAAAAGAACTCGGGCTGAATCGCGAAATCACCAATGTGAATGGTTCGGGCATTGGACTGGGCCATCCGGTGGGATCCACCGGGTGCCGGATCATGGTTACCCTGGTCCACGCCATGAAACAGAGAGGCAAAACCCTTGGGCTGGCCACGCTCTGCGGCGGCGGTGGGGTGTCCATGGCCTGCGCAGTGGAAATGGTATAGAAGAACGCAAATTCACCCTTTCGGCCAAAACTCGAGCAGAACCGGAGCCCAACTTCCGGCAGGTGTTAGAAAGAATTTGCAGCTTCAATATGTTTGGTGTAAAGGGTAACCTGTGTCCACGGTCGCTTTTATTTTTACCCCGATGGTGCCAACCGGCATGTAAGGATGATCCGGTTCAAACGCAAAGGAGAACGTTTCAGTTGGAAATTTTGTATTTCGAAGATGTTGTGGTCAATGAAAAGAGAACTTCATCAATAACATACACGGTCGAAAAAAAAGAAATCATGGATTTTGCGGCCGTGTGGGACCCGCGATACTTTCACGTTGACGAAACTGAAGCCAAATTTTCGGTTTTTGGTGGAATCGTGGCCTGTTCAGCGCATATTTTTTCAATTCTTTCCTGGTTTTCCACACACAGTGAACGGCGTGTTGCATCCATGGCGGCACTGGCCTTTGACGAGCTTCGTATGCACCGTCCGGTTCGACCGGGGGATACGCTTTCTTGCAGCTTTACCTGCCTGGAAAAACGCGAGTCCAGGTCCAAGCAGGACCGGGGCATTATTCGAACCGCTGCATCCATGATCAATGGGCAGGATGAAGAAGTGTTTTCCGCCATTGTTACGACCATGGTGGCCAAACGCTCCGGATGAAGATCGGCAGATGTCCCCATTATTGGGGACTTTCCCCTTATATCAAGCATAAGGTTTGTGCGGGAATTCTAAACCGGCTGCCTTGGAATGCTCGTGAAATTCTATTTTGTACCACTTTACGGCCTTGTAAAAACGGTACCAGTGCGAAGCGGGGAAACCGCTTCCGGCGTCCGCATCATTCACCTCTCTTTTCGAAAAGGCTATCTTTTCGTAGTTCGTGAACGGAGGTGATTCATCCATTTCACCGGTCAACCATATGGTGGGATCATATTTCAGTATGGCGTCATCTGCACCAGGGTCCAGACCCAGCTCCCTGAGCTTCGGTTGCCATCGTCGGACACGCTGACGTTGATTGATTTCTGCAAAAAGGATTTTTTCCCAAAAGCGGCTCGACAGTGCTCCCGCATTCGGAAGGCCTGGGTCCCGGTGATGATCGAACCGATCCAGGAAAATCTGCAGGCATTTGAGGATACGAATAAATGCACTCGCGAATCGTTTTCGGTTGTCCACATCTATCTTTCGGTCGGGGTTGTACTTGTCGGGAGCATCCTTGTAGAAAAGATCGTTTGAATCGTAGGCGTATTTCCATTCCAGGTGACTGATATCAGGATAATTCAACGCTTGGGCGTGGCCGTATGGAGGAACCACATAATCGCAAAGGGATTCGAATTCTCTACGATTATACTCCCGCCATACCTTGACGATCAACCAGGGCAGCAGTTGATCCAACTGAAACGGATGGCGCCGGGTCTCCAAACCTTGAATGTCATTGGGCTTGCTCAGCAGACCACTGAACCCCTCGTGGGAGTAAGAATCCGCTAAGGGGTGCAGCACCATACCAAGTTTTACCAGGTCGTCTTCGGTAAGCGCCTTTTCAACGATTTGCTTCAAGATGGGTCCGTAGGGTTGACACACCATCTGCCAGGCAAAACTATCCCCCTGGCATCCCGGAACCATATGAAAGGCACAGGTGTTGTTTATCATCGCCGCCAGGTTGAAGGTCTTCAGCTTGCTGTAACTATGACAGGTAGCCATATTTATCAGCGCCGGAGGATCCTTGCTATCCAATTCAATTCCATCCGGCGCTTTCCGAAAAACCAATTGGTTGATCTTGGCATCGTCGACGAACTGGGAAGCATACGCCACGGTCCATGCATCTTTCTTCTTGAAGCCGCATGCCAGTGCCAAAGCGAGAATCGTATAGTAATGGCAATCTTTTTGCACCCCAAACCTCCTTTGGTTAAAGGCTAAATATCCATCATTTAGAGTCGCATCCAAGAGGGCTGTTGCTTAATACCTAAATAATGTGCATTGCCCTGTTGGCATCATGATACCTTTTTATTTTTCACCCTGGCGAACCCCCAGGAAAAGGAGCGCCTGAATGATTCGGCACCGCCAATTCGGACGCCGGCTAGGAAGACAGAGGCCATCCACTTTTTCATACCCGCCTTGTTGACCAGATCGCTGTAGAACCTGGCGTCCACTTGTTTGCGTTCCGCACCATTTCCAGGGTCTCCGTATGCATAGCAAAGATCGTGTGGCAGGCAGCAGCGAAAGGTGATGTCCCACCACTCGCAGCCGGTTAACAGTCCCAGAGACTTGTCCAGCAGGCAGGAGCAGCCATCGAATTCCCAATCCATAAACGATTCTGGATCAGCCTCGATCCTGGCGACCAGGTAGTCGAAGTTGAAATGCCGGCACAGTTCGAGAGCTCGTTCAGTGGCGATAATTTCGCCTATTTCAGGAAGTTTCATAATTAGGGTTCTTTTTTTATAACTGTAATTATTGGACCTAAATATTTTAATAAACGGTTTCAAGGTGAGTCCAATATAGTCCAAAGAAGATTATCGCTCTAAAGAGTATATTTGAAGAGCGTCTCGCAAATCGCCTAATGCACGTTCTATAGGCTTAAATCGAAACTGTTCGGCACATAACGCATTGTTTCAATAAGGTTTGAGCCACTTAAATCTGCGACTGTTCCCACTTCGATTGGTAAAGCAAGCGATATATTTCTGGCTTCTATTATCGACTCAGCTTCCTCTAAAAATACAACATTCACGGGTTCAGGTACTGATGAACCACTTACAATCGCTTCCGTGACAGTGCTAATTTCTTCTGCCAATGAGGATTCTTTCCCTTGTTCAATAGCGCTCTTGGCCTGCATCGTTCGCGATCTAAGCTGACCAACGTAAGAAGCAGCCTCTCGTTCCGTCAATACACCATCGTTACGAATTACAGCGCGGAGACGCATGTACTCATCAAATATTGTCTTATCCCCACGCTCAGATGGCGAGAATTCTTTGAGAGCTTCGTCTTTGTCAACGACACCATCAGCCACATCATTAGCTAAATCATCAATTCGCCCACGCAACTTCCGTGCCTCTGCAAACCAGAAACGAACACTACTATATTCATCAGTTCGCCGAACTCTCAACAATAGCCACGCTCCATCCTCAAGC
Organism: uncultured delta proteobacterium; assembly: GCA_963790095.1. GTDB lineage: Bacteria > Desulfobacterota > Desulfobacteria > Desulfobacterales > UBA11574 > JAAXQD01. The sequence goes on along the minus strand of CAWBNO010000005.1, from coordinate 50,401 downwards.
AATGCTCCATCATAGAATGGTATCAACAACTCGCCACTCGATCGAACTTCCAACTTATTTTGATCAAGTGACATGCCTCGATGCATCAGCAGGAAAACGGCTGGGCCAACAATATCAGATGCCTGGATGGTTACTTCTAAACCATTATCATCGAATAAGGGCTCACGACCATCAGCTGAACTACCTAAAATGTCTTTAACACCACTGACAAGCTCGCCACTTGCGGCCATCAATAACAGTGCTGGACCTGTTACAGCAGCCGTATCGACCATACCAGCAACGATACCCAAGCTGGCGTTTGCTGCGCTCTTGAGAAGGCTACCGACTGCTGTGTTCTTCTTTACTGCTGTAAGATGCACGGAAAATGTCAGTGGCCCACCTCGATAATTTCGATCCGGAAGAACTGGCCGCAGGAAAATGGGAGCAAACCTTGCGCCCCCTTTTAGCGAAAATGTTCCCAACGCTGCCTGATATTTTTCAAGACCATTGGCAAGTTTAATTTCAAGTGTCCCCGAAGCCATTCGTTTCGTAAACCATGACGACTCTTTGTTGATATACCAAGACACGGCCTCGACACCGACATAGTGCTTTCGTGCTTGGAGTTGCGCAGTATCCTCCGTCATCTCGGGCATGATTCGATATGCTTTGTGCTCTCCCTTTCCTGCTTCTAATGACATAATAGCCTCCTTGTCACTTTCAGTTCTTTTGCTGGTATTCTTGTTACATGCAGGCTGTGAGTAGAAGCCATCTCAAAATAAAGATTTTGTTTCAAGATCCCCCGCTAAAACCCAGCGGGATAAAAAGGCGGAGCCGGGTTTTAACCCGCAGGCATACTTCAAGTATGTCGAGGACTTAAAACAAGGTTCCAACGCCGAGATTGGGCCAAAAGATTATTTTGAGATAGCTTCTAATACCTCTCGGCATAACTATAATTATTGGACCTAATATTTTGATAAACGGATACAAAGTGTGTCAGACAAAATTAAAGGGTTCTTCAGCAGCGCAGAGCAGGATTCAATATGCTATCCGGGAATCTTTGCAGGCGAGGAAATCAGGTCAGGATTTGATGAGATCGATTTTGCAGGTCAAGGAAAATCATTCCCCTTTAGCATGTATATTATGTCTCTTCAGGTTGCTGCGAAGCCCGTGGTGCCACAGGGGACCTTCAGACAGACGGCGTCCCAGTATCTGCATGCTTCGATGAGATGCTACTTACATAGCAACAAGCGTACCAAAATTTAACATACTGATATTGTTAAAGGTTAAAATATAAAGGGGTTTTGGTGCACATTTTTTTGTGCGGTGTGCACAATTTTCTGTGCAAAAAGGGGGAAAAATGACGTGCCTTCCGGGAGGCTGCTAAAAAATAAGTTTCTTTTTTTATACGTTGAGTGGTTTATTTTAGGGGCTTTATCTCCATTTATTCACAATTCAAGCTTAGCCCCCATTCTTATTGTATCTTTCTCAAACGCGATTTAATCTTTGGTTATTCTTGCCAATAGTTCTCCTCTTGCAATAACACCGCCTACCCATAGGCTTAATATATGTCCTTTAGTGGGAGTACGGATCTTTTTTTCAGAGAAATCAGGAAAACTGATTAAATTTCCTAAATAATCTGTTTTTTTCCCAAGCTGTTCGATATTCGGAATAAACAATCCGCTATTCTCTGCTTTAACTATTCTCATTTTGTCATCATCTATCGGTATTGATTTGAATGTCCGGGGGTTTGAAAGATTTCCGGTATGTCTCAGAAAGCTTTCAATTATTTTTATCCCTTTGTTTATATAGTTATAAGTGATTCTTTTCCCTTCACCCAATTCAACAGTTATTGCTTTTATGTTTCTGTCTAGAAGGCAACCCACCAGTGTATTCTCAAGAGGTTCTTTTCTTAGTAAAATAAATGGAACATCGAGATGGTCAACCAAATCCTCTACATCAGAGTACCTAAATTCATATAATCTTGCCTGAGGCGTGTCCAGGATGTTTTCACTGCCATTGTGAAGATCTAAAACACAACCGCATCGATTAAGTATTTTGAATATGCTGTAACACATTTTTTCGGTGATTACGCCATCTTCCTTTCCGGGCCAGCAACGATTCATATCTTTTCTATCTATCCTGCTGGTTCTTTCTTTTACATTGTATGCCAAAGGATTTGCCAGGGGGAAGATGATCATTTTTCCTTTGAGAGGATATTTAATCTTCAAGAATTCTTTGAGAACAACGATTGAGAAGAACTCATTTCCATGCTGAGTTGCGACGATTCCTGTAGTGGGTCCTTTCTTTTTTGAATCTACGATAAAATAAGGTATTCGGACTGGAGACCCATCCGGCAATTCTTCAACAACCAATATTTTATTTTCTATTTTCATATTAAAAATCTCTTTGTAAATCTTAATATTTTTTCATACAAACTCCGGGTCTGCTTGTAACTTCTTAATTTCTTTAACAAATAATCCAGGATACTGTCAATTCTTTTATTCGCCTTCGCCTGAATACCCCGCAGCTTGTTGGAGTGAAACGGAAATCCCGCTCAGCGGGCCTGCGGTGAGCTTCATTAAGGATTCTGACTCTAATTATTGGACCAAATTTTTTGATTAAAGTGTAAAGGGGGGGCAATAAAGTCCAAAGGAGATTATTGCTCTAAAGAATATATTTAAAGAGCGTCCCGGAAGTCTGGGCAGGCCCTTGTTATGTGCTCAATTTATTTAATAATTTCCTTAATTCGTAGATACTATATATTTCCTTTATGGCGCTCATAGGAATACGATTTAATCCGTGGTTTAATTCCGCAAGATTGACGTTCACCAGTCCACCCATTGCAGCAATTTGATATTTTATTTGAAAGGCAAGATCTGTCATTGAGCCCAAGACACTACGATTATTTGTTTTTGCAATTATAATTTCGCGATGTTCATCAAGTACAATCTCGATTTGATTCTGGGGAAAGTTTTCCCAGAGAAGATTTTTAAATAAATTCTGTCCAAAAACCTCTCGGACATTTTCAAACTGGGGTTTCTTAAGTCCTGGTACGAGAAATGAATAAAGCGTTGCATCGTGTGTAAAAAGAATGCATTTCCTTCGATCGACTCTTAAAAGATTTGCGTGCCAACTTCCTACCACATCAGAGGAAATCGTCCCTTCCGATGGTTTGGTTTTTAATTCAGTTAGCAACTTTTTTGTGCAACGGAGGATTGCCATGATTCATTTATAGGACACACAACGCGGTGCGTCACGGGCGCGGCATCTAAGGCGTCGCCTGCCTGCGCCTTTTTAGGAAGTGGTTGATTGCCATTCAGCCAACACATGAGAAACTTGAGCATGCACTTGTTCACGTGCTTCCCATCTCTCGAAGTCAGCCAGGAGAAGTTCGTCGTAGTTTGTTTCTTGGTGGCGAACATGGGCAGCGACTGCGAGAAAAACTGCTTTTTTATCCAACTCTTTGGCCGCTGCGCTTCGACCGACGCGCCCGCTATACTTACGACAGGCATGCTCTGCAATCACCTTCTCTCTTCCGATCGGACAATTCGGATACAATTCGCGAACGCGAGCAGCAAAACCTGCTATGTATTCCTCATCAAGTTCGGCTCTACGAATAGCTGCGCGAGCGCGCCTCAGTTTTCGTGTTTCTGCGTCCGCCTTGCACTCATGTTCTGCCAACTCAACTGCTTCATTCTCTACCAGCAACCCCTGCCTCTCGTAACGTTTGCGTGCTCTGCTCCATTTAAGGACGATGGCCGAGAGCTTCGAGTATTTTCGAGAACGGCGAGTGAGGGCAGCGTCGCCGGAAGGCAGAAAGACTAAGTGATCAAGGTCAGCACAGCTCAAACATGCAGCGCCCTTGTCATCCCCTTGGAGTAATATCCAGGCACCCTGGCCGAGATTCTCACCGCATTCATCACATCTCGACTCGCGGCTTGAGATAAACACCTTGAGTTCGTTCTTTTGCTTTCTGTCGTGCTTAGTCATCTGAAATATTCCGTATCCCAACTATTATTATCGGACCTAAGTATTTTGATAAACGGGAACAAAATGAGTCCAAAAAAAATGAAGCGTTTTACATCTTGCTACAGTGGATCTTCGGATGTGAGGAATTCAGGTCAGGTTTTGATGAGATCGATATTGCAGGCCAAAGAAAATCCTCTCTCCCCTTAACACAAATATTATATGAATTCAAGGGATAGTCAGTGATCAGTACTCAGGGCCCAGGGTTCAGGTTCAAACCTCAGGGCTTAGGGCTCAGGTTTCAGGGCCCAGGTTTTTTGATTAGATCTCTGAATTGCTGACGTCGGACCTCTGATTTCTGGTTCCTTGTTCGTGGTTCGTAGTTCGTTAGATCAAACACAACTTAAAATGCAAAAGGCGTTCCAGATATTAACCTTCTGATATCATTAGGACTCAGAATTGTTGGTGGGTTTAGTTGCACATATTTATGTGCGTCGTGCACAATTTTCTGTGCACAAAGGACGGGAAAAAGCGCAGGTAAGTTAGACAATTTTCACCGCCCGCTTGTTCCCGTTATGACGGAAGCTTCGCTCGAGGCACAGAGAACGCAGAGATAAATATTTTTTCCATTGCCGTTGAGTTGACGGCAATGGAAAACCAATCCGTCCTGCTGAAAGCAGGACAAAAAACCGATATGCTATAAATTCTCACGAAATTTCTTGGCTAACTCGGATAGCATTCTACCCGAAGGGTAATATCGTTTTGCTTTTCGGCACCTCACCGAAAAGCAAAATAACCAAGAATAACTCTGCGTACTCCGCGCCTATGCGGTGAGATAAAAATGGAGAATCGACAAAAAACCAATAAGGGTTTGAAAAATATTACTTTAATCCATATAATATAAATTCAGATGTAGATTCTATCCACGATCAGGTTCGCTGGGTTTGCGCGAAGTCAGGAGGACGATATGAAAAAACTGCTTATTTGTTTTGCCGCCGGATGTCTGGGGGCTTTGGCAAACAGCTTGACGGTATGGGCGTTCGGTGAATACGGAATCAACAAGCAGCTCGGGGTGGCCATGGCGCCGGCGCTGAAAACCGCCTGGCTCTATCCGCGGATCGTGTGGGGCGGGATTTGGGGGTTTTTGTTCGCGCTGCCCTTTATGAATACGAAACTTATTTTAAAAGGTGCGCTGATCAGCGTGCTTCCCACTCTGGTCCAGCTTTTGGTGATATTTCCCCTCCAGGCCAAAAAAGGCTATTTTGGATTGGATCTCGGCCTGTACACGCCGATTCTGGTGACCTTTTTCAACCTGGTCTGGGGTGTAGTGGCGGCCCTGGCCATCAAGGTTTCAAAATAGTCGATGCCGGAGTTGTTGGAATGGAGGTTTGTATTCACCGCCCGCTTGTCCCGCTTCGGCGGGACTGTCGCTCGAGGCACAAAGTACGCAGAGGAGTTTTTTTCTTATTTCTTTTCGCTGAGAGGGCGAAAAGAATTAACCCAAGCCCTTTGGGCAGGTTTGACAGCCGGATATGAACAGCAGCCAAAGATAAACGCGTAAATCCTGACAGTAGATTGCTAAGAAAGATATCGTCGCTTTGCCGAAGGCATGATGTTTTCTCTGCGGACTTTGCCTGCCCCGTAACTCCGGAAGATGGTACTGGGGCGGCTTTACGAGAGAAAAAATATCAAGGTTCTTTCAGGGGTGGGAATTGACTTTAGGGGCGACTTGAAATACAGAGGTTTTGTCAACGAAACCTGATTTGCCCCCTTGTTTGGGGTTTTAAACACTGGAGAACACTTTGCCGGATTGGGTAAAAATTCTGAGATTCATCGCGCCGCTGGTGGCGGCCATAATGGTGGGGAACTGGTTTCTGTCCGAAGTCAAGAAGGCACGGGCAAGGAACCTGCCCTGGTATCGGCCGTATCTGTCCACCCCCGGAATCCTGATCATTCTGGCGGCCATCCTGATTCCGATCATTCTGTGGATCATCAAAAAATGAGGTTCATCTCCCAATTCTTTGGGAGAAAGGGTTACCAGGGTTCAGAGTTCAGAGTTCAGGGGTTTTTTCTAACGATCTTACCAAGTCCCTCAGCATTTCACTTGAATCCGGTTAGGCTTTCCTTTCCTCAACTTCCCCGTTTAATACGGGATAAATAGGCATTTTAGTTCATTTTAGGCAATTTAGGCACTTTATACGTGCAATCTTTCGGACTTTAAAACATAGGCCACGGCGATGCCGGCCATAAACCCCACGGCCAGGTTCGAGGCCAGGGTGATCCCCAGAATCAGCAATGCAACGAACAGATCCTTCCGGGTCTGCATGTCCAGGATGGTCAAGGCCAGCTGGCCCCCTGCAAAAACCAGCAACACCCCCAAAATCGCCATGGGCAGAAGGTAGACCACCGACAAGGCGTGGGCGCCGAGAAACAGGGCAAGGGCCAGAAACAGGCTTCCGATAAACAGGTTGGAGCCGGCCGTGCGGGCGCCGAACCGGTAATGGGCCGCCAGACCCCCGGCGCCGTGGCACAGGGGCATGCCCCCCAGGACAAAGGCCATAAGATTGGCCAGCCCCATGCTGATGGTCAGGGACCGGTAGGTGACTTTTTTGGAATCCTCGCCAAAGTACTCCTGGGACAGATCTGCGTTGGCCACCACGGCGTTTCCGATGGTCATGGGCACCTGGGGGAGGACGAGGGCAAAAAATGCAAAGGTGAAGTCTGCACCGGCGGGGAATCCGAAGGGGAGCAGTTCCGGAAGATAGATGCCGATCTTCAGTTTGTCGAACCCTTCGTGGGTCCCCAGAACCAGCCCCAGAAAGAGCCCCCCTATTATGACCACCAGGCCGGCGGGAAGTTTTCGATTTTCCAGGAGGAGCAGGGTCAGAAACCCGCCGACAATTCCGATGACGATTCCGATGGATACAGGCCCCATGTGCTGAACGGTCAAATAGGGTTCGGCCAGGTTCCGCATTGCTTGGAATTTCGACGTGCCGATCATGAACTTGACGCCCTGGGCCATCAAGAGGGTGCCGGTGGAAAGCTGGACCCCCCGGACCACGGGTTTGGGGATGTATCGGCCGATGAGGGTGATGGCGTTGGTGCCGCCGATGACCAGCAGAATCACCCCCATCAAGGCGGCGGACGCCAAGACCTGGGACTGGGTCATGGCCGTTGCGATGGCGTATGCACCGATGACCTTCATGGGCTGAACCGGGACCGTAATGCCGTAGTAGATCCCCGACAGAATAAAATAGATGCCGATGGAAAAAAAGAGCCCGATGGGGCTCAAGCCGTTGATAAGAATCATGCCGATGGCAATGGGAAGGAGGGTCCCCAGGTCTCCCAGGGAACCGGCAATTTCCATCCGGTCGAATCGGTAGGGGGGGCTCATGAACGATCTCCTTGGGTTTTCAGTTCATTTGAAGAATTCAGGGTCAAGTCCCTGTGGAATTTTTCCTCGAAATATTTCACTTCTTTGACCCGCTTGGGGTCGAGGAATCGTTTGTACAAGGGATCGGTGTCATCGACGGGGGTGTCCAGGAGTCCTTTTTCCAGCATCCATATGGCTTCGATGGACTTGTCGCACACCGGATAGCCTTTGTCGTCGAGCACGATGTCAGGCCCGAAGGAGATCTTGGAGATGTTGTTGATGTCCACGAGTTTGATGTCCCCCTGGGCGGTGACCAGAAGGTTGGCCACACCTGCAAAATCCGGGACGTAGCGGGTCTCTAAAATCATTTTTTTAGCGCCGTCGATGAACGCTTTGGCTTTTTTCTGAAATCTTTGGATCCGCTGACCGGTGGTCATTTCCGATGCACGGCCGCTTTTCACCTTCATCCGGGAGAAAAGGTCCGCCACCAGATTTTCATCGGTGAGATCCCAGGGGTTCAGGACTTCGCCGTCCACGTACTCCTGGAGACCGCAGAGGATGATGTCCCGGGTATCGTCCCAAATGTAATCCACGAAAAATTCGTGGGATTTTGCATAGGAATCATCCGGAAGATAGGTTTCGACGATTCTTAATTTTCTGATTTCGTCGAAGGCTTCTTCGAGGGAGTCGAATTTGGTTCTGAAAATTCTCAGCATTTTGATGGGCTCGGCCCATGGGAAGCATCGGATTCCATCGATGAGCACCCCTTTGGTCTGTTTCAAAACATCGTCGGGATTTAATACCTCCATGACGTGGGAGCGCAGCCCCTGCTTGTGGTATTGACGGAACACATAGGTCACGGACCTGCGGATAAAGTTCAATGCCGTGACGTCGTCGTGGGTGACCAGGGACTTGTGTCGGATGTCTTGTATCATTTTTCAGCATCCTGCTGTTTCTTCGAGATACGGGCCGATCCTGTTTTTCCGATGTTACCGCATGCGTATCACAATCGGCGGGTTCCTTCAAATGATAAGCGGGGGCGATTGAAATTAAAGTTCTTCTCCAACTGAGTTGGAGAAGAGGGTCCAAGTATTCCAGGGGTCAAGGATTCCAGGGTTTTTTCTCCCAGTGGACTCAGGGGCAAAGCGTTGGTCAGGGGTTTGGAGCGGTTTTATTGGCGGGGATGAGCAGGCGGCGGGACGTGTTTTCTGCCTGCGGAAGACCGCAGGCAGAAAACACGACGTCCGTGAAAGGTTACATGTCGAATTCCAGGGGCATTACGGATTTGACGAGTTCCAGTCGGTGCATCTCGTCGATGACGCTCTGGGGAATCGATACATTGGTTTTGAGAAAAATGATGTTCATGGTGCCGGTTTCTTCCTGGCCCACCTGCATCTGATCGATATTGATTTTGTTCTGGCCCAGAAGGGTTGCGAAACTCCCGATGGCGCCGGGCTTGTCGAGGTTGTATATCAGAGAGATGTGGCCGTTGGGGATCAGCTCGAGCCGGAAATTGTTGATTTTTACGATTCTCAATTCGTTTTTCCCGAATATGGTTCCGGACACCGTATTGGTGGTTTCCGTGGTGACGACCTTCACGGTGATCAGGTTGATATACTCTCCGGAATTGTCACTGGTGGTCTCGGTGACCTTGATGCCCCGATCTTTGGCCAGGGCCTGGGCATTGACAAAGTTCACGTCATCTTTGACCACGTGTGCCAAAAGGCCTTTCAACACCGCGATGGAGACCGGAGACAGATCGAGATCCTTGAAATCGCCGGCATACTCGATGACCACCTCTTCGATGGCGGCTTTGCTGAGCTGGGCGTGGAGGCTTCCCATCTGGTTGGCCAGGGTCAACAGGGGTCCCAGTTTTTTAAGGAGATCGCCGGTGACCGAGGGCACGTTGACGGCGTTCAAAATGGTACCGTTCTTCAGGTAATCGATGATCTGACCGGCCACATCCACGGCCACTTTGGTCTGGGCTTCCTGGGTGGAGGCGCCCAGGTGGGGTGTGCAGATGAGATGATCCAGTTCGAACAGCTGGCAAACCCCGGGAGGTTCGGTTTCGAAAACGTCCAGTGCCGCGCCGGCCACCTTGCCGGACTTCATGGCAGCATACAGATCATTCTCATCGACGATTCCGCCCCGGGCGCAGTTTACGATCATTACGCCGTCCTTCATCTGATCCAGGGCATCCTTGTTGATCAAACCGGTGGTACTTTTCAGCTTCGGGACGTGCACGGTAATATAGTCGGATTTCTGGTAGAGATCTTCCAGGGAAACACTCTCGAAGCCGGCTTTTTCAATCTGATCCGGGGTCACAAAGGGATCGTTAACGATGACCCGCATTTTGAGCCCCCGGGCACGGTCCGCAACGATGGAACCGATTTTTCCGAAGCCGATGACCCCGAGAACCTTGTTGTATATCTCCCGTCCCTGGAGTTTCTTTTTGTCCCATCTTCCGGCCTTCAGGGACGAGGTGCCCTCGGGGATGTTCCGGGACAAAGAGAGGATCATGGCAATGGCATGTTCCGCCGTGGTAACCACATTGCCCCCCGGCGTATTCATCACCACCACACCCCGCTTGGTGGCCGCAGGGATGTCGACATTGTCGAGGCCGATGCCGGCGCGACCCACAACCTTCAATTTTACGGCGGCATCCAGAAGATCCTCCGTGACTTTCGTGGCACTCCTGATGACCAGAGCGTCATATTCTCCGATGATTTTTTTGCGTTCTTCGTGAGAGAGACCGGTCTTTACATCGACCTCGATATCCGCTTCATCTTGGAACATTTTGATCCCGGCTTCACCAAGATTGTCGCTGACCAACACTTTCATGATTTTCCTCCTGAAAACACGATTTATTATAAAAATTTAATATGTTATATGGTTATATCGTTGTGTATGCCACTATTGGGGACAAAAACGATCCGGTTACTATAACGTTTTTTTGTTTCGATTCAAGCCAAATTTTGTCTTCCCGTCTTTTTTCGCCCAAAGACCGCCTTAAAGGTGTTCAGGGAGAAATCTTCCATGAGTCCAAAGAGCTGGGACAGGATCATGCCCGCAAGCATCAGTGCACAGCCGACGAAACCTCTGACACTCAGAATTTCATCCAATATGAGCCATCCTCCCAGGGCGGCGAACACCGCTTCAAGGCTGAAAATAATGGAGGCATGGGCAGGGTGGGCGTCCCGCTGGGCCACCACCTGGAGAGTGTAGGCAACCCCCACGGACAGCACGCCCCCGTACAAAATGGGGATGGCGGCCTGGAAAAGTGCGGCGAACACGATGTCTTCAAAAAGAAACGCCGTGACGAGGCTCAAAAATGAACAGGCGGTGAATTCGACAAAGGCCAGTTTTACGGGGTCTATTTTGGGTGACAGCCATCCGATGATCAGGATTTGTACGGCCCATACGAATGCGCCGATGAGCTCCAGAAAATCACCCAGGGAGATGGTAAAATCCGCTGTAATGCTCAATAGATACAGCCCTGCTGCTGCCAGGAAAGCACCGATCCAGGTTCCGGCGCCGGGCCGCTGCCCCCAGAAAAGGCCCAGGATGGGTACGATGACCACATAGAGCCCGGTGATGAAACCGGCATTGCCGGCGGTGGTATACACCAGTCCCACCTGCTGGAGAGATGCCGCCGTAAAGACCGTAATCCCCAACAGACCGCCGCCGAATATGAGCATTTTTGTCGGGCTGTCTATTCGGGGGGGCGAAGCATCCCGGCGGGATCTTTTATTTAGAATCAGCGGCAGCAGAACCAGGCTTCCCAGGGCAAAGCGGACGCCGTTGAAGGTGAACGGTCCCACGTAATCCATGCCCACCCGCTGGGCCACGAAGGCGAATCCCCAGATGGCCGAGGTGAGGAGCAGCAGGGCGTCAGATTTAAGGGCGCGTTTTTCCATGGATGTGCGTTTTAAACAACCTTTCTTGAGTATTTGAGAGGTCGGGGTGTTTTTTTAATAACGTCGCTCCATGAATGATCTTTTTTTAAACCGCATGAACTCGCGGCAAGGGATCCAAGAGAAAGAACAGGAAATTATCTTTGAAATATCAATAGGTTCATTGCATAACTTAAAAATTTCTCTAAAAATACCATGTTGACATACGCCTGTTCTTTCTAACGATCCCTAAGCCACTCAAACAGCATCCGATTTAAAAAAAGATCATCCATTCCGCTCCGCTGGTACTCAAGGAGTTAGAATAAAAACTCTCCGACCCCTCGAGTATTTAGATCATCGGCCGTCTCAAAAATAGTCGCTTCCGCCCATGGGTACGGGGGATAACCCCGTCTGCGGGGGGTTGGATGCATTTTGAAACGGCCTACGAAAACATTGAAAAATACACAAGAGACGATGCCAAGTCAAGCTTTGTCTGGAGAGCATTAAGGGCCAACGCATTTGAATCCCAACAGAGAGAACGCTCCACGACGGCGCTTCGCTGTACCGAAATCAAATGCGTTCACCCTGGGAGACCATTAAGGGCAAGACAGGCCGCATGGGGTCGATTCCGAAGTCCGGGGACAGGCGTTTGCCGTGTCCCCGGGCCCGAATCGTTAGGCGGGGTTGATCATTTCGCGGAGAAATTTCACTGTCTCGTCGGGTTCTGGGCGGACGGTGTAATCTGGATTGACATCGGCCGATCGGACCACGGAATCCCGGTCGACCACATAGCGTGCCGGCATTGGCAGGTGCCAGAGACCGTCGGCGTTGAACTTTTCAAGATCGATGCCAAAGGCCCGATACACCTTGCGCAAATCCTCGGGCAGTTCATGGACCAATCCAAAGGTATTGGCCACCTGGTTGCCCGGGTCGCTGAGAATGTCGAAGGTCAGACGGTGTTTTTGGATGAATTCACGGTTGAATGTCTCCATCTGGGGCGACACCGCCACCAGGGTGGCGCCGAGGTCCGTGATGGCGCCCACAACCTGCTGTAGAGCTTCCAGCTCCAGGTTGCAGTATGGTCACCAGGCCCCGCGGTAAAAGGTCAGCACCATGGGGCCGTGTTTTAAAATGTCTTGGGACCGGACCGGGGTGCCCCCGGCATTGTTGAGGGTAAAATGGGGCAGCGTGTCCCCTGCTTTGACAACGCCGTCCATAATGTTCGAATTCAGCAATGCCGCCGTGGCACGGTGCATCACCTCGAGGACCTGGGCCGACGCCTGTTTTTCCGTTTGGGCGCTCACCGCATCGAGTTTGTCTTTTAAGGTCATTTGGAGCCTCCTTTCGTGTTGGCGGCGATGTTTATAAAATACCCCTGAACATGGTTTTCAATGTTCAGCCCTTTTGTTTTTGTAATTTTTCAAATGTGTCATGCCAGACGCATTTGTTGCAATAGGTTTCTGTGTCTTTGTCCACCACGGGCGCATCAGATTCATCCACGTCCGGGTCGAAGCAAATCTCGCCGTCCGGGCATTGGAATTCATAGGTTTCATATTCATCGTCCGGATCCTTGACATAAAATTTTTCACTTTTGCATACCGGGCATTTCATTGGGGTCACCTCGTATGTTATCTGGTTGTGTGTGGTTTCAAAACCTGCACAAGCGCCCTTTACAAAAGGACCGAACCGACCTGTGGGCGGTTTTGAAACGGTTGAAACTGGAATACTGGAATACTCCATCGCTCCATAAATTTCTCTCACTACTCCATCATTCCCCGCGTGTCGGAATCTAAGATGGGGCTGGATTCTTTACTGAATCCAACATATTCAATAAATAGGTATTATTCCGGTACAGTCAAGTATTCTCGGGTTTTCCTTTGCGGCTCATGAATGAGAAAATATTTTATTTCAGCGATTCCAGTTTGTCGTGATAGGCCGATGCGGTTTTGAAATCGTTTAGTTCATGGTAGCAGTGAACGATCATCTCCAGAGCCTGGGGTGAATGCTGAAATTTCAGCAGATATGACAGGGCGGTTTCAAAGGCGCCCTGATTCATGTGGCTGATCGAAAGGCACAGGTTGATCTGCTCGTTGCGGGGAAAGTGTGCGATGCCTTGGGAGAGGATTTCCACTGATTTGGGGTAGGCGTTCTGCTTTTGATAGTGTATGCCCAGCCCAAGGTACGCCCGGGGGTGGGGGTGATATTTTAACGCGGTGATGTACAATTTTTTGGCGATCCCGGCCTTGTCCGGAATGGCGTCGTTGTCGGCATAATCCCCCTGGTTGAAGGTCATCCCGAGCCTGGAGCAAAAATCGGAATGCAGGGGATAAAATTCCTTTTGGTCCACAAGGGCAATGGCATCGACGAACCCGGGGAGCAGTTCGTGGTACCGCTGCCGCAATCGTTCCCCGAAGGACCGGACATCTTCTCCGGAAAGTTTGGGGTCGGTTTCAAAATACTTGATGTCTTCGATTCTGTTCAACCAGATATTGTCGGTGACGTTGGCATTTTTTTGGTATTCCCCATAGAGTGCGGTTCCGGGAAATAACGACAGCACAAAAAAATGGACGACCAAAGGTTTGATGGTTTCGATGAGATCAAGGGTCTCTCCAATGGTCTTGGGGCTTTCTCCGGGGCAGCCGTAGATGAAATAGGCCCGGGGAAGGATGCCGTATTTCACGGTCATGGCAAAGGCTTTTTCCACTTGGGCGTTGGAAATCTTCTTGTTCAGGAAATTTCGGATTTTTTTGGAACCGCTCTCCACGCCGTAGCTGATTTGAATGCAGCCCGCCTTTCTCATCCAGGAGAGGATCTCTTCGTTTATAGTGTTGACCCGGGAGATGGCCACCCACGAGATGTCCAGTTTTTTCTCGAGGATTTTTTTACAGATTTGGACCACCATGTTTTTGTTGACGCTGAAGGTGTCGTCGGAAAAATAGAAAAAAGTGATCCCCTTTTTGTAAAGGCGTTCCAGTTCGTCCACAAAGTACGCCGGGCTGTGAAACCGGATCTTCGGCCCCCAGAATTTCGGGGACCCGCAGAATGTGCATTTCCCCGGGCAGCCCCGGGTCAGGGACAGGTGCTGATACTCAAAATATTTTGAAGGCACCGGCAGACTGTCCAAATCGTCGATGGGGTCCGCCGATTCTGTCCGGACCGCACGGCCGTCTTTTCTGTAGGCAATACCTTTGATGCGGGTGATGGGCGGTTTTTCATGGCTTTGGATCCATTGGACGAGATTTAAAAACGGGTATTCGCCTTCGCCGATGACCACAAAATCGATTTCCGGAAAATGGGTCAAGAAATGCTCCCACAAAAAGGTGGGGGCCACGCCGCCGAAAACGATTTTTACGCTCGGATCGATTTGTTTGGCAATCCGGGCGATGTCGATGCCCCCCCAGCGGTTGGCCTGAAGAATGGAAAACCCGATGACATCGGGCTTTTTCTCCCTCAAGATCCTTTCGATTTCCTGGGGGGTTTCATTGATGCGGCACCAGTTTAATATCTCTACATCGTATTGATTTTCCTTTAAGACCGCACCGATGTAATAGATGCCGATGGGCGGAACCGTCACATCTTCGGTGCGGGTTCTTTTTTCAAGCCAGTATGGATAGATGAGGAGTATTTTCATATTTGGCTCTTCTTCAATTTAGTTGGAGAAAAGGGTTCGAGGATTTGGCCCCTTGAATCCTTTCAAGATCATCAACGCTTTTGGAGATGATTTTTATTCTTTAATGGACGGCATCCTTGCAAAAAAGTCCAATCAATTCTATACTCCGGTTTTTTATTCGCCTTCGCCTGAATACCCTGCAGCTTGTTGGAGTGAAATGGAAATCCCGCCCAGCGGGGCTGCGGGGAGCTTCATTTTTAAACGACGGGCATTTTAGATCCCGTTGAATCATTTCATGCTTTTTTCAAGTTATGAAATTTTTTGGTATAAAAAGCAAAGATTTTTCAACCAAGAGACCCTAAAAAGAGGAGACAAAGTTATGTTTTTATCTCTGCTTCAACAGCGCAGAAGCATCCGCAGATATCTGGATAAACCCGTGGCGTCCGAGAAAATCGACCAACTCGTGGAAGCCGCGCTCCGTTCACCGTCCTCACGGGGATTCAACCCCTGGGAGTTTGTGGTGGTGACCGACGGTGGTTTGCTGGAAAAACTTTCAACGGCAAAACCCCACGGTGCGTCGTTCCTAAAAAATGCACCCCTGGGAATCGTTGTCTGCGCGGATCCTGAAAAATGCGACGTGTGGGTGGAGGATGCATCCATCGCGTCCATCATCCTTCATTTGGCCGCAGAATCCCTGGGCCTGGGGAGCTGCTGGATTCAGATCCGAAAAAGAATGCACGATCAGACCCGAACCGCGGAACAGTATATCCGGGAACTTTTGAACATTCCCCGGAACTTAAATGTAGAATCCATCATTGCCATCGGATACCCCGGGGAACAAAAGCCTTCCCATCCCAAGGACTCGTTGCAATATGAAAAAGTGCGTTACGACACTTACGGAAAGTGATGGGAAGGAACCTGTGAGTTAAGGGGTTGGGTCCCCGTAATTTAGGAAAAAATTGACATAAACTTTAATCCCGTATATCAACCCTATAGTCTCGTAAATAACATGACATCATGAAAATAGGGAAAACAGTCATGTAATTTATGCAACGATAAGTCAAGCCTATTGGTTGGGATATAGAAAATGATGAAAAATAGGACATTCAAAGTCAAGCGGAACGATCCTTGCCCCTGTGGAAGCGGGCTCAAATACAAGAAGTGCTGTCTGGGAAAGGAAGCGCCCGAACCTAAAAACCTCCAGGCGGAATACGCTAAAAAATATAGGATTCGGCTCAAGGAGCCGGCGCAAATTGACGGTATCAAACGGGCCGGCCGCCTGGCGCTGGACATCCTCGATCGGGTGGCAACCGAACTCCGGCCGGGGGTGGCCACCGACCATATCAACACCCTGGTGCATGAATGGACACTGGCGAGGGGCGGCGTCTCGGCCCCCTTGAACTATCGGGGGTTTCCGAAAAGTGTGTGTGTGTCCGTAAATGAAGTGATTTGCCACGGTATCCCCGGGGAAAGGGTCCTGCAAGACGGGGATATCGTCAACGTCGACGTCACCCCCATACTCGACGGCTATTACGCCGATGTCAGCAAAACTTTTTTTGTGGGAACACCCGGCCCCAAAGCCAAAAAGATCGTCGGGGTGGCCAAAGAGAGCCTCGCCCGGGGGATGTCCATGGCCAGACCCGGAAACACCGTTGGCGATATTGGATGGGCCATTCAAGAATATGCCGAAAAACAGGGATGTTCGGTGGTGAGGGAGTTTGTGGGGCATGGTGTAGGGCTTGAATTCCACGAGCCGCCCCAGATTCCCCATTTTGGCAGAAAAGGAGAGGGCATCCGTTTGGTTCCGGGGATGGTTTTTACCATTGAACCCATGATCAACCTGGGTCAAAAGGAGCTGGTGATACTCGAGGATCAGTGGACGGCGGTGACCAAAGACGGTTCCCTTTCCGCCCAGTTCGAACAAACCATTCTGATCACCGATCAGGGGTTCGAAAGCCTCACGCCGTTCGATGTGTAGCGGGTCTTTGACCCGGATTCTCCAAATCCTGATAAATTCGGGATGTCATTGTGGATCGAATAGACCATTTCCCCAAAATAATAGCCCATCGCGGGGTTTGCCGCCGGCAGATTGAAAATACCATCCCTGCGCTCAAGGCTGCCAAGGATGAAAAGGTCGATATGATCGAAATGGATGTTCACGAAACCGGCGACGGCCGGTTTATCGTGGTCCATGACGGGCGTCTCGACCCGGATACGCCCCCCTGGAGAAACCTCACATACCCCCAGGTTCTCGCCGTCACCGGCCATGATGACCGGGCCCCCTTGCTGTCGGACTGTCTTGCAGCGATCCGGCCGGTTCCCGTAAATATTGAAATCAAACATTTCCGGAGTCCGGATAATTTTTCCAAAGAACTGGACGCATCGCCGATTTCAGAGGGGAGTGTGGTGTCCAGTTCCCATGTCCGCCTGCTGGAGGGGCTGCACCGGCGCGGCCTTGGGCTGCCCCTGATGCTGGTTGTTTCCATTTCCAGGCGGCAGACCCTGAAAGAGAATATGAGAAACGCCGCATGGTGCATTTTCCCTGGGCTGCTGCCGCGTTTTTTGGACGGGGCGGCCGTACATCATAAGCTTCTACGAAAAAGTTTCGTCAGGAGCCTCCAGCGCCGGGGCAGGCGTGTGTTTGTCTGGACCGTGGATGACCGGAAGGATATGGAGAAATTTATCTCCTGGAAAGTGGACGGAATCATTTCAAATTGTCCCCATCGCCTGCAAGGGCTCAAACATCGGTGGGCACTTTTGGAAACCGGATGAATTTTTTATGAAAATTGGGGCCGAGGAAGAAACCATGATCGAAAGATCCTACCTTATAAAAGCCGTGCTGTTCGATTTTGACGGCACCCTGAGCAAACCCGGGGCCCTGGATTTTCCCCGTTTAAAAAAGGAAATCGGCTGCCCGCCGGATGTCCCTGTTCTGGAGTTTATCGAGGGGCTTCCCGTCCCACGCCAGCAGGAAAGGTTTCTTTCCGTGCTGGAACAGTTTGAAATGGCGGCGGCCGTCCGTTCGGAACCCAACCCCGGGGCAGAGGATTTGATCGCGTACCTTCGAGCGAGAAAGATCGGTGTTGGACTCATCACCCGAAATCGTCTTTTGTGCATCCAAAGGGCCCTGGAAAATTTTAACGCCCTGGACATTTCAGACTTTGACGTGGTGATTTCCAGGGAAACGCCGGTGGATATAAAGCCCAGCGGCGACGGGATTCTCCTGGCCGCCCGAACCCTGAATGTGGAAGTTCAGCAGGTTCTCATGGTGGGGGACTACATTTTCGACATTCAGGCGGGACAGGCGGCCGGGTGTATGACCGCGCTTCTGGGCGACGGCACCGCATCCGGATCCCCGAAAATCCACAGCGACTTCAGGGCCTCGGACCTGGACGGGATCAAAGATATTATCCGATTGGGGCTGCCCCTTCCCATGGGGAAATTGCCCAACGATCTCCTTGAAAAATTCCTGGGTCGATTCAATTTTCACGACCCCTCGGTGCTGATCCAGGCCGGTGTGGGAGAAGACATCACTGCGGTGGATATCGATGAACCGGAAGTTTTGGTGATTAAATCGGATCCCATCACCTTTGCCACCGATCAGGTGGGGCACTATGCGGTGCTGGTCAACGCCAACGATATCGCCACTTCAGGGGCCACGCCCCGGTGGCTGTTGACCACCCTTTTGTTCCCACCCGGCGTTACGCCGTCAGCAATTGGAAAAGTCATGCATGAGCTCGAATCGGTGTCCCGACAGTGGAATATCTCCTTGTGCGGCGGGCACACGGAAATCACCGATGCCGTCACAAGACCCGTAATTATCGGTATGCTGGCCGGAACCGTTTCAAAGGTGGATCTCGTCGACAAACGCAACATTCAGCCCGGAGACAGCGTCCTGATGACCAAGGCCGTTGCCGTGGAAGGGACGGCCATCATTGCCCGGGAGTTCGGTGACCGGCTGGGGGCCCTGGGAATGGCCGAACCCGAGATCGAAACCTGCAGACAGTTTCTGTCTTCCATCGGTATTTTAGCGGAAGCCAAAATCGCCGGAAGCTTCCAGGGCGTGAGCGGAATGCACGACATTACCGAGGGCGGTTTGGCCACGGCACTTTTGGAATTGAGCGTTGCCGGAGGGCATCGGATCCGGGTGGCCATGGACAGGATTCCGGTCTTTCCCCAAACCCGAAAGATATGCCGCTTGCTCCACGTCGATCCCATGGGGCTTATCGGCTCCGGCAGCCTTCTCATCTGCTGCCGTGAGCCTACCGCCGAACCGCTGATGGCAGGGATTCGAGATGCCGGAATCCAAATCACCCGTATCGGCGAGGTGACGGACCCCGGTCGCGGCATCGACGCCGTAGGCCCGGAAGGGCCGGTGCCGTGGCCCCGCTTCGAGGTGGATGAGATCACGCGTCTGTTCTTGAGGTAGTTTCCATCCATAAATCGTGCCCATTTTGGCCCGGATCTGCGTTCTCCGAGGGGATTTCCGGCTGCGGCATTCAAGGTGTTTATTGCCTGCTTCGAAATCCCAAATTGTGCCTGCCCCGTGAAATGCGAAGCCTATTTAACTGGGGCGGCCTTGATCCGAACAAAAATTGCTCATTTATGAATTGGAAACTAAATAGAATCATCTCCAAAAGCCTTTTCTGGAAGGGTCCAAGGGCCTGAAAATTTAGATTCTTTGTAATTTGGTGCTTGTAATCCGTATTTTTTGACACAAAACTCCAAGGCAGAGCCACTCGAACCCTTGAACCCAATGGGATCAGCCCCTGCCCTAATTGGAAGGTGATCCCAAAAAGTAAACGGGTGGGTGCCATGAAAATAAAAATTTTTACGGTGGGCGGGACCATCGACAAGGTGTATTTTGACCAGAAAAGCACCTATGAGGTGGGAGAACCTAAAATCGGGGAGATATTGCAGGAAGCGAACGTAACCCTGGGGTACGAGATTGCTTCCCTATTGCACAAGGACAGCCTCGATATGACCGATGAAGACCGGCGGTTGATTTGCGACCGGGTTGCATCGGATGACCATCGAAGAATTGTCCTGACCCACGGAACCGATACCATGATTGAAACCGCCAAACAGCTGAAAACCATTCCAGACAAAGTCATGGTGCTCACCGGGGCCATGGAACCGGCCCGGTTTAAATACAGTGATGCTGCGTTTAACATCGGTTGTGCGGTTGCTGCGGTCCAGATCCTCGATCCGGGTGTCTATATTGCCATGAACGGCCGGATTTTCGACCCGGACCGAATCCGGAAAAATAGGAAACAGAATTGGTTCGAAGAAGTTTGACGAAGCCACTCCGCCAACCCGCCTGCCATGCGAGGCACGAGCGGGCAGGTATCGTTCCACGGCGGAGCGCCCCCCTGAACACGTCCAAAATCTTTGGGGGTCATCCGGGTCAGAATTCTTTGAAGATCCTGGCCAGGGGATGGCCGGGGGCTTTGATGCTCAGATCCAGGAAGTATCCGTAGGGGGTCTGATCCACCGAATAGCCTGCATTTTGAAGCCGTTTCTGACTCCGATCCAACAATGCCCGGGCTTCGGCAGGGTCGGCCTTTTCTTGCCCCAGATGGGTAAAGGAATGGAGAACCACCCGGGTGATGTCCCATTTTCGGGCCAGCCACTTGGCGTTTTTCACCAGCTTGGTTTCCGCCGTACTGCCGCCTTGGACATCCTTGGGCTCAATGTGTACAAACGCCACCACTGCATCGCGGTTTTCAGCAGGTTCGGCGTCGGGAACCTCCGGAAGGGTTTTAACGGCCGGGGTCCAGTCAAAACGATCACAATACCAGAACAATACGCGCATGGATGCCTCGGGTCCTTACCTCGAATGTTTTCCCCTTTTGTTTTCGTTCATTTCGGATGTCATTAAAGTTCAGTTTAACCCATAAATACGGACAATACGTCTTTTCTTGCATTGACATGCTGTATGGTCACCTGGATCAGATCCTCGGGATGCAAATTGATGCCGCTCGATGCCGGCAGGTCCTGCTCGATCATGTATTCGGAGATCAGTATTTGATAGGTGCTCCTTTTTTTGTAGAGGACGATCGCCTCTTCTTTCTGTCCGATTCTTTTTTCAAGATATTTCAACAGCCAGTACCGGTGGCGGCGCTGCTGGAGCTTCATCACATGACTCATGGGGAGTTCGAGGATCTGAATCATGTGGTCGATTTCTTCGGAGGTCGACGGGGCCTCCAGCCCCAGAACGGCCCGTATCTGCCGCTGAGTGGCAAGATCGAAATATTTTCGAATGGGGGATGTCGCCGTGACATAAGCATCCAGACCCAATCCCGAATGATTTTCAGGCTCGGTGCCGAGGACAAAACGGCTCAACATTTTTCGCTGCATACAGTTCTGGAACAGGTTCCCCTCCAGACCTTTATAGAGCCTCTCCCGGGGTCCTTTCTGAGCCCGGTATATTGCAGGGATATTGTGTTTTGCCAGGAACTTGGCCATCAGCCAATTGGCCATGATCATGATCTCGGAAACCAGCATCCTTGCGGGGCTTTCCCGGTTGATTCTGTTCACGGTGATTTCCCCGCTGTTGCCGACCCAGACATTGATGTCCGGGAGGGTTATCTGAACCGCTCCGGCCGCCAGTCTCTTCTGCCGGAATTTTTCTGCGATATCACGGAGGATAATGATTCTTTGATCGTCGTCCCCGATGGTGTTGACATCGTAATAGGTCAGCTGGTGCTCGACCTTGATCATGCTCGGAAGGATTTCATAATCGATGATGTCGCCGGATTGGTTTATATTTACCAGAGTGCTGATGGCAGGACGCAGCTCACCGGCTTTGAGGCTGCAGAGATCTTCGGCCAGACGGGTGGGCAGCATGGGGATCTTCTGATCGGGCATGTAAATGGAACTTGCCCGGTCGATGGCTTCCCGGTCGATGGGATCTCCTTTTTTGACAAAGTGTCCCACATCGACGATATGGATGCCCAGGCGATAATGATCGCCAAGATCCTCGATACTGATGGCATCGTCGAAATCGAGGGTCGACTGACCGTCGATGGTCATGGTGGAAAGCATGGTGAGATCTTTCCGTTGGCCGGCGTCCGTGATGGGCTGGGCTGAACGGATACGTTCGGCGGTAAAATCCAGGACCGTTTCAGGAAAATCGGGTGAAATATTATACCGGAGGAGGTCTGTATTTTCGTTTTCATCGAACACCCCCAGTTTTGCCAGAATCTTGAATATCCCTTCGTCAGGATCGATGCCCGCCCTCGCGAGGACGCCCTTGCCCAGGTCGTAGTTCTCACTTTCCTTTTCGAAAAGGTAAAATGATTTGAGAAGGTTAACAATTTCCATTTTATCGTCGGGTATGGCGGGATGATCTTCGTTGATGATGCCGGCCAACCAGTCTCCGCCTTCCTGGACCATACGGTTCCTGCGGGCGACTTCTTTTTCCTGGGCGATTTTTTGTTCGACGCTTTCTTGGGTGTTGGGGAAAAAACCATCGTAATTGAATTTAAAGTAGAGCTTGTTGTGAAAAAAAGCCCGTTGTACCGATGACTCATGATCGCAATTGGGCGTGTCCGGAAAGCAGAATCCCGTCATCGTCTTCAGATCGATCCATTCTTGCTCCGTATTTAAAATTTCCCACAACTCCTTGATGTCGATGTTGCTGATCAGGGCGTTTCGCCGGGCGGCGATCTCCTTCAAGGCGTCCACCATTTTATGCCTCCCCATGGACAGATCGAGACGCATATTGCAGGTGTGGGACAGACGTCGGGAGGACAGGTTGACTTCCCGGTTGGTTTCGGTTAGAAGTCTAAGTCTTTGATTTTTTACTTCCAATACCACCGAGCATATGATTTTTTGGCGGTCGATATATTCAACGATGCTACCTTGTTCCATAACCAGGTATCATAGCAATGGAATTTGGGAAAGTCAACGCAATGGCCGTTGGAAGGTTTTTCGATTTTTCCACGAATATTTGACCGTTTTCAGATTCTATTATAAGGTGTGTTGATTGTTGAAAAAATGAAATCCTTATATTTAATAAAGCCGTATCTTATCGAAAAACGACGTTTGATTTTCCTGGGTCTCGTCTGTCTGGTGGCCGTCGATTTTCTCCAGCTTTTCATCCCCCGAATCATAAAATGGGCCGTGGACGATATTGCCGAATATCGAATCGAGACGGTAACGCTGTTGACGTATGCCCTCTACATTATCGGGCTTGCCCTTATGATCGGGGTGTTTCGGTATATTTGGCGGCGCTGTCTCATGGGAACATCCCGGCGGGTGGAAGAAGGTTTGCGCAACCGACTTTTTTCCCATATTCAAACACTTTCAGCCGGATATTTCGTCAACGTCAAAACCGGCGATCTCATGGCACATGCCACCAATGATATTCAACACGTACGAATGGCCACCGGCATGGGCATGGTGGCCCTCACCGACGCCGTTGTTCTGGGTACTGCCGCCATCGGCTTTATGGCCTACATCAATGTCCGGCTCACCGCTTTTGTCCTTATCCCCATGCCGATGATCGTCTTCGGGGCACGCTTTTTCAGCAAAAAAATGCACCGGCATTACGGGGCGGTGCAGGGGGCTTTTTCGGAACTCACCGAAGTCGTGAGAGAACGGTTTGCCGGTATTCGCATCATCAAGGCCTACAACCGGGAACAGGACGCCGCATCCAAGCTCGAAGCTGTTTCGAGAGATTATATCAAGAAAAATTTAGGTCTGGTTAGGATTACCGGATCTTTTTTCCCCATGATGGTCTTTTTTTCAAATCTAAGCCTGGCCATCGTTCTCTTCCTCGGGGGCCGACAGACCATCACCTTTACCATTACGCCGGGGGATTTTGTCGCTTTTATCAGTTATCTCGGTCTCTTGACCTGGCCCATGATGGCCACGGGATGGGTCACGAACCTCATCCAGCGGGGCAAGGCATCCCTGGACAGGATCGATAAAATTATGCAGACAGCGCCGGAGATCGAGGATGCCCCCGGAGCGATCCCCCTGGACCATATGGACGGGGCCATAACCTTCGAGAACGTCGAATTTTCCTACGCCCCATACGTTTCTGAATCCCATATGTTTCCGGCCCTGGACGGGATCGACATCAAAATAGATCCCGGGAAAACTCTCGGGATCGTGGGACCTCCGGGGAGCGGGAAGTCCACCTTTTTGGGCCTTATACCGAGGATATTCGATGTGTCCCGGGGCCGGGTCCGGTTGGACGGGATGGACGTCCGCCATATCCGGATTCGCGACCTTCGAGGGAAAATTTCATTTATGCCCCAGGAGCCCTTTCTCTTCGACGGCACCATCCGGGAAAACATTACCTTCGGCAGTAACACCATCAAAGACGCCCAATTGATTGACGCAACCCGAAAAGCATCCATTTATGATACCATCACCGCTTTTCCAAAGGGTTTTGAAACCCTGGTGGGGGAAAGGGGGATTGTTCTTTCCGGCGGCCAGAAACAGCGGATCGCTCTTGCAAGAGCGCTGCTCCAGGATTCAGGGATTATGATCCTCGATGACCCCATCAGCCAGGTGGACATGAAAACCGGTGAGGCCATCATCCATACCATCCGGTCCATGGCCGGCAAAAAAACCATCGTCATCGTTTCCCACCGGCTTTCCGCACTCCGATTCGCCGATGGGATCATCACCCTTGAAAACGGCCGTATCATCGAGTCCGGCACCCATTCGGAATTGATGGCGCAACAGGGATACTATGCAAAAACATTCCGGTTCCAGGAGATAGAAGAGGAATATGCGTACTGATTTCGGTTACTTCGAGGAAAAGCAGCTGGGCAAGCCCTATGACCTGAAATTATTGGCCCGGCTCTACCCGTATACCCAACGGTATAAGCTGCTGCTGGCGGCCTCCATCGTTCTGGTTGTTTTTATAACCCTTCTGGATCTTTCCCTTCCCTATGTGACCAAGATCGCCATCGACCGGTATATTGTCCCGAAAATGGAATCTACCGGGGGCAAAGAAGAGGGTCCGGTTGAAGGGGGCCTCCGGTATCAAAAGGCCGATTTAACCGATCCCGGGATCCGAGCCGTGGTTGAAAAACATCCCCGTCTTTTCAAGATTCACGGCAATTGGGCCACGATTCCCTATGACGATCTGACGAAACTTTCGAAAAAAGACCTCGGGACCTTGCGCAAAAAGGATCTTGCCGGTGTTACCTGGATCACGGCGGTTTTCCTTGCCATTGTATTGATGCATTTCGTTTTCAACATGGCCCAGGTCTTGATCATGGAGTACACGGGGCAGATGATCATGCACGATTTGCGGGTGCGCCTGTTCAAGCACATTCAGGGGCTTTCGGTTTCATTTTTTACCCGCAATCCGGTGGGCCGTCTGGTCACCCGGGTGGCCAATGATGTTCAGAACATGCACGAACTGTTCACCTCCGTCATCGTTTTCGTGTTCAAGGATCTTTTTCTCCTGGTGGGGATTGCGGTAGTACTGATGGGCATCGATCTGCGGCTTGCCCTAGTTTCTTTTACCGTCATTCCCTTTGTCCTCTGGGCCTCCGTTTATTTTTCAGGCCAGGCCCGGGAAGCTTACAGGATATTACGGTTGAAGATTGCGGAGATCAACACCCGATTTTCCGAAACCATCGGGGGCATCCGGGTGATCCAGCTCTTTTTGCAGGAGCGGCGAAATTATCTCGATTTTAAACAACTCAACCATGAACATTATCTGGCTGGCATGCGACAAATTCATGTTTTTGCAGTGTTTATGCCAGTGATCGAAATTCTGGGTGCAATGGCCATCGCCGTTGTGATCTTTTACGGCGGCGGCGGTGCCCTGGCCGGAACCATAAGCCTTGGGGCCCTGGTTGCGTTTCTTTCCTATATGAAAATGTTTTTCAGGCCCATCAGAGATATCGCTGAAAAGTACAACATCCTTCAAAATGCCATGGCATCGGCGGAACGGATATTTTTGATTTTAGACAGCATCGAGACCATCCCCCTGCCGGTTTCCGGCGGAAAACCCGATCCTGGAACCGGATCGAAAGTTATGTCGGGGACGTTGGATAAAATTTCGGAAATTTCCATGGAAAATGTTTCCTTTGCCTACATCAAAGATGAAACTGTGCTTAAAAATATCTCCTTTAAACTAACGGCGGGAAAGACCCTGGCCGTGGTGGGGCCCACCGGTTCGGGGAAAACATCCATCATCAATCTGCTCATCCGTTTTTATGACCCGACCTCCGGAGGAGTTTTCCTCAACGGTGTCGATGTCAGGAACATCGATCCCGGGGTATTGAGGGCCAGGATGGCCCTGGTCATGCAGGATCCATTTTTGTTTTCGGAAACCATACGGAAAAACATTACCCTGGGAGCGGGCGATATTTCAGAAGCGGCCATGCTGCGAATTTTAGAGGATTCAAACTGCAAAACCTTCGTGGAGCGGTTGCCGGACGGACTCGATACGGTCCTTTCGGAGGGCGGGGCGTCCATATCGAGCGGTGAACGTCAGTTGATTTCCATTGCACGGGCCTTTGCCCGGAATCCGGATTTTATCATCCTCGATGAGGCGACGTCCCATATCGATTCAGAGACCGAACACAAAATCCAGGAGGCCCTGGACAAGCTCATGGCCCACCGAACCTCCATGGTCGTCGCCCATCGGCTTTCAACGGCCCGGGACGCCGACACCATTTTGGTCCTCAACAGAGGTCGGATCATCGAAGCCGGAAACCATGGCGAGTTGATGCAGCTCAAAGGTTTTTATTTCCGATTGAATCAGTTGCAGGGTTAAGGGCTATCGAAAAAATAATTTGCCCTTGGGATACGTCGGGCTTGGGATTCCCGTTGCCCGGTTCCTTTTGGCAAGCACCGCAAAATAGTGTGGGATTACTTGTGGTTTTGCCCCCTCCCGACGATCCGAATGTGGGCGCCGATTCCCCAGAGGTGTTTTTACGCAAGTGCTAAGTGTATTTTTCTATTGACAATATTCATTTTTTTTGCATTATTGCAGGGATCAAATCGGGGGGATAAAGACAAGGATTTAAAATCACTTAATTAATACTGTAACCAGCAGCTTTGCTATGGGGCATGGTCGCGATCCTAATTCCTTGGGACAAAATTCGAATGTAAAATCGAATTCAAAATTCCAATCTCAATGAATCCCCCCGAAAAACAGGTCACAACGTTTCTTTTCCCATATATGGGCTAAAAAAAGATTCCATTGGGTGGAGATGGTCCAAGGGCGGGTTTAACCGCCGCCGTTGTTTGGCATTTAATTGAGATCCGGGTTTTGACGTTTGCCATTGGGGATTGACTTGCCCGCATATTCGGATCCTTTTTGGGTCATCATCAAATCACTCTTTTTAGCAATGCTTATTGACTGAAGCTGAAGGAATCCAGGAGTTGGGTACCGGGTTCCTGTTTTATTAACCCAAATATTATAGAGGAGGATTGATTACATGGCTTACAATGCGGTAGAAATGGCCGACTGGCAGATTTCAGAAGCGGCCGAAGAAAACATGCCTTATCCTGAAGAATGGCGGGAAAAACTGGCTCTGGAAAAGGACGAGATCCTGCCCATGGGAAGATTGTGCAAGCTGGATTTCCTTAAAATTATTGATCGTTTGAAAGACAAACCGGATGGCAAGTACATTGAGGTGACCGCCATCACCCCCACCCCGTTGGGTGAAGGTAAAAGTACCACTTCCTGTGGTCTCATGGAAGGTTTGGGCAAACGCGGTGTCAATGTCGGCGGTTGTCTGCGTCAACCCTCGGGCGGCCCGACCATGAACATTAAGGGAACCGCGGCCGGCGGCGGCAACTCATTGATAATTCCCATGACGGAATTCTCCATGGGTCTGACCGGCGACATTAACGACATCATGAACGCTCACAACCTGGCCATGGTCGCCCTGACCTCCAGAATGCAGCACGAGCGGAACTACAATGACGAGCAGCTTGCGCGCTTGACCCGTATGCCCAGGCTGGACGTGGACCCCACCCGGGTGGAGATGGGCTGGATCATGGATTTCTGTGCTCAGGCTTTGCGAAATATCATTATCGGTCTGGGCGGCAGGTTCGACGGCATGGTCATGCAGTCGAAGTTCGGGATTGCGGTCAGCTCCGAGCTCATGGCGATTCTTTCCATTGTTCGTGATCTGAAAGACCTGCGCGAAAAACTGAACAACATCACCGTGGCCTTTAGCAAATCCGGCAAACCGATTACCACCGGCGACCTGGAAGTCGGCAATGCCATGACCGCCTGGATGCGCAACACCATCAACCCCACCCTGATGATGACGGCAGAGTATCAACCCTGCATGATTCACGCAGGACCGTTTGCCAACATCGCCGTTGGCCAGTCTTCGATCATCGCCGACCGGGTCGGTCTCAAGCTTTTTGACTACAATGTAACCGAATCCGGATTCGGCGCCGACATCGGCTTTGAAAAATTCTGGAACGTCAAATGCCGGTACAGCGGACTGAAACCCAACGTCTCCGTTCTCACCACCACCATTCGGGCACTCAAGATGCACGGCGGCGGACCCAAGGTCGTGGCCGGCCTGCCCCTGCCCAAAGAGTATCAGAAAGAAGGTCTGGACGTACTGGAAAAGGGTGTTCAAAATATGGTGCATCACATCAACACCATTCGGATGTCCGGTATCAACCCCGTGGTCTGCATCAACTGCTTCCATACCGACACCAAGACCGAAATCGCCATGGTTCGCAAGTATGCCGAAGAAGCCGGTGCCCGATGTGCGGTGTCTACCCACTGGGCCGATGGCGGCGACGGTGCGCTGGAATTTGCCGACACGGTCATCGAGGCCTGCGACGAAAAAGCTGAATTTCAAATTCCTGTATCCGCTTGGAAACCAAACTGCGCGACCGGGTCGACCTCATCGCCAAGAACGTTTACGGTGCTGACGGTGTGGCCTGGACGCCTGCGGCTGAAGCCAAGGCCAAGATGCTCGAAGCCGATCCCAAGTACAATGACTACACCACCATGATGGTCAAGACCCACCTTTCGCTGACCCATGACCCGTCGGTCAAGGGTACGCCCAAAGGTTGGACCCTGCCCATCCAAGACGTGCTGATCTTCTCCGGCGCCAAGTTCCTGTGTCCCTGCTGCGGTGCCATCAGCCTGATGCCCGGAACCAGTTCCGATCCCGCCTACCGCAGGGTAGATGTGGATGTGGAAACCGGCAAGGTAACGGGATTGTTCTAGACAGCAGAACCCATAACGCATATGGATAGACCCATAGGGCTCGGAAACATTCCGAGCCCTATTTTTTTAGGGGTAATGTGAAAATCTCAGACTTTCATACAAGGCGATCCCCACCGTGGTGGACAGATTCAAACATCTGATTTTTCGAGTGATAGGGACGTGATAGGTGGCGTGTCCATAGGAAGAAATAACGGGCTCTGGAAGTCCTTGGGTCTCGGAACCGAAAATGAGAAAGAGTCTGTCCGGGGACGGCATGGACCAGAACGGTTTTGAACCGTTTTTTGAAAACAGTGCGACTTCGCCGGGTTGAGGCGCCATCTCTTTTTGAAAACTGTTAAAGTCATTCCAGATCCAAAGTTTGAGTTTGTGCCAGTAATCCAACCCCGCTCTTTTGAGTTCACGGCTTTCAAGGGAAAATCCCAGGGGTTTTATGAGATGAAGAAATGCCCCGGCACCCAGACAGGTGCGCCCGATGTTGCCGGTGTTCCAGGGCACTTCCGGGGCCACTAGAACCACATGCCGCTCCACGGGCGTGTCCGGACGTTTCTTAATAAAAGGTTCCACGTAAACTCCTCCAGGGACTATTCCCGGGCAACAGGTTTGCCGCAATAGGGACAGTATCCAAAAGCTTTTTCCAAGTTTTTTCCGCAATGGTTGCACCGGGTCTTTTGGGTATCCGGCCAGGTGCTGTCATATCCTTCTTTAAATTCGCCGACCGGTCTCGAACATCGGTCACACATGAGAAACGGCTCTCCCTTTTTCACCCTTAAAATGGGAATGAAAAAGAGATTGAAATAGTGATCCACCCGGTTGTAATAGGCTCGGACCAAACCGCACACCGGGCAGCGTCTGGGGGTATTGTCAATCACTTTTGTTTTGGGAGAAACACCGGCAATTAAAAACATGGGATCCTTTGGGCCTCCATTCTAACGTCGATCAATGAATTTCATACGGCGGTCATCGGGTGATTATGGTTTATAGGGTATACACCATAAATTATCAAACAAGACCAGAAAAATTTCCAGAAATGTCTTCTATAGCCTTTTTCAGAATAACATTCCGTTTCAGCTGCAGGACAATTCCGTATCAAGTGCCATGTGAAAATCTTGAAAATCAAGAAGGCTGGGTCCCTGCCGGTGTTTCGCCGTTTTTTGAACGAAATTACATCGGATGTTGAACCCAATATTTCGGGCAAAAAAGTCAATCTTTTTTACCGGCAGGGACTGAACACCACCGCCACGGGTGGTGGGAAACGACACCGGGAAAGGTTTAACAGGAGTCGGGGATCAGGCTCAAGGAATCGACAGGCGGCGCAAGGTTCACTCACCTTGGGTTTTGCGTTTTAACCCTTGGACCTTGATGCAGATTGGAACGAAACCAAAGCCTGCGGGGTCGTGGGGTTGGTTTGCGAATTTACCATGTAAAACAATATGTTTGTTTATGGGTCGTCAGGGTTAAATTACTCGATTGGGTCTTCTCTCAGGATCGGCCCCCCTTCCAGGCAGAAGGGATGCCACTTGCAATCCGGCTGCTCGCAGTCGATCATGCCCTTTTGGAAACAGTCCGTTTGACCTTCGGCGCGCTGAATACTTCTGATCAAGGCCGCCATATCAAGATAATTCTTTTTTTTAGCATCCGACCCTATCTTATCCGATGCTAACGATGATATCTTAAGGTCCTTTTTTTTTCTTCCAGGGCCATTTAAATTATTATGGTTTTTTGTCACCGGCATATATCAGGCAATGCTGTTCTTCGAAATTTTTCGCCGCCACAAAAAAAAACAGGTGTCTAACCCGAGGGAAGCTGCTGCCGGTAGGGTTGGAACCGGCGGTCGTCCTAATTTTTTAGAAACAGCGTCTCAGCGGGTTGTTTATTAAACGCCAACGTTGCTTGAAAACGACAGGGATATGGAACAATTATACTCTTCGTTATAATCGATGCCACTTCCGTCGTACCATTTTTCAGATGATACCTCGATATCCTGTAGGGCATTCAACAATTTACAATTTTTAGCACACGTGTCCTTCGGAAGATTTTTCCGGGCACAATTTTTACACGGAGAAGAGATCATGGCCCCCCCTATATCTAAAGGTATTCAAAGGGCATTTCAAAGATGGTTTTTAGGTGTGTAATAACAAGTTATAAATCCTTTTGTCCATAGAGGGGAAGGCTCAATTTAGTAGGAAAAATCCCTATTTATCGGGATTTTGTCCCGGATTTTTTGGGGAGACGTCGACGGCGGTCTCAATTTGGGGATACAGGTTCCGGAATTATTCCTTCCAGAGATCCACATCGATGAGACCGAGCTTTGCGGCATATCGGATCAATTCTATGGTGCTGTGGAGGTCCAGCTTGTTCATGATGTTGGCCCGGTGGTTTTCAACCGTCTTGGGGCTGATGAAGAGTTTTTCGGCAACCTCTTTGCTGGAGAGTCCCTCTGCCAGCAGGCGCATGACTTCTTGCTCACGGGGCGTTAAAGTGGCATAGTCTGCATCGGTGATTTTTGCTTCTTTTAGAGGGAACTTCATCAGGTTTTCGACAACGGCGTGGGAGACAGAGCTGTCGAGAAAATAATCGCCGTTTGCAACCGATTCGAGTCCCTGAAGGAGTCTTTTGGCCGCGGATTCCTTGACCACATAACCGGTGGCTCCGGCCTGGAAAGCCTCGGCAATATAATCAATTTTAGAATGCATGCTGACAATCAAAATTTTGGTTTCAGGAAAGAGACGTCTTATTTCACGGGTGAGTTGAATGCCGTTTTGATCCGGAAGGGAGATATCCACCAGGGTCAAATCAGGTTTGAGCTCTTTGAGCATTTGAAGCCCTTCCCGACCGGTTCCGGCTTCACCGATCACCTTAAAGCCGGAATCGCGCCCGATAATCGTCTTGAGGCCTTCTCTGAAAAGCGGGTGATCATCGATGATCAATATGCTTTTCGTTTCAACCATGTTTTTTCTCCTTGTAGGGAATTTCGATATACAGTTTGGTGCCCTCTTTTGGGCGAGATTGTATCCTCATTTTTCCGTTCAGAAGGCTGACCCGCTGCTCCATACTCCGAAGTCCCATCCGTTTCTCCTTGGGAGCCGCGGCCATCCGGTCTTTGATATTAAATCCTCTGCCATCGTCCTCAATGCGGAGGATAATGTAAGGGAAAGATGCCACAAGCTTGATGGTTACATGGGTTGCATCTGCATGCTTTTTGATATTCCAAAGGGCCTCCTGGATCAGGCGGTACAGGTTGATCTCCGTGTTGTTGGAGATCGTTAAATCATCCAGGCCGGCGGCGATAAAGTCAATGTTAATACCATTTTTTTCGGAAAATTCTTCACAATATTGATAGGCGGTATGGACGATCCCAAGTTGATCGAGTCCCGGAGGGTGTAAATCGTAAGACATATCCCGGACAGCCGATATGGATCTTCGGAGTGTTTTTGACAATTCCGAAGCCTTTTGTTTGACCGCCAAAGACACAGATGGATGGCTGTCAAAAAGGGTTTCAAGGCCGATTCCCAACAAAGAAAGGTCTTGTGCGAGGTTGTCGTGCAGGTCGTAAGCAATCCGCTGACGCTCAATTTCCTGGACTTTCATCAGCTGTTGGGTGAGGGTGTGAATATGTTCTTCAGCGAGTTTCCCTTCGGTGATGTCTCGAGCAAAAACAGCCACTTGCATTACTTCTCCCTTGGAATTGCACACCGGATAAATATTGGTATCATACCAAATCCCCTTCTGTTCATCCACAATTCGCAACGGCTTGCCCGATTCAAATACTTTTTGGACATTGGCGATTTTAAGACCGGTTATCTCTGGGGGAGACAGATTCCAAATACACAAACCGAGCATGTGGTCTTTATGCTTTTGAAGCCGCTGGGCATAGGTGTCGTTGATATCCAGAATCGTTCCTCGAGAATCCAGCAAAACGACGGCATCGTTTGTGGCATTCAAAAGCGCCCGTGCCATCTCTTCGCTTTTTCGCAATTCCTCCTCGGCCTGTTTGTAATCGGTAATGTCGAAAAAGACGCCGCTGACATATTCAATTTTTCCGGAGTTGTCACAAATTATTTGTCCTCTTTCTTGGATCCAGTGTATCTTGCCAACCTTGGATTTGACGCGATATTCCCTGACATAGGACCGATCTGATTTGAGTGCCCGGATAAAAATCTCTTTGGCATTTTTAATATCTTCATTTAAAACAATATCTTTCCACTTAAGTTTTCCGAGATTAAATTCATCGACCGAATACCCTGTCAGGAGTTCAATTTTTGAATCAAAGAATTCAACCGACCAGTCGACGTGTCCTTGATACACGATACTCGGAAGATTCTTTACCAGCAATCTGTATTTTTCTTCGCTCTTCCGGAACGCTTCTTCGGCCTGTTCCCGGGAGATCACTTCTTGTTCCAACTTTTTTACTTTTTGTGTTAATTCCTTATAGGTCGGCTTATTGGCCATAAAAAATCTCCGGTGATTTTTTAATGAAAAAACCTTTGTTTAACAAAGTTTGCCATGTTTTTAGCGCCGTTGCAACCTGTTCCATGTCCGCCCCCAGGATTAACGCATTTGATTTCGGTTCAGCGAAGCGACGGCGTGTTTCTCTTGGAAACCGACTGGCTGTTTGAAGGACTTTAGCACGCGTTTCAGTCGGTTGGAAAGAGATATGCGCCGCCGTGGAGCGTTCTCCCTCTATTAGGATTCAAATGCATATGCTCTGTGACCGTTCGGATGCCGGCCCCGGAAGCGTGTTCATGGGTTTATAAAAAAAGGGTGCAAGAATCAGCACCCTTTTTCCGTCAACTTTCGGCCGGGTTTTATTCGGATCATCCTCAGCTTCTTGCCGAACATCTCTTTATTCTATACCCCTCCAAAAGACATCAACCGTTTTTCTCCGGAGTATGACGGCCCTGTTGGAACCCCACCGTTTTCTGTGACCTGTGTTCCGTCAAATCAGGAATCTTTATATTTGAAAGAAAGCGTCACTCTGGCACGAAAGGATTCGACTTTTCCATCTTTGATGGTCACGTCAAGTTTTGATATTTCTGCGACTCTCAAATCTCGCAGCGTCCTGCTTGCTCTTATCACCGCATTTTCAACAGCTTTCTCCCAGGAAACATCACTTGTTCCAACCAGCTCGATGATCTTGTAAACGCTCTCGCTCATGTTCTCCTCCTTGGGTTTAATGTTGTGTGTGACATATCTATACCGCTAAACGAGCGGAAATTTTGCAAACAGGATGTCGCCCCCTGGCCGAAAATTCAAGCCACCCGTTTTACGGGGGGCGTTGACTCGACATGGCCTGATATGGCGGATCTGTAAAGCGGCCATAGAAACCGCTACGGCAAGACGACAAAAGGATGGTCCTCCATATCTGAAGAACCACCCCCGGACAAGGGCAAGAAATACAGCCTCCCGCGCCCTTTTGAACGGTACCCCTCGACCGATTGAATCTTGGATATTCAACGGTACAAGGGTTTTCCCCGTAAGCTTGTGGAAGATCCTGCCAAGCGGGGTTGAAGCGAAGTTTGTTCCGTGAAACCTGTCTGCATTTTTTGTAGAACCGGTTCCTATCCCCGATTCTACAGGTGTATGAAGATTTTTATTATCGATTTTTAATCAAAGTATGTCCATGGGATGAAAGGCTCATTTTAATAGGGGAATATCCCGACCAGTGGGGGTTATTCCCAAGATACAAACCCTATGCAAAGGATTTCCCGGGTGACTTTTAGCTTTTTATTGTTGACATTTAAGGGTGTCGCGATAGAGGAATAAGCGGATATTTTATAAAATTTTAAGGAATTATCTATGAACATTGAAAACCAAACAATGCCCGGCCCCGGAGATGCCCCATGCCCGGTATGAAAATACTTGCAGAACTCATGCGGGAACTGGAACATCAACTGGGGATTTGTATGCGGTGCGGCATGTGCCAGGCGGTCTGCCCCCTGTTTTCGGAAACCGGCCTTGAAGGAGACGTCGCCCGGGGCAAGCTGGCGCTCCTCGATGGACTTTTGGAGGAAATGTTCAAGGATCCCAGAGGCGTAGCCGAACGTCTAAATCGGTGTCTTCTTTGCGGATCATGTGCCGCCAGTTGTCCCAGCGGTGTGAAGGCCCTGGAAATTTTCATTAAGGCCCGGGCGATTCTCACCGGTTTCATGGGGCTGTCTCCGGCCAAAAAATTGATTTTAAGGGGGATGTTGTCTCACCCTAAAATATTTGACCGGATGGCGGCGTGGGGATCGAAATTTCAGAAAATTTTCACAAAACCGGCCCATGAACTCATGGGAACCTCCTGTGCCCGGTTTGTGTCTCCTTTGATCGGGGACCGGCATTTTACCCCCCTGGCCAAGATCCCTTTTCACCGTTGTATTCCATCTTTGAATACCCCCAAAGGCCTTTCC
Organism: uncultured delta proteobacterium; assembly: GCA_963790095.1. Taxonomy (GTDB): domain Bacteria; phylum Desulfobacterota; class Desulfobacteria; order Desulfobacterales; family UBA11574; genus JAAXQD01. The sequence continues at coordinate 15,000 of CAWBNO010000005.1, read as the reverse complement.
GGGATTAAAGTGGCTTTTTACGTGGGTTGCCTTTTGGATAAAAGTTTTCCCCATATCGCCCAGGATGTTGTCGACGTTCTCCATCATCACGGTGTTGGAATTTTTATGCCCAAAGGGCAGGGTTGCTGCGGGATTCCGGCAATCTCCTCGGGAGACACGGTGACCTTTAACCGCCTTGTCCGCCATAATATAGAAATATTGGATGCCGAAAAATTTGATTACCTGGTAACCGCCTGTGCCACCTGTACGTCCACGATAAAGGAGATATGGCCGATGATGGCGGATAAAAATTCCGGTTATGTTAAAAGCAGAGTGGCGGCTATTGCTCAAAAAACCCTTGATATCAATCAGTTCATGGTATCGAGGGTGGGACTGGGAACCCCTGAAGCCGCCGATGCCAGCAATCCCGTGGAGGTGACCTACCATGATCCATGCCATCTCAAAAAATCCCTGGGCGTATTTGCCGAACCCAGAGCCCTCATCAAGGCCAATCCGGCCTATCGGCTGACAGAAATGCCCGAATCCGACCGATGCTGCGGGCTGGGGGGAAGCTTTAATCTGGCGTATTATGATCTGTCGGCCAATATCGGGAACGTAAAACTGGATCATGTCCGAGCATCCGGATGTTCGATGGTTGCCACCGGATGTCCGGCCTGTATGCTCCAACTTTCGGACATGCTGTCCAAGTCCGGCGAAAAAATACAGATCAAACATCCCATAGAAATATACGCAGCGTTGCTGAGAAATTCGGGTTCGTCCAAATTTTTCCTAAAGAGCGGCCTTTAGCTTTCCCATTGGATGAAGATAAAAACCCGGTCGATTCTATTTTATTGACAACCGGAATAAATCTTGGGTAAAAGATGGTTTGTGCCGGAGTGGTGAAATAGGTAGACGCACGGGACTCAAAATCCCGCGGGGGCAACCCCGTGTCGGTTCGATTCCGACCTCCGGCACCAAGGAAATCAAGTGCTTGGGAGTTCCCAAGGCTCCTAACACTTCCACCACAAGGCTTTTGGCGGGCAATACTGCTGAAAGCCTTTTTTGTTGGGGATTCAGGAAGGTATTAATTTTCATTTTTAGTCAACTTGTCACAAAACTTGTCATAAACTAATTTTTCAGCCCTACGCGCCTATCCCGTGGGGTTAAAATTGTGAAAAACACTTCATAGTTTTATGTAGGTTGCCTCATAATTTCAGATAGTTTGTTATAATTGACTGTTGTCAATATGACTTTTCAATTCATCTAATTGGTTAATTTTATTGAGATTCATATTGAATTTTGCCCCAAGTGTCTAATTTAGCATAAATTTTGCATTAATTTTTGTCGGTAGTTAGAAAATGGCCTCTCTTATGCATGTGCATCTTGGTTCTCGGTCGGATATTTTTATTATATAATTTAATGAATACCGAGCTAATAACGGCATTAATGGAGGTCTTTTCAATCAGGGTTTGTAACAACTTCAACCTCTGAACTACCTACCTCCTCTTAAGCCTCTGGGCAAATGTAGCCCCAGGGGCTTTTTATTGCCTTTCATCACCTAACCCGTGGGGTCTTTTAAAAACATCTTGACATATCACTTTGTGGTCATATAGTAAGATGTCTTCGATAATCTTCTTGGACACAAATTGCTTTAACAGCCTGGGCCGCAACCTGATTTTGTGCGAGTAAATGTAGCCTCCCGTTAATGCGGCCCAGGTTTTTTAATGCCATGTCCAGAACAAACCCGACCTCATTTTACTTATCGTCAATAATTCCACTTGATTTATTGTCTGTTCGCTGATAAAATCAAAGAAAATTAAAAATTATGGGGGAGCTACAGCCCTTGCACAGGCCCTTGGAGTTTGTCTTTCTCTAGGGGTTTTTTATTGCCCATAAAGCCGGTGTTCACTTCGTCAAACTATCCTGGGCTTAATAAATTTTGACATCTTACTATAATTATGATTTTTTCAGTTTGAAATTGTGGGGTTACCTAAATTTTTCCATAATATCTTTTCCACAAGCCCCTGGGAATGCGCAAACCTCCAGGGGCTTTCTTTCTTCCCTTTCAGCACTATCCCGTAGATTGTTCACTATACGTTTAGGGTTTTTCCCTACGAAAATGAGGCGCACGCCCTATTGACATGCTACTTTGTGGTATTATATTAAATATAATATACTATAATTAAATTAAATTGGCATTATATTTAACAAAGCTCCGGTGCTTGTATTTTTTCAATCACAAGGAGGAATAAAATGAGAAAATATTGCCAATTTGTCAAAGAGCTATCCCCTGTCAGTCATTCTGGCAGGGTTTTTGTTGCGTTTGCATTAAAAGCCTGGATCGTAAGTCGGTAACTTGTGCGAGTAAATGTAACCTCCCACCAATACGGCCCATCATTATTTTATTTAAAACGTCCATTCTTTGCTCTTTGTCTTTCATCTATTGGCCCTTTGTGCGGGCCTTTATCGGCCAGCATAAATTCATCCAAATCCGTGACATCAAAAATCATCTTGCTCCTGGCACCACGCTGTACTACGGGAAGTTGTCCCCTATACCCTTGAATGCTTACCAAATTTAGGTTATTGGATCCTTTAAAGCACGGTTCATTGTTGGAGGGAAAATGGTAAGACCTGAATTCCCATGGGATGAAAATGGCATCAAAATAATTACCGGCAATACTAAAATATTATTGATTGCTCCCCACGGCGTAGCAACAAAGCCAAGGGACGACATTAACACAGATCAATTGACCTTTAGAATTGCTGAACGGCTTAAATGCTCTGCGATCATTAACGATGTATTTAAGCGAACTGATCAGGACTTTAACGATATCGCTGATGCATCAACCCATGAAACATTTATTCCGGCCATTCGTAGGGTCGTGGACGCCCCTGGTCGGACATTGGTTATTTGGTTTCATGGAATAGACGACGATAACCTCAAAAGGGAAACGGTTGAAATGGGCATCAAAGATGATGTCCAATGCCTGATCGGATACGGTCAACCGGATAGACCGACGGCCCAAAAAAAGACTGTTGATGACTTAATAAGGATGTTCGGAATCAATTCCATTATTGCTCTTGTTGCCAGGGTTGGGAGCAACTACGGTGGGAACAGCACCCGATATATGAACCAATGGTTCAGAGTAAATAACTATAAATTGACGGATGTTGAATCTGTTCAGCTTGAATTTGGGTATGAAGGCATCAGGAGGTCCGAGGACCTGGATGAGGCATCCCGAAATATATCCAAAGCATTATCTGCCCTGAATGAAACTCGATTCGACAATGGATAGATCCTTCCCAGTTTCAACATTCTTTCCCACACGCCTCTTTCAAATTATGTCAGATTCATCTTGTTCATGTAAATATTTTCATAATAATTAGGTAGTTTGCCTCATAATTTCAGTCAATTATCAACCAATAAGGATAGCTGACCCCACCCCACGCCGAATGTAACCACTTGATAATCGTTAACATTTTTATCCGTCGGTGGCAACTCGATGATTTTGCATGATATTTGCCATGAATGTTTTCGATAAAGAATTATGGAAGATAAGATATGTAAAAACTGTTGGTATTACACTCCTGGCTCCATCACGAAAGAAGATCTCGATGATTCTGTATCGCTTGAAAAATTCCCTTATTGCGAGCTTAATGAAGTGTTTTCCGTTGTAACGCCTTACGATACTTGTAAAAATTGGAAAAGTAAGAGATTGGAATTGATAAGCGTCACTAAAACCATTTTCGGCTTTTAGCTATCTATTCTTCATCTTCGGGATAAAACGTAAACTCTGTTGTTGATTTTTTTGCAAAGAATTTTAGAAAGCTGATTTCCTTTATTCCTTCCAAATTAATTTTCGGGGGATCATCATTCTCATTTAGTAAGGTTTTCCTTAAATTAGGATTTTGGTGAGTTAGGATGACGGCAATTTTTTCGGCCTCTTCTGGATTCTCTGCCTTTACAAATCTCGTGGCATAAAAGCCAAGCTTTCTGGGTTCACCGTCAAGATTGAGGAAAAAATTTTTCCCATGGAGTTTAATCTTGAACCTTTTCATAAAATTCTCTTTTCTGGCTAACATTAGACATTAAATAGTCGGCGTGATAACCTTCTTTACTATAATTAGATATTTACTGCCCTTTTATGAAAAGACATTGGAACCGAGTAATACGGATCAGCGTCTACTGGCAATAACAAGACGTCTGTAACCAACACTTCCTTTTGTGTATGCTGACAATCCAAACAGGCCCAATATTCCCATTGAAGTTTGACAGCATGATCCAAACAACTTCGATAATAAGGGCAAAAAACATTCTTATCGCCTTTGGTGTAAACTGGATTTTGATTATCATCCATGGCTTGACTCCTTGGTTGAATTTCATGTGATATAAACTTCGATTCACGTCATATTTTGTATATCCCTGCTGATGACCGAAAAATAATAAGATCCACCCGAATCGGAGAAACCGTTGATTAAGTGCCACCTCAAACTCCCTTTTTAAGTATAATCTCTGAAAGCGTTTCGCCATCAGATAGGTTTTTGTAGGTGTTGAAGTTGGGTGGCACTTAATTGCGTTAATACATAATGATTACAAAGAGCTTTCCGAACTTGGTTCATTGTTACAGCAGAAATCATGCCAAATCTTTCTGAAAAACTTATAAGTGCCATAGATTCAGATGGTTAGATTAAGTAGCCGAATTGCATTTTTAAATTTTTGACATTATTTAGCAGTTACGGTGCCACTTTTTGACAGATTTTTAAATATTTCTGGGGTGTAATGTTGATGACCTGATATTGAAAAAAAAGGGGGGCTATCAGGGTTGATCATTGTGAGCGAGAAGTTCCCTGGATGGTCGAATTTTAATGGGATGATTGAGCATATAAAATTTGTGAAAAGCCACCATCGTAAAATCGCTAAAGTGGCCTTGGTCACAGATTCCAAGATCGCTGATGTGGCTGAATCACTTGGAAAGCACTTTGTTAAGGCCTCTATTAAACACTTTCCCTTTAATGATCTTGAATCAGCCAAGAGTTGGATGTCACAAGTTTAGGAATTCCCCGTGCCTAATGTGTCCTGAACGAAACTTGGTTTGACACCGTCCAGGCCCTTCAGGTTCCCCTGCTTTAAGTTTCGTTACCGAAAACCTCTCTCACCTCTTGAGCGAACTGGTTATGGAGGATTTGATATGCCTCATTAGTAGAATCGTCATAGAGGGCCTGAACCAAACCTTGATAATACCATTTTTGAGCATCCTTACCCCGTTTGAATCTCTTCCAGAGTGCGTCGCCCATTTCCACATAGTCTGATGAAGTGGCCCTTATATTGTTGAGTTTGTCCGCAAGTGCCACAAACTTGACTTCTTGGGATGCCGCTTTCAGAAAATCCAGAGTATGACTCTTTCGTTCCTCCCAAGGCAATGATTTATCCGGTTCCGATGCACCCTTCACGATCACAAAAACTTTTTTTCCAAATGTAGCTCGGATGTAGTCCAAGGTAAGGTCGGTATCCTCCACGGTGTCGTGAAGAATGCCCGCTATAATAACCTCATCGGAGCAACCCGCTTTAGCAAGAATGATACCTACTTTTAACGTCAGGATTCTCAACTAAATCAAAATCCGATATTGAATGGTTCTTTCTTGCATGTCTTCAATAGACTAAAAAAATTGTCAAAAAATGGCACGGTTGTTGTCAAACATTGTCATAATCCCTTCTCAAACAATTCACACAATTGAACTAACAGGCTGATATCTATCCATTTGTTAAATTTATCAAAGTAAGAATTCCCAACCTTGCACGATATTTGCAAGAGATTGAATTAGATTAGTTCACCTAAATATAATTCTCGGGTGCGCGTGCATCTTTTCAACCGGATATCTTTAAAAAATTAAAAAAAATAAAAGAGTTGCTCCGGTGTTAATAACGGCATTTCGGGATACTATTTAGGTGGTGAGCTATCATATTTAGAGGATTGCTGATCATGGAAGTAATTTTTAATATAATGTTTTTCGTTTCAGTTATAGCGGCCATTTTCTGTCTGTGTGTTTTTTTAGGTAGCTTATTTATTTTATTTCAAAAGAACGAATTGCCGGATATTGAAGATGTTTAGCTTGGTATCAACATTTGAAACAATAGAAGAAAAACCGGCTACGAAGAGCTATGCCGGAAATAAAGATGAATCAAGCACCATTTTGGACAAGTATTACAGCGTACAGTTCTCCTTAAGTAAGATGGATCCGACTTATCTGTTCAAATTGCGAGATATTTCAAGTAACGGACTATGCATTCTGGTAAAACAAGATTCCACCGTGTTCAGACGATTGAATGAAGGGGATATATTGGACATGGAATACAATCCGACAAGATCTTCAGGTCCCACCAAACTTTTAAAAACCCAGATCACATCCAAAAATAGTTATGATCGTTTTAAAGGTCATTCTCTTATCGATCTGAAAATCATTGACAAATAGAATGGTCGTCTGCGGCCTCAATAATCCCCCCAAGCTCTTTGGCCGCCTTGGTCTGATTCATTCCCTGGTTATCAATTAATCGTAACAGTTTGTGATCATTAATTTTTGGTGGTCGCATAGTTGACTCTCCGGTTGACAGGTTGACAAGCAATTAATGGATACAAAACACCATTCGTATAATACCTCTTATGGGTCTAGTGTGGTGCAAAAATCGGTGAACCCAGGTGTATCAAAGTGGTGTTGAAATCCATTAACCACTTGTCATAAAATTGTCATAAAAGTTTATCTCCGGCCAAAGTCCGGCCACAGTCCTACCAATATCTGTGTGCCGGCAAATCGTCGATTTTAATAGAAAAGCCTCAAATAGTTGATCTTTATATTGATAAAGATCTCCGCATTATGGTACTCAAAATCCCGCGGGGGCAACCCCATGTCGGTTTGATTCCGACCTCCGGCACCAAGGAAATGACAAGGGTTTAGCAAACATCGTGTTGCCAAACCCTTTTTTGTTTTTTGGGGATTCATGGTAAGGCGTGCCGTTCCCACACAAGTTCGTCCCAGGGGCTGGATGGGTGAATATGATATATCTCCTTAATATCCACGATATACTTCTGTGGAAAGATATATTTCTTGATTAATGTCGATTGTTTTAATATGAAAAAAACATGGTTACTAAAAATTCAAAAATATGGATCGACGCACTGGCAAACGTGTTGAAAACGTCGAAGTATCACCGCTATGAAAACCGCATCCATTTTGGATCCGAAGCTGTTGGATGCCGTTTGATGTGGCCTTAAAAAAAATAGAAAAAAAAGCCGATGACAAACAATTCCAATAAATTTAGCAGTGAAGAAGTATACGATCGAATATTGAAAATCATTGCTGATTTGTCAGAAAAACAACAGCGGAACCTTCTGGACAGGTTGGAGAAATGGCGGCGATCCAAGTTTAAGGAAAAGAGAAAATATCCTAGAAAACAAACTTTTATCTGGGCCGAATGTTCAGCCAACAGACGCGCTTTGAACGATTTCATTCAAAATTTAAGCGTTGGGGGACTATTTATCGAAACTCAAATTCCTTTTTTTGTCGGAGAAGGGCTTTCAATGACTTTTTCTCTCTCCGGTGCAGACGATCCCATAAAAATCACTGGAAAAATTGTCAGGGTAAATACAAGGGGAATCGCGGTGCAATTCGATGAGGTTTTAACTGATATTTAATTCATCCCCGCACCTGTCCAACCCATACCCTGTTCGTCAACCAAGAACTTTTCAAAGACTTTGTGCAAAAATGAAAACGGCATTCCTGATACCCCTGTAAATATTTCCTCTCCCATGGTCCATTCTTTGGGTCGAGAGGCGGTCTTGCAGGGAACAATGCGTAGTTTTTTTCCCCTTTTTGTACTTTATAAATCTGGGTTGACAAGGTCGGGTTTAAACGGTTAAATTTTAATAAATACCGTTGATGAAATCTGCCGTCTGCCTGATGGCGATTTTCATTGGGGCGTTACATCCCTCGCACGAGCCCCTGGAGCCCGCCTTTCTCCAGGGGCATTTTTTTCGATTCCCGCGCCCCTTCCATTATCCGGATCAACAAATCACCTTGACTTGCCACATTGTGGCATTGTATGTTGAATTTATAGAATGCGTGTCGTTCAAGCGCCCCGCCGATTCCCTGTGATCGGGGGGCAATGCCCGTATGAATGACCCCTGTTTCTTGCTCCGGATACGCCTGCCGGAGGCGTTCCGGTGTTACACTCAATCCCTCGCCTGGGTCGCAAAGGGATCACTGGTGCGAGAAAATGTGGCCTCCCACTGATGGGACCCGGGATTTTTCTGCCGGCACAGCCTATAAACATGCTTCAGACACTGAATAAAATTTATTTTTTAAATAAACTTCTTGACATGCCATATTTTGCAGATGTAAGGTAAAAACCACTTATGGAATGTTGCCATTCCATTCTCCTTTCAATCCTCTGTGATGCCCCCGGAAAACGCAACCCTTTCCGGGGGTTTTCTCTTCATCAAAAACGATTCCCAATGGGTGTTGGCACTTTTGTATTCCGAGAATTCAAGCTTCCTGGTATCTTCTGGCTTTTTTGATTGATTTCAAGAAAAAATTTTAATATTGATAGGTTGTTGTGCCAAAATCGTTCACTGCCGGACAAGATATCCGCTCCAAAAACACCCCGGGATTTGCAATGGATTTGGAGAAAGCGCAGAGCCATCGATCAAAAAACGAGACTATGCTTAAGAAATCATATCCAGCGGACAAACCGAAGCAGAGCTGGCGGCCCTCCATGGAGCCATTAGACGGGAGTTTCCCATGGAGGGTTGGGTCTACAAAAAAGACCGACTGAACCGCCGTGCTACCAGCAAAGTACAGACTCCAAGAAATGCCTGCCACAATGATTCTGAATGTATTGACAGAATGTGATCGATCCGAAGGCACCCTGATAATTTCATGCGGAAAACCCACCGGAATCTCGATTTTTCCAGAAAAATGACCTTAAAACACAGGCATCACCTGTCGGTATCGATCTCGATATAACAAATTCTATTGAGGCCGCCTCCCTTGTTCATGATTGGATTCAATTGCGGCGCATCGATGTGCTGTATGTGACCGGATCCGATGCCGCTGCAAATCCTGATGTGGGGAATCACACAACCTTATCGTTGAGAGTGCAAAATCATTGGGTCTATGAATGCCGACTCGGATCCTCAACTTGTCCATGATTCCCCTGCAGGATCCTCCGGCAAACCCTTTGACATACCCAAAACCGTGAACGAGCTGTTGATCAAATAATTTTAGAAGTGCGTCGAAAGACCGGGTAAAATTAGCGAACCTCAGAAGAGAGGATATGGAACCCTCGGCGTAACGTTCAGAATTTTTATTCGGATCGGTTGTTTCAAAAAGGAGCGAATAGAGACCTGATCAAATCCTGTATCGCTGTTCGGAAACGATGATCTCAACTAAAGCAAGGCAACCTTTGTGATCATAGAAAAGCTGTGGGAAAGATTAAAAGAAACGCATAAATTAAAAATTGTTAAATAGTCACGTTGCGTTTTCATTTTATAATGAGGCAATTTCGTCCGGATCAATGCTCGCCCAGTTAGAAGGCTCCGCATTTCACGGGGCTGGCAAGGGGCTTCCGGCTAGAATCACCTGTACGCCCGCAGCCGCAGTTGGTGGAGAACGTGGATCGGGGCAAAAAGGGCCATCATGGGATGGAAACTAAATAAATAATCATCAACGTCCTGTCGCTTTGGAGGATTTCCACCATGGGAAAAAGGACATCCAACTGGGGCGAGTTGAAGTCCGGGCCTTTCTATTTGAAATAATCGACAGAACGTCCGAATCAGAAATGCGCGGCTTTTAAATGAACTCGAAGAAAGACAACAAAGGAACGGAGATCGTATCGTCGAAAAGATTTCCGGACTACAATCGATTATAACGTAGCGGATCGATATTATCGGGACTTTATCAAAACATCAGCGAACGGGGCGTGTTCATCAAAACCACCAAAACCTTTTCGAAGGGTCAAAAAACGTTAATGACCTCCATGTCTCCGCATTATCAAAAACCTTTTAAGATCAAGGGTGAAATCGTTCGGATTCACCCGGATGGCGTGGGTGTCGCGTTCAGCATAGAAAGTGAGGCGCTGAGGTCCTCGTTAAAAAAGCTCGACAATATGATCCAGAGCGACCAGGAATGCTGCTGCTCACGTTTTTGTTTCATCTTTCCATTTTCCGTTCGTCCCCAGGGGTGATTCCCGAGAAACTTTACAGAGACGGCTTTATATATGTCATAAAGTATTCTGAATGCCCGGTGGTCGGACGTTGTCGGCAGTGACCCGTAAAGAAAAATATCAAGCCGCTCCTCTTGGCGAATAAATTTCGATAAGGGGGGTTCCATATGGTGACGGATATCTTCATATGGGCACGTTTGTGTTGCTGGCCGCCAGCGCCCTGCTGCTGATCTGGGCCCTGAAAAAGTTGAAATCGAACGGGAGTTCCAACGTGGAACAGGCAATTCGAGAGGAGTTCCGCGTTGCCCGTGAAGAATCGGCTCAAGCCGCCAGAAATCTCAGGGAGGAAGTCTCCGGGGGACAGAAATCTTCGATGGACACCCTGGTAAAGACCATCGGTGAAATGCGCAAGTCACAAAGCGATCAACTGGGATCCATTGCCCAGCGAATCCAGGAACTGACGGCGTCGAATACGTCGGGGCTCGAGACCCTTCGAAGGACCATCGATACACAATTAAAGAACCTTCAGGAGAGTAATGAAAAGAAACTCGACCAGATGCGGGAAACCGTCGATGAAAAATTGCAAAGCACCCTGGAAAAGCGGCTCGGCGAGTCCTTCAAGCTGGTGAGCGAGCGACTTGAGGCGGTTCAGCACGGGCTGGGTGAGATGCAGAATCTTGCCACGGGGGTGGGGGATCTAAAGCGGATGCTCACGAATGTGAAAGCGCGTGGAACCTGGGGGAGAAGTCCAGCTCAGCGCCCTTTTGGAGCAAATCTTGACAACGGATCAATACGGAAAGAACGTGAATATCAAAGACGGGTCCCAGGAGAGTGTCGAATACGCCATCCGTCTTCCCGGGGATGACGATGAACCTGAATCTTGTGTCGGGATGCCCATCGACTCGAAGTTTCCCCAGGAAGACTACTTGAGACTGGTGGAGTCCGCGGATGCAGCCGACGCAGACGGTGTGCAGAAAGCCACTGCAGCCCTCATCCGTTCCATACACAATTCAGCCAAAGAGATCCGCGATAAGTATATCGACCCGCCAAAAACCACCGATTTCGCCATCATGTTTCTCCCCACCGAAGGCCTTTACGCAGAGGTCCTTCGGCAACCGGGCCAGGTGGAGAAGATTCAGCAGGATTACCGAATCGTGATTGCCGGACCCACCACCCTGTCGGCAATTTTGAACAGTCTGCGGGTTGGTTTTCGAACATTGGCCATCGAGAAGCGGTCCAGTGAGGTTTGGAAGGTTCTGGCTGCCGTAAAGACGGAATTTGGAAGATTCGGGGACGTCTTGGGGATGGGTAAAGCGGCAGTTGAAAACAGCCTCTAATACCATCGACCAGACCGAGGTGCGAACCCGAGCCATGGAGCGAAAGTTGCGTGGGGTGGAGAAACTCCCGGCTGAAGGGACTACTGAAATCCTTGAATTGTCAAACGCCGGCATAGACGATACGCCGATGGAGTGAGTTGGCGCAGGTTTTTGTATTTGGTTATAAAATCAAAGGGATAAGGATTTGTGGATGATAATTGCCAGGGGGACGGCGATACTTAAGATAAACAACAGTCCTTCATATGAAGTCCAGGCTTCGTAACGACTCCCTCCTTTTTTGCGAACATTGACGTATTTAGAAAGAAAACCCAGCCCCATCACCAGCCAGAACGTCAGCAGCCCTACCACAACTGTCGGTGTGTTCATCGTTTAAATAGTTCCCGTCTTTTTCCCATTGAAGATGTGATATTTCGGGTCGTTGTTTTAACGCGAAACCCTCATTCAGAACCCAACACAAGGGCATCATGAAAAATTAAAACAACAAGTTATAAAGAAGCATCGCGAATGCATTCAGTGCGGCTTGTCGAGTGAAATCTTCAAATTTAAATGAACAATAATATAGAATCGAAGTATTTTCAAGGACTTTATGGACCGATCATTTGGTTGGAGGGTTCAAGAAGAAAGATTCTGTCGGCGGTGCATAAAGTTGCACGGGGAGACGCATCCATGAACCCGTCTTTAAAGTTCAACTCCATGTTGAAATTTGCCTGGAAACAATGTTATCCTAAAATTGGATAACCCATGGGAATGGTCTCTTAAAAACATTCTCATCTGCCAAACATGTCCGATTCAAAGAAGGTAAAAAATGATATCTTCTAATCTGTCTTTGTCTTATCTTTTTCGTGTTCCGCCAGAAAAACAAGACGTTGAAATGATCGAAAGTTTTGTTGAAGACGAGACTGAAGAGGACGAATTGGATCCCGAAGCCTTTGTCCGTTGCCGTCAATGCCTTAATATCATAACGCATCCTGCCGAACGGATCACCGTCCAGGGCTCGCACCAGCATACCTTTGCCAACCCCCATGGAATTGTTTTTGAGATCGGGTGTTTTAGAACTGTCAAAGGGTGCGGTTATGTGGGGCCTTCTTCGGATGAGTTCAGCTGGTTTCCGGGATATGGCTGGCGAATTGCGGTTTGCGTCCGGTGTTTGATGCATCTTGGATGGTTGTTCGATTCGCCGGATGCGGACAGTTTTCACGGATTGATCCTCGATCGCATCCTCACCCGGTAGATTCCCGCGGGTAAGTCCGGTGGGTTTTGCCGTTGCGTTAACCCTGAAATCCGGACGAGTTCCCTTTGACATGAGAACGGCTTTAGCTTATATTGATTAAAAAGGTCTCATCAGGGTGGCTCAAACTGCAACGCTCGCCCCGTTGAATTTCGGGGATTGGACAGGGCCGGCGGATTCTATCGCTAGATTGTCGAAGATACCATTAAGGGGGGTTGACGGGACGTTTATCCCGCAAAACCTGTCGAGTTTTTCTGTTGGGCGCAAATACCTTTTCAACGGGGCTGCAGAGAGCTTCAATTCCGTTTCCATCCATTTGGCAAGTGATAGAGGTGTAAGTTCGCGGGAGTCGACTTCACCGGAGACATCTGCGGCTCTCCCACATTTGGGGTGTAAATTTGTCAACATTCTTCATGAGTAATTTGGACTGAAGAAAGGAGGGTTGTACCATGAGAGTTGAAATAAAAAAGGTTTTTTTTGCCACTGATATTTCAGACTTTTCCAACCATTCTATCTCTTGGGGTATTGCTCTGGCCCAAGAGTTCGGAGCCAAGCTTTATGTCTGCCACGTGGTCGACTTTCCCACCAGCATCACCTACGGAGATGGGCCCATATTCTTTATGGATCAGCAGGACCTTGCCATTGGTAACGCGCATAAGCAACTTAAACAGTTAATCGGCGAGGCTCAGATCGAATGGGAACCCCTGGTTACCATCGGTCATGCCGCCGATGAGATATCCCGTCTCGTGGGAGGAAAAGGGTGCGGATCTGGCCATTCAGCTGACCCACGGCCGATCCGGTCTCAAACGACTGGTTCTCGGTTCTGTTACCGAACGTCTCATGCGCACCCTTCACTGTCCCTTACTGATCGTTCGCGGTCCGGAGCATAATTTAAATATCCTTTCGGATCAAACCATACACTTTCCAAAAATCCTGGTGGGGTGTGATTTTTCTGAGGATTCCAATCTGGCATTTCAACACGGACTCAGCCTGGCCCAGGAATTTGAATCCGAACTGCACCTGGTCCACGTGAAAGAACCGTCTGTATATGTGAACTGGCTCAAGACGTCCGTGGAATATGAAAAAGACCTTGATGATGAGCTGAAGATCCGGATAATAGATCGGCTTAAAAGATGGTTCCCCAAGAAGCCCGTAACTGGTGCACCCCGCAAACCGTGCTTTTAAAGGGTCATCCCCATGAGGAACTGATCCGCTATGCCAAGGCAAACGACATCGCTTTGATTGTTCTGGGAGTGCGGGGACAAGGTCTTGTGGAGAAACTGTTTGTGGGATCCACGACGGATCGCGTGGCACGTCAGACACCGTGTCCGGTTCTCTCCGTGTGTCCGACAGGTTAGCACCCATATTCTTTAAACCAAGGACATGGCTGACCGGATATTTCAGGAGTTCTCGATGGCGCTGGTTGGATTCAAAAGATTCGATGATGCTGAGAAATTCTGTTAATGACCCCAATCAGAGCACCTGGACTGCCGGCACATTTTTCTTTTCCGGAGGCATTATGATAAAATCACCGCTGATCCAGGAGCCCCTGCCCGGTCCAAAAGCACGCAAACTGATCGAGGAGGACCGGGCTTGCGTCTCTCCCTCCTATACGCGTTATTATCCTCTGGTGGTTGAAAAAGCCAAAGGCCTTTGGGTCCACGATGTGGACGGCAATATATTTCTGGATTTTACCGCCGGCATCGCTGTTTGCGCCACGGGGCACTGTCAGTCCCCGGGTGGTCAAGGCGATCAAAGATCAGGCCGACCGCCTGCTGCACATGTCCGGGACCGATTTCTGCTACAGCGCCCAGATTGCCCTTGCAAAAAAGCTTTCGAGCCTTACTCCGGGAAACGGCGGAAAAAAGGTTTATTTTGGGAACTCCGGCGCAGAAGCGGTTGAGGCTGCATTCAAACTGGCCCGGTGGCATACCCAGCGTGAATTGAATCTGGCCTTTTACGGGGCGTTTCATGGCCGGACCATGGGGGCACTGTCCCTTACGGCCAGCAAGACCATCCAGAAAAAACACTATAACCCCTTGGTTCCGGGGATCACGCATATCCCCTATGCCTATTGCTATCGGTGCCCCTATAATCTTCGGTATCCTGGGTGTGAACTGGGATGTGTCCAATGGGTTGAAGATACCCTTTTCCGAACCACCATCCCCCCCGAAGAGGTGGCCGCCATCATCGTGGAGCCGATCCAGGAGGGAGAAGGGGGGTATATCGTGCCGCCGCCT
>CAWBNO010000004.1:0-38211 GCA_963790095.1 uncultured delta proteobacterium | reverse complement strand
TTCGTCATCCGGGAACAACGTACCGGTCCCGGCGATTTCGTGCACATTGTCGAGGATGTGCTCCATTGGGTTGATGGGCATCTCGATTTCCCCTGGTCCGGACCCACAATCAGCGTGCTGCTTTCAGCAGCACCGCCAACAATAATCAAGGCCCCGGCTTTTATGGACTGTTCCCGCGCAAGTTTTTCAATTTCTTCGTGGACAATATCGCCATCTTCGAGACGTATTACAAAAATCCGTCCCTGTTGTGCCAATGAATATTTCATAAATCTTTTCCTTTCAATAGAGTGGGACTTGATGTCGGTCGGCAAAAGGTTCTTTGGGGGAGGTAATCGTATAAAAAAAAATTTATTTTGCCATTTTTTCATTGAAATTTTTTCATTTATTTAGCATAAGTACTTTTCTATTTCAATGTAATCCGATTTTTCAAAGAATATACCCCTCAAATAAGCGAAAAAACGCTCCAGGGGGGGCAGGGAGTTCATCTATAAAAATACCATAAAAAATCAATTTATTGTTTATTCACGAGGAGGCTGAGGATGTACAGAATACAAGCGGGGATACTGTGTTTGGTGATGGTTCTTGTTTTTGGATTGGCGCTGAACGTAGCCGGACAAGAAAAAAGCGAACCTAAAGCAGCCGTTGAGGATATGTGTGTCCCCATGGGTATTATTGAGCTGAAACCGGGTCCCTCGGTGGAGCAAAAGAAATCTTCGGTTGAATTCAATCATGGCAAACATCTTAATTATGATTGCCGAAGATGTCATCACAACTGGAAAACAAATACCAAAATCTCCAGCTGTACAACGTCAGATTGTCATGATCTTTTTTAAAGCTCCGAAACGGCCGACGAAATATCTGGTTTATACGGAAGAGGGCATAAAGTATTATAAATATGCCTATCATCAGAACTGTATCGGATGTCACAAAGAAATAAAAATCCAAAGAAAAAAACTGGAAAGCGTATACCTGGCCGCTAAAAAAGATCTGCCCAAAACCGGTCCGACCAGTTGCAAAGAGTGTCATCCCAAAAAATGAGCTTCCGACGGTATCGCCACGTCTTTTTTACCGGTGCATAAACGCCCAAAACACAGGACCCTAATTTTATAAAACAAACGGATTTTTATTTAAAAAACAATATATTGAGACCTTTGAAAAATGTTCATTTTTGTTCAAGTTCAAGGAAGGCGAAAATTTTAACCACAGGAATACATTGAGTATTTCGAGGATTACAATTTGAGGCTGACGCAGAAATTGGGCAAAAAGGGGCGTTTTGCAAAGGCCTCAAATTCGTTTCGCGACAGGCATCTTCAAAAAAGTATTCCGTCGCGGATCGGTTCTCTCTATTGATCCTGAATAGACTCAAACAGGTTGCAGTTTTTAAAAAGATCGTCCATTCCGCTCTCCGAGGTGTAGGCTTTCCGAGCCAGAGGCTGATCGATAAACCTTATTATAAAAACTCCCCGACCGCTCAAACAATTTCGCCCCTTAAACGCTAGCCCTGATTGAGCGAAATCTGTATGACCTTCAGGGAAAATAAAATGTCAAAACAAAAGAACACCATGGCTCTCCTGAGAGAAAAAAGGATGCTTTTTATCATCATTTTAGTGGTTCTTTTTTTAATTGAACTCGAAATTTTTGCTGTTGCGGTTATGAAATCCGGCCGAAAATCGTGGCTGCAAGTGTTCGATGCCAAAGGGAACGTGATACATGAAGCAGACGGTCAAAATCTCAGCGAGTTCAATAAATATTATTTTGAAAAAACATTTGGCCCATTCGAACAGTATCAGGTCAAACTGGTAACCAAGGATCGTCCGTTTCCTTTCAGAGCCTGGTTCGTTGCGGCCGTGGGCATCCCTGTCGGTGCAATGCTGCTGTTTGCATTTTTTGTCCGGACATATCAGTCTCTTTTTTATAAAGAAGAAAAAATACCCCATGATCCTGATCCAAAAGAAAAGGGATACGAATACCGGTTTGAAAAGATCATTGCGGCCGTCAGCAGGTTTAACATCTTTGCCATCGGCTTTCTGATATTTCTGACGGTATTTTTATACTGGGTCGTTCCCGATTTAATCGTCTATCTGGGTCGAATGGGCACCGAAACGGTGACCCGATACAAGTGGATCTTCTTATCTGTTGCTGTCGTTTTCTTGGGTCTGATCATATGGACGATATATTTAAGGTATCTTCTGGCCCAAAAAACCATAGACAGTCAGACGGAAATCAAAAAATACCGCATGCAGTTGGAGTACGATAAAACCGACCCTATTCCCCTTCAACTGGCGTGTGATTCGGAAGAAAATTCCGATACAAAGGTTTCATGAGCATCGAATTTGTCTATGCGCCCTCAATAAGGACCTCGTTTGGGAACAGCCCCCAGGAAAACGCCCCGTAAAAAACATTATTAACAACAGATCTTCTGGTTTTGAAAAACATTCCATCCAAAATCGTTTCAAAAACTATTTTGCCTTGACATTTGCTTTGTCGTTTGAGATGAGAGAGGCTGATCGTTTTTTAAGTTGGGGGGCCATGCGGTTTTAACGGGTCGATTTCGCTCTGAAGGAACTTTCATTTTTGCCAGCGTGACGACCTGAAGCTTAGGTCTAACATTGAAAGTATTTAGAAGGAGGTCAGAACTATGGCGGAGGGGATCGTAAAGTGGTTTAGTGACAAAAAGGGATTTGGATTCATCGAACGGGAGGACGGGACGGACATTTTTGTACATTACTCTTCCATCACTATGGATGGGTTCAAGACCCTTGCTGAAGGAGAAAGGGTGACTTTTGACGTGGAAGAAAGCGACCGAGGACCGGCGGCCAAGAACGTCCAGAAAGCTTAGATTCCGAAACATTAAAATATAAAAGGCATTTCATCGAAACAAGGATGGGGTGCCTTTTTTATTTAGATTCGCCTGACGGCTCCGCAGCGTGTTGCGGGCAGCGCCAAGATTCATGTGCTTTTTTCAAAATTTCTGATAATCTCGCCGATTTTTTCTTTAATGTACGTGGCAATCGATTGGGCCTGGTCCGATGTAATTGTCGCGATATCCGATGAAAGCCTTTCAATTTCTTGTTCATCGATCCCGGTGGTCATGTTGATCAAAAAAGGGTCGACCTCGCCTTCAGCCGGCAACACCCCACAGGCGCCGAACGCGCCCGTGAATTCATCGTTTACGAAAATAGGAACAACGATCTTTAACAGCCCTGCATCGCATTCTTCGATGAGGCTTTTTCCGGTTTGTTTTGCCTGGGCTGCAAGGTTCATGTGGGCGACGGCGCAGATATAACTCTGTCCCCTGTCCGTGGCCTTAATGGCAGGGCACAGCCTGTTTGCCCAATTTTTATAATCGGTTATCCGGATGCCGCCCGTATTGAAAACATTCGCATCGAGGTTGGATCTTCGGGTAACGTCCTCCTCGAGGGCTTTCCATTTTTCAAGTGGTAGAAGATCGGTCAGTTTCATTGTCGATAAACTCCTTTTCCAGTCGGGCACTCAGTATCTGTTCTGAAGCCACTGTTCGAGGCGACGGAGCCCTTCATTGATGGAAACCGTTGGTGTGTACCCCAGATCTTTTCTGGCGGCACGGATATCGAACCAGTGGGCGGTTGCAAGCTCGT
This sequence comes from uncultured delta proteobacterium, assembly GCA_963790095.1. Classification (GTDB taxonomy): domain Bacteria; phylum Desulfobacterota; class Desulfobacteria; order Desulfobacterales; family UBA11574; genus JAAXQD01. The sequence goes on along the minus strand of CAWBNO010000004.1, from coordinate 34,594 downwards.
TCGCAAGAAAGCGCGTCATTTGAGGTTCTCCGCGGATCCTGAATATTTTATAGGCAAATTCCAACAGAGCGCCCACCAGCCATGCCATTTTTCGGGGAATGGCCCGCTTGACCGGAGGGTGTCCGGCTGCCGTTAAAATATCGTCGACCAGATCCCACAAAGGAACCGGGTCGTCCTGGCTTATGAAATAAACCTTCCCCGAAAGTTCGGGGTTCTCCTTCAGCCGGTCAGCGGCCAGAACATGGGCTTGGGCAGCATTGTCTATGTAGATGGTGTCCACACGGTTTTTTCCGCTGCCGACCCTCACGAGACGCCGGGCTCTTTCGATGATCCTCGGCACCAGATGGTTGTCTTTGGGCCCCCATATCAAGTGGGGTCTCAACGTGATGGTCATCAGGTCTTTGTCTGCGGCCTTTATGACAAGCTGTTCTGCCATGGCCTTGGTTTTCGGGTAGGGGGCATGAAATTTTTCAGGATAAGGGGCAGATTCGTCCACGCCTTCCATGTCCGTGCCGTCAAAGACCACACTGGGGGAGCTGGTGTAAACGAGCCGTAAGACGCCCTGCTTTTTACAAGCGTCGATCACATGCTGTGTTCCTATGACATTGGTTGGGTAATAATCCGCGTAATCTCCCCAAACACCGGGTTTGGCTGCAACGTGAAAGACGAGCTCTATCCCCTTGCACGCCTGTTCAACGGCAGTTTTATCAGCTATATCCCCCTGAATCTGTTGGACCCCCATCTGGGCAAGTTCAGGGTAAAAATTGCGGGAAAAGCTCCGGACAGCATCGCCTCGATCCACCAGTTGTCTGACGATGGCGCCGCCTAAAAATCCGCCGCCCCCGGTGACCAGGAATTTGTCGGGCGCCTCGGCTTTTGTGGAATCATCATTTTTCATGGATTAATTTTTTTTCCAGCCCAGACCGCCAGTTTTTCCCGGAAAATTTTTGAGTTGTGTCGGATGTCTACCGGAAGCGACGGGTGGAACAATACGGTTTCGATCTCCCGGGTCAATTCATGCTGTTGTGCAAGTTCCAGGAGTTCATTTTTTAGCGCTTTTTTATTGTGCTTGATTTTGCCCCGCGTCAGTTCGATGCAGATGACCGGTTTTTGTCGATGAATCGGTCCGATTCCCACAAGGGCGCTGCGATACACCCTGGGATGAGTGTTGAAAATCGCCTCGCAGGGTATGGTAAACAACGTTCTGTTTTCAGTGGTCACGCGATGACTTTTTCGGCCGCAGAACCATATCCTCCCCTTTGAATCCTTCCACCCCAAATCCCCCATTCGGTGCCAAAAGGAATCTTGGTCTTTGATCTTTGCCAGGGCATCCGACTCGGGTCTTCCAAAGTAATTTCGGGTCACGTGGTCGCCTTTGACACATATTTCACCGATTTCACCGTCCGGAACCGTGAGGTCTTCGGACCATTTGTCGATGGGGTCATCGCTGACTTTGATAATGCAAATTTTTAGATCGTTAATGGGGCGGCCGATGCAGATGCCGTAGCCCTGCTCGCTGAGCCTTCGGGTTTCGGACAGGATTTCGTTGCTGGTGATGGATATGATGGGGACCGCTTCGGTGGCCCCATAGGGCGTATGTATCTGGGCATCTCCACAGAGCATGGACGAAAACTGTTTGATAACCGATGGGGATACCGGTGCGCCGGCGGAGATGACCCGTTTTATGGACGGCAGTTTTATCCGATTCTTTTTTCCGTATTCGCCCACACGATTCAGAAGGGCAGGGGAGGCAAACATGCTGGTGACCCCCTGATTCAAAATGGCCTCGATAATATTTCTTGGGTTGACGCGGGCGGGTTTCGTGGGGTCCATGTCCGGTATGACCGACGTTATTCCCAGGGCCGGCCAAAAAAGGGCAAACAGCGGGAATGTGGAAAGATCTATTTCATCCAAAGATATCTTCAAATGGGACTTTATATGACCCAGCTGTGCGTCGAAGTTTCCGTGGGTGTATACCGCACCCTTTGCAGGACCGGTGCTGCCGGTGGTAAAGAGTATGGCGGCGGTATCGTCCTTTCGGGTTTGGGCCATGGAATAGGGCGTCCAGGGCGTCCGGCGCAGCTGGCGAAGGGTAAACCCTCTCCAGAACCAGCGCCTGCCAACCGTTACCCATGTTTTGAGTGTTTTGAAAAATTTGGGATAGAGTGTTCGAAGCACATGGGCGGCGGGGACGCCGATAAACGCCTCCGGACGCCCCTCTTTGAAGCATGCGACCATGCGGCGAATCCCCATTCCGGGATCCACAACCACCGGAATGGCACCGGTTTTAAACAGCGAAAAAATAATGATGAAAAATTCGAGACTCGGTTTGACCATTAAAATGGTCCGGGTGCCCCGAGTGATACCGGCGTTGTGCATCCCATGGGCCAGACAATCGGATTCCCGATCCAGCTGCAGAAACGTCAGATGAGAATAGGTGACCCGACCGTAATTATCCCGTCCAGAAGGATAAACCACCGCCCTTTTGTAAGGCGTTTTTTCGGCCACCCTTTTCAGGCGGGACGCAACGTTGACGACAGAACTTTCTTTTTCCGGATGGGTTGGTCGCATCTTTTCGAATCAATATCAAATAAACTTTTTGTAATTTTTCGGCAATTTAAATTCTAACTTAAATACAATACCCAACAACGGTTGTAAAGATGCTTTGTCACCCTGATCCCAAGAAGCTGTTTCAAAACCTCCCATTCGTTGGCTTGAGCCTTTTGTAAAGCGCTAAGCTCGCTGTGCTAAATTTGTAGAACTCGGGCTAACGCCCTCAGACAGCTAGAAATTTTACGCGCCGCATCGCTAAGCGCTTTTCGACAAAAGACTCAAAAATCACTCACCGGAAGGTTTTGAAATGGCTTCTAACATAATGTGGCAAGTATTGTTAACTCAGCACATCACACACATTCAGCCGATGATTGGAGTATTCTCAATGACTATCCTGCCGGGATTTTCATGATGCTATTCTCTTATCGGTAGTTTGGCTGCGGCTGTTACCTATAGATGATATTTTTCTTGACAGGGGCCTTTTAATGGGTGCCAAAAGAGCAACCCCAAGTTGATCAACTCCAATTACATATATCGTAAAATCCATAAAAAATCAAAAAGGCAAACCCACGAAAAAAGATTTGCCTCTCTTGAAAAAGTGATATCACAATGTTTTAAGGCATCAAAAACCTGTCTGGTATTGCCGTAGTTGCCACAACTTTGGCTTAGTGATACAGTATTCTGGTATCACAGCAAAATCAGTCTCTTGATACTTGGACGTTATTGCAGGTAACAAAATACTGCCCCTTTATCTGCCCAGTTGCTGCCGCATGCTTCAGTGACGGCTCAGAATATTTTTCCGAGATAGAGATAGAAACTATCATGACTGTTCTCGGCAACGCCATAGGCGAAATAGATCGGACCAATAAAGGTGTCAAGCCCGATAAAAAGGCTGCCGGCTCCAACCAGATTTCCGAATTCAATATCATCCGTGTCCTGCCAGGTGTTGCCCGCCTCCAGGGAACCACCCAGGTAAATGGGCAGTAAGTTGAAGTTCCCTATGCGCCTCATGTAGATCAATTCCAGGAGGCCGAGCTGCTGGCCGCTTAATTCGTCCACTTGGTAGCCAGAGAGCTTGAACAGTCCCCCCAGCCGGAACAGGTTCTGGATGGGTGCATCATTGTCGGGCGTGGTAAAAAAGGTGGCGCCGGCCAGCAGGGTATTGCGGTCCCAAGAATATGCGAATCCTCCACTAAACAGGATCTGGTCAAAATCGGAATCAGCACCGAGAGCTGTATCGGACCATAGGTATTCCAGGCGCCCGAAATACCCCGCACGGGGAAAATTTAAATCATCCAGCTTGTCAACGGCCAGTCGACCATAGAGTTCACCGCTGTTGAAATTATCCTCAGGCAGTGTCGGTTCCCCAATGCGGACTTCCATATCACCGGCGTAGCGCCTGTAGCCCAGGCGCGCCTCTCCCCATGCCCCGAATTCCCTGCCTCCGCTAATGTCGATGCCGTAACGGCTAACCCAGTATTCCGAGAGAATATCACCGTCAGGCGAAAAGATATTATAGTTTCCATTGGCATAAAAGAGGCGGGGGTTAATGAAGTATCGGGATTCAACATCCAGGGGCTGATAGATTTCCGTGGCGATTAAGGGATTTTCTCCAATCTGCGCCGCGGTTCGCCATTCGCCGTTCAACCGGTTGATAGCGGTACGCGTGTAAGCACCACCGAAATTATACCCACTATCTCCCTTGAAATTATCGCTAAGCTGAAGGCCAAACTGCAGGTAGTTTGGTCCCCAGGAGCGTTCCCTGGCATGGATAAGGAGGCCGTTTTTGCCGTCTTCCTCAACCACCTCATAATCCACATTCTCAAACAACTCGAGGCCGTATATTATACCGATGTCATGATCAATGGCCTGCACATCCAGGGGTTCACCCGTCTTCACATGCAGCCTTGCCATGATGACCGCATCCGATACCCGTGACCGGTTGTCCAGCTTGACAAAGTCGATAACCGGAGGAGTTGTCTTCCTAACAGGCAGGGCGCGGACCAGATTTGCATAATTGGCCTCTGGGATGGCAAGTCCGGCAAGCTGTTCGCGGTGCTGCTCGGTGGCAGCCCTGCCCTTGGGAACAGCTTGCCCCGATTCTTTAAAATCAGCTGAGGAGATACCCCCGAGGTCCGGCACAATGAGGATGTCCTTGCCGGAAAGTGTCGCAATCTGTTCCTCCGTGTTGCGTCTGGTGAGGATACCTGTGAGCTGCACGGTGATGCTCACCGCCGAAGTCAATTCTTCCCTCTTCATAAGGGGGGTGCTGATGTCAACGGCAATAACAATATCAGCCCCCATGTCCCGCGCAACATCGACCGGCAGGTTGTTGCTGACGCCGCCGTCGACCAGGAGGCGGCCGCCCATCTCCGCCGGTGCAAATATGCTCGGGACGGACATGCTGGCCCGCATGGATTTTGCAAGATCCCCGGAGCCGAGCACCACGGGTTCACCGGTGGTAATATCGGTTGCCACGGCCCGGAAAGGTATGCTGAGCTTATCAAAATCCCTGATATCGATCACCGGAAGAGTAAGCTCCTTGAAGATCAGATCGATTTTCTGACCCTGCAGAAACCCGGTCGGCAACTTGATCTTTCCGTCATCGCCGATCCCGGGCTTACGCTTGATAAGATAGAGGTCATCATCGCGTTTACGGCGGAATGAACGGTCCTCGCGGGGAATATTGTCGTTGAATGCATCTTCCCAGTCAATTGTGGCCAGGGCCTCTTTAATCTTCGCGGTGCTCATGCCGGAAGCATACAAACCTCCGACTATGGAGCCCATGCTGGTGCCGGTGATGCAGTCTATGGGAACATGCATTTCTTCAAGAACCTCGAGCACCCCAATATGGGCGGCGCCGCGCGCCCCGCCGCCGCTCAGAACCAGACCGATTTTCGGCCGTCCTGCCGGGTGAATATCCTGGTTCCTTGCGCTTTTGTCAGCACAGGTACCATCGGCGGCAGAAAAAATCAGGAATGCACAAAAGAGTATAGCTGTCTGCGAAAATGTTTTCATAGTGGAAATCCTCCCATATGCAGGGCGCAATCCCCTGTGCTTCACTGCAACCTGGTATCAGAACAGAGAAAAAAGATGTCCCCCAAAAAGAACACGGGGCATGAATATGTCTGAACAGAATGCTGCTCCGGGCCGAAAGCGTCGGGCTGTTGAACGTAGTAGTTCATCTCAAGTTGCAGTTTTACAGGTATCGTTCCGAACATGACAGTTTTACCAGTAGTTAAATTCAGAGGTGGCAGATGATGATGTGATATCGATTCCTTACCTCAGGTATAGCGTTATCTGTGATCTATTGAGACTATCTTATAAAAATTGGGTTTGTCAAAGACTGTTTTTCTGTCCAAAATAAAACTCGGGCCTGAATTGTGATATGGTATTTTGATATCTCAGAAAATTTGGACACTTGATAGCTGTTAGTTATTGCAGGTATCGCCAACCAAGTCAGTTCAACAATCCATATCATTGTGTTGAATATCGAGGCGCTATAGAATTAGAGTTTTCCAATTGTAAAAGTTATCTGACGGTCCATTTATTATCAAGGTGTCAAATCCGCCTGTCTCAAATCAAACAGATCGGTATCAATTGTACTTTTTGATACCATCTATATTCGCAAATTTAGCGTTTTTGACTTCACTCTCTGGAACCTCATCAACCAGCTTCCGCACAATTTCTAAAAACCGTTGAAATGCTAAAAATACTCTATACAAAGTAGGAATATCGATGAAAATTCGATCTAATAAATCTCCCGATGAATTTCACGGCAATCTACAGTTTATCAAGGCAGGTATTGGTATGTACATGTTGCATCGGCTTTTCCGCTACGTCACCACTACCGGGTGGTACTTGGTTGGCAGCATTGAAGGTGCATGACCTGAGAAATGCCTTGAAAATTTCCAAGAGGAGAGGTATTGTTAAAAAATATGGGAAAAAGGGTTCAGACGGGTCTGAAGGACGCATCGGCAGGGTTTTGAACGGTTTCATGTCTCTTTCGACCCTTCAAACCTAAGCAAAAGCATCGAAAACACGGAAAAAGGTGTGTGAAGCCGCTTTTTGAGAGAGATCGCCGCAGAATCCAGGTTTAAAGAACTTTACGCTTAACGGGAAAAAAACTCGTCTAAAAAGCGACATGCTCTAATTGTCCAGTGGCGGTGAGATAGTCCAACCACAAATGCGTATATCGCCCATGGCGCATGCTCTGTCTGTGCCTGCCCATGAGACGTTCAGGAAAGAATCCCATGCGATTTAGAGCTTTGGCCCTTGATTACGACGGGACGATCGCCCAGCACGGGGAACTCCACCATGATGTCCGCAGCGCAATTGAGGAGGCACGCAGTCAAGGCATCGCCGTGATCCTTGTCACAGGCCGAATCCTGAAAGACCTTCGACGCGTGGCTGGTGACTTGGACTTCCTCGACGCCGTGGTGGCCGAGAACGGTGCGGTCCTGGCGTTTCCCGAAAAGGACAGGACCATGATCCTGACGCATTCGCCTTCACCAGTTCTGATCGAGGAACTCAGACGGCGAGAAATCCATGCCGTTGCTGGCGAATGTATAATCGAGGCGGATGCGAGCCATGCTCAGCGCATCCTGGAAGTCATCCGTGAACTGGAGCTGCCCCTCATCATCGCGTTCAACCGCAGCCGGCTCATGATCCTTCCCCATTCCGTCAGCAAGGCGACGGGTCTTCATAAGGCGTTGTCCTTCTTTCGACTGTCACCGCACAACACCATTGCAATCGGGGACGCCGAGAACGACCACGCGATGCTCGAACTGTGTGAGATCGGCCTGGCAGTGCAGTGGGGCAGCCCGGCCCTCAAAGCGGTGGCCGACGAGGTCCTCGAGGGACCCGACCCGGGGGCTATCGCCGCGTACATCCGAAAAATCTCTGCCGAGCCAAGGCTTCCCAAGGTGCACAGGCGGCGAAAATTGCTGCTGGGCTCCGCAGAGGACGGCAAGCCGCTCTACCTCGAAGTGGGCGGGCGGAACATCCTAATCGCAGGTGGTTCAGGATCAGGGAAATCATGGCTCGCAGGACTGCTCTGCGAGCAGCTTATACTGCAAGAGTATAGCGTTTGCGTTATCGATCCCGAAGGGGATTACTCGTCCCTGGAAGCCCTGCCAGGAGTCGTGGTTTTCACGGAAGAGTGCGAGCCGCACTTCGGAAACCTTGAGCGGGTATTCCGCTATCCGGGGTCGAGCGTAGTCATCGACCTCTCGAAGATGTCTCCTTTGAAGCGCCTCGATTACGTTCCGGCCCTTTTGAAGATGCTCGGCGCCCTTCGCCGTCAGACAGGATTACCGCACCGCATCTTTGTGGATGAGGCGCATTATTTCCTCCACGGGCCAGGGGCCCACCAAGTGCTGGACCTCGACATGGCCTCGTATACGCTCGTTACCTTCCAGGTAAGCCGGCTGGACCCCTCGGTGGCGCATGCTTCCGAGGCGATCATCATTGCCCGAGAGAGCGATCCGGCCGAAGTCAGCCATCTTCATTCACTTCTCGGCGGCCAGGGGAGCCACATGGAGTGGCAAACGTTCCTGGGGACCCTGATGTCGAATGAAGCCGCCCTGCTTCAATGCACCGACGAATCGAAATGCAGGCTGCGCAGCTTCCGGATCGCATCACGGCTGACGTCCCACATCCGCCACCGGCACAAGTACCTGGACACTCCCGTTTCCCCAAAAAAAGCTTTCGTGTTTACTTCCCAAGGCGGGCGGGCGGGCCGGTGCGCCAACAGTCTGGCAGAGTTTATAACCTTGGTTTCGGCTTGTTCTTCGGAGATCCTGAAGAATCATTTGCGGCGCCACGACTTTTCGCGATGGATCCGGGATGTTTTTCGGGACATTCCATTGGCGTCGCAGGTCCACGAAATAGAGATGCGACATCACCTCATGCGTGACTCCGAAATCAAGGTATCCCTGAAGAAGTTGATCTGGGATCGATACATGCCCATAACTCCAACGTTATTGACCACAAACTGAAAAGTGCCTATGAATTATGATCCGGTGCGAACCGTAATCAGGGGCCAAATATCCACTTTATGAAATTTTTCCCCCTATCATCGTAGCTTTACGGCTAAGTATCCTTTATTATATTCGCTCCCCGGCATTGTGCTGATTGATGACGATAGCGTTTCCATGATATGCAGTGTAGACGGTTCTCTTCTGAGAATTTCATTTATTTTTTTCTTTAAACCTAATTCAGTCTTCATATCATATGGTTAAAAATTCATGACTTATAGAGATTATACATCATTTCTTGGTAAAAACACGGATTGACCAATCCGAATCCTTTTTTGCCTGTATTTTTTTTGTTAAACTGTCTTCCCATGTTAATAAAGCTTCGGGATCGGTGACTACTACGACTGCACATTTGGACCGGAAGCTAACCCGTTGCACCACACTCCCGGCATACCATTTCCCAGCTTTTTCTTTTGTATGAGAACCCATTGCAATTAGGTCCGCATCTTTTTTTTCGGCGCATTTTAATATTTCCAGATGGGGCAACGCACCTCCCCAAACAATATATTCATGATTTGTCTCTTCGAGGAACTTACGGCAAAATTCTTTGAGTCTTTTCTTCGCCGCATCAGTATCTGCCTCATATTCAGCCCTGGAGTATTTGGGAACCGGAGGAACGGGTATCATGTGAAATGGGAAAAGTTTCGAGCCGTATTTCTGAGCTAATTTTACTGCAAAATATAATGCACATTCACAGGATTTTGAGAAGTCGATACCCACCAAGATCCTTTTAAACTTCAAGCTTTCCTTTTGGATTGGCGGATTAACAATCATTACCGGACAATTCTCTCGCATGATAACACCTTCTACAGTGCTGCCAATCTTTCCGATCGTTCTGACTACTCCTTTTTCTTCAGCCCTTGTGGAATGGGGACCCAGAATAATTAGGTCTGTACTTATTTCCCTTGCCCATCTCAAGATTTCCTCCCAGGGAAAACCGGGAGTTACTCTGATTTCATAATTAAGAGAAGGTTGAAAAACTTCGGTATAGATATTCTTTAGTTGTGTATTAACGATCCTTTCGTAATCTTTATCGGTCGTAATAACTTTACCGGTTCTAAAGTGTTTTATAAGGCGACGATTTTCTGTAGAAGCAGATTCCAGCACATGGAGGATATATAATTTTGCTTGATTTTGTTCAGCAACTTTCGCAGCTGTTAAAACCTGCGCATCAGAAGCCGTTATCAAGTCTGTTGCCGCCAATATTTTTTTAAACATTTTTTTCTCCTTTACGGCCATAAGTTGTGAGGTTCTGCCCCTATAGCTACTATGTCCTTGGCCATAATTTGTTGCATGCATTTTTCTAACGGCTTTTCAGTGTTAACACGAATATGCATTGCATCACCGACTTCATTCAATGGTTCAAACCTCTTTTTGAAATATTCAAAATGGGGTAGACGTGCATCGGAAACGGAAAGTTTAGTCTTTCGATTCGATAGGCGTTCTTTTAGCAACTTTTCTTTCAATACACATTCTACAAAGATGATGCTAACGTCCTTATCTCTGGCCATACGTAAAGCTTCAACACGATGGTGCTCACTTCCGTATGTGGCATCTAAAATAACAGAATTTCCCTTTTCAATCTCTTCCTGGGCCAATAGAAGGAGTTTGCCATATGTAAGACCACTGGCGTTTTTTGAATAAATGCCTTCTTCAAATGGCATGTCCGATGAATCAACGTGTTTCATACCGAACAATTCCTTACGAATCACATCTGAATTCAATATTTTTATTCCAAACCCCCTGGAAAGTTCTCTTGAAATCGAACTCTTACCTGAGCCCGGCATGCCGCACACCACCCAGAGCGTGGGACGTGTGAACTTTACAGCATACTGGTAAGCAAGGTCTAAATACTTCAGGGTCTCTTTAAGGAGCTTTCTTTTATTTTGCTCGGTTAGGCCACCTTCCTGAAGACGCATGCAATTTACTTTGCACCGCACAAAAGCTCTATAACATTTGTAAAAATCGATTAGAACAAATACATCCTGATCTTTTGAGTATTTAACATAGGCATTTAGAAAGTGCCTATCAATCTGTGGAAAACCTTCGTAATCGAGATCCATTGCTAAAAATGCTAGATCTGACGCGATATCATGATATCTGAAACGATCATTAAATTCGATGCAGTCAATGATCTGAATCCCATCATCGACAAAATAGATATGGCCGGTCCTCAGGTCACCGTGGCAGTCCCGAATTTTTCCACTGTCGATTCGGTTGTCAAAAAGTTCTTTTCGTCTGCGCAAAAAAGAGAGTGTAGCGAATTGAATAATTTGAAATATTCGTTCATCAAGTATATCCCCGGCGAATATCATTGTCTGCCTGAAGTTTTCCTCACAATTCGCCTGAATGTTTTCCCATGCCCCGGAGGAATGGACTTGTCTAAAGGAAGAAACTTGACTATAAAAATTAGATAGAATTAAAGCAAGGTCCTCAATGTCATTTCTGTCAATTTTTGTTCTTTTCAACAGATTGACCATGGAACGGTCCTCAGGAAGTTGACGCATTTTAACCGCATATTCAATGGGATTGCCCGACCTGTTCAAAGAGTATTCACCGTCTTTGAAAGTGATGGCAACCACATCAAGATAGACATTTTGAGTCAGGCGACGATTCAGGATAACTTCCTGGCGGCAATAATATCGACGCTTTTCCAGAGTGGTGAAATCGAGAAACTCCAGGTAGACCGGTTTTTTGATCTTATAAACATAATCGCCGGTAAGAAATACTTTAGAAATGTGCGTTTCTCGCTGCTCTATGCTACCCACATGGTGAGGGTAAAAATTAGGCTTCTCCATGGCCTGAAAGAGCTTTGTCTGGTGTTGGATTTCCATTTTTAATCCGTAATCCAAATTGAAGCACCCTGCAGCCCTGTTGAAACGGGATCTCCACTATATGCAAGGAGCTTCAATAAGATTATTGTAAAATTCAATCTGTTCCCGAATAAGTTCGTTACAATCTTGGCGATTGTTAACAATTCTGCCGCACAACAAATTTAGGAAAATATTGGCATCACTTTTCACAAGATATCGAAATCGAACATATTGTAGTCATCTCGCTCGTCTTCTCCTCGGATGGCGTTCCGTTTCAAAATTTTGCCCATCAATCGCCGGACATCTGGATAAAAGATAATCTTGGAAAAAATTGAGCTCACTTAATCTTATAAGGATTAATAACCAACACAGGTGCGGGTGATTTCTTCACCACTTTTTCCGCTACACTCCCAAATATCGTGTGATCCAATCCTTTACGACCGTGTGTCCCCATAATCAACAGGTCTATATCTTCGGATTCAATGACTTTAAGAATTTCATCGACAGTGTCTCCGGAAACGACCCTCTTTTGAAAATTGGGGCAGCTTTGCAAATGATTTTCACAAATTGTGTCCATGGCCTTTTTGGCAACCTCGATGGCTTCTTCCTGGAATTTATCCATAGAAGGATGGGGGACATAGAGCTTACCCCATTTATTAAGGTCCTGCACCACATGGAGTAGGTAAATTAGACTGTTGTATTTCTCAGAAATCGACAACACATAAGGTAGAATTTTTGACGAATTTTCTGTCAAATCCAATGGAAAAAGAATCTTTTTTATTTCTATCATAGCATTAACCTCCTTCATCTTTTTCTGTTTTGATGATTTTAAAAATTCATGTTATTCTACTTTCTCCAACTCTTAAAAGATCACCAATTAATTCCCTTTTATTCATATTACGTAATCTTTTCTCGCTACAAACGTGGATCAATATGTCTTGGGCCTCCGCACTCCGGAGTGTAGCAGGTGACATCGATGAAATCGCACTTTTCGCCACATTCAGGGCAAACGTCCGGTGGCTTTCCGGCTGTAATGAGATATCCGCACTTGGCACATTTCCAGTAGGTCAAACCGCATTCAGGACATATATCTCCCACAAACCTGCCGTCGGCCGTGTAGCCACAAAGTGCACATGTATGTTTTTCTTGTTCTTTTCCCATTTCATTTTCCTCCTGTTTCTTTAATTGTTCTTTCTAGTGTGCAATTACATTGAAAAAAATATATTATAGCCCCAGGACAATAAAAATGAAGCGCTATTCATCGTAACAATCATATTTATTCCCGTGTCATGGCGGTTCCACATTTAGAACAGCGCTGCTCATAGCAGGGAATTCCCAATTGGTGAGGTACTTTTTCACCAAACTTTGGACAAACACAGTATCCGCCAGGGCCTGCACCAAAACCATCACCACGACCGCGGTCCCCTCTGCGTGAGCCCATGCCTTTTCCCGTGCCCGATCCCTGGCCTTTTTGGCCTGTTCCATCACCTCTAAGCATTTTACACACCTCCTTTAAATCAATAGATCCTATATTTTAGTTTTTTGATAACCATATAGTATTATCTTTTCTAAATCTTTCAGTAGCATGAAGTATGCCACAAATTCACAACCTCAATTTAAACTAAATTTTCAATAAGTTGTCAAAACTGATTATTTCAATTAACTCTGCAACATAGCAAAATTTCGAAAAATCTCGAAATCTCATTTCGAAAAATCTCGAAATCGAATACATTATCTCAGATTGTGTGAATAGGCTAGTATAGATATGGGAAGGAGAACATCAACAAATAAAGTGAAGATAATCAAGTGGCTTAAGGACATATTGGAAACCGTGTAACGGATAGTAACGAAAATTTATTTGTATGGCACACTTTATGCTCATTAATAATTGATAAATTCGAAAAAGGCGTTATTTGAATTTTTTATGAGACTATGCAGTTTCTCGTCCTAAAGGACCGGGCTTGCCAGGAGCAATCCGGTCAACAATTGACCAAATCATCAGGTGTTGTTTCAGGAAACATCTCTGGAGCTGCTATATTATTCACCATTCCATACAGAAACAGGATAAAATGACAGCAATCCTATCTCAAAAGGTCCTCCGGCAAATGGCTTCCCGATGGCTTGCCCCATCCCAGAGCTACCATCCTTTAAGAATTCATACGGACACTACGAACTTTTTTAAAATAGAATATAACGATGTCGTTGTTTTAAACAGCAAACCTTATCTTATTCGTCATAATGCCAAGGAGGGACGTTTTGGGCTTGATGATGAAGTTAAATTTTGGGTAAAACGTGCCATCGATCTTAAAACCGGTAACCTGAAAATCATCAAGCTTGTCTTTTATGAAACGTTTAAAACCCGGATCGGGGAAATCGAATTCGAGTGTTTTCGCAGCCCCAAAAAGGAAGCCCGTATATTGAATGTGATCGCCGGTCATAGGAACTTCATGCATGGATATTCAATCGAGGATAAAGAGGGTAATATTGTTCGCGTGCTTGATTATATATATGGGGAATCTATCCATGCTTATATTGGAAGTTTACAGATGGATCACCGCGCCTATTTTTACAATCTTTTCCCCGGCATTCTACGTAATTTTATGGAATGTATCGAGGCGATCCGCTTTCTCCACCAACATGCTGAAAAACACGGCGATATTCGGCGCGACCATATATTGATCGACCGTGATAGCGGGCGATATCGCTGGATTGATTTTGATTTTAACTATCGCCATCGGGAAAACATATACGGTTACGATCTTTTTGGTCTGGGTAATGTTTTGGTATTTTTGGTGGGCATGGGAGATGTGCTGCTTCTGGATCTAAAGAAACAGGATCATCCTGCTCTGGATGGGCTACGGGAAGAAGATTTGAATATTGTGTTTAACAACCGCGTTGCCAATCTCAAAAAGATTTACCCTTACATACCCGAATCACTCAACCGGGTGTTGATGCATTTTTCTAAAGGTGCCAATTGGTTTTATGAGAACACAACACAATTGCTGGATGATTTGAGAGAATTCAAAACGTTGACCTGAATGTTTCCACAAATATTTACCCCAAGAAAACTTTAGATTAAGGAGGCCAAGGCATGATCGATAGGAACAAAATTTATAACAAGAACATCCTGATTGCCGTGGACGAGTCAGAAAACGCCCGCCGGGCAGTTTCCTATGTGAGTCAGCTTTTGACAGGGATGAAGGATTTTAAAGTCTTAATCCTGCATGTCATCAGCCAACCGGAAGAGGATTACTTTCCCACATCTGCTGAAAAAGAGAAATGGCTCAGCAAGTATAAGCTGAAAGTCGATGTCATGTTGGAGAACTATCGTCAAATGTTGATACGTGAAGACTTTGACCCGGGTGATGTATCGGTACGTTCCACCCTTCGTTACTGTCCTTCCATGGCGGAGTGTATTTTAGCAGAGCGGGACGAGACGGAATATAGCACCATTGTGGTTGGCAGACAGGGGATTTCACGGAGTGAAGAGTTCCTCTTTGGCAGTGTTTCCAGCAAGATTGTCAATCATGCGCGCAACTGCACGGTCTGGGTGGTGGAATAATTATTATAAAAGCCAGTTGACACTTTTGAGAGTTGAGTCGACATATGAGTTTACCGTCGTTTTTTGGTGACATGAGCATTTGCTTATGGAAACAAGGTAAGGGGACTTCCTCGAAGGATGACGGTATGCATGTCACCCTTGCAGAAAGAATAAGAGAGTGGAATACGCGACACGAGCCCCTTCTCCGGCTCATTTTGTTAATTATTTTCCTCTATCTGTTTATTTTCAGCCTTGAATTGATGGGCGCTTCCCTGAAGATGTTCGGAAAGGAATTCGCCAAGTCGCTCATTTACACTACGACAAATCCCGTTGCTGGTCTTTTTATAGGAATATTGGCAACTTCCATAATACAGTCCTCTTCATCAACCACCTCTATTGTGGTTGGAATGGTGGCCGGCGGTGCTTTGGAAATTTCATCCGCTATTCCAATTATTATGGGTGCCAATATCGGCACATCGGTTACAAACACCCTGGTTTCCCTGCCACACATTAATCGCAGTAATGAATTCAATCGAGCATTTTCCGCTGCTATCGTTAACGACGTTTTTAATATCTTTGCAGTTTTAGTCTTATTTCCGATTCAGATTGCTACAAATTTTCTAAATATAAGTGCCACTTTCATGGGAGAGGCTTTTCAATATATCGGTGCCCTAACTTTGCTTAGTCCTGTAAAAATGTTGACGTATCCGCTGGTTGATTTTCTGAAAGAACATCTTGGAAGTTATCCATTTATTATCTTTATATTATCACTGTTGTTGCTCCTCTTTTCGTTGAAAATGATGGTTGATGCGTTGAGAGTTCTGGTTGTAAAGAAAGCCGAAGTTTGGTTCGACAGATTTCTATTCAAAACGGCTTTCCATGCCTTTCTCGTTGGTTTACTGTTAACAGTGATGGTGCAAAGCAGTTCAATAACCACATCTTTGGTTGTACCGATGGCCGCTGCGGGCGTTCTCACGCTGAAGCAAGTTTTCCCATATACGTTGGGTAGCAATATCGGAACGACAGTAACTGCCATTCTAGCTGCCCTCGTCACTGGAAATCTGGCTGCGATCACCGTGGCCTTTTCTCATTTACTCTTTAATATTTCTGGTATGATTGTCTGGTGGCCTCTAAAATGTGCTCCCATCTTTGTGGCCCGCTCATTTTCTCAATATTCGATGAGAAATAAGATTATTCCGTTTGGCTATATAATAATTATGTTTTTTATTGTTCCGTTGTTGGGTATTTATTTTTTTAGATAAAGGAGCTGGACAATGTTCAAAGAATGGCGGCATCTTTTCCGAAAAGATTCACTGATGGATCGGGCTTACCGGCGCTCCTCTTTGATGTTAGATATCACTCTATCTATGTTTTTGAAAGCGAAGACTTCACTCAGATACACCGACAGTGATCAAGTAGACATTGATATTTATGATAGAGATGCCGAAGTGAACCGTTACCAGCGCGAAGTGCGACGGCATGTCTTTAAGCATCTAACAATGCGCGGAGTGGAAAGACTGCCATCAGGATTGGTCCTGGTAAGCATCGTCATCAATATTGAAAGAATCGGTGATTATACAAAGAATATGATAGAACTGGCCATGAATCACTCACGTAGATTACATGGGGGAAAATTTGAGACAGATCTTCAACGAGTGGAAACTGCGGTGGAGGACAACTTCATTCGTACGAAAAGCTGTTTTGAATCCGCAGATGAAAAGACTGCCCTCCAACTGTTGAAAAAGTACGAATGGGTGAGTCGCGTTTGCGATGATTGTCTTTTCCGGCTGATAAAAGAAGATGATAAGAATATTGGCAGCGGCGATGCCGTTTCTTTAGCTTTGTATTTCCGATGGCTTAAGCGGATTAATTCCCACCTGAGGAATATTTCATCCAGCGTTGTCAATCCCTTTGACAGGATTGGTTTCAAACCAAGGCACGATTGAACAATAGAGCTTGTTTCTTACCTACTTTACTTTTATTGCTGTGAATTTGCCAGGTTTTCTCAGTTGATCTTTTTATGTCATCACCTTTTCAGAGCGAGTACGTTTACTTTATTTTCCTTCGACCATTTTTCGAGTCCGGCCTAATCTCTTCATATGCGATAGCTTGATTACGTCCGCCATGCTTCGCAGCGTATAGTGCCTCATCGGAACGGGCAATATTGCCATATAGAAGGATGTTGGTCGCCATTTTTGCAATACCGAAAGAAACTGTAATGTTCAACTGTTTGTCTTTATCCAAGTCAATAGGTAGCGAGAATCACCCAATCCGCAACCGGTTCACAATTTTCTTGGCCTTGTCCAGCTTCGTACTTGGTAAACAGACAAGAAATTTTTCACCGCCGTAACGACATATCGAATCATAGGGGCGCAGTTTATCGGTTAAGTAGTGTGCAACGACCTGCAACACCTTATCGCCAACCAGATGGCCATAGGTATCATTTATGGTTTTGAAATGATCAAGGTCAACCATACAAATGCAACATGGTTGACCTGTACGTGATGCTCGTGCATATTCGTAGGAGAGAATACGAAAGAAAGCCTAGCGGTTGTAAATATCTGTCAGAGGATCAAATTCAAATAGGATTTCACGAAATTCATCTCTTAAGTCAAAAATCCTTTTGGAGAAATCCTGTTTCTTTGCTATGAAAATATCGTAATCTTTGATAGAAATAGTTCCATCATGTTTTATTTTCTCAGCTAAAACAAACGCTTTATTATGCAAAGCGCGGTGGAGTTGACCAATTAATATAAAAACCGAATGGTCACTCAAGATTCGGGAAACTGGCTGTAGTACCATTGACCAAAACCGCATCGCCGGTAAGAATCCTTGGAAAAACAGATCGTTGCTAATGGTTGACCGAATTTCAGGCTGCGATGCCAATCATTAAGCCATCCGCGATGTTCGGTGACAGCCTGTTCCAGCACTTGAATAATAAGCCTAATTTTTTCAGTGGTAAAACGCATATGGATAGATTTTAATTCCCCCCTTTAAAGAATTAAAATTGTTAAATTACTCAGTTATAACCCTGGGTAAATTGGGGAATGAAATCAACCCACCGGAACACTTTGAACACCCTGATAAAATCACTTTTTTCCCATGTGATAAGGGCTTCTTTATGAGCAAGAATGTTTCAGGGGGAGGAGACCATCAATTCTCGCCCCGCACCCAGGGCATTTGCCATCCTGCAAACAATTTCGTGTTAATGTTAGACCATAACGCTCAATGAGCAGGGCGCCACAGGCGTAGCAATGAGTATTCTCGCCTCCTTCACCTGGCACGTTGCCCTCGTATATATAGCGCAAACCCTCTTCCATGCCAATATCGCGAGCGCGGCGGAGGGTGGCAACCGGTGTTGATGGTCGGTCCAGGAGTTTATACGCCGGATAAAACTGGCTGACATGCCATGGTACTTCCGGGCCGACGCTTTTCACAAAACGGGCGATGTCACGCAGTTCCTGCTCACCATCATTTAAGCCGGGAATAATGAGTGTTGTCACTTCCACCCATACATCAAGCTCTTTCATCAGGCGAATCGATTCTAGTACAGGCTTGAGACGTGCTCCGCAGACCTCTTTGTAGAGTTTGTCAGAAAATGCCTTTAAGTCGATGTTAATAGCATCTAAATACGGCGCAATCTGCCGTGCGGCTTCGGCGCTTATATAACCATTACTCACAAATACGTTTTTTATTTCTTCCTTTCGAGCCAGGCCAGCGGTGTCATAAGCAAATTCGTAAAATATAGTTGGCTCGGTGTATGTGTATGCAATCGTTTCACAACCGGCAGCTTTTGCAGCGGTGACAATCTGATCGGGTGTACGACCCTGGCCTATAATTTCGCCTCCGTGTGCATGGGGATACTGAGAGATATCAGAGTTCTGACAGTGCTTGCAGTGGAAGTTGCAACCCACGGTTCCAATGGATAACGCCCTTGACCCGGGCAGGAAATTAAATAAAGGTTTTTTCTCTATGGGATCGATATGTTCGGCAATGATCTTACCATATACGAGACTGTATAGCTTTCCGCACCGGTTTTCCCTGACACCGCAAATACCCCTTTTCCTCTCTTTGATTTTGCACCGATGGTTGCAAAGATTGCAGCGCACCCTGTTTTCAGTCATGGATTCATAAAACATGGCCTCCTTCATAACATCGTTCCCATATCTGTTTGTAGTTGTGTCGTCTTTCTTCCTTTCGGATGGTGTTCCGGTACAAAATCTTGTTCATCGATCGTTGGACATCTTGATTTGGAAAAGGGTTTGAAGATCTTGTCCAATCTCTTCGTGGAATTTACATCTCTTTACTCGTCTTTTTCTAAGGGCTCCTTTTCCTTGCACTCCTCACACAAAAACCCATATTCAGGTTTGGTGTGACTGATGATGACGTCCTCTTCTGTCGGATAATTGGAACATTCTTTACTCCAATGCCACCTATCGCTGTTTTGCCTTCTATGAAATTCTGTCATGGTTATCCTCCTTTCATAAGTAGACGAAAGAATTCTGGTTTGCTTTGATCAACAGGAGCAGAGAATCTGCAAAAAAATATCGAACCATTATGCTTCTCTTTCTTAATTTCTGGGTTGCATAAAGTATGCCATTACATTATAGTCTAAATAACTGGTAAAAAATCAGATGCTTAACCTTTTTCACATTTGAAGACAATTTTGCCATACAGCCAAATTTAGAAAAACTTCGAAATCTCTTTTTGTAAAATTTCGAAAATAAAAAGTTAATGTTTCCTTGATTTGATAAGAAACCGTAATAAATCGACGATGGTCAGATTGGCAATGACCCTTTTCTCCCTATCTAAAACAGGGATCTCTTGCACTTTCCTTTGAATTATTTTCTTCAGCAATGTCTCCACTGGTTCATTTTCAGTGGTGAATACAGGATTTTTTTGCATGATGTCCTTTGCGGTTTCGGCGGTTATCATGCTCATGATAAACCTCGGGTGAATCTGAGGATCATGGCTTGAAGAAAAGACATGTCGGGCCAGTAGCCCCCAAGAAATTGTACCGGTGAGTTTCTCATTATTGTCCACTACATAAAGGAGGCGGTTGTGCTCAAAGTGGGTCATAGCGGTAACGATTTCTTCAATGTTCGCTTTTTGGTCGATGAGCGGCAACTTTCTTTCCTTGAGAAAGGCAACCAGCTCGGCAACCTATCTTTCCACCTAACATTTTTTCACCTTCCCTCATTTCATGTCCTTTCAGCCGAACGTCCTATCATTAGATAAATAGTCGTTGTTCATTAAAATAGTCGGCTTTACCTGTGATAATTATATTTGCATTGTTTCGCCCGCCTTGTTAAGGGAAAAACGAACAAAAAATGGTGTCAAAAGTTCATTGATAATTACCGATCCTAAAACCGCGTTCACCATCACTTCTGAGATCTGGGTAGGACCAAATATTTCCTTGGCTTCCAGAACCAGGCCCACGGTGACTCCTGCTGTGGGTAAAAGCGCAAGTCCCAGATACTTCTTAACTACCTGCGGGGCATGAGAAACTTGGGCCCCAAGGCGACTTCCCAGAAACTTTCCGGCAAATCGTCCCAAGGTAATAAGTAGTGCCAGCCAGCCTGCGGCCTTCATTATCCCGAGATCCAGGTGAGCCCCCGCTAAAGTAAAAAACATTCCGAAAATAGGCTCTTCTATTCTCTCTATAACCTCAAAGAGATCTTCATGGTGAACCACAAAATTGGTCACCACAAATCCTAGCATCATATTGGCAAGCAGAGGGGATGCTTTGAGGCTGGCAGACAGCCCGCTGGTTAAAAAGATAGCTCCGACAATTACTCCGAGCATTGCTTCCTTCCTATCTACAAAACGAATCAGCAACCGGAGGCACACACCTACCGTTCCACCTACAAACAGGGAGGTCAGGATAGAGATATTGGGAGTGAGCAAGAACTGCTGCAAGGTGATGGCTTCATGATTGACGAGACTATGGGCTATAACACTGGTAAAGGCATAAAAAAGAATAGTCATCGCGTCATCCAGGGCGACTACACCAAGAAGTATGGTCGTGAATGGCTCTTTAGATGCGTATTCATGGACGATAGATAGAATGGCGGCTGGGGCCGTTGCAGCGCAAATGCCCCCTATTACAAGTACCATAGGAAAATAAACAGTCCAGTAAGAAGGTAAAATAGTGCTTGAGCCATGAACCAGAGGAAAGAAGAGAACGAGTATCACTGTGGTCAAAAAGAAGGCCCCTATAGCCTCGGTAAGGTTGATCCAGACGATCTGCTTCCCAAGTTTTTTCAATTGTGCTATCCTTAGGGAACCCCCGATGGAAAAGGCAATGATCCCCAAGGCTATATCGGTGATCAGAGTCAGATCCTCTTTTACCAGCCTCTCGTGGAAAAGCCCAAGAAGTGAAGGGCTCATAAGCATCCCGATTACAAGATACCCAGTTACTCGAGGGGCTTTAAGATAGTTGGCAATCTTGCCACCCGCATAGCTAAAGAGAAGAAGGAGCCCTATGTAAATTAGCAGATGGGGCGTTTCCATCAAGTTAAATAAATTTAAATAAATTGATTCCATAATGGCAATCTGTTCCTTGGTGAGGCCATATCTGCTTAATGTTCTAAAGCTTTGTAGGGATTTACGCTCAGAACCGGGACAGGTGCTGACTTGATCACCCTATCTGCTACGCTCCCGAGAATAATCCGGCCCATACCTTTTCTGCCATGCGTCCCTATGATGACTATATCAATCCCTTTAGCTTTTATGTACTTAATAATTTCTTCGACAATATCACCAATCAATATCTTTGTCTTAGGCCTAACAATACTTTTAAAAAATCCTTTGACAAATTCATCCATCTTTGTCTCGGCTCCTAAAACGATTTCCATTTCAAAGTTTTCTACAGCACCATGTGATACGAAAATGCTTCGATAGTTTTCAAGTTGGCGCACAACAAAGATAATATGAACTTCGGCATTGAGCTTATCTGCCATGGAGATTACGTAAGGAACGATTTCTGGAGACACCTCCGAAAAATCTATCGGAAACAGGATTTTCTTAAATTTTTTCATAATATACCCTTTGGAAAGAGGTTATTTCCTAAAAAACCTATAGTAAAACATATTAATTGCTCGATGCATTACCGCTCCAGTGAATTCGTCCAGAGCCCATGGATATTGCAGTAAGCCAGGGCATGGAAGGATTTAAAATCCGCTATCTGATTAACTTGAAAACGAACATTCGGATTGGAATACACGGGAGCCCAGGCAGCACGGCCCAAATTGACTACCTGATTATTATCCTTTTTCACCCCGTAAAGTTCGATCCATGCAATATGGTGTTCTATTGTGTTGGGGTGGAGAACCTCATGGCCTACAACCACTCGAATGATGTCCATTTCCATCTTATGCCCCCTGTCAATTTCAATATGAGGGACATGTTTCTCGTTTCCTTCATCTTTTTCTGCTTTGATGATTTTGAAAAAATTCATTTTATTCTCCTTTCCCTAACTCTTAAAAGATTAGCAATTAATTTTCTGTTGCCCATGATCCCTGGGCCGGCACTAATGGGCCTGTTACCATACCGCGGCCCCCTCTGCGCGAGCCAATCGCTTCCTGTGCACCGTCCCTGGGTTATTGAACCTGTTCCATCGACTCTTGGAATTTTATTGCCTCCCTTTGATTCTGGTTTCTGCATTTTCAACCGAGCGTCGAGCATCAAATATCAGATAAAATTTTTTTGCTGAAAACAAATCTCATAACTTAAGTACCAATAACGCAACCCAGGGAGGGCCGATGTTAATTCATTTAACCTTGACTTCAATTTCTTTCTTCTTGGCTTCCTCTACCTTGGGTAGGGTTACTTTCAAAACGCCTTTATCAAAGTTCGCCTCAATCTTATCGGCTTTTACCCCGCTCGGCAGCTGGAATACCCGCTGAAAAGACCCCGAATACCTCTCAACACAGTGATAATGTTCGTCTTTCTCTTCTTCTTCCGCTTTCTTTTCACCTTTGATGGTCAGTATCGTCCCCTGAGATACTGACGTTCACGTCTTTTGCTTCCAGACCAGGCAACTCAGCCTTTACAACAAAGTCATCCTTGGTTTCCGAAATATCGATCGAAGGCGACCACATTTCGTTAAATGTCCTGGCAAATGGTGTCTCGCCTGAAAATCGATTCCAAAGTCTGTCCATTTCTTTTCGAAAGGGACTCAATTCTCCAAATAATCTATACGGTATTAATTCCATAACTACACCTCCTTTTTGTACATGCCCTCCCCAGGCTATAAAAAATACTTATTCTGAATGCTTAACATGGGACTTATAATTTTTTTAACGAGCTTCGATCAACCGGGATAACGATGCTTCAATTATTATTGAATGTATCATACTGTCGTATCATTTCTAATTTTCAGCGACATCAAGTATGCCATCAATTCAAATATCGATTTGGTTGATAAATTCAATGAGTAACCCTAATTGATTCTTGCATTTAATTCTTCCACACAGAAAGATTTAGTAAAATTTCAAACTCTGTTTTCGTAAAATATCGACTCTTGATTAAAAAGTATGATCCAGAGGGAGCAACAAAGTGCACGCTTCCGACCCCGATCTCCAGACCTCTTTCTTTCCAAGGGAGCAATGCTATGACTGCCAAGAGTTCCGAAAAGTAGGCGGCTTCATGACGACTGAACCACGCCTCATGGCCTCGGTGGTGAGAGTTGAAAGAAGAAGTCATGGGAACGGACCTATGCCTTGGAAAAGATAATAACTGCGGCCACCAAAATGCCGGCGCCCAGGGCGAAAAGGCTGTATCTCTTATCCTCCGTTTCAGCTTGAGGCAGAAGGTGAGTGGCCCCTACGTAAACCAGGGCTCCGGCAGAAAATGCCAGTAGGGCACCCAGGAGAGGTTTGTCAATTTTACTGATAAAGGGGTACGACACGAGCATGCCCAGGGGCGTGGTCAGAGCCGCAGCCAAGAGGGCAAGGAGCAGCGACGTCCTCTCCCTGAACCCGGCCCGTTTCAGCAGCAGGTACGTTATGATCCCCTCGGGAAATTCGTGAAGAACCATACCGGTGGCTGCCAGTAGCCCGGTAAAGATACTGACGGTGAAGGTGATGGAATAGATGAACCCGTCGATAAATGAGTGGAAGCCGATTCCAAGCATGGGTACAAGGCCCATCCCGTACTGCGCATCCGATCCTTTATCGCACACAAAAGCGTTGATGAACCGATTAAATAAGTGCAGGCTAAGGTACCCGGCCAACAGGTAAAAAGGGGCATTTGAATTCATGGAAAAGGCCTTCGGGATAATGTGCAAAAATGACACTGAAATCAGGACGCCGGCGGCAAAACAGATAAAGTAGATGGTATTCTTACGGCCCCATTGCTCGAAGCGCCGTATGACATAAATGCCAATCACGGTCACCAGTGCGGCCAAAGAACTGGCTCCCAAGGCGGTCCAAAACGTGTTTTCCATGGTATCCTCATATAAATACTATGTGACCTAACCGAGCCGTTCCACTCTACCTATTTCTAAACAGGGGTTACCATCACCGCACATGGCGCGAGGCCAACGACTCTCTCAGCAACACTGCCTATCAAAAGTTTACTAAGCCCGGTCCTTCCATGGGTTCCCATCACGATGAGGTCAATATTTTTTTCCTTTGCTTCTTGGATGATAAACTCATGGGGCTGTCCACCTACATGCAAAATCGTTTCACATGGTATATTTTCTTTTGTAGCTCTATCCTTGACTCCTTCAAGGAGTTCCCTTGTCCCCTTTATCACCGTTTCCTTTTCCTCAAGAGCAAGTAAAATCTCCTCCACTTCCGGATACAGGTTAATGACGCAAATTACAAAAAGGGTACTTTTGCATATCTTTGCCATACTTATCGCCTGATCAAAAGCCTTCTCACTATATTTTGATCCATCCATCGCGACAAGTATTCTCTTGCCTTTAGTCAAAGGACATGCCGGCTGTGCCTGTTCCATTTTAATTCCCTCCTTTAAAGAATTAAAATTGTTCATTTGCTCATTCAAAACCGCTGTGTAAATTGGAGAATGAAATCAAAACATCGGAACGCTTTGAACACCCTGACAAAATGACTGCTTTTCCATGTGATAAGAGCATCTTTATGAGTAAGAATATTTCAGAAATTATGGAGTCATCAAGCACCGCTTTCATATTTAAAGGAAAGGTTTACTCTGGCGCGCTAAGCGGAGACTTTTCCATTCTTGACCTTCATATCGAGTTTAGTAACTTCCGCGATTCTCAGATTCTCAAGGGTCTTGGATGCCGTTTCTACAGCATTCTTGGCAGCATCCTCCCAAGAAACACTGTTTGTTCCTACCAATTCAATAATTTTATAAATGGACTCACTTATGATTTTTCTCCTTGTTTTTTATTAAAGTAATTTCTCAATAACTGTAAGTGTAATCCCCCACCTCCGAATAAAGTACGGGTCAGACTTTTGCTCTCTCCCAGAGTGAGAGGGCTGTGGTAAGGGGGATCGACTAACCTGGAAGAGCAGTTATAACGTAGGTGTTTTAACCATTTCATAAAGCTTGCCTTTTAGCACCTTTATAGCGTTCGAAATAAATTTGGGCGACTTCTTTCAGAAATTTATACCCCAGTTCAGGATCGCGTTCACAAATTTCGACCAACTTGTCGCATCAAGCACCATAACTTCAGAGTCTGCCATGCAAACAGCAGTCAACGTATATTCCTGCGGCTCCATGAAACAGGCAGCACCGAAAAATTCGCCTTGTTCCCTCTTCTCAAAAGAAATACCAATCTTTTCACCGGGTTCAAGTCTATTCAGACTGATCAATCCTTTGGTTACTATATAGATATGATTGGCTACATAGCCCCTTTGGTAAACCATCGCACCTTTCTCATAAATTCTTTTCTCCGTGATTTTTGAAAGTTCTTCCAACTGCTCCTTGTGAAAATACGCTAAAAAAATCAAATTGTTTGATTTCGTCGACTTCTATCATAATTTTCCTCCTTTCTTTCGTTATGCTCATGAATATTTGTAAAATAGCTAACCACATCAGTAGAACTATTATCTTCAAGCAGCGATGTGATCAATTCATGAGTGACATTGTCCATGATACCAATACCCCATCCTAATTCCTCAAGCTCCTGGTCTATGGTAGTAATTGTGGAATAACCACTGGTGCCAACTATATTAAAAACATCTTTAACAAGTCCCGAGATTTCAACGGGCATAAATCCTTTTGTTTTAAACCTTTGCAACAATTCATTTAATCTTATTTCCATTTTATTATCCTCCTCAACCCATTTATCCTGGAAGCCATTACTTTTGCCCACGGCAGAATGCAAGAATCCAAATCTTATGAATTCTCAGAGCATAAAACGTGCCATCAACATACATTCTTGATAATTGTTATGAATTCAAACAGTTCAAATTGACAAAGGTTCTAAGCATCTCTGAGACACAACCAGATTTCGAAAATTTGCGAAATCTCTTTTCGAAAATTTGCGAAATCAAAAAGATAAGTCACATAAGATCCATCATTTTTGACAATAAGTCTTTAGTGGGTATAATTGCGATATTGACAAGGTTGCCAAAAGGCTTATAATCATAAAATAGTAGCTTGGCGACCTAATATCTTATTGGAATTAGAACTGCTTAAACCCTAAGGAGCGGGAAATGGGAAATAATAAGTGTGTTTCCTTAACGGTCAGGGAAGGAATATGGGACGCTTTCAGTGAAATAGCATCTGAAAGGGAAGTTGACACCTTAAATCTCATTGAGGAGGTCCTGATCGATTTTATAGTCAATAACGTAGATGATCCTCACAGATTCCCCGACTTGATCGACGATCAGGAATACATCAAACCCAGGCCGCCTTGTTAGTGGAAAGATTCAATCAAAGGCTTGGTGCTATCTGCATTGTCACATTCTCTTGCTGTCATCTTTTCTACAGAAAATCTTTCCATGTATTTAAATGTAAATTATACTCCTGTCCCTTCACAACCCTCCCGATAGTTTCTTCGTGACTTTCGCTGGTCCCATCCGTTGCTGTTTCTAATTTTAGCGATCTTGAAGTTTTGCGAAAAAAAGTTCTAAATATTTCGAAAATTTTCTGCCCTTCGGGGTCATCTGTAAGCGCTGACAAAGATAACTGGCTGACTTCACGCTCTTTCCCCTAATCACTAAGTATGGCACGCTTTATGCAAATTAAGAATGCAAAAGGCTCAAAATACTCCTCAATAGAAAGTATTTCATAATTTTGGGGATGAATTCCGGCTTTTCATCATTCCCACAACACTTAAACAACGGAGCAATTCCGTAAAACAGATTCTTTTGGTGGAGGTAGAAGTCGATGGGCATAGACAAAAAACTATTGTTCGGTGTAGATGACTCTGATTTTTCCCGGCAAGCCTTGGCCGAGGCAGGAGCTCTGCAAAAAAATAGTCCAAATTTCAAGATTACAATATTTCATGGTGCTGGTGACCCCAACTTCTCCTTCATGACGAAAATGCTTAAGCAAAGTCCCGATGAATTGGAAAAGTTTCACCAGCTTTTGAGCCTGGAAGAGAAGAGCATCTTGAAAAAAGCCAAAGAGGCTTTAACCGAATCCGGGTTTGATCCAAAGAGAATTACAACCATTTTCGAACAGGGCTGCAACGACCCTTCTAAATCCATGATGAAGCTGGCAGGTTCTCAAGACTTTGAAACGGTTGCCGTGGCTCGGTGGGGAGCAAGATCAGTGTCGCGTCAGTTCATAGGGTCTGTCACGTGCCGGCTGGCCAACATGGCGGATACTCCGGCCGTTTGGATAATGGATCCGCGTATTCGTTCCCATGACGTGCTGGTAACACTGGTCGCGGCGCCTGTCAGCCGCAGGGTTATGGAGTACACATTGCGGTATTTTGCTCATCTCAAAGAGAGCCGATTCACCTTTTTTCACGTGATCCCGCCCCCGCCTCCTCAAATTTGGGACAACGGGCACATTAGAAACAAAGACGATTTTGAAGAGCAGCAGGAGAAAACAAGACGGTGGCTTGAGGAAAAAACGGACGAAGTTACACAAATCGCGGATGAAGGCAGACAAAGGCTTATCAAGGCAGGGATTCCGGAGCAAAACATCACCCTCAAACTTAAACCCCAGGAACAGGGTATTGCCAGGGATATTCTCAAAGAACACGAGACAGGCAATTACGGCATTATCTTGATAGGTCGTAAGGGATCAAAAAACATCAGGGAGTTCGGGTTTGGAAGTAAAGCCAGCAAGCTTTTTTATACCGCACGCACACTTATAACCTGTATTATCAAATGATACATATTAAGAGGTTTTACTCATGGGTTCCAATGGAGAACGCCTTTGACCCGGGTAGAAAATTAAATAAAGGCTTTTTCTCTATGGGACCGATATGTTCGGCAATGATCTTACCGTATACGAGACTTTAAAGCTTTCCGCATATAGAATAATCCTTCACCAAATGTGAACTCACCTGATCTTATAAGGATTAATAACCAACACAGGAACAGAAGATTTCTTCATTACATTTTCGGCTACACTCCCAAATATCGTGTCCTCCAATCCTTTACGACCATGTGTGCCCATGATCACCAGATCTATCCCCGCTGAATCAATGGTTTTTAGAATTTCTGTGGTCGGATCTCCAGAGACTATCCTTCTTTGAAAATTGGGACAGCTTTGTAGCTTTTCTTCACAAAGTCTGTCCATGCACCTTTCGATTCTTTTATGAGTTTCCTTTTGATACATATCCATAGAAGAACGGGAATCATAGAATCCACCATCCCATTTAGAAAGGCCCTCCACAACATGGAGCAGATAAATCATGCTGCTATACTTCTCAGAAACGGATAGCACATAGGGCAAAATCTTCGACGAGTTTTTCATCAAGTCACAAGGAAAAAGAATCTTTTTTATTTCTACCATAACCTTAACCGATTTTTTTTTATTGACTGAGTAGAAGCCTAATACAACGATCATGCAAATCTTTGAACTATCACGCCCAAAGAAAATTTTGACATGGTGAACCCCCTGTTAGCAAAGGCCTCTTTTATTCTTTTGGCAGGCGATGAACACGCGTATAGAAATCATTGTCCATGCTCCGAGTCAGTGAACACCTATCCCGTGTATCTTGCAGACAATCTTCTCATATAGAACTTCCGTCCTTTGTACTTCGTCTCGATGAGCTGACCGCGATCGATCAATCTGTGTATGACAGACCAATCACCTCCGGCACGCGCCAGAAGGTCGCTTACTGCCTCTTCCCGCATTGGATGCACGGCGGTGATACTTAGAAGGTCTTCTTCGACGTTGCCTGTAAAGGCGAAATCATTGCCTTCGTATCCAATCAGATATTCCACCTGATCAATCCGTTCATGGAGGATATGATAAGCTTGATTGATAATTTTCTCGGGAGGAGGTTGCGCCCATTCCTCTGCAGGCGGTCGTGTAGGAATGGACAAATAAGCCCTGTCAGGCTTCAACCGAGCCAACAAGTCGGCAATCTTACCGAGGCCATCTTCGCTGTCATTGACCGTTCTAACAAGCATTGTTTCCGTTACAAGTTCTCCCTTATAAGCCCGCGCAAATTCGAACATTCCTTGCTGAATCGAGGAGAATTGTAGGGTTCCATAAGGCATGTTAATCTTGCGCCAAAATTCTTCTTGTACAGAGTCTATCTTCAATGAAACCCAATCTGCTTTCATCAGCGCCTCTCTCACGTCTTCGCGCCAGATAAGGGAACCGTTGGTAATCACGGCAATCTTAATTCCCAAAGATTTCAATAAATCAATCTCATAGGCGAGGTTGATGTCCAGCGTAGGTTCCCCATCAGGCACGAATGTCAGGTAGTCAATGGGATCTCTGGTCTCTTTCACCTTGTCCTGGACATCCCGTAAGATTTTTTGCGGATTATAGAACATACTGCGCTCAACCTGCATTTTTTTAGTACGGCCCAGCTGGCAGTATACACAGGAATAGGTGCATATCTTGGGCGGGATATTATTTATCCCGAGGCTGTGCCCCAAACGCCTGGATGGGACAGGGCCAAAAGCAATCATACTGCTCATTTTTTCCTCTTAGACGTTCTGCTCGGCCTTCAATTTCCGAGACCAGTCCACATACCTTCTTATTATGCTCAGATTAAAAGGGACATCCTTACCGGTTTCGAGAAAGGTGCTGTTGAATCAGTTCATCAGGGCTTACACTGGAGGAGCCGGTGATAACTGTGGTGCCCTTTACTCTAAAATTCTCCATAGCTCTAGAACCCATGTTCCCTGCGATGATAATGCTAACCCCCAAATCATGAAGCCAATCGGGTAACACATCCGGTCCATGGGAAGATGGGTGTAAAATTTCCTTTTTTATTATTTGCTGATTTTGTATATGGAAAATGGCAAATTCGGTTGCCTTACCAAAAGATGGAAAAAGCCGACCTTCGGCTATTGGAATGGCAATTTTCTTGATCACAGATTTTTTTGAACGGCTGTCCTCAATAATTTTATCGACAATTAATTCGTATCCACGTGCTGCTTCGGAATTCGGATATTTCTCCAGATAAGATTGCCCTGCTGCAGTGCAATACGGCATGTTCGAATCTATGGGAATCCGGCCTAAGTAGCTGACACTGAAGATAATTGCTTCTCTGAACACTCCTTCACCGGTTTTGCCGCAATTTTTACAAAATAAACCGCACATATTTTCTACGAAACCCAAAATAGAATTTTGGGTGTTTTCATATAAATTAATTAATTCTCTAACTTGTTTTCTGGCATGAGGCAGATATTCCTTCTCGGAGGTTGAAACGAAAATGACTCTGGCATCCTGGATCACTTGGGCCACGGCGAGCGGTTCATCGCCCGCACCCGATATGGAAGCGACGATGAGATAATCCAAGTCTCCCCAGTTTATGTCAGCAATGAACTGTTGAATTACATGGGTCTTCAAGTCTCCTCGCCAGATCACGCTCTGGTTCACATCCTTCATAATGGATTCAATAGATATCACTTTCAGATAATCTGAATAGGATTCGGGGACAAATTGCTTATTTACATCGGTTTCATAAATTCCTTGGAGCCCGAGCATATTGCAAATGTTTGTGCCATGAAGATCAAGATCGATCAAGCCAACCTTAACCTTTCTTTTTGAAAGGGCAACTGCTAAGTTTGCGGCAAGGCTTGTTTTCCCGATGCCCCGTTTGTTGCTCGTAACTATATATTTATGCTGGATTAAGGACAGGGAATCGTGAATGCCCCGGTCTTGTTCAGCCGCCCTGGAATCCATATTTTTTCGATATGGAGGATCGAAATCCTTGGATGAATTATTCATAATGCACCTCCCACAAATAATCATTAAATAACTATTGTGACTTCTCTTTCTACCTAATTTATGCATGGAATGTGCCACCCGAAAACAGGATGTGGACATAAATATGAAATAACTCTTGTGTCTTTTGCTCTTAAACCCTGCGCCCTTTAGCTTTGTTGGCCGTAAAACGTATAAGTATTTCCTTCTCACTGGTACCAAAAGCATCCCTTAAAAATTATATTTCCATTGCTACTCTCCGTGATAATCCATTTAATTTCGAAATTTTGCGAAAAGAAATTTCGAATTTTTTCTAAATTTGACTGCCCAGAAGAATTAATCTCAGGTGGTAATGATATTAACTGTTTGGATTTTCATTATTTTTTCAGAGCATGACTTGGTGGCATGATCCATGCAGATCAAAAAGTTAGGTCAAGGAAAAAACAGCAAGATCAATTAATATTTTAAAGAGTCTTTTTTAAATTATATCGCAGGTCACGTATAAAATAATTTTTCCGTGAGGGGAGCAAAAAATATTAACATGCCCTTAAGGGTTAAAAGGAGGTGATCTTCATGACGGATCAAGACATACATCAGAAAATAGATATTAACACGTATCAGAAAGAGGCAAAACTCAAAAACGGGACTAAGCTTCTTCTGCGCCCAATGGTGGCTGAAGACCAGGATGCGCTGTATGAGTTTTTCAAAGCGATTCCCAAAGAAGATGCAAGGTATTTGCGTGACGATGTATCCAGCAGACTCCTTGTAGAAAAATGGGCGAAAAATCTTGACTACGAAAAGACGCTGCCCATTTTGGCAATAAAAGATGATGCTATTATTGGTGATGCAACGATCAACCGCCGCCGGTCTGGCTGGAAACACCATCTGGGTACCGTGCGGGTTTTTGTGCACAAAGAATACCGGGATGTTGGTCTGGGGCATCTAATGATTGATGAGCTCGTGGACATCGCATACAAACTCGGGATCGAAAAGCTCATTGTCGAAATTCCCGAACTTAGCACTGCTGCAATCCATGCTTTTAACAGAGCAGGGTTCTATCGTGTTGCAGAAATTCCGAACATGGTCAAGGACAGGGAAAATATGCCAGTGGGTGTTGTGGTTATGATGAAAGACGTCAGACCAGCCCACGATGACGCCTATGAGTATGATTTTTAAAGCAGTTTTTGAGCCACAATTTAGGGCAGGATAGAAGATTTTGTTCCTTCTCACGGATAATTTTTTGGGTGGGGTTCGCAAAATCTCAGTTGTTATGTAGTTTGAAAAATCTCTATTTGGTTGATCAAAAACATTAACAAAAGATTGAGAAATTTTGGAAGGAATTAAAATACTGTGAATAGAATATGATCTATTCTGCTATAATGAATACCAAGGCATATAACATTTTAAAGGAGGGTGCTATCCATGGAGAAAAATATATTAGTAGCAATTGATGATTCTGAAAACGCTAGGCGAGCAGTTGAATTTGTGGCTAATTTTTTTACACCTAATAGTAAAATTACGCTATTTAATGTAATTCCAGACACTGCAGCCTTGTGCGCAATGAACAGTCCTGAGTTAACCCCTTATTTTACGTCTCAACAGAGCTCTTTTTGCTTGCTGGAAGAGAAAAAAAAGAAGCTGGTTAATGAGGCCATGCAAAAAGCTAAAAGGATACTTTTAGATGCAAAATTTGAAGAAAAGAATATCGCAATAAAATCAGAAGTAAAAAAAGGGGGAATTGCAAGAGATATCATAAGAGAAGCCAAGGCCGGTTATAATGTCGTCGTTATGGGCAAGAGAGGCCTGTCCGGAATCAAGGAATTTATTTTAGGGAGTGTTACACAAAAAGTATTCAATACAGCCAAGGATATTTCGGTTTTAGTTGTGGATTAGCTTAAGTTAACAAAAATTAGATTTATATCAGAAAAAGAGGTGAAGGAAAGATGTCTATGCCCAAAGATCAATTTCAAAAGAAAAAGGTGAAATGCTGGTAATTCTCCCGTGAGTTCGCCAGCAAAAAAGGATCCATGATTAACAGAAAACAAAACGATGAAAAGAAAGATATCGTCTCTACTTTATTTAAAGCCTTTAAAAGTTTCGGAACCTCATCACCTATTATACTGGGTGTAATCTTAGTTTTGGGACTTTTCCGAACGTTTGTATCAAAGCAGATGCTTTCTGCCTTATTTACGGGAGAATTTCTGCGAGACACTGTAATTAGTGCATTAATTGGCAGTATCTCTGCCGGGAATCCTGTTAACAGCTACATTATAGGAGGAGAACTGGTAAAAGAAAATGTCAGCCTCATTGCAATAACATCATTTCTCGTGGCATGGGTTACGGTCGGTATCATTCAATTTCCTGCTGAAGCAACTATTTTGGGGAGACGGTTCGCGTGTGTCAGAAATATATTAGGCTATATTTTAGCCATCCTGGTTTCAATAGCAACCGTTAAGACATTGCTGATAATTCGATGATACAAAATGGCGATAGAAAAGATAGGGTAAAAAAAAGAAATGGCGCCAAATATAATGGAATATATTTTTTAGGAGCTGTTGTCTTTATCTATTTTCTGCTATTTTTTCCCCACCCCGAAAAAATAAAGAACTCTCTAAAAATAAGCGCAGATGCGCTTATTCAGATCTTGCCATCCTTATTATTTATTATACTCTTTATGGGCATCATGAATTATTTTGTTTCTCCCGGGGCAGTATCAAAGTATGTCGGGAAAGGCTCTGGAATTAAAGGATGGTTTTTAGCTATATTTACAGGAATACTGAGTCATGGCCCTGTTTATGCTTGGTATCCTCTTTTGCGAGATCTTCGAAATCAAGGCATGAAGAGCGGTTTGATTGCAGCGTTTCTGTATAACAGGGCTATAAAAATACCGCTTTTACCTTTAATGGTATATTACTTTGGGACACGATTTGTTCTAATATTCACTTGTTATATTGTTGTCGCCTCTATTGTTCAGGGCTGGATTATTCAAATGATTGAGAAGTAAACTTCCAATTAAAGTAATACATTAACTTAATTATCAGAATTATTAATTCTGGACACTTAAGGAGGAAGGTGCTCATGAAAAAGATAATGATAGCAGTTGACGATTCGTTGCATTCTAAAAATGCCGTACGTTACGCTGCGCGCATTTCGGTTCGGGTAAAAAATATGAGTTATGTTCTTTTTCACGTACAACCGATGCTTTCCCAGTACCTTGAGGATGAAGCCAGAACAAACTTTAAATCCCGCAACCAATTAAACCAGATCAAGGCAAAAAATATGGAAGCATCTCGCCAACTGATCGAGCAATATAAGTCGCAAATGGTTCGAACGGGCATCGAGGAAAGCCAAATACAAATCGTCAC
>CAWBNO010000003.1:0-122676 GCA_963790095.1 uncultured delta proteobacterium | reverse complement strand
TCATGATGATGGGTGCCTGAACGAGAACTGCCTTTTCCGCCAATATCAGCGAACACCATCGGGTTAGCAGACTGAAAGCTCTCCCATGGCCAGCCGTTGGGTGAAGGATTGGATCCCCTCCAGTTCACGATCAATCACCCCAAACACGGAATCGCGTACATCTTCCAGAAGAGCTTCCGGCTCCAGTATCAGTTGGGCCTCGGCAATCAAAGGCCGGTCAATGGGTTTTCCGATCTGACTGCAGAGCCAAACAGTGACCTCCCTGATGCCCTCAACTTCCCGGTGGACACGAGCAGCGATTTCGTGGCTCAGCAAATTATAAATTTTCCCCACATGACTTACAGGGTTCTTTCCGGCGGCCGCTTCCGTGGTGGACGGCCGGTTGAAAGCAATGATCCCGTTGACCCGATTTCCTCGACCGACCTGCCCGCCGTCGCCGGCTTCGGGAAACGAAGTTTTGAAAGAAGGTGCATTCAGGAATTTTTCCGCTGCCAGAACCAGACGTTCAGTTTCGCTCAAAGGCGCATACCCGACGCCGGCAGAGGTGTCATTGGCACCGATAACCGTTCTCGAGAAAATATCCGTCAATCCAGGGGATCCCGGTTTGATCTCGTTCTGAAAGACCATGTGTTTCAGAGGGTCCACAAAACGCAGATGTTCCCGAAGCCACCGTCGTGCAGTAGATTCGGCGATTTCCCCAATGGGGATATTGACACCCTGATATTCATAGGTGCCTCTATCTCCGAAAATGAGCCGCATGGGTTCCACCACCTTCCCGCCACCGAGTTTTGGAGTCGTCTGCCCTGCAACAAGCAGCCCTTTATCGATATTATGATGAAGGATACGTCCGAAGCGTTCCTGGTATTCCCGACACAATTTTACACTGGTGGCCTCCATTATTGCGTCGCAGATGGAATCGGGATGGCCGATGCCTTTTCGCTCCACCAATTCTAGGGCTGGGCTTCGATGGGGAGACTGTCTACCTTTTCCACATAAATATTTCTTTGAATATTCATCATTGGAATTGTTTTGGTAACATCGTTGAAGTCAAAAAAATACATACCCATTAAACGTTTTGGAATTTATACAACCCAATGAAAATATGAGATATTTTATACTTTAACGCTTGCTTCGGATATGGAATGTTGGAATGGTGGAATACCGGAAGGTTGGTTTTTAAAAGGATATTATCCATGACACAAATTTTACCATTAACTCAAAATTGCATTATCCCAGAACCCATTATTCCAATATTCCAGGATTCCCCTCGGTGCGTAGGCCCTAACTTGAACAATTATCACAGCCTTTTCCATTCAACAATACCAAATGTAGTTTTTTCCAAAACCTAACTCATCGATAAAAGGCTGAATATGTCTTTAAAAATATTGATATGTTTTACGTCCCTTCGACTAAAAACAATCAACCGGAAAATTTGGATCGAGCTTGCTGTTTTTCTTGTGAATCACGTAGGAACTTGATATAAAATTCAAAGCAGGTGATACAATGCCGAATAACAGTTCAACCCATTTGCAGGATATCCTTTCCTCGTCTATCCATACACGCATGACAGCGCCGGGTGTTCCTGGCGTCAAGAGTTATCGGCCCACTCGAGTCGACGAGCACAGGCCACATCTGGCGGAAGACAAATCGCCAGCTTGACAGAACGTCGCCCAAGCGGGTTCTCGTCGATGCTTCTAAGCCTGAGTACCGGGCCGGTCCGGGCATCGGTTATTTGTCCGGGCTTCGTCAGCGCCGGGATGACCTTGATTTAGAAGAAGGAAGACCATCATGAAAAAACTGAAAACACATCCCTCCCTCCCTGTTCGAATACCCTTTACTTTGGGTAGATTTCTGGCCGCTTGGGTCATTACTGCTGTTTTCCTTGCGGCGGGATCATCGGAGTCCCTTGCCGCGAAAAATGTGGCAGAAGCTCCCATTTCCTTTTCACACCTGGTTAAAATCGCCAATCCATCCGTGGTAAACATCCGGACCGTCAAAATCATGAAAGAAGAAGGGGAAGTTCCCATGCCCTTCGGTCCGAACGATCCAATGCGAGATTTCTTTGAACGTTACTTTGGAGGTCAGATACCCAAAAAATATAAACAGACAAGTCTGGGCACCGGTTTTATCATCGACAAAAAAGGATTTATCTTGACCAACAACCATGTGGTCGAACAAACCGAGTAGTTGCAGGTGAAGAAAGAATCATTGTTTTTAACCCATTAAACCTGGGTGAATCATCGGATAGGAACCGCCACGGCCGGAAGATAGTCCGACGTAATTTCGTTGATAATGCCAAAATGATAAAGGAGAGATCCATGATAAAACTGATGTTGATATAAGTTTAGCACGGTCGTCAATCGCTTCAAGGGAGGCAATGCATGAAAACGGAAATAATCCATGGGTCGAGCCCTGTTTTATTCTTTCCCCATGGCGGAGGCCCGTTGCCGCTGCTCGGACACGGCGGACACAGGGAAATGATAGATTTTCTGGAATCCCTGGCTCCGAAGCTGGGTAAACCGTCGGCGATTTTAGTTATTAGTGCTCATTGGGAAGAAAACAAACCCACCATAACCAGCGGAAAGACGCCTTCGCTACTGTATGATTACAATGGGTTTCCCAAAGAATCCTATGAAATTGAATACCCGGCACCTGGCAACCCCGCCCTATCCCATAACATCTATCGCTTATTGCAGGAAAATGGGATAGATGCAAAATTAGATGTCTCACCGCGGCTTTGATCACGGTTTATTTATACCCTTAAAAATTATTTTCCCGAACGCAAATATTCCGTGTGTTCAATTGTCACTTGTAAATAGTTTGGACCCGGGATTCCATATCCAAGTGGGCAGGGCGCTATCAAAACTGAGCGGAGACAACGTCCTGGTCATGGGCTCGGGGTTTTCATTTCACAATATTAAAGCCTTTACGTTTCGGGGGCCGGGTGTTTCCGACCTCAAAAACGAATCTTTTCAGCAATGGCTGATCGATACGTGTACAAATATGAACATGTCCGAAAAAACGCGAGAAAAAAGATTGATCGATTGGGCCGATGCGCCGTATGCAAGGTACTGTCATCCGAGAGAAGAGCACCTGTTGCCGTTACATATTTGTTGCGGACTCTCGGGTGCTGCCGCCAAATTGGTGTTCGACGGCGAAATAATGGGAAAAAAATCAAGTGCCTTTCTTTGGTAACTTAATTTTATTCAGAAAAAATAACACAGCAGTGGCCGTTTGCCAGGAAAAGAAAACTTGGCAATTTAATAAAAAAAGTAGGGTGTTTTGAAATTGAGACGTCCATGAATCAAATTATGCGATTGGAAAAGATTTTCGGGCACTATATTTCAAAGAAAAATCATGTGGGTTGTTTTTGGAATTAGATTCAACCGAACACATCGGCTTTTTATATAAGCAGCAAGCTGTAGGGAGATCTAATAAAACCAACCCGAGGGGCATCAGATAGGACTTTCGTCGGCTCTTGCAGCATTCGATGGGTGATGTGTCCAGAAAAGGAGGATAGTTATGGAAGTTGACGACTTTATACAAAAATCACGGAATGCAGAGCCTTTCTCCAAAGAGGAACTCATCCACATGCTCTCTTTCCCTTCAGACTCGCCGGAATCGTATATATTAATGGCCGAGGCCAACCGCATTTCAAAAGAACTTACGGACAATAAAGCCGAAATTCACGCCCAGTTTGCATTAAACCTTGCACCGTGCTCGGGGAACTGTTCATTCTGTTCTTTTGCAAAAAAGAACGGCGTTTTCCAAGAAGAAACAGAGATATCCGTCGATGACGCCGTGGCGTCCGCCCGACAATTCGAACAAGATGGCGCCAATGCCATATTTATCATGACCACGGCCAAATATTCCTTTGGAAAATTCATCGAGATTTCCCAAGAGGTCCGAAAAAAATTAAGGCCCGAGACAACGCTCATCGCCAATATCGGAGACCAATCCCGGGAAAACGCCAAAAAATTAAAAGACACCGGTTTTGCCGGGGTTTACCATGCCCTAAGATTGCGTGAAGGAATAGACAGCTCTCTTTCTCCGGAGAAAAGAAAGGCGAGTATCCGAAATTTCCAGGAGGCCGGATTGGGGGTCGGCACCTGCGTGGAGCCCATTGGGCCCGAACACACCAACGAAGAAATCGCCGAGCTGATACGTTTTACCGGTTCCTTCAATCCATCCTACAGCGGCGCGGCACGGCGGATTTCCATACCAGGCACTGAAATGGCGTCGTTGGGCATGATCAGCGAATTGCGCATGTCTCAAATCGTTGCCGTAACCAGAATCGGTATTTCAAAGTGCGTGATGGGCAATTGCACCCATGAACCTTGCACGTTGGGGTCTCTGGCCGGTGCAAATCTATTCTGGGCGGAAGTCGGCGCTAACCCCCGGGATGTAAAGGAACGCACAGAGGAAGGCCGCGGCGAGTCCGTAAAAAGCTGCTGGAATATTTTCAATGAAAGCGGCTGGGATATTTGGGAAGGTCCGTCTCGATATTATGGGGCCATGCCTGACGACCTCGAACCGGTCCCCTCACCCGAAGGTTTCAAAACGGCCATGGGCAGATGCATCGGGCCGAACGGATGGGACAGGATTCTAATCCATGCCGGTTCCCGCCGGCTTGACCCTGAAAAAAGGAAAAAACCATGATCGGCGCACCGACGCTGGCAACCGACAATATCGACGAAATTCCCACACCGGATGTATATCTTCTCTGCGTAAAAAGTTCTGATTTAGATGAAGCGGTGGCGTCCATCAACAAGGCCAACAATTTCCCCTTTGACACAAAGACCTCCTACCAAAGAGACATCGAGACAAAAGGGCCCGTGAATGAAGGCGACATATACGGCGGCACCATTATAAGAATGGGGGAAGCACCCCTCTGAATACGTACAATTTTTGAAATTCATTGAAATTGAACAGAGATAAACTCGACAGACTGAAGATTTTTTTAGCCGCGTCCAGCGGTTTTTTGCTGACCCTTTCCTTTCCAAAGGCCGGCATTTCCTGGCTGGCCTGGTTCGCCGTGGTTCCCCTGCTGGTGGCGTTGAGAAACCTTTCTTCTAAAAACAGTTTTATTCTGGGTCTGTTTACCGGCCTGGTCCATTACATCACCCTGGTCTACTGGCTGGCATATACCATGACAACGTACGGCAATCTTCCTTTCTATGTGAGCGTACCGGTCCTTTTGCTCTTTTCTGCGTATCTGGCCATCTACCCTGCAATATTTTCAATGGCCCTCACCGGTCTGTGCCCGAGGCCCGTGTTCCTGGTCTTCATGCCGCCTGTGGTATGGGTTGCCTTGGAATACATTCGTTCGTTTCTGTTTACGGGCTTTCCATGGGAGCTGGTTGGCTACACCCAATTTAAGGTTCTGAATATCATACAAATTTCGGACATATCAGGTGTATACGGCGTATCGTTTTGCATTCTCTTTGCCAATGCGTCAATTTTTCTGGCATATCTTTACCTCACCCAAAAAGACTGGCAGAAAACATCGGTCCGGCTAAAGCTTGCTGGAGGCGCCATGGCAACGTTTGCCTTCATCTTTGGTTTGGTCTGGTTTTATGGAGACCATCGGATACGATCTATCCAGGAACGGATGGTAAATTCCCCTTCCCAAAAAATTACCGTTGTCCAGGGCAATATCGAACAGGCCCAAAAATGGGACCCCGCGTATCAGCGGTCGTCGACACTGAAATACATCGATCTGTCCCGGACGGCTATTAAACATGGGTCGGACCTGGTGGTTTGGCCGGAAACCGCCACGCCGTTCTATTTTATGCACAACGCCCAACTGTCGGAATTGGTTCTCAAGGGGATTCATGAAACCGGGGTCGACGTTCTGTTCGGCAGTCCGTCCCTCGATTTTAAGAACAACACGGTGGAATACTACAACAGTGCGTATCTTGTCGGCCCCGGGGGAAATATCCGGGGCAAATACGACAAAGCCCACCTGGTGCCCTTTGGAGAATACATCCCCTTCAAAAAATGGCTGCCGTTTCTCGGGAAAATGGTGGAAAACGTCGGGGATTTCCGCCCTGGGGAAAAAGGACACACGCTCCATTGGAAAAATTACAGCATCGGCATACAGATCTGTTATGAGATGATCTTCCCGAATCTTTCCAGATACATGGCCCAAAACGATGCCGCATTGCTGGTCAACATCACCAACGACGCATGGTATGGCAGAACCAGCGCGCCCTATCAACACTTTTCCATGGCCGTTTTCCGGGCCGTGGAAAACAAACGGTCTCTCATACGCGCTGCCAACACCGGTATCAGCGGATTCATAGATCCCACCGGCAGAATCATCGCTGCCACCCCCCTGTTCAAGGATGTGGTCATGACCCGCACGGTGCCCTTACTTCGAGAAATGACCGTTTACGCCCGCTTCGGAGATGTCTTTGCTATGGTCTGCCTGGCAATTTTGCTTATTTTCACCGCATCCACATTCCTTTCCCGGCGATCGAGGAAATATTCGGGTTAACCCCAATGGACTATTGAAAGATCTAAAAAAACGGATTATAGTACACCTACCAGCAGGGCCTTTTTATTTGCGGAATGGGGGATCTTTTCCAACAGCACCCCCTGCTGGCGAATACAGGAGAATTTAGAAAAACAGGAGGTCACGAATGTCTATTGAACTTAAAGAAAATATAAAGAATCTTTTTTTGAAATTTGAACAACTTAAAGGTTATCTTTGACCTAGCCGGTAAAGAAAAAAGGCTTGAGGAGATCGAAGCGCTCATCGCCCAGAAAGGATTCTGGGACACCCCGGAAGAAACCACGGGAGTTTTAAAAGAGCGGACAGCCATTTCCGGTGTCCTCGACCGGTTTAAAACCCTTTACAGTGATCTTGAAGAATGCGAAATACTGCTCCAACTCGGCATGGAAGAATCCGACACGGATACCATCCAAGAAGCCTCCAGGCAGCTTCAAAACATTGAACGAAAACTCAAAAAATTTTCCATCGATCTGACACTCAGCGGCGAAGACGATCCCAACAACTCCATTGTTTCCATTAATGCGGGCGCCGGTGGAACCGAAGCTCAAGACTGGGCTGAAATGCTCTTTAGGATGTACACGCGCTGGATCGATCGGAAAGGTTTTAAAATGGATATCATCGATTTCCAGCCCGGAGACGAGGCCGGAATCAAAAGCGTTACCTTCACCGCCAGTGGTCACTACGCTTACGGCTATTTGAAAACTGAAAAAGGTGTCCATCGACTGGTGAGGATTTCACCGTTCAATGCAGGCGGCAAGCGGCATACATCCTTTGCCTCTGTGTTCGTCTATCCTGAGATAGACAACCAAATCGTGGTGCAGGTCGATGACAAGGATCTGCGTATCGACGTTTATCGGGCCAGCGGTGCCGGCGGACAGCACGTCAACAAAACCAGCAGCGCCGTCCGCATCACCCATCTGCCCACCGGAATCGTTGCCCAGTGCCAGCAGGAGAAATCCCAACACAGAAATAAAGAATTGGCAATGAAGGTCTTAAAATCGAGGCTTTACCAGCTTGAAAAACAAAAGCAGGATGAAAAATATGAGGAACTGCATGCTAACAAGGATGAAATCGCCTGGGGCAGTCAAATCCGATCGTATGTTCTGCATCCCTATCAGATGGTCAAGGACCATCGCATTAACCTGGAAGTGGGCAATGTAAACAGTGTTCTCGACGGCACCATCGATCCGTTTATGGAGGGGGTGCTCCTCTCGGATAAATCCTCATAAATCTAAATTTTTTATTTAACTTATGAACCCAATTGATATTATTGCGGAATTGTATGAGCCCGGATCCAAAGCATATCATATTCTCATACAACATGGTCAACAGGTGGCCCGTAAAGCCGTGGCGGTGGCAAAGAGAAACCCACATCTTAAACCGGATCTTGATTTTATAAAAGAAGCGGCCATGCTTCACGACATCGGCATTTTTATGACCAACACCCCGGAACTGGGCTGTACCGGTGAATATCCCTATGTCTGTCATGGCTATCTGGGAAGGGAAATTCTTGAAAACCGCCAAATGCCGGCACACGCACTGGTCTGTGAGCGACATGTGGGTGTGGGCATCACATCCGAAGACATACGACGCAACAATCTCCCGCTGCCCCAACGGGATATGATACCCATATCCATAGAAGAACAGGCCATCTGCTTTGCAGACAAGTTTTTTTCCAAAAACGGCCATACGGACGGCCATGAAAAATCGGTTGAGGAAATTTTAAACGCCCTGGGTCGGTACGGTCCCGAGAAAACAGCGCGTTTTCAGTCTTGGGTAAGACTGTTCGGAGAATAACCCGGAGAAAATCGATATCCGGGTTGTGATAGAAGTGCTTTCATGACGGTCCCTATCCGTCATGAACATGCTTGACAAGATGACCGATTTCAGGAAAAATCAATGCCTTGCAGGCGAGTTTGCAGGCTTTGAGGCTCCCGGGAATACAAAATAGGAGGGTCTCTTCGATGAGGCCGGCCGTGGCACGGGACAAGAAGGCAGCGGAATCGATCTCTTCAAAACTGAGCTGGGCAAAAAGGGGGCCGAATGCTGTGATCTCCTTTCTAAAGATTGGACGGAGGGCCTCAATGGTGACATCTTTCCTACTGATGCCCGTTCCCCCGGTGACAAGGATAACCTGGGCCTTATGATCTTCGATCATTTCAAAAACCGTTCGGGTGATAATTCCGGTCTCGTCGGGGATCACCTGATGCCGTACGACCTCGTGCCCTTCCTTTTGGGCCCTTTTCCGGATCCATTGGCCGCTTTTGTCGTCTGCCATGGAACGGGTGCTTGAAACCGTTAAAATTCCGATTTTAACCGTTTTCGGAGCACCTGCCTTGTGTCTTTTGATTCCCATCTTATCTCCATTGATGTTACGGATCGCCTGAACAAAAACCGCCTTTTTTACCGGCATCTGCCCCTGCCCCTTGAACGGGACCGGCGGATTCCGGGATCACACGTTAGTTCTAATCCGCAACATACTATCCACATTGGCCGGTCAATATCAAGATTAATATGGGGCTGTCTCCAAAAACCATCGACCCCTAAACTACTGCGTTTCTTGCCGCCGTCTCTTGGGTGGAATCTACCTTCTTTGAGTTTCCTTCATGATATTCCATTGCAGCAGATGTAGCGAGCCCATTGAAATGGCTTGATTTTGCGCGATATTTTTCCTATTGTACCAGATACGAGGGTCTTTGGCGGATTTGATGACACGGAAAACAGACGGGACCGCTTCAGAAGGTACCCAACAAAGGTTTTTTAATATGAAAAACCACTGTACCGGCGT
Organism: uncultured delta proteobacterium; assembly: GCA_963790095.1. Classification (GTDB taxonomy): domain Bacteria; phylum Desulfobacterota; class Desulfobacteria; order Desulfobacterales; family UBA11574; genus JAAXQD01. The sequence continues at coordinate 113,371 of CAWBNO010000003.1, read as the reverse complement.
GATATTGGCCGGCGGACAAAATTCACGTTTTTTCGGAACCAACAAAGCATTGGTCCGAGTGGGGGGGAAAAAGATCCTCGATCATATCCATGACGTCTTTAGGGATCTTTTCCATGAAATCATTTTGGTGACCAACGACCCCCCGCAATATCTCCAATGGGATGTTAATATTGTTACAGATATTTTCCCCATCCGGAGTTCCTTGACAGGGATACACACGGGTCTTTTTTATACGAGCACTCCCTATGCATTTTTCGCGGCCTGCGACATCCCTTTTCTCAAAAAAGAATTGGTTGAAACCCTTGTGGGCGCGATAGAACCGCGCATTGACATCGTTATCCCTGAAACCTCCAAAGGCTTCGAGCCGCTGTGTGCCGTATATTCCAAAAGGTGTTTTAAACCCCTCGAAGCCCAGCTTGCTGAAAATGCGCTCAAAATTCAACAGGTGTTTCAAAAGGTTCGGGTTAAAAGAATTCCTGAAGATATTCTGCGAAAATCTGATCCGGATCTTCGCTCTTTTTGTAACATTAACACACCGGACGATTTGGCCAAGGCCAATAATATCGCAACGGGTCCAACCGAGGTAACACCGTGAATCTTGCCGGCATGGTCGATAAAATCAAGAAACACCCGGATTATCACGCGGCGGGAATGATCCTCTGCCATAACGGCGTTGTCCGGGGCACATCACGGGACGGACGGCCGGTATCGGGCCTGACCATTTCCGTCGATAACAGCAAACTGGAGCAGGTGGTCGACACCTATAAACAGATCCCCGGAATCGTTGAAATACTTGTTGAAATTGCTGAAAACAGGCAGTTGGCCGTCGGGGACGACGTCATGCTCCTGGTGGTTGCCGGAGACATTCGCGAAACGGTGATCGCCGTTTTGAATGACACACTCAATGCCATTAAAACCACCGTTACCAGCAAAACAGAGTTTTTTTTATAATTTCATAATAATTATTGGTGTCCAAAATACGTTTGGCATGACAAGCCAGGATAAATACGGCATTCATATTTTGCCAAAAAGATGCCGGAATATTGGAATAATGGAAGATGGGTTCCTTTTAAAAAACCCAATATTCCAGCATTCCATCATTCCAAGTTCCCAAGGAGCCTGCAATCCACAAATCCTTTAGGTATGATAACGCATATACATCTATAAAATCGTTTTTGGACAAGAGTGAAAAAAATACATTCTCCTCGAACAACCCAAATTGCCCAAATGAGGATTTTTATGTCTGAATTCAGCCACATCGACGAACAAGGCCATGTCCGGATGGTAGATGTAACGGGAAAAAAACCGACCCGGCGCACGGCTGTGGCCCAGGGGACGGTCTCCATGAATCCGGCCACTTTCCAAAAGATTATGGACCAAACGGTTAAAAAGGGGAATGTCCTCGAAACCGCACGAATCGCCGGTATCATGGGCGCAAAAAAGACCTCGGAACTGATCCCCATGTGTCATCCGCTGAACATCACACATGTCGCCATCGACTTTTTTCCGAATCCCGCCAAAAGCACCATTAGAATCGAGGCAGCGGTTCGCACCGTCGATCCAACCGGGGTTGAAATGGAAGCTTTGACTGCCGTGTCCACGGCCGGTCTCACCATCTACGACATGTGCAAATCCCATGACCGTGAAATGATAATTTCCGACATCTGCCTTCTTGAAAAGTCAGGCGGCAAGAGCGGCGTGTTTTCAAGGAAAGGCAAATAGATGCAAAAGTTAAAGAGGAACCTTTTCGGAGGGAAAATTCATGTCAAAATTTACCGTTGCCGGCCTGGTTGCTTGGCTCTTTAGCGGGCTGATTCTCGGGTTTCAAGCCATCGCAACGTTCATGAAAATGGAAGATAAAATGGTCTGGAAGAGTTTGACCCTTATGGATTATCTCGGCGAAGGACATTTAACCTGGCTTGACGGGATATCCCGGGGAACCCTTCACGCCATCATTCAATTTGTTGTCACCATGCCGTTATATCTGTTGCTGTTTTTAACGGGGATTCTATTTTTCATCCTGAACCGGCTGACCACCCATAGATAAATGAAACACGAATCGATGAATAGATACATTTCAATGATATGCGTTGTGGGGTTACTTTCTTTGCTTCTGACAGGATGTGCCCTGTTCAGAAAAAAACCCCCCGAAGTCAAAGACACCGGACTCACGAAACTCACCCCTTCGGAATACCCCGAATTTTTAGACGATCTGGCCTATGACCGTTTGGCGGAGGGTATTCTGGGGAGCATTTCATATCTCCGTCGGGTGCCGTCCACCCGAACCTTCAGGTTTGGACAAGATGTCTATGAAACATCCCACATGATCCGATCCTTGGAGCATTTTCTCCATTTTATCCAAGCGACACCCTCCCATCAGGAACTGAAAGAATACATCCAAACAAACTATCGGGTCTACCGATCCGTGGGCGGCGACACCCCGGGGGAAGTTCTTTTTACCGGATATTACGAACCGGTTCTAAAAGGCAGTCTTGAACCAAGCCCCGAATATCCCTTTCCAATTTACGCCCGTCCCGACGACCTTACCACCATCGACCTCTCTCTATTCTCCCCCCAGTTTAAAGGGAAAAAGATCATCGGCAGATACACCCATAACAGTGTGGTGCCGTATTATGACCGGAAGGACATCGAATATAAAGAGATTCTCAAAGAAAAGGCCGAGACCATTGCCTGGCTTAACGACCGGGTGGACCTCTTTTTTTTACACATTCAAGGGTCCGGAAAGATCGATCTTTCCAGCGGCGAGACCCTCCATGTCCACTACCACACCACCAACGGACGCCCGTATCGGAGCATCGGCAAATTCCTTATTGACCAAGGCAAAATATCCAAGTCTGAAATGTCCATGCAAAAAATTCGGGATTACCTAAGCCGCCATCCTGAAGAAGTTGACACCGTATTGTACTACAACCCAAGTTATGTGTTTTTTAAGATCGAAGAAGACGGCCCCTTGGGATATCTGGAAGTCCGATTGACCCCCGGACGGTCCATTGCCATGGACAGACGCCTCTACCCCCTGGCCGGCCTGGGGTTTATTGAAACCCAAAAACCGTTGACCACCGATACTGGAGAAATCGACCGCTGGACGGATTTTTCTCGATTTGTACTGTATCAGGATACTGGCGGGGCCATTCGCGGTCCCGGCCGAGCAGATCTTTTCTGGGGAAACGGCCGCCAGGCTGAAATCGCGGCCGGTCATATGAAACACCCCGGAACACTCTATTTTCTCATACTAAAACCCGACAAGAGTTCTGCTTGACTCTTTTTTGTAAAAAACTTATGGATACATTTATTTTAGAGGCTTACCCGGTTGAATCCCTGAAATTCAACCGAGCGAGCTGTTGCAGTTTACCTGAACATTTAAGGAGTTTTTTATGTTTGGCATCGGCATGCCCGAAATGTTTCTGATCCTGGCCATTGCGCTGATTGTCATTGGCCCTAAAAAACTTCCAGACCTTGCGAAATCTTTAGGACGTGCTTTTGCCGAGTTTAAACGGGCCACATCCGAATTAAAAGATTCTTTTGAAATCGATACAGAATTAAACGATATTAAAACAACTTTTAACGACATGAGCAACGGAATCAAGGAGGCCATCGATGTAAAGCCCGAACCAGAAACCAAGGATCAAAAGGATGCCGATGCTTCTGAAACGGAAAACACCCAAAAGGAAAATAAAAACAGCGACCCAGAGGATCCATTGAGTCATGGATGATGATAAAAAAATTCCGTTTAGCGGCCATCTCGAAGAGCTCCGGCGGCGTCTCATCGTCTGTTTCATCGCCGTGGGCACCGGCTTTGTTTTATCATACGGGTTCAAAGAAAAGCTGTTTCAAATCTTGACCCGACCCCTGATCGGGGTCATGAAAACCGGCGACAAACTCATTTTTACCGGTCTCCCCGAAGCCTTCTTCACCTATTTGAAGGTCGCATTTCTTTCCGGTATCATTCTGGCCACACCCATAATTTTTTATGAGTTCTGGATGTTTGTGGCACCGGGCCTGTACGACAAGGAAAAACGGTTGATGCTCCCCATCGTTTTTCTATCCACACTCTTCTTTTTGGGAGGGGCGTTTTTCGGATATTTTATCGTATTCCCATACGGGTTTAAGTTTTTTTTGGGGTTTGCCTCTGAAATAATACGACCCCTTCCATCCATGCGGGAATATCTGAGTTTTGCCTCAAAATTGTTGCTTGCTTTTGGCGTTGTTTTTGAACTTCCGCTGATCATTACCTTCCTCGCCAAACTCGGCATTGTTTCCGTAAGCTTTTTAAAGAAAAACAGAAAATACGCTGTTCTTTTATTCTTTGTGGGGGCTGCCATTTTAACGCCGCCGGATGTCGTAACGCAGATTATGATGGCGTTGCCGTTGATGGTGCTGTATGAAATCAGTATTGTCGGCGCCAGAATTTTCGGGAAAAAATCGTCTGGAAACGATGATAATATATAGCAAATTAAATTCGGTTATACCGTAATTCGGCATCAGGGAGCTTTTATTGAAAATCCCTTTTTATTATTGACAGATTTATTTCTTCTTGGTAGTTTTGCGCGTCTGATACACATTGGGGCTAAAACAGTGAACTGAAAGGGGAAAGGTGTTTATGAGGAAAAGATACTTACAAATTGCTGCTGTCGCCGTTATGGCAACCCTTTTTCTGGTGGTGGGTGTTTATGCGGGAAAGGAAGTCAAAGATGAAATCAAGATGGAAAACAAAGCGTATGAAAAACATACCAAGGGCATCGTGACCTTCACGCATTTAAAGCACGCAAAGGAATATGCCGAGAAAAATCCGGATCTTTATAAAAACGGATGTGGAGAATGTCACCACGACAAGGACAATAAACCGTTGACCCAGCTGAAAGAGGGCGACGAAGTCCAAAACTGCATCGAATGCCATAAAAAACCCGGGTATATTAAAGGAAAAGAAGCAAAGGGCCTTAAAAAAGAGCAGAAGCGCGAATACCATGCCAATGCCCTACATGATAACTGCAAAGGATGCCATAAAGATTTCAACAAGAAAATGAAGTTGAAATCAAAAGATGAAGGTGCTGCGCCGGTGACCTGTAAACAGTGCCACGGCGGAGAAGACGAGAAAGAATAGTACAGAATAAAAAAAATTAAAAAGGGGTAATCATCGTTTATAGGGTGATTACCCCTTTTTTTGTATGCGTTCACAGGTTCCGAGTTCACCGTTCAAAGGTTGACGGTCTCGTAAAAAGTCCAACTTCTGCGTTGTGCTGCATTTCGCAATCATTCAACGTACGATAAGTACGCCTCATGATTAAAATTTGCACGCCTTGAACTTGAACTTTTTACGAAACTGTCTAAATCGGACTTTTTACGAGTTTATCAAAGGTTGATGAAAGATTAAATTATGGATCCAACCCTGAACGGTTATTATATTTTTTATAAGCCATCGCATTCCGCACCATGGCGCCGGCCCAAGACGGCGTGCCCAGTGAATGGATATGGGTGTAAGTGGCCAGAACGTTTTTGTAGCAGACCCCGTCACGTTTATTTATAAAACCGGCCCCGCGTTTCATGCCAAAGGCCAGATCTTTATCGGTTCCACGCCATTCTAAGACTTTCGAATAGTGAAACTCATGCCCTTTAATTTCAGAACCGATTTTATAATAGGGATTCTCATGTTCCACGGCAACCACCGTGTACCCGTGCCCCTGGGGCTTTTTTGAAAATCCGAACACCACCGGCAGCACGCCGGCCATGGAGAAGGATCCTTCGTCCAGAACAAGTTCCTCCCCGAGATACATAAGACCGCCGCACTCCGCATATATGGGCAGGCCCTTTTCTGCAAGATCTTTTAATTGTCTTCTGAAGGTTACATTGTTTGCCAGTTGACGGGCATGGGTTTCAGGAAACCCGCCACCGATATAAAGGGCGTCCACAGGGGGAATGTTATCGCTCACAAGGGGGCTGAAAAATACGGTTTCCGCCCCTTCCGCTTCAAGGGCTTCGATATTTTCCGGATAGTAGAACTGAAACGCCGAATCCTTGATGACGCCGATTCTGGGTCTTGGATGCGAAATGCTCGATGCGGGATGACGGGTATTTTCTCGAAGTTCGGCTGAAACAGACAGCGCAGCGGCATTGTCGGCAACCGCTGCCAACGCCTCAAGGTCGAGATAGCGGCGGGCTATCTCGGATGCAGCATCGATGGCATCCTTTGCACAGTCATGTTCCGGTGTGGGTACCAGCCCCAAATGCCGTTCAGGGAAATTTTTCCAGTCGAGTTTCGGGATGGCACCCAATACGGGAATATCGCAGTAGTGCTCGATATTTTTTCGGAGGATTTTTTCATGTCTGGACCCGGCAACGCGGTTTAAGATCACCCCTTTTATGTCCACATCAGGATCGAACTGCTTGCATCCCAGAACCGCCGCAGCCATGGTTCGGGTGGACTTGGTGCAATCGATGCAAAGAATCACCGGTGTCTTGAGAAGTTTCGCCAGTTCGGCGGTGCTGGTGCTTCCTTTAATATCTATACCGTCGTAAAGACCCCGGTTTCCTTCTATAACTGAAATATCGCCGGTTGCGGAATGCAGGAAAAAGGATCGAAGAATATTCTCTTGGGTGACAAGGTAGGTGTCAAGATTATAACAGGGCCGGCCGGCTGCAAGGGCAAGCCAACCAGCGTCAATGTAGTCCGGACCTTTTTTGAAAGGTGTTATCCGTTTGCCGGCGGCTTTCCATGCTGCAGTAATTCCGATGGACAGTATGGTCTTTCCGGATCCTCCCCGCAGGGCTGAAATTAAAATTCTGGGAAAATCCATATCTACCTGCTGCATACCACGGCTTTTAAATAAGAAGATCGTTGGTTTTAATCTTCGTGCTCGGCATGCGCCTGTTTGCCCGTGCCTTTAAGCCCGTACAAGGACGTACTGCCGCTGGACCAGTATTCGAGGACTTCATCCTGGATCAATTTATTGATCAGCTTTTTGGCCTCCCTGGGTTTTAAATCCAGGATTTTCGCTAAATCGTTAAAATAAAACTTGGTTTTACTTTTTTTCTTTGACAGCCCTTCTACGATTTTTTCTTTTGCCTCTTCGATATCCATTGATTGAGCCTCTTTTTTATTAAGGGGGGCACATCCTTTAACGTACCCCCCTATTGTGTTAACGATTAGAATTTAAACTGTGACGTCTGACGCCAGGTATAATACGCCGGGTCCCGGAAATCATCGATGAGATGATGGGTAAATTCGAGTTCACATCTTTCAAAGAATCTTTCCCATCCAATCCTTTCCGCCCACTCACCAACACGTTCATATTTATTGGCCCCGGCTGCATAGGCTTCGACGATTTTCTTAATACAAGCCGTGGTCGAAGGCCAGCGTGGCATCTCGTTGGGCAAAAAAGCCACAACGACCTTGGAAAACTTGGGAGCGCTGATCCGGTTGGATACCTTTCCGCCGACCATGATCACGATGCCGTCGCCCACATCATCGGCCAGCGGCATTGCCGGACACATGGTGTAGCAGTTGCCGCAGAACATACATCTGGGCTCGTTGACAGCCACACTGTTGACCTTGGTGCCGTCGGCAAGTTCAATCTTGGCCGGTTTAATGGCCGCCGTGGGACAGGCAGCTATGGCCAGAGGAATCTCGCACATTTTGTCCAGATATTCATGGTCCAGCATCGGCGGTTTGCGATGATACCCCAAAATGGCAATATCCGAACAGTGGACCGCGCCGCACATATTCAGGCAGCAAGCCAGAGATACGCGAAGCTGGGCCGGAAGCCGCATGTTCTGAAAATCATCAAAAAGCACATCCATGGTCGCCTTGACCGGACCCGATGCATCTGTGGCCGGTGTATGACAATGAATCCAGCCCTGTGTGTGGACGATGTTGGTAACACCTGCGCCGGTACCGCCGATGGGAAATTTAAAACTCCCGCCGGCAAACTTGCGGCTGGCAAGATCCTTTTTCAACGGTTCGACCTTGTCTTTGCTGGCCACCAAGAATTCGATGTTGTTTCGGGTGGTGAACCTTAAATGTCCGTCACAGTACTTGTCTGCAATTTCACAGATTTCACGGATATGGGTTACGCTCATGAGACGGCAGCCGCCCACCCTTACCGTATACAATTCATCGCCGGTTTCCGAAACATGGACCAGAACACCGGGTTCAAGGATCTCATGATAGAGCCATTTACCTTTATTCTTTTTAACTACAGGCGGATAGAATTCTTCAAAATGTCTTGGACCGATGTCGGTTATTCTGTTTTCCATCGGTTTTTGTGGATTATAACCTGAAGATACAAATGCCATGGTCTTTACCCCCTATCTCTGATGATGTTTTCTGAATTCGTTGACGTCACGTTGGAATCCGCCTTCAACTTCATCTTCTTTCCAGAAGATGTATGGATTGTGGCGCGGTTCCTGAACCATTCGCGGATCCGGTTTAAAACCCGTCACTTCGAGGAGTTTCTGGAATCCTTGTCGTTTCATCAACTCGCCGAGCCGTTCACGGTTCTTTCCTTCTTCCATCCACCAATCCCAGATGGGTTCAATAACTGTCTCTTTAATTTCATCATAAGGCTCTTCCACCTTAATAAAAGGAACAATGAGGGAGCCCATCTGAGCGCCGTCAAGAATCGGCGCTTTTGCCCCTGCGAAGATTGAACACCCCCGATCATTACCTATTCTCAAGGCCCTTGGCATGACATTGATACAGTGCATGCATCTTGTGCACTCACGATTATCAATCATAAGCTTTTTATCTTCCAGCCACATGCATTTGGTGGGACAAAGGTCGATCACCTCTTTCTGGATATCAAACGGTCCCCAGTCACGGCCGGCATGAGATCCGCCGTTTGGCGGCAGTTCTCCACCCACGTAGGCAGCAACCGCTTCCTGATCTATTCCAATATCATCCCGCCAGGTGCCGATAAAGGACAGGTCCGCCCGGGCAATGGATGCCACGCAGCAGTTGGGGCACCCGTCAAATTTAAATTTAAACTTGTACGGAAACGCCGGGCGATGGAGTTCGTCCTGATATTCAACGGTGAGATCATGGCAGATGGCCTGGGTGTCGTAACACGCCCATTCACAGCGCGCCTGGCCCACACAATCGGAAGGCGTCCGAAGATTCGAACCGGAACCGCCCAGATCCTGATTCAAATTATGGCCCAATTCCCAGAAGATCTCTTCCAGTTGAGGTGTTGTGGTCCCAAGGAATATGATATCACCAGTGGATCCGTGCATGTTGGTAATGCCGCTGCCACGCCTATCCCAGAGATCACAAATATCTCTAAGGTATTTAGTCGTATAGAATTTACCTGCAGGCTGGGACACACGCATGGTATGAAAATGGGCAACGCCAGGAAACATTTCAGGCTGGTCGCAATATCTGCCGATAACACCCCCGCCATAGCCGAAAACGCCGACGATTCCACCGTGTTTCCAGTGGGTCCGTCCATGTTTGAAGGAAAGCTCAAGTATGCCCAGAAGGTCTTCACAAACATCCACAGGAATTTGAAATTCAATACCCTTTTCATTTTTTGATCTCGATTCGGCCTCCTGCTTTAGATCAGACACGAAACTCGGCCATGGCCCGCTTTCAAGCTGGTCCAGCAAAGGGGTTTTATGTTTTGCCATTGTATTACCTCCATTCTAATTGAAAATTAACCTATCTGTTTCAAAAAAAACCACCGTCCCCTTTTAGGGCAGCAACAATCACCCCCCCTCATTATTTTCTCTATTTTTTTTAGATGTTATTATCAATACTTCTTTTTAAAATTCATAACATACAAAGAAATCATATAGAATTAATATTTCTGCTTGTCAATAAAAAAGCAGGGTTTCAAAACGTTAAACATCATTTTATTTTGACACCACCGCGCTATACTTTTTCTAATTGTCCGATGGAGTTGTATAGATCCTCAACATGCTCTTCAAAATGCTGTCGGATGACCGGAACCTCCGGTGCCTGCAACGAATATGTATGAAAAATGGCGTGATTCAGATCAAAAAAATCTGCCCGACTGCACGATAAAAGATGTTGCCTGAAACAGCGGTTTAAATGCTCTGGAAACACACTGGCGATTGGTTTTAAGGCCAACCCTTCAAAAAAGCCCTTAAGGATTCCCATAAGTGCAACTTTATCAGACCATACAATTTCTCCGACTCCATCCAGCCGGTCGATGCGCATTTTGATTGCCATATTTAAAAAAAATACCAGTAACGCTTCCAATATCATTTCAACATCCGAATCGTTATGCCCGATCCCGGTATCATTTCCAAACATGGGCCCGTATTGTCGAACCGTAATAAGTTTTACATCGATCTCATCGTTTTGGCATTTCAGAACAAAATCACCGGCCGCATGATGCCAGGAAGATATCTGTTCAAAGGTTTCGACATTATAGTAACAGGTCAGAATTTTGGCGGCCTGCCGGTAAAGTGCTTTCGTTTGATCGGTCGAAAGAAAATAGTTACCCTGCTCATGGTCCCAGACAATCATTTTGTGCTGTTCATCTGCTGGATCAAGTGAAATATGGAATTCGTTGAACCCTTGAAACCACTCCCCTAAAAACATTCTGATTTCCGATGGTTCGCTTTGGGTATAGATGCAACCCCGGCCGTAGACCCTGGGGAGAAATGAAAATGGAAATTGCGCGTTGAGTTGTTCTAAACATCGAAACTCTTTGTCTGCAAAACGCTTTCCGATATCCGAAACAGCGACATTCAGTACAAACGACAGTGTCGTTTCAGACAAAACCGTTTCAATTCGGGCCGGATGATAAAATTCTCCGTGTTTTTCGAGAATGATCCTTATTTTTTCTATGGCCTCGAATGTTATATCTTGACGGGTATGTTGGGAAACAGCACGGGTGATGATTGCACATCCGTCTTGTTCCAGAAAATTACGAGACAGCGGCAAAATAGTCTCCATGGCTTAAATAAATGCCGGTCTCTGAGTCCGACACCCCCGTGGACGGATGCCGGTTGAGGGGAATGGGCGCGGACCATATCCTGTGGTCTTCTTGGACAGGGTTTTTTCGGTTCGACAAAAAATAGGTGAATTGCGGCATGTAGAAAATCGTTGCGGATTTTAAATTGTCTAAGGATTCTGAGAGTTTTCTTTAAAAATTCGCGCCCTTGATAATACTTTTTAAATGAATGCAAACTCCCCGACCTTTCAATTATCTATATTTTTCGATCTCTTTTAACATTTCAGGGGCAACGTCGTAACCGAGTTCAACCGCGTTATCGAGATGTTTCAAAGCCAAATCCCCTTCCCCCTTTTCGAGATAGGCAATGCCCAGGTTGTTATGTGCCACGGCAAAGTCCGGTTGGAGGTCAATGGCTTTCAGGCTGGTCTCGATGCTTTCATCAATCATCCCTTTCATCAAATAGGCATTCGCCAATGTCGTATAGGCCTGGAGGAATTTGGGATTCCATCTTATTGCTTTTTCAAGAGCCGGAATCGCTTCCTCAATATTTCCCAATTGAAGCTGTACAAACCCGATATTTCCATACCCTTCGGCAAACCCTGCTCTAGACTTGACCGCCCGCTTATTGAAATGAAGACAGCCCTCCAGGTCTCCACGTTGGAGACTGATACCTCCCAATTGCACATAAGCCTCAGCAAGAGTCGGGCTGCATTCGATCGCGGCAAAAAATTCGTTTTCAGCTTCATCGTATTTTTTAAGTCCCAAAAGGCCGATTGCAAGATTGTAATGGGAGGTGCCGCAGTCTGGATTTGCAGCAACGGCAGCTTGTTGGTGAGCGATATATTCTTCAACGTTTTTTGCTTTAGGCATAATAATATCCTTTAATAGGTTTTAGTTTTATCAATAGCATGAGCAAAAGTATCCATCAATATATAGATTGAAAAGGCTTTAAATTTAGGTTAGTATGGTAGTGCTTTTGGGTTGTCAAGAAAAAAATTAACCTGCATTAATCGGGACAAAACTATTGACAAATAATTACCATCCGTAATAGAAACATTGGCCTGAGCATATATTGTGTATTAAGAAAAAACGTTAACTATTTTATATTTATTACTTTTCCAACAGGAGGTTCTCATGGCAGATTGTTATATTAACATCTTTTTGGATGATGACAAATTCAAGAAGATTGAAGACGCAGGTTTGGCCGATCAGGTTGCCGAAATAGATGGCAAAAAGGCCATTCAGGTAGCGATGACAAAAAAAGATAAAAAGAAGCTTGAAAAGGGATTTAAAGATTTAGCCTTTGATGATTCAAATGAGTGTAGTCTACCGGAAGGAGGCGAAGAAACTTTATTTAATATCATCTTGGAGATGAAAAGCATCGATGTTATGAAGTTCGCAATTACGAAGCTCTATAATCCGCTTGCCGGACGGGATGTGTTTGGAAGGGGTACAGGAATGCGGTAGTGTTGTCCCGGTATGAATCGCTAAAATTGAGATCCTTGAAAGCGTTCGTTTTTGTTATATTTATCCGAATCTGATTAGAAATCGGGGCATAGCGAATGTTTCTCGAGGGTCTCATAGAGACTCGACTTTCGATTCCTTCTTTAGGCACTGCCTCCTCTTTCGAAAATTCCGGTTGGTTTATTAACCTGTTTTCAGAGCGTTAACCCGCTTGGCGAGCGCATTCCCCGCAAAGCGTGTTGAAGCGAAGCTTAACTCCCTTTCCTCGGGGCTGCGGAGAGCCTTCAATGCTTTTCACTTGACAGCACCGCACACTTTCTTTAATTTTTAATATATCTTAATTTATGCCCTGATTGTTTTTCAAAATCAACAACCATTCGGATAAAAAGGGGGATGTTATGATCGCAGGATGTTTCACAGCAGTTGTCACACCGTTTAAAGACGATGCTGTCGACTATGAAGGTTTGGACAACCTTTCGGATTTTCAGATAAAAAATGGCATTACCGGAATACTGGCTGTTGGAACCACCGGAGAAAGCCCTGTTTTGACCTGGGATGAACATAACCGGGTCATTGAAACCGTTGCGAAAAAAACAAAGGGTAAATGTCTTTGTATTGCCGGTGTGGGAAGCAACAATACCAAGGAATCTCTGGCGGGAACCCAACATGCCCTCGCAGTGGGAGCTGATGCAGCCGCTGTTGGTAGATCCATACTACAACGGCCCCAGTTCTCTTGAAATACGCAGGGAATATGTTGCCCCCATTGCCCAGGCTGTACCGGGCATTGAAATCATTCCGTATGTAATCCCCGGCCGAACCGGTGCACAACTGCTGCCTGAAGATCTGGCCCTGTTGAACCAAGAGTTCGACAATGTCAATACGGTTAAAGAAGCCACGGGAAATCTCGAGAACATGAAACACACCCGAAAATGCTGCGGGCCGGATTTTACCATACTGTCCGGGGATGACGGGCTGACGTATGAGATGATGACGAACACACGGCTATAAACGCCTCGGGGGTAATTTCTGTTGCGTCCAATGTCATTCCGAAAGCAGTATCGGACATGGTCCGCCTGCTCCAAGAAGGAAACACGTCTGAAGCCCGGAAGCTGCTATCTGCCATACAGCCCCTTTTTGATCTGGTCACCGTTACAACCATGGAAAAAACACCCTTTGGGGAAGTGAAATGCCGTGCCAGAAATCCCCTGGGCTTTAAGACACTCATGTCAATCCTGGGAATGCCCTCGGGTGGATGCAGGCAACCACTGGGAAAAATGACACGAAACGGACTCGAAAAGGTTCTTGAAGCCGCCCGAAAAGTACAGGCCGACACCCCGGAAATATTTCAACCGGTCGCTGAATTTTTCAATGTCGACATCGAGGCGCGTCTGAACGATCCTGCCACATGGGCGGGGCTTTTTTACGAAAATTATTGATGCGCAACCGTTAGATGCCGGGTGCCGTTATGCCCTTCATCAGGTACCCGGCATTATTATTTTTGTTTCTTCTCCGATTTAGTCGGAGAAAAGGGTCCAAGGGGTCCAGGGGCCCAGGATTCAAGGGTTTTATTAAAGATTTTTCAGCGCGGTCTTTTTTTAGAGTGCCCAATTCAAAAACAGAACGATAAGATATTTAATTCTTTAGCATTTTTATCCGCCTGTTTTGTGGCGGATCACTCGAACCCTTGGATCCTTGAATCCTTGAACCCTACATGAACACTCCCGCTCAGTTGGAAATGACTCACTTATGTTACCTCAATTAACCACAACTAATCGGAAGATAATCCTTAGTTTTAAAGCCTCTCGAAAAAACAACCGGATACGTTTTGAAACAACGGCTAGGGTTTCGAGGCACCCTGATCTTCCTTCAACCGAAAACTCCCTTCTTTAAACAGAACATCTTTCAGCCATTTCAAACCAAATTTTAAAAGTGCGATGTCGTCTGCTTTGATCTTTTCCACGGTATCCGCATCAATATCATAACGATCCAGAAACGAGGTTTCAAAAACAAAGGCTTTAAATTTATCAATATTATAGCTGACCAAAAAAAACATGTGTTTGCTTTCTTCAATAAGCTTGAGATTGGGAGGAAAGGATCGCTTCCGCACCAACAAATCGGTCCAATCGGCATTGATCTCGTCATGAATATCAACGCCCTGGTCTTTCCGCCATTCACGGATGGTCCATTCTTTATCCTCTTCAAACCCCAGACAGTGGGGCTCATGGATGAAGAAATAGAATCCATCTTCAGCGCCGTCCTTGTGACTCAGCGAAGCAACCCCCAGGGGATAATAACGGCAGGTTGTGGGCCTGTCTTCGTAAATGATGCAACCTGCATCGGTAACGAAAGGACATGATTGAATATCGTCGTCCATGAGCTTTAACGTAACCACCGGCAGGTCTGTTTTTTCCAAAAGCTCCGGCGACGTGTAAACGGCCAAAAACTCTTCTGACGAAAGCTGCAGACGTCTTTTGAGTCGGATAATGTCATAGGGCGTAAGTATGATATTAATCCCTCTGCAGCATTGGGTGAAGCATTTAACCTCGCTGTGGCATCTAAATTTGAATTTACTGTCCAATTTAAGCTGAACAGGCGGAATGCTGGCTATTTCATTGGGTGCATCCATATTTTTTATTCCCCTTTTATATATACCCTTAAGCGTGTTTGAAAATAGTGTTGCTTCAGGCAGTACGGATCTTCTCTGAAACAACTCGCAGATAAGATCTTGTTTTGAAAAACCAACCGGTTGCTTTAATTTCAGAATTTTGGCCTTTAATATCCGAAGCACCGGCCGATGTCAACCGGTGAAAAAAACAATGCAATGTTTGCAAAACCCTTATGACAAGAACTTAGGTCTTGATTTCAATGGCAAAGGTGCTATAGATTTTAGACCATATTTTAGGGTTAATATTTTGTTTACTTGGAATGTTTCTCCATGAACCAACCGGTCTGCTCTGAATTTAAACTGGGACGTCGATTTGTCGGACGCCTTCCCCATGGAAAAGATCTGATTGCATATATCGAGGACTTCTGCATAGAATCCGCCATCCAGATGGCGACATTCTCCGTAATGGGAGCTGTTATGTCCGCCACCATGGGAGCGTATGATCAAAAACAGCAAGTATACGTCACCTTCACCGAAAATACGCCCATGGAAATCATAACGTGTGTCGGCAATGTTTCCTTAAAAGATCAGGCGCCGGTGATACATGCCCATATTGTTCTGGGCGATGAACACGGAAAAATCATCGGCGGACACCTTTTTTCAGATACCGTTCTCTATGCCGGAGAGATGGACCTTCAAGAACTCGTCGGCAAACCTATGGAGCGGGTTTACGACCGGACAACGGGGCTGTTCCTGTGGCGTGAAAGCCCCTGAAGGGCAAACAAAATAATCATCAACCGTTAAAAATACATATCAAAATGTTATAAAATCTCCGGGGAGGGTAAAATGCAGCTAACCGTTACCAAAGCAGAAAAATTAAAAGCAAAACCCGATGACTCCAAATTGGGTTTCGGTTCGATTTTCACAGATCACATGTTTAATATGGATTACAATCCGGATGACGGATGGCACAACCCGCGCATAGAGCCCTATGGATCGTTCAATATGGATCCGGCCACCATGGTCCTCCACTATGGCCAAGCAGTATTTGAAGGACTCAAAGCGTACCGGACAGATTCCGGAGCCATACAGCTTTTCCGTCCCCGAGACAATTTCAAACGGATGAACAACTCTTCCCGCATCATGTGCATACCGCAGATCGACGAAGCGTTCGCCGTGGATGCCCTCAAACAACTTTTAACCATTGAAAAAGGCTGGGTACCCAGCGCTCCGGGAACCTCTCTTTATATCCGTCCCACCATCATTGCTACGGATCCCTATCTGGGTGTTCGCGCATCACATACCTATCGTTTCTTTATCATTTTGTCTCCGGTGGGCGCCTATTACCCCGAAGGCTTTAACCCGGTCAAAATCTGGGTCACCCCCCACCATGTCCGCGCGGTCCCGGGCGGTGTCGGTGAAGCCAAAACTCCCGGCAACTACGCAGCGAGTCTCTATGCCGCCGAAGAGGCCCACAGGCAAGGGTATACCCAGGTACTTTGGCTGTGCGGCGTCGAGCGGAAATACGTTGAAGAAGTCGGCGCCATGAATATATTTTTTGTCATCGACGGCAAACTGATTACACCCATGTTAACGGGCAGCATCCTTCCCGGAATCACCCGGGATTCGGTGATCAATCTGGCAAAACAGTGGGGTATAGACGTCTCCGAACGGAAAATCAGCATCCATGAAGTGTTCGATGCCCACACCGCCGGAAAGCTTGACGAAATTTTCGGATCAGGAACTGCGGCGGTGATTTCACCGGTGGGAGAAATCAAGTATGGCGAAAAAGTGATCACCATCGGTGACGGCAAGGTCGGCCCCGTGGCAAACAGATTCTACACCGAGCTGACAAACATCCAATATGGGAAAACCAACGATCCTGTGGGTTGGATCGAACCGATTTAACCCGGAGTTCTCATGACGATCGGGCGCAGTTCAACGCCTCGCCTGAAACCATTTGGACAAACGTTCTTGGACGACGTTTCACAAGCTTCCGGTGCGTAATTTATGTGTCTTTTAACGAAGAACCCTTTGGGAAGCTGCGCATTATAATTGAACGTCTCGGAAATTCTACGATTATTTGAAATTAAAGATCTAATAGCTCCTGGTTGTTGCCGCTTCCATAACCCATTATCCCATGGTTCCAATATTCCAGTTGTGAGGGAAGCGAAATAACTTGAGCTGTCTGAGGGTCTCCGTCCGAACGCTTCAATTTTAGCGTTAGCATTTTCCTGCGATCCTATCCCCGGGGTCTTCTGATCATTTTGGATGGAGAAAAATCAAGATGGAGAAAAATCAAGATCCACCGAAACACCTTTTGTCATTTATGTCAAAGATGGAAAGTGCCGGACTCCACCCGTTTGTCATCGACACCTTTGGGTATTATTATAAAAAAATCGTTTCCGGCGAAACCGGGCTTATCTCCGACCGAGACTTACGGCCGATTGCTTCCAATGAAGTCCAAGATGCAACCCACCTTGAAGAATATGCTGAAGCCGGACGGAATGCGTTAAAGAAATCGGTGATGATAAAACTCAACGGCGGCCTCGGCACCAGCATGGGCCTTACCCGGGCCAAGTCTCTTTTGGAAGTAAAAAACGGAAAAACATTCCTCGAAATCATATTAAAACAGACGGAAAAACGACCGGTTAAACTGGCGCTGATGAACAGTTTCAGCACCCATGACGACACCCTTGACACCCTTTCCAAGATCCAACCGTCAGACCGGCCCCTTTTGTTTCTCCAGAATAAATTTCCAAAGGTTCTCCAGGAAAATTTCGCGCCGGCAACCTGGCCGGAGAATCCCGAACTGGAATGGAATCCCCCTGGCCATGGCGACATATACGCGGCCATTTATACATCCGGCGTATTAAAAAGCCTCCTCGACCAGGGCGTCAAATATGCGTTCATTTCAAATTCGGACAATTTAGGGGCCACCTTAGATGAATCGCTTTTGGGATACTTTTCCGAAAACAGATTCCCGTTTATGATGGAAGTGGCCCCCAGAACGCCCGCAGATGTCAAAGGCGGGCACGTGGCAAGGCATCCGGACGGTGGTCTGACCCTGCGGGAGTCGGCCCAGTGCCCCAAAAATGAACTGAGTGCCTTCAGAGACATAAAACGTTACGGATTTTTTAACACCAACAATATCTGGATCCATCTCGAGGCCCTTGATCGTCTCCTTGAAAAACAAGGCATTATCACGCTTCCATTGATCCGAAACCCCAAAACCCTGGATCCTCGGGATGAAAAAAGCCCAAAAGTATTTCAGGTCGAAACCGCCATGGGCGCTGCCATATCCCTTTTTAAAGGTGCAACGCTGATCCAGGTTTCCCTTTCCCGGTTTCTCCCGGTAAAAAAATGCAACGAACTGCTGGCGATTCGGTCCGACCGTTTTATCTTTTCAAAGGAAAACCATCTGGTTTTAAATCCCAAGGTCCGCTCGAAGATCATACAGATCGATCTCGATCCGAGATATTACGGCAACATCGATCTTTTCGATGAAAGATTCATCCATGGAATCCCTTCGCTGGTGGATTGCGAATCACTGGCCATTCGGGGAGACGTCCGTTTTGAACCCAATGTCACCATAAAAAACAGGGTTGTCATAACAAACGACCTTAAATTTCAGGCGGTGGTTAAGGAGGGGACGGTATTGGATAAAGATGTGAATTTTCAATTGAGGGTCGGAAGGTTTTTAAATGGCGCCTACCCCTTTTTAAAAATGGAATAATATTTCATAACGGCTTCCACATAATCTTCCGTTTCCGTGTAAGGGGGAATCCGCTGATACCGCTCAACGACATTGGGCCCTGCATTATAGGCGGCCAACGCCAGCGGCAGCTTTCCTTTAAAACGATCAATCATCTGTTTTAGATAACGCGTTCCCCCCATTATATTTTCCCGTGGGTCAAAAGGATCTTTTATGTTCAGCCGCTTGATGTTTTCGGGCATGATTTGCATCAGCCCCATGGCACCGGCACTTGAAATTGCCCTGGGATTAAAATCCGATTCTATTTTTATCATTGCTTTCAGCAATGAAAAGGAGACGCCGTGCCGTTCGGCGGCTTCGGTTATTAATCGATCATATCGCCGGGTGACGTCCGATTTCAAGGATCCGTCCGGTTTTTCACGGATAAAGATCTTATAGTTGGAGGATGTGGGTACGTTGGTGAAATGAAGCACCCCTTGGCTGTCCACATAGACATAGATGTCGGCATAAAGGGGTGGAACAGCAATGAACAGGATTGAAATTAAACCATAGAGTCCCACAAAAAAATAAATTATACGGGGCTGCGTCATCACGTTATACAGGTTTTTGATAACAGTTCCATCGATCAAGGGCCAAAATTGTTCCTGACTGGCCGATCTTTTTGTTTGCAAATACATACGTTGTCAGGTATCTAACACCGTACACGCCGTTAATGTCCGGTCTTGACTTTTTTCCAATCATGGATCCGTGATTTTAAATCAAACGCTTCGTTCGAACGGACGTTTTAACATGACAGAAAATATAGAAGACAACACCCGTTGGGTGCGCTTTTTCATACCCGTTGTTACGGTATTTTTCTTTTGGGTTATGGTATCGTGCGGAAACAATACCGGCAACCAACCCCAAGATTCGGCCAAAGATTCGGTTATCGGGAGCATAAAAAGTCTGGAACAATTTAATAACATCATGGAAACATCCAAAGACCGTCTCCTGGTTCTCGATTTCTATGCCGACTGGTGTCCGCCCTGTAAAGAACTTTTTCCGGTTCTCGAAAAAATCGGTAAAGAAAACCGCAAGTATCGTAGCTATTTACAAGATCAACATCGACCGGCACAGCGAACTTGCAAGTTCCTTTCGTGTCACCGGCATCCCCCATGTCGCTTTTGTCAAAAACAAGGAACATGTCCTTTCTCTGACAGGTCTATATCCGAAAAATATGTATTTAAAGGTTATCCAGCAGTATTCCGAAAACGGGACTTCCTAACCCAAGTCCATATCGGCCTATCAATTTACATCTTCTGCAAGATTTTTTTAACCGAATTTCCGTCTGCCGCGGCTCCGAAATGCTTCATAATTGACCCCATGGCTTGCATCTTGTTTTTGAATTGGGCAAAATCGATGTTGTGTTTTATCCATTCTCGAATTTCAGCTTCAGCGGCCATTTTGGGGAGATACGTTTCAACAATCCCTATGAACGCGGATTCCGTCCCTTGACCTTTCTGTTCCAACACCTCTTTTTCAGATTTTAACAATTTTTTTAGGATTTTTACCACCTCATCGTCCGAAAGCTCTTTTTTATCGAGTCTTGCAAATTCTCCCAAAACAACCCGAAGGGCGTCTTTTTTTTGGGCATCCTGTGCCTTGATCGCAGCAGATAAATCCTTTTTTATCTGTTTTTGAAGGTTCATCGTTCCCCTTTTCTGTTTTCGTGTTTCTGTATTTATAATCCTAACAGATTATTACGGTCATGTCCAACCCGTGTCAATAAAGTATTGATTAACTCCCAAAAGTCTTTTACTCTAAATACCTGTAGAGAAAACGGACAAGCCGATGACACCCTGTTTCCTGTGTCGTCAAGGGTCGATAGTCGTCCAGGACGCTCCGCCCCCTGACGCTGTAGATCCGGGGCATCTCCGGCTTTTGATCAATTAGGGATTGCCCCGTCGAAATTAATACCCCAAAAGACATCCAAGGACCCATAAAACAAACATCGTGAAACATTATCAAAAATTTACGTCTAAAATTCTGCCGGCGTTGATCCTATCAATTTTATATCTATCTGCCTGCTCGGACGTTACGGAGAAGGAGCCACCGCCGGCTGAGAAAAATCCCCCTGTTCTGAAACCGCATCGTGTTGAATATGGTATCGACTGCGATGATTTGGACGTTGTCAAAAACACGCTTCAACCCCATCAAAATCTCTCTGACATCCTATTGAAATATAATGTCCCCAATTCGGTAATCCATGATGCAGCCTTGGAATCCAAAGCCGTATTTGACGTACGAACGATGAAATCCGGAAATCCGTTTTGTATCGTCCACAGCATTGATGCTTCAAAAAAGGTTCGCTATTTTGTGTACGAACTCAATCCCGTCGATTATGTTGTCTTCGATTTCGACGATCCAATAAAAGTTACTTTGGGAAAAAAGCCGGTGCAGCTTCAAACAAAAACCGTTACCGGACGGATTGAATCGTCTCTGTGGGACACCCTTACGGAACAGCAATTGGACATTGAACTGGCCATCAAACTTTCAGAGATTTACGCATGGGCCATCGATTTTCATCATCTGCAGAAAGACGATACGTTTCGGGTGGTCTTTGAAGAAATATTTGTTGAAAAAAAGCCGATTGGTATCGGAAAGATAACGGCGGCCAGGTTCGACCATAACGACAAAAAATTCTATGCATTTTATTTTGAGCAGGAGGGTCGCGGAAGTTATTATGACCAACATGCCGACAGCATGGAAAAAGCATTTCTCAAAGCACCGATAAAGTTTTCCAGAATCACTTCGGGTTTTTCCCGACGACGGTTTCATCCGGTTCTAAAAAAATATAAAGCCCACTTCGGAATAGATTATGGCGCCAGGACCGGCACGCCGATTATGAGTACCGGCGACGGCGTTGTTGTGAAGGCCGGATATGACAAAAATAACGGCCGGTATGTAAAGATCAGGCACAACGGGGTGTATTCAACCCAGTATCTTCACATGTCTAGATTTGCCCCTGGAATCAAGCGAGGCAGAAATGTAAGGCAAGGGGAGGTTATCGGATATGTGGGATCCACCGGCTTGGCCACCGGTCCTCATCTCTGTTATAGATTTTGGAAAAACGGGAGGCAGGTGAATCCATCCAAGGAAGATATTCCGTCGGTTGAACCCGTTGGAACAGAATACCGTGACCGTTTCAATCAACAAATGGCCAATCTGAAACAGCAGTTGGATATCCTTGATATATCAGGAGTATTGGCAACTCCCCATGGTCCGGAACCGGCGGATCAATGAAGCATTCGGTCGTCTTTCGGATTCTGCACCCAATTTTACACGTTGCATCCCCGAGGGCGTTGCGACAAAAAACTCGAAAATCACTCACCGGAAGTTTTGAAATAGTTTAGGGCCAATTGCTCACACACCAAAACATCGGTTGGAAATGCCAATTCTTCGGGGAGATTATCCAGGGGAAAGAATTCTGCCTCGCTGGCATCTGAACCGGCCTTTAGTTCACCGCCCGTACATGTTCCCAAGAACCATATCCCCACGGTCTGTTTTTCCAGATCGTGAAAATTTGAATGAACGGCAAAAACATCTCCGACATCCACATCCAGACCGGTTTCTTCTTTGAACTCTCGGGCGGCCGCCACCCGAACATCTTCATCGTATTCAACGTGGCCGCAAGGGATGCACCACATCCCCGGATAAGAACCATTTCGCTTTACCAGGAGCAATTCGTCATCTTTTAACAAAACCACCGCAACCCCCACGGTCGGATTTTTATAATGGGTCCAGCGACAGGGCTCGCAGAACATTCTTCGATGATGACGTCTCGCTTTGGGCTGTAATGGCTCTCCGCAAAAGGGACAGAACTTGAACTCCATGACATCATCCTTTATGTTTTATGGGCAGCCATTTCAAAACTTCCGTTGAACCCTTTTGGGTTCATCTGCCGAAAAGATCTCCGAAAAAGGGCCATCAGTGATACCAGGATCCCTTTTCCACCGCTTCCTTGTATTTTTTGGCGATATATTTTCTCGGGAATGCTTCATTGGACAAATACACCAAGGTGCTGTTCAAAAAAGTATCATACAAATCTTTGAACATCTCTTCTTTTTGGGCGTCATCGATAAAATTCCGGTCTCTTTTCTGCTCGAACAGAACGTTTTCCCCAAGTACGGTTTTGATCTCATTCACGCTTTGGGTAGATTGACCCGGGTCCTTTATCAGCACGTCTGTGATGGGGATTTCCATACGGACAATCAGGGAGATCTGCCACCGGTCCCCGGCGATTTTTCTTGAAGCATCGTAAAAATTCAACTGCATGCCGTTTTCAAGATCCATGGTTTTTATGAGTTTTTCTTTCATCCAAAATTCCTTTTTCTTACGCCTTCTGTATGATGTTGCCGACACCTGTGAAGCTCCCTGCTCCTAACGGGCGGGATTTCCGTCGTGTGGCAGTCTTTTGACGTTCTCTATCAATTTTAGTTTTTTTTTGCACTAGTTTTGTTGAATTCACCCAAAAGGTCTATTTTTATATTTGCCACATCACCGTATTTACTGCTATGACACCCCTATAACGCTTGCGGAAACATCGATGAGACATCGGTTGTTTTTTTAATGCAACCGGTTCATTAATTCTCGACCATACCAGGAAACATCCAATGAAATATCTGCCCGTTGATAACCGTCTGTTTATTGAAAATCGTCAAAAATTTGTCGCCAAACTCAAACCCGGTTCCATTGCTGTGTTGAATTCCAATGACGTGATGCCCACCAGCGCCGACGGTACCCGATCCTTTGTTCAAAATACGGATATCTTTTACCTCAGTGGCGTCGATCAGGAGGCCAGTATTCTGGTAATTTTTCCGGATGCCGGAGAAGAAAAGCACAAAGAAATCCTGTTTATTAAAGAAACCAATGAAGAAATTACCACATGGGAAGGCCCCAAACACTCCAAAGAAGACGCCACGGCAATATCCGGAATCCAGACAATTTACTGGACCACCGAATTCGAGAAGGTTTTCAGGTCCCTGGTTTTTGAGGCGCACCGGATTTATCTGAACGCCAACGAGCATTTGCGGGCCGATGTTACGGTGGAAACCAGAGACGCCCGTTTTTTGAAATGGTGTCAAAAATCGTATCCACTTCACAAATACGAGCGGCTTGCACCGATTATGCATCACCTTCGGGCGGTTAAATCTTCTATGGAAGTGGAACTGATCAAACAGGCTTGCGCGATTACCGAAAAAACATTTCGCCGGCTCCTCGGTTTTATCCGGCCGGATATATGGGAATTCGAAATCGAAGCGGAAATTTATCATGAATTCCTGTCAAATCGATCCCGGGGCCCTGCCTATGCACCAATCATTGCTTCGGGTCCAAACGCTTGCGTTCTCCATTACGTTCAGAACCACCGACAATGCAAAGACGGCGATCTGTTGCTCATGGATTTCGGCGCCGAGTATGCAAACTATGCTTCAGACCTATCCCGAACAGTCCCGGTCAACGGTAGGTTCACCCCGCGGCAAAAAGCAGTTTACAATGCCGTCCTGCGGGTCCACAAAGCGGCCATTCAAATGCTCAAACCGGGGAATACCTTCGAAGCGTATAACAAAGACGTCGCCACGGTTATGGAAAAGGAGTTGATCGGCCTGGGGTTGCTGGATGCCAAGGCCATAAAAAACCAGGACCCGGACCATCCCCTTTATAAAAAATATTTCATGCATGGCGCATCTCATCATCTGGGACTGGATGTTCACGATTTTGGGAATAAATACCGAAAATTCGAGAAAGGAATGATTTTTACCTGCGAACCCGGCATTTACATTAAAGAAGAAGGTATCGGAATTCGATTGGAAAACGACATTCTCCTGACCCCCAGGGGCCCTGTTGATCTCATGGAAAATATTCCCATCGAAGCCGATGAGATTGAGGATTTAATGAACCCATAAAAACAGGGTTCGTTTTCGATACCTCCATGGGTTCAGGTATGTTTTCAAGCCCCTTGATGGTGTCTTGGGTCGACAACATATTGATAACAGATACCCGAGGATTTTCATCTTAAATAATCCGGGGAGGACTTGGAGGGATGACGTATAAGAGGATTGCGAAAAAGTGAAACGCACTTCCGGCCAAGACAAAAACGTGCCAGACAGCATGGTTGTACGGCATCTGCCGCCAAGCATAAAATACGACGCCAATGGTGTACGCGACACCGCCCAAAAGCAACAGCACCAACCCCCCCGTATCGACCAAGGATAGCATCGGTTTAATCGCGACCAGGACAACCCAGCCCATGGCCACGTAAAACGCAACAGAAAAAATCGCCCCCTTGCGAAGCATCGTCGTTTGGAATAAGATTCCGATAACAGCCAACCCCCAAATAACACCGAAAAGTGACCACCCCCAAGGACCCCGTAAGTTCACCAGAGTGAAAGGCGTATAGGTTCCGGCGATCAACAGAAAAATGGTCGCGTGATCCAGGGTCCTGAAAACTCTCTTGGCCTTATCAAACTGTATACTGTGATAAAGCGTGGAAGCTGTATATAAAAAGACCAACGTTGACCCATAAATGGTGCAGGATACAACATGCCAAGCATTTCCATAGATGCTTGCAAAGGCAATCAGTACACACATTCCGATAATTGAAAGAATGAAGCCTGCGCCATGGGTTATGCTGTTGGCAAAATCTTCACGCAAGCTGTAACGGGGTATGCTGTTATATACATTCATAGTTAATCTCAAAAGAAATGAACGCCTCCGACGTAAGAAAACGAGCAAGGTGTATTCCCAAGATGGCGCAATCCTTATTGCCGATG
The DNA here is from genome assembly GCA_963790095.1 of uncultured delta proteobacterium. GTDB lineage: Bacteria > Desulfobacterota > Desulfobacteria > Desulfobacterales > UBA11574 > JAAXQD01. Next base: position 87,841 of record CAWBNO010000003.1, on the reverse strand, counting down.
GTAAGTATCAGGATAGAAAAGTATTGTGGGTTTTCAAATTAATAGGATTTGACAGGCTGTAAGTTGATGGCTTGTTTACCTTTAGGGGTTTCTTTCAATTCAAAAGATACCGGGTCACCCTTTTGTAAACCGAAATGCCCAAAATCCTTGATCCCCGATTTATGAACAAAAATGACCCCGTATTCTTCAGTCTCTACAAATCCATAGCCCTTTTTTTCGCTGTATGATTTGATATAACCTTCCATCTAAAGTTTTTCCTTTCCTTATATCTATTGCAAATGCTCAGGAGGTCACTTTGAAGGAAGGCCAAAAAAGAGTGGTTCTTCAGGCGGGCTTCAAAATAAATACCGAAAAGATACCCAAGCAGTGATTGGTAGAATTAATCAAATCTTAATTTAATCTATTCGCAATAAGAAGTCAATAGGTTGACCGGAAAATAACCCTTCTGCTTTTTTACCGAAACACAATTTGAGTGACTCACTGTATCTGATTTCAAAAAACGGCCCCGTATTAAGCAGATATCAGATCTGCGTCGTCAAAGAACAGTTCCACTGAACCATCTTCCGACGAATCGTATAACGTCATGACGGATTCGGCGATTTTGTTGACATAGGGTTCGATGGGAAAAATATTGTGGGTCCGAAGGTTTGCAATCAAAGCGTTCATTCCTTTGGAGATGGAACTCTCGATCATCTCACTTTCATAGGTTTCTTCGCAGAGAAATGAAAAACTTGCGTTTTTTAGCAGTGGAGACGCCACTTTTTTCATATCTTTGTCGATGACTGCATATTCCCTGATTTTGAGTCTCTCTTTTGCATCATTCCGAGAAATTACATATTTTTGACGCATATCTTTTCTCCTTTTCATCCGGTTTAAATGCTTATAGATTCTCTCTTTTATTCTGGAACTGATTTGGACTCTCTTTCTTTCTCTTTTGTTTTATTTCTTTTTGACATTTATTAAATTGATATGTTGATCTTGCCGAGTTGTGGTTTCTTTGGCTGTTATTCTTGATGAACTCGTAAAAAGTCTTTTGTGAGCGACATTGAGCAATTTTGGGATTCATGACACGTCTGGCGTTAAAAATTGCAAGCTGTTTGAGGGCGTTAGCCCGGGTTCTTGCAATTTAGCCAGGCGCGTCATGAATCCCAAAATGGCTTGCGGAGCGAGCAAAATCAGACTTTTTACGAGTTCATCATTTTTCATATTAACAACAAAAAAAGGCATCCCTTCAGTTGAAGAAGGAACGCCCTTTTTATTCAGAACATAAGACTAAATTACAGTGACATTTGCAGCGGCAGGACCTTTTTGTCCTTGCTCTATATCAAAGGAAACTCGATCCCCTTCATTGAGGGATTTAAAACCGTCTGAATTGATTGCTCGATGATGAACAAATACATCCGGCCCATCTTCCTGCTCGATGAATCCGAACCCTTTTGAGTCGTTAAACCATTTAACAGTTCCATTGGTCATGATAACATCCTCCTTTCAAAAAAATTTCAACGTCACAAACTGGAGGGTGCCACTTTGACAGATGGATTGTTCCTTCAGAGAGAAACCGCCCCGCAGACTGAGCAGGACTTAATTGATTGAATATATCATAATCTTTATTTGGGAACAAATCAAGCTAATTATTTGTTTTTTTTAAAAAAATGGGAAGCTCGCATTTTAACGTGCAAAAACGAAATGTTACATAAACCTAAATTGAGCGATTTTTAGCTCGATCTGTATCGATGTTTGGACCAGATGATGGACAGCGAGCAAAACGGACTTTTTGCGAAACCATAAATTGTCTAACGGTCAACTTTTTTTTGCAAAAGGTTTCCATTGTTCCAACCGGGGCAAAGCCCCTTGTTCGTCGCGAGATGTGTTCTGGTCGATGATGGTGGGTCGAATCGTCAGTGTTTGACCGTCTGTGGACATGGATATGGCGCCGTTACGGGCGGTGCCCAGTACACGGCATTGCATTTTTTCATATCGTTTCAGTACCGAGGGGTGGGGGAACCCGAACCGGCTTCTCCATCCCGATGATATGACCACCACCCCAGGATTCACCGTTTTTACAAACCAATCGGAACTCGATGTTTTGCTGCCGTGATGCGGCACCAAAAGGACCGTACTTTTCAATTTGTCCCCTACAGTGGAAACCAGCTCATATTCGGCCCGGGCCATGATATCCCCCGGGAACAGAAACGATTCCGATCCCAAGGACGCTTTTAGAACCAGTGAATTGTTGTTTGGATTCCGCCAGGGTTCCCTTTTTCTCTTTTCAGTGAAATCGACGGGGGGATACACTATGTCCATATGAACGCCGTTAATGTCATGGGCTCCGAAGATTTCCGGGTACCCGGGCATCTGAATTTTCTTTTCTTTTATTCCATCCATGAATTTTTTGTACCCGAAGGTATTTGCCGCTTCGTGATTCGTCCACACATGTTTGACGTTGAAATGTTCTGCAATGTATATCAGCCCGTTCAAGTGATCGCTGTTGGGATGGGAAAGCACCAGTGTATCGATGGTTTTGATCTTTTTTTGCCATAAGAAGGGGGCGACAATTCTGGCGCCCATATCGAAGATGCGATTATCGGAAAAACCCCCGCCATCCAAAAGTATCGTGTATCCATAGGGGAGTTCCATAAGGGTGGAATTACCATCTCCGACGTCGATCATCGTCACTCTGAGATCATCCTGCCAACACCGCTGATAAAACCAGTAGCCGACATCGGCCATGAAAACCAACACCACCAGAAGGACAATCACCGGCGAAAATCTTTGAACAACATTTTGGCCTTGAATCCGGCCTTCTATTTTCGGGATTTCATCCGGTTTCCGGTGTTTTTTGAACGGGATATGTTTTAGGTTTAGAACCGCCCAAAACAGGAAATAAAAGCACCAAATTTCCAGATGGCTCGGCGTTACGGTTTTCACTGCCGAAAACGGCATTTCTGCAAAAATATTTATGATAAAAAGGGCCGGGGTCAGCACCGCCGAACATACTTGGAGACAGACCCATGCCCCGTAAACCGTCAGCGGATATAGAAATACGGCCATCAACCCCAGGGGTACCGCCACGAAACCGATCATGGGGACCATGATAAAGTTTGTCAAAAGGCCCACCAGGGAAATCTGGTTAAAGTACAACATCACCAGGGGAAGGGTTCCCAAAATGGCAAAGAGCGATGCCATGAAAAAAGAAAACAGCGTGGTGGCGACCTTGGATATTTTGGGCCTTTTCCCCCGGATGTCAGGAGATACCCATGGAGATTCCACTTTGGACAGACCGTAAATGATGGCAAGAACAGCGGTAAAAGAGAGCTGAAATGAAATTGAAAAAAGTGAGGGCGGATGAACGACCAGAATCAACATGGCCGCCAGCGCCAGGGTGTTCATGGGGTCATGCTCCCTCTCGAACAAAAAAGCGGTGAGGAATACCATCACCATAATGACCGCCCGCTGCGTGGACGGGGACATTCCCGAAATGAAACCGTATATCAACACCGGAATCCCGGATAAAAGTACCGCCCCCTTTTTGGTCCATGCATGCCACAGAAGCACTTTAATATGAGACAGCATCCAGCTGAAAAACAAAAACGCCGCCGTTGCAACGATTCCGATGTGAAGCCCTGAAATGGCCAAAAGGTGGCCGATCCCCGCCCGGTTGAAAGCATCTCTTAGATCCTGTGGAATCGAGCTCCGGTCCCCGATGATGAGGGCTTTGATTAAACCGTTCGCCTTTCCGGTAACGGCTGCGTCGATCAGATCGGAAAATTTGCTGCGGACCTCCGCGATGATGGTGGCAACCCCTTTTCCCGAACCTTTTTCCAGGAGGGCGACCTTCTGGGATGAAACATAGGCGGTTCCCCAAACCTTTTTAAACGCCATATACCTTTTATAATCGAATCCCCCGGGATTGTTGAAGTTTCTGATGGATCTTATTTTCCCGAATACCGCAATCCGGTCTCCTTTTTGCAATTTCGGCCCCTCCCCGGATACGGTTAAACGGATTCTTCCAACCACGGGAAAAGACCCGTTGCTTCCTTGGAGGGACTCGGCACGCAATATGAATTTTTGTCGGTTTGGATATATTGCAACCGGCGTGCGGATGATACCGACGATTTTCCATGCCGGCATATCCACAAAACGGATGATGTGGTTGGAAGGGAATCCGGGGGCCGTCCACGGGAGTATGGACAGATATCCCAGGACATACAAAAGGATCAGAGGGCAAATCAGGGCCGTTCTTTTTTCCCGGATCCAATAGACGAGGATGCCGGTACATACCCCAACACCCATGTAGGCCCAGGTCCCGTAGCCCGGAAATCCGGTGCCCACGACGATACCGGATATCATCGATAACAATAAGGGAATGATAGGGCGAGCGTAAAATGAATCGGTCATGGGGCAAAAGGGGACCTTTTTCAGGGGCCTTTCAGATTTTTTCCCGCCGAATCGCTGCCCCGAGGCGGGCGAATTTATGTTCGATAGCTTCATAACCCCGGTCCAGATGATACACGCGATTCACTTCCGTGGTACCGTGTGCAACCAGGCCGGCCAGAATCAACGAAGCACTGGCTCTGAGATCCGAAGCCATCACCGGTGCACCGGAGAGCGTCGGCACCCCGGTGATCATTGCGGTATTCCCTGATATTTTAACGTCAGCGCCCATGCGCTTGAGCTCGCTGACATGAATAAAACGATTCTCAAAAATGGTTTCAGAAATAATGCTAAAACCGCTTGCAACCGACATGAGCACCATAAACTGCGCCTGCATATCGGTGGGGAATCCTGGATAGGGCAAGGTTTTTACATCGACACTGACAATTTCATCGCCCCCCTTGACCCGGACGGATTTACCCTTGACCGTTATGTCGGCACCGCTGAGTCTCAGCTTGTGGATCACCGCTTCAAGGTGCTCGGGTTCACAGTCTAAAAGGGTTACATCCCCTTGGGTAAGGGCTGCCGAAACCATAAAGGTGCCGGCTTCGATTCGGTCAGGTATAATGGAAACAGATACCGGTTTCAGTCTGGATACCCCTTGGATGGTGATCACCGAAGTTCCGGCGCCGTTTATTTTTGCCCCCATTTGGATCAAAACATCCGCCAGTGCCACCACTTCCGGCTCTCGGGCCACATTTTTCAAGACGGTGACCCCTTCGGCCAGAACCGCCGCCATCATAAGATTTTCGGTTCCGGTTACGGTGGGCATGTCCAGATAAATCTCGTCGCCTTGAAGACGGTCACAAACAGCTTCCACATACCCGTGTTCCAATTCGATTTTGGCCCCGAGACTGGCAAGCCCTTTTAAATGCAGATTAATGGGGCGCGCACCGATGGCACATCCCCCCGGTAAAGACACCCTTGCTTTTTTAAGCCTTGCCACAAGGGGACCCAGGACCAGAATTGAAGCCCGCATCTTCCGGACGAGCTCATACGGTGCCTCGTGACAGCGAACACTCCCGGTATCGATTCGGATGGTATCACCGTCTGTCTCTATCCTGGCGCCGAGTTTGGAAAGCAAGATTTTGGTGCTCTGAATGTCTTTGAGATCCGGGACATTGGAATAGGTATTCCACCCATCGGCCAGCAGAGAAGATATAAGAATCGGAAGGGCGGCATTTTTAGCACCGCTGATTCTGACCTCTCCCTCCAGGGGACGCCCGCCTTCCACCAGTATTTTGTCCATATATAACCTTGACGGTTTCGTAAAAAGTCTTTTGTGAGCGACATCGAGCAATTTTGGAGAAAGATTCATGATGCGTCTGGCGTTAAAAATTGCAAGCTGTTTGAGGGCGTTAGCCCGAGTTCTTGCAATTTAGCCAGGCGCGTCATGAATCCCAAAATTGCTTGCGGAGCGAGCAAAATCAGACTTTTTACGAGTTCATCAACCTTGTTCAAACAAAAAAGCGCTCCCCCGGCTTCATGGCGAGGTCAGCGCTTTTAATCCAGAAATGTCTTCGAATGTCAATGGTGAGGGTCGCCATTATCCTTGGATGCATCCATGGCCGCCTTGATAATACAGTAGGTCATACCAATGCCCAATATGGTGAGGGCATACCACAGGCCGCCCATGAAAACCACATGCCCCATGTCCCAGATCCATTCAAAATTAAAAGGGAACATACCTCATCCTCCTGTTTTCTTTAAGCTTCAACCGGCTTCAAGTCCGGCTCCAAATCAACCGGCGATTCCACGAATTCTTCTGCCGGCAAGGGTTCCATGGGATTCAGCTCCGCCTCATTGGGGAATACCGGCAGATAACGGTATGAAATTGCGATGAGAATAACACCGTACGCCACCGGGAGTATGGTGGTGGCAACTTCCTGCCAGCTCGGGAAATACAGAACCCAATTATCGAAAGTCATCACAGGAACCGCCATGATCTGCAGCACCATGACCCAGCGATTGAGACAAACTCCGACCACCGCAAGGCTTATGGCAATCCAGAGTGTCACCGGGTTTTTACGCCCTTTTTGGGTAATCAGAATGGCCGCAGGAACAAAGCCGCAGATGGCAATTTCCGTAATAAGAATCCAGATCCCATACAAAGGATTGTTGGTATAAAAATCCATCAGTGTAAATCCCTGGGACGGCGCCAAAACCGTGGCCCAGTACCAGGTGTCGATAAACTTGGCAATGGCGTATGTCAGAAGCATCCACCCGGAAATTTTGGCCAGAAGTTCAATGGCATTGTCCTTTACCAGTTTCTTCCCCACCACTTTTTCAGTAATTTTTGTAACCAGAATAGTAAAACACGGTCCGCAGGCAGCAGCAGACCATGTAAATAGAAAGAAGGTCCACGGCCAGATAAAAATCCCTTCCCGAAAGGCAAAGGGCCGTCCGAAGAGAACACCCGCGACACCGCCCAGAGAGCCCTGGTGGAAAAAGGAAAGGAAGGCGCCGGTTGCAGCAAATACCGCCATGACTTCATGCATGTTGTGACCGAGATGATGAAAGAACGGCACCTTGTCGATTTGGCGGTTTTCAAGAATAAGGGGAATATATTCAATGGTCAACACACCGAAATAACAGGAAAGGCAGAACGCCACCTCCGTCAGCATGGAATGAACATTGGCATGCCAGAAAATAAACCATCCCCGCAGGGGCTGCCCGATGTCGATGGCCAAAATGAGCAGCGCCGAACTGTAGCAGATAAAACCGATCAGAACTGCATAATTGATGATGTTCTTGAGGGCATCCTTTCCGAAGATATATCTCAGCAACCCGGTAAAAAATGCACCGCCGCCAACCGCAATTACGGCAAGGTCGGCCCAGATCCACAGTGCAAACCCGTAGTAGTCGTTCATGTTGGTCTGGTTAAGCCCCTTGAACCAGCAGAGAAACATGGCATAAACGCCCCACAGCAGTACAATGCCGACTGCACCGATGAACAAGAGAAATTGCCACAACGGGCAGCGCTTAACGCCTTTGGGTATTAATGCAGAATCCATATGTTATGTACTCCTCAATAAATACAGTTTCAGTTCCTGTTAACCGTTAACCGTGGTGTACCGGCTTTTTGACTTTTTTTTCGTTTTCCAAATAATTATCGCCGGCCCGCCGCACCCATTCCCGGCTTGAAAGATAATAGACTTTGGGGTTGGTGCCCAGCCGCTCCAGCAACCGGAATGCATGGGGGTTTTTCGGCCGGCCGCCGTGTTTAGGGTCGGGTTCGACCATCTTGGCCACCGCATGCCCCGGATTGTTCAGATCTCCGAAGGTAATGGCTCCGGCAGGGCATGCCTGGGTGCATGCGGTTTGATAGTCATCCTCTTGGAGGTCAGGTCTTCCTTCCATAAACGCCCTGTCCTTGGCCAGCTGATATCGGTGAAAGCAGAAACTGCATTTTTCCACCACGCCGCGCATACGGGGCGATACGTTGGGGCTCAGGTACTTTTCCATGCCGTCGGGCCAGATGGGATCCCACCAATTGAAATAGCGGGCATGATACGGACACGACGCCATACAGTAACGACATCCAAAACACCGGGTATAGATCTGGCTGACAATCCCGGATTCCATGCTGTAGTCCGTTGCGATGGCCGGACAAACCGATACGCAGGGTGAATGCCCTTCATGTTGACCGGCACATTGCATACAAGGTCTGGGAAGGTAGCATACATCTATTTTCGGAAACGGCATTCCATTGGTCAACTTATAGACACGCATCCATGTGATACTCAGAAGTTTGTTCGATTCATCTTTCCTAAAGGGCACATTGTTCTCAGCCATACAAGCCACCATGCAGCTGCCGCACCCGGTGCATTTATCCAGATCGATGACCATCCCAAATTTCTGGAATTTCTTGTGTGTACGTCCTTCTTTCATCAGAACCTCTTTAGATTGGCAACATTAACGTGAAAATTAGCCGATGCGCCGGAAAATTTTCTATCTTCAACCGTAAATACGATCAGGCTTTTTCTAACTTCGCCCGGATTCCCCAGGCTGCATCCAGACCGGAATCCGGATCTTCAACCGGACTGATGAGCGCGTTGAAATTTATCCCCTTGCCCGCCAGGTATTCGTCCCAGGCAGTATGGCCCAGCCCCCTGGGCAGTGCAACGAGACCGGGCATAATACCCTCAAAAAGATGAACTTTGACCTCTGCTTTTCCTTTGGGCGTGGTCAACACGACCCGCTGGCCTTCACGCAGCCCTTGATTTCTGGCAGTTTTTGGATTGAGTTCAACAAAAACATCCGTACCTTTGAGGATGGAATCCTCCACCGTTTTCATGACAAACGGGGGATCTCCAATAAAACCACCTGCCAGTCTCATGGAATCGTAGGGGATGAGCAGAAGGGGATAATCCTTTTCGTCGCCCTCGATGCTCACCGGTTTAAATTGGGGAATTGACCTGGTATCCTTGTTGATCAGCTCGAACTTTCCCGAAGCCGTTTCATAGGATGCCCCAAAGAACGGCGGCATCGCCCCGGTGTTTTCCCAGAATCCTTTCTCCATTAAAAATTTCCATCGGTCGCCCAGGGTCTCTTTGAGACAGGCATCATAGCTGTCCCACGGAAACGTTTTTGCGACGCTGCCCCCCAGCCCTTTGGCCATCTGAATGATGACATCTCCCACATGCCGGGTGTCGAACTGGGGTTCAACCACCGGTTTGGAGAGGCCGATAACCGGTTGAATCATACCGGCCGGTGTTGGGACATCTTCATAACGTTCAAGATACATGTGATTCGGAAGGATAAGATCGGCGTTTTGAGCTGTTTCATCCATGTAAGAAGAAAAACTGACCACCAAAGGAATCTTGTCAAAGGCGTTCCTGACGGCTTGGGTATCCGGATGGGTGTACAGCGGATTGGACCCGGATACAAAGAGTGCCTGCAACGGATAATTTTCTCCGGCGTCGATGGTCTCTGGGAGCCGGGGCAACAAATACCGGGTGAACGGATAGGTTTTACTCCCGGCGCCATCCAATCGTTCATGCTGCAGACCGGCTGCGGCCTTAGCGTCTGTATCAATTTCCGGCCAATTGATATAATCGGGTTCGGAAACGGCCCAAACACCACCCTTTTTATTGATGTTGCCCACCAGAGCATTTAACGCATTCACCGCCATACATTCATCGAGGCTGACCGGGGTGGTTCCATTGCCCCGCCCGCAAACAGCCATCGGTTTTGAGGCATTGGCAAAACCCCGGGCCAGCACGACAATGGTGCCGGTGTCTATCCCGGTGATGGATGCTACGGTGTCCGGGTTGTATTTATCAATGACAAGATTTTTCCAGTCCAGAAATCCTTCGACGTCATTTTCAACAAAGGCGGCATCGTACAATGACTCTTTTACGATAACATGGGCCAGCCCCATGGCCAGCGCCCCTTCGGTACCTGGGTTGATGGGGATCCATTTGTCTGATCTGGCGGCCGTGTTGGACAGACGCGGCTCAATCTGAATAACTTTCACGTCGGCACTTTGCCAGGCGCTGTGGACTCTGGACATCCGTACCGGTGATCCCCAGCCGTCGATGATACCGCTTCCAAAGCTCAAGACAAAGTCGGCGTTTTCAAAATCAAAGCCGGGCAAAGCCTGAACACCCTGCATCAGATATTGGGTTAGTTCATAGGAATCACGAATCGACGGCATTCGCATAAAATTCGGTGAACCATAGGCGGTGAGAAATCTTTCAAAGAGCCGAGATACGGTGCCCCGATCTGAACCCGAGATAACCCCTACGGTCTGGGGATTCCCTTCTGATCTTATGTCCCGGAGTTTTTCCACGACTTCTGAAACCGCATCGTTCCAGGAAATTTTTTCCCATTGCCCTTGCCCCCTTTTCCCTGTCCTTTTCAAGGGCGTCTTGACCCGCATGGGCCCATAAAGAAGTTGAAGGCCTGACAGCCCCAGAAGGCATATGCCGCCATTGTTTACAGGGTGCCCTTTCATCCCCTCGATTTTAACGGCCCGATTATCGATTTTTCGTACCGTAATACCGCAATGCCCGGAACAGAGGGTACAAACAGAGTTGACGTAACTGGCTTCACCATCTTCGGGCACCGGCGTCCACGGCCACATTTGTGTCCATATGGAGCTGTCATCCATCATCTTCCATGGTAATGGTGAAAGGGCTGTACCGGCTGCACCGCCAATTACGAACGACAAGAAACCTCTTCTGCCAATTTTCATCTATTTTACCCCTTAACTATTGGTAAATTCATAAACGTCGATTTTATTTGTGACAGGCGAAACATGGATCTCTCTCTGTCTGAACACTGCCACCCTTGCCAAGGGTCGAGGTCCCCGGAGGAATCAGGTTCACGATATGATCGATCAGCCTTTGGGTGGGTGTCTGGATATCTGTTTTTTCAATATTCGCGGTATTTTCCCGATGACACTCAGCACAATCGTCCATCTTCATCCGGTCCCAGGTATTCTTCTTGAATCCGCCGATACTTTTTCCCCAGATATCCCGGCTGTAGCCTGTAATTCGATTCTCCTCATAGACCTTTAAACTCTCGGATTCGCCCATATGGCCGTGGCAGGTAACACAGTCCATTTTTGCGCCCTGGATATGGGCGGCATGGGAAAAGAAAACACAATCGGGCTGTCGGGAGTAAATCAACCATGGAACTTCTCTTTCCTTGGAGACGTACTCCTCTACAAATTTGATCTCATCAGGACTTATTCCCTGAATCTCTTCATGACAATCGATGCATTGGGCAAGCTTCGGAGCCCCGGAGAAGGTGCCGTCTTCCCGAAGAAAATGACAGCTCTCGCATCCGTTGTCGACCGCTTCCACATGAAGGACATGGTTAAAATCGATGGGCTGTTTTTTCTTGGAATAAAGAAGGTTGGGGAAAATGACCCATCCTACCACAAGGCTGGCAAAAAGCCCCAAAATAAAAAACAAGATGATGGTTCCACCGGCTTCCGTATCTTGTTTTTTTAAATTTATTTCCAAGGATGAATTTGTTCCCGCTTCACCAGCGGCATCTTCAGAAATATCTTTCGCATGATCATCTAAAGTATGCATAGAAACTCCGTCAATCTGTGGTTGATGATTTCACGATGCAGGCAAACGCTCTAAAACGATTAAAATGAACAAACATGCGGTCTTGTACCTATAGATCTCTTTTTTGTCAAGGGAAAATCCTTCTTAATTCGCGGCATATTGATACCTGAAGCAGTAGAAAAACAACGGGTAAGGAAAAGATAAAAATAAAAACAAAGATGTCTGTATTAGCGGGGTATCGGGTACGAAAACAACTCAACCCGGATGCTGGAAAAACAGGGAAAAACTTGAAGCGATTTAAAAAATAGCAGATTTTTCTTAAGGGGCAGCCGAAAACCCGGGGAGAGCGCAGATCCGGTCAAAAAGGGCCTTTTATGATGGAAACTTTTTACGAACCCCGACGCTGTTTTGCAGAGCCGGGGTTGATACGATCACATATCTTCGGCCACGGAAACCGTCCTGTCTCCGAGAATATTGACATAACTCCCTTTTTCATTATCGTACCAGCCGTATATGACCGCCTGGGTTATGGGTATTCTGACAAAAACGTCCTTTAACGAACCGAGGGTGTCTTTTTCCAGGCCCGGCACTTTTTCCAGGTCGATGGTAAGTTCGGCGGTTCGGGTATGGGTCACATGCCCCTCGATGATCGCTGCCGCCCTGGGCATGCCGATGATATCACCGGACACGTTCTGCTTTTCGGTATAATTGAGATACCCTTTGGGGTCGTCGGATGCAGCCTCCCGGTACACCGTATTGAGCAATTCTCTGCTGATGGGCTCGCCGGAAAGCTCTTCTTGAAGGTTCAGCACCAGTATAATCAGAGACCCTGTGGAGATGGGAACTCTCACCGATTCCGCGATGAAACCGATATCCTTCATTTCCGGGATAACCAGTCTCAGGGCATTGGCGGCACCGGTGGTGGTAAGGATAATGTTATTCATAATGCTTCTGTTTTTCCTGAGATCGATGGCCCCTGTTTTTGGCAGCCGGTCCAAAACCTGCTGGGATCCGGTTGCGGCATGAACCGTTGCCATGGATGCCGACAGGATTTTTTTAGGACCGAATGCATTGAGAAGGGGTTTGATCATATGGGCCAGACAGGTGGTGGTACAGGATGCATTGGAGATGATTATATGGCGTCGGGGATCGTAAACATTATCATTGATACCCATTACCGAGGTAACAACGTCATCGGGCATCGGCATCCCCTGATTCTTGATCTTAAAGGGCGCGGAAACGATAATTTTTTCGGCGCCGGCCTCGAGATGGCCCCGCAAAGATCCCTTGGGATGATCCGGAGGGAGTGTGGGATCCAGAAAATTTCCAGTGGTATCGACAACCAGTTTTACGCCCTGTTTTTCCCAGTTCAACTCGGCGGGGTTTCTGGCCGCCCTTAAAAAGCGGACCTTGACCCCATCAATGTTCATGGTGCCGTTTTGTTCATACAGATTTTCGATGAGCGGTTCTGATGCTTGACCGTATAGGAACCCGTGGAGCGACCCATAGGTTGAATCCCTTTCGGTATAGTGGGCAATGTCTTCCAGGGACGTGCCGACCTGTCGCCCGATATTGATGATAATTTCACTAAAATATTTCCGTGCCACATGGTGCCAAAGTGTAAGCTTGCCGATCCTTCCGAACCCGTTTATTCCAAGCTTAAATCCACCACTGCTTCCTGTTTGCATATTTATTTTCTCCCCTTTCCGGGCGGGTTATTTTCGTTTTCTATAATTCTTGGAGCTTTATCAAACCCCGATAAACCGAACCTTCCCTGCCGTCAATACTTAAATAGTCTCCGGATTTAAAGTGCGCTTCGTTGAATCGACAACTTTTTTCCTTTTCGTTGCAGGCGAGATTTCCACATCCCACAATGCAGGTTTTCCCGAGCCGATACGCCACCACAGCAGCATGGGACGTTACCCCGCCCCGGGCCGTAAGGAGCCCGTCGGCGGCATAGATCTCCCGAATATCATCCGGAACGGTATCGCCCCTTGCAAGAATCAAAAACGTTTCGGGCTCAGCGGTTCTCCACTGGTCGATCTCTTCAAGGTCAAAAACAATCCGTCCACTCATGGCGCCGCCGCTGACACCGATACCATGCCCCAACAATTCATCTTCCGAGATATCGCCAAGGTCAAAGGTCAAGACTTTCTTCCGTTCCCGGATGGTCATGTCCCGGGTCTGCATCATGTACAGATCCTCAACACGGGGGCTTTCAAAGGTAAACTCCATCTCCTGGGGACTCCATCCTCTGATATGGATCAATTCATTGGCCAATTTTTTCAATGCCTTGAAAATCTCGGGGAAATGGCTTTCAAGGGTGATATCGGTATCCCTCATTTCGATATCCTGCTGTATAATCGATATGGGAAGTGTGGTGACAAGACCTGACGCCACATCCTCACCTTGATTTCCGATGGTAAAATCACCCCAGAGCCTAAGGCTGTCCTCTGACCATCTGGGATTATGGGTAAAAAAGACGCCGGTTCCCGATTGCTGGGAAATGTTCCCGAAAATCATTTCCTGTACGGTGGCAGCCGTCCCCCAGTCATCGGAAATCCCCATAATCTTGCGGTAGGTTCTCGCCTTAGCGCCCTCCCAGGAGCCAAAGACTTTTTTAATCGTAAAATAAAGCTGTTCAAAAGGATCGTCGATGATATCAATTCCGGCGTTGACGATCATCTTTTTGTAGGTCATCGCCACCTTCCGCATCTGCATGCCGGTGAGCTCCCTTTTAAACCGGACGCCGGCCCTTCGCTTGAGCTCACTGATGATGGCATCAAAGTCATCCCTTTCCAGCCCTGAAGCCATGCCGTAACATTGCAGAAACCGGCGATAGCAATCCCAGGCAAACCACGCATTACCGGTCCGCTTTTCAATGCCGGTTGCAATCTTTTCATTCATCCCCACATTCAGAAACGTATCCATCATTCCGGGTTGTGAAATGGCAGATCCGCTCCGCACGGAAAAGAGCAACGGGTTTATTGAATCGCCAAACTTCTTGGCGGTCACCTTCTCGATGTCGGATATCTGCTGGAGAATCTGTTCTTTGAAGTTTTGTTCTGCCGGAGGATAACTGTCTATGATCTCTCTACAGCGAAAAGCCTCGGTTGTTATAATAAAACCGGGAGGTACCGGCATTCCGAATTTTTTCAGTTTAACGAGGTTCAGTCCTTTACTCCCCAGATAAATGATTCCGGAAACCATCTTGGGAATTTTATCCATAGCGGTCATGGCCCGTTTCGTATCGTAAAGAAGCAGATGATGCAGTTTGTCCTTGGGGAGTTTATTCGACTGCTGAAAGAGGGTGTTCAGAATCCGGCTTAAGAACAGATCCAGCTGCTGGAGCCCCAGTGAAAAGGCGATGCGTTCCCGGAAAAAAATTTCGGAAACTCTGTGCTTCAACTTTTCGCCATCGATGGCACCGCTCACCGGAAGGTATTTCGGAAGGATCTCCTCCACAGGTATCTGGGATAGAATCTGACTCAGGTTTTCCCCATGAATGTTGTTAAAATAATCGTTGATGATGTTCCTTACGGCCAGGGCAAATCCTTTAAAGATGTCCAGATACTGGGTAAAAGTAAGTTCTCTGGCTTCAAGGGATTGGGCCAGCATGTCCAGCTGGCGCTCGATTTCCACCGACGGGATTCCATCGAGTTTCAATGCTTTGTAAAACAGATTCAGCCGGCTGTAAATCTGGTAAAAAGTGGCTTTTGTAATGAGGCTTAAATCGATTTCATCCACCAGTTCCTCAAAAAGGACATTCACCAGAGATTTTATTCGAAATGCCAGCCCGAGGCAGTCAAATTTCTTTTCGCGGTAACTGCCGTACATGGAAGGGATGTCTATGGTAATGTGGCGTTTTTTATAAATATCCTCCTTGATTTCATAGGTCTCCTCGGACAATATTATTTTTTTCAGGGCTTCCAGATAGTCGAGGAGTTTGTATATTTTTTTAGCTAAATCAGGCTCGTTAAAGGCATCCCGCAACCGGTTCAAATCCGGGAAGGCTTCGGCCTGGAGCTGGGCAATATGCTTGTTTATCTCAATAAAATCGAGATTGTATTTCTGATCTAAAAGTTTATATAAAGCGATGGCGAGTTCCACCCGCTCCATATCTTGCTCTGATGCGCCTGAAACCCCTTCAACAATAGACTTCATTTCCTCGTCTCTGAGTTTTAGAAGACCTTCGGGCAAGGGCATCCCTTTTTCTTTAAACCGGGATATTATTTTGTGAACGCCCGCCACATAGGGGCCCTTAACATCGATGGCCGTGTAAATATTCGGTGGAACAAAGGCTTCCAAGATTTTTTTTTCTTTGGTTTCCCAAAATTTAAGGGTTGCTTTCATAAAATCGATAATTCGGTTGCTGCTTTCCACATGGCTCTGTTTCCTTAAAAAATGAATCAGCGGATCTCTTCGATGGGATATTTCGTCGATCCGTGTGGATATCTCCCTCAGATTCCCCTCAGCGCCGATATCGTTGAAATACACCGGAAAAAGCCTGGAGAGTTGTTTGACCAGATTATAGACGGGTTCGATACGGCTGTTCAACAATTGGGTAACATCTCGGGGAAACAGGTCGATATCCTTAATGAATACACCGCAAATAGAAATATGGATGATCAGGAAGGAAATAAGCCGGGTGGACCAGATGGGGTTCAGTTCAATGAGTTCAAGCCATGTCCTTATATTGAGAATATGGACAGGATTGGCCTTTATTTGCCAGTCGTTTCCGACGCCTCCGATCATCGGCAACTGAAAGCCCAGATCGATGACGTAATCGATGAACAATTTTACAAGATCGCTGTCATCGGTTTTATAAACACCTTTCCCCATATTCAGAATACAGTTCAATGCAGTAGCAGGATACTTTCCGGTTCGGGTCTTTAATATGGCAAAGGTTTTACGAATGAGGCCCTCGATATTCAGGAGACTCTCATTCTCAATAAGCCGGCTTAATGTTCTGTTGATGTCCCTTAAAGCTTCCTCATGAATCAACGACAAACCGGAAATGTTCATGATATGGAAAAGAAAAATAAGTTTCCATTGATTGCCCAAATGGTTTTTTGGACTTTCATCGAGCAGGCTTTGGGGAATTTTTCGGTATGCTTCGACAAATTGACTGTGATCGGGAAGGGCCAGGAGCCCCTTTAAAACATCTTCGGAACCACGGTTTTTGGACCGTGTAACACGTTTAAGTTCGAAGATATACCCGTCGATCCGGTCATGGGATATCTTCTCAAAGAATTTTTTCAGTGTGTCCGGGTTGTCGATGTTACCGGCCTCTTCTTTGAACCAGGACCAAGGATCTCTTTCCTGGAGCCAGTAACCATAGATACAATGAAAATATTTTATGAGAAGTAAATTTGCAGACTCACAATCATCCGTAATTTCGGACGGATAACCTAAAAGCGCTTCGGCCAGTTTCCGTATCTGGTAGAAACTTTTGACAAACAAGAAGAAATCTTCTTTTTCATAATTCCGAATTCGATCAAATGACTCATCGATGACCGGTTTGAATCTCTTGAAGTCGGCTCCGGACTCCTTGATGATTTTCTGAACGAACAGAAGAAAATTATCCACAGCATCGGCCCTGACGTCAATATCGCTCGTCGATTCAATGGCCTGGGTGAAAATTTCCACAAAAAGTTTTGCAGCTTCAGGTCCTTTGGTATGGCTTTTGAGAAGATGAAAATAATCGAGGGAATAGACCCTGGCTTCCTGAACGATAAATTGCCAATTTCGATACGGATGAGAAAGCTCTTTCAGGAACGTGTTGAGCCCTTCCATGATGCCGTAATATTTGGACATCACCTCCTGAAGGAGTGAATATTTTTCGTCCACGGTGACGTCGACATAATAGCTGGCAATATTAACCTCAAGGGCTTTTGACTCTATCATCAGATCTCCAAATCCTTGACTATTGAAATTGGATAACCAATCAACATTTCAAGAATATCAGACGCGTCATCTATTTTCAAGTCTATTTCCATGGGCAATCTTCAATAAAAAAGCCCCTCCTCTTTGGAGGGGCTTTTTTAACATGCTTTGTAAAATTAGCAATTAGAGGTCAAGCCATGAATCCGAGTAGAGAGACTTTCCAAGGATGACATTGGTGGTTTTGGCATAATCCTGCATCTCTTTTGAAAGACTGCTCATATCCGGCTCGTCGCCGTCCATAACGCCGTAAATCAAGTCCACGATATCCTGGCGCTCGCCCCGGGCGATTGAAATCAGCTGATCGTCCATCGGATCAGCAATCACCGACTCCATACCGTACTTCTGGAGCATGACCATATACGTCTGGTTAAGAATCGGCCGCAGATGATCGGGGGGACCGTTGGATATATTCGACAGCCCGCAGGTGCTCCGGGCACCGGGAGCAATATCCTGGAGCATCCCCTGAAATTCCATTAGGCTGATGGCCTGGGGCTGCTGGATGTTCACCGGAGTGACAATGCCGTCCACCCAGATCTTCTCATTGGGGATTCCGGCTTCATTGGCCGCATACAGAAGCTCAACGCTAAGGGCCGCACGTTCATTCTCATCCCGTGGCAGGCCATCAGGACCCCACAGAAGTGCGACAAAATCGGCATTGTATTCCGCCGCCAGAGGAATCATCTTTTCATAGCGTTCCGGACGACACATGATCGAATTGATAATGGGCGTAAGTTTACAGACCTTGAGGGCGGCCGCGATGGCATCAATATTGGATGTGTCCAAAACCAGCGGTATATCGTCCACCACCTCCTGCACCACTTCAACCACCCATGGCATCAGCTCATGCCCATCCTTTTTGGCAGGGCCGAGGTTGATGTCGATAAAATCCATCCCTTTCCCCTTCTGGAAAAGGGCTTCTTCCTGAATCGGTTTGGGATCACGCTCCTTGAATGCCCTGCCGATCTTTGTAGATATGACGTTTAAACTTTCACCTAAAAGTAACATATGACCTCCCTCCTTTATCGGCAACCGCCTGATGTTTTCGGGGCATGCCCCTCCACTAACTATATCTCATCGGGTTTTAATACATTAAATATGATGGATATACTCCACCCGGCAAGCTTTTATGCCGTTATTATTTGGTCTTGAGAAATGCCGGGATATGTGCGGCTTCTCTCGGTCCCACGGTAATGGTCCAGCCGGGCAATTCTTCTTCCATATCACCGACAATAGCGGCCGCATAACCGGGGATAATCACTTCCGTATGTTTGACCTTATCCGCTATGCCGCATTTTTTGACAAACATGCCCACATCGTCGCCGGAAAATTTTCCGGCAGCCCAAGCAGTTAGAACGGACAGGCCTTCAGAGTCTTTGATCAGAAGCCAGGACGGCACCTTGCTCCCTTCAATTTCGCCGGATACAATAAAGTAAGTCAACGCAAAATTTGTGGTTACCAAAACCGGAGAATTTTCATCTGGGTTGCCGATTTCATAGATTCCCTCTGTAACGGTCATTGGCCGCTGTGGATCCGTAAAGATATTCAGCCGTTCCACCAGCAGAGAGAAAAGGCTTCCACCCATAAAATCCGACAGAATCGTGATCCCGCCGTACTTTGCAATAAACATGGCCGCGATGACCGTTTCCATGTCCAGATTCGATGCCATTTCACACGGAAACGTAATGGTTGGAAAACCCAGGGCCCTGTTCAAAGACTTGAGGGCTGCACGACGGATGACAATCTGGTCCTCGAACGCCTGCTTGATTTCTCTGGCGCCGGAATCGATGACCAGATCTTTGAGGCCCATTTCCATCAACTTGGTTGTCAAAGGGATCAACCCTTCAACAGAATCGGCTTTGACCGCCAAAGGCAAATCATTCTCTTTGGCGAGCCCGCCAAAGGCATCGATATTACTTTCAGTTGCGGCATATATCAAAGGACGTTTGAATTTACAGGCCTCGATTCCGGCCGCCATGACGCCGGCATCTTCGGATATCAAAACCAGGTTGAATTCCGATGTTTCGGCAATGGTTTTTGCCGCAGCCGCAAAGGCATCCTTGTCGCCGTTTACATCTTTTACGGCCACCAGCTCGGGCCTGAGATTAAATCCGACTCTCTCGAACTGGAACGCATTCCATATTTTCAATTTGGCTTCGAGGTCGGACTCAGAAATATCTGATCCCACCATAGCACCGATGGGCGTCGGACTGTAAAAGGTCTTTTCATGACGGTACATAACGGTTTCACCGCCGGCTTTTGTCTTCCGAACACCTTGCCCCAGAGCAACGGGTCGGATGGGAGGTGCCGAAGCCTCGGCAAGCTGATCTCTCGCTTCGTCGGACACATAGGGGCAGGCGTCGAGTTCAGCCTTCCCGGATGCCAGGTTCATGGCAAAAGCAAGGCAGGTGGGAACCCCACATTCCTTACAGTTGGTTTTCGGCAGGAGTTTGAAAATCTGAATACCGGTTAATGCCATTTTTATCTCCTCTCCTTATTTTAATCGATCGAGTTCCAAGTTTTGATATTAAAGTATCAGGTTTAAGGAGCAACCCTATGGCGCTCCTTAAACCTTTGTCTCTATCAGTTATCCGATCAGCGGATCCATTGAAAGCGCCGGATGGCCGACTTTTTCGAGGAAAGGCAGAATCTCTTCTTCGGAAGTCCCCACGGTCTCATCAGCGATCATATCGTACAGATTCGGAACACCGAGTTCTTCACCCCGTTTGACGAGACGCTCTTTAAATTCTTCTTTAAGGCCCTTGGGCATCCAGACCATCCGCAAAAGGCCGCCGTCTCCCAGGAGGAACTTTCGCTGGATGATATTGTACTTGGAATGGCCCACAAACCCCGGCGAAGAAGCACCACCGCCCATAACACCGGCCAAAGTGGTAAATTTCATCCCGCAGGGCGTTTCACCCATATAGTCCCGGCCCACGGTCATGACGCCGTTGCACGACGGCAGCATGGCGGCAATGCATTCGCAGCATCCGCAGGTGGTCATGGGGTCATGCACCAGGGAGTAAAAGTTGTAATGGGTGACGTTTCCCCGTGAGGCCTTAGAAACAAAATCGTTGACCCCCTTCCACTGACCCAGTACAGGATCGAGACATTCACCCTTTTCGATGGGCTGGTTGGGGCCGGTGGGATTGATCTCAAAGGAAGCCTTGCAGTCCATCCAGTTGTAAGCACCGCAAAGACCGGTTCGCTCAGGACTCACCGTACAGACATGGTTGGGTGCAAAGGACTGACACAGGGTGCAAGAGTAGTAAATCTCTTCTGCTTCGTCGGTCATGTTTTCGACCCGCTCGTCCCGATGTTTGTACTCTGCCCGGGCCCTTTCGGTCAATTTGTCCACATCCTTCGGCTTGGTGTAGAGGGTAACCTGGACTTTATCGAGAATATTTCCAAAATCCTGATGGAACTTGGCATGCAGAACCACACCGATATCCTTCAAGGTGAACCCCTTTTCCATGGCCGATTTGCTGACCCGAATCCAGGCGATGTCCCGCTGACCGATATGCATGATCCCCTGAATATAGTTTATCAGATGATGGATCTGGCGCTCGAGTATCGGTTCAAAATCTTCCTGAAATTCACGGCCTGCAACCTGAATATAGATGCCCAGGGGGAAGGTCTCCCCTTCTTTGAGTTCGGTGATGTCAGGGCCGATCAACTCAACTTTACCGTCATCGATCCCTTTCATGTCGGCCATTTTACACAGCTCTGTGGCCTGGGTCTTGCCGCCGCCGCACTGGGCATAAAGATCCTTGCCCCGGACCCGCTCGCCCTCAAAGGCCGGACCAAATGACAATGGAATATCGATCTCGGTGACATGAACTTTGAGCCCGCGGACCTCCACCGATCTCTGGCAGATTTCATCATGGCGTACATTGGGCACCACGTGTTCGTAGGTGCAGATACCGGTGGGCAGAATCTCGGGAACATCCGTATCGGCCAGGGTCGGGAAACCCCAGTTGACACATCCGGCCGCCGCACATGCCCAGCGGGTTCCGATTTCACCAAAGGCGTTAACAAACGCAAAGATTCTGTTCTTGTTATACAAAAGAATCTTTTTATAATCACCGGGTTCAACCCCGCCGAACGCCATGGCCGCCCGATTGGCAAACCCAAGCGCAAAAACGGCGGATGAAATATCCGGACCAAAAGGTACAATCCGGGTGTTCCATCCGATCTGAACTCCGGCTTCAATGAGCTGATCGATGACCGATGTTCCATTGTGGCCGGATGCACAGAAGATATAAAGATTCTTCAACTGGTAGTCTTCGACGATCATCTTGGCGATCTCGGGTGTGGGACATGCCCCGACGATGGCAGCAAAGCCGGGAGCGCTTCCGTCCACAAATTCAACCCCTCTTTTTCTCAAAATAACATCGTCGGCCGGACCCAGCCAGATTTTTCCGGCCTCTATGTCCGGATCTTCATGGGGATAGTAGAAATCAGGGTCCGTAACACTTCGAATCCCTTCCTTGATTTCATATGCAAGAATCGACGCCATGCCGGCATCCAGAAGGGGACCCAGGTACGGCAGATGATTCACCCGCTTGATATGGGGCGGGAGCAGCCCCCTGGCAAACTTCATCGGTTTCTGAAGATCTTCTAGGGTTTCAACCTTGTAGCCCAAAAGTGAGTAAATCACCGGCAGATAGTACCCGGTGTTGGGGAACTCGACCTTGGTATCTGCATTATAGGTTCCCAGAGCATTTCTCAATTCCCCTTCGACCTCTGAAACAACATTGTAGCCGCCCTGTATGGCAGCAAACGCAACTAATTTAGACATGCTTTCCTCCTTCGTTGAGGATCTGTTTTCACCTCACAGTTTAATTCATTTTACAGGGTTAGGCTTGCTGATATTTGGCCTCCATTTCCCGGCGATCATCCATATCCATGAGGACCCTGTCCCGGGCCTTGTCAATGCCCAGAGCTTTGCGTTTTTTATCGATATGGGCGATCATCTTGTGGGCGTGTTTCACCGGATCCGGTTCACAGTCCCACATACCGCCGTATATCTTTTCCAGCTCCTTGTACAGATAATCCTTAAATACCGGTGCACCCTCCAGAGGCATATGATACCCAAAAACCGTGTACACCCCGGATGTCACAAAATAATGTCCGATGCTGATGGCCTTTTCACTCATCCATTCCGGCGCACTCCCGGCTACCGGCAGATCGCAGATGTCATTCCCAAGACCACCGGCCTTGACAACTTCCGTTGCCGCCAGCAAAATTCGGCTGTTGTCCACACAAGATCCCAGGTGAAGCACCGGCGGTATCCCAACCGTTTCACACACCTCGGCCAGACCCGGCCCGCAGAATACCTGAGCCGTTTCCGGCGTCAGAAGTCCATGCATACCCGCTGCTATGGCGCTGCATCCCGTGGTCAAAACCAGTACGTCATTTTTGATCAGCTCTTTAATAATAACAATGTGCTCTTCATTGTGCTTGGTCCGGGCATTGTTGCACCCCACAACTCCGGCAACGCCACGGATGCGGCCGTTGATGATGTTGTCGTTTAAGGTGTAATACGATCCCCGGAAGGTTCCCCCCAGGTGGTATTCGATGGATTCC
The DNA here is from genome assembly GCA_963790095.1 of uncultured delta proteobacterium. Classification (GTDB taxonomy): domain Bacteria; phylum Desulfobacterota; class Desulfobacteria; order Desulfobacterales; family UBA11574; genus JAAXQD01. The sequence continues at coordinate 64,850 of CAWBNO010000003.1, read as the reverse complement.
ACACCAAAACCGGCAATCTGGCTGGCTTTGTGTTTCGGGATCATGACTTCGGCCCCGCGGTTTTCAAAGTTGTCTATGGCCATGGTAACAATCCGCTTGGCGTCTTCCATGGCATGATGCTCGTCAAACTCGATGTGAATCACGTTGTCCTGTTCCATCTTGGCGATGGGATGGGTGGTGATCAGCTTGGTGTGAAAGCATTTGGCCACATTGGCCAAATTCTGGAACACACACTGCACATCCACCACCATGGCGTCGCAGGCGCCGGTGATAATGGCCAGCTCTTGCTGCAGGAATGTCCCTGCCTGGGGAATGCCGTGTCGCTGCAGCATCTCATTGCCTGTACAGCAGATGCCACCCAATTGAATCCCTTTGGCCCCTTTTGAATGGGCATAGTCGAGCATCTCTTTGGATTGGGAGGCGGCCACGATCATTTCCGACAGAATCGGTTCATGACCGTGCACAATAATGTTGACCTGGTCTTCCTTCATGATTCCCAGATTGGCCTCTGACTGTAAGGGTGAGGGGGCTCCGAACATAACATCCTGAAGATCGGTGCCTATCATACTGCCGCCCCAACCGTCGGCCAGGGATGCACGGGTGCATTGTTTAACAAGGTTCTTATAATCCTGGTCAACCCCCATGTGGGTCCGATGCATAATCTCCACAATTTCCCGGTCGATATTCCGGGGTAAAACCCCCAGCTTCTTCCAGCGCTCATAAAGCGGTTGTGGTGCCCGTTTCAGATAAGCGAGCTCTCCTTCGGGCTTGCCCCATTCAGCCACCGCTTTTTCAGCCACTTCAAGGGCTATTTCATCAAAATCGCGGTCCTGCTTTTCGCCATCGACCTCAACGGTAGTGGCCACTCCAAAGTAGGGCGCAATTTGTATCAGTCTTTCCGGAGATTTGATGGTATAATCTTCGGTTTCTTTCCGGGCCACCGACAAAAAGACTTCGGCCACACCACGTCCGTGATCTGAATGGGCCGACGCACCAGCAGCCACCATACGGGCAAAATTTCGTGCTGCAATGGTGTTTGCCGTAGCACCGCACAACCCTTTTCGGGTATCCTCGCCTTCGATCCCGGCTTTGGGCAGGGGCAGACGGCACGGTCCCATGGCACAGTTTTTACAGCAGGTTCCCTGCATCCCGATATTACAGGGTTTCATGGTCACTGCCCGGTCAAATACTGTTTCGACGCCCAGCTCCTGAGACCGGGCGATCATTTCCTGGGTGGCAACATCCATGGATGATGCTATGGGATCCGCCATCTTTTTCGGCTTTTCAACTTTTTTCAACGTTTTCTCTTCTGCCATTAGAGGTTCCTCCTCTTATTTTTTTTATGCTCTTTTGTGTATCCTGTTAAGACTTTCCAGCATTTTATCCAGTTTCGATCTCTGCTGGGCCGCCGGTGTCAGGGAAACTTCGCCGGCTACGGCCTTGTGCTTGCCCGCACGCGCTTCACGTTCTTTTGCGCGCTTTTCTCGGATCGCTTCCTCTTCAGCCGCTTTCTTTGCCCGGGCGTCCGCCTCTGCTTTGGCCTTGGCGTCTGCTTCAGCCTTAGCCTTGGCGTCTGCTTCGGCTTTGGCCTTGGCCGCTGCCGCTTCCTTGGCCTTGGCGTCTGCTTCAGCCTTAGCCTTGGCGTCTTCCTCAGCCTTGGCCGCTGCCGCTTCTTCAGCCTTGGCCTTGGCTTCCGCATCTACCTTGGCCTTGGCCGCTGCTTCGGCTTTGGCCTCGGCTGCTTCAGCCGGAGCTACTTCTTTTTTCTTTTCGGGTGCCTTTTTGGCAGGTTCCTTCGCAGGTGCCGCTTTCTTTTCGGCCTTGGGCGGGGCTTTTTCCTTGGGTGGTGCCTTCTTCGGTTCTTCGCCTTCTATGGTCAAATCCGGCTCCGGTGCAAGGGATGCAAAATCGATATCAATATCATCAAGCACCTTGTTTAGAGGGGCCACATCCATAGCACTTCCGCCGTCTAAGCCCAAATCGATAAACGCCTTGGTCAGTCTAATAGCCTCCGGATGCCGCATAATGAGAACATTTGAACCCGCCAGGAGATAGATGACGGCGGTCACGGCTTCCATGAGGACTCCGCGACGTTCCGGATCCCCTAAGGCGGGGGCTTCTTCTGCGCTCAGCTTGGCTTCTTTGCACTTCCATATTTCAGCAGCCAGGTTATTAATTATGGGAAGCTGCAACTTGTCGTCACCCTGGGTAAGGGCCGCCATGCTGAGCCGTTCCATCACCGAATAGCTGTATTCCAGCCCGTAGCCGAGACCACCGGTGGTGGGGTCGACGATGATCCGATTCAGCGGCATCCCAAGATTTTCAAGAAGGATGTTGACCTGCTTGGCCAGGTTAATGTCGATGGGCGAAGATGATATTACCGTATGGCCGTATCCCATGGCGCTGGCGCCGATTCCTTTGTGATTCTTGTCCTCTACAGGCCCCAAAATCAAATTTTCTCCATGGGTTTCTTCTGAAATTTTCTTTAAAACTTCCTCATCTTTCTCGATGTTGCAGGTACCCCATACGATCAGGGGAACATCGATGGCTTCAAGGACTTTTTTGACTGTAGCGACAGCCTCTTCAGGGCTGGCATTCTGGCCGTTCGGATCGGTGCTCCTGAGTTGAAGAACGATCATTTCCGCCCCAAACTCATCAACGCACTTTTTGGCCCAGGCTGCCGGATCTGAGACAACATCCTTGAAATGGCTCATGGCAGCTTCCGGCCATTCATCCGGCTCCATATCCCATACTTCCATTGCAACCACCGGCTTATGCGGCATGTCACCTTCGAAATTGTAAAAAGGATAGCATGTCTCGCCGCCCACGGTAACGGCATTGTCACCTTTACCAAGAATAATTTCTTTTATAGCGCCGGTATAAGATTCTTTGTATATTTCCAAACCCAATGTTACCTCCTTTACATGTACATGACAAAATATTTAGTGTTTGAGGTGTATCACATTGCAACCCTGTCTATCAGCCCTAATGGAACAACTGCATTAAACGCCCCAGGACTTCAGAAAAAATTAACCCTCCTTTCATAAAATGAATTTGGTTATTAAAGTATCTACGACGGTAGATTTATGGCCGTTGATCATAAGCCTCTTGTTGGCAATTCGAAGGTGGTTAACAAACATAATTATTTGCAACAAAAAAGAAACGTTATATGTATTTCACACATACAAGAAATTAATGTGGAGCATGCCGAATATCGTTTTTTATATTGAGATAGATTATTTGTCAATAGATGAGTCAAAATTACTTGGCTCCAACAAAGATAAAGCCAAAACTAAAAGGGCGTTGTGCCCATGGAAACAAATGCACGCCCTATGCGGGTTAATTTTATCGCCCTTCGGCCATCGACGAACATCTCTTAACCTGACGGCATATCGAACCTGCAGGTCAATTCCACCACTTCACCGTCATATTCGGTGGTAGTTTTATAGGGCAAGCTTTTAAACAGCCGGATCATCCCCACGTTTCTGGGCAAGGTGTACGCAACCAGGCCTGAAATTCCGTGCTCTATGGCGGCTTCGGACAGTTTTCCCATGATAATCTTGCCCAATCCTTTTCCCTGCCATTCTTTGCTCACCGAAAATGCGACTTCTGCCATGTTTCTGGCAGACTCCAGCAGGTATTCCCCAACGGCCACGACCTTTCCAAAACCAAATTCCCCCACCACCGCCAGAAGCGTTAAATTCTTGATGTAGTCGATTTGGAACATACTCTCCAAATCGTCACGAACAAATCTGCTTCTTGCCTGAAAAAATCTGGAATATATGTCATCTTTATCCAGGTTGTAAAAATGCTCTTGAATCCTTCGCTCGTCCACCGGTTTTGCCGGCCGAATGGTGATGGATTCACCGGCAATCTCCCGTGTCTCTTCCAGCTTGATGGGATATATGCCATGTAATGATTCCGAAAGACTGCGCTCGGCGCCAAGGAGCCCCATCTTTCTGGCCTCAAAGAAAAGCTCTTCACGAAAATCCGGGTGGGCGACGCTGATCATGGCCATGGCCCGTTCCTGCAAACTTTTCCCAAACAGGTTTATAGCGCCGTATTCGGTTACAATGTATTGAACATCGCCCCTGGGCACAACGATGGGGGTATCCTTTAGCATGGGAACGATCCGGCTCTTTTTGCCGTCGGTGGTGGTGGATGTAAGCATTAGGATGGATTTGCCGCCTTCGGACCTGGACGCGCCTCTGATGAAGTCAAGCATTCCGGTCACACCGGAAAAATGGTTGTAATAGAGTGCATCAGCGGCGACCTGGCCGGTGAGATCCATGGCCATGGGCACGTTCATGGAGACCATTTTGTTGTGACGGGAAATCACACCGGGATCGTTTACATAATCCGAAGGATGAAATTCAATGGCCGGATTATCATCTAAAAATTCATAGAGATTTTGGGTGCCGATGGCACTGCTGGCCACCAGTTTTCCGTCGTTGAATCCTTTTTTCCGGTTGGTAATCACGCCCATTGAAACAAGGCGCATGATATCAGTGGTAAGATACTGGGTGTGAACGCCGATATCGTTTTTGTCGGAAAGTGCGAGAAGGGTGGCCTGGGGGGTTGTGCCGGGACTGATCTGGATGGTTGATCCGTCGTCAACAAGCCGTGCAATCAGCCGGCCGATATGATTGGCGGCATCGAGTTCCGGGAGCTCACCAACGGTGAGAAGCGCTTCTTCATGCTCAACAATCACGTCCACATCGTTAACATGAATAAAGCTTCTGCCCAACACCCGCGGCATCCGGGAATTTACCTGGGCAATGACGAGATCGGCGGACATTGCCGCCGCCAGTGTAATATCCACTGAAATGCCCAGGCTCATCCATCCAAAATCGTCGGGTGGAGAAACCTGGACTAGCGCCACATGAATTGGAAGGCGTCGGGTTTCAAAAAGTCGGGGTATGGCCGAAAGGTTCATGGGGGTGATAAACCGCATGTTCTTTGCAAGACTTGTCGTTTTGGCCGATCCCAGATAAAATGAGCGGATATTAAAGCTTTGGTCCCGGGTCTCATCTGCAATCAGCGTCAACGGTGTACTTTCCAGACTCAGCAGGCGGACAATCTCGATGTCGGTGAACGTGTTCGCTGCGGCCGCAAGCTCTCTGACCAGGTATTGGGGTTCACCACATGATGAACCGATAAAGACCCGCTGACCTGCCCGAATCATTCCGATGGCTTTTTTTCCGGAGCACCTTTTTTCGACATAGTTGTCTGCCCAATACGTTGATATTGCCATACAAATCTCCCCTATTTTTTATCATTGACCGTCCATTCGTTGACTCAAGTTTCCCATGGCCAGCCAAAACCTATGGCAAGCCATCGGATTTCGATGTTTATGCGGGCCACGGCCTGGGTGTATTCGTGGGTGTCAAAAAAGAACAGCGCAATAGCGATTTATTTTATTTTAAACAGGGTTATAAACGGGTTATATACGTTCTTAATGTTTAACTGATGCCACCGTTATTATCAAGAAAAAGATGGCCTTGTTTGGCGGTTTGTTTTAGAAAATGATTATTTCGGCAAGACTCGCAACGTGGCGTTAGAATTGGGGTGTCGTATAACAGGGATGGCCTTTGAATTTATATGGAAATGGTGAAATTCTGAATGAACGTATCCAACCGATTCGATTGGTCCTGGCTTAATTCGGAAAATTGAAGACCCAGATGCCTCATTTTAAAATCACTGAAAGGGGACTTATTCTCCACATGGATATCTGAAATCTTGTTGCAAAGGATGTCTTTCAGATAAAAACCATGGCCGCTTAAAAATATATCCAGCAGTAGGGAACCCTGCATTTGTTCCCCGCCGTTGATATACATGAAGGCAAGCCCCCCCTTGCTGACGTTTTTTATTTGACCCAGTTTTGAAGCGCCGTTCTTCATCAGTGCGTATGCGCCCTGCTTCACCGGGAACCGTTCATGGGATCTTCTTTCAAAGATCATTTCAGTATCTTCCATGGGTTATCCTTATCGATCAATAAAAACCAACTTATAATTATGAGTATGAAACCGTAAATATTTTGTCAAGATCGGACTCGGAAAAAGTCTTCCATGAAGCACATCAAGTCCCGCCCATGGAAATGTTGAGGGAGGCGCTTGTACGAATGTTCATTTTTTTAAAAACTCGACCCAGTGTCATACCATAAAAATATGACGGTTTCGGAAAAAGTCTTTTGTGAGCGACGTTGAGCAATTTTGGAGAAAGATTCATGATGCGTCTAGCGTTAAAAATTGCAAGCTGTTTGAGGACGTTAGCCCGAGTTTTTGAAATTTAGCCAGGCGCGTCATGAATCCCAAAATTGCTTGCCGAGCGAGCAAAATTAGACTTTTTACGAGACCATCAAATATAACTTTTCACACAAATTATTAACCGTTTACAAAAAGGTATATTGTGTGTCAATAAAAAAATACCACAATATATGGGAAATATTGCCCCACAAAACGGTCTGGCCCCAGGGGATTCAGAAAAAAATTATCTTTCGGTTTAAAAAATCAGATTGATAAATTGGCCTAAATATTGCTTTATACCAATGAACGTAATAACTTTTTGCCCGTACTGCTCACACGTTTGACGGATTCGATGCTTTGTTATAGAAGGAGACCATGTCCCTATAGCTTCCCGTCATTACATATTGTAACTGACCGAAATTTTGTTTAATATAAAAAATCGAAACCCTTTATGCAAAATTCGGGTTTGAGAAACGATCTTACGTCGTTGTTTCCCAGACACCCAAGGCGCAATTAAAACTGACATTGTATCAAAAAGATTAAACCCTGACGGCTTCGTAAAAAGTCTTTTTGTTTGCGGAGCGAACAAAATCAGACTTTTTACGAGTTCATCAAACCCTTGACAAAGAAACCTGAAATGGAGCGAAACAGATGAACACTTGTCTATTTTGCGGCTTGACACATCATGTCGGATTTATTTCAACCCGTTTTGCAGGGACAGACGGCGTCTCTCTGGAAACGGCAAAGTGGGCGGACGTTTTTGAAAAGGAAGGATTTTCATGTTTCTACTTCGGCGGTGAACTGGATCGTCCCCCGGATTGCTCATATCTGGTTGAAGAGGCCCATTTCACCCATCCGGATATCAAAGATATTTACAATCACTGCTTTGGCATTCACAAACGAGGTAGGATAATTACTCAAAAGATTCATACGGTTAAAGAAAAAATAAAGGACGACCTTTATGCATTCATCGAAAAATTCGACATCGATCTTTTGGTTCCGGAAAATTCACTGACCATACCGTTAAATATTCCTCTCGGTCTTGCCATTACAGAGGTTATATCTGAAACGGAAATACCGACCATCGCCCACCATCACGATTTTTTCTGGGAGCGGCAGCAGTTTCTGACCAACTCGGTCTGGGAGTATCTGAACATGGCCTTTCCGCCACATCTGCCGTCCATACAACACGTGACCATAAACTCTTCCGGAGACAATCAGCTGAGTCTCAGAACCGGTATTTCCGCGACCATTATTCCCAATGTCATGGACTTTGAGAATCCGCCGCCGCCGTTGGATGATTATGCATCGGATGTACGAAAAGCGCTGGGTGTGGAAGAGGATGAACTTCTGATTCTCCAGCCGACCCGGGTCGTAAAGCGCAAGGGAATCGAGCACGCCATCGAGCTAGTCCACCGGATGGGGAAAAAAGCCAAGCTGGTTATTTCACACGCCTCCGGCGATGAAGGCTATGATTATGAACAACGGGTCAAAGAATATTCGAGGCTTTTAAAGGTGAACACCCTGTTTGTTTCGGACATCATCAATGAGAAGAGAGGACTTACCCGGACAGGGAAAAAAATTTACACACTGGACGACATTTATCCCCATGCCGATCTGGTGACCTATCCCTCGACTTTTGAGGGGTTCGGCAATGCCTTTCTAGAAGCCGTTTACTTTAAAAAACCGATCGTCGTAAACAAATATTCAATCTACACCTTCGACATCGAGCCCAAAGGGTTTCTGACGGTGGAAATCGACGGGTTTGTGTCAGAAGATGCGGTTCGCATGGCCAGAACGGTTCTTGAAGACCCCGGATTTTGTAAAAAAATGGTCGATACGAACTACGAGATTGCAAAACGCTGTTTCTCTTACTCGGTTCTCCGGCAGAAACTCCGGAACCTCATTTACGACGGTGTTGCCTGCAATCCCGAAAATATGAGAAGTTAAGGCTTGCCAACGCGTCAATATTGCTTTAAATCATTAAAAAAAACTTACGGAACTTTAATTAAATGAATCAGATACAAAATAAGCTCACCTATGGGCTCAAAACCGGCATTCAAAAAGGATGGCACGGATTTTTCTGGATGCTCAAAATTATTGTGCCCATATCCTTTCTGACGGTCCTTCTTGAATACAGCGGGTGGATAAACAAAATAAATTTTATCGTTGAACCCTGCATGAACCTTCTGAGTCTTTCCCCCATCGCTGCCCTTCCTTTGATCGTGGGGATGCTTACAGGTATTTACGGCGGCATCGCGGCCATGGGGGTGCTCCCATTGACCACCCATGAGATGACATTGATCGCCATTTTTCTTCTCATCTCACACAATCTTATCCAGGAAGGCATTATCCAAAGTCAGTCGGGACTGAAACCCTTTAAAGCGACCGTTTTTCGCCTGGCAGCTTCCGTTGTAACGGTAATGATCGTCGCCAGATTTCTCGGAGCTGAACCCGCGCAGGTTGTGGCAAAAGGAACCCCTGTGGCAGTTCAACCGGCGTTTATTGCCCTGATGAAAAACTGGTTAATCGCGACCCTATATCTCAGTCTAAAGATATTTGTGATTATCATGGTCATCATGATCCTTCTTGAAATGATGAAAGTTTTTAAAATGATTCCCCATATCGTCAAAGTTTTGAGCCCACTTTTAAAGACCATGGGTCTCGATCAACGGGCAGGTATTTTATGGCTCACTGCCATCGTATTTGGACTCGCCTACGGAGGCGCAGTGATCGTAGAAGAAGCAAAAGAGGGGAATGTTACAAAGGAAGAACTTGAAAAGCTTCATCTTTCCATCGGGATCAATCATTCCATGGTTGAGGATCCGGCACTCTTTTTATCCCTGGGGCTCAGTGCGTTCTGGCTCTGGATACCTAGACTTATCGTGGCCATCGTCGCCGTGCGCCTGTTCGATTTATACTATAAATTCAGATCGATGTATAGAACGCCTCGTCGGGTCTCTGTTCAAAAAAAGTAAAGAATCCGGGCTCCGACGACTCTGACTCCCGCAACACGGAACAGGTATGGCCTATAGGACCAGGGTTTCAATGAAAAATAAACATGGGTACGCCATTACCACCTTGTTATAGTTCATAAAAGCCCATAACCCGGAGTTAAATCCTCAATGACGGAAATATATCCCATCGGCGGCGGAAAAGGCGGTGTTGGAAAGAGTTTTATTGCGGCCAGCCTCGGCACCTTAATCGCCCAACAGGGCCATAACGTCGTGGTGATCGATTTGGACCTGGGCGCTTCAAACCTCCATACCCTATTGGCAATGAAAAATCCGAAACACGGATTGAATCGATACCTGGATAAGACGGTGAAAAGACTTGAAAGTGAGGCCGTTCCCACCATTATCCCGAATCTTTTTTTTATCAGCTCGTTGCATTGTTCCATGGAAGTCGCAAATCTTTTGCATGCGCATAAATTAAAAATAATCAGTGCGATTCAAAAGCTTCCCTTCGACTATATTTTGCTCGATCTAGGGACAGGGACAAACTTCAACACCCTCGATTTTTTCTTAACTTCCAAGGAAGGGATTCTGGTCGGTACGCCCGAACCCACATCCATCGAAAATTTTTTCCGTTTTATTAACGCCGTCTATTTGAGAATATTAAAACAGACGTTAAAGCGTGCCGAATTCCATTCGGCGGTCAAGGATGCTGTCACCGAGATGTCCGGCCCAACTGCAGGCACCCATGATATCCTAAAAATCGTCTCAAAATACCACCCGGACAAAGTCGCCCACCTGAAAAACAAATTACGTGAGTTTGAATTCAAGCTGATTTTAAATCAGTTTCGAAAAAATATGGATTCAAGCCTTGGCAATAAAATCGAGACCGTATGTAACCGGCATTTTCATTCTAATTTTCAGTTTGTTGGAACGATCCGCTATGATGAACAAATTCATGATGCCGTATTTTCGAAAACACTATATGTCCAAAAATATCCCCACACAAAATCTTCTGACGATCTGAAAAAGATCGCGGAAAAGATAACCAAAAATCGAAAACCGATTGTATTGCCCAAAGAAATATCATGAAATATTTTGATGGATTAAATTACTACGAAATTTTAAAAATTCCGGAAAATTCGTCTTTATCGGAAATTAAACAGGCCCACAGGGATGCAGTGTCCATTTATGGCGAAGATTCTCTGGCAACCTATTCCCTGTTTTCAACGGATGAACGGGAAATAATTTTAAAAATCATCGAAGCAGCCTTTTCAACCCTCATGGATGGAAACAAGCGGGCGGCCTACGACAGAATGCTTGTGGATTCAGGACAATCCGATACGACGTTTATCTCCAATCAAAGTCAGAAACACTCCGAGCCCGTATTTCACCCTGACAAAGGGTCAGAAGATGTTCCTTTGGCGGCCGACGCCACAGAAAAAATTCAGACCAGCGAAGAGAAACAACTTTCAGAGGAAATTCTATCAAAATCGTCTGTTTCCGGAAATAATCTCAAAAAACTGCGAGAAGCCCTGGGGGTTGAAATTCACGAAATCCATTCCCGCACGAGAATCAGTGTTTCGGTGTTAAACGCCATTGAAGAAAATCGGATGGAGGATCTCCCTCCCGACGTCTATTTAAGGAATTTTTTAAAACTCTACGCGGAAGTTCTACAAATAGATCCCCTGAAAATTGTGGACGGTTATTTTAAACATATTTCCCTGATTAAACACTCGGATTAGATCCAAAACCTACATATTTTGACACCCGATTTGACAATATTTGTCATCCCCTTGGCACCCCCACACCGTCATCATCTGTTCAAATAAATGATTTTATTAAGTTTTTATACCCGCCCCCATTTGGTACATATCTTGCTTAAAAATTAGCTGTCTCTTAACATATGTTTACGGGTTGATCAAAATCAATCCATGGAGAATCGATATGTATTTTAAGATCCTAAAAACAGCGTTGTTTTTTTTATTGATGTCTTTGTGTCTATTTTTTCTGACCGCCTGCAGAACCACCGGCGGCGGTGTCAGTTATCAATGGGATAATAGCAATGAATACGACCATCCCCATGAAGTAAAAAAGACCAAAGGCGGGCCGCCGCCCCATGCACCGGCTCATGGATATCGGGCAAAGCACCACTATCGCTATTACCCGTCCTGCAGCGTTTATTATGATACGAATCGAGAATTATATTTCTACCTGATCGGAGACAACTGGAGAATGGACGTATCGCTGCCCCAGGGCCTACATGTGGAGTCGAGTGCCTATGTGAGCATCGAAATGGATTCCGATAAGCCCTACACCCATTATAAGGAACACCAGCGAAAATATCCTCCGGGCCAGGCCAAAGGAAAGAAAAAACACCAAAACCATAAAGGGTAGGTCCCACCACCGATGCATTGACGCCCGAAATGTTGAGATCTTTGAGATGCGGTATAAATTTTAACCCTGTTAAAACAATACCGTATCCAGGCAATCCGGTTTTAACCGCTGGAACTTAGGGGCTTCGCCCCAATTGGAATGGTGGAATGGTGGAATAATGGGTTCTGGCATAATGCAATATTGGGTTAATGGTAAAATTTGTGTTGACGATAAAATTAAAATGGCTAATATCCTTTTAAAAACCAATCTTTTAGTATTCCATTATTCCATTTTTAAGGCAAGTGTTTAAGCCTCAAAAATGTCCTATTTTTCAATAAGTTGTATAATTTCCGAGACGTTAAATTATGACAAACCGGCAAGCCTGAAGTACGCCGCCAAGACATCCTCGGGAGATGTCCGGGTCAGGCATTCCATTTCTTCACACCCGGCGCTGTCTGTTTCAAAACAGGGACTGCAATCCAGCTCCGGCCGAACGATGGTCACATGACGCCCCATCGGTCGCCATCTTTGGGGATCAGAAGGCCCGAAAACAGCCACTGTGGGAAGGCCCAGAAATGCGGAAAGATGGCTGACTCCGGAATCGTTTCCGATAAAACCGCCGCTTGCTTTGAGTCCCAAGGCAAGCTCCGTGAGATTGTCCATCCGATGTACGTTGCCGCTGTATTCGTTCTGCTGAAAAAACTCCCGTGTCAAAATATCGGCCAGATCATCTTCCCCAGGACCGAGAATAAACTCCGGCCGCCGGCCCCTTGCCCGGATCGATCGAGCGATTTTGATAAAATTGGAAACCGGCCAGCATTTTTTCCGGCTCCCGGATCCGGGATGGATCAAAATTCTTGATCGGTCGAAGTTGGAATCTCTCCGATCCGGATGCACCGCTGAAAATGACAGAGTTCCGGTATCCACGTCCGCTTTTTCAAGGAACCCGCATCTCACAAGATGGGATAAAGCATGTTCGGCAACATGGATGTTTTGATCCATATCGGGTTTCGGCTGGATGCGGCAAACCGGTTTTCCCGTAATTGAAAATAGGCGATTTTGAAGATCGCGGGCGCGTGAAAAAAGGACAATCTTATCATATTCGAACAGAATGTTTTTTACAACCGGATCGACACGGCTCGAGTAAAGGGTCGCAAAGGCCGCAGCCTCCATGGGGAAATGATCGTCTGCAATATCAAGAAACCGGGCAAGCTCTCCGATCCTGCCCTCACAGAGCATTTCCAGGCGGCCATATTTTTTTTTGAGTTTTAAAAGGGCGGGAAACGTCGCGACAACATCACCCAATGCGCCGTGGTGGATGACAAGAAGATTGTGTTTTGCCATAAATTAATTGAAATGTTTCGTGAAGATTTCAGATCCGTCCCCACGTTCCATGGGTCAGCGGATTGACGTATAGTTGGGCCCTGCGATCAACAGATTGTTTGAAAGGGTTGACTGAATCTTTTCCATTTTGCTCCCAAAAACAAAGTTCCGAATAACGCCGTGACCGAAGGCTCCCAAAACCACGAGGGCATCATGGGGCACATCATAAAGATTTTCTTCAAAGACTTTGTTTTCAAAAAAATGCCAGTCGTTGACATAACGGTCCATTTCTTCCTCGAGGTTTTCATCCTTGACAACCTGTCGGTACGATTCCGGAGAACTGTTTTCCACCTGGGTAAAAACATCCAGCGACATGCCGGAAACCCTGCTGATCTGAAATCCCAGCCGGAGTGCATTGATGGCATTGGCGGAACCGCCGAAGAATACCGCGATACTTTTCCACGGTTTAAACACAGCGCTTGTGATGAGAACCGGAAATCGGGCGGACCTTACAATACGTCTGACCCTGGGGCCGATGTATCCCAGACCGATCTTTGAAGTTAAATCGCTGACACTTCGGGGGCAGCACATGTAATCGAACGTCGTCGGAATATCGGGAAGGGTCGAAGCAGTGTAATGTTTCGGTTCCAGTAATGCAACATTCAAACCTCCCGCCTCGACCAATTCGGTGGCGTGGGCAACGGCAGTCTCCGGGGCGGTGAGATAGGAACTGTCAAGGTCTATTTGAACCACATCGTTTTCAAAATACATCAAAAATTTGGTGGACTTTGGGACATAGATCACCGGAGAAGCACCGACTTTTTTACAAAAATAGATCGATTGCAGGAGTGTTTCTCTTCCCACGGGAGTGTTTCGAAAAATATGTAGCAGTTGATGATCCATTTGCCCCTCCTTTGTATCATTTATTTCGCTTGAGCTCACTTTAACAGGCAATCATAAGCCGTCACAATCAATGGCTGGTCTGAACCATAAGTTCCTTTCGATATTGATCCAGGATTGTCGCCTTTGAAATCAGGCCGACAAATCTGTTGTTCATGACCACCGGCATGGAAAACAGGCCTTTAACATCCATTTTACGAAGCACTTCTAACAAATCGTCGTTAGGATGAACCACCTCAACCCGGGTATTCATAATCTGTCCCAAAAAAACGGCATCATACATGACCGGATTAAAAAGATAGGGTCGAATATCATCCAAATGGATGATCCCCAGAAAATTACCGGTCTTATCATCTGCCACCGGGAAATAGTTCCGGTGGGATTTTTGGACGATATGAATAAAATCCCGAAGGAGCATATTCTGTTTTACGATAATACAGTCCCTTTCAATAAGCTCCGGAACGTTCAGGTCTGATAGAACCCGGGCGTCGGTACCGGGTCTTAATAGATGCCCGTGCTCGACAAGATCCTTGAGATAATAGGATGCCGGTTCAATGTAATGGCACAGGGTTGTCGTCACAGCAGACACGAGGATCAGGGGAAGAATGACCTCATACCCCCCGGTAATTTCGATAATAAGAAAAATTCCGGTCAAAGGCGCCTGGAGCATTCCGCTGATAAGCCCTGCCATTCCCAACAATGCATAGTAACCTTCGTTGGCCCATAATGCCGAAGACCAGATCACCGAAAGAAAATGATGATACGTCACCCCCACAAGACTTCCGATAACCAGACAGGGGGCAAATATTCCACCGGACCCTCCCCAACCCAGGGTTAAAGCGGTGGCCGCGATCTTGGCAAACGAAGCCAGTGCCACAAACACCAGCCCCTGGGAGTAACGTCCTCCAATGAGGGCTTCCACCGCATGATATCCTTCACCCAGGACCACCGGGAGAAAAAGGCCGATGATTCCCACGGCACATCCGCCGATGGCGGCCCGCAGCCACAGGGGGCCTGAAACCTTGTGGGATATGGTGTGCATGGATCTGAGCATTCGGGTTAGGAGAATGGACGCCGCTGCCGCCAGTACGGCCAATCCGAGACAGGCAAAGACATTCAGTAGATCGATTTTGAACAGATGATGGCCGAAAGGGATCTGGTTCCCCTGGAGAATACGGCTGATTTCGGTACCGGCCACCGAAGCAATGGCAATGGGGACAATATTTACGGATTTCCATTCTCCGACAATCACTTCAATGGCAAAGACCATTCCCGCAATCGGGGCATTGAAGATGGAGGATATTGCGCCGGCGGCACCGCAACCGACGAGTGTCACCCGCTGTCGATCGTTTAAGGAAAAATATTTGGCGATGTTTGAACCAATGGCCGCTCCGCTGATAACAACGGGGGCTTCAGGACCGGCGGACCCCCCGGTGCCTATGGTCAGACAGCTCGATATCAGCCTTGAAAAACTCGAGCGAAACCTCAGCAGACCCCCGTAACGGGATACACTGTAGATAACTTCCGGCACCCCGTGCCCGGCCCCTTCTTTGACGATTTTTTCCAGAAACAGACAAGAAAGTGCTGCACCGATAGCAGGAAGCACAAAGACCCACCAGTGGGAACGGAAATGATGAAGCCATCCGGACATGGCCAGAAGAGATCGGTTGAGAATTACCGATGCCACGCCACTGCAGTTGCCGACAATAATAGCCATCAATATGAGGAGAAGACGATCATCTAAACGGAAAATTGCCCAGTTTGTAGGGTAGCGCCATAATTTTAAAACGCGCATATCGCCGACACCTATGAATTATCTGCTCTGTCGAGTATATTCTCAAATTCAGTTATTTTTGAAAAATACGCCGATGAATCCGGATATGTTTTTAAAAATTCCACGAATGTATTGTCACGAACACAAAAAGAAAGCCTTGAAAGAAGATGGAGATGGATTTTAATGGACGGGCTTAAAAGGATAAACATAACAAACACGAGCCGGTCATCCACCGCATTAAAGTCCACCGGTTTTTCGAGAAAACAGGTGGTTATTACGGGTTTTTCAAACGTATCCGGAAGGGGATCGTGGGGATGAGGAATGGCGACGCCTTTACCGATGCCCGTTGATGTAAGATGTTCTCTTTCCAGCAGGCACTGATAAAGTTTTTCCTTTGAACTAGCCAATGGCAACTGCATTTTTTCCACGGCTCCTCTCAAAACAGTCTCTACGTCATCCCCTTTAATTCCATAGATTACCCCGCCGCGATCCATTGCAGGGAGGAGATTTTCCAGCCTCTTTTCCTGGAGTTGAGTATTAATTTTTTTGGGCAGCGAAAACGGCAGCCGATACATGGCAGCCCATTTCTCCAGAGCAGATTCATTGACGATATAGCCATTGCTGCTTTTTTGTATGGGTATCCTGCCCTGGCGTATCCAGCGATCCACGGTGGTTACCGGAAGGCGGAGACACCGTGCAACTTCATTGATGGTAAGTTTCATATGTCTATCAGATTAAAAAAACTGTTTTCTTTTATTATTACAAAAGCATACATGTTAACTTCTATACGCTCCCAAATCAAGAAGTTTTATCAACAGATTTCTGTTTCGGCTTCTCCGGGTGGGCGATGGACCGTCTTATTAGGGTAATGTCCCGTTTTGGATAGGGAATCTCAATCCCGTTTTTATCAAACGCCGCTTTAATCTTATCGGTAATATAGGAAATGGTATCCATCCGTTTCCGCGCATTATCGATCCACACCCGCAACTGAAGATCCACCGACGATTCTCCAAAGTTTCTCACAACCACTTTTGGCGGCGGTTCCTTGGAAATCCAGGCCGCTTGGCCGGCGACATCCCTGATCAATTCTTTTGCTTTTTCAATATCGGTGTCATAGGCGACTCCCACATTGATACGGACCCTGATCTTTGTTGAAATACTGGTGTAGTTGACGATATCCCGTGTCATGATTTCATTGTTGGGTATAATGATAATAATATGATCGGTTGTTTTGATTTTGGTGGCCCGCAAACCGATATCGATAACATCTCCCCAGGTGGCGCTTCCGGCGGGCGCACTCCAAACTTCGATCCGGTCGCCGATTTCAAAGGGTCTGTCGATAATAAGCAATACCCCGGCGATGAGATTCGACAACGTGTCTTTGGCGGCAAAACCGATGGCAATGCCGACCACCCCTGCACCCGCGATAAAGGGCATGACATTCACCCCCAGAACATCGAGGGCCAGAATCACAGCGGTTGCATAAATAATAGCGCCTGAAAATTTATGGAGAAGGTCGAAAATAATATCGTCCACTTTGGTTTTCGTTCTGTCTATTATATTTTTTTCGAGGTATTCCAGGACGATTAAAAGACCCTCCTTTGTGGGAGTTGCCAAAAGTATAATCATCAACGAATGAAAAAATTTTTCCAAAAGACCGGTGTTGAAAAGTCTTATGAGATATGTGCCGGTTGCGAGGATCACGCCATAAAACAGCGCCCTGCGTATGACCCTGAAAATCTCTGTGTCAATTTGAATCTTATCGTTTTTTTGGGTCTTTTTTTCAAAAACGGCAAGAATACGTAATAAGATCAACCAGATAATATAAGAGAATAGGATGGCAAAGAGGACCTTAAAAAGGAGATGGAGGTATACGGACCGGACACCGACCATCAAAGAAATTTTATCAAAAAAAACAAACAGATTCTCCATAACCACCTCAATATTAAATATTTTGTGATAGATCAATATGACACTTTGGATCGAACAGTCAAGGACCCTTTTTACACCGTTTAAAACAGCTCCCCAAAATATGTTCCCATCGAAATGCTTACGGTCACGATATCAGTTGCCTTCCCAAGGGCAATTTTTGAGTCTTTTGGCGAAAAGCCCTTGGCGATGCAAGGGTAAATCCGCCGAAGGGGATAAACGGATAAAATGTGGTGCGGTTTGCAGGAGAAAGTTGCAGAGAAATCACGCTTAAACCCCTTAAAAACGAGTCTTTCCATTGGGACACTGTTTTTTTTAGGGGTTCAAGTTTGAGAAGCGTGTTACATTACCGATGAAATTGAACTCGCTTTTATAAACTCACGGTTCATGCGGGCGATATTGGATATGGAAATCTCCTTTGGGCATTCTGCTTCACATTCTCTCTCGTTGCTGCAGTTGCCGAAACAGAGCTCATCCATCTTCTGAACCATGTCCAGGGCCCGCCGGGCGGCTTCCGGTCTACCCTGGGGAAGAAGGGCGAACTGGGAAATCTTTGCCCCTGTAAAGAGCATGGCCGACGCATTGGGACATGAAGCGACGCAAGCACCGCACCCGATGCACGCAGCGGCATCCATGGCTTTTTCCGCAATTTCCTGGGGGATGGGTATTGCGTTGGCATCCGGCGCACCGCCGGTGTTCACAGAAATATACCCCCCTGCAATGATGATCTCATCGAAGGCGCTTCGATCCACCGCAATATCTTTTATGATGGGAAATGCCTTGGCACGCCAGGGTTCGATGACGATGGCATCACCGTCGGAAAAATGCCGCATGTGAAGCTGGCACAGGGTCGTTCCTTTTTCCGGACCGTGTGCACGACCGTTGACCACGGCCCCGCACATTCCGCAGATCCCTTCCCGACAGTCGTGATCAAATGCAACGGGGTCTTTACCGTCCAAGGTGAGTTGTTCGTTAACGACGTCGATCATTTCCAAAAATGACATGTCCGTTGAAATATTCGCGGCATGATAGGTTTCAAAGCCGCCTTTCACATGGGCGTTCTTTTGGCGCCAGATTTTCAGCGTTATGTTTATATTTTTTGTCATTTGTAACTCCTCTGTGTTAATTCAACATTTTCAAAAACAAGGGGTTCCTTGTGGAGTTCGGGCTGCGCGTCATCTCCTTTATATTCCCACGCAGCCACATGACAGAAATTCTCATCATCCCGCTTGGCCTCGTTTTCCTCGGTCTGGTATCCTTCATTAAAATGGCCGCCGCAGGATTCTTTGCGCTCAAAGGCATCGACCACCATCAGTTCTGCAAACTCCAAAAAATCGGCCACGCGGCCGGCACGCTCCAGGCTTTGGTTGAAATCTTTGTCAGAACCCGGAACCACGGCATTTTCCCAAAATTCTCCCCGAAGTTCCTGAATAAGCTTTCTGGCCTTCAAAAGGCCTTCGTCGTTTCTGGACATGCCACAGTATTCCCAGAGAATGTGTCCCAGCTCCCGGTGAAAGTCATCCACCGTTCGTTTTCCGTTGATGGAAAGCAGCTTGTTAATTCGTTCTGAGGCATGGTGAACCGTGTCCTTGAAAGCAGGATGATCGGTGGTGACTTCCGGCCGATCCGTTCCTGCGAGATATCCGCCGATGGTATATGGAATCACGAAATAACCGTCCGCCAGTCCCTGCATCAAGGCGCTGGCACCCAGTCGATTGGCACCGTGGTCCGAAAAGTTGGCTTCACCCATAACAAAAAGCCCCGGCAAGGTACTCATGAGATTGTAATCCACCCAAAGTCCCCCCATGACATAATGAGATGCCGGATAAATCATCATGGGCGCTTCATAGGGATTCGAAGCGGTGATTTTTTCATACATCTGAAACAGGTTGCCGTATTTTTGGGCAATGACCTCTTTTCCGTCTCTTTTGATGGCATCCTTAAAATCAAGATACACCGCAAAACCGGTTTCTCCGACGCCCTTGCCCAAATCGCACTGGGCCTTGGCATTCCGGGACGCCACATCGCGAGGAACCAGGTTCCCGAAACTGGGGTATTTGTTTTCAAGGTAATAATCTCTTTCAGATTCGGGGATCTGGTTCGGCGGCCGACGGTCTCCAGGCGTTTTCGGAACCCAGACACGACCGTCATTTCGAAGACTTTCACTCATGAGGGTCAGTTTGGATTGGTAGGTTCCATGCACGGGAATGCAGGTCGGATGAATCTGCGTATAACAAGGGTTGGCGAAAAAAGCGCCTTTTTTGTAGGCCCTGAAAGTGGCGCTCACATTGGATGCCATGGCATTGGTTGAAAGGTAAAAAACATTGGCATATCCGCCGGTGCACATGACCACGGCATCGGCTGCATGACTTTCGATTTCACCCGAAATCAGATTTCTGACAACGATGCCCCTTACCTGTCCGTTGATCACCACCAGATCCAGCATCTCCCGGCGGGGAAACAGGGTGACCTTGCCCACCGCAACTTGTCGCATCAATGAACTGTATGCGCCCAAGAGAAGTTGCTGCCCGGTCTGGCCCCTGGCATAAAAGGTTCTGGAAACCTGAGCGCCGCCAAAGCTTCGATTGGCCAAAAGCCCTCCGTATTCCCGGGCAAAAGGTATCCCTTGGGCAACGCATTGGTCGATAATATTATTGCTGACCTGGGCCAGGCGATACACATTGGCTTCTCTGGCCCTGAAATCACCGCCCTTGATGGTGTCGTAAAAAAGGCGCCAGATACTGTCGCCGTCATTTTGATAGTTTTTGGCGGCGTTGATTCCACCCTGGGCGGCAATGCTGTGGGCACGCCGCGGGCTGTCCTGGATACAGAAGTTTTTTACGTAATATCCGAGTTCGGCCAGTGATGCCGCTGCAGACCCCCCGGCAAGACCTGTTCCAACCACAATGATATTGTATTTTCTTTTGTTGGCCGGATTGACGAGTTTCAGCTCAAAACGGTGCTTATCCCACTTTTCCGTAAGAGGCCCTGAAGGTATTTTTGCGTCAAGCATGATGGTTATCTCCTTATCCGTATCCATCCATAAATGGTCTTTTTGTCCAATATCTGCGTTATACTCAAAAAATAATCCTCGGAATATCAATCATATGCCTGTGGTAATTTTTTTCGCATGCCTTGATCTTTAACAAAAATCCTCATTTATGGATAGACACTATACTAATAACGAAACATAAATCGGAATAAAACCAAACCCGATCCCGACAATCAGGCTGAATACAATGCTCAGCCCCCTTAAAAAAGGTGTGTACTTCGGATGATTGGCGCCGAGGGTCTGAAATGCACTCCAAAATCCATGGCTGACATGAACCGCCGCGATGATCATGGCAAACGTATAAATCAATACATAGCCGGGTTGTGCAAATGCATTCGAAACAATCTGAAAAATGGTGGTATGGGTTTTATCCACAAAATGAAAGTTGAACAGGTGGTAGAAAACAAACAACAGCAGAACAACGCCGGTGTAGGGCATGGTTGCCGACCCCAGCGTTCGGCCGCCGGCACGTTTGTTGACAGCATATCGTTGGGGTCTGGCTTTGAAATTCTGATAAAAAAGGAACAACCCCGTAGAAACATGGACAACGGCAAAAATTAAAAGCCCCCATTCGGCCACGGTAAGGAGGGGTCCCAAAGAATGAAGATGTTCAGCATAGGAATTAAAAACATCTTTACCCATATAAAGGGTCAGGTTTCCGGCAAGATGCAACACCAAAAATAAACAGAAAAAAAGGCCGGTGACCGCCATCATCAGCTTTTTTCCCACTGAACTCCCGAAGGTATTGGTGAACCAATTCATTTTTTCCTCCGATATGTTGAACGTATCATGACATTAATAACGATGGATCAAAACCATGTTAACCGCTTGTTTAAGGTTTAAAAACAGTTGAATGCCCGTTAAGATCAAACAAAAAAAGTTATTCTTTTTTAGCTGGGCTGTCAACATAATTCTCGAGCCACCAAGCGTCCCATTCTGTTTCCATAATACTCGTTGCAAGGTTTTGACCTGTTTGGGTTTCCAAACGCTTCAAAGCATAAGGGAGCCACTTTTTGGGCGGTTCGTAGCCGATATCCGAAAGGGCTTTTAAGTCAAGAATGAGTGCCAGTTGATCTGCATCGTGGGCAAGCTTGGATTCCATGGACTCCCGGGCGTTATATTCCGTTATGAGATCGGAAAGTGTCGTTCCAAAGGGTAGTTTCCGGGCACTCTCGTTCATGGCCTTATTTTCATCTGCCGTCACGTATTTTTTCTGCACATAATTCAGGTCACCGGTTTTTGCCTCTGGAAGATCATGCACCAGACACATGGCGACCAACCGGAGTGCATCCACATCAGGTTCCATTTGAGCCATGACAAATGCAATGAATGAAACGCTAAATGAATGCTCGGCCACCGATTCCTTGCCGGCACCCAAAAAATGGTAACCCGATCTGGGGATTTTTTTTAAGATGTTTGCTTCAAACAAAAGATTGGCAATATGTTTCATAGAAACTCCCTTATCCGTTCAACGAATTTTTCATAAATAGTGCCCATACCATGGCATCCAGTTTTTATGTGTATTTGCAGGCGGTTCCAAAAGCAACATAAAAATGAACCACCCCCTGAAGGCCCAGCAAATTTCTTGACACAAAAATCAGGTTCAGATAGTTAAAACTATTAAGAAATAGCGTTTCCGAACTTTGGATGGAAGATATTTTTTTTATTCAACCGTATGAAAAACGGAGCATTTTTATGAATTCTACAGAGTTAGATATCCTCGGCATGATTATACATGCCGGTCCAATGGTTAAATTTGTACTGTTGCTTCTGTTATTTTTTTCAGTCACATCCTGGGCAATCATGATCATGAAATATCGCTATATTAAGACGGCTTTCTCGGAGTCGGCTGAATTTATAGATTATTTCTGGACAAGCAGAAATCTCTCCAATGCTTTTGCAAAGGCCAAACAGCTGCACGGCAGCCCCGTTGCCAGGATTTTTCGCGTGGGATATATCGAACTGAACAAATTGAGCCGGGGGGGCACGCCAAAAATATCGGAGTCAAAACCTTCATCCGGGGCTGAAAACGCATCTTTGAGCTCAAGATTCACCGGAATCGAAAACGTCAAACGCGCCTTGCGCCGGGCGATTAACAGCGAGACCACCCGCATGACTCGAATGGTCCCTTTCCTTGCAACCACCGGAAACACAACCCCATTCATCGGTTTGTTCGGTACAGTATGGGGCATCATGAGCTCTTTTCACGGTATCGGCATGAAAGGTTCAGCGAGCCTTGCCGTCGTGGCTCCGGGAATTTCAGAAGCACTGGTGGCAACAGCGGCCGGGTTGGCGGCTGCAATTCCGGCGGTTATCGCCTTCAATCATTTTATGCAGAAGATAAGAATCCTCGATTCTGAACTCCAGAATTTTTCCGCCGACTTTTTGAATATTATCGAACGGGATATAATTACATAAGGGGGAAAATCCATGGCACTGGGAACCAACGGCGACCGCCTCATGTCAGATATCAATGTAACACCGTTTGTTGATGTTATGCTCGTTCTTTTGGTTATCTTTATGGTAACGGCACCCATGATGATGCAGGGTGTAGATGTTGCGCTGCCTGAAACAACGTCACAGCCACTGGCTGCAAAAAAAGAGAATCTTATCATCACCATCAACAAAAAAAGTGAAATATATATTAACAATTACCCGGTCACCATCGATTTTCTTCAAGAAAAGCTCAAGAAAATTTTAGAAGGCAGATCGGATCGGGAAGTGTATCTTCGGGCAGACCGGGATATCCCTTACGGATTTGTGGTCCGCGTTATGTCCGAGATAAAAGCGGGCGGCGTCGAAAAACTGGGCATGGTAACAGAACCGATTCAGAACGATAAAAAAGGCAACAAACAAAAAGCAAAAAGCTGATGAATCAACGGACACATCCCCATAATTATTTAGACCGAGAAAAAAAAGATGAAGACCGGACATTATTTTGGAATTTTACCGCTTCTCTCGTGTGTCATTTGATTGTTTTTGCGGTTCTGATCTTTGCACCCGGCTATGCGAAAGGGAGAAAGCCTTCCCTGTCTGTTATAGATGTCAGCATTGTAACGCTCCCCGCCCAGGGGGAAACGACCCTTCCGGAAAAAAAGGATGCTGTAGAGGCCGGGAAACCGTCGGTACCGGAGAAAAAAGCGCCGAAGATCTCCACGAAAACCACGCCTGAACCCGTTAAAAAGCCTCCTGAATCCATATCTCTTAATGCCAAGAAGAAGGAAAAAACATCCCTTAAAAAGAAGACTTTCAAGACTGAAAAGGTGGTTAAGAGCGCCATCGACCGAATTGAAAAAAAAGTTGACGAATCGAGACCCGATCAGATCAAACAGGCCATTGCCCGCCTCGAGAAGCAAGTGGAAAAGACCGGGCCGAAAGACCTTAAGAATCAACAGAACAGCAGGGGGGGAGGAATTCCCGGCGGAACCGGAGCCGGGAGTAAAAAAGCATTGGAACTCATCGATATCTATCGAATCGAAATTGCATATCGGATTCAAAAAAATTGGGCATTTTCCGACCAATTGGCAGGGGGCCGCACCGATCTTGAAGCCTGGGTCGCCATCAAGGTTATGCAAAACGGGGAAATAAAGGATATCTGGTTTGATAAACGGTCGGGAAACAGCTATTTTGATGCGGCTGCAAAAAATGCGATTGTGAAGTCGAATCCCCTTCCCCAGCTTCCAGAATCCTATGTAAGGCCATATATTGAAGCGGGTTTTCACTTTACGCTTTCGGGAATAAGTAAATAATACAGATTTGAAATGCTGACGTAAGGAGTTTGAAATTGCTATGAGACGTTGCCGGATTAAAATTTTTTGGCTGATTGTAATCATCTCTTTTTGGGCGGTGCCGGGAATGTCCCGGGCGGGATACGATTATATTGACATTTCCCAGCCGTTTTTAAGAAAAATTCCCATGGCGGTGCCATGGTTCAAGAACGTTTCTTCGGGTCATGAAACCGATCAATTATCAAAATCAGCCTCTGATCTTCTCGCAGAAACGTTGGAATTCACAGGATTTTTTAAACTTCTTGACCGTGACGCCTTCCTGGTCGCCCCACAGACGGATGCGTCCTTTGCCAGTGTCAATTTTCATGACTGGACCAGTATCGGTGCAGAGCTTCTGGTAACCGGCGGTGTTCTGATCCAGGACGATCTTGTGGAAATAGAGCTCCGGCTCTACGATACCTTCAAAGGGCAATTGCTTGTGGGAAAAAGATACAAGGGACGGGTGGAGGATATCCGAAAGATTATCCGCCGTTTTTGTGGGGAGGTGATATACACCCTGACCGGCGACAGGGGGATTTTTAACACTGAAATTGCATTTGTATCTACCGGTACGGGGAACAAGGAAATTTATATCTGTGAATTTGACGGATACAATCCCCGGCAGCTGACACACACCCATAATATCACCCTCTCGCCGGCCTGGTCATCGGATGGGGAATGGCTTGCCTACACCTCTTATGAAAAGGGCAAACCCGATCTTTACATTAAAAATTTGAGAGAAAATCGCGGTTATGTGGTGGCAAAAAAAGGTATTAATACAACCCCGGCCTGGTTCCCCAACAAATTCGAACTGGCGGCGACCCTTTCATTTTCAGATGATCCGGAAATTTATCTATTGACCGGAACCGGGAAAATTATTAAAAGGTTAACCTATAACAAGGGTATTGATGTATCGCCCACCTGGTCTCCGGACGGAAAGTCTTTGGCGTTTGTTTCCAAAAGGTCTGGAACCCCACAAATTTATATCAAAGATTTAAATTCCGGCCAGGTAAAGAGATTGACGTTTCAGGGACGCTATAATACTCAGCCCAGCTGGTCTCCCCGAGGAGATAAAGTGGCTTATTCAGGGATGGAAAATGGCCATAACAATATCTTCGTGGTGGGGATTGACGATCAGGGTCCGATTCAGTTGACACACGACGAAGGTGACAATGAGTCACCGTCCTGGTCTCCAGACGGGAATCTTATCGTTTTCGCTTCAACACGGGAAGGGCCTTCCAGGATCTATGTCATGACGAGCTATGGAACCGACCAGAGACGCCTTCTTGTGCTGAAAGGCCGGCAGACAGAGCCAAAATGGTCACCAAGAATGATCAACAAATAATTTAGCAATACCTTAAAAGGAGGAAAAAATGCAAAAAAAGTTGTGGATAATTTTGGCCATGGTATTTGTAATCCCTGGTTTGCTGTTCACCGCTTCATGTGCAAAAAAGGCTGTCAAAGAGGACACCTCTATGTCCCAACAGGCCCAAGATGAAGCTGAAAAAGCAAAACAGGAAGAATTGGCCAGACAGCGGGCCATAGAAGAGGCACGCCTCAAAGAAGAAGCCATACAGAAAGCGAAAGATAACTTCTTAAATGAAGATATTCACTTCGAATTTGACAGCGCCGTTCTGGCCCAAGACGCACAAGAAATATTAAAAACCAAAGCCGAATGGCTCCAAAACAATCCCAACGTCAAGTCTACCGTCGAGGGACACTGCGACGACCGTGGCACCCTTGAGTACAACCTTGCTCTGGGTGAGAGACGCGCTTCAAGTGCAAAGTCTTTTCTGGTAGACCTTGGTATTGCAGCATCACGCTTAACCACCATAAGCTATGGTGAAGAACGCCCGGTGGATCCCGGCCAGAATGAAGCGGCCTGGGCCAAGAACCGAAGATGCCATTTTACCATTAACTGATAGGATACCCCAGTGGCGTCAACATCGATTCGGCGTCATCGGTTATAGAAACCGGCAATTATAAACGGCAAGCGACCGGTGGGCCGTCGCTTGCCAACGATTTTCCACGGAATTGACCTTTTACGGATTAAATTCTTACCATGAAAAAGACGGTATTAGTTGTTCTGGCGTGGATGGTAGGTTTATCCGGGTGCGCGCTTCAGCAGGATGTAATTTCCCTGGACGACCGCCTGGCGCAAGCGGAACGCCGCTATGCCGAATCCGAGCAAAAGAACAAAGAACTTGAATCAAAACTATCTGGATACAGCAAGGATGATAAAAATCTTAAGAGTAAAACCGCCAGTCAAAGTGCAATGATTGACAGCCTTAGAGAAGAAATTCGAATTTTAAGTGGGAGACTCGAAGAGACGGAATACTTCTTAAAACAGAAAATACAGGGGTTTGAAAAATCGTCAGAGGCCTTTGATAAAACCATAAATTCAAATAAAGAGCGCATCGAACGTATAGAGCAGTATTTGAATTTTGAATCCACAGCGTCCGGCCAAAAAACCCCGCCGGATACAGCAAAGACATCCGAAAAGCAAGTCAAAAAACAACTTTCTGACGCTGGGATATACGAGTCTGCCAAACAGGCCTATGATCAAGGTGACTTTGAATCCGCCCGAGAAGGGTTTAAAAAATTAATAAAACAATATCCAACGTCAAAAAATGCTGACAATTCCCAGTTTTGGATCGGTGAAATATACTATCATGAAAAATGGTATGAAAAAGCGATTTTGGAATACCAGAAGGTTATCGAAAACTATCCAAAAGGGAATAAGATTCAGGCATCGCTCTTGAAGCAGGG
This sequence comes from uncultured delta proteobacterium, assembly GCA_963790095.1. Lineage (GTDB taxonomy): Bacteria > Desulfobacterota > Desulfobacteria > Desulfobacterales > UBA11574 > JAAXQD01. The sequence continues at coordinate 37,761 of CAWBNO010000003.1, read as the reverse complement.
ATTTGCGTTTTTAAACCTGGGAGACACGTCAAATGCGCGTCTGATCTTATCGGAACTTATCAAAAAATATCCGACGTCGAATGAGGCAAAAATTGCCAAACGCAAATTAAAAGGACTTGCACCTTGATACCGGATACCGGACATGGGATGTTAAATTTTGATCCGGAAAAGCATTAGGTTTTACTAGGCCATACAGAGAATATCGTTTCGAGAAAAGAGCGTGGCATGATAAAGATTATCGGTATCGATCCAGGCCTATCTTCAACGGGTGTTGGAATTGTCAAGGGAATGGGTCTTAAAATCGACGACTTCTCCTTCGGCACGATTCATACTTCAAAAAACACGTCTTTACCCAACCGCCTTGATCAAATCTTTTCAAATCTTCTCGTTATTTTAAAAGACGAAAAGCCGGACCTCATGGTCGTGGAAGACGTATTCTCTGTGGGAAATTTTCCAAAGGCCGGCATCACTTTGGGCAAAGTGTCCGGCGTTGTGCTCCTTGCCGGATGCCGCTTCCATGTGCCGGTCACCGAAATTCCCGTTCGTGAAGCCAAACAGGTATTAACCGGAAACGGCAATGCAACCAAAATGCAGCTTGAAAAGGCCGTACGAAGTTTATTAAACTTGAAGACGCCCATACGGCCTTATCACGCTTCTGATGCCATAGGATTGGCACTCCTTGGGCTGTTCCGCCACAGCGCCGAATTGGCCCAAATCGCATAACACATAAAGAAAAGGATAAAATGATAGGGTATCTTGAAGGAAAACTTTTGAAAAAAGAAGATGACCGGATACTTATTCTCGCAAACCAGGTCGGTTACGAAGTCCTTCTCCCTGCATTTGTAATGGAAACCCTCCGATCAAAAGCGATGGGCGACCAGATCTCCCTTTATATCTATTATCAGCAGACCGAGCGGCAACCGAAGCCGATTCTGATTGGTTTTAATCTTGAGGTTGAAAAAGAGTTTTTTCAACACTTCATTTCTGTTGAAGCCATCGGACCTCTCAAGGCGGTTAAAGCCCTGAGCATTCCTGCCCGTGACATTGCAAGAGCCATCGAGTCCAACGATGTGAATACCCTCAAACAATTAAAAGGAATCGGCGACCGGACGGCCCGTAAAATTATCGCCACACTCGAAGGCAAAATGGATAAATTTGCGCTGATCCGAAAATCCGAGAAGGTAGAATATCCACAGGTCGAAGACCTGTCAAAAAAGGTATTGGAGGTATTGGTCCGTCAACTGGGGTACCGGACAACAGAGGCAAAACAGATGATTACGAATGCCATGAAGCGAAACACCACCCTATCGACCCCTGAAGAACTTTTTGAAGAAGTCTATCGCGGAGAAAACGCCCCAACCTGATTTGACAATACTCATGTCGATTCAAACCCCTCGGGACAGGGTCACGAAACGAGTCTATTTTAAACCCAGGCTGAGGGATTTTTGGGGAAGAGATCTGTACAGATCGAGCTAAAAATCGTTTAATTAATAATGGTTCCATCATTCCAATTGTAACCTGTGCGCCGCAACCTCCGGCCGCCTCGCTTTCTTCGGCAAAGGAGCTTTCAGGGACAGACGGATCAAACCCGCTGAGTGAATGTTTAATATGAATGACGATACACGAATAGATTTTTCCCACAAGCAGGATATTTTGACCGGATCCTGCCTTGCGGTTGACAAAGATCCTGAAATCCTTTCTCTAAGGCCGACACGATTCGAGGATTATATCGGTCAAACCGAGGTTGTTGAAGCTCTGAAAATTGCCATTGAGGCAGCAAAACAGCGTGAGGAACCGGTGGATCACATCTTATTTCATGGGCCGCCCGGCCTTGGGAAAACGACACTTGCCCATATTATTACCCATGAAATGGGGGGCAATCTCACCACGTCTTCCGGACCTTCTTTAGAAAAAGGGGGAGACCTCATCGGCATTTTAACCCATCTAGAAGACAGGGACATCTTCTTCATCGATGAAATCCACAGAACCCCGAAGATTGTGGAGGAATTTCTGTATTCTGCCATGGAAGACTTTGCCGTTGATTTTGTATTTGACAAGGGAATCCATGCCCGAAGTCACAAGTACCGTCTGAACCGCTTTACACTTGTGGGCGCCACCACCCGGGTGGGGCTTTTATCAGCGCCCTTGCGTGACCGGTTCGGCATTTTCAGAAGCCTTGATTTTTACAGTCAACCGAATCTGGTGCAAATCATCAAACGTTCCGCCCTTCTGCTCAAGGTCACCATCGATGATGAAGGGGCCGCCGAGCTTGCGAAACGATCCAGGGGGACACCACGGATTGTCAACAGGCTCCTTAAGCGTGTAAGGGACTATTCACAGGTGCGTGCAGACGGCATCATTACAAAAAAGACCGTCGAAGCAGCACTGTCGTTGGAAGGTGTTGATGAAAAGGGATTGACCGATCTCGACCGCAGATATCTAAAAACAATTATCGAGTTTTATAAGGGCGGTCCGGTGGGCATCGAGGCCATCGCAGCAACCCTTCAGGAAGAAACCGACACACTTGTGGATGTCATTGAACCCTATCTGTTAAAAATCGGCCTTGTTACACGCACCTCTTCCGGAAGAAAGGCTTCAGAGGAAGCTTACAAACATCTCGGTTTGAGCTTTCAGAAAAAAATGTTTCAATAATTGGAATCTTAACCCGGATATTCCACCATTGGATTCGTTTCCTTCAAGGCTTCAGAGGCAGAACTGCCGCAAGTCTTCGAGGGTCCTGAATCGCACAAAAACGGGGGACCACCCCGGCCAACTATTCGGACGAAAAGGCTTAAAAATCGCTTCACCATGTCAACCATCACACTGCTGACGGATTTTGGTTCTAAGGATGCCTATGTTGGGATTATGAAGGGAGTTATCCTTTCGGTCAATTCTTCCGCCAAGATCATTGATATTTCCCACGCCGTCGATCCACAGGACTTGATCGAAGCTGCCTACCTCATTCAGTCTTGCTACCGATATTTTCCTGAACACACGGTGCACATCGTTGTCGTAGATCCCGGGGTCGGCAGCGATCGTGCCATCGTTGCCTTAGAGATGATGGGCCACGTCTTTCTTGCTCCGAATAACGGGGTGCTGACCCTTCTTGTGGGTGAAGGAGAGATCGACGCGATGGTTCGGGTCGAGAATCCCCACTTCTTTTTAAACCCCGTAAGCCAGACCTTCCATGGCAGGGATATTTTTGCGCCGGTGGGTGCCCACATATCCATGGGAATTGACATACATCGTTTGGGTCCGCCTTTAGATTCACAGGATCTTGCTTCTCTGGACATTCCCAAACCCCATATTTCCAATGGGGGTGAACTGATCGGGACCATTGTCTCCATCGATGGCTTTGGAAACTGTATTTCCAATATCGACGGAGATTGCTTGAAAAAATTTGCCGGGAAAGATGATGAAAAAGGCTTTGAAATCAAGACCGGCAAAAATATAATTCCGGGTTTGTCCCAACGGTATGCAGATGGTGAACCCGAGTCTCCCCTTGCCATTTTCGGAAGCTTCGGCTATCTTGAACTTGCGCTGAATTGCGGCAATGCCGGCCGCCGACTAAACATTAAAAAAGGAGATACCCTTACGCTGAGGTTAAAAAAACGGAGATATTAAATGATTAAAAAAATTATTTCCGGTGGCCAGACCGGAGCCGATCAGGCGGCCCTTGATGTTTCCATAAAGTTAGGGATATCCCATGGTGGCTGGATTCCCAAGGGGCGGTTAACAGAAGCTGGAGTTTTAGATGAAAAATACAAACTCACAGAGATGGAAACATCCAACTACAATAAAAGGACCGAACAAAATGTTGTGGATTCCGACGGAACGCTGATCGTATCCCACGGCAAACTCACCGGCGGATCGGACTATACACGGGAGATGGCCATCTTTCATAACCGACCTTGGCTTCACATTGACTTAAACAAGACCAATTCCTTTCAAGCCGCTGGGAAGATCAAATCATGGATCATGGAAAATGACATCGAAGTTTTGAATGTGGCCGGCTCCAGAGCCAGCAAAGATCCGTTGATATACCAGACCACCGCAGATATTCTTGAAACGGTTTTCTACCTGGACCTTATTGATGACACCCTACACGAATCTTTCACCGTAACTCCCAGGCGACGCGCTGAAATGGGAAAAGAAAACCTCCCCCAAACCGTTGGGGAAGCGGCCGACAAACTTCTTTCAAAACTGTCGTTACGAGATAAAACCATGATCGCAAATATACCCGAAGACAATTTGATCGATCTTTATAAGTCCCTCCAGGACAGTATTCAAAACGAAGTCCGTTTTTGGCTCAACAATGAATCGCTGTTGGAATCGTGTCGTTCCCTCTCCGAAGATAAAGATTTAAGTGAACATCGTGCGTCTTTAACCATCATTAAGACACTGTGGGACAAGCTTCAAAAAACCAATGTACTCAAAATTGTGAGGTAGTTCTTTTCTCGGATTTCAATAAGAATTAAGGATATAAGGTAGGGGATTCGACCCCATTGGAATAATGGAGTAATGGAATGATGGGTTTGAGGAATTTTTAACAATTTAAACTTGACGGCTTCGTAAAAAGTGTTTTGTGAGCGACATCAAGCAATTTTGGAGAAAGATTCATGACGCGTCTGGCGTAAAAAATTGTAAGCTGTTTGAGGATGTTAGCGGGGGATCTTGAACCAAAATCTTTATTTTGAGATGGCTTCAAGAAGAATAGTAAATTCGAAAAGTTGTAGATCGTTAGAGACATTGAATTATGCTCCACATCGTTTTTATATGTACTGGGAACATCTGCCGGAGCCCCATGGCAGAAGGTCTTATGCGACATAAATGGCGCGAAATGGGCCGTGATGACCTGCAGGTTTCATCCATGGGCATTCACGGGTTGAATGATATTCCGGCAACCGAATATGCTCAAAAAGTTTGTAAAGAAAACGGTGTTGATATTTCATCACACAGGGCCCGATCTCTGGTGGGAGAGGAGTTGCAAAAGGCGGACCTGATTCTATGCATGGAACCAATTCATAAAAAATTCGTTTCGACCTTTTTTCCTTGGCTTCGCAAAAAGGTTTTTCTTCTTGGCGCCTGGCCGGGAAAGGGAACCCGCAAAACCACCATTGTAGATCCCATGGGCGGATCATACAAAAAATATCAGCAAATATTCGGCACCATCGACACCCATATCCAACGAATTATCCCCCTGCTGTAGACAAAATCCACGAAGCCGATGGACTGGAAACGGCGATCAAAATTCAGCCATTTAGGATTCCGATACCTGAACGCATGTCAAACCGCACCAGGAATTCATACCCACCTGAAACCCAGTTTTTTCGGAAACCGAATTGTTAACTCGTGTCCATCCAGAAATGAGGATTTTTGTTTAAGATCAAGGCATGCGAAAAAAATAACCACAGGCATATAGTTGATATTCTGAGGATTATTTTTTGAGCTTAACCCAGAGATTGGACAAAAAAACCATTTATGGACGGACACTAACTCATTTTGAGGTGCAATGGTTTCCTAACCCATCAACCTATGGCGGATGGCTTGCAGAGGTGGCCCTTTTTCATGGCCACCCGGCCGCAACCCTCACAAACATATTTCATGGCGCCCAGTTTATCTTTACACATATGGCCAATATCCACATCGGGGGTTCCACAAAAACTGCAATCGGACGGATCTCCGCAGGGATTGCACAAATGCCCGGGTTCGTCTGCTACTGCGCCACAATTCTTACAAGTATATGTCATGGTTCTCCTCCTTATTCAAAGTAATCATCAATGGATGCATGATATCCTTTGCTATAATAAATTGATGTTATCTCTGAGCTGCGCAATTTCGATTCCGAAACTGACGCACTGCTTGTTTTCCATACACAATTCAGCATCACCGTCTTCGAGATACGTTTTTAGGGCGTGATGATCCTTTTTGAGGTCTACGACCCACCGTCTTTGTTCTTCGTCATAGTCAACGTTCACATCGATTCCGCATTCTCCGATATCCGGATATATTTCTTTGATTTTTTTACACAATTCATTTTTATCATACATGATTCAGCACTCCTTTTTACGCATGGATTAAAAATATTATTCAGAAACTTAAGATAATGCAGATTGTGATTGAGTCAAATTTGACGGTTTCGTAAAAAGTTTTTTGTGAGGGACATCGAGCAATTTTGGAGAAAGATTCATGATGCGTCTGGCGTTAAAAATTGCAAGCTGTTTGAGGGCGTTAGCCCGAGTTCTTGCAATTTAGCCAGGCGCGTCATGAATCCCAAAATTGTTTGCGGAGCGAGCAAAATGAGACTTTTTACGAGTTCATCAATTTTATAATGTTTTACAAATTTTTTGATATATTTGATCTTGGGGCCTCTCGATTTCAAAAGCCTTTACAACCATCCTATCGTAGTTATTGTAGGTGGTATGTGTGTTTTAAATCGTTCCCAAGAAATCTTATACAGAGGAGGCTTATCATGGAGACAAACGAAACCGGGATAAAGTTGAAAAAGGTTCTGTGGCCAACGGATTTTTCAAGCAGCGCAAAAAAGGCTTTGCCTTATATTACATCCCTGACCATGCAATACGGTGCGGAAATTCACGTGCTTTACGTTATCGAAGACATGGCACATCACGAATCATGGTACGGAGAATTTGACAGAACCCACATTGAAAAACTGATGCAATGGTCGAACAAATCGGCCGAAAAACGTCTCGATCAGATTTGTGGAAAGTATCTGGAAGGATGTCCGCTGTACATAAAGCACATTGCCGTCGGCGATCCGGCCCAAGAAATCTTGAAGCTTATCGACAAGGAAAAGATCGACGTGGTGGTTATGGCAAGTCATGGAGAAAAGGGGATTTTTCGCTTTGGAAGTGTCACGGAGAAGGTGTTGAAAAATTCTTCGGTACCCGTGACGACGATTCCCGTAGACGTGGAGAAGACCGGCGATTCGTAGACGTCCAGGTGTCTGTTTGTTGGGTTGTTATTTTGAAGACAAGTTTCAGATTAAAAGGGCCAGAATTGATTGTCGAACCAGATTTTTTCCCTCAACGCTTTGTCGATATCCAGAAGCAGGCCGAGATGCTCGCGTTCCCAGCGCGCAAGCCATTCGTATAAGGCTTTGGCTTCTGGGTCCGATGTGGTTTCAGCACTTTCCGAGTAAAGTTTGACGGCGTGTTCCTCCATGGATATCGCTGCCGAGATGGCTGCGGCTTCAAAACCGGCGGCGGAGATTTTCTCCTTAATTTCACGGGTTAAAAAATTTGATGCCACACGGCTCCTGTCTGATTCATTGTAATTTCCGGGAATGAATTTCTTTTCTTTGCCAAACGCCTTGAACTGTTCGGACAGTAAATCTATATGCTTCTGTTCTTCGGCGGCCATGGTTTCAAAAACATCCCGCACACCGTTGATTTCGGTTTTTTCTGCAACCTTCCGATAGAAAGATTTGCCTCTTCTTTCGAGCAGAATCGCCTGCTTCAATATCTCAAGACTCGTATTTTTTTTCACGGAAAACTCCTTTTAACGCCGGTTAATGCAAGCCGTCACATTTAAATATTTTCTTTTGAGAATGAATCGGTCATGTTCTCAAATATCAGCATTTGAACGGATAAAAGTGGTGGAAACAGAAGCCCTCGGGATCCCCATATTGCAGTTCCGTATCAATCATACACTGTCCGATGGTCTGTTTGGAAACGTCTTCGTAATCCCCTCGTTCTTGTTCATCATTTTTGCATGCCATACATATTGCCCCATGATCATATACGGAAAGAATTCTCAGATCCTTTGGATCTAATTTATCCTCACACCGGTAACAATGGGTGGCACAAGATAGTTTTTCAGCCCAACCGTCTTTCATGTTACGTCCCCCCTTTTTTGATGGTAGAAAAAAGATCCGGAGCTTGATTCCACCCCGTCAATCGATAACGGCACCCCATCTGCTTCAGCCAATGGGTTCGGAACCCACCGTATCCTGGAAGGCAATATTTTTGATTTTTTTGTCTTTTGCCATTTTAAAGGTTGAAGTAAACGCCAGCACGGACCTTTCCTCGTCGTTATAAACGGTGGCCTCACCGTGTAATATTCTTTCTTTTTGATTCGTAATTCTTGCTCGGGCGGTCACAATCCCTTGTTTGACCGGATAGAGAAACTTCGTTTCCAAAGAAATCGTGGCAAAATGAGTCCGGGGATCGATGATGCTCTTGATGGCCATGACAACCGCGGTATCCGCTAAGCTCACCAAAGCACCGCCGTGCATCAGCCCGCCGCCTTGGGCAAAATCGACAAAGAAAGGCATGGTCAACGTTGCCCGGCCCCCGCTGGCTTCGACGATTCTCATATTGAGCAGTCTCTCGAACGGTGCACAGCTAATCCAGCCTTCCATTTCAAATTTATGCGGCCCGGTCAAATGTGCCGTGTTTTCCATTTCGTGTTTTATTTGAGGGTCCAAAACATCGATCCTTGTTGCCGATTCGGTTTTTAATACGCCGTCCGTCATTACTTTTTTCTTCTTATTGCCGCGATCTTTAATGTCACCTGCTGCCCGTTTTGCCAAGGCCAAAACATCGCAATAACAAACATATCATCGTAATCTTTTTGAAACAATGTCTGATTAAAAAAAATGCCTCCTAGGGCATCTGCAGCATTTTTATGATCGATTGACGGCTCCAATCCGGATGGCTTTACGGCAGGACCTAAAAAATCTTCTAGAATTTTACGCCAATGATCCAGCTGTTCCGTAAAAAAAACCACCTCGGCATAGGCATCGTTGATGCACCGTTTTTCAAAAATCTTTAAATTTCCAAACTTTTCGGTAATCTCTTGTATTTTCATAGGGTGTCACATTCGGCAAACACGATTGGATTGATAGGGTTGAAGAAGACGTCCTGTCGAGAAAAATATCCATAACCGGATCCCGGAAGATCCTGGGTGTTAAAAATGCTGTGCATGCTGTTTTCCAGGGGAATTAACCCGCCCATCACAAAGCGCTTTTCAGGCAAAGCCCCGTACATAACTCACCGAAAGGCTTTGAAATGGCTTCTACCAACATATATACGAATTGTAAACCCTATATTAGGAAAAAAAGCATTGAACAATGGGTTAAAAAGAACCAAAAAGGGGCTCCTGTCAGGAAGCCCCTTTTAATATTCTATCCGATGGTTATGTTTTACGATTAAACATTACAACCTTTGTGAATGATTAACCTTGCTGATATTTGGCCTCCATTTCCCGGCGATCATCCATATCCATGAGGACCCTGTCCCGGGCCTTGTCAATGCCCAGAGCTTTGCGTTTTTTATCGATATGGGCGATCATCTTGTGGGCGTGTTTCACCGGATCCGGTTCACAGTCCCACATACCGCCGTATATCTTTTCCAGCTCCTTGTACAGATAATCCTTAAATACCGGTGCACCCTCCAGAGGCATATGATACCCAAAAACCGTGTACACCCCGGATGTCACAAAATAATGTCCGATGCTGATGGCCTTTTCACTCATCCATTCCGGCGCACTCCCGGCTACCGGCAGATCGCAGATGTCATTCCCAAGACCACCGGCCTTGACAACTTCCGTTGCCGCCAGCAAAATTCGGCTGTTGTCCACACAAGATCCCAGGTGAAGCACCGGCGGTATCCCAACCGTTTCACACACCTCGGCCAGACCCGGCCCGCAGAATACCTGAGCCGTTTCCGGCGTCAGAAGTCCATGCATACCCGCTGCTATGGCGCTGCATCCCGTGGTCAAAACCAGTACGTCATTTTTGATCAGCTCTTTAATAATAACAATGTGCTCTTCATTGTGCTTGGTCCGGGCATTGTTGCACCCCACAACTCCGGCAACGCCACGGATGCGGCCGTTGATGATGTTGTCGTTTAAGGTGTAATACGATCCCCGGAAGGTTCCCCCCAGGTGGTATTCGATGGATTCCACACCAAAACCGGCAATCTGGCTGGCTTTGTGTTTCGGGATCATGACTTCGGCCCCGCGGTTTTCAAAGTTGTCTATGGCCATGGTAACAATCCGCTTGGCGTCTTCCATGGCATGATGCTCGTCAAACTCGATGTGAATCACGTTGTCCTGTTCCATCTTGGCGATGGGATGGGTGGTGATCAGCTTGGTGTGAAAGCATTTGGCCACATTGGCCAAATTCTGGAACACACACTGCACATCCACCACCATGGCGTCGCAGGCGCCGGTGATAATGGCCAGCTCTTGCTGCAGGAATGTCCCTGCCTGGGGAATGCCGTGTCGCTGCAGCATCTCATTGCCTGTACAGCAGATGCCACCCAATTGAATCCCTTTGGCCCCTTTTGAATGGGCATAGTCGAGCATCTCTTTGGATTGGGAGGCGGCCACGATCATTTCCGACAGAATCGGTTCATGACCGTGCACAATAATGTTGACCTGGTCTTCCTTCATGATTCCCAGATTGGCCTCTGACTGTAAGGGTGAGGGGGCTCCGAACATAACATCCTGAAGATCGGTGCCTATCATACTGCCGCCCCAACCGTCGGCCAGGGATGCACGGGTGCATTGTTTAACAAGGTTCTTATAATCCTGGTCAACCCCCATGTGGGTCCGATGCATAATCTCCACAATTTCCCGGTCGATATTCCGGGGTAAAACCCCCAGCTTCTTCCAGCGCTCATAAAGCGGTTGTGGTGCCCGTTTCAGATAAGCGAGCTCTCCTTCGGGCTTGCCCCATTCAGCCACCGCTTTTTCAGCCACTTCAAGGGCTATTTCATCAAAATCGCGGTCCTGCTTTTCGCCATCGACCTCAACGGTAGTGGCCACTCCAAAGTAGGGCGCAATTTGTATCAGTCTTTCCGGAGATTTGATGGTATAATCTTCGGTTTCTTTCCGGGCCACCGACAAAAAGACTTCGGCCACACCACGTCCGTGATCTGAATGGGCCGACGCACCAGCAGCCACCATACGGGCAAAATTTCGTGCTGCAATGGTGTTTGCCGTAGCACCGCACAACCCTTTTCGGGTATCCTCGCCTTCGATCCCGGCTTTGGGCAGGGGCAGACGGCACGGTCCCATGGCACAGTTTTTACAGCAGGTTCCCTGCATCCCGATATTACAGGGTTTCATGGTCACTGCCCGGTCAAATACTGTTTCGACGCCCAGCTCCTGAGACCGGGCGATCATTTCCTGGGTGGCAACATCCATGGATGATGCTATGGGATCCGCCATCTTTTTCGGCTTTTCAACTTTTTTCAACGTTTTCTCTTCTGCCATTAGAGGTTCCTCCTTCTGGTGTTTTTTATGGAATCAGTAATAGATTCTTTTGGATATAATTTTAACACGAACAGCATAAGGGCATTCTTTTATTGATAACGATTCCTATTAACATTTCCTGAAACCCAAGGTCAAGTCATTTATTAAAAATTGTGCATATTATTTGACAAAGGGCACCAGAAAGCTTTACTCAAGAACCAAATCCAAACTTGGGAGGTTCCAGCGGAAACTAATTTCAGATGCGGCGGATAAATCGGAACATGGTTTTAAGAACCGCTCTAAAATATTTTTAACCTATTAAATTAACTAATTTTCTTTGTCAAAAGCACGTCAGTGATTTAATCGTTGCCTTTGCTACCGGGTGCAAAGCACCCGGTTTTTGGCAAAAATAAAGGCGGCTTAAATGATGTATTATCGGTATATGGATAGTCCTGTGGGCAGGCTTTTGGTGGCCGGAGACGATGGAGGGCTGCGTCGAATCCTTTTTCCCAAAGGGAACCGACCTGATTTGCCGGAATCCCATTGGGTGGAAACCCGCAAGCCCCTTGAAGAGGCGGTCCTTCAGCTCAAAGCCTATTTTGCCGGAAAACTGAAAATTTTTTCCCTGGATCTGTGTCTGGACGTCACACCATTTCAGAAAAAAGTGCTGACGGCACTTCAACAGATCCCCTACGGAGAGACGGCATCCTATGGTGAAGTAGCTGAAAATATAGGAAATCCAATGGCAAGCCGGGCGGTGGGACAGGCCAACGCACGGAATCCGATTCCCATTATTATTCCATGCCACCGGGTCGTGGGGAGCAACGGCACCCTTACCGGGTTTGGCGGAGGTGTGGCGGTAAAGCAGGCCCTTCTGGATCTGGAACAACGGCATCGGTGACGATAAATGTCCATGGGGGCGCCCCCTTAAAATGAATCCAGATCTGACCGAACAGCCGTTACGGCAGGTTCGTTCCCATGGGTTATTTTTTTACGTTCGTCCCCATCCTTGCTTTGGAACTTCTTTAAAACTCTGTACGTGTTTCTCTTCTTCTTTTATGATTCCAAGCAATTGATCGAGGGTATCTTGATCATCGATCAGCGGCTGGAGCATCTTATAAAAGAGTATCGTGTCTTTTTCGAATTCAATGGCCTGCCGGATCAGATCTTCGACCTGTTCCAGGTCGGAAAAATCGGCATCCTTGAGGGTAAAATTTTGAGTTCCCACAGCGTCCCGCAATAAAGCTCTGCCGATTTTTTCCTGTTCAGGGTGATCCCCGGTGTCGGGGACTTTACCTTTCAGTGCTGCAAACCATTTCACATGTGTAACTTCCTCATCCGCCAGCCACTGGAGCAGAGAACTCAGCGATGGGTCCTTAATTTTTTTTGCAGCGTCTCTATAGATACGCTCTCCATTTTCCTCGATTTGTATGGCGATATCAACAATATCCTTAATGGAAAACATCCGTTTGCTCCTATAGAGTTTCTTCTGATCCGAGTTGGTTGTCCAAAATAATAACCAGCGGGACCACATGGATCTCGTCTGAAATTTCTCTGGTAGCGCCGAGTTCCCAGTCAATACATCTGGCCCCACCGTCGAGCAAACCTTCGACGTCCTGAACCAGGCCATTTATATTGATCACCGGATGGCGGGAAAAAACTTCCGGCAATCCATACGTTAGACTGCAGCTAATACACTGTCCGGGCCGCTGGGTCAGACACAGCTCAAACTCAAGGCGAGTTCCCCGGTGGTTTTTGAATTCAAGACGGATATCGTAAGACCCCTCGGTGGTGTCTCCGTAAAGGGCATCAAAGAACCGGTCTGAACGGTCTTCGGGAAACAGCTTTTTCAAAACACCTGGCGTAAAAATGTCGTTAAACGAATCCATGGATAAATTTTGTCAGAAAAGATTTTTTTCAACCCGATCTTCAGCCGATATGGGGCATCAGCGCCCATTTGATCACCCAGGACTCGGTGTCCGGGGTTTTGTCCAGACACACGATCCCGCTGTTTTGAAATTTAAATACCGGCCGTTCCACGGAACCTGTGGTAAGATAGGCGGTCAGCCTTTCCATAAAGGGCAAATGCCCCACAAGCATTCGATCTTCCGTGCTGTCTATGGCATCGGCAATGGCGGTGACGTCATCCAGCGGATTCAGTCCGCTGATTTCTTGAAAACCGCCTTCGGGGTTCAGGACAGACCCAAAGATATCGGCGGTTTGACGGGCCCGGGTCTTGCCGCTGTGTGCGATGCCGGATACATGGACCCCATACCCTTTGGCCACCTGTGCAATGCGTTCGGTTTCTTGGATTCCCGCTTCAGAAAGGCCTTTGTTTGGGTCTTTGTCCTTGGGCAAACTCTTGCCGTGTTGAACAAGAAAAAGTGCCATGTTACAAACCCTCCGTCAAGAAAGCACGAAAATTAGGATGTCATTTCGTGCTTTCGTGACGATCATTAATTCGATTCCGGCTATTTGCCGGATTTCTGATCCCGCAGCGCGGCATGGGCGGCCGCAAGGCGTGCAACCGGTATGCGGAACGGAGAGCACGACACATACGTCAACCCCAATTCATGACACAACTGAATAGATTCAGGATCTCCCCCGTGTTCACCGCAGATTCCGCATTCCAAATCGGGTCTCACGGAACGTCCCTTTTGAACCGATATTTCCATCAGCATGCCCACACCATCCCGGTCGATAACGGCAAAAGGATTTTCCGGAAGAATTTCTTTTTCCATATATTCAATTAAAAACCCTGCCTCGGCGTCGTCTCTGGATATCCCGAAAGTTGTCTGAGTCAGGTCATTGGTCCCAAATGATATAAACGCTGCATATTCGGCAATTTGATCGGTTGTCAGCGCGGCACGGGGTATTTCGATCATGGTTCCGAATTTATAATTCGGCTCAATGCCTTGTTCCTTCATAACCTTTTTAGCCTCAGGCTCAAGAATATTTCGCTGATACTTCAGTTCGTTCACATGGCTGGTCAATGGGATCATGATCTCAGGGTGCACATCGATGCCTTCTTTGGCCACCATGCAAGCCGCTTCGAATATGGCTCGAACCTGCATGATGGTCAGTTCCGGAATGTGAATGCCCAGTCGTACACCCCGAAGCCCCAGCATTGGATTTGACTCGTGCAGACTTTCCACCCGTTTGAGAATGTGTTCTTCTTTTTCGATCTGGTCCAGCAGTCGATCAATATCTTCAAGGGTGCCGGCATCCTTCAGGCGAATCTTAAGATCCGACAGATCCCTCAGCAGGTCGATGTGATTGGGAAGAAATTCGTGCAGCGGAGGATCGATCAAACGAATAATGACCGGGAGTCCGTCCATAACCCGGAAAAGGCCTGCAAAGTCTTCCCGCTGAAAGGGCAGCAGTGCGTCGAGCGCTTCACGCCGTTCACTCGGCAGGTCGGTCATGATCATCTTCTGCACAAAGGGGAGGCGTTCTGCCTCGAAGAACATGTGTTCGGTGCGACACAGCCCGATGCCTTCGGCGCCGTAGTCGAGCGCGCGCTGGGCATCGACTGGATAATCTGCATTCGCCCATACCCCGAGTTTGCGAAACTCATCCGCCCAGGAGAGCAGCTTCATCAGCCACAGATCCTTTATGTCCGGCACCATGGTCTTTACCTTTCCGGCATAAAGTTCGCCGGCATTGCCGTCAATGGAGATCCATTCCCCTTCCTTAATAACTTTGTCCTTCACACTCATCTGCCGCTTGACCATGTCGATTTTAAGTTCGGAGACACCCACAACCGCCGGTTTTCCGAACTGGCGGGCAACCAGGGCAGCATGGCTGGTACGGCCGCCGCGGCTGGTGAGGATTCCCCGGGAAGCTAGCATCCCGTGGACGTCGTCCGGCCGGGTTTCCGGACGCACCATAATCACTTCCTTGCCCTCTTCCTTGGCCCACAACTCCGCAATATCTGCGTCGAGGGCGACCACTCCATAGGCTGCCCCTGGTGAAACGTTAAGACCCCTGGCCAGCATGTCACCTCGGGCTTTGATCTCTTTTACGGCCTCTCGGTCAAACTGTGGATGCAGGAAGAAGTCGACCTGCTCAGGAGTTACGCGCATAACCGCTTCTTCTCGAGAGATCAAGCCTTCTTCGACCATTTCAACAGCAATCCGAACCGCAGCCTGGGCCGTACGTTTGCCATCCCGGGTCTGCAGCATCCAGAATTTACCCTTTTCAATGGTAAATTCAACGTCCTGCATATCACGATAATGGGAATCCAACTTTTTCGAAATCTCCTCAAACTCGCCATACGCCTCGGGCATTTCCGTTTTCAATCGGGAGATCTCATTGGTTAAACGGATCCCGGCAACCACATCCTCACCCTGTGCGTTGATCAGGTAATCGCCTTCAATTCTATTTTCTCCTGT
This sequence comes from uncultured delta proteobacterium, assembly GCA_963790095.1. Taxonomy (GTDB): domain Bacteria; phylum Desulfobacterota; class Desulfobacteria; order Desulfobacterales; family UBA11574; genus JAAXQD01. The sequence continues at coordinate 22,144 of CAWBNO010000003.1, read as the reverse complement.
GGAGCCGTCCCGGGTCATGGCAACACCGGTTGCGCTGTCATTTCCCATATTCCCAAAAACCATGGTCTGAACCGTCACAGCAGTGCCCAGGTCATGGGAAATCTTTGCAGCATTGCGGTAATCGACAGCCCGTTTCCCGTTCCAGCTCCTGAAAACAGCTTCTGTCGCCATAAACAGCTGTTCAAATGGATCGGTTGGGAAATATCGACCCGCGTATTGTTTGAAGATCACCTTGAATTTTTCTATCACCGCCTTCCAATCATCGGCAGACAGCTCGGCATCTGTTTCGACGCCAACTTTTGCACGGGCTTCGGTGATCACCTCCTCAAAGACCTCATCCGGCGCATCCATGACCACATTGCCGAACATCTGCACCAATCGGCGATAAGAGTCGAATACAAATCGTTCATCGCCGGTCAATCCGATCATTCCTTCGGCTGTTTTATCGTTCAGTCCGATATTGAGCACGGTGTCCATCATGCCCGGCATGGAAAACTTGGCACCACTGCGACATGAAATCAAAAGTGGATTTTTCGGGTCACCAAATTTTTTCCCGGTGGTTTCTTCAATAGATTTCAGAGCATCAAGCATTTGATCTCTCATTCCTTTCGGAAAGGTTTCCCCCGAAGCCAGGTAGGTGTTACATGCCTCGGTGGTAACCGTAAACCCCGGTGGCACAGGAACATTGATACGAACCATTTCCGATAGATTTGCCCCTTTACCGCCCAGCAATCCGCGAACCGCATCCCAATCACCGCCGACATACTCTTCCGCCTGTTCAATTTCATCCAAGAGATAAACCCATTTTTTAGACATTTTGAAGCACCTCTCAATAGTTGTGTTGGATTAAAGAACTAACCAGCCGAACCCATTTTTATTTTTTATACATAAAGCAATATGAATTTTAGTAACAAAGATTTGGAAATTTTACGCCGAAATTTTATCAGAGAATAACCGTAGCCCTACATGATATCCGGGCTTGAATTGAGTTAATTATAAATGTTATGGGAATAAGGAAAGCATTGGATATCAGCGATCCTGACAAAAAAATTCCGCACTTCGTTACAATGGTAGGGCCGTTTTTCTTAAAAAAAGCGGTAACTTATAAAAAAAGTGTCAACCGGGGGAAATAGACCATTAAATACATGGAAATTATAGATCAGTTCTAGGCCCATAAAAAAATGAACGAGATTTTATAACGTAAGATTATTTTATAAATAAAAGTTGCTTGCCTGTCAATGGAAAAGACAGCGGCCAATGGCGGGCTTTGAATGGCCGGACCGCAAGTTTCGGCGTTCGGGAAACTGAATAAAAAAAGGAGCAGAAGGGTGGATATTATAGACGCCATAATCATGCGTAAGAGCATTAGAGACTTTAAGGCAGACCTTGTCCCGAAAAAGATTCTCAGAGAAATTTTAGAAACATCTGCACGTGCCCCTTCAGCCGAAAACAGCCAGCCGTGGGAATTCACGATTGTTGCCGGAGATGTTCTGATGCTATCAGACAGGCGAATATTGAAAAACTTCGAATTCAGGAGCGTCTCTCCCATCCCGACCTACAAACCAAAGGATTACCTCCGGACAGCGTGTACCGACGACGACAGATTGAAATCGCCAAACAGATCTTTAAGCTCATGGATATATCCAGGGAAGATAAAGAGAAAAGGGACCAATGGATGAGACGCGGGTTTCGATATTTTAATGCACCGGCGGCCATTGTGATCTATGTGGACAGATCCCTGCCTTACCCCAGACCGCTGTTCGACATCGGTGCCGTGACACAGAACATCTGCCTGGCCGCACTCCATTATGGTCTTGGCACCTGTATCGCCAATCAGGGGATCGCATTTCCCGAAGTGTTGCACGAATTTGCCGGAATATCCGAATCCAAACGGATTATGATTTCCATTGCCATCGGTTATCCCAACTGGGATTTCCCGGCAAATAGAGTGGTCAGTACACGGGAACCCATTGAAAACATTATAACCTGGTGCGGGATGGACGATAAAAATTCAGATTAGCATCGGGTCCACCCACACTCCATGTTGGAGCATACCAGACACCCTTCGGCCCGGTGAACGGTCGCGCCGCAATCCGGGCAGATGGTTTTTTTAACTTTGGGGGCATCGATTTCGTTAAAATAACTGTCCGCATCTTGAATCTGTTCGGCCACTTCCCGATACACGTCCCCATGCTCTAAAGCGACTTCAAGCCCCTTTCCCATGCCGGCCGCACAGCTGTTGACTTCCACATCTTTACCTGAAGATATGGCCTTGGTACACGCCGGGCAATGAATCGATTTCATGGAGTTGATGATCTTTTCGGGAGATACGCCGGCCCGAAGACGTAAGACAGCAGTATACCAAGTGCTTTGGTGTTCGCAGCGCAGCCGCCGCCGACGGTCCGGATGAAGACCTCCACAACACCGTCTTTGTCAAAATGTGGATCGACATAGAGTTTGCCGCAGGCTGTTTTCATCTTCAGGCTGGGACCCGTCGTTGCCCGGGGACGATGCTTAAGTTCCCCCCGGCTCAATTCATCCGCGCCTTCGGTCTCCAATGCCCTTTCTTTTGGGTGTATAGGGCCTGAACATCCCGGGAGCCGTCTCGATAAAAAGTGACTCCCTTGCACCCCATTTCCCACGCTTTGAAAAACGCTTCGGAAATTTCGGATTTGTCCGTGTCGTAGGGTGCATTGATGGTCTTTGAAACACCTGAATCCACGCCGCCGGCCTGAAACGCCGCCTGAACCCTGATGTGCTCCTCAACGGAAATATCTTTGGTTGCAACAAAAAATTCAGGCAAAATTTCGGTTTTTTTTCTTTTATGCCATTCCCGAACCACATCGGGGACAATGTCGAGGGTCTCACCTTCAAGGCACGCTTTGGAATAGTTGAATGCGAAATTCGGTTCGCAGCCTGACGAGCAACCGGCGATCAGAGATAGGGTGCCGGTGGGCGCAATGGTCGTCAGGGTGCTGTTGCGTCTTTTCGGACTGGAAAGAGTGTATTCTTCATAGACCGGCGCAACACCTTTTTCTTTGCCCAGCTCCGTGGAGGTCTCATGGGCCACATGATAAATTTTGGACATGATTTCTTTTGCCAGGGTGACGGATGCCTCGGATCCGTAACGGATGTGAAGTTTGATACACATATCGGCAAAGCCCATTATCCCCAGACCGATCTGCCGGGTCTTTAGGGTCATGTCTTCAATTTCCGGAATGGGATAATTGTTGACGGAGATGACCGAGTCAAGGAATCGTACCCCCGTCTTCACCGTTTTGCGCAATCTTTTCCAGTCGACTTCTGCCGCGCCATCTATCCAATCCCCTGTGATCATCTGTGAAAGATTGATGGATCCAAGGTTACACGAACAGTATGGTAGAAGCGGCTGCTCTCCACAGGGGTTTGTCGCCTCAATTTCACCCATTGGGTGTAAGGGATTGTTTCTGTTAATGGTATCCAAGAAAATAATTCCCGGCTCTCCGTTCTTCCAGGCGCCGTCGATAATCGTTTCCCATATCTTGGGCGCCGAGACAGTCTTGTACACTTTACCGTTGAAGACCAGATCATAATCTTCGTCATTTTTAACAGCGCTCATAAAGGCATCGGTGATCCCCACCGACAAATTGAAATTTTTCAGCGTCCCTTCTATGGTTTTAGCCGCCACAAAACGTTCAATATCCGGATGATCCACCCGCAATACACCCATGTTGGCGCCCTCACGGGTTCCGCCTTGCTGTATGATATCTCCGATGGTAAAATCGAATATTTCCATGAAGGAGACGGGACCGGAAGCCGTTCCCCCGGTTGAAAGGATGGGGTCCCCTTTGGGACGCAGCCGGGAAAAACTCATGCCGGTTCCGCCGCCGTGTGCCTGTACGTCCACGGCATCGGAAAGGGTTTTGAAAATGCTTCGTCGACTGTCTTCCATGGGGAGGACAAAACATGCACTCCCACAGCCTTCGTTCCGACCAAAGTTTCGCAACGTGGGGCTGTTGGGCAGAAAGTCAAAGTTGAACATGATTTCTTTATATCTTTTTTCCCATTTTACACGATGTTCCGATTTTTTTTCATCACCTGCGACTTTATAAGCGACCCGCTCACACAGTTTCTCCCAAGTTTCATTCTCTGCGAAATATCTTTTTTGAAGTATTTTTAGGGCGTTTTCTGTAATTTTCATTTTTCTGTCTCCTGGACGGTGACCCGCATATTTCACACGCCGCGTTGGACGTGCCACTGAAATAGGCCTGTCATTTCACTGGACACCCATGTCACAGGACGAATGGCTGGACATCGGCGTCTATAAAAACGGTATCGGCTTTCCGGTGTGATAGGCCAGGGCCTGACATGTTGCGATCAACCGTCCATCTTTTTCCATCACTTTGATTCCAAAACTGGCTGTTTTTTTGGTCCGGCTGACCTGGCGCGCTTCAGCGCGCAGACGCTTTCCAGGCTCCGGGCTGGACACGTATGTTACATTTACGTTCAAGGCCACAGCGATGGTGCCTTCTGTCTGACACGCCGCCTCAAAGGCTTCGTCGATCAACCCAAAGATGGCTCCGCCGTGCGCCCGGTCGTAGATGTTGTTCATGGCCGACGGATCATAGGTCATCTCCACTGCGGAATATCCGAGTTCCAGATCAACCAGTTCCATGTTCAAAGCCTGTGCAAAGGTCTCCTTCTCAACCGCCCGAAAAATAGCTTCTTTAACCTTTGGGTCCATGAATCACCTCAACGTATTGTCTTAAAAATTGATGCCCGTGGAGTTGGAATTTCGTTCAACGATATTTCAACAGGTTTAACGGATAACGTCCGAATCGGATTATCACGCGTTTTTAAGTGTATAATAACAAAAAGAAAGTTGCGGAGCAAATAAATAAGGCAGGATCGCTCACGATCCTGCCTTATGTCGCCTTGAATTTATTCCAAGGCAGCGTCGGGTTCGGTTGAGCCATTCGCCCAATTTGAGCGTGGAGTCGCCCGAACTGTTAAGAATAGATCCGCGCTATTTTCAGGATAGCGCACATAAAGGGTCAAGCGATATTTGTCGCCCCTTTCACGTAACCTTAGAAGGTCTGAGACACCCCAGATCACTTCAAACACAATTTGATTTTTATTAAAAACCCTGTAAACTAACATATCTTGTATGTCAACAAAAAATTGCCACAATATATAGTATTAAAGGATTTTTTCTGGTAGGATAATAGAAATGAATTGCTTGGAAATAATCGATTCAGGGTTATATTATAATCATGTTATCATCGGCGAACTTCCTGGAGGTCTTAAAAAATGGATCAAACCCCGTATGGCAAAAAAAGAGTTGTTTTGGTTATTGACAGCGACCCGGTCGGAGGTGCCAGGCTCAAAAGGATTCTCAACAAATACGGCTACCGGGTCTATTCCGCCGTGGACTTGAAAGAAGCCCGTCGGACCCTTGCAAAAAAGAAAAAGATAGATGTCGCCCTTTTTTCCTTGAAAGGATTCGACATTGCCCCTGATCAGATTATCAAAAATTTTAACCTCGAAAAGCCGGTGATTGTGATTCTGGAAAAATTCTCCGAGGAAGCAGCAGCTTCGGCGTTGAAAGCCGGTGCAGCAGACTTTCTCACCGGTTCCGTGGATTCTAAAGAGCTTATAAAAAGATTGGGAGTATGTGTCCGTATGGCAGACGACGGCGGATATGAACGGTTAAGGATAGACGTGGTCGCCCCAATGGAAAAGGGTGCCGGCGCTTCAGGATTCCGGAAACGGATTTTTCGAGGTTTATATCCCAGGTCCACTGAAAAAGAACTTCTGGACCTTGGGTATGAGAAAGTGGACCGTTTGGGAATCGGGAGTTTCGGCGAGGTCTGGAAGATCAAAGACATAACAAGGGATCCTCCAAAGATTTTTGTTGCCAAGATTCCCCTGAACAAAAAATTTAACCCCAAGTTTGAAGAAGAGGCCCATATCTTAAGAAAACTCGCCGGACATAAAGGGGTTCCAAAGGTCTTTGAGATGATAGAAATAAAAAACAAAAAAACACTGATTCAGGAGTTTATATCCGGGAAAACACTTTATGAGGTGATTGAACGGGAGCTCGAGGAAGCGGAAACAGCGTCGGTGGTTATTCAGATTACAGACGTGGTGGCGCATTCCCACGACATCGGGATCATCCATCGGGACATAAAACCGGGAAACGTGATGGTTCAGCCTGACGGAACCCTAAAACTTCTGGACTTCGGCGCGGCCAAAGAACTCAGAGAGAAAGAGGTGTCCGATACGGTAACAGGCTCCCGGCCGTATATGGCACCCGAGCAGATTATGGGAAAAAGCCAAAAGCGCTCGGACGTCTGGGCCCTTGGTGTCGTTATGTACGTGCTGTATACAGGGATGTTCCCTTTTTATCATGAAGTGGAGAAAGTGCTCATGGACATAATCCTTAGGGCTCCACCGTCTCCACCGAGCAAATTCAACGAAGAATTAGATCCGAAAATGGAGCGAATCATATTGAAGTGCCTGGAAAAGAGTCCGGGAAACCGCTATCCTGATGCTCGGGCGTTAAAGGAGGATATCATCGACTCTTTTCCAGGTTATGGAGAAAATATTTTGCCCCTCTACTAAAAACTGCAAAAATTGAGATTCAATCTTGCACTCTTCTATTTTTGTTTCAATAAAATCTCACAAACTGGGGATCCATGATGGATCACACTTTCAAGGCAATCCGCTCGGATGATGATTTCACAATGTTTCCCTAACTCGCGAATACAGCTGATTTGAAAGTTTGCGTGGGTACAACTTCGTTGGAGTAATCTCAAGAATTGAAACAGGTCCGATTCGTATGATCACCATAACATATCACCATAAACCTCTTTTCCGCTTTTTGACCATATCACAAATTTCGGATGTTTAAATATAGATAGAAGAATCGAGACAACTATCGTTTGGGGATATTGTATTATGTTATCATAGAATAAATCAGGCACTTGATACATGCTTTCAATTGAAGATATCAAAGTTTTTCGGATTGAAGATTTCGTACCAAAATCATGCAAATTTCGGGCTTCAAAAAGTGAACCTTCAAGTTAGCTATACGTGAATTCGTTAACGGCAGGTTTAGCGGCGATTACACGGTCCATGAGATCGTGTTGATAAGAAGTATTTCAGGCGTTGTCCCGCTGCCGTTTCTTTTTCATTTTTGATGGGGTACGGCTAAACCTCAAATTGCTTTGAAGTGTCGGATTCCGGGTCAAAATAAGTAATCGTTACATGGTAATCATTTAAATCAATCGCGGCGGTTGTTTGATAATTGTTCTTTGTCCAGGTCATCACCATCTGATTTTCGGGCGAGTCTTCGATACGAAATTCACCGTCGAAAGCCGGATACGAATTTCGAAATTTCATGAGACGAAGCAAACGCCGGACAACCGGCTTTTTAAAAGCTTCATGAATTTCTTCCAGAGTATAATTGTGTCGATTGATATTTCGCCCCAGCTGTGTTTTTTCCAACAGTTCGATATCGTTTTCACCCGCCAGAAGACCGACGTAATACACTTGCGGTATACCCGGAGTGAAAAACTGTATGGTTCGTGCTGCGATATATGAATCGTCATTGCACTCCAGGGCCGAATAATAGGTACAGTTCACCTGATAAATATCCAGATTTTGATAATCCGGTCCGGAGTAAATCCTTTTTAGATTGGATCCTTTTTCATACAAGCCTTCTATTGTGCGATCGATTTCGTCCTGACTGAGCAAATCAGCAACGTCTACCGCGCCGATACCGTCATGGGTGTCTAAAGTGGTGAACTGTTTTCGGGGGCAGATGTTAAGCCAGTTGACCAACCTCCGATTACTGTGGTGGTACAGCGTGTGCAATACCAGCATAGGAAGGCAAAAGTCATATACCCAATACCCTCTTTCGGCGAGTTTAAGCTGATAGGAATAGTGTTCGTGAACTTCAGGCAGAATGTCTTTATTGAATGCGGAAACGAAATCGTTCAACCACTCCAGAAGTTCCCAAACCTCCGGTTCTAAAAAGAAGCAATTGGTTCCGATTTTGATCGTGGTATATGCGAAGGCATCAATCCGTATGACTTTAGCATTGCTGCGTGCCAGACGTATCAAAAAATTTCGAAGGACTTCCCTGGTCTTGGGAGATTGCAGGTCCAGGTCAATCTGTTCGTAATCGAATGTGCACCATATTTTCTCTCTGGACCCGTCGGCACGTTCGATAACCGTGTAAGGCGGACGGGGTTTCCGGGTATAGACCTTGGCCAGATCCTCATCACTGATTTCGCCGCCCGGTATGAGTCTGTTGAAACTCAAAAACATATCCGCATACTCCGAAGCTTCGCCGTTTTCCAAATAGTCTTGAAAAAAAAGAGATTGTCTGGAAATGTGGTTGACCATGAAATCGATCATTAAATCAAAATCTTCTCCGATTTTGTTCACGTCATCCCACGTTCCGAAATTCGAGTCGACATCATCATAGGTCAATGGTGCGAAACCCCTGTCGGACGATGAGGGGTAGAAGGGTAAAATGTGAACACCGCCTACGGCATCGATCAGATATTTACGAAGCACATAGTGAAGCTCCATTAGATTCTTGCCCAAACTGTCCGGGTACGTTATCAATTGAACCTGGTTTTTAATGGTCATTGTGCTCAACCTCTTGCCTTTTCGATAAACCCATATTTTTCAATCCCTTCGAGGATTCCGCCGGCGTATTCGCTTTCGGCAAAATAAACATTTCTGGCGCCTTTTAATTTTTCAAGCTCTTTTCTGTAGTTACCGACCACGACGGCCAGAGGCTCTCCACGAAGCATTTCTTCATCGTTGCCGGAATCCCCGCAAACCAGTAAGTTTCTCAGCGGGATTTCCCATTTGTAACTCAAATACCGGATGGCCTTGCCTTTGGAAGCCCGGAATGGAAGGATATCCAGATACTTCTGACCGGAATAGATGAGGCAGTAGCGGCATTTGTTTTTGGACAACAGATCGTGGATCTTGGCCATCCTATCTTTACCGGGGGCCATATAATAGCTTATTTTGAATCGACTCTGGTTCGATTCCTCCTGGTATCTCAGAAAACCGAAACGTTCGAGAAGCGTGACGATCTTTTCCCGGTCCCATTGGTTCGATATGTGAGTCTCCCATCCCTGCCCATACTGCAATGCCTTGCCATAATAGATCTCCGTACCCACCGATGAAATGATCACGTCGGGATGATGCACGCCGTGTTCATTCAAAAATTCAACGGCGGATGTTACATCGCGGCCGGTGGCAACGCCGAAGCCGATAGACATTCGATGTTTTTTGAGCAATTCGATCAGATTTTGAAGATGGCCATTGTTTCCGCCGATCAGCGTGTAATCAATATCGGTAATTAAAAAATAGTTGAGCTTGACCAATCGTTTTCCGATCGAATCCGAGGGAACGGCGACCTGCATGTCCGAGGTTTTTTGTGCTGCTGCGAGCTGTTTTACTTCTTCGATATATTTTTGAGCATGGCGTTCCCAGGTGTAGTACTCACGAACCTTAATGATACCGTTTTTCGAATATCGATCCCACTTTTCGTCATCGGTGAGAATTTGTCTGATACTGGCAGCAATTTTTATCGTATCACTCGGATCTACCAGGATGCCGTTTTGGCAGTTGGCAATAATGTCCCGGGGTCCGCCGTCCTGTGTACTAACAACAGGAAGGCCGGTGGCGGATGCCTCCAACAGGGTCAGGCCAAAAGGCTCCGTCCATGCCGGATTGACAAACACACCCCTTTTGCTTGCAGCCACACGATACAGCTCCGGAACTTCATATTCGAAGTCGTGCTTTTTGGGAATCGCCATCTTGCCGTATAGATCATATTTGTCCATGAGCAGCAGCATACGGGTCAGTACATCTCTCTCGTTTTCTTCCATTGTCTCGATATCTTTCCGAATCCCCGCAAAAACCGCCAGATTGGCTACGGCTTGAAGTCCTCGGTCTTCGCCGTAAGCTTTGATAAGCCCGGAAATGTTTTTACGTTCGTCCGGTCGAGATAAAGCCAGAATCAGCGGTTTGTCGGGATGGGAAAAAAAACGGTTCAACTCCTGTAAAATAGAGGCCTGAGCATACATCTCCGCTTCGGACTTTTCACTCTCAGGTAGAATATCGTGATAATAGGGGTAAAATTTGTCGAGATTAAGCCCCGGCGGTATAACCTGAAAATCAGGCAGATCACCGTGTTGATACATGCCATACTGGTCATTAACTTCCTGAGTCGTGCTTGCGACAATCAGGTCCGTATATTTCAGCAGTTCTTCTTCAACAGCAATTCGGTGGTCGATTTTGTATTTTTTGTTGATCTCCGCTTCTTTCGAACCATCGTTCAGGAGCTTTTGTTTTTTGGCCCTGCCCAGGGAATGACCGGTAAACACTAAGGGTATTCCGAAAATGCGTGACAGATGCATGGCCACATACCCGGCATCAGGATAATGACCGTGTACAATGTCCGGAATGGTATTTTCGCGTTTGATGAATTTAATGGTCTTGTCAATATATTCGTCCAGGTGAGGCCATAAAAGTTCCTTCCGGAAGTACTTGCGGCCGCCGCACTGAATTCGAACGATCCGGAATTTCTTATTTACTTTTTCAATGGGTTGAGCGTAGTCTTCAGAAACCTTTTTGTCCACAATCAGCCGAGTGAAAAGATCGATTTTTCCAACCTCTTTAGCCCGGCTTAAGTGGCGGCAGAGTTCAATGACATAGTTTATCTGTCCACCGGTGTCTGCATCACGGCCAAGCTCCATGCTTTCGGACCTCAGCAGACCGTGAATGCTGAACATTTGAATATATAGGTTTTGAGTCGGCACTTTACTCTCCTTCAGCGAATATCGGTTGAAATGGCTCGTAAAAAGCTTCTGTCCCGGGAATCGCCCCTTTTATTTTACAGATCGATGACGCAAAGGCAGAGGCATTTTGTATTATTATCTCCGGCGGCATATTTTTAATAAGACCTGCAGCAAGCATTGCTGCATAAGCATCACCGGCACCAACAGAATCGGCAACCATTTCTGGTTTTACCGCGTCAATGCTGAAATTACCGTTTCTGGTATATAGATCGCTTCCTTCATGACCTTTGGTCAGTGATATGATGTTCAGTCCATACGCATCCAGCAGATGTTGAACAAAACTGCGGCTGTTTTTTTCAAACATCATGAGCCGTTTCAGTTCCTCAAACTCCTCCTGGTTTAACTTTATTGCATTTGCCCGTAAAAGCGATTCGGAAATCAATCGATCATTATAACAATCCGGCCGCAGGTTAATGTCATAAAAACCAACAGCCGATGACGCTTTACTGGCAATGATTTTTTGTACATTCTCAAAACCCTGTTGAGATCTCTGCACCAAAGATCCAAAATAAACCAGTTCGGCTTGACGGATTAATTTCCGGTGAACCTCCGGTATAAACTCGATATAATCGTAAGCCACATCGGAAGTAATCCGGAATTGCGGCACGCCATACTCGTCAAGTTTGACCGTTACCGTTCCGGTGGGGTGAATATCATCCAACTGAATATCATTCAGGTCGAATCGATACATCTCCAACAGACCCAGGATTTTTTTGCCGTTGGTATCATTTCCGATTCTCGAGATAAATCGAACGGGAAAACCGAGATTTTTCAGGTGAAAGGCAAAATTAAAGGGGGCACCTCCCAGGCGTTTGTAAGACGGAAACACATCGAATAAAATTTCACCGACAACACAGATCATAAAACCCCTTATTCATCTTAAATGAAACTATCTCCTTAATGAACCTTTTCAAAATTGGACGCCTATATAGGGTTTCCCTGTTTTTGGCTATATTGTTCATTGATTTGAGATAATACTGCATTTAGTATTTAGGTAACATAAAGGAATAATGACAGCAATATTTATAGAAGTGGAAAAGAGACATGGCATGAATTAAAGATTGCATATCTTTCTTCACGTAAACACGGCCTTTTGGTATCAATTTATAGCAGTTGTAGTGGCTGCCCACCTTTGATAGCTTGATAATCACAGGTTCAAGCACTTCAATTTTCAGTACATATATCCTATTTCTTACAAAATTGCAAAAAAGGCAAACCCCCGACAAAGGATTTGCCCTTATGATATCTAAAAACACAATGTTTTTGAAATTATGTCGAGCTTTGATCTATAGCAGTGATCTCTGATTCAGCTGATTGATTGGTATGTTTCGAATATCACATAAATTCAGATGGTTGATATTTGTAGGTCATTGCAGTTATCACCAGCCAAGTTTGCTCAACTACGTATCGTATACTTTAAAATTGTAGATCAGAAAAATTTGTGTGAATGAAATAAATCTAAAATTCAAGGTGGGTCTTAATGATTATAATATCACAACTTATTGCCATGATTCATGAATACCACTCACATGTCCAAAAAACTGCTCGTACCATATATTGTATTCGGAACTTTCATATAAAGTTTCAGATATATTAAGATTATCTTATAAAATTCGGAAATGTTTTCATTTCTTTGGGAAAATAAACTGAAGCTGTACTCGCAATTGCCAGTCGTCGCCAGAGTCCGGCTTTTCCACATTGTAATATGCACTTACCTGGCCGTTCATCGGCTGCTTGCCAATTTTGAAAATTTTTCCGACCCCTGACCTATTTATCGTTACCAAATTAATTGGAATCGTATCTGGAAGATGTGTGCTCTTCCATTCTCAATAGACGGTGATGCGCGATCTTTAACATATGCATGGATGTAGTTAAACATTACTCGAGCATTTCGATTATGAATCCAGTTCAGCCCTGCAGTGAAATTGCTTTCTTTACCTCCTTCTATAATGCCGTTATTCAAGTCAACATAGGAATGTCTAAATGCAAGTTCCCAGGCACCCCAATCGCCTTTCATTGGATGAAAAACAGGTTGCGGCTCAACCCCTGTAAAAACACCGAGGGATCGGTTGTAATTTCGATGTTCTCCGGTGATAAAGTAGCTCAAAAACGCATAGTATCCCCAGAAATCCGGATCGCCTGATGCATTCGCATCTAATGAAACATAATAACCCTGTCCCTGAAAAGACCATGGCCCATAAACCATTGCCAATTCGGCATTGACCGCATCCCGCCTATTCCCGGGGATAGATCCCGTATCCACCAGCCTGTCGTCTGTGAGGCGGGTCTCGGGCCTTGTACGAAATTGCATCGGAGAATCTAAATCATTTTCATTGCGTGATCCGTAGTTGTAACCCAGTCCAAGATGCAGCATTTTTTTGCCGTTTTCATCATATACCGGAAGACCGAAAACTCGAGCGGTTACGTCAAATCCATTAGCTTCACTGATTCGACTTGCACCTTCTCCCACCGTCGAAAAAGAACCCGTATTTAAAAAAATCCCCGTTCCCCAATTTATCCGACTGTCTGGGTTTAAGCGATCGTATCTGAAGCCGATATTGCGACCCGAACCAAAAGAAGTATCGGGCAATGCCCTTTCCATAAATGTAATCGGGTGATGCTGGTGAGGTCTTCCAGTGAAAACGGTTCTTTCTGGTGGCCGAATTTGATTTTCTTGAGAAAGGGGTGTTTTATATAGCGAATCCAGATGTCCTGAATATCTCTTACGTTGGCAAAGTCAATTCCAATTTTAAAATCTACAGTATCATAGAAATTACCATATGTAGAGACGCTCAGCTTACGAAAAAGTATATTACTGCAGTCCAGATCAGAAAATGCGTTTTGTAGTTCATCATCGGAATCAATATTACCACCGTCAGCGATGAGTTGTGCATTGATCCTAAACTTAATGTTTTCCTTTCGGCTGTCAATACTAAAATAACCGTCCTTCCAATAGTAGTGCCAATCTCCAATTGGACCCCTTACGCCCTTTTCTACCCTTTCAGACAAAGCTTTGTACATAGAATCCATGCTTTTGGTTTGCGGTGAGTCTGCGATCGCAAGGCCGTCGGCGCTTAAGATAAGAAAACAAACTGCAAACACAGTAGCAAGGATAGAAAATATTGATTGTGCATTCATTGTTTTAATGAATTGAAATGTCTGATATCTTGCAAGCACCTTTGTTCACTCGCGATTGTGATACGGTATTGTGGTATCACCAAAAAATCGGGCCACTGATAGCTTTATTTCATTGCAGGTATCACAAAATTTTCGAGCCTCGGATAAATACAGTTTTAGTATCTATCTGCAATTGAGGCCATTTTCGATAAGTTGGAGATAGTACAGGTTTCGCACCAACTACCTAAACCCCAATATATTGTGTAGCTGTTTAAATAAGAAAAGCGTGAAATATTATCATCAATTTACGACTTTTCGTTCAAAGAATTGATTTTAGAAAGATGGTCGTTTTAGATTTTCGATTATGACAACTTGCGTATCGTAAATTTGAAAATCAAAGGGCCGAAAAAATTAGGCCTGATAAAACTATCATAGCTATCAATTCACGCTTTAATACTAACTTGATTGAACACCTCAAATTGATTGGTCGCATAGTATTTTACAGGGTTATCCTCATGGTCAACCACAGTAATGTTTATCAGGTCACCGGCGTTGATGTCCGGCGGATCGGATTGCCTGGATTCGGCCAGCCGCCATGCCATTCTCCAGATGGCGACCTCTGATAGCCATGGCCCATCATCCATATCCGGAAAATAATCGGTGATCATTTCAGAGTCGACCTGCTGTTGAAATCGGACACGATATCCTGTTCGCTTCTTTACCCAACCTTCGTCAATGATTTTGTAGGCTTGCTTTGACTTCATTTATCCCTCCATATAAGACTGTGGCATGTTTTTGCCGGTATAATGGACTTGCATTTGGGGCAAGGCCATGATGATCCCTTCCTGATCAAAACGCAGCTTGGTTTTCTCAAGCAGTTCGCGGGTAACCGAGAATCGCTTCAAGTTATCTGCCCAACCCCGGCCAGACAATTCGACATAACCTTTGTTAAGGCTCATCACATGAACGACCGGCCGGGGTGTGGGATGCACCCGGGGATCTTCAACCATAATAGTTTCCAGAATCTGTTTGGCCTTCATGAGGTCTTGATCGTATAAGATATTAATTTTCAAATAAATTTTTCTGGTGGGGGTAAAATGGTAATTGATGATGACATCATTGAGGATTATACGGTTGGGGACAAATACCGTTGTGCCGTCGAATGTTCTCAACCGGGTGTTCAATATGGTAGTGGCTTCGACTTTTCCCAAAAGGTCCCCAACTTTAACCGTATTGCCGACTACGAAAGGAAGCGATGGAATGAGTGGACGGAACACCATAAGTATACCGATGGAAGCTAGGGTCAGAATGGCTAAAAACCGCATGACTGGCCTTGGACTCAAACCCATGTGAATAGCGACATAACTTAACAAGGCTGCGCTCATCAGCACGATAATGACATTGCGTACAGTTGCTCCTTTGGCAGGGCTGATGGGTAGCTTCCTGAATGCTTTTTTTAATCCCTGATTTATCCATTTAATTAAAATGAGTCCTAATACGATAATTACGCATACGATGACCACCTCCCGGCCGTATAAAGACATTGTGCTTTCTAATTGTGCTATTTTTGCAGAAAAGCCTTCCATTGTTAACCTCCTCCACTTAAAAAACTTTGTTCCTCGTCCTTGTCAAGTCGATCCTGTGATACCCTAATTTTGATGCAACGGTGTAGCCTGTTATGATACACAGGAAGCCTTTTTGACGATTAAACTGATAATCATTTTTCACCCATTGATTCGTCTTCATCTTCCATTGACTCGTCTTCCGTTGGTTCATCTTCTATTATCAAGATTGATCCATCTTCTGATATAAAATCGGTCTCTTTATTTTTTTTGAACCCCTGAATTATTCTCTTGATATTATCTATGAGCCCCATTTTGTTCCCCCCTCGCTATGATTTACTGTTTGCCGTTATCTGAATATATTAAAAACACAAAACCCCATCTCCTCATAGAAATAGAGTCTTTATATTCAGTTTATAGCAACCTCGGTTGTAAGAATAATCTTTTGCCCTCATTTATTGTTGCTTTTGTGAATGGTTTTCGTTTCATAATTTATATTACCTCTATATTGGCAATATAAAAATATATATGAGATGTGCTGATAATAACCTCACATGACCTATAGGGGCGACAGGAAAAACATTATGGGGAGGACGTTTAAGAACCTGTGCTTTCTTACCGTTAACACAACCATGGTTGAATTGCAGATATCTTGAAATTCCCCAAGATATCTTAATCAATAGATTTTTGGGCGATACCTTACTATAAACACAACTCAGACCTGATTTGTGATATGGAATTAAGGTATCACAGAAATCTCAATCACTTGATACACCGGGTAGCCGGGGGCCATTGCTGGCCCCAAGCCCCCTAAGAACCGGGCATGATAGTTTCCCATCACACGGCTCAAGCCCTTCAAAGGCCAACCCCTGTTATGAAATAACCCGGCGATAAAAAATTTCAATCACCTTTGCGATACACACTAACAGCCAAAACCCATTTCGGTGAAGGGCGCATGGCTCACAATGTGGCCTCATTTGCTTTCCCTCCTAAAATCGGTTCTGCCAGTTTTCTCGCAACGAAGCACCCGACGAACGTCAGCATCCTTGCGGATCGAGTAATGTAACTCAACACATGAGCATCAACTCGTATCTACTCCATTACAGAGCAGCATTCGCTTCTTCCGTCATCTCTCCCCATACCTCCAACAGCCTGCCTTACGGTTGACCTGCCACTGAGGGCGAAGGCATGAGGTTGCCACGTTCCGCATATTCGACAACGGATACCTTAGGTCCACTCTGTCTGCCGGTGGGAATCTTGCCCGTGTCGGACGACTCCAAATTACATCCGAACCGCCCACTTACCTTTTTGGTTCAAGCCTAACAGCTCCTTTGGCTTGTCAATTTTCACGACAGTTGCAAGTGTTTACATATGTTGACCATAGTATCCTATCCTAACCCCTCACCCGGATGGAGCTTCCAGGAGCGTGTCTACCTCACGGTTTTAACGCCGTACCCAATGGTACTTTGACGCATTGTCAGGAAGGCTTCATACCCGTCATGGATACACCATGAGCGCATTCTTCCATAGGATCGCAGCGACGGGACGCTGGGTTCAAGCAAAGACTAAAGTCTCCGTTGAACAGTCTATAAATACGCGACTTCGTGTCGCAATTGGACGTAATTGTATCACCAGGCATGCCCGTTCAAATATCCCTATCGTATACATGAAAATTGTAGGTCAGAAAAATTTAAAATAGCGAACATAGCCTTTATAACTGACACACTGTGTTTATGAAGATGGGGCTTAGCAATTGAATTATTTGGTTCGTTTCTCTTTCTCGCGAGCTTTATAAAGCTTGTTTCGCATCATGTCGATATGCAACCGCAGAGAGTATAGTTCTTCAGAGTATGCGGACGGCACAGAAATATTTGATACTTTCGCTTCCAGGTTGTCGAGCATTAACAAATGTTCATCAAGATTTGCGGTCAAATCCTTCTTATGCATTTCAGAATCCACGGCCTCCAATTCCGAATACCAGCGGTATATCCTTGATCGCATTCGCCAACGATAAATGGTCGGCATGAGCTTAAAAAGAGGATATAACAACGCGACTAGCGGCAGCAGCATGACTTTCATGCGGCTAAGAAAATTTGCCACCCAAAAAGGAAGATAACGTTGAAGAAAAGGAGTACCGGATTGATAAAATCTTTTTGCTTCCTGACTCAACTCAAAATCAAGATGTTTCGGTGCGGGAAATTCTCCTCGCCTCTCGAATCCAACGCCTGACTTATGGACCTCCTCGGCCGTCTGGAGAAACAGCTCGATCAGGGCCGGGTGCAAATCCGATCGTGCCACAAGCTGGGTTGTGGGAGCCACCAGGGTGAGATCACGAGAAGGGATGTTGTCTTGAAAATCGATCACACCTTCAGGTAATTTCAACACATGTAAGTAATGATAACGGAGTGCATACGCCTCTGCCCGTTCGAGCCCCATGAGTGTTATTGATTTTGATTTTAAAAGTCGCCAAAGATACGACGTACGGTGCGTTGTCACAAAAAAGGCGACATCTATCTCGCCCTTTAAAAGCCTTTCGGACGCCTGTTGAGAATCGTATGAAAGAAGCCGAGTGTTTTTCCCATTGATTCCATTTAGTCCAAGCAGTTGGGTCGTTAAAACCTTGGTGCCGCTCCCTTCTTCACCGACAGCGACGCGCAAGCCCTTTAGATCGGAAAGTCGATTTAATGTGAGGTCGTTTTGATGAAAAATCCACAAAGGTTCAAAATAAAGGCTGCCCAGTGAAACGAGTTTTTCGGTTTTGGCCAATGCGCCCATACCGCCCTGAATAAAAGCGATATCCACACTGTTCGAGTCCGCTTCGAGGAGCTTGAGATTTTCTGCTGAACCGGCGGTTATTTTTACTTCAAGCTCAATGTTTTCTTTGGCAAAAAGTTCATGATATTTTTTACCATAAGCAAAATAAGCGCCTTCCGGCGAACCGGTGCCAATTATAATGTTCCGGGGAGGAGCAGGAGTAACAAATTGATATGCCACCACAAATCCGACAATTGCAATCACCATCGCAGGGCCAAATATTTTCAATTTTTCTTTGATATCAAGTTTTTCTTTTTTCCTTAGCTTTATCATTTTACGCACCTCATAGTAACAGCTTCATATTTCAGGCGGGTCGGATTGCCTGGATTCGTCAAGTCGCCATGCCATTCTCCAGGTAGCGACATCCGACAGCCAAGGCCCGTCATCCAGATCCGGGAAGTAATCGGTGACCACGCCATCGCTATATAGAATCTTTTTTTCCAAAGTATCTCGGCGGTATCACCAAAAGATAGAGAAGGCCGCACCGATACTGTCAGAATCCTGACCGATTGATTCCTGGGAACGGGTTGCCAGATAAATGACTTTGACACCTAACTGCCGCGTGATCGGAAAGCCAAAACTAAACGCCCAAGCCAGGTTTTCTCTACGGTCGTTTTTCTCTACACTATTTACGGTGGATTCCCCGCCATAGCCATAGCCGGCGCTTGCTGCTGTCCAGAATCCCGGGCGAACGGTATAAATGAGATGAGTTTGGATGGTGTAATACGGATCCTGCTTAAGCTTGTTCCCATTGAAAAAATCATTATTGTCCGTGTACAGCCAAACTGCGCCTGTTAATTCCAACGACCACTTTCCCCGGTTATGCACCACTCCGAGCTGAGGCCGAAAAGTGAATCGGTTCGTACCGAGGTTGATGAGTTTATCCTCCATGTAATCACCGGTGGGAAGTTGCACCACCAACGCCGTTCCGACAATGGTCTCAACATTGGCTTCAGCCCGGTAAGCAGCGAATTCCTTGCCCTCTAAGGGCGGCGCTCCATACAAATTTATTGCGAATCGCAGGACAGAATCTGCCAAACCACTTCGTTTGATGGATGTGGGAACACCATCGAGCAATCCGGTATAGCGTCCCTCTTGGTAGGCTTGAGTAAAACCGATTCGTGCGGATTTTTTAAGCAGTTCAAAGGTGCGAATATACTTAAGCGCCCAGGTATGCATCTCCATTTCACCATCCTCGATCCGGAGAACGGGATCCAAAAATATGTCCGCCTCGGTGTAAGCATAAGCTCCGCCGGCAAAGTTCTTTCCTGTGGGAAGGTGGCTCCATCGCCGGGGCTCCAGTTCCTGTGCAACGCATAGGAGAGTCGGTCCCAAAACCAGAAAAACACAGAGACACCAAACATAGAGACTCTTCAACAACATCAGATAAGCTGTCAATTTTTCGTTTTTTTCATTCATCACCTCGAAGCCTTCCGAACATTCCTCTAGTCTTCAACCGGTGCTTTAGCGGGCGGCGCACATATACATGCGAAAGCTCTTGATATCATTTTGTTCCTCTCATTTAGCTTGGCTTTTCTCTTTTTTTTCAGCCTGCATAAGAACCAATTGATAGCTGATATAATATTTGTAAATGTTGCTGACGTACTGAACGGTTTCCCTGCCGATTGATTTTGCAGCTGCGATCTCTACATTGTAAAGCCACACGTTTGGGTCAAGTCCCATAACACTAGCTTCCTTGCGAAGCTTGTTTATCTTGGCCGGACCGGCGTTATAAGACGCAAAGGCAAAGAGCATCTTGTTGACCTCATCCATTGGTTCGTCCTTGTAGTACCGGTCGATGATAAACCTCAGGTATTTCGTTCCGGCGTGTATGTTATTTTCCAACTTCTCGATATCGGGAATGTTGATGTTGGGATCTTTTGCAGTGGTCGGAAGCAGTTGCATGACGCCGACGGCACCTGAAGGACTGCGCTTGCTATGGTCAAGACCAGACTCCTGATAAGCCTGGGCACTTATCATCAGGTAGTTGAATCCATATTCACCGGCGTATTTTTTGAAAAGTTTTACCATTGATTGATATTTTTCCAGTTCCTTTTTGGACAAGGCGTTTTTAACGTATTTGGTATTTTTCAAATATCGTTTGAACAAAACATTTCCCAACATTGTTCCCTCTTTGTGGCCTTTTACAAAATCGTTGACCACAGCCTTGAGTTTTGGGCTGTTCTTACGAAAGGCCCAGGCGATCTCACCGCCGGTTCTCACGGGCAATGTCCTGGTGAACGGTAATATTATCGAAGATCTGTTTCCAAAATTGGGCCTTGTGGCTGTCCATCACAATCATCGGGATAAGACCGGCGTTTACCATTTCCAGTAAATCTTCATCCTCAAACGTCTCATCGGCGAGAACCAATTTCATCTGGGATTTTCCGGCCTTTTTAAAAGACGTATTCAACTGGAGCAGACTTTCGTAATAACTGCTCGACCGGCGAACGTGTATTTCCTTGCCCGCCAGATCGTCGATACTTTTTATTGAAGGTGCCGACGGTCCGGTGACGAGCAGTTCTTTTACACCGCTCAGAAAAGGATCTGAAAAGTCCACCTGTTTCTGACGTTCGGCTGTGATGGTCAGGTTGGCGACCGCAATATCTCCAAGTCCCTTAAGCAGAGAAGGTATAAGCTCATCACGGCTGACAGGGATGAATACAACATGAAATTTGAGAGTTTTGGTCTTCAACTTTTGGTCGACAAATTTTTCAAATACTTTCAACGCCTCGTACGAGAGTCCGTATTGCCGTCCTCGGTCTAAGAAGTAGAATGTTTTGCTGTAGGTTACCAGGACACGGATCCTGCGATATTGGACCATCTCATCAAAATCACCGACCATCTTTTTATACTGTAAAGGTATTCCCTGACCCGGAGTTTTTTTATCGCTGTCCAGATCCGGGTATAACAGAAAGCAATATGACGGTGAGGGTTACGATCTTTATTAACATTGGCATAATAAAATTGGGATGATTTGTCTTCAATCGGATCGGGTATAAATAGAACATGGATCATTTTCCTTTCGATAATAAAGAAAGAACACGTGTGTTATAATTTCTTCATGATTGTGAAGCTTAAATAAACGTCACCCGCTTGGCCATAAGCGCCCACTTTCCATCCAACAATCTGACTTGATTTTCCATTTGCCATATCTCATTTGTGTTTTGAATCCATCCCAAATGGCCTCTGGTTTTCTCAATCTCTTCGGGGAGATTCTTTTGTATCGTCGGCTCCCGACTTGGCGAAACTCTGTTCGAATCGTCATAAGCGGCGACGGGTGTCATCTCCCTGGGGATAGATTGCGAATGTGAAGATCTCGCTGGGGGAAGGCAATCTCGATGGCCAATTCACGAAAGCGCCGGTCGATGTCGCTCCTGATTTGACTTGGCACCGTCCAGTATCCTGGATGTCAACCAGTTCTTTCTGAGCGCTTCTTCCAGCTCATCGATTCGCGGTTGAGATACCATCAGTAAGTAACTTTGAGCGGTATCCTGGTAACCATAGACGCTGATTTCAGCTCTAATCGCTGCCTTCCGGGCTTCCAGTTGCTCCATTTTAGCCTTCATATCAGTGAGATCAGCGAGTTCGCGGACCAGATCACTTTTGAGGGAGCTCTCCATTCGCTCCGGAGATATTAGGACGTCGACATCGTCGCGCTCTGCCTGTTTTGCCTGGGTTATCAGAGGCAGGGAGAGTAACATCAGCGCCAATAGCAAAAACCCAAGAACATTATGGTTGGTTCTGTTGAGATCCATCACACTCCTTGGTTTATTTCAT
>CAWBNO010000002.1:0-69869 GCA_963790095.1 uncultured delta proteobacterium | reverse complement strand
TCGCAAGACGACGCCCCTAGTATGAGCGATGAAGGTTCTCCCGGCGACACGTGAGGGTCCGGGAGATCGCATATTTTCCGTTAACTTTTGCCATTTGGGGCAAGCCTGACGGAAATCTGGACGCAAACACGTGTAGTACGATGAAGCTGGGGTGTGGGGTTAATAAAATAAATGAAAACTCAAAAATTTTTTGTAAGCTCATTCACGGGAAATGAATAAAGGTCGATTTCCCAAAAGACATCGACGACCTTGCGAGGTCCGCGTAAGCTCACTACCTACCCATAGTCGCGAATCATCGTGAGACGCGCAGCGCAATTTTTGCAAGAATTCGAAAATAACTTGACCTCCAGGGACACTTTAACCGTGAATGCTGGCATCCAAGCAGTCGTTTTTGACATGGACGGACTCATGTTTAACACCGAAGACCTCTACGATCAGGTAGGCGAGCTGATTTTGCAAAAACGCGGTCAGCATTACACCAAAGAACTTAAACTGGCCATGATGGGCTTGCCGGGTAAAGTCGCCTTTGAAGTCATGCGATCACGCTGCGGGCTGGATGATTCGGTCGAAGCACTGCAGCAAGAAACCGATCAAATTTTTGCTGATTTGCTGCCCAAGGGGATCGCCAAGCTACCTGGACTCGATCAGCTGTTGGAATTGCTCGAAATGAAAGGGATTCGTAAAGCGGTCGCAACCAGCAGCCATCGCCAATTTGCAACGAAGGCGCTGGGTTTTTTTGACCTGGAACCAAGGTTCGAATTCGTATTGACCGGGGAAGACGTCCAGCACGGGAAACCCAACCCCGACATCTATCTTCTGGCCGCAAAAAAACTCGCGGTTTCGACGTCAGCGATGCTCGTGCTGGAGGACAGCCTCAACGGCAGTCGAGCCGCCAAATCCGCCGGCGCACTAACGGTGGCTGTGCCCACTGCTCACAGCGCGGATTGCGACTTTAGTCACGTTGACTTTGTGGCGGAACATCTGCTGGATGAATTTATTGTGAACCTGGTTCAAGGGGTGAACTAAAGTTTTTGGCTGATCAAGGGGGAGTACTTCTGCTGGAGCTCTGATTTTATTGCCTGGTTGCAAAACAACATCGGATTTGCTCCGTCATAACCACACTGGTGGATGTTATTTGAGCGGCGATAGGGACTAGATTACACTCGATTATCCAAATTTCGACATGCTTGTGTTGTCGTTAATCGAAATTGACTCCAGAAACATTCCAAATCGAATCATTGAAGAGGTTATTGATGGACGCACCAATTGCGATCGTACTGGCGGCAGGCAAAGGCACGCGAATGAAATCCGATTTGCCGAAGGTACTTTGTGAAGCCAACGGCAGACCGCTGGTCGCCTACGTGATTGAATTCGCTTCGTGCTGCGGGTGTGGAAAAAATCATTACGGTCGTCGGCTACCGGGCCGACCTCGTCGAATCGACTTTGCGACAGTCCTACGACAATATCGAATTTGCTTTGCAGGACGAGCAATTAGGGACCGGTCATGCGGTGATGATGTGCCGCGACAACATCAACCGAACACGACGGCCCGGTAATCATTGTCGCGGGTGACTCACCGATGTTGCAAACCGATTCCATCGGGCGCTTTTGGAGGACTTTGCGGCCAATCACCCGGCCTGCTTATTGGGCACGCTTGATTCACATGCGATCCCACCGGTCTGGGCCGAATCGTCCGGGATTCGGACGGCAATTTTATCGGAATCGTCGAAGAAAAGGATGCTCCGATGCACAACGAAAAATCGACGAAGTCAATATGAGCACTTATGTTTTTGATTGTCAGCTTCTTTTGGCGGCTTTGGACAAGTTGACCGATGACAATCGGCAGAAAGAGTATTACATTACGGACGTGCCAGGCATCTTGCTCAAGGAAGGTCGAGACGTTCGGGCACTCTCCCGTACTGAAACCCATCGAAGCCCTCAGCGTCAACACCGTCGAACACCTGGCCGATGTCGAAAACGCCAATTGAAGAGAATTCGAACGACTGATGCGTGAACTGAAAATCTTCAGTGGTCGGGCGAATCGACCTCTCTCCGAAAAGATCTGTCAATTCCTGAATCTGAAATTGGCGAAATTCGTTTTGCGACTTTTCCCGACGGCGAGTTTCATTGCAAGATTGAAGACGTCCGCGGCCGCGATGTGTTTCTGGTCCAGCCGACTTGTCCACCGGTCAACGATAACGTTGATGGAATTGCTGATCATGATCGACGCTTGCCTGCGAGCCAGCGCCGAACGGATCACGGCCGTGATCCCCTATTACGGTTACGCTCGTCAGGATCGCAAGGACGAAGGGCGAGTGCCGATTACTGCCAAACTGGTCGCGAACATGATCACCCGCGCGGGTGCGGATCGCGTCCTGACCATGGATCTGCACGCGGCCCAGATTCAGGGTTTCTTTGACGTGCCCGTCGACCACTTGTATGCCGCGACCGTGCTTGAACAGCTATTTTCATACGCTGGGATTTGCCTCGCACAGACCTGTGCATCGTCAGTCCGGACGAAGGGCAGCATCAAACGAGCGGTCGGGCATGCCAAACGGCTGGGCGGTGAAGATCGCCATCATCGACAAACGGCGAACCAGCGCCGAATACGTTAGCCAGGAAAACATCATTGGCGGTCCGATCGACGGCAAAATCTGTTTGATGTTCGACGACATGATCAGCACCGCCGGCTCGATTTGTGGAGCCGCAAAACTGGTCAAAGAAACAGGGCGCTGCCGAAATTCACGTCGCCGCGACGCATGGTGTTTTTGCCGGCCCGGCCATCGAGCGCTTGCGAGCCGCACCGATCGACAGCATCGTGGTGACCGACAGCATTCCCGTTCCCGAGGAAAAAATGCTGCCCAACATGAAAATCCTGAGCGTTGCCGAGATTCTTGGCGAGGCGATCCGCCGAATTCATCAGCACAAATCAATCAGCGCTATCTTTGCGGAAGACAGCCAGCCGGCCATTAGTTAACTTTTGCGCCGAATATGGTTCGCATTTCCAGACGATAAAGTCGTCCGCATCCGTGACGACTTCGACCAGGAATTTGCCTTCGACATACGCGTTCTTGATCCGATCCTTGGTCGCCTCAAACGACTCTTCGTCAACGAAGGAACCAAACTTGTCGAGCACAACCAGCTGTTTTTGGTCGGCCAAGTCGTCGATTAGTTCACCCATGCTGATCAGGCGGCTGATGTTCTGGAAGTTCTCGACGATATGAGGCGTCAGCATTTCGTGACCCGTGTAGGTTTCGTGGGGCGTCAACACGGTTGACAAATAGCTGAGCGGTCGCGAATTACACACAACAACGTGATGATCAAAGGGAACTTCATTTAACGACTTCATGACTTCCCGGTAATCGACTTTCGTATGCATTGAGTTATGGGTGCGATCGGTTGTGGAAATGGAAAGCCAGATAAAATTGTCCAGTAGCAGAATTCCAACAATGCCCCAGACTGCCAGCCGTTTGCTGCGATCGCCTTCAAACCGGACCAACAGCTGATACAACACGACTGCCCCTGCGAGGAACAACGGGATCCAGACATAGCCCCGCGTGAAATGCAACGGTTGAACCGACTTCATAAAAAACTCGTGGTTGGCCAGCAGAAACGCGCCCAGGAACCACATGACCAGGTAACGCTGTTTTGGCTCCGCGAGAAAACTCTGAAACCTCGGTGCCGTCCGGACTCGCCAGGCAGTTAACGCCCCTACGATTCCATATCCCAACAACATGTTGACGGCCTTGTATTCCCAGGCCAGTTGCCAGACCTCTTGCACGGCCCGGTGAGACGCAAATCTTGTGAGGAAAAATTGGTAATAACCCACATGCAACAACAACAGTCCGATTGCCGCACCGATTGCGTACCAACTCACGCCCCGGTTTTCCCAAAACACGCGTTCCAGTACCAGCCAACCGACAACAATGAACAAATACTCGACACCGGTGAACGGATGCGAGCAGGATATCAGGAGTCCCACGGCCAATGCTGGCCAGTATTCATTGCGAACGAGGAACAACGAACCCAGCAAAAACAGAAAATGGTAATAGCTCTCCATCGGGAAAATGAGATTGCGCCGAGATTCAAGAACCACCAACCCTGGAACGGATCGTACATCGTCAGGTATTCATAGACCGAAACATCCGGGCTCATCTTCAGCAGGATGGTTGCAAATCCAGCCAACGTAAATAGACCGCCCCCCCACACGAATAGCACGAACACGAGGTGACTCGTCCAGTTCTGCAGTGGCAAGAACTCGTTCAACAACGAGTACGCGACCCGCACTGTCAACAGGCTGAACAACCAGCCGAAGGCGACAAACAGGTACATCGGATGGATCTGCGTGTACTTATGAATCAAACCCAGCACAAATGACTGCGGTTGAAAATAGAGCTTTGGAGCATCCGCGCGATAGTCGCTGGGGTTTTTGTACGTCAGTGAAATATTTCCGTCGTCGAAATATTCCCGCGCGTTGGCCATGTAATAGGGCTGGTCATACTGAATGAACCCGGTCGCATGGTCCTGCCAGATTACACTGGAGTAAAAAAAATGCAGAAACAGCGGGAGCAGCGCCGGCAGCGTGAGCACCACGCACAGCAGCCAGAGATTAGTTTTTGAAATGGAGCTGTTCACGATAGACAAGACCCTCCGCGGCCAAATTCAACGCGGGAAGCTATCAGCATGCTCAAAAAACGTCAAGATTGACCTTGCTGGCGGTAGCCGCGCCTATCCCAGGCACGGAATATTCAATATCCTTTGGTTATCGGTCGCGGGGCAACCGATCCACGATAAGGAACAAACGTCATGGCTAACCAGGCAAATATCTTGTTGGTGTGGGCGATTCTGATCAGCTCATTCACCGCGAATGCTATCGGACAAGAAGTCCAAGAAAGCACTCCTCAGGCCGCGATCGATGCCGAGCTAGCAGCAACCGTTCAAAACGCCCGCTCGCTTTTGACACAGCAAGACGGCCAACTACAAGGCGACGCCGATTTTGAAAACATCAAGGACGATCCGCGGTTTATCAAGCTCATGCCCAGGATGTTGGCGGACGATGATTTGTTTGTGGAAAAAACGCGCATCCTGCAGCAATGGATTGGCGAGGCAGCCGGCGATCAATTTGGCTGGACCGCCCGCAAAGCCGGAGACATCGACGGCGACAAAAAAATCGACGTCATCACGACGGCACCGACGCATGCCAACGGATCGGGCAAGGTTTATGTTTATTCCAGTGCCAGCGGCAAACTGCTACATAGCGTCACGGGCAAACCGGGCGAGCGACTGGGAAACAGCGCCGTTGGCATCGGCGACATTAATGCTGATGGGGTGCCCGACTTTGCAGCCGGCGCGCCAACTCCAAACGCCATCGGTTCCGTTTATGTTTACTCCGGAAAAGACGCATCCCTGATTCATACACTGACTGGCAAAACGGTGGCCGGGCAATTCGGTTACGAGGTCAGCGAGATCGGAGATTTTGATGGGGACGGTTGTCCCGATTTGTTTGTCGGCGCGATGGCGGGTGATGGAGCCGAAAAGAAGAGTGGCCGGGCGGAGGTCGTCTCTGGCAAAACGGGTGAAATGATTTTTGAGTTGTTGGGCGAGAGGGCAGGGGATGGTTTTGGAAACGCGGCGGCCGCGGCGGAAGTTGAACCAGGCCAATTCCTGTTGGCCATCGGCGCCCAAAATGCAGGCCCATCAACTCACGGACGTGTTTATGTCTATCAAGTCAAAAACGCCAAACCTGAATTGAAGTTCCGGATCGAAGGCGACGAACACAGTGTCAACCTCGGCCAGATGTTCATCAGTTTCCCCGGTGATCTCAATGGTGATGGCGTTCCCGATGTGTACGCTTCTGATTTCAGCGACAACACCAGGGCCAAGGGTGGTGGCAAAGTCGTCGTGCACAGCGGCGCCGACGGCAAACAGCTGTTGGTGATTCATGGCAGCCAAGCGGGCGAAGGACTGGGAACTTCGCCCAGCGATGCGGGCGATGTTGACGGTGATGGCATCGGCGATCTCGTCATCGGCGCCTGGCAAAACAAACAGGGCGCTCCCTCCGGCGGCAAGGTTTATTTATACAGTTGCGCGGGCGACGGAAAACTGTTGCGGACGTGGACCTGCAAGCAGGCGGGGGACACGTTGGGCTTTGACGCCACCGGAATTGGCGATATCGACGGCGACGGTCATATTGATTTTCTGTTGACGTCCGCGTGGAGTAACAAGAATGGGCCCAAATCGGGTCGTGTGTTGATTGTTGCGGGCGAAGAACATTCAGCTGACGCAACCACGGAGGACGTAAAACAACCAACCAGCGCAGGAAAAAAACGCTCGACCCGCATCGGTGGACTGACGCAGAAGAAGATCGAATCGGCTGACGTCAGCGCCCTGTTTATCGGCAACAGCCACACCTGGAACCTGCACACCACGATTGAGCGCCTGTTTGCGGAAGCTCATCCTGACAAAAAAGTCTGTATCGCCCGGGCTCCCGGCAATGGGTTTTTGGTGGATCATGCGCGTGACAAAAAGACTCGCGACTTGATCGAGCTGGGACCGTGGGACTACGTCATTCTCCAAGCCCAAAAGTACAGCACGACAGGCCGATATTCATATCCCTATGATGGTGCTTTGGAACTTTCCAAACTCGCGCAAGAGCAAGGTTCGAAGATCATCATGTTTCCCGAATGGAGCCAGCGCGGCAAGCCGGGTGAACATTTGCGAATCAATAAAATCCATCACGAGATCGCCGCCCAGACCGGTGCCATTGTGGCACCCATCGGCGACTGTTGGGATGCGGTTTTAAAAACTGCTCCCAATGCCAACCTGTACGCGGGCGATGGAAACCATGCCTCGCCGTTAGGTGCCTACCTCAACGCGTGCGTATTCTATTCACTGCTCGCGAGCGAAGAAGCACCGCCACCAAAAAAATCCGGCGATGACGCACTGATCAATTTGATCCGCCAAACCGCCTGGAAAAAGGTTGCGTCCAGCAGGCTTGTCGACGGCATCTACCTGGTGCATCGCTGGACGGAAACCAAAGCCGATCTTTTTCCTTTGCAGGCTGACGAGCAGTATTTTCTGTATGACGAAAACAAATTCTTTCAGCTGCAGGACGAGGAACGTGAGCCGTTGAAGCACATCGGGCTGAGCAAAACCGAGTTCATTCCGTTTCAACTGAAGAGTAAACCCGAATCAATTCGCCAACCCGATGGCCGCCTGGAAATCGGTTTGGAATTTTCTCCCGACATAGCAAACACGGCTAACATCGTTTTCGCAAAAATACCTGGGTCGGCAAGTCGCCGATGGTGATTCGGCGGAGAGATCACCACGCTGCACAAAGTGCGCTCGGTGATCAAGTCCGATGGAATCAAAATCTCGCGATGCACCGACGACGGCTGCCAGCTGATCTTAAGCAAATTCGCCGAACGGTGATGCGTGCATCATGCCTGATTCCCAATCGGGACCGTGAGCGGCAAGGCGCTAATCTAACCACCGGCACCATGCGCAGCGAGTCACTTGCCGCCGGAACCGTGAGTCGCAAGTGAGCTAAGCGTCGAACGATTCCATCCCGCAAACCGTACAAAACCAGTGTTACCTATACAGCGGTTGCCACATGGAAAGGGCATCATGCTTAGACCCATGATTATTTCGATCATCAGCGCGTCATGCTTGATTGGTGGCTGCACCAGGCAATACGAATCCGGACAGGAAACAGACAGCCACGCTCGTTCTACGACAACGCCCACCAGTCCAGCATCAACCCGGGGTGTTGCCAACCCTTCTCAAATGCAGGATTCACCGAAGCAAGATCTCAAAATCGATGTCGACTCGAATTCTGAAATAGGTGCCGTCGTGCGGAGTGTGTTTCAGGATTCACGCGGCAACCTGTGGATAGGCGGCGAAGGTGACCTGTTCTGTAACGATGGGAAAACACTTACCAGCTACCACATCAAGGATGATCTTGGTAATGGAGTCACGATCAAACGCATTATGGAAGACAAAGATGGCAACATTTGGTGTGGCACAACGGGCGGTATTACCCGAATTGATGGGAAATCATTTACGAGTTTTGGCGAGAAAGATGGCCTGATCAGCCACGATGTCTGGAGCCTGGCCGCAGATGACAACGGGATGATATGGATTGGAACCCTCGAGGGCGTTTATCGATTCGACGGAAAGACGTTTAGCGTCTTTGAGATTCCTGAAGCTGAGCCCGATCCGACAAGAGGCGTTACCAGCAGCAAGATCGTGCATTGCATTGCGGTCGATCGAAAAGGCCAGGTCTGGTTCGGCACCAATGGGGGAGCGTACATTTACGATGGAAAGACCTTGTCCAATATTTCAGAGCAGGACGGCCTGCCTGATAACGCAGTCCATAATATTCTCGAAGACCAGTCGGGAAACATTTGGTTTGGAACGACCCACAAGGGAATATGTCGGTTTGACGGAAAAGAATTTGCCAACTTCACCGAAGATGGAATTGTTGACGGCAAGGAGATTTGGTGCATTCACGAGGACCAAAGTGGAAACGTTTGGTTTTCAGGCAAGCGTTTTGGAGTGTACAAATATGATGGAAATGCTTTCACCCAGTTCGATGAGCGAGATGGTATGACTTCTCCCGGACTGATGACCATCCTTCAGGACAAACGAGGCCGGCTTTGGCTTGGCGGCGTGCAGGGTCTTTTTCGGTATGATGGTGATTCGTTTGCCCGCGTCACAAAAAATGGTCCCTGGCAGTAACGCCCGGCGAATGCACACTGGGAAACAGGCAATCGCGAAATAACATTTACTGGGTTAACAGGGCGGCAAATAAAACGGATATCGGCTTTCATCGCTGAAGGCCGTCTCACCACCACTCATCGGAGGTCCCATGAAACGAGTCACTGGCATTGGCGGTATCTTTTTCAAAGCGAAAGACGCTCCGGCACTGCAGGCCTGGTACAAGCAGCACTTGGGAATTGCAATGTTCAGGTCTGGGGCGGAACTGCCTTTACCTGGACCGAATGAGATTACGGTCAGTTGTCATTGTGGAAATGTCAGGCTCACATTCGAACAACTACCGTCTTCGGTCCGAGATTGTGACTGTCCCATCTGCAACCGCTTGGGCGCATTGTGGGCAGACTTCGAGCCAGGCAAAGTGCGGGTGAACACGACAACCAGCCCGACTGCAACGTATCGTTGGGGCGACGGGGACTACGAGATGCACCATTGCCCGAGATGCGGTTGCACGACCCACTACACTTCAACGGAAGATTGTCTGAAATCAGAATTTGGTATCAATCTGCGGATGCTGGGTCGAAAGCAATTGGAACGAATTCCGATTACGTAAACTGCGGTCCGATACTGGTGCATTGAAAGATGAATTTTCATGCCAACACCCATCATTTTCTTCGACATCGCTGGTCCCGACGACGTAGAGCTGCGCACTTTTATTCAAGGCTGTTCGGATGGTCGTCGGCCGAGGACGGTCGATTCACCGTCGGCGTCACGTCGCCGCTCCAAGCCGCGATTCGTAAGGATCCAGCCGAGCAACGAATTTACTCGGCGTCCGACACAGGGGCGCAGTCCCAGGGTGTATGCCAGATGAACCATGGCATAGGCTCTGAGGTCGCCTGCCGAAGAGAGTTTCAGGTCGGCAAACAGTCTTTTCAACTCATGAGGTCGCAAAAAATTAGGGGGCTTGGCTTTGGAGAACTGGGGCGCACCGACGATAAGTGGGGCCAGGTCGGTTAATAACAGTTTGCGCTCATGAAACAAATATCTCAAAAATCCCCGAAGATGACTCCGGTACGCCCGGCAAGTGTTTTCTTTATAATCCGCAAAATACTCGGACAGGAATGCATCGATCTTTTCGATGGTCAGGGTGCGAAGCCTGATGCCATGTTTTTCAAGAAACTTATGAAAGGCAATAAGAACCACTTTGATATGCTTTAGCTTTCTGTCGCAAGCCTGACGGGTTTTTTGATGATAGATAAGATAGTCCTCATAAATCTGCGGTAAATTGACGGATTGATCTTTTGTTCCCAAATGCCGGGCAATTTTCCCCTGTTCAAAAAGATACCGCGACAGCCCGCTTACGGCATGTATGGGGTGCGAATTTTCTGACGTTTTAAATTGCCGTAAGATCTCTTGAGTAAAAATTTCATCCCACAAACATCTTCGTTTTTTGATGAACAACTTAAACTTGCTCAACACCCGTGCATATTCTTTCCGGGTGCTTTTTGCATATTTGTTTTCTGTCATCCATTGAAGATAATTCTCAATCGCCTGATCCAGGACTTGTGTAACCGATTCGATCTCCTCGAGCGATTCGTCAGACCATTCAATGGTGGATATGGTTTTATCATCGATCATGTTAGAAACTCTTAACGGTCTGTTGGATAAGCTTATCAACAGGAGATCGAACCTGTCTTTCCTGGCAATCCGGTCGTTTTTGCGGCAGAGAAAGTACCTGAAAAAGAGTACCGTCAAAGGCGATTAGGTCTTTTTTAATCAGGCTGTTCCGGGATGCGATATATTCGTCAGGGCTCAGCTCAAGAAGCGTGCAGATAGCGTCATAGCTGTAAAAAGAAAGACCAAAACGATCTGAGGCCAAAATGAGAAACAGGTACAAAAGGAGCTCTTTTTGATCCAAAGAGGCCAAGAACCCATCTGTGAGAAACCGGTGAGGAATAAAGCTGAAACCGCCATTGATCTGTCTCACCCGGACAGGATTGAGGATTTTTTTCTTTATCATGACAGATTCCTTCCTTTTTTTAATCGTTATGATTCGATTAGCATGTTTTTGAGCAAGCACCTAACGAGTCCCTCTTTGCAATCAGTGATAAGGGCTTGAAATCTCGAAGATGTTAACTTTTAATGCGTCTACCTTTGCAATCACCGGTACCAGCCAAAATTGCCCAACCACCTTAAAATTATTAGATATTGATGCGTCTACCTTTGCAATCAATGGAACATCGGTATTTGCATTCTTTTTTCGGTTATTGGATCTGCGTATGTTTCGTATGGCCTGAAGCATACGATTTCTTTGGGCTTTTTTAGGATTTTTTCTGCGATATTCTTTCCAATACTCTGGATTGTTTTGAGCCCATTTTTTGTTGCTTAGTTTTTGATCCCGCTTAAAGTCCGGGTCGGTAGCCATCTTATGTCGTTTCCAGGCCGCTTTTTTTGCCTTTCGGCATTCCGGCTTCATACAGTAACATTGATTTTTGTGTCTTGGGCTCGGAGTGAATAAATCGTAGCAGTGACAACAAAGGATCTGTTCCATAACCACCACCCATTGCATGTGAAGATTCTATAAGTTGAGAAATAAAAGGAATCATATAGATGTTTTGAAACTTTGGGAAAATGATATGGAGTGAATAAGAATATGGATAGATCTATATTGCCGAAGAAAATGGCGTAGAATCAAATCGGAACTACAAATTATATTTTATGAAATCCATGCAAACAGAGGGTATGAAGAAAGATGGAATAAAAAGAATTAGAAGTAGTTTTTTAAAAAAAACTTTTTAGGAATGAAATGGAATTACAGGGGAATTAAACACACAACATAATTAAACTGACTACATAACTTGCCAAAACCAAAGGTCAAAGCATCTCAATTTCCAGTACATATATCGTATTTCTTACAAAATTGCAAAAAAGGCAAACCCTAAAAAGATTTACCCTCTTGAAAAACGATATCACAGGTTCTGAACCCACTTTAAGACCTTGGATACATAGCAGAAATCAAAAGTGTGGATAATAAAAAGGCAGAGCCATTTGCTGGCCCTGCCTGTTCGAGATATCTAAATAATTATTCCGATCTTCTTGGCTTTTTTCTTCTATCAAGTTCGTTCCTTCTGTCCTTATCGAGCTCTGCTCAGGAATATATTTAGAGTATTTAAACTGACGTCTATCAACACCTAAACGTCTGCCCCCATTGTCTTTGATAGATGACTCCATATCACTGGCAAATATTTTGTCCGAATCTGATATTTTATAGCCTAAAGCCAGAACAATCCTCCTTTGTGTTTCCATTCTACAAGGCATGCAATCTTCAATACGGGTAATGGTAGCCGGTGCTATGTTGGCCTTTCTTGCAAGTTCGGTCTTGCTGATCATAAGAGATTCTCTGATCTCTCTTAAATAGTTTGTACTCAATTCCGGTCCCTTGGCAATTGTGGTTATATCATGCAGATTCTGGATCAAATCAGATAATCAGATAATAGGACGCAAAAATCATGCATGATATAATCTAACGCTTCAAAAAATAGATAAATTACAAGATTACAGGTGGTTAGTCTAAATAGGTGATTTTTCAGATTACAGGTATGTGAAAAACATGTGATAATTCATTGTGAAACTAATGTCATATTATGCCGGTACTTACAGACATCTGATGCAATAAAAAGAGTTGACAAAAGGGGTGGTGGGGCGTTCGCAGGGGGGGGGATGCGAAGGTCTTTGACCAGCCCGACCACTTTAAATACATACACTCTCAAACACAAATTTTTCTGGTTTTTAGTGATTAGTTGAGGAACTGATATACAAAATGACAGTTCGATCCTGAGAATATGATATCACAAACAATTGGATCGACCTCAGCCTTCCAGAGATATTGCAGTATTCAAAGGTCGGAGGGCGACTCTTGCCGAGTATATTTTAAATAAAAAACCCCTGCCAGAATGACTGACAGGGGCTATGCTCTTTGACAATTTGTATACTTTCTAACTCTCTAAACCTTAATATACAAGATTCTTAATTAATATTACGAACCCTAGATCGTATATATCCAAAGGACAGTAGGTAGGATATTACCCGCGTTTGGATATCGATATCGTCATTCGCCGAGTAAACCTTAAGCTGTATAGAGATTTCCTTGCTCTCTGCTTGCGCGATGGGCAAAATATTCAACTTCATCAATTGAGAGATAATCATAATTTTGTTGACCTTCGTGGTCTGTACCTTGGTCGGTAACAAGCAAGGGGAAAGTTTGGATGAAGAACCCTGTACTTGTCGTACTTACCACCTTAATATTGGCTACGACACTTGTTGTATTGGATGGGACAATTATCTCGGATAAGACCTGTCCGATAACCACTCTGTATTCATCAGGAAGACCTATTGTGTTTGAGTGATACTCAAAAAAGCCCGTGTGATGGAAATTGAATTGATATTGCCCAAAAAGTATATCTATACAGAAAGGGTCATTAACAACTTTTACAGGCATAACATACGGATCAGGTGGTCCATTGGCTTTCCAGCATAGGTTGGCATAGCAAAAATCGCAAAGGCAAGCAGTACAGTAAAAAGTGCAAGTGTTCTTTTCATGTTGTTTCTCCTTTCATGCGTTAAGGTGTAAATTTCAATGTGTATAAACATTCCAACAGTTCAAATGAGGTACTGGTGGAGTAAACATGCATAATTTAAGATATTTTTTTACTTAAAAAGCTCTTTGCTGACCCTGCCTGTATTCTAAAAGCTACTCTTCGAGTTACACCCAATCTGAGCATTACATCTTCTGGATCAAATAAATCACTACAAGTTGTAGCTGTACCATTACAAATGAAGTAGCCGGTGGATACCATCACCACCAATATGAAATACCAATCCATGCAGATACCAGCTTGGTTCTCACAGTCCTACCTTTGTCTAAAAAATCGCATAGAGCAGAAGTGCCCAAGCACTCAAAATTAATATACCCATCAGCGAGTTCGGACAATATCCTGTGCAGAACCTTGGTAACACCTTCAAGGGCTGTAACGAACTCAGGCATTATGTCATCGGGCGAGATCGCTAAGGAATTCCTTTATGTTATCATCGCTATACCCGTGCGGCATCTCTTACGAGCTTCAAATGCAGGGATGAATGGCGTTGCTCAAAACCCATTACTTCATTTATGATAGAAAAAATCATATCACCCACCGAACCAAGTTGACTATTTGGATGGCTTCGAAGCCTGTTAAGTGCTCCATTCCAAGTCGCCGGGCGCTGGGACACAAGGGTGGCAGGTGGTAGTACAAGGATCAGCGTGGAACCTCCCATGGTTTTTACTACACGAGCTACTTGGCTGAATTTAGGATGTTCTCAACAACACCCAGTTGCCGCTATAAAAGGCATAGATTCAAAACCTGCAAATGGCAATCCCAGACGACAGAAATACACAGACGATTACAATCGAAATCAAAGACCTTTTCTTCATCTTATCTTCCTCCTTTCCCAGATAGTGAGCGTAAATAGACCAGACCAACTCATCCAACAATCGAAACTCTCTATCCATTTTCAGAACCATCCTTACAACGGGTCTGCCAGTTCAGATCCGTCCAGAAGGAATTTTCTGCAGTACATGCAAATATCATGCAAAACCAACTGGTTATATTAGAACCCCTTATGTGTTAAGTGTTGGCATCAATTTTAAGGTTATGGAGTATAGGAAAATCTTAGAAAAAACTGGGTAATTGTGGGGTAAATTACATAACAATTATTACATTATTTACATAGTACGTTGGAACAATTCAAATAGCTCACGTGCCACTCTTGTGGTAATGATTGGTGGGATGAATCGGTGGAAATAAGTGATGTGGTTGATACCGGGTAGCCAGGGGCCATTACTGACCCCAAGCCCCCTAAGAACCGAGCATGATAGTTTCCCATCACTCGGCTCAAGCCCTTCAAAGGCCAGCTTTTGATTTAAGGTGACCCGGTGATTGAAAATGTCAATCACCTTTGCGATAAATACTGATAGCCAAAACCCATTTCAGTGGAGGGCGCATGGCTCACATAATGTGGCCTCATTTGCTTTCCCTCCTGAAATCGGTTCTATCAGTTTTCTCGCAACGAAGCACCCGATGAACGTCTGCACCCTTACGGGCCGGATGGTAGAGCTTGGCTTTCGACCATTATCCACCCCATTACAGGATGGCCTTCGCTTCTTCCATCATCTCTCCCCATACCTCCCATAGCATGCCTTACGGTTAGCCTGCCTCAAAAATGAGGCGAAGGCATGAGGTTACCACGTTCCGCGTATTTGACAACGAATACCTAGGCCCACTCTATCTGCCGGTGGGAATATTGCCCGTGTCGGACGTTCTGCAACCCCTCCGACCACCCGCTTACCTTTTGGTCCAAGCCTCACAGCTCCTTTGGCTTGTTAAGATTCACGACAGTTACAAGTGTTCACTTACGTTGACCATAGTATTCTATCCTAACTCCTTACCCGATGGGGCTTCCCGGAGCGGTTCACCTCACGGTTTCCTCGCCGCATCAAACGATGCTTCGGCGCATTGTCAGGAAGGCTTCATACCCATCAAGGATACACCTTGAGCACATGCTTCCATAGGATCGCAGCGACGGGACGCTGGGTTCAAACAAGGAATGAAAACTTTCTTGAACAGTCTATAATTACGCGACTTCGTGTCGCAATACAGATATCTTGTCATGAGCACAAAAAAGGGTCAAACTGAGTGAACCTACCCCAAAGTAGTGGACACACCGAATAGCAAAATTATATAAGCGAGCAGGAGGTGTGACACAATGGGTAATAAAAAATACGATAAAGAGTTTAAATTAGAAGCCATACGCCTTGCCATGGAGCCAGGGAACTCGGCCACAAAGATAGAGCGAGATCTTGGCATAGGACAGGGGGTTATCAGTCGATGGAAACGCCAGTTCAAACATGATGGTGAACAAGCATTTCCAGGAAAGGGCCATCTAAAACCTGATGACGAAATTGTCCGTAAGTTAAAACAGGATAATGAACGACTTCGCCGGGAGCGTGACATCTTAAAAAAAGCAGTGGCCATCTTCTCGACGGACCCGCATCGATATTCGGGTTCATAAGCGAGCACCACACGGATTGGAGTGTTTTGGAGATGTGCCGAGTTCTTGAGGTGTCTCGCAGTGGATATTACCGATGGCTGAAACGTAAGCCAAGCCAGCGGGCGATTGATAATCAGAGATTGGATGCTGAGATTCGCGAAATCTATGATGGCAGCAAGGGGCGCTATGGCAGCCCCAAGATCACCCAGGAGCTTCAAGATCGGGGCCGCAGGGTCGGTAAAAACCGTGTGGCCAAGCGGATGCGTCATACGGGCCTTCGTTCCAAGATCCGCCGGAAATACCGGGTGACGACCGATAGCAAGCATCATTTTGCCGTATCGCCGAATCTGCTGGAGCGGAATTTCACCGCAGAGGCTCCTGACAGGGTGTGGGTGTCGGATATAACTTATCTGTCTACCCGCACGGGTTGGCTGTACTTGACGGTGATTATCGATCTTTTCTCCCGTCTGGTGGTCGGCTGGGCGCTGAGCAGTTCGTTGAGTCATGAGATGGTGGTCACGGCGTTGAAACGGGCGATCAGAAGACGTCGTCCGGGCAAGGGACTTGTTTTTCACTCGGATCGTGGCGTTCAGTATGCATGCAACGATTTTCGCAAAGAGCTCGGTAAATATGAATTCATCCAGAGCATGTCCCGCAAAGGGGACTGCTGGGATAATGCCGTAGCCGAGTCGTTTTTCGGTATTATGAAAACCGAGCTGGTTTATCATGAACGCTATGAAGGTCATCAGGATACCTTACGTTCCATTTTTGAATATATCGAGGTGTTCTACAATCGGCAGAGAAGGCACTCAACACTGGAGTATCTTTGCCCGGCTGAATATGAAAAACAGAAGGTGAAACTTTGCGCTTGACCGTGTCTACTTTTTTGGGGCAATATCAATTCTGGCACTATATGTTTTTGTTTACAGTTGAGGCAAAGAAGATTCCGATTAACGTTTTGGGTTATTTAATTGCTTTATGGTCAATGCGTGAAATACTATCAAAAGGTACTGATGTCTTCCCTACTTTGTTAGATTATGGGATTTTATGTTTATTTTCGATTCTTATCGTTGGTGCACTCTGTAAATTAATTTGGCCTAAAAAATCATTATGAGAGCTCGAAAGGATAACAATTAACTTTAACATTTTATCAACATAAAAAAGGCAGGGTTCAGCAATGACCCTGCCTAAAAAAGTGTGCCACATGAAAAAATGGATTTTATCAATAATCTGTCTATCCTTTATAATACCCGCAATCGCCTATCCGCTTGATGACCTACGATCCTATCGGCAAATACAATTCAAGTCTGGAAACCGAAACATATTTTGAACCGGATACTTGGGAATCTGACCGAATAAACATAAAATCGGGGACGGAAACCAAGGGGTACATCAAGCAGGACACTTGGGAATCCGACCGTTTCAATTTTTATGATAAAAACGGTAAGCGGACCGGTATCTATCTCGAAAAAGATCCTTGGGAATCTGACAGAATCAACATTAAAAGAGACCGTTGCATCCAAATTAACAGCCAAACGGATCAAACTATAAAGGCAGGGTTCAGCAATGACCCTGCCTTTTTTATTTCCGCATCGAATTGCACAAAAGTGCAATGTTTATCCTTCCCTTATCCTAGCCATTTAGGGACGCATTAGGGACACATTTTTGCATATATAAAATTTATGTTCTATCCATATCAATCTAAGCCTTATGACTACCGGTTTTACAAGATACAATCCCTATAAACCCCCAATAAAAAAGGCTTACAGCTCTTTTTCTCTGTAAACCCTTGATATCATTGGTGCGCCCGGCAAGATTCGAACTTGCGACCTACGGATTCGTAGTCCGGCGCTCTGTCCGGGCTGAGCTACGGGCGCATGGAAATTTGATTGAAATTTGTCCAACTAATAAGCTATAGAAAGATAGTTGTCAACCTAAACGTTGCATAAAAAAAGGTACGCTTTAGGTGAAAAACAGATGAACCGTTTTCCATGTTCACAACTTGACCCATGGGAGATGACGCCATTCGTTTGCATTTGTATTTCTTTTATTTTCGGAATTTTTACCCACTTTTATTCACACTCGGCTTTAACTTTATATTATGCGTAAAACCGACACAGAATTCATGAATCTGGCCTTGGCGGAGGCTAAAAAAGCTGGACAAAAGGCCGAAGTTCCGATAGGTGCAGTACTTGTCGCCGAATCCGGAGACATCCTCTCCCGGTCACACAACCAGACCATAAGCCTCGGTGACCCCACGGCACATGCCGAGATAATGACCCTGCGCAAGGCGGCGCACAAAGTTCTGAATTACCGGTTGTTAAGCACCACCTTGTATGTTACCATCGAGCCCTGCATCATGTGCATGGGAGCGATTGTCCACGCCCGGGTGGCCCGGGTGGTTTTCGGTGCCCATGATCCCAAATGGGGCGCTGCCGGTTCGTTGTACAATTTTGCCGATGACGACCGATTGAATCACCGGCCGGAAATCATGCACGGCATCTGTGAGAACGCCTGCAGGACGCTGATTCAGGATTTTTTCAGAGCAAAACGTTCAAGTTAAACAGGACGCCCCCAGTATCATCGGAGCTGGGGGGCAGGCAGATTTTGACGCCCCCTGCCACTGCCGGTCACAAGGGGGCAAGTATACACATGATTCATAAATTTCAAAATATTGACGATCCTTATTCGTATTCATTTGTATCCCAAAAATTCCCTACCATTATTAAACCTTAGAAGGAGTCATACGTGTCGAATATCGTAATTGTTGGAACTCAATGGGGTGATGAAGGCAAAGGTAAAATCGTGGACCTCCTGGCCGAATATGCCGATGTGGTTGTACGGTTTCAGGGGGGAAACAACGCCGGCCATACCATGGTGGTGGAAGGCGAACAGTTTATCAGCCATTTGGTCCCCTCGGGCATTTTGCAGAAAAAGACCTGTCTGATCGGAAACGGCGTGGTGGTCGATCCTTCGGTCCTGGTGGAAGAACTCGACCGATTAAAAGACAAGGGCATAAACACCGGGCCGGATCTGCTTAAAATCAGCGAAAAAGCCCATGTCATCATGCCCTATCACAAGCAGATCGATCTCGCCCGGGAAAGAATGAAGGGGGATCAAAAAATCGGCACCACCGGGCGGGGAATCGGCCCCTGCTACGAGGACAAGGCGTCCCGGAGGGGAATCCGATTCGTGGAACTCATCGATGCCGAGGTTTTTAAAGAAACGGTGCACGCAGTGCTCGAAGAAAAAAATTTCTATCTCGAACACTATCTCTCCGCTGAACCTTTGGATCCGGAACCGATGGTCCGTCAGTATCAAGATTATGCAGAAAGACTGGCACCCCACGTCGTCAACATCTCCATTGTCATGAACCAGGCCCTCAAAGCCGGGAAACAGCTCCTCTTCGAGGGCGCACAGGGCACCCACCTCGATATCGACCACGGCACCTACCCCTTTGTCACATCATCGAACACCGTCTCCGGCAATGCCTGCTGCGGCGCCGGTATCGGCCCCAAAGAGATCACCGGTGTTATCGGCATTGTAAAGGCCTATACGACCCGTGTGGGAAGGGGCCCGTTTCCCACGGAGCTTTTCGACGAAATCGGCGACACGATTCAGAAAAAAGGGGCGGAATTCGGTGCCACAACCGGACGGAAGCGACGGTGCGGATGGCTGGACATCGTTCTTTTGCGGAACGCAGCCCGTCTCAACGGCCTCACCGGTCTCGTTATTACCAAGCTGGACGTACTGGACGGGTTGGAGTCCCTTAAAATTTGTACCGGGTATGAAT
This sequence comes from uncultured delta proteobacterium, assembly GCA_963790095.1. Classification (GTDB taxonomy): domain Bacteria; phylum Desulfobacterota; class Desulfobacteria; order Desulfobacterales; family UBA11574; genus JAAXQD01. The sequence goes on along the minus strand of CAWBNO010000002.1, from coordinate 50,275 downwards.
ACAACGGTGAGATCCTTGATGACTTTCCGGCAAACCTGAGAACTCTGGGAGCCTGTAAACCTGTTTTCGAAACCCTTCCGGGGTGGCCGGAAGATATATCCGGTATTCGGAAACTCGAAGATCTTCCGAAGAATACAAGACGCTATCTGGACCGAATCGAAGAACTCCTGGAAACACCCATCGATATCGTATCCGTCGGTCCTGGAAGGAATGAGACGATCATTGTCAGTCATCCCTTTACCTAAATACCCAAGGAATTGTTATGGATTGAATGCCCTTGAATCCAGTTTTTATTAATGGATATTTTGGGAATTAAAAATATTGACAATTCCATATGGAGGACATAAAAAGACGGTATAAGTCGGGACGTGGCTCAGTCTGGTAGAGCACAGCGTTCGGGACGCTGGGGTCGGAGGTTCAAATCCTCTCGTCCCGACCAAATAAAAATAATACGAAAAGCCGCTGTTTTTAAGCGGCTTTTTTTATCCTCATAGTTGAATTAACAACACGATGAGATTTGTATAAAACCGCTTAAACCATAGCGTTGTGTTCATTTATTCCCAATATACTGAACTCGACTGCCAGTGATATCCAAAGCAGTAAATGACGGAGGTCTATCCCGCTTTGTCTGCGGGGCTTCACCCTTGACGCCTCGGGTCTGAGGCATCCTCGACTTTTGCGACGTTGAGGTTATGTCTGCAATGATCGTCGGCTTCAGGACCTGAAACCATCGGGTTGTTTTTCAGCCCTTCTCCTGAAAACATACGGATACGGGTCGACCCCGGAAAGACCCGGTGTTTCAAAGGGGATCGATTCGTGGGCCCCTATGATCAGGATCCCGCCGGGAACAAGCCCCGACAGCACCTTTTCCAACGCCCTTTTCTTCGGTATTTTCTTCGTAATAGGTCAGGACGCTGTTCCGTAAAAAGACCATGTCAAAATCTCGCCCCGGAGGGTCGGACAGAAGGTGGTGAATCCTCCAAGAAATGTCTTTTTTGAGAAAATCTTTCACATGGAAAAGTTTTTTACCCGGCTTTTGCCTGAAATATTCGGATCGGATTTCCGGGTTGAGCTCTTTGAGACTTCCGTGGGAATAAATTCCAGCCCGGGCCCGCTGGAGATGTGTTGGATTCAGGTCGGTGGCCGTCATCTCGAGATCCGGAAGATGGGAACAGGTCTTGCTGAGGCGATCCCAGACGATCATGAAGCTGTAAACTTCATCTCCGCATGCGCATCCCGCCGACCAGACCGAAATTTTTTGGTTGCGCCTATGGATAATTTCCGGCAGCAGGGTTTTTTCGAGGGTCTCCCAGAATCTTCGGTCCCGGAAAAAACGACTGATGGACACGGTCATCAGGAGTTCACACGCACGTCTCGTTTCAGGGTTTTGTTCCAGCTCCGCCAGAAAGGCCGCCATGGTGCGACACCCGGCTGCTGTCATATACCGGCCAACCCGCTTTTTAACCCCTTTTCTGACTTTGCGGTACCCTGACCAGGAAAATTCAAATCGATTAAGGAGTTGACGAAATTGCGCATCATCCATACAATTATCTTTATCTTTACCGGCCGATTGTGCAAGGGTTATTTTCGAATCTTCTGTCAGAAAAATGCGGATCTGTGCAGGGAAAACAGGGAGGGGAAAAAAGGAGAATCGTTTATGAACACAGAACGAATTGAATATTTAAAAAAAGATTATGTCCAGGGATTTCCGAAAACGTGCGGGTTCGAGCCCCGGGTGGTGGCCGAAGGAGTTTTTGAATCCAGCCTCGAGATCCGGCCGGTCCACAGCCAGCAGGACGGATTTGTACACGCCGGCGTGATCGCGACCATGGCGGATCATACCGCCGGATACGCCGCCTATACGACGGTTTCCGAATCGTTTCGAATCCTGACCATCGAATTCAAAATTAATTTTTTCAAGCCCGCCGTGGGCGAACGCATGGTCTGCCGTTCAAAAGTCGTCAACAACGGCCGGAAGATCAAAGTTTCAGAGTCCGAAGTCTTCTCCATATCCGACGGTCAAGAAAAACTGGTGGCCAAGGCAATGGTCACCCTCATTGCCCTACCCGCCTCCAATTTAACCTGAAATTAAAAACCGAGTCGAGCCCCAATATACCGGCTGGCGTCCACGACGACACTTGCGGGATCTTCGGTATGGGTTCACAGAAAAGAAAGAGGGGTTTCGCCCGATGAAATATAAATTTAAAATGCATTCCATCGGCCCCCAATAAATCGGAATCGCCACAACGTTCCGACAGGCGTTCCAAACTCTGCTTCGACGTACCATGGGTATATAGAAGTTGCCAAAAAAAAGGGCGACCCTTACGGATCACCCCTATGTGAAGGTGGGGAAGATAGGTTGCCTCGCCAACAAAACCCAACCGATTTTCCGGGATTCCCGCAATGCCGTTATTAACACTGGGGTACATCTTTGCGTTTTGTTTTTGTTTTGAAGATGCCCAGCAGAAAAGATGCACGCACATTCGAGAATTTTTTTGTCTCGATTTATTGATGTGCTAAAACCATGCCAAGTATAACCCCCTGCCTTTATTTTTTCCCTTGCCTTTATTTTCAATGGGTTAACATAATTTAAATTTTTTCTCCAACTTGCAAATTGACAAAATTGGGAAGTGTATGGGTCATTTTTTGTCAATTTTGAGACATTTTTCCCCGGTTACCGGGTAAAATTTATCCGATCCACGGGGCATAGACTGTGAAAATCTTTTCATGATTTTTGAGGTTTTTGGTTCATATTTCACACATTTTTCCAAAAAGGAGATGTGTAGCTATGGGACCCGGAATAGGATAACCATTTAATATTTAAAGCTTTACACGATACCATCATAAATTTAAAGGCGTTTGCACGATTTTTGCTTCTTATTCGAACAATAATTTTACCCGTCCTGTCTTTTCTTTTCCATACTGCGTTCAACCCGGAGGACACCATGAAGACAATCGATTCCAGGAAACGCCGAACAATTCTATTGGCGTCTGGAGCTGTTGAGATCCACGGAACATGTGACACCTACGTTTTCTTGTCGAGGTTGAAACTCCTGATTATCATGGCCAAAGCCTGTCTGTGCAGTTGTCCGATTGGAGATTTCAGGAAACAGGCGGTGGCGGAAAATTCAAACCACGTTTTTTATGGGTCCATGACGCTTTTCGACACACCGACCGTTTCCAAACACCACAGCCCCGCTGAAGCTTTAGACAGTCCGGGCATAGAAACAGCACTTCCCGCCCGCGAGTTCCGTCAGCGGGTTCAGGGTCTTGCCTTTACCATCCGATCGATGGTCCAAGACCGTCCGCCGCTTCCTTCCGAAACAGCGGTACTCCAGGAGAATTTGAATGCCATCACCAGTGCCCTGTCCTTCAACTTCGAAATCGACCCCGAGAGTTTCTTAAGGGCGGTCTGAACCAAATATTTCATGCCCAAACATTAATGCTCAAATACGGCCATGCATGCTGCTCCTTTTCATGGTCTCGGGCCTCCGAATGTCGGGACTTTGCAAGCTTCGACTTGCTTTTGAACGGAATTTGCATTTTTGAGATCCCTGTAAAAAAAAACGAAAATTTGAGTTTATATACAGCTGCAATCGTGATACTGGGAAAGACAAAAAGAAGCCGTTGACTTCTGTCATCGTCTGCTAACATGGATGAACTCGCAAAAAGTCTGATTTTCCTCGATGTCCATCGCAAAAGACTTTTTACGAAACCGTCAACATTAAATCCACAAAATTTTCTTTTCGGTTATGAACAAACAAACAAAATCTCAGGCATTGATCGTGTTCGACATGGACGGGGTTATTGTCGATGTCTCAGGGTCCTATCGAGAAACGGTAAGACAAACGGCCCGTTTGTTTTTCAACGGTGCAGGTTCTTGGGAGCGTCTCCCCGATCCGCTGTTTCCCTTGGCCGATCTTGCCAGAGTCAAACAGAGCGGCGGTCTCAACAATGACTGGGATCTGACATTTTTGGTCATCAATCTGTTGTTCACCCTGATTGAAAACGCTGCCGGCCCGGAAGATTCAGATCCCTGGACCAGATACCATAACGCCATCAGCCGGTGTGATGTGGCAGTTTTGGCCGAATTTTTGAAGTCCGAAAAAATGCCCATCTCCACGCTGATGAATAGAACCGAAAGCGTAGAGAACGAATTCGTTGCCGCCCTTTATACCGGAGATGTGGGAAGCGGAAATATTATCAAACAGATTTTTCAAGAGATCTATCTTGGCAAGGAACTTTTCGAGTCCACCTATGGGATTCCGGCAAAGGTGTTTCATGAAAAAGGATACATAAACCAGGAAAAACTGATGATCGACAAACACCTCCTTGAATCCTTATCCGAAAACAACACCCTGGCCATTGCCACCGGGCGGCCCAGGGCTGAGGCGGACTACCCTCTGGATCTCTTTGACCTCCGGAAGTTTTTCTCGGATATCCTCACCCTCGACGACTGCCTCGAGGAAGAACGGAAAATATTCCAACGGGAAAAAAGAAAGGTGGCCCTCAGCAAACCAAATCCCTACATGCTGGATGCCATCGAATCGGCCCAAAAAGATAGGGTATCAAAATCTTTTTTTATCGGAGATATGCCCGATGATATGGAGGCGGCCTCACGATCCATGGCGGGTTTCATCGGCATCGGAATCCTGAAGTCATCGTCCGACAAAGAGCGTCTGAAAAGAGATCTGATAGCGGCAGGCGCAGATTATGTTATCGAAGATTTTGAGGCGCTGAAAAAGATCATTGAAATATCAAATGCCTAAAAGTTGAGGAAAGCGCTTTTAGCGCAAATTATTTTCTACTTAATTTGATAGTGCCAAGGCTACAACCATCAACTTTAGTTCACTTTAAACTTTACTTCTTTTCCAGCTATGAAATCAAATGAATCTGTGAAAAACTATAGATGGGGGTATCTTTATGTGGTGACCGCCGCATTCATGTGGGGGGTGTCCGGATCGTCGGCCAAGTTTCTGTTCAACAGCGGTGTCACGCCCTATCAACTGGTTCAACTTCGCCTGACAATCTCTTCGGGGCTATTACTTCTGTGGCTGTCCATACGCAACCGTTCCCTCCTGAAAATAGATCGAAAAGACATACTCTATTTCGTGCTCTTCGGCACCGTGGGCATGGCCGGGGTCCAGTTCACCTATTTGTTTACCATCAGTAAAATAAAGGTGGCGGCCGCCATTTTGCTCCAGTATCTGGCCCCCAGCTTTATCGCCATCCATTCGGTTGTGTTCATGCGAGATAAGCTATCACCCGTAACTGTTATAGCCCTTGTGGGTGCCACATTCGGGTGCTATCTGGTCGTCGGCGCCTACAATCTCGAAATTCTGTCCATGAATATCGTCGGCATTCTCAGCGGCATCCTGTCGGCCATCACCTTTGCCTGGTATTCGGTTCACGGCGAATACGGCATGCGCCGCTACAACCCGTGGACGGTTCTTTTTTTTGCACTGTTTTTCGGAGCGCTGGTGTGGAACGTACTCCATCCGCCCCTGGAAGCCTTTATGCACGCGTACTCCCCGATACAGTGGGCATGGATTCTGTATATCGGCGTTCTGGGAACCCTGGTTCCTTTCGGCCTTTATCTGGAGGGCATCAACCTGATCCGCTCCACCCGAGCCAGCATCACCGCTACCCTCGAACCCATCACCGCCGGCATCGTCTCTTATATCTTCCTCAATGAAATTATGGAAGTCGCCCAGATCACCGGCGGTATCATCATCATCGCATCCATCATATGTCTCCAGATGAACCAGGAACAAGACGAAAATGCACCCAGTATTCTTCGTGCCCGAAGCCACACCGACGAATGAACAACGGCCCGGGAAACCGTTTCAAAACCTTACGGTAAGCGATTTTTGAGTCTTTTGGGAAAAAGCGTTTTGGGAAGCAAGAGAAAATCCGCCAGAGGCGGATAAAATTTGGTGCGGTTGGAAGGCAATTTGCCGTGCACAAATGAAGCACCCCGCCGCATGCGGACGGGGTCTGTGAAAGGATGACACAAACTATTCTTCACCCTACCCCTCTTCCCAAGGAAAGGATATAGAAAGAGTGCCCGCCGCAAGCGGTTGGGTATGCGATAATTCAGTAAGAAATGCTATGTTTAATTTTTATTTGAGATTTTTTCCCGGCTTAAAGGTCACCGTATTTCTGCCCTTGATTTTAATCTTTTCACCGGTCTGTGGATTACGTCCCATTCGGGTTTTTCGATAGACCTTGCGGAATGTTCCAAAACCCACCAGGGTCACTTTGCTGTTTCTTTTTTTCAGACCTGTTGTAATCCCGTCAACAAACGACTCCAATGCCGCTTTGGCCGCGACTTTAGAAATACCTGCATCTTTAGCCATCTTTTCAATTAAGTCTGCTTTTGTCATCGTGCCCCCTTTCCTGATGTTAAAAATTATCACAAACAATTTACAGTGAATAAGATTCAGTTACAATATCTAATTTAGAGAGTCAAGAAAAACCTTATATTTTTTAGTCTTATGCAGACGAACCGTCGTTATCTTTGGAATGGCGCGGCTTTTTGTGGATTGAAACAATGTTTTTTGAAGATTTTTTACATGGGTCTCGGGCATCATTCACCCAAGTAAGCTTTTTTAACTTTCTCGTTTTTCAAAAGCGAAGCCGCATTGTCGGTCAACACGACCTTGCCCGTCTCCATGACGTATCCGTTGTTGGAGATGCTCAGCGCCATGTGTGCGTTCTGCTCCACCAAAAAAATGGTCACGCCCTGTTTATTGATTTCCAGAATCGTTTCGAAGATCCGCTCCACCAGTTTAGGAGCCAGCCCCAGGGACGGCTCGTCCAGCAATAAGAGCTCCGGCCGTGACATCAGGGCCCGGCCAATGGCCAGCATCTGCTGTTCTCCCCCGCTCAAGGTCCCCCCCAGTTGATGGGTCCGATCTTTCAACACCGGGAAAAGACCGAACACCCAGTCCATATCCTTTTCCATCGCCGCCTTGTCCCTGCGCAGATAGGCCCCCATCTCCAGATTTTCCAGAGTTGTCATGCGGGGAAAGATCTGCCGGCCTTCCGGTGCTTGGGACATCCCCTGTGCCGCCACCTGTTCGGGGCGAAGGTGGTGGATGGGACGGCCCTTGAATTTTATCGTACCCCGGTGCGCCCGCTGAACACCGAATATGGTCAGCAGGGTGGTGGTTTTACCGGCGCCGTTGGCACCGATCAGACACGCGATGTCGCCGGACGGTATGGTGCAGGATACACCTTTTAAAGCATGGATATTTCCATAGTATGTGTGCACATTTTCGAGCTCAAGAATCGGTGCCTTAACCACCATCGTTTAAATCCTCGGAAGTAAGTTGTTCGGTTTCATGAAACTCCCGCTTGCGCCGGGATGCCGGAATCAAACCTTCGGGCCGCAAAACCATCATGGCCGCCATTGCCAGACCAAAGGCAAACATTCGGTAGTCCTGGAACTCTCTAAAAACTTCCGGAACCGCGATTAAAACAATTCCGGCCAGGATGATCCCGGGAATACTCCCCACGCCTCCGAGAACGACGATGCACAGTACAATACAGGATTCCATGAAAATAAAAAAGTTGGGATTGGTGTAGCTGAGCTTGGCGGCAAAGAACGCCCCCACCACCGATGCGAATGCGGCGCCCATGGCGTAGGCCAGCAGTTTCAGCCAGGTTGTGGGGACACCGGACAGTTCAGCGGCCACTTCGTCTTCCCGGATGGCCACCCAGGCCCGACCGATGCGGGAGTTGTCGAGTCGTCGAACGCCGACAACCGTCAGAACGGCGATGATAAATATTAAGTAGTAGAGGGCGTGGAGAGAATTGATTGAATAGACACCCCAGCTCAACCCGCCGTCGGTTAAGACCGGATAAACCACCGCCGGTTTAGCCATACCCAGCAGTCCGTTGGGGCCTTTGGTCAGTTTGTCCCAGTTGTTCAATACCAAACGAATGATCTCGCCGAACCCCATGGTAACGATGGCCAAATAATCCCCCCGCATCCTGAGGGTCGGGTATCCGATGATGCAGCCGAAGATGGCCCCGACAACCATACCGATGGGAAGAGAGAGCCAGAAAGAAATTCCGAAGTGGAGGTTGAGCAGGGAATAGCTGTAAGCACCCACGGCATAAAAGGCGATATACCCCAGATCGAGCAGGCCGGCGAGTCCCACGACAATATTGAGGCCCAGCCCCAGGACGATATAAATCAGGCATGTGATACCGACGTCGATCATATAGTTGTTGGCCAGCATCGGGTAGACCGCCACCCCTATCAATAGAATAAAAATGTAATATCGGATCGGCAGTTTGGAAAATCTTCTCAAGATGTTATTTTTTAAGGGTTCAAGGCAGGTTGCAGTTCTCCGGTAAATGTCGTTGCGTCGAACCGTCTTGCTCACCAGCCAGAGCGCAAGAATCCCGACGATACCTCCCCATATGGTCAGGGCTCGTGAAGCTTCGAAGCGGGTACCGGGAAATCCCACCATGGGCACGATGAGAATGCCCAAAAACAGAGAGTTGACGATAAATTTTTTAAAATCGCTTTTGGCCATTTTATACCCTGCTCTCGCTGACATGTTCACCCAGAAGTCCACTCGGCCGAAAGTAGAGAACCAGAATCAAAACCACAAATGTCGTGACATCCTTCCACTCACTGGGCAGAAAGGCCGACCAAAGAACCTCCACCCCGCCGATGATCATCCCCCCCAACACCGCACCGGGGATGGATCCGATACCCCCCAAAATCGCTGCGGCAAAGGCCTTGATCATATAAATAAAACCCATGTCGAAACGGACGGAACCGTAATACATGCCAACCATCACACCGGCCGCAGCGCCCAATGCCGGCCCGATCATAAACGTGACCCGGATGGTTCGGTCGATATCGATGCCCAGCATCCGGGCCATGGTCTGGTTTTGAGCTGTGGCCCGCATGGCCTTGCCCAGCTTGCTCCAGTTCACGAACATGGTCAAGGCCACCATTAAAACCAGCGACAATACAATGATGAAGACCTGCCCATACGTTATCCTTGCATCCAGAATTGAGAATCCCTCCATACCCAAAATCGCCGGATAGGCCCTGTCAGACACGCCCTGGCTGAGCATCATCCCGTTGGACAAAAAAATCGACATGCCCAGGGCGCTCAGAATAGCAGCCAGGCGGGATGCTTTTCGCAGGGGCTTGTAGGCCACCTGCTCGATGGCCACCCCGAGCACCGCCACATAGGCCATGGCCATGCCGAAAACCAGAATGAGGGTCAGGACAAAATGGGTTTCTACAAAACCGATTTGTTGCAGTGCCGCCAGAACGATGATCCCGATAAAGGCGCCTGCGGTGAACAACTCACCATGGGCAAAGTTGATCAGTTCTATGATGCCGTAAACCATGGTGTATCCCAGAGCGATCAACGAAAAGATGGAACCCAGAAAGATGGCGTTGATCAACTGCTGAATGATAAAAGACGCGTTGTCCATCCGATATAACCTCTATATTTCCGATGTCACTGCAGGGTTTATATTTTAGAAAACAAATGGAATGGCCGAGGATCAGAGCCCTCGACCATTCCCTAGAGATTTAGAAGTATTTTTCGGTCAGCGGATCCCAGTACGGTGCGAACTTGCCGTCCTTTACAATCCAGATGATGTGAGCCAGCTTACGGTCACCCTTTTCGTCGAACTTGATTTCTCCGGTTACACCGTTCCATGTCGTGGCACGAAGCGTGTCCACAACCTTGTTCGTATCTGTGGTACCGGTCTTTTTTATGGATTCCAGAAGAATCATGGCGGCGTCGTATGCGTAGTAACTGTAGGAACCGATGGTTTCGACGTTCCACATCTTTTTGTACGTATCCTCGAAGTCCTTTCGCTCCTGGGTTTCCGGTGCTTTGGCAAAGGTCAGATAAGCGCCTTCGGCGGATTCGCCGGCAACTTCGATGAACTTGGGATGAAAAACGGCATCTTCGGATAACAGTTTGGCCGTAATTCCCAAAGCCTTAGCCTGACGCGCCATCAGTGAGCCTTCGGGTTGGTAAACGCCCATGTAGATGACATCGGGGTTTAATCTTTTCAATTTGGTCAGCACGGCGGTAAAGTCCTTGTCACCGGGTGTGATGTGCTCCAGAGCGACGATTTCGATCTTGTTTTTCTCTTTGGCAAATTTGGTGATGTTCTCGGTGAGGCCCACGGTGTAGGTCTGGCGGTCGTCGATCAACGCCAGGGTCTTGATCTTGAGACCGTCTTCGAGGAACTTCACCGTAGACCAGGCCTGGACGTCGTCACGGGGCGGCATACGGAAAATCTGCTTGAAACCGCGAGCGGTAACATCCGTGTGCGTTGATGCCGGCGTTATCTGAATGATGTTGGCCTGGTTCAGGGGAACGGAGGCCGGAATGGTGGCCGAGGAGCAGTAGGCACCGACAACACCGCTCACACCGCTGTTGATGAGCTTGTTGGCGGCCATGGTCGCTTTGCCGCCGTCACAGGCACTGTCACCGGGGATTATCTCTATTTTATCGTACCCGGGCACGCCGCCGGCCTTCTCAAAAACGGCAACAGCAGTTTTGGCTCCCTGGAGGATATCGGTACCGTCCTGGGCATAGGGGCCGGTGAGGGGACTCAAGGTGCCGATTTTCAGCGTCTTCGCCACGGCCATGCCATGAAAGCCCACAACTACCATCAAACACAAAACTAAAATTCCGACTCTTTTCATATACTACCTCCTTTGGCTTTGTGAATCGTTAATAAAAAACAACCGGATTAAAAACTACAAAATCTAGCCTTGGGTTTTTGCTTTGGTTCCCAAATAGGCCTCTATCACTTTCTCGTTTTGCTGAATCTCTTTGGGGTCCCCTTGGGCGATCTTTTGGCCGTGGTCCAGAACAACAACGATTTCTGAAATGCCCATGACCAGCCGCATGTCATGTTCCACCAGGAAAATGGTGAGCCCCGTATCGCGCAGCTTAAGGATCAAATCCATCAACTCGGCGGTTTCGCTGGGATTCATTCCGGCTGCAGGCTCGTCAAGGAGTAAGGTTTTGGGCTGGGTCGCCACGGCTCTGGCAATTTCCAGTCGGCGCTGGCCGCCGTAAGGCAAATTTGAGGCATATTCGTTCCGGTAGTCGCCCAAACCCAAAAATTCCAGGATTTCCATGGACTTGTCGGTGATTTCTTTTTCCTCCTGGATTGAAAAGGGGGATTTGAACAGGGCCCGAAATGCCCCGCTTTTGGTCCGGCAGTGCATCCCCACCTGGACATTTTCGAGCACGGTCATGGATTTGAACAGCCGAATATTCTGAAAGGTCCGGGCAATGCCGCGGCGGATGATGCGGCTGCTTCTCAAATGGTTGAGTTTTCTGCCGCCATAGGAAATGGTCCCGTCACTGGGGGGATAGACGCCGGTGATCATGTTGAAGACCGTGGTCTTGCCGGCCCCGTTGGGACCGATCAAGCTCAGTATTCTGCCTTCCGGAACCTGGAGGTCCAAGTCATCCACAGCCAGAAGACCACCGAATCTTTTGGAGACATGTCGTAGAACCAATTCAGCCATAGGGGCAAACAGGTGCTTCGGAGGTTTATAAATTATTTAATATCAAAGGAATTCAAAGATGTTTTTTTTAAACGTTGTTCCAAACCTTCTATTAAATGAAGGCGCTTTAGTCAAGCTATAATGAATCCCTTCCATGGTCCGGAAACGCTCCTTAGAAACTTGTCGGCCCTCGAGTGGCGGCTGAGCCGGACGGTACGCCATTTAGAGCGGCAGCCAGGTGCCGAGTTCTTTTTCCACAGCTTTGCGAAAAATTATGGGCGCCACGGCCATGTCATCAATGGCCAGTCCCAGATTGGCTGTCAGGGTCCGTTCTGCGGCGGTCTCCCTTCCTGGTTTTTTTCCGATGACCAGTTCTCCCAGATCGGCGTGAATTTCGGGAATATTCTGGAAATAGCCCATTTGCTGATATTGTCGCAGCTGGGGTGTGTCGTCGGTACAGAACTTGTCCGCCGCCTGCATGGCATGGGGATGCCAGTAGGAGTCAAAATCGACCAGCGAAGCAAAAGCGCCCTCGTCCAGCCAACCGGCTTGGATGGTGGCGTGGGGCGTTTTTAGAATCGGACCTGCGGTCACGACAATGTCACACCCGGTCACCGCTTCCCGCGGGGTACCCACCGGAATCACCTCCAGGTTCAACCGTGAAGCGATTTCGTCTGCATATCCACGGACGGCTTCGGTGTTCACATCGTAAGCCATGACGCGTTTGACGGGAAACAGCGTATTCAGGGCCTCCACGTTGGTGCGTCCCTGAACACCGCATCCCAGAACACCGACCACCGACGATTCCGGACGGGCCAGATGGCGGGCGGACAGTGCCGTGGCCGCACCGGTCCGAACGGCCGTAATCCATACACAGTCCATCACCGAAACAGGGATTCCGGTTTCAGGGTCATTGAGGATGAGCAGGCCGGTAATGTAGGGCAATCCTTTCTTTTGGTTCCCCGGGAAACCACTCACCCACTTAACGCCCGCTGCGTTCAAAGCGGGAATGTATGCCGGCATGGCGTGAATAAAATTGTCTTCGCCACCCGGATGAATCCCCGGTTTGGGGGGCATTTCCGTATTTCCGCGACCTTTTTCCCGGAAAGCGACGTCCAGGACTTCGATAATCTCGGCCATTGTCAGTCCCACGGAGACAACATCCTCCTGGGAAAGATAGAGTAATCGATTCGGTTCCATATCTGCTCCTTGGTTTTTTACTCAAAAAAAAGCCGATCCCGATAGACCTAATCGGCGGTTTCGTTTTTTTCGATCTCCGGATCCACATGAACGGTGATATGATCGAAGTTTCCCACATCCTGGATCAGGCAGTGTTCCACGGCCTTTGCCAACTGATGTCCCTCTATTACGGTCAGTCGACCATCGACGACAATGTGTATTTCCATTTGATAACGGCCACCGGAAGTGCGCACTTTGAGATCATGGGCGGCGTTCACTCCGTTTACGGTTAGGGCACAGTTCATGATCCGGTCGATGACGTCGCCCTTAGGGGCGGCATCGGTGAATTCATGCAAAGCCTCTTTTAAAATCTCCAGGCCGACTTTTACGATGAAAAAGGAGACCAAAAGTGCGGCAAAGGCGTCGAGGAAATACCATGACGGCCGTATTTGAGTTCCAGCGACGCCCACCAAAACAGCCACCGAAGACAGGGCATCTGAACGATGATGCCACGCGTTGGCCACAATCAACTGGCTGTTGATGCGTCGTCCGGTGCGAATGGTGTACTGATAAAGGATTTCTTTCAGTACCACCGACACTCCGGCGCCCATCAACGCCAGCAACGTGGGATGGGATTCATTGTGGCTGTAGATATTGAAGGCAGCGTCGACCCCCAGGTACAATGCCGTTCCGATGAGGACGATACCCACAAAAGAAGTTGCCAGGGTTTCAACCCGGGCATGACCGAAATGATGCTTCTCGTCCGGCGGTTTATACCGAACCTTGAGACCGATGAGAACCGCGACATCCGTAAAAAGGTCGGAAATCGAATGGACGGCATCTGCGATGAGGGCCTGACTGGTGCCGTATATCCCGGTCATCAGCTTCAGTATAATTAAAATTGTATTGACGAGAACACCGACAAGTGTCACTGTTCTACCGTCCCGGGTCTCTTTTGTCATGGATTCATGCATAACTTAAAACACGTGAGGCCAAGCCTGATTTGTGAGGTCGCTTTTGTCTGGTGGATCCATAGCACTGATAAAAAAAATGTGCCAGTTTTTTAACGATCCCCGGCAGGGGCTCCATCAACCTGCGTTTTTCAGAAAATCCATGGAAATCCCATGAAAAGACATGGCTTGCTTGAAATACATATCGCTGTCATCCTTTTTGGGCTCTCCGGTCTGTTCGGAAAGTTTTTAACCCTGCCGCCGTTGGTCATTGTCTTTGGAAGAACCTTTTTTGCCGCCCTTACCCTGGGCATTATACTCGCCGTCTTCAAAATACCGTTTCGTGTAACATCGAGACGGGATTTTTTCGTTCTTATTTTGCTCGGGATGATATTGGCCGTACATTGGATCACGTTCTTTCACGCGATTCAAATTTCAACAGTAGCCGTGGGTCTGCTCACATTCTCGACCTTCCCCATATTCGTCACGTTTATGGAACCGGTTTTCTTCAAAGAAAAAATTCGTGGTTTCGATATGTTGACGGCAGGTTCCGTTGTTTTCGGCCTGCTCTGGGTTGTTCCGTCATTCGATTTCCAGAACAACATCACCCTCGGCGCATTTTGGGGAACCCTGTCGGGGTTCACCTTTGCCGTTCTGTCCATACTCAATCGAAAATACGTGGGCACCTATCCTCCGACGTTGATGGTTTGCTGCCAGAACGGGATGGCCACCCTGATATTGCTTCCCTTTCTGTTTCTCGACAATTGGGTGCTCCGGCCGACGGATTATGTTTTGCTGCCGATTCTCGGTATCTTTTGTACCGCCGTGGCCCATGTGTTGTTCATCAAGAGTCTCGTTCATATCAAGACCCAGCTGGCAAGCATTACCGCATGCCTGGAGCCGGTTTACGGAATCATTTTCGCCGTGTTTTTCCTTGGAGAAGTTCCGGATGCACAAACGATTTTAGGGGGCGGTATCATCCTCGGCACCATCGCCCTGGCGACCCTCCGGCGGCCCTCCAGTTAAAATTCAAGGAAAGAATCCGGACCCAGGAAACCCGGCATCGGGGCCACCCCAGTGGGGTGAAGTCTACCGTAAATACCAGCCGGAATGATGGCGTGATGGAGTATTGGAGGAAAAGCATGGAGTGATGGAGTATTGGAGTAATGGGTTGAGCAAATGTGTTTCCCATCACTTCAACACCCCATTATTCCAATATTCCAGCTTAACCGTAGGCGTGCCCCATCAAAGATCCCGCATCCCGGGAGTGGACCCGGTTTCTAACAAAAAAATAGATATCCCTGAAGATCGCGTCGTTGTTAATTCCCAAGCCCCTTGATCAATCCCTTGATCTGTTTACCGATGTCTTGGGGCTCAACCTTTTGACCCTCCCCCGGCAGGAATTGCTTTTGCAGGTCCGGAAGGCTTTTTTCTATTTTCTGTTTGAGGATCCTTTCAAGATCCGGACGAAATTTCGGGGAAGAAAACGTGCCGGTGACCAGCACCGGAACCAACAGTCCGGAACGCTCCTGTGTGTCCTCCTGCCCCTTGAGGGTGCCGACGAACTTGGGGTCTACCGTAAAATCAAGGTTCTCGCTGACAAGATCCGCGGTTCCTGAAGCCGTCAAGCGAATCAGCGGCGATATGAGGTTCGTATTGGCCGTATTGACAAGTCCCTGTTTGACGGTAAACGGTACTTCCAGTTTGCTAAAGTCAGTTCGCGTCGTCTCTCCGGCCTTCTCGGCCAGACCAAAGGCAGCTTTTACGTTGTTTGCCATCCCCGCTAAATCGATGCCTTTTATGGCGCCGTCTTTAAACAGGAGATTGCCGTTCCCGTTCAAAGTCTTTTTGATCTGTTTTCCATCATCTCCGGTCATGGTGAGATCGATGTTTGCCTTCAGGTTCCCTTCGAGGAAATCCTTTTTTAAAACATCCGTAAAAAGCGGGCCCGCCTGCACACTGTTTAATGTCAGTTGAACAGTTGTCTCCGGCACGTCTGTTTGAACACTGAAACGCCCATGGCCTGTCAGATCCCCCTGGTACAGCGCCAGGGTCATGGGTTTCAGATCGAAAACCCCGTGTTTCCCCATGACCTTGAGATGAACATTTTCAATTTTAGCATTCTTGATCTTGAGATTTCCGATTTTCGCCGTACCGTCCAAGGAAAGCTTTCGCAGGGATGAATAGTCGGTCTTTTTTTTCACCGTAGCAACGGTGGTCTCGGGATGTTTCTCCCCTTTTTTTTCCGGACTTGGGGGCGGCAGGTAACGATCCATATCGATCTGGTCCAGGTCACCCTTAAAGGTCACCGAAGGATTGGAAAAGTTGCCGACCTCCATGGAAATATTCAGTTTCGACCCGTCCAGATCCACGACGCCCTTTGAAAGCGAAACCCTGTCGGCATCTCCCTTGATCCCGGCTTTAAGGGCCATGAGATTCAGGGCCTTGGGATCGGATGTCTCCACAGAATAGGCTTTTCCCATGGTTTCCAGAAGTTTTCGAGGCGAAAACGGAGAGACCTCAACGTCCATGTCAAATTTTGGGCGAACCGCCGGATCCACAACATTGCCCTTGAGCCCCACATCCATTTGTCCCAGAATGCCCACCGTAAGATCCAGGGGAATGGTTCCTTTGCCCAGGGCTTTCCCCAAGGGCCCTAAACTCCCCCGAATGGAAAAAGGCTGTTTGTCGATGCGGGCGGAGAAGGTCAGCCGAACCGGACGATCCATGGAGACATCTTTAAGCAGAAGGCTTATATCAGAGATTTCCTTGCGTGTTTTTTTACCGTGATCCAGCCAGACAACGGATCCATCTGTAACGGCGAATTCCCCCACACTAAGCCCTTTGAGAACAAGGCCGGTTTCGGTGGTGTCCCCGGAGGGTTTTTTGACCGCCACAGGTGTTTTTTGAGAAACACCGGGCTCGGGCTTTGCTTTGAATTCCCAGTTGACCCGGCCGTCTTTACGGGTTTCCAAAATCACACGTGCACCGTTTAAAATAAACCGCTTAACCTGAATGTCCTTAAACAGAAGGGGAAACAGCTTGACCCTGACATCAAAAGACTTCACGACCATAAAGTCTTTCTCTTCAAATCCGGGCAGGCTCCCCAGATGAAGGTCGGAAAACGATACGCCGGCCCAGGGAAACAGAGAAAGACGAAGGTCATCCCCCAAAGTGACGGTGCGTCCCGTGGCTTTGGAGATCTCCGCCTCGATCCGAGGTTTGTACTGTTTGACATCGATAAATCTCGGAATAAGAATCAGGGCTGCGACCAGGACAACTATCAAGCCGCCGATGATTAACACCCATTTTTTGGTTCGATTCATAATCTACCCCCTAATTTTAGCGTCTGTTTTTTGGGCACCATCCAATATCCGTCCCTTATTTTGGGTAACCGGCAACGTGGAAACGGTGTAAAAGAGGCCGTTTATCCCCGGACGGAATCAGAAAGCGGTTTTACCGGTTTGCTTTATCTCTTCTTCTTTGTGCTCCTTTTGCTGCCGCTCTCTGGATAACAAATCTTCCAGATTGGGAACGTAATAGATCACGGTATGATATTCAGGGTTGCCATACCGATCGTCATGGATCGATACAATTAAAATGGTTCGGGCATTCTCCCAGTATAATGACGTACCCTTTTCGCCCTCCCAGTTGACGGTGTCTGCTTTCCCGTATTTCTTTGTCAGCACATCGATGATATTGGATTCTTCTTGTTTGGATTTTATGTAAAAATAGAGCGGTTTTTGGGTGTAGTTCGAAAAAACCAACTCAACGTAATCAAAGGGAAGATTCCTTTTTCGAGCATAACGGTACCTCAATTTTATGGTATTATGTTCAACCCGTTCCCCAAGGGGAGAATTCAACTGTTGGTTTATTTCATGTAATTCCGGAAAAAATTTGCGTAAAAAACCTTTGTAGTTGATGGTTAAATCCAGTGGATTCCACCGTTCAATGGCATCGGCGCCGAGTCGGTCTTTTAGCTTTTCTCTAACGTCACTGGAAAATTCGGAGTTTTCACCCAGATCGAAAAACGTAATCCCTTCCGGCTCTTCTGCTCTTGAAAGGGGCTTATAATTTTCCCTTTTACTGCAATACTTAACCAAAACAACGATCAAAATTAAAACGATGACCGATAACACGGCAGCGGCGGTTTGAACTTTCTTGTTTTTAAAAAAAGACATAACATCTTCTCCTTCGATGGGCCAAAAAATATGCGTCCATGGGTCTGGGGACCGATACTCTATTTATCTCATGAATTTTAATATTTTTCAATGCAATGGGAAATAATGCCAAAATTTTGCCGTCATCCATGGCAACCCAAATGAAACCCCAAGGATTTTACTTGATAAAAGAAATAATTTAGATATGATTTAGTTTCCATCCATAAATAGCCCTTTTTGCCCGGATCTGCGTTCTCCGCGGGTTTCCGGCTGCGGCATACAAAGATGTATGCCTCGCCGAAAACCCTTGTGCGGCCTTGATCCGAACAAAAATTGCTCATTTATGAATTGGAAACGCAACGTGCCCATTTAACAATTATGGATGGACACGATTTAACAGACTCGTGAAAAGTCTTTTACACGGCCCCCGGAGGTCAGGTTAAATGGTCAGAAGATACAGATTCTATAGATTCTTTTTCGTTCTGCTTTGTGCAAATATTTTCTTCGTTCACCAGACGTTTCCACAAAACAATCAAAATTCTGTGGCTGACACCGTTCCAAATAAACTGACCTTCCATCACGCCGTAATGTGTGAAGAAGTTAAAGATTTAGCCCCCATAAACCCGGCCATTGTTTTTTCCATCAAGATTGGAAAGGTCTCGTGTTTTTCAGTGTTCGATACGGTCCCTGAAAAAACGTTCATTTATCATAAATGGTTTCACAAGGATATCCCCAGCACCAATAAAAGACTGACCGTTCAGCCGCCTAGGTGGGCGACCTACAGTAGTATTCAGCTTCGAGAAACCGACAAGGGACCATGGCGAGTTGAAATTTCCGACCGGAAAGGCAATCTTCTTCACATCTTGAGATTCAGCATCACCGACTGATCGAATAGGAACATGTTTATGTCATTTTTTGCGACCATCCGCTGGCAGGATCTCGTCGATATCCTGTTGAACAGCTACATTCTGTTTCGGCTGTATGTGCTATTCAGGGAAACGTACGTTTTCAGAGTCCTCACAGGGCTTGCACTCCTCTGGATCTTTCAGCGGATCGCTGTATTTTTAGGACTCATCTTAACCAGCTGGGTCCTGCAGGGAATTACTGCGCTAGCCGCCCTTATCATCATCATTGTGTTCCGGAATGAGTTGCGGAGTGTTCTTCAGGCAAAAAATTTAAAGGCCATCCTCTGGGGATTTCCCCAAAAAAGTGTTCCCACGACCATACAAATCATTACCGACAGCGTAAATGCATTGGCCAGACGGCACATCGGAGCATTGATCGTTCTGCCGGCAAAGGAAGACTTGAAGGATATGGTTCAGGGTGGAATTCCCCTCCGAGGCCTGGTGTCCAAAGAGATGATCACCAGTATCTTCTGGGGAGACAATCCTGTCCATGACGGCGCCGCCATCATCGAGGGAGATCGAATTGCCCGGGTCGGGGTGATACTTCCCTTGTCGTACCGGAGTGATCTGCCATCACAATACGGAACCCGTCACCGGGCTGCACTCGGACTGGCGGAAACCACAGATGCCCTGATCGTTGTCGTGTCCCAAGAAACCGGGAAAGTGCTCGTGGCCAAAGATTCCAAAATCAAAAAGATTCATGGGAATGCGGACCTTATAAAAATACTGCAGGAACACATGGGGGTGTATGAAGAAGAAAACGGCTATAAGCAAAAAGAAAGATTCAAAATAAGCATCGCGGCCATCGTGTCCGTTTTTTTTATCACCGGTATGTGGCTCAGTTTTTCAAAAGGGTTGGACTCCCTGATCACCCTTGAGATTCCGGCGGAATACACCAAACGGGATCCCAGGTTCGAAATTGTAAAGGCATCGGTCTATACCGTCCGTCTTGATCTGGCCGGTTCCGGCACCTTGATCAAATCGATTCAACCTGAAAAAGTTCAGGTAAAACTGGACCTCGGGAATGCGGTGGTGGGCCAAAATATTTTTTCCATTACACAGGAAAACATTACGCTGCCGCCTGGAATTTTCTTAAGAAAGGTCGTCCCGTCCGTTATAGAGGTCACCCTCGATGAGACCATCCAAAGGGAAATTCCGGTTCAGGTCGACTGGGTTGGGGAGTTGCCAAAAGGGTTGATCCTTTCGAAAATTAATTTTGACCCGGAAAAAATCGAGGTCATCGGCGGAAAAAGAATCCTGGAGAACCTCTCGACTATATACACGGAAAAGGTTCACCTGGACAGCATGAAGACGTCAGGGACAATGTTTGCGAATCTCGCCCTCACACCAGCAGCCTTGAAAATCGCGCCCGGATCAAAAGACAAGATACGAATAGGGTATGTTATAAAACCCAGGATCGAATAAATGGTTCGGGCCGGGTTATTCTCTCCTGAAAAGAAATTCCATAAAACCCGGCCGGCATATAAACGACTTGGCCGGAATAAAAGGCGCCATCATGGACAAAACATCCCGGTTTTGGCGACTGCGCAACGGCAGGTCAAGATGCCGTTGAGGCCGCAGATGAACCCGAAAGTTTTGCCCCACAACAAAGGTGTTCGCCGCTGAGGAGCCCGGCTGATCGCCCAAAACCACGACCATGGCCATCCCTCCGGATCTTAACAGGGTATGGCACAGCGTCACCAGACGCGTGACATCCGGATCGTCCAGACGGTCGGCCAGCTCCCACAGCAAAATTCCATCGAAACTTTGGGGAGGGTAGTCCAGTTCGTCCCAGATTTGGTCCACGGGGCTGCCCTTGCGAATGCACCGGCCAAGTCGGATGAACATATCACAGACATACAGTCTCTTTACCCGGCTTGCGAAAAACCTGATATTTTCCTGGCACACCGGCCCCACGTCCAGCAACTTCGTCTCGGGTCCCTGCTGGAGATGTTCCATAAAAAGTTTCAGCGCATTGCTGGAGTAGCCCACCGCCCCGGAGTCATGCTTCAGATCCGTGTTCTTCCGATCTGCAGTGAAAGCAGTCAACGATCAATTCCCTTTGCTGCCTTTTCCGGCCAAGATTATCGGTTCTTTGCTGGGCTCGGAGGACGTTTTTTCTTCGGGTTTTCCCGAAGGGGAAATGCTCTTCAACGGTTCACGCTCCATCTCGATGACGGCCTTTAAATAGGCCCCGTCCTGCACCGATATGGACCTCGCCTTGATCTCACCGTTAAAATCAGCCTCTTTGGTTATCTCCACTTTCCCTATCGCGTTAATGTTACCCGACAGCTTTCCGCTAACGGTAACGTTTGCAGCGAGAATTTCGGCTTCCACCTGACCCTTGACGCCCACCGTCAAGCGATGGGCTTTCACCTCGATGCTCCCCTTCACCGAACCTTCGATGAGCAAATCCTCTTGGCCGCGGATGGCACCTTCAATGGAAATCTGATCTCCGATAACCGTCTTTTGGTCAACAGCCGCCGGCTTGGCGAGTGGCGGGGACTCGGCCGTTGCCTTCCTGTTTTTTTTAAGCATAGGATCTCCCCTTTAATTTTATTGAAAAATTTGTCCCAATCATATGTGATTACCGGTGGCATGTCAATGTTAGGGCTTCTGTTTTTTAATCCGTTCCCGCTGCTCCATCATACGATCCAGCCACTGGTTGTCATCCTTGAAATAGATTTCCGCAAGACGATTGAATTCAGCTGCCTGGGCAATGTTCCCTTTTATGAGCCAGGCTTCGGACAGATAATAGTAGTTCATGCCGCTGGTCGGGTTTAGATTGAGGGCCTGCTCGAGTATCCCGATGGCATCGTCCGGCTGACCCCGTTCCAATAATATCCGCCCCTGATCGGTCAGTTGCAACGCTGCGAGGGCACGGGGGCTGGGTTTTTCCGGCGTCGTCTCCATTTTTTCGGTTTGTCGGGGGGGCTCATCCGGACGATCTGCCGGCAACGGCGTTAAAACAGCCGGCGAACATCCTGCAAAACCCCATCCCAAACCGATGATACAAATCATCAAAAACGATTTAAAACGAATGAATAAAACCTTTGAGTTCATCGATTATCCTTCCGATTTGATTTTCACCAGCGTGGATTTGACACGTGTCTGACGGAACATGGCCGTCGAGAAAATATTCTTCCATTGGATGGGGACATCTGTTTTTCAAGGCCAGTTGTCCGCTCTCGGAACAGACAATTCGTTGAACCACTCCGGAGGGTATCTTGAACCAATTCCCGGATACATACTGGGGCAAGGCATTCATGAGATTGACCCAGATGGGCAAAGCGGCGCCGGCACCTGAAGCGAATATGGAATCGTTGTTGTCGAACCCCACCCATATCAGCGCCAATATGTCCGGTGTATATCCGACAAACCAAGCGTCTCTATAATCGTTCGTCGTACCGGTCTTTCCGGCAGCCGGAAAAGATATTCCCATGGCCCCCAAGGAACGGGCGGTCCCCGTCTCCACGACACTCTGCAATAACGAGTTCATAATAAAAGCTTTTGCAGGCGTCACAACCTGTTTGATACTCACATGCCTTCGTTCTAGAATTTTCCCGTTCTCATCCAAAAGCTCTTTCAAGGACAACGGGTACGGCAGCACCCCGTCTCCAGCAAAAACACAATACGCCCGGGAAAGCTCCAAGGGTATCACCTCGAAGGATCCCAGAGCAATGGATGGATACGGTTTTAAAGATGTTGAAAACTCCAACTGTTTCGCCGTGCTGACGACCTTATCCAGACCCACCTTCATGGCCAGATCCACGGTGGCCAGATTTATGGATTCTGCCAATGCTTGTCTGACACTCACCCGCGTGGCGGTCATGGGCTCATAATTCTGGGGACGCCATTCCTTTCCATCGACCTCGTAGGTCACCGGTTCATTGGAAAGAATGGATGCCGGCGTTAATGTGTCCAATCCACTCAAATACACAAAGGGTTTGAATGCACTTCCGGGCTGCCGCCGTGCCTGGGTAATTCGATTGAACTGGCTCAAACCGTAGTCGCGCCCACCCACCATAGCCAGGAGGTAGCCTGTTTTGGGTTGCATGACGACGAGCGCCCCTTGCAGCCTTTCTTTGGGATCTTTGCGAACCAGTGCAAAGTTCGATTTTTCCAGTCGCTCCAGACCTCGCTTCAATGCTTTTTCCGCGGCCATTTGAACCTGAGTATCCAATGTCGTATAAATAGAAAGTCCAAGACTCGACAGGTCTTGGGAAGAATAGAGATCCTTGAGCTGATCGGACAGATAGTCCATAAAATACGGCGCTATTTTACCGTAGGTCCCATAGCCGACCGTTTTTATCGGCAACGGCAACACGGTCTTCAGCTCTTTATCTGAAATCCATCCCTTCTGGAGCATGGCATTCAGCACCAGGTTTCTCCGTATTAGACATCGTTCTTTATGGAGATACGGAGAATAATAGTTGGGCCCCCGGATAAGTCCGGCGATGGTTGCAGCTTCATTCAGGGAAAGGTCCATCACGGATTTTCCAAAATAGAAAAAGGATGCTTCGCCGATACCGGATATGGCCACCGAAGCTTTCTGGCCCAGATAGATTTCATTCAAATAAATTTCGAGTATCTCATTTTTCTCATACATCGTTTCCATGGTGAGAGACAAAAAAAGTTCTTTTAACTTGCGGATAACCGTTCTTTTCGAGGTCAAAAAATAGTTTTTTGCCAATTGCTGGGTAATGGTCGATCCACCTTGACGTATGGATCCATGTCGCAAGTTGGTAAACAGCGCCCGTAAAATCCCCCTTGGGTCCAGACCTTTATGCTGGTAAAATCGACTGTCCTCTATGGCCAGCACAGCGTCGATAACATGCCGGGGCACCTGATCGAAGGAGACGAGGCGCCGCTGTTCACGGTCCGGGCCAAAGAACAGCATCACCTCCTCCGGCTCGAGCTCCAAAATCGGCATCGGCACCTCCGTGTTTAAATGGGTGATGGATTCTATCCGCTCTCCGGCAAAGCGAATGCGAACCGGGACGCCGTCTCTGTGTCTGGAGGGCATCGATAAATCATGGAGGAAAAGCTTCACCACCGATGCTGACAAATACAGCTCACCTTTGTTCCGTGGATTACGATCAAATTGCCGGTACCCCAGACGACGGAGTTTTTCGTTAAAAAGAGGTCGATTTATTCGTTGCCCGGGATACAGGAGAGTGGTATCGGAAAATACTTTAGACGGGATGCGCCATCGCCGACCTGAAAATCGTTGGTCGATCCGGAATGAAAGGTGCCAGCAATATAACAGCAGACCGACGCCCATGAGCGCCGCAAGGGGAAACGACCACTTAAACAATCGTTTTAAGACAACACCTATGGATCGTTTTTTCTTTGTCATCTATATTTTGATCAACGGGCAAACAGTCCATTACGGAACCCATCGAGTTCCGTCTTCAACAGGATTTAAAGAATACATCAAAGGCAAATGCAGAGCGGGCCTTTTGCCGATGGCCCTAAGACCTGTCTGTGGCTGGAACGGAATTGCGAATGCCCGTAACCCCATGGTCCCAATGAAGCGAAAACGTTTTTTCGGATGTTTTGGGTAACGGGCGCTATTCGTTACACGCAAACCCGTACCGATTCGTGGATAACGACGAACGGTATATGAACTCAATTCGGGTATTGGACCAACGGCAACATCAAGCCTTTAAATAAACGCCTTTATCGATGGACTTGATTTGTCCTCTCTTTTTACCCTTATATACGATATTTGCGATCTTTTTTGCATCGTATCCGGTTAACTCTTGTATCCGGGCAACGGTAACCCCCTTTCGATAGCGGCCAACAACCCCCAGGACGGTATCAAAAGCTGATTTTGTAGCGGTTTTCTTTGCTGCCGGAACTTTTTTCTCTTTTGATTTTTTTTCGGTCTTCTGTGTCCCGATCTTGTCAACCGCCGTCATCAAGGCTTCTGTTTTTTTTATGAGTGCCGTGAGTTCTTTGTTTATGGTCTGCAGATCCTTTTTCAGTTTTTTCATTCCCGCCTCCTCCCTCTTTTTATTATTTCTTATTTGTCCACTCTTTCTTTCAGCTCTTTTCCGCACTTGAAAAACGGAAGGCGCTTGGCCTGAATTTTAACCGGTTCTCCCGTTTTGGGATTCCTGCCGGTGTATGCCTTGTACTGTTTGACATAAAACGAGCATAGGCCACGAATTTCCACCCGCTCACCGCTGGCCATCGCCTTCGACATTTCGTTAAAAAATACGTCGACAACCGCTACAGCTTCGTTTTTTGTTAACCCAGATTCTTCTTTAAGCGCCTCAACAAGCCCCAATTTATTCATCCATTACCTCCATTTGATCGGGTTGAAGATTCCCGGAAAACCCCCTGAAACCGGTTTAACGTGTGGTACCGACACACGGCAGGAAATCTTCGATTGTGGGATTTTTATCCTTTTTTAAAATACGGGCCTACCCAAAGTCGCGTTTAAACGGAATCCGTACCTCTCTTTTAATTTTAACCTAAATTGAGCGATTTTTGATTCGATCTGCACCCATCTCTTCCCAAAAAATCGCTCAACTTAGGTTTAAAGCAGGGATGAACGTCGTCTTTGCCGCTTTGCACTGAAACCGATGATGAAGCCCAATATCAATACACCCGCTCCGCTTAAAAACCATTTAATATTTTTATTCCAGAGAAGTTTTGTCAAATCCTCTTCATATTTATCCGCTTTTTGGGTTTGTTCCGCCAGTTTTGCACTCATTTTTTTATATTTTGATTGAAGATCGAGGAATTCTGTAGACGCTGTCTTCAATGACTCGTAGGATGTATTCAGGGCTTGAAGCTTTTTTTTTGTGTCGGCGAGATCATTGCTGAAAGCATTGTTTTCCGCTTTTAAGGTCTTGTTTTCTTCCAGAAGCAATGCGTCTCGAGTCAAAAGTGCCTGGTGTTTGTTTTTTAATAGGTCCAACTCGATGCTGCTGGGCATTTTATTTGTCAGGAAACGACTGACCACCCATCCTTCCTTGCCATCGTCCGACCGGATCTGGGTCCATTCCTCGCCGGGTTTCAGGACCTCAACTTTTTGGCCGATATTCAGCAGAGCGATTATTTTTCGATCATTGGCCGGTCCTGTTCGCAGTGTTATTTTCATTTTGTCATTAATATACTTTGTTTCAGCCAATACTGCCGTGGAAAATAAAAACAGACATATGCCGATAATTCCGAGTTTTTTAACAATCGGTTTCATGGGTGTCACGCTCCAAAAAAGTATAAAAAGAAAGTGTAAGCCACTTTGAACAACAACATAGACACAAATAAAAATGAATCATAAACCGGGAGGAATGTCAATAATCATTTCGTTTTCGGGATGTTAGGGAGACATCTTGTCCATTTCCGCCCTAAAGGAGATCTGCCTTCAGGTGCTATCATGGGGCGATTTGTTCAAAACCTCCCTTATCTTCTTGGAAAGATCTTCCATGTTAAAGGGTTTTTGAATAAAGCCTTCGCAGCCCCGTTTTAAAATTTCCGTTGCCTCTCCGTCAATACTGTACCCACTCGAAAGAAGAACCTTGACGTTGGGATCGATTACCTTAATCCGGTCGAAGACTTCACTCCCGCCCATATCGGGCATAACCATGTCCAGGATAACCATGTCTATCGAATGGTTAGCATCCATGAATATCTTGACCGCTTCTCTGCCGCCGTGTGCTTCGAGGACTGTGTATCCAAGTTTTTCAAGCAACTGGGCACCGACATTGATGACTAGGGCTTCATCATCCACAAGCAGGATGTTTTCATTTCCCTCCAAGATTCGCTGGGGAATTTTCGAAGTTTTTCGGATCGATTTTTCGGAGGCCGGAAGATAAATACTGAAGATGGTGCCCTGCCCTTCCTTGGACTCAACATCGATATATCCACCATGTCCCTTTATAATGCCATATACGGATGCCAGCCCAAGACCGGATCCCCGGCCCAATTCCTTGGTAGTGAAAAACGGTTCGAAAATACGATCCATGACCTTCTGCCCCATGCCCGTGCCGGTATCTCTAACTTTTAACAAAATATAATCGCCGGATTTCGGTTTATAGGGTTTATCTCCAATGTCTTCATGGGTGACATTCGAGGTTTTCAGAAAAAGATCTCCACCGCCGGGCATGGCATCAGCAGCATTGATAAAAAGATTCATGAGAACCTGTTGAATCTGTGTCTCATCTGCCATTACCGAGGACAGATCTTCGGCAAGCTCACGATGAATTACGATCTCCTTTCGGGTTCTGCCGAATGTCTCGGAACTCTCTTTTACCAGTTGGTTTAGATTTGCGGCCCGAACTTCGTATTTACCTTTTCGTGCGTATCCGAGGAGCTGACTGGTCAGTTTAGAACCGCTCTGAATCAGTTTTTCAATATTTTTTAATTTTTCGTAATGCGGGCTATCTGATCCGATATCATACAAAATCAAGGAAATATTTCCCAGCATGCCCATCATCAGGTTGTTAAAATCATGGGCAATACCTCCGGCCAGCGTTCCAATGGCTTCCATCCGTTCGATGTACTGCAGCTGAGCCTCCAGCCGTTTCTTCTCCGAGATATCCCGAAGAATAACCAATGTCCCGATGGGGTTTCCCTTGTGATCATCATAACGCGAAGCACTGATACTTACATCCAACAAGCGTCCGTCTTTTGTGTAGCGTTTTGTCTCAAAACCCTGGCATGGGGTTCCGTTCTCCACAAGATTCCTGATAATGGCCATGCTGGATTCGCTTTCGGATTGTGGAACAAAGGGCATGCGCTTCCCTTTCATCTCCTCCAGAGTCCATCCAAATATTTTCGTAAAAGCAGGACTGATATATACGGTTCTGCCTTCCAGATCATACGTGGCGATGGCATCTGCTGACGAGTGAAGGAGAGAACGATAAATCTGCTCCGCACGTTTGGCTTTGGAATAAATCTCTTTGTTCTTGTCCTCACTTTCTCTGAGTGCTTTTTCCGTTCGATTTCGATAGGCGATCTCTTCTTCCAATGCTGTGTTCATGGAGGAAAGAGCCTGGACTTCCATTTTTTCTGCAAAATAAATGGCACAAAGGGCTAAAAAGCCTGCCAGGAAAAATATAAGATGAAGATATTTGGGATATCCCAGGGGTTTGAATTTCATTAGGGCGATGGTATGCCACTCCGTATATGCGCCGACCACGAAGAAAATTATCGCCAGGGTAAAGAGGTATATGCTAGCAAATCTTATCTTTCTCATCAAAACAACCCCATCGAAACGCTGTTATACCTTACCGTATTACTTTCGGAACAGCCGTTGATGCCACCCTATAATTGTTATTTTACAACATCGACCGTCATTTTATTTACGTGGATATAAAAACCAGCCAAAAGTTCTCCTTTAATTAAAATCAAATTTATTAAAGGTCTCTGTTCTTCCCTTCAGCTAATTTAGAGTTATAGCAGATTCCAAAACGAAATCAATATTTTTTAGAACTTCTTTTATTTAAAAAGATACCCCTTGACATGGATTATTTATGATAGGTAAAAATAACATCATTCCCGAACCGGCGTTCACGCCATTGGGATTCCAATCTCCAGAAAAGATGAAACCAAGGTCCGAAAATGTTTTGTATTCAAACAGGTCTTGAAAGTTTTATGGATTCTCCACCCCGGTGGATACGCGGGAGTCGAATTGGCCTGCTCTGCAATCCTGCTTCTGTGGACAGAAATTTTTCCCATGCCAGTGAACTGATCCGTCAGAATTTTCCGAATCGACTTAAAGCGTTATACTCGCCTCAACACGGATTTTTTGCAGAAAAACAGGATAACATGATCGAATCCGATAATATGCTCCACCCATCATCTAAAATACCTGTTTTCAGTCTTTACGGTCGGACGCGAATCCCGGAAAAAACCATGTTGGATCCCATCGACATCCTGATCATCGACCTGCAGGACGTGGGCACACGGGTTTACACGTTCGTCTACACCGTGTCTTACTGTCTCGAAGCCGCAAAAAAGTATGGGAAAAAAGTTGTAGTTCTGGACCGGCCGAATCCGGTAACCGGCGCCATGACCGAAGGAAACCTTTTGACCCACGAATGCGCTTCGTTCGTGGGAAGATACCCGATTCCCATGCGCCATGGATTGACCATCGGCGAACTTTCACTTTTAATCAACCATGACCACCATATCGACGCTGATCTCGAAGTGATCCCCATGCAAGGCTGGAAACGGAGGATGTTTTTCCAGGATACCGGTCTGCCCTGGATCCCTCCGTCGCCCAACCTTCCATCGCCGGTATCCGCCATGGTTTATCCCGGGCAGGTATTGTGGGAAGGAACCAATGTTTCCGAAGGCAGGGGAACGACCCTCCCATTTGAAATTTTCGGCGCCCCGTTTATGAATCCGGAACGGATGCGATCAACATTGGATAACAATAAATTCCCGGGAATCACACTCAGGCCGGTTGTATTTGAACCCACGTCCAACAAATGGAAAGGCTCTGCCTGCAAAGGATTTCAGATCCACGTAACAAATCCATATGAATTCATGCCATATATCACGACCCTCAGACTGCTTCAAGCGGTCATCTCCCATCACGGCGACCGATTTCAATGGAAGGCTCCACCCTATGAGTATGAGTTTGAAAGACAGCCCATCGACCTTATCATCGGCGACCCCGCCATACGGCGGCGTGTGGAAAATTTAGACGATATCGACCAAATCGAAAAATCCTGGTCAGAGGACCTGAAAACATTTACAGAAGCAAGCAAAAGATTTCACCTTTACACCTGACCGTAAGGGATCGGGTGCCGGGTGTCAGGGGTGCAAAACCCCGCCCGGCATTCATATTCCGGATCCCTGATGGCCAATGCCCAGTGACCAGCGACCCATGACCCATGACAAAATAGACTGGAAACGCATGTGTTTCAAAAAAAATAAAGTCTGGATGGCCGTAGACCGGAAACGGCAGCCTGTGGTTAAAAACGGAAAGGTCCTTATTAAATACCAGCTTGATCAGGATTACGAGTACTGGATTCTTCAAAAAAATATTAAGCCCCTCGATGCCTTACCTTCAGAGATCCCCACGATCCAAAAGGGGAAATCGAATAAAAAATCTATAAAACCTCCAGGGAAAAAACTCGAATCCGAAACCGAATCCTCGGTGGCCCCGGACCACAAGGATGCCATCTGCATCTTTACTGACGGCGCGTCTTCCGGGAATCCCGGCCCGTCGGGAATCGGCGTATTTTTGCGTTTTGGGGAATACGAAAAAGAGATATCGAAATACATCGGCATGGCCACCAATAACATTGCAGAACTCGAAGCCATCCGGACCGGTCTGAGTGCCGTAAAAAATAAGGATCTTCCGGTCCGGGTCCTTACGGACAGCAGCTATGCATATGGGGTCCTTGTTCTAGGATGGAAAGCCCGAAAAAACCAAGAGATCATAAAATCGATTAAACAGATGCTTTCACAATTCAGAGACTTGGAATTCATCAAGGTAAAGGGGCATGCCGGTATCGAGGGGAATGAAAAGGCCGACTTGCTGGCAACGTCAGCATTAGAAG
Organism: uncultured delta proteobacterium; assembly: GCA_963790095.1. Classification (GTDB taxonomy): domain Bacteria; phylum Desulfobacterota; class Desulfobacteria; order Desulfobacterales; family UBA11574; genus JAAXQD01. The sequence continues at coordinate 20,032 of CAWBNO010000002.1, read as the reverse complement.
AAGGGAAACATTCAGAAAAAAAATAAGCGCCTCGCTTCTGTCTGCAAGACGCTTATATAAAATTTAAAAACCACCGGCGTCATTCTCCTGTTGCCGGCAATCAAAATCGGCAATCGGTCTGGGGTTCTGTATTTTAGGTTTTTTCGGCTTTTAAAGTTTCAATTTCCTCTTTCAGATCTTCTATTTCCTTTTTGTACTTTTCACTTTCGTCGACTGTGGTCGAAGTGTCCACGGGTGTGTCTTCTTTTTTCCAGGTATCTTTTAGTTCGTCAAAGCCCAGATAAAGTGCCAACCCGCCACCAAGCAGAAGCATCACCGGGATGGCACCGGCTAAAAGCTGCAAAAAGGGTTTCCACCATATGGACATTCCAATGAGACCTAGTACAGCCGCAACCGCCCCACCTATTAGAGTTTTCATAAAAAATCATCCTCCTTTAATTTTAATTAAAATTTAAATTGGTTTTTTTATCTGAAGACGCTTTAACTTAAAACCGTTTTATACCCTTTAATCAAATTAAATAGAAATAAAAAGATCGTGTGTAAATACATCTAGTTGGAATTATTTTAAGTAAGATTCTGCAAATTATCATAACTTATTTTGTAACGCAAGCTTAATTTTTATTTGTTAGTTTTAAAAATTTAATATACAGTTTCATGAGATATTATAAATCTTTAAATACAATCCCATTTTGTTTACCCTTCGGGAAAGCTTAGGACACCCCATCTCCTTCGTTATCAAGGGCTCGCAGTAGACAACGGAGGTTTATCCCGCTTTGTCTGAGGGGCTTCGTCCTTGACGCCCCAGGCCGCCTCGCCTTGCTTGGCTGGCGGGCGAGCTTGGATCTGGGGCATCCTAAACTTTCGCTCAATTAGGGTTTTACAGCAACGACATAGGTCGATCAGGATGCGATCATGCTAAAATGGATTAAATCAAAACTGACAAAATCCAAAGAAAAAATTAGAACAAGAATCGATACAAGCCTCGAGGACAATCACGATTATTATCCCTGCAAACTCCCGGACAATATCGGTTTTTTGTCAAATACCATACTTAAACTCTTCTTTTCCGGCATAAAGGTTGCGAAAGGACAGACCCTTAGTCTCAACAATCTCAAAAAAGAAGGTATCGTGGTTTATGTCAACAAGTACAAAAGTTATTTTCGATATCTCTTTTATTATACCCGCTATAAGCAGGACGGCCTTCCTTTTCCACAAATAGGTTTTGACTATAATGTGTTCATGTGGCAGCCGGTGTCACGCATCTTGAAGATATTTTCATACCATTTCGACCATCTCATTCATAACTGGTCCCTCCCGGACCCCTACCAAAATGGACACATTCGGCGGGAGCTTTTAGACGGACGATCGGCCATGCTGTCTCTGGTTGAACAAAAAGGCTTCCATCGAAGGTTTATCAAGGCAAAGACCGATCCCATTCAATATCTTATCAACATGCAGAAATCCATCGACCGCCCTATTTTCCTTGTCCCTCAACTGATGTTCTTCGATAAAAAACCCCATCGCTCGATGCCCAACCTCATCGACCTGCTGTTTGGCACCAAAGAGAACCCGGGGAGAATAAGACGTCTGATCATCCTGTTCAGAAATCCGGGGCGGGTTTTCGTTGAAATGTCTGAACCCATCAACCTCAAAAATTTTCTGGAACTCGAAGGAAACCAGAAAAGAAGCGTTGAATACCAGGCCCTTGCTTTAAGGCGCAGTCTTTTGTCTCAAATGAATCGACATTACCAAAGCATCACCGGACCGATTTTGAAATCCAGAGAGGAAATGAAAGAAAGCATTCTGACCAAAGAACGGCTTCAAGTTTTTATGGAACATCATTCAACAGCCCGGCACATTCCGATTCAGAAAGTACAAAAACAGGCCAGTGACTTTCTGGACGAGATCGCCGCCAACTACAATATGTTCATCATAAAAATGGCATCGTCTATGATAACATGGGTCCTGAACACCATGTTTGAAGGGTTTACGGTCAACGAAGACGGCCTCAATAGAGTCAAAAACATGTCCCAGAAGGGACCGATAATTTTCATACCCTGCCACAAAAGTCATATCGATTACCTGATACTGTCCTATTTGCTGTATCACAACAACATGCCGTGTCCACATGTCGCTGCAGGGAAAAATCTCTCCTTCTGGCCCATGGGTCCCTTATTCAGGGGCGGAGGGGCCTTTTTCATCCGACGAACATTCAAGGGAGCGGTTCTTTATTCCAAAGTTTTTGCAGAATATATTTACCATTTGCTCGCTGAAGGATTCAATATAGAGTTTTTTATCGAGGGCGGGCGGAGTCGAACCGGAAAATTGATTCTCCCAAAGTTGGGGCTTCTTTCCATCCTTCTCAACTCATATAAAGACGGGGCCTGTGAAGATTTGATATTTGCACCGATCTTCATCGGGTATGACCGGGTTCTGGAAGAAAGTTCATACCTCCATGAAGTCGAAGGAAAAGAAAAGCAGCCCGAGAGCTTGATGCAGGTGATCAAAGCAAGAAAATTTTTACAAAAAAGATACGGAAGAATATATATTCAATTCCATGAACCTTTTTCTTTTAAAACCCTCCTCGATCAATACGGCACACCCATTGAAGACATGTCGTCCAAAGAGTTCAACATTCTCTGCCGCAATATGGGCCACAGGATTATCAACGCCATCAACCGGATTTCTGTGGTCACTCCCCATGCACTCGTTGCCGCTGCGATAATGAACTGCTCCAAAAAAAGTTTCACCATAGACCATCTAATGACCCATGTGGACACATACATGAGTCACCTCGTATCCCAAAATGCCAAGCAGACAGACACCCTGCTCCTGGACCATATAAATACGGTGGAACAGGTCTTGAATACGTATGTACAAAGAAAATTTATCGAACCCATTACAAAAGACAAGGACACCCTGCTCACCCAGGCATTATTCAAGATCAATGAAAACAAACGTCAGAACCTCGAATATTACAAAAACAACTGTATCTCCTTTTTCATCCCCGGCGCGATTACCGCACTTGGGATTCTTGTAAAAGATGCATTCCAGTTTTCAGCTTCCCATTTGCACGATGATTACAAGTTTCTTCAGTACTTTTTTAAATACGAATTTGCCTATGATGTGGATAAAACACCCGAACACTACGTGCGTAAAAACATCAAAGCATTTATTGACGATGCCATTTTAATGCCCCATCCAACATTGCCCGACACCTACAACGTAACCTCTTCAGGTTTTAGAAAACTTCAACTCTTTTCCAGATTTCTAAAAACCTATTTCGAATCATACTGGATCGTATTGAACTATTTTATGCAGCATGCCCAAAATTCCGTTACACCCAAAGATCGTTTGAAAAAAATCGAAGCCATCGGAAATCGCATGTACAAAAACAAGGAACTCGAACGAAAAGAAGCACTTTCCATGATCAACTTCAAAAACGGCGTCGAATTTTTCACCACCAACGGTGTAAAAGGCTCGGATGACAACGAAAAAATATTGTTCTATGCCGACGCCATCCATAAATATCTAAATTGTTTTTGATGGAATCATGGGGGCCCTTTTGAAACAATCGTCCCATTGAATGCGGATAATTTCGGCTTCTATTCTTTTTTTACCATTCACGGTTTATGACACAAATGAAAGCATTGATACTTGCCGCAGGCTATGGCACACGGCTCCGCCCCTTCACGGAAAATACACCCAAACCCCTGTTCACGGTTGCCGGAATTTCTTTGCTGGATATCCTTATTCGTAATCTACAGCGGGCGGGCTGTGAAGCAATTATGATCAACACCCATCATCTGCATAAAAAAATCGATGCCCATATTACGGGAAAACAGTATGAGATTCCGGTGACGACTCGGCATGAACCCGAGATACTCGGCACCGGAGGTGCCATAAAAAATATCGCTGACTTCTGGGACGATCACCCTTTTATGGTGATAAACAGCGACATCTTTACGGATATCGAATTTAAAAAGGTCTATGATTTTCACTTAAATCACCCCCACCCGGCAACACTGGTTCTCCATGACGACCCGGAATTCAACACCGTGGCCGTGGACGGAAACGGGTTTATCCAAGCCTTCGATGAACAGCCCCACTGCAACACCCGGTCCGCCGCTCCGGGAGACGAATCCCAAAGATCCGGGTTCGAAAACACCGGAAAGCTCACCTTTACGGGGATACAGGTTCTAAATCCGGAAATCCTCAGCTTAATACCGGATAACGCATATTACAGCATTATCGATGTGTACCGGACCCTCACAGGAAAAGACAGAAAAATAAGTGCTTTTTTTTCGAAAAAATATTTCTGGAAGGATTTGGGAACACCGGCGAGGTACCGACAGGTGGTTTTCGAAAACATGGCCCCGGAAGCTTTTAAGCAGGCCTTTGGGGCCCTCCCGAGGAAAAAGATCACCCGGACAAAACTCAAAGGGGATGGGTCAGACAGGGACTGGTACCGCCTGCACCATGGAAATCGAGCGCTGGTTATGGCGGATCACGGCATCAAAAGAGAGGACAAAACCTCCGAAGCCGAGGCCTTTGTCGTCATTGGCCGCCATCTTTTCGCCAGAGGTTTACCGGTGCCGGAGATTTACTATTATGATACTTTTTCAGGCCTGGTATTCATGGAGGATTTGGGGGACGTTCATCTTCAGACCGTTATATTAAAAACGAAAAATCCGGACAAGATCATCACACATTACCAATCGGTGATACGCCTTCTCGGGAGACTCTCCCTGTCGGGAAACAACGGGTTCGACCCTGAATGGACCTGCCAAACGACCCGATACGATACGGATCTCATTCTTGAAAAAGAGTGCCGATACTTCGTCGATGCCTTTTTAAGGGAATACCTCGGAATGGATATATGCTTTGAGGATCTTGGAGATGAGTTTAGATACCTTGCAGATAAATCCCTTGAATTTTCGGTGGATGGGTTTATACATCGGGACATGCAGTCACGGAACATCATTTTAAAAAACGATCATTGTTATTTTATCGATTTTCAGGGGGGACGGTTGGGGCCCATCCAATATGACCTTGCATCGTTGCTCATCGATCCCTACGTGGCATTACCCCGGACCGTAAAGAATACTTTGCTCGACTTCGGCGTTGAAATCCTCGCTCCGGCCATAAGGGTTCATCCTCACCATTTTCTTTCCTGCTATAAACACTGCGCCATAACGAGAAACCTTCAGATTCTGGGGGCTTTTGGATATCTGACCCGTATAAAGAAAAAAACATACTTTGAAAAATATATCCCAAATGCTATAAAAACCCTCGAAGAAAATCTTTCTGCTTTCAAGGACACGAAATTTCCCGTCTTAAAATCGATTGTCAAGGACGTTGGTTCCCTGACAGCATTTTAGTTTTTTGAGATAATATTGCTTCGATTATACAAATTTTAAAAGTTTTTTTCAGATTCCAAAAGAAGGAGGTACAAGATGAACCCCATAAAAATTATGGTTAACGGCTTACCCGGTAATATGGCTGCCAATGTCGCGAAACACGCCCTTGAAGACCACCGGTTTGAACTGATTCCCCAATCCTTGACCGGTCCTGAAATCACCGACACCGAGACCGTCATCAATTCTGTTTCCATCGGTCTGATTCAGCCGAAAGACAGAGAGGAAGCCATTTCGGCCATCAAGGACAGGGAGGCTCTTTTTCTGACTGTGGACTTCACCCATCCATCGGCGGTGAACAGTAATGCCGATTTTTACTGCCGTCATGGACTTCATTTTGTCATGGGCACAACCGGTGGTGAGCGCCAGAGTCTCGATGAAACGGTTCGCACATCTTCGGTGGCTGCGGTAATTGCACCGAATATGGCCAAGCAGATTGTCGGTTTTCAGGCCATGATGGAATATGCCGCCCAAACATTTCCCGATCTTTTTAAAGGATACACGCTCCAAGTCAAAGAAAGCCATCAGGATGGAAAGGCGGACACCAGTGGAACCGCCAAGGCAATGGTCCGGTATTTTAATCGCCTGGGGCTCTCTTTTTCCGAGGCGGACATCACCAAAGAACGGAATCCGAATGTCCAGAAAAACGTTTGGGGAATACCTGAAGCATACTTGGGGGGACACGGATGGCACACCTACTGCCTCGACTCCGGTGACAAAACGGTCCGATTTGAATTTACCCATAACGTTAACGGACGGGATGTCTATGCCCAGGGGACCCTCGATGCACTGATTTTTCTGGCGAAAAAGGTGGAAAACGGCGCACGGGGCAACGCCTTTAGCATGATCGACGTGCTCAAAGGTATTTAGTGGGAGTAAAGATTCCTGGCCCATCTTAGATCCCACCACGCGGGGGAAGACCAGGCCCGGAAACCCGCGGAGAACGCAGATCCGGGCTAAAAGGGCCATTTATGGATGGAAACTAGTGACTGCTTTCCACCACCTCATACGCTTTTTCAAGGGCTGCATCGAGGTTTTCCGGCTTGCTTCCACCGGCCTGGGCCATATCGGGCCTTCCGCCGCCGCCGCCGCCCACCATGGATCCAATCCCGTTTACAATCTTTCCGGCATGATATCGGTCAATCAAATCTTTGGTGACCACAACGATCAACAGCGCTTTAGATCCATATGAACTGCCGAGGATGACAATCCCGGATTTTATTTTTTCTTTGAATCGGTCGGCCAGATCCCTCAATGCCGCCGGATTGTCCACCGAAACCTTTTTAGCCAGCACCTTTACGCCATGGACGGTTTTAACATCCGTTTCGGTCCAGTCTGCGGACTCCATGGCAATCGCGGCCTTTAATTTCTCCACTTCTCTTTCCAAAGCTTTGTGGGAAGACAAAAGTTTCTCTATTCTCTGGGGAACGGCTTCGGGGTTTTCCCTGAGCACGATTGCAGCGTCGTGCATGAGTTTGGCCTGCCTTTGAACATGCGCCACCGCAGCGGCTCCGGTCAACGCCTCGATTCGCCGGATGCCCGATGCCACACTCGATTCTCCGATAATCTTGAAAAGACCGATGTTTCCCGTAAGATTTGTATGGGTTCCGCCGCAAAGTTCCTTGCTGAAATCGTTGAGGGCCACCACGCGAACACTGTCCCCATATTTTTCCTCGAAAAGCGCTGTGGCCCCTGTTTTAAAGGCTTCATCAGCATCCATCTCCGCGATCTGGACGGGGACATTCTCTCGAATTCTCTGGTTCACCAGGGTTTCAATCTTGTCGAGGGTTTCGGGATCCGGCTGGGAAAAATGGGTAAAATCGAAACGGAGTTTATCCGGCGCCACCAGTGATCCGGCCTGTTTTACATGATCTCCGAGGACCTTTCTCAGGGCAAAATGGAGTATATGGGTCGCCGTGTGATTGCACGCCGTTTCATAGCGGCGGGAGCGATCAACCGTCAGGGTTACCGTGTCTCCTTTCTTGACGTTTCCTGAAGTAATTTTCCCTTTGTGGATAATAATGCCCGTGGGGTCCTTAATGGTGTCGGAAACTTCCATCTTGAGACGGTCACCGACAATCTGCCCGGTATCCCCGATCTGTCCCCCGGATTCACCGTAAAAGGGCGTAACTTCCGTAACGACCTCCACGGCGTGGCCTTCGGTTACCTCCTGGACTTCTTCACCGTCTTTTACCAGAACGAGAACCTTTGAATCGCACGAAATTTTGTCATATCCCACAAATTCGGGCATGATTCCATGGGCTGAAAGGTTTTTATACGCATCGCCGATGGTGGCAAAAGTTGCAATGGATTTGGATCGTTCACGCTGGGCTTCCATGGCCCGGTCAAAACCCTCCAGGTCGAGTTCCATGGCTTCCTCCCGGATGACATCCCTGACAATGTCCACCGGAAATCCATACGTATCGTAAAGCTTGAAAATTAATTGGCCCGGCACCTGGTTCAGACCTTTGGCCTTTAATTCCGAAAGGCTGTTGTTGAGAAGCTTCAGGCCGTTGTCGAGAGTTTCTGAAAACCGGACCTCCTCGTTTTCAATAACATTGGTGATAAACGATGCCGCATCCGAAAGCTCGGGATAGGCCGGCTTCATGATTTCGAACACCTTGGCCGCGGTTTTATGTAAAAATGGCCGGACAAGACCGATATTGCGTCCGTATCGGATGGCTCTGCGCATAATTCGACGCAGGACATATCCCCGGCCTTCATTGGCGGGCAGAACGCCGTCTCCGATCAAAAAGGCTGCGGCCCTGCTGTGATCGGCAATCACTTTCATGGCCACATCCGACTCCCGGGATTCTCCGATCCGCTTTTCCGAAAGCACCTCGACTTTATTCATAATGGGCCGAATCAGATCGATATCGTAGTTTGTGGGAACGTTCTGAACGATGGCGACCATCCGCTCGAGACCCAGCCCGGTGTCGATGCTCGGTTTTGGGAGCGGCGTCAACTTTCCGGAAGCATCGCGGTTAAACTGCATAAAAACCAGATTCCATATCTCCAGAAATCGGTCACAATCACATCCCAGCGCGCAATCCGGTTTTCCACAGCCGAACGCTTCACCGCGATCAATGTGCAGTTCGCTGCAGGGACCGCACGGACCGGTGTCTCCCATGGCCCAGAAGTTGTCCGCTTCACCGAAACGTAGAATTCGGTCTTCAGGAACCCCGATGTTTTTATGCCAGAGTTCATGGGCCTCATCGTCGTCGAGATAAATGGAAACCCACAGTTTATCTTCGGGCAGTCCATATCCGTTGGTCAAAAGATCCCACCCAAAATCTATGGCCTTTTCCTTGAAATAATCTCCAAAGGAAAAGTTGCCCAGCATCTCGAAAAATGTATGGTGCCTCGCCGTGTACCCGACATTCTCCAGATCGTTGTGCTTGCCCCCTGCCCGCACGCATTTCTGGGAGGTTACGGCTCTGACATAGTTCCGCTTTTCTTCCCCGAGAAAGGTACGCTTAAACTGCACCATGCCTGCATTGACGAATAAAAGCGTAGGATCATCCGAAGGAACAAGGGATGAACTCCTTACGATCTGGTGGCTGTGTTTTTCAAAATAGTCAAGAAACTTCCTGCGGACTTCGTTGCCTGTCATAACTCGCTCCATTTGAAAATAAATTTATGAATCATCCTGGGTGGCTTCCGGTTTCTTTTTAGAAAGGCCCAACGCTTCTTTGACTTTGGCCAATGCTGAATCGAAAAAATCCGGATTGTCTTTGAAGAACTTCTTTGCATTTTGACGCCCCTGTCCGATCCGTTCCCCATCAAACGAATACCATGATCCGCTTTTTTCGATGACACCGGCCATAACACCGGCGTCGAGAACATCTCCGGCCTGTGAGATCCCCTCACCATAGAGGATGTCGAATTCCGCTTCCGTAAACGGAGGTGCCATTTTGTTTTTGACAACCCGCACCCGGGTTCGGTTTCCCACAATATCCTGCCCGTCCTTGATTGCGCCGATACGCCGGATATCGAGCCTCACAGAAGAATAGAACTTCAGCGCATTTCCGCCGGTGGTGGTCTCGGGATTGCCGAATACAACCCCGATTTTCATTCGGATCTGGTTGATGAAAATGAGGGCTGTCATGGTCTTGTTGATGGTGCCGGTCAATTTTCGCATGGCCTGTGACATGAGTCTGGCCTGAAGCCCCATGTGGGAATCCCCCATTTCACCTTCTATCTCCGCCCTTGGGACCAGTGCGGCCACAGAATCGATCACCACGATATCCAGTGCACCGCTTCTGACCAGCATATCCGCAATTTCGAGGGCCTGCTCTCCCGTGTCCGGCTGGGCGACCAAGAGTTCGTCACAATTGACACCGAGTTTTCGGGCATAGGAGATATCCAAAGCATGCTCGGCGTCAATAAAGGCGACAATGCCGCCCTGTTTTTGGGCCTCGGCAACCGCATGAAGCGCAAGTGTCGTTTTGCCGGAAGATTCCGGACCAAAAATTTCCACCACTCTGCCCCTGGGGAGCCCGCCGATACCGAGTGCTTTATCCAGGGCAAGGGAACCGGTGGAAATGACAGGCACATCGAGAATAGGGCTGCCCCCCAGCTTCATGATCGACCCCTTGCCGAACTGTCGTTCTATCTGAACCATGGCGGTCTCAACCGCCTTCTCCTTGTCCGGTGAAATGCTCATTATCTCCTCCTGGTTGATCACCCTAACGTGGTTGTATTAAGTCGATGAAAACAACGGCGATGCCATCTTAACCGGTCAAACTGGAATATTGGAATATTGGCGTGTTGTGCAATGGGAAAACAAATTTTTCAGCCCAATTCTCCAATCTTCCATCACGCCATGCTTTTCCCCACTACTCCAGCATTCCGGATGGCATATACGGTAAATTTCACCCCTCTGGGGTGGTATCAAAGCCGGGTCCTATGTACCCGGATTCTTTACTAAGAAGTGAATGAAGTAGACGTGTCAAGACAACCGAGCGCTCACCAGTTCCGTGTAGACAGCTCCGGATGCTTTCAGTTCGCTTTTGTACAGAACCACTCTGTCGGCAGTGAACGTTTCCGTCTCAAAGTTTCCCAGTCTATCGAGTGCTTCAATGAACGCCTTGGGGTCGATTTTTTTCTGGATCCGCCCTATGGTCAGATGTCCTTTAAAGGGCCTCTTCTCCTTGGGAATTCCGATGCCCGCTAAATTTTCATCGAGTTTTTTCTGCAGCCGCCCAAGGGTTTCGAGCTGGCCTGTAATGCCCACCCATACCACACGAGGACGTCTTATGCCCGGGAAAACGCCGATTCCTTTCGCCTGTAGAGACATGGGGGGAACCGTCCCGGCTGCCTCGCAAACGGCCCTGCCGACGTTTTCTGTATCCGCCGCCTCGATATTTCCTAAAAATTTCAGGGTGAGATGAATACTCTCCGGTCGAACCCATCTGATTTTAAATCCGTAGGTTTTTATGTCTTCTTGAACCTTGCCCATCGATGAAATTATTTTTTCAGGAATCTCGACAGCGATGAAAGTCCGTATGATATTCGACATTGGGAATTGACAGATTGCAATTGTCGGTTGAAGAATGGATCTCCTACCGGTTTTGCCGTTATTTTTTTGAGCCTATGAAATATTTAGATCTTCAATCCATAATCTTGTCGGTTTTAATTTCCCTGCCGGATGTTGATGCAGCGTTGGGGCATTACTTCATCGGCAATGTAAACTGGGGCTCACCGATCACGAATTTGCCTTTGGAAATCCATCTTTTCAGCATTTCAGCAATTTCACGTGCCCTCACCATGCTGGACATCGGTACGGTGGGTATTTCCTCACCCCTGAATTTAATAGAACCGCTTTTCAACTCTGCGTAGCTGACCTGGCCGTAGCTTTTTGATATACCATGGGCATAATCATGGCCGTAATCCACGATCTGGGTAAACAAATCTTCATCCGAAATTGCAGTGTATTGAACGATCTCCTCATTGAGGATGGGAATGGGAATGCCCAGCCCCACGGCAAGGGAACACCCGTATCCCTGCATGCTGACGCCCATGAGCCATTTGGGACTCATTTTTTTGAGATCTCCCATAACCCATAGGGTACCGGCAGGTGTTTTGGGAACACTTTTGTTTGTCCTTTCCACCGACGGATTGTGCTGTGTGCCGTACCAGGTCACATACCCCGTTCCTCCGCCGAGGAAAATTCGGGTCCCCAAGCCGATGGTTTTATAATAAGGATCATTAAAAAGCGGGCTGAGTTGACCGGCCGAACAGAAATTTGCATTGGCGGCTCTGGGTTTCAGTGTGCCCATGTAGGTATAGACGGTTTTATTGGTTAAATTCACGGCACAGTTGTAATTTTGATACCCGTTTCTGGGGTTGCAGAGGGTGGCGCTGGGAAGTGTTGCCAATGAAACATCTTTTTCCACCATGCGATTCGGATAACAGTCTGTTCCGTAAGCGGTGGCTTTTAAATAGACGGACTTTCCGGCAACCAGGTCCTGAATCACATGGCCACCGCCATAATTAAATTCCCCGGGATAAACCTTGTTCAACGGATCATCCTCACACGGCTCCGTAACCCCGAGATAGCAGTCCACCGCTGCAATGCCGGCATATGCGGGTACATTATTCAACCAGACCTTGGATGCTTTTAACCTCGGAACAACATGTCCGAAGTTTATAAATGCGCCGGATGAACACATTGGGGCAAAGGTTCCCGTGGTTACAACGTCGACCCGCCGTGCCGCTTCAACCGGCCCTTCTTCCCGGACGATGTCGATGATCTCCTCGGCAGTAACCACAACCACTTCTCCGGTCTTAATCTTTTTATTGATATCTTCATATGACTTGTTAATTTTATGTTCTTTCATTGCCAAGCACTCTCTGATTCACTTTCCATGTTAGAATTTTATAGGGTGTTCATCCACAATTGTAAAATGGACACAATGCCTTTCCAATTCATAAATGAGCAATTTTTGTTCGGATCAAGGCCGCCCCAGTTAAATATGCTTCGCCCCTTTGAAATAGGCACTGCATTTCTTGGGCAAGCATTTAACGGGGCAGGCACAAGGGTTTTTGGTTCCCGCAAAGCGGGACAGGAAAGCAACCTTCCTGTATGCCGCAACCGGAAACCCGCAGAGAACGCAGATCCGGACAAAAAGGGCCATTTGTAGATGGAAACAATTTAGTATAAAGACGCTACCGTTTCCAATTTGTTTGAGATATTATTTTTTATCCAGGCCGAATCCCACCATTCCACAGGATTCACAAATGTATTGTGAACCAGTATTCCAAAATGGAGATGATCCCCACCGGCCATCCCCGAACTTCCTGTTCGCCCGATAATCTCACCTTTAGATAACATCTGTCCCTGTTTGACGTCAAAAGCGCTTAAATGAGAATAAGTACTGAACAATCCAAACCCGTGGTCGATCATTACGGTTTTCCCGTAGATTCCCAAGTATCCAACAAAGACAACCTTTCCACGGTTCGATGCCGGTACCGGTGAATGGGCAATGGACGCCAGATCCACGCCCAGATGGACCTGATCATCGATGACATGCCCTTTGTATTTATATCCGCGATGATCGGCGAAATTGGCCTTTCTGGCTGAATTGGGCAGCCTCAAAAATGCACCGTTCCAATATAATTTGCTGTCGGTTTTTCTTCCGATATCTTTTAATTTTAGGTTGTCACGGTTTCGAAATTCTCGGTTAACCTTAAGAAACTTGTCCACCAGGGCATTTTCGGAATCCGCCGGGACATCCACATCAAATTCCGGCATCTTCCAATTCAGAAATCGGTCGGAAATTTCTAAAGAAACCTTTTTAAAAGTTTTTTTTCGAATATAGAATGGGAACCCGGCCCTGGAGCTGTTACCGGATAAATCCGTTGCCTTTACAAGGAGTTCGGTTCCTGCCCCTTGGGTATAATCCAGGGCAAAAAAGGCCACAAAAAAATTTTTATCCTTATAATATCCTGAATATCCAGGGAAAAAATTTTCACCCACAGAAACGCCACTTTCAAGGCACGGTTCCGACAGCTTGTAGATCATGAGCCCTGTACCCCCCTGACTCACATTGTGTATCCTGCTGAGAACATCAACCTCGGGAGGTTTGGTATCAATCATGACGTCTTTTTCTAAATAGGCCCTGTTTCCGTGCAACCATTTCCGCCAGGAATAATCCCTGGCAACCATTCGCAAGATCGCCTTGCCGTCGGTTATACCCATTTTTTTGGGCTCAATTTTGATCTCGAAAGACGCCTCGCGGGTCTTTCCACCGCCAATAACACCTTCGGAAGACAGGTCTTTTTCAAACAGTAAAACTTCCTTACCGTCTTTGATAAGTCCGACCCAAATCTCCCGTACACCACTCTTGACATCGGACACCTTAACGGAAAGGGTGTGTGTCTTTCCGATGAACGGAGAAGGAGGATCCAGAACAATGGAAGGTTTTTCACCTTCGAGTCTTTGTATCAATATCCAAACAACCGGCAGAATAACAATGAGACAGATCAGCACGATCATTTTGGTTTTTAGGTTTTTTTTATTCGTTTTCAATACGTTGCAACCTCTCTTTCTTCTTTTTTAAAAAAATGATATTAACAGTAAAAAAGAGAGTAATCAAGGGCTGTTTTTCCTTTTTTCGTTTCTTGACTTTTACCCCCATGCGCGATAAATATCTACTGGCGGTTTCCAAAATTTAAGAAAATTACAGCGTTATAAAAACCATGGGCAATATCGTTAAAACAGACAACATCTCAATCGGTCAGGGATCTCAGATGGTTTTGATCTCGGGTCCGTGTGTGATCGAGAATTATGAGATGACGTATAACATCGCGTCATTTTTAAAGGAATTGACCGATCGTTTGGATATTCCCTTTATTTTTAAGGCGTCTTATGACAAAGCCAACCGAACGTCCATAAATTCCTACAGGGGGCCCGGGTTGGCGGATGGGCTCGACATCCTGAAACGTATCAAGACGGAACTTGACATTGCGATTATTTCGGATGTTCACACCATCAACGAAATCGAAGATGCGGCACGGGTTTTGGACATCATTCAAATCCCTGCTTTTTTATGTCGGCAAACCGATTTTATTTTAAAAGTTTCCGAAACTGGAAAACCAATCAATGTTAAAAAAGGACAGTTTCTATCCCCGTGGGACGTAAAGAACATCGTGGACAAAGTGACGTCCACAGGAAACCGCCAGGTGCTCCTCACCGAGAGGGGAACCATGTTCGGATACAACAATCTGGTGGTGGACTTCCGTGGCATCAAGATCATGCAGGATATGGGGTGTCCGGTAATATTCGACGCAACCCACAGTATCCAGCTCCCTGGCGGGGCAGGTTCAAGTTCCGGAGGACAGCGGGAATTTGCACCCACCCTAGCCCGTGCGGCAGTGGCCGCCGGAGTAGACGGCTTATTTATGGAAGTTCATCCGGAACCTGACAGAGCGCTTTGTGACGGACCCAATTCATTAAAACTCGATACGTTGGAGGGGCTGCTTTCCCAGCTTATGGCCATCCGGAAGGCCATGGTTTTTTGAGTCAATGGTGATAGAACGCATAAAACTCCTGATTCTTGATATTGACGGCGTACTCACCGACGGGGGTATTGTCTACAACGATAACGGTGTTGAAACCAAGGTGTTTAATGTAAAGGACGGACTGGGGATAAGACTCCTCATGGAGGCCGGAATCGACCTGTGCATCATCACCGGCAGACGTTCCGGCGCCCTGCACCACCGCTGTAAAAATCTGGGTATCGACCTTATCTTTGACGGTATCGACAATAAAGCCGCCGTTTTCGATCTTGTTTTGGATCGCACCGGTGCCACTGCCGAAGAAACGGCATTTATCGGTGATGACTTGCCGGATATCGCCTTGATGAAAAGGGTCGGCCTGGCCATTGCCGTTGCAGATGCTCACCCGATCGTTTTGGAAAACGCGGATATGGTGACATCGGCAAACGGGGGGAAAGGGGCGGTCAGAGAGGCGTGTGAAACCATATTAAAGGCCCAGGGACTCTGGGAAAACATCCTGGAACGCTATGTGACCTGACAATAAATATTGAAGGCCCCTGCTGTCTCCCAAGGCGGGATTTTCAGCGAACTTCCAGGAAATGTGCAGTTCAATGACCATGAAAACCATGAACAACCAGAAAAAGTTAAAATTCTTTCTGATCTCGATCATTTTTATTACATTTGGGATCGTATCGACGATTTTTGTGGGATATCGCCACATTTCAGACAAAGAAGACAACCTTCTTTCCAACATCCGGAGTAAAGCCAACATCTCCATCGGAAAGGCGCATCAAACAGCCACCCGAAACGGGATAACAGAGTGGAGTCTGGACGCCGCTTCGGTGGATTATATCAGCGACAAAAATCAGGCGGTTTTCCATGATCTGTCTGTAAATTTTTTTCTTAAAGACAACACCACCGTATATTTAAAAGCAGATCGAGGGATTTTAAATACAGATTCAAACAACATGAAAATATTCGGCAATGTTGTGGTGGAAAATGGAACCTACCGGCTAACATGCGACAATCTCTATTACAAACACATTGGACGGATAATCTATTCAGACACCTCGGTGAACATTACCGGAGATATGTTTAATCTAATTGCCGACTCCATGTCATTGGATTTAAATACCAATAGATCGATTTTTGAAGGAAAGGTGGCAGGAACTTTACGTGAAAGAATCACCCTTTAAGCATAATTATCGCCGGACTTTTGGCTTTTGGACCGTAATTTTTCTCCTGGCTGCCAGGCTGGTCATTTCGCCGGCACTTGCCGAGGACATATCGGGCGATCCAGACAAAACCGGCCGTAAAAACAATGAAAAGATTCATATTACAGCAGATAAACTGATCTCTGACAACACGGCCGGCTATGCTGAATTTATCGGAGATGTTCGGGCAAACCAGGGTGAGAACGTGATCACGGCTGACAGACTCAAAATTTTTTATAAAAAACATTTACCCGACAAAAGTAAACCGGTTATCGACCAAGAATCGATTCACCAAATCGTTGCCACCGGCAACGTCAAGATAAAATTTGACAACAGGGTTGCAGAAAGCCGGCAGGCCGTATACAATACAGAGACAAGCGTGCTGGTCCTGTCAGGCGCCGACTCAAAAATTATCAGCGGAAATGACACCATTTCCGGTGAAAAAATCACATTTTACAGAACAGATGGACGCATTGCCGTTGAAGGTGGACACAAAGAGCGTGTGGAAGCCGTGTTTTTTGGCGGAGAAAAGGGCTTGAAATAATTGACGACGTTGTCTCTTAAAGATTTGGTTAAGGTGTATAATGGAAGACAGGTTGTGAATTCCGTCAGCATGAACATAAAAAGCAGCAGTGTCGTGGGACTCCTCGGCCCCAACGGCGCAGGCAAAACCACCACCTTTTATATGGCCGTCGGTATGATAAAACCGGATAGTGGACAGGTTTTTTTCGATGATGAAGATATCACGAGTTTCCCCATGTATCTGAGGGCGCGGAAAGGCGTCGGCTATCTCCCCCAGGAAACGTCCATATTTAGAAAACTGACCGTTAAACAAAATATAATGGCAATTCTTGAAACACTATCCATCTCCAAAGCGGATCAAGAAGAACGGGCAAATTTGCTCCTTGACGAACTCGGAATCAAGCATCTGAAAAACCAAAAGGGGAACTTGCTTTCCGGCGGGGAACGGCGGCGCCTGGAAATAACACGCGCGCTAGCGACGAATCCCGCGTTTATTCTTCTGGATGAACCTTTTGCCGGCATTGACCCGCTGGCGGTCATCGACATAAAAAAAATTATTCGACATTTAAAAGGTAGAGGCATCGGCATCCTTATTTCCGATCACAATGTAAGAGAAACTCTTGAAGTTTGTGACGAAGCATATATATTAAACGACGGCAGGATCATTGAATCCGGCCCCCCTGAAAGAATAGCCTCGAGCGAAACCGCTCGACGGATATATTTAGGAGACGAATTTAAATTATAAAATGGCCCTTGAACTAAGACAACAGCTGAAATTAACACAGCAACTCATCATGACCCCGCAGCTTCAGATGGCGATCAAGCTTCTGCAGCTGTCGCGACTTGAACTTCTGAATACCATCCGGCAGGAGCTCGAGGAGAATCCCACGTTGGAAGAGGAAGTTCAGGACTCTGATGTCGAGGAACAGCTTGTCGAACGCTCTGAGAAAGCATCCGCCGAGTCGTCCGAAACCAAAGAGATGACGGTGGAAGAAAAAATCAGAGATGACATCGACTGGAACAATTATATCGATGAATACAATTCCTCGGGAAGAACCCATTTCGAAGCTGAAAGAAGAGATTCGCCGAATTTCGAATCTTTTGTGGCCCGCAAAGAATCCCTGCGTGACCATCTCCTCTGGCAGCTCCTGATGACGTCTCCCGAAGAAGCGGATAAAAAGATCGGAAATTGTATCGTCTGCAGCCTGAATAAAGACGGCTATCTGGATGCTACGGTGGAAGACCTCGCCGTGATGAGCGGCACCGACCCGGAAAAGGTCGAACAAGTTCTAACCTTATTTCAAACATTTGATCCCATCGGTGTGTGCGCAAGAGATCTCGGGGAATGCCTCCTTATACAGGCAAGGCATTTTGGTCTGGACCACACCATCGTCATCGAGATCATCGGAAACCATCTCAATCATCTTGAAAATAAGAATTACAAGGCCATCGCCAAAACTTTAAAAATATCCATCGAAGATGTTGTTGCCGCCGTTAAAGTTATCCAAAGTTTAGAGCCAAGACCCGGCAGGCAGTTCACCGATGAAGAAGCCCAATACATCAACCCCGATGTTTTCGTATATAAAATAGAGGATGAATTTATCATCCTGGTCAACGATGACGGAATGCCGAGACTGCGGGTCAACAATTTTTATAAAAGTGCCATTAAGAATGACGGAAACTTTTCCGAAGATGCAAAGGACTATATACAGGAAAAGATGCGGTCCGCAACTTGGTTGATCCGGAGCATTCACCAACGCCAAAAAACCATCTATAAAGTGATGGAAAGCATACTGAAATTCCAGCGGGATTTTTTTCTTAAGGGCATTGCACACTTGAAACCCATGGTATTGAGAGATGTCGCGGAAGATATCGGCATGCATGAATCAACCATCAGCAGAGTGACCACCAACAAGTATGTTCATACCCCCCGGGGTATTTTTGAATTGAAATATTTTTTTAACAGTTCTATTCAGCGGGTCCATGGCGAAGCCATCGCCTCTGCCAGTGTACAAGAAAAGATAAGACTGCTCATCGAAAATGAAGATCCCAAAAAACCTTACAGCGATGACAAAATCTCGAAACTTTTGAAAGAGGCAAATATTAATATCGCTCGGAGAACCGTAGCCAAATACCGTGAAATGATGAGAGTATTACCATCGAACAAACGCAAACAATTTTAGGGAGATTTTAGTTATGCAGACATCGGTTACATTTAAAAATCTTGATTCCTCTGAAACTTTAAAATCATATGTTGGAGACAAACTCGACCGTTTTGATAAATATCTTTACAATCCTGCCGAAGCGAATGTCGTGCTTTCGATTGAAAAGTTCCGCCACATGGCGGAAATCAGTATCATCGGTGACAGGCTCAACATTTACGGCAAAGAAAGCACGGACGATATGTATTCCGCCATCGATATGGTTCTGGACAAACTGGAAAAACAGATCAAGAAAAACAAACAAAAAAATCGGAAACATCGGAGTGGCTCGAAATCCAGAACAAAAGATATGCTTACAGAAGATACGCTTCATCTGGAAGACGAGGCCACAAGAAACATTATTGTCAGAAATATCGACTATAAACCCATGGATGTTGAAGAAGCGGTTATGCAGATGGATCTTGTAAACGACAATTTTCTGGTTTTCACCAATGCCAGAACCGATCAGGTCAACGTCCTTTATCGGCGAAAAGATGACGATTACGGCCTGATTCAACCCAGCAACTGACCCAGGATTCCTCATAATGAAAATTCTCGATGTTTTACTGAAAGAAGCCATTCTTTCAGATTTGAAAGCCGATGATAAAAAAGGGGTTCTCGAAGAACTTGTAGCACCTGTGGCCCGTATTGCCGATATCAACCATGATTATCTCGTTAAAGTACTCATGGAACGGGAGCGGCTCGGAAGTACCGGAATTGGTGAAGGAATCGGTATCCCCCATGGAAAAGTCAAGGATCTAGAATCCCTGGTTCTCGGTTTCGGCCTGAGCAAAAAAGGCGTCGACTTCGATTCCATGGACGGAAAGCCCGCCTATATCTTTTTCCTGTTATTAACGCCGGAAAATTCCACAGGACTTCATTTGAAGCTTCTCGCTCGAATTTCCAGAATTTTGAAAAGTGACCTATTCAAACAAAAGTTGTTGGGTGCCACAAACCAAGATGAAATCTATTCCATCATCAAAGAAGAGGAGGAAGAAGCGTTTAGAACCGAACATTGATTAACAGTGAAAAAGTTGAAAATTATTATTATTACAGGGCGTTCTGGCTCTGGGAAGAGTACTGCAATTGCAGCGTTCGAAGATGCGGGCTACTATTGTGTCGACAACATGCCGGTAGCACTTCTCCCCAAATTTTTGGAATTGCCGATTAAAAGCAA
>CAWBNO010000001.1:0-87411 GCA_963790095.1 uncultured delta proteobacterium | reverse complement strand
TAGGCTATGGTCTGGCACGCCTGCTGAAACTCCGCTACGTGGACGCGGCTCCGGCGGCCATGATCGGCGCTTCCAATCATTTTGAAGTGGCCATTGCCACCTCAACCATGCTCTTTGGCCTGTCGTCCGGCGCTGCCCTTGCCACGGTTGTGGGTGTGCTGATTGAAGTCCCGGTGATGCTCATGCTGGTGAAAATCTGTTTGAAAACCCCCCACTGGTTTAAAGTGGAAGATGTGTAAGCAATGACACATGGAGAATTAACCGATTTCTTCCATTGAGATCGATGCAGTGTGAAAATAATCAGCTAATCTATTAAGACCCTTTTCTTTATTCCCAGGTGAAAATTATGAATAGTAAGAAAACCTTTAAGCTTTGGGCAGTCAATGTTTTGTCTTTTATTCTTTTTATTTTGTTAAGCGTCACCGGTCTATTAAACTGGTTTGTTTTACCCAGAGGATATGAAGCAAGAGGAAGTGTATTAGTTTCCGTCAGACATTTTCTTACTACAATCCATGAATGGACTGCATTGATATTTATAATCACGATTACGATACATATAATTTTGCATTGGAAATACATAAGATCCAATTTGAAGAAATACAGTATCATGAAGTGAAATGCTCTGTTAAAGAAATGAGAATGTTTGGCCGGTGACTCATGCTGGAAACCATAATAATCACAATAATAATATGTTTTATTGTCTTTGAGCTGATTGAACATGTATTTATCCCCTTATTCTGGTTTATTTTAAAAGGAAGAAAAAAATCTAATTACGGCGTGACAGGTATGATTGGAAAAGTTGTTGAAATCAAACAATGGGATAAAACTGAAGGCCAAGTTTTGATTAACAGCGAGCGATGGAAGGCTGTTTGCGAGGTTCCATTACCAGTTGGTGGTAAAGCGATAATCCAGGATGTTGAAGGGCTTGCACTGAGGCTAAAACCTTATGAAGACTGATTGATTAAAAAATTTGTGTGTATATAGTATAAAA
Source organism: uncultured delta proteobacterium (assembly GCA_963790095.1). Lineage (GTDB taxonomy): Bacteria > Desulfobacterota > Desulfobacteria > Desulfobacterales > UBA11574 > JAAXQD01. Next base: position 86,420 of record CAWBNO010000001.1, on the reverse strand, counting down.
AGTTTGTTTTGCTTATGGCCTTCAGGTTGCAGATACCTGCAATTTCGTCCTAATATCAAGCACCTGAAATTTCTGTGATACCATAATACGATATCACAACCGGAGCTAACCTTTTGAGTTCTAATAAGTGTTTTATCGATAGTCCCGTTAAAAAAGGCCAAAGCTTTGATCAAGTCTTTGGCCAAATAAAAAATTATTAGTTGAGGTAATCGTCAGCGGGATTATTGATAAAACAAAGATGTGCGAAGCCGCCACTCATTCTGGCATGAAATGTGCTATATAGGTTAAAGTATCCACTTTCTCTTTTTCATAATAATTACAGCATATACTATTGCATAGCCTTGATAAAAATGAAAGGGAAAAATCCGGTAGTCCGTAGAAAAATTTTACAATAAATTACAAATTTTCTAAAAAATTATCATTAACCACAAATCTATTAAAGTAATCACATCAAGATCACCTACATTGACAGATCAAATATCCGTAACTACCTTTCTGTAGGTTTCAAAACAATTCGGCCATACAGATATTTCTAATAAAAGGAGAATATTATGCTTGAAATTACAAAATCAGCTAAAGATAAGATTGCTGAATATTTTAAAGATAGAGAGATTGTACCAATCCGTATTTTTTTATTTACAGAAGGATGTGGTGGCCCGTCCCTTACAATGGCTCTCGATGGGCCAAAAGAAACGGACGATGTCTTTGACATTGACGGTTTTAAATACATTATTGACAAAGATTTATTGCAAGAAGCAGAACCGATCAAAGTTGATTTTTCTGAGTTTGGATTTCAATTTGATTGCTCATTAGAGTTTGAAGAAGGATGTACAGGCTGTGCAGCATCAAGTGCCTGTGGATAAGAATCCTGAACATTAAAAGAATTAAGGGTAACACGAAATGTGTTATCCTTTTTCTTTACGACCTTTCAAAAAACCTTTAGAATAATTCAAAACTACACACACACAAACCTAAATCTCTCATAATTCCTCATTAGAATCATATATGCATTTTCAGATTTCTAAGGTTACCCCAATGAACTGAACCCTTTACATCTGATCATGGAATTATGGAACTGATGATATCTGTAAGTTTGGCTTTATATCGTTGTTTTTAGTATTTTGTGGCCGTTTATTAAAGTAAGGGTTGATATATAAAAGTGCAATGAAACAATGGTTTTACTGAGGTGCTGGGGGTATAAATTATGATTCAATAAGTATTAAGGACCTAAAATATTTGGGATATCGTTTTTCAATAAGGGTGAAGTTCTTTTACGGAATTTGCCCTATTAATTTTTTATGGTATATGTAATTAACGAGGTTCGGATTTCGGTTGTCTTTATGGCAAGAAAACACATCGCGCCAAGTTAAATCCAGATCGTCGGGATTGAACGAAGTTCATGAAATTCGATATTGTTACCCAGTGGGTGCTTCCGATATTGAAAGCTATCTATGAGCAGGATTTCTATGATTTTTCTCATGGATTCCGCAAAGGTCACAGTCAGCATCAGGCGCTGCACGAGCTGTGGGAACTGTTGATGAAGATGAATATCAACTGGATATTAGATGCGGATGTGAGTGGATTCTTCGACAATTTGGAGCATTATTGGCTGCGCAAGATTATAAAGCAGCGAGTCAATGATGGAGGGATACTGAGGCTTATTGGGAAATGGTTAAACGCCGGGGTGGTGGAAGGAGGAGTTCTTACATATCCTGAGAAGGGAACTCCCCAGGGCGGTGTAATGACTCCCCGAACGCAAAAGATAACTTTGAATTTATCCGTGAAATTAACTATAAGCGGGGGCATAAAAAATGTTGACAAATGCCATATATAGTTTTATATATATGACACATGGCCAAATCTTCCAACATAGAACGTGCACAGCGCATCAATTCCGCACATTCACACATCAAGCACCACTCCACCGTTGCACAGGCAGTTGCGGCAATGGCAAACCAATATGGCATCTCCAAACGACAAGCTTATCGGTATGTTCAAGAAGCAAAGATAATTGGGAAACGTGTTCCAATTCCAGACCAAAAGATAGCCTTTACGGTCAAGCTATCCCGGAATCTAATTCAGGCGCTTCGGCGCCATGCAAAGAAAACCGGGAAGACATTAAGCGAGATTGTCACTCAGGCTCTGGAAACTTTTTTCCAAAGTGGCGAGAGGCGTGGTTAAGAGAAGCAAAATTTCAAAACAAATCCAGCTTGAATATTGTTTTGACCGATTGTCCGCTAAAAAAATCGTTCAGGTTTATCAGCTTTTGGTTCCGGATAAAAATTGGGAAACAGGTGTTGAAAGCTGCAGCTTAAATAAACAAGGCAGTGGCAGGAGATATGATGCTGGCAGCAATTTATGCGAGAGTGTCGTCGGATCGTCAAAAAGAAGATCATACCATTGGTAGCCAACTTCTTGAGTTGATGAAGTATGCCCAGCATGAAGGGTTTACAGTTCCAGATGAATGGACTTTTCAGGATGAAGGTTATAGCGGTGCCACCTTAGTTCGTCCTGGCTTGGAGCGTCTTAGAGACCTGGCTGCTGAAGGACAAATAGAAACGCTGTTGATATATTCGCCGGACCGGCTGAGTCGTAAATATGCTTACCAGGTGCTTTTGACAGAGGAATTTGCCCGGCATGGTGTCCATGTTATATTCATAAAATCACCAAATGCAACGACTCCTGAAGAAGAGCTATTGTTGCAATTTCAAGGTATGATTGCTGAGTATGAGAGAGCACAAATTGCAGAACGGTCGCGGCGTGGGAAAAGATACCGAGCTAGGTCTGGTTTAGTCAATGTGCTTTCAGGCGCGCCTTACGGTTACCGCTATATCAAAAAAACACAAGTTTCCTTGGCCTACTACACAGTCATTGAAAGGGAAGCTGAAGTTGTTAGAACTGTTTTCAATCTTTATACCAAAGATGGTCTCAGTATCAATGCGATAGCCCGCTGGCTCAATGATCACCAAATTCCCACTCGAAAGGGGATCTCCCTTTGGGAAAGATCAACTATATGGGGCATGTTGCGCAATCCTGCCTATAAGGGTACAGCCTGTTTTGGAAAAACGATGGTGGCTGAAAGGCAAAAGATCACACGCCCACTTCGACAACGCGGTGGTTTTTCTCCGCGTTGCAGCAGCAATCGTGAACGTCCTAGAACAGAATGGATTGAGATTCCAGTTCCCGCAATTATTGACGAAGATACTTTTTTGCTTGCACAAGAACGGCTGGAACAAAATAAACGCCATTCCCCGCGGCGTACCATAGAGCCAACTTTACTGCAGGGCATGTTGGTTTGCAGTAAATGTGGATATGCATATTACAGGACTTCGACGCGAACATCCAAGCGAAAGATATATTACTACCGTTGTTTAGGCTCTGATAATTATCGTTTCTCCCATGGCCGCGTGTGTCATAACCGGCCTGTACGCCAAGACTATCTGGATGGAATTGTTTGGGAACAAGTGATTCAATTGCTTGGAAACCCTGAACTGGTCCGATCAGAGGTTTATCGCAGGATTAAAGAAATTCAAGATTCCAGCCCGACAAAACGAAGAAAGGAAACATTAGACAAAGAGATAATCAGAGTGAGGAAAAGCATTCAAAAGCTATTAGACGCTTATCAGGAAGACCTTTTGCAACTTGATGAATTGCGCAACCGAATGCCGGAATTGAGAAAAAGAGAAGAGGCTTTGAAATCAGAACTCCACAGCCTCGAAGATGCGTCTACGGCTTATAATGCTTTCCTTCGCGTTGCGGATAATGTTGAGAATTTTTTATTGCAGCTGAGCAAAACAGCGGATACAATGAGTGTAACTGAACGTCAAAAAGCACTTCGCCTGGTTGTGAAAGAAATTCTTGTTGATGAAGATACAATCAAGATCAAACATTCAATTCCTTTCACAAGATCCAGTACCTCAGGAGAATCAAAAGTAGGTCGCAAATTGCCAGGTTATCTTTTGCGTTCGGGGAGTCATTACACCGCCCTGGGGAGTTCCCTTCTCAGGATATGTAAGAACTCCTCCTTCCACCACCCCGGCGTTTAACCATTTCCCAATAAGCCTCAGTATCCCTCCATCATTGACTCGCTGCTTTATAATCTTGCGCAGCCAATAATGCTCCAAATTGTCGAAGAATCCACTCACATCCGCATCTAATATCCAGTTGATATTCATCTTCATCAACAGTTCCCACAGCTCGTGCAGCGCCTGATGCTGACTGTGACCTTTGCGGAATCCATGAGAAAAATCATAGAAATCCTGCTCATAGATAGCTTCCAATAGCATTGCCACCGCCCTTTGAACTATTTTGTCCCCAAAGGTCGGTTTGCCTATCGGGCGATCACTATTTGCATCTTTCTCCACCCACACTCGCTCAACCGGAGGGGCTACATACCCCCCGGTTCGCAGTCGCTCGTGGAGATCCTTGAGGTTCTCGTCAAGGTTCTTAGCATATTCCTTAGCTGTCACCTTGTCTACCCCTGGCGCTGCATCCTTGCGGGTTAATCGAAAGGCCTCTCGAAAAAAATCCACATCAATCAAATGGGCCAACGTGGTAAATACCATTTCTGGATAAGACACTGCCTGCTCCGCAATTTGCTGAAGTTTCGTTGATACAGTTTGTGATCTCGAAGTATCTCCCATATTTCCCTTCAACAAAACGTTATGCCCGGCTTCACCTTCCCTGCAGTGGGTCACTTGGACCTCACTTCCCCACCTTCTCGATCAGACCATTCTATCTCTGACCATCGGTACTATGATCCACTAAGACTTCCAAATGTCCATCTCAGGTTCGTTCGTTCTTCACTATCCTCCCCTGATACCTTGTATCGTCCGTCTTTATTGTTTGTGTCTCTGCTTGAGCAGACTCGTTGATGGGCGGAACTCTCCTCATCAACGCCGGGATTTCGCTACCGCTGGATTTCCTATTACCGTCACTTTACACAAGGAAACATTTGGATCTCCCAAGTTCCCAGGTTGCCCCCATGACCGCATGCCATGGCCTCAGACCCCGGTGGTGTCCTGACTACTCGCCATACCGCATCCAGAACTGCTGCCTTCCGTCATCACAACAACGTCGGCTTTCACTCCCGGTTTCCCGGAAAGTGTCCAATGACCACAATGAGCAAGATTTCGGGGCTCCATACACAGCCTGCAGCCTTGATCCATCCGGCTTCGGACTCCCGTTACCGGGTTTGCCCGCGGATTTCACTACTGACCTGTTGGCTAAACTTTAATCAGGTGGGACTTTTCCAATTCAATATCGGAAGCACCCACTGGGTAACAATATCGAATTTCATGAACTTCGTTCAATCCCGACGATCTGGATTTAACTTGGCGCGATGTGTTTTCTTGCCATAAAGACAACCGAAATCCGAACCTCGTTAATTACATATACCATAAAAAATTAATAGGGCAAATTCCGTAAAAGAACTTCACCCTTATTGTAAAACGATATCACAGGTTCTGAACCCACTGTTAAAATGTTGGATACATTGCAAAAAAGTGTGGATGATAAAAAAGGCAGAACCTTTTCTGACCCTATCTTTTAATATATTTTTGTTATTATTTTGATGTTCTTGGTTTTAGTCTTCTATCTTTTGAGAAACATATACAGAAAATGTAATTACCCGAGAAGTAAGAAGTAAATGACCATTTTTGTCAGATAATGCGATGAATTTTGTCATAAAGTTATGGGATGTTATTGAAAATCTTCTTCAAAATAATTTTATTTTATGGGTTTAATTAATATGTTACCTGCCGTATGGTTTAAAATATATTCAACATTATTTGCACCCCTCCGAGCACCGATTTTGCCATATCTAATGCTTTAACAAGCACTTGCGGAAGATTACTATCTGCCACCGTACTTTGGCGGACGTGCTTGCTCCCTTTTATTTCAAGACAAACTCGACGCTCGCATGATTTAGGTGCATATTAATTGGAAGGCTTTTTGCTTAATTATCAAATTGGAGACTCCTTCCCGAAAAGGCAAACCCCGAGCGATCGTGGGGACGCAAAGCCACGGGTCCAGTGTTAGCTCATATCAAATGACTAATTGCTAATTGTAGCGTTGCTTGAAACTTGCAGGATTACGCCGGGTAAGAATCCACAGCCTCAGACATTCATATGCGTCCATTAGATTAATGAAGGGGCATAATATAGGAGATGTGAGCTATCAATTAGGCCACAGCAGCATTAAAATAACATACGATGTATATGCTCATTGGATTCCTGGTCAGTTTAAGTCGGAAGTGGATGAGCTTGACAACCTGCACCCAAACGCACCCTATACGCACCCACAAATTATCCCTCAACAATATTCATAAAGGTTTCAATAACCTTCAACGAATATTCACAAAGGTCAAGTTCGTAAAAAAGCAAATATCTTGACACACTAGGGTCCCTATGATAAATTTTTTCGGATTTTGGGATATTTATTTCGAAATAATCCATGACCTTTTATGGAAAACGGGGGGTTGATATGACAATCAATGGTAAGCCCGGCAAAAACACCGAAAGGACAGAACCGGCGGAAGATGAAGGAATCATCGAACTCAAGGATGAGATAGAAGGCGGGTCGGAAGACGATGATGACATACTCGACCTTTTAGATGCTGTTGAAGAACTTTCCATAGAAGATCAAAAGGACATCGTCCTTGCTGAAACAGAAGAACCCGGTGAAGATGACGAGGTTTTAGTACTTACGGATGAGATCATCGAGCCATCACAAGGCGATGATGCAATTATCGACCTGATGGATACCGTCGAAGAGATTTCCGTTAAATCCGAGGCTCCTTCACCGAAATCACACGATATCCCTGACTTGGAAAGCGAACTTTTTGAAGGAAACATTGACTTTGATGGGGAATTGGACCAGGAAACGGTCCCTGATCCGTCCCTGAAAGATGATTTCACTGATTCATTGGGGATCGAGCTCGAAACAGGAGAAGATGTTCCGGAAGTTTCCTTGAAAGGTGACAGGATATCCGACGAACAGATAGCGGCGGCGTTAGAGCGCGTCATAAAAAAGATGTTTTACGAAAAAATCGATGGTATCCTTGTTGAAGTGATTGAAAAAACAGTGAAGAACGAAATAGAAAGGCTGAAAAATATTCTGCTCAAAGAAGAATCGGGCGGCGAAAAATAATTGTTCTTTTGGGCAGCAATGACCTCCGGCCTGACGAACCTGATATGTCAAAAACGAAATGGTAAAAACGCGGGGATTATCCATAATCCCCTTTTCCATTTTTTAGACGTATCGGATCCGTGTGTTGTCCGGAACAAGTTATTTATAGGGAGTATTAAGGTATGAGTTCCAATCTTTTAGACAAAAGTTATGAGCCCCATGATGTTGAAAGGCGGTGGTACGATTTCTGGGAAAAAGAAGGGCTGTTTGCAGCTGACGACGGCGACGGCGACCGGAAAAGCTATTCCATCGTCATTCCCCCGCCCAATGTCACCGGTGTTCTTCACATGGGGCATGCCCTCAATAATACATTGCAGGATATCCTCTGCCGCTACCGAAGATTGCGGGGGGATAATGTCTTGTGGATGCCCGGAACCGACCATGCAGGAATCGCCACCCAGAACGTAGTTGAAAAAAAACTCGCCAGCGAGGATTTGGATCGTCACCAGGTCGGCAGGGAAAAATTCATCGAGGCGGTCTGGGAGTGGCGCGGTGAGTATGGCAGTGCCATTATCAATCAACTGAAACGTCTTGGCGCTTCATGTGACTGGGATAGGGAGCGTTTTACCATGGACGAAGGACTTTCGAAAGCCGTCCGAAAGGTTTTCGTGTCCCTGTATCAAGACGGCCTTATCTACCGAGGCAATTACATTATTAACTGGTGCGGCCGCTGCCATACAGCACTTGCTGATCTTGAAGTCGAACATGAAGTGCATGACGGGTATTTATATCATATCCAATACCCTTTTCCCGATGGAAAGGGTGGCGTCGTCGTCGCAACCACCCGGCCTGAAACCATGCTGGGAGATACTGCGGTAGCCGTGAACCCTGATGACGAGCGCTATCACGGCATCGAATCTCATCAGGTCATTCTTCCTTTGATGGAGAGAAAGATCCCCATCATCAAAGATAAATATGTGGACACGTCCTTTGGAACCGGCGCGTTGAAGATTACGCCGGCCCATGATCCCAATGATTTTGAAATCGGAAATCGCCACGACCTGGAACGGATCAAAGTCATCGATGATGACGGCCGCATGACCGCCGAAGCCGGCAAGTTTAAAGGGATGGACCGGTTCAAATGCAGGGATGCCGTGGTTAAAGCACTTAAAGAAGCGGGGCTCCTGAAAAAAATAGAACCCTATAAACACAGCATCGGTCACTGTTATCGATGCAACAGCATCATCGAGCCGAATTTGTCAAAACAGTGGTTCGTGAAAACCGGCCCCCTTGCGGAAAAGGCAATAGACGCCGTCAAGAACGGTGACACCAAGATCGTTCCTGAAATATGGACCAAGACGTATTTTGAATGGATGAACAATGTTAAGGACTGGTGTATTTCAAGACAGATATGGTGGGGGCATCAGATTCCGGCGTGGACCTGCGGGGCCTGTGAGGAAATCATCGTCGCCATGGGCACACCGAAAACATGCCCGGGGTGCGGCGGCGCAGATCTTGTACGGGAGACAGATGTTCTGGACACCTGGTTCAGCTCCGCCCTGTGGCCTTTTTCAACCATGGGGTGGCCGGAAGAGACATCGCTCTTAAAATTATTCTATCCCACATCGGTACTTGTGACCGGTTTTGACATCCTTTTTTTCTGGGTCGCCAGGATGATGATGATGGGCATCCATTTCATGGGCGACGTACCCTTTAAGGATGTTTATGTGCACGCCCTGGTGCGGGACGAAGACGGCAAAAAAATGAGCAAGTCCACGGGAAATGTCATCGATCCTTTGGACGTCATCGACGACTATGGGACCGATGCCTTCCGGTTTACCCTGGCCGCTTTTGCCGCACAGGGCAGAGACGTCAAGATGTCGGAAAAGCGCGTTGAAGGTTACAGAAATTTTATCAATAAAATCTGGAATGCTACCCGTTTTTCCCTGATGCACATCGATAAAGCGTATAAAAACATACCGGATGAACCCCTGTCTCTGGCGGATCGGTGGATTTTGTCAAGACTCTCCCGTGTGACAGAAAACGTTTCCGAATCCTTGGACAGTTACAGGTTCAATGATGCAGCAGGCGCCCTTTACCAGTTTGTGTGGCATGAGTTCTGTGATTGGTACCTCGAAGCCGTCAAACCCGCGTTGTACGGTAATGAAGGGGAAAACCGCAGGCAAGCAACCTTGAACGTGCTGTGGCGCGTTCTCCACGATACCGTTATTCTGCTTCATCCTTTTATACCGTTTATTACAGAGGAAATCTGGCATAAACTTCCGGGCACACACGGCACCATCATGAAAGCCGTCTTCCCTTTGGATGCCGACCCTGCCGATGGCCTGGCCAGAGATGCGGAAGCAGAATCGAAAATGGAGCTTATCTCGGGGATAATTACAGGAATTAGAAATATCCGGGGAGAGATGAACATTTCTCCCATGTTGTCCCTGGATGCTTCGGTCCATTCACAGGATGACGCAACAAGGGCAACGATTCAACAGTACACGGACATAATCGTCAACCTTGCCAGACTAAAATCCATGTCTGTGGAAAATACGGGACAGCGGCCGAAATCAGCAGCAACGTCTGTTGTGGAAGATGCTACGATTTTTGTTTCATTGGAAGGAATTATCGATTTTAAAAAAGAGATTCAGCGCCTTGAAAAAGAAATCAACAAACTGACCCTTGAATTGACCAAAATTTCGAAAAAACTGAACAATGAGGATTTTCTCGGCAAAGCACCTGAACATGTGGTGGAGAAAGTCAAGGACAAGCACGAGGTTTTTATACAGAAACAGCAGAACCTCCAGATGCATCTGGATAAGATCAAGGCCCTCGATGATTGAAGGTGAAATGGTTTTATCATGAACTCCATACAACATCTCATCGAAATAGCGCTAAAAGAAGATATCGGCCCGGGGGACATTACCACCGATAATCTTATCGATCCGAATCTCGAGGGCAGGGGTATCCTCATGGCCAAAGAACCCCTGGTCGTCGCCGGCCTGAACATCGTTGCCCGGGTTTTTCGCCATCTCGATCCCGACGTCCTATTAAGCTCTGAATATACGGATGGAGATGCCGTGGAACCGGGTGACACCATCGCGGACGTCCAAGGGAAACTCCGTGCCCTCCTATCCGGCGAGCGAACCGCCTTGAATTTCCTTCAACGCCTCTCGGGAGTGGCCACCTTTGTCCGCGCCCATGTCACTGAACTTGAAGGGAAAAAATCCCGGCTGGTAGATACCCGCAAGACCACCCCCGGCTGGCGTGTATTGGAAAAATATGCGGTCCGAGTGGGGGGCGCCCACAACCACCGGATGGGGCTGTACGACGGCGTTTTGATCAAGGACAATCACATTGTGGCCTGTGGCGGCATAAAAAAAGCGGTGGATCGTATCCGAGCCGACGTGTCTCACCTGTCGAAGATCGAGGTGGAGGTTTCCAGCATGAAGCAGGTGGAGGAAGCCCTTGAAGCCCATGCGGATGTCATTATGCTCGACAACATGAACGTACAACAGATCAAAGACGCCATCGCGCATATTGATGGAAGGGCGGTGGTGGAAGTGTCCGGAAATGTAAAAAAAAACGTTCTCAAATCCCTGGCAGATACCGGTGCAGACATCATATCCGCAGGGGCACTGACCCATTCTGCAAGATGTGTGGATATCAGTATGCGGATAACAGCAGCCGATGAGTTGTTATGATACCCATACGCGATACCATACCGTCCAAAAATTACCCGGTTGTAAATCATACGATTATCGGTATCAACGTTGCCCTTTATCTGTTTGAAATGTCCCAAGGGGCCAATTTAGATCGCTTTATCTATATCTACGGTCTTGTTCCCGCCAGATATTCGGTCCCTCAAATTGCAGCCTACTTTTCAACCTTCCAGCAATTTTTCTCTCTGTTCTCTTTCATGTTTTTACACGGCGGGTTCTTTCACCTTCTGGGCAATATGTGGTTCCTGTATATCTTTGGGGATAACATCGAAGATCGTCTCGGCCCTTTTCGCTACATCGCTTTTTATCTGCTTTGCGGAATTACATCCGGTCTTTCCCATCTCGTCCTCAATTTTCATTCCAACATGCCCACCATCGGGGCCAGCGGGGCCATCGCGGGGGTTATGGGAGCGTATTTGATTCTCCACCCCCATGCCAAAATATTGACCCTGATTCCCATTATTATCATCCCCTGGTTTATTGAAATTCCCGCTTTTTTTTTCCTGGGCCTCTGGTTCGTTCTCCAGTTTCTAAATGCAACCGGAACCCATGGCGGTGCCAGCGGAATTGCATGGTGGGCGCATATCGGCGGCTTTGTTTTTGGAATCATTTTCTTGAAAATTCTCCTTGCATTGCCCGAGACAGGGGCCACCAACAAACTGCGTCGGGTCACGGCAAAAAAGAAAACCCACCGTTTGCAGGTCATCCGGCCCATCGGACCTGGGAAAGACCCCCACCTCTATGGTACCCTTCACGTTACAACCTTCGAAGCGCTTGTGGGAACAAAAAAGCTGGTCAATATCCCCTGGGGATTTCAGAAACGGATTGTCAAAGTAATCGTTCCCCCCGGTGTAAAAGAAGGAAGCAAGCTGCGGTTGAAAGGTTTGGGCAAAACAACATCCGACGGACAACGGGGCGATTTGTACCTTAAAGTGGCGATCGTCAATTGAGGTACCAGTGAAGAATTCTCTCTCCAAAGAAAATATATGAAATTGCCCCAACGGACAGAAACGGGCCGAATGGAATCGCAAATTTCATATTTTTGCCTTTGACCAGTATCATGATCATCCCGACGCAGGTCCCCACCATCGACGAAACAAAAATGGTAAAGATAACGCCTTTCCAGCCGACGATGGTTCCCATCATCCCCAGCAGCTTGATATCGCCGCCGCCCATTCCATCTTTACCGGTAATCAAGGTGTAAACCCAAGCAACACACAACAGGCTGCCTCCGCCGATCAACAGACCCAGCAACGAGGCTTTGAAGGTCACGGCCGGCAACGCAAAAGACGCCACAAGACCGAGGGGCATTCCCGGAAGTGTGATGATATCGGGGATGATTTTATGATCCATATCAATAAAGGTTATGACAATCAGCGATGAAATAAAGACGAAATATATCAGCCCTTCCAGTGTCACACCCCACATAAAAAAAACATTCACCGCGGCAATCCCGGTTAGGAACTCCACCAGGGGATAGCGAAAAGATATCCGTGTATTACAATATCGGCACCGACCTTTAAGACACAGATAACTTAGCACAGGGATATTGTCATAAAATGGGATGGGGCTGTTGCAGTTTGGACAAATTGAACGGGGAGGATCCACAATGGATTTTGAGGCCGGCAGTCTGTATATGCAGACATTTAAAAAACTACCGATGCAAAGACCCAAAATGAAAATTATGCCCACGATCCACAGGTCGAACATGTTTTATAACGCACCCTCTTGAATTTATGGTTGGATAATAGTAAGTATATGGTCGATGGAAATATCAGACCGGCTGATTGCTCTTGTCTATATACGTTGATGCCCTTCGTGTCAAAACAACTTTTTTCTAGCATTTCAGCTTTTTGAAAATATTTCCCCTTCAAGTCGTGCTGAATTTCCCTATTGGACGACCCATTTCGAAAGGAACTTCAAACAATACTTTCCAAGGATACCCTATTATGCGGAGAACGGACAAAGAAATTACAGATCGCGCCGAAATCGAATCCATCATCCAACGGTCTCTGGTCTGCAGGCTGGGGATGCTCGATGAGAACCGGCCTTATATTGTGCCCTTATGTTTCGGATACACAGACAATACCCTCTATTTTCATTCAGCAAATCAAGGCAGAAAGATCGATATTCTCAAGAAGAACAATACGGTCTGTTTTGAATTCGATATTGACTCCGAACCCATAAAAGCGGATAACCCATGTGAGTGGGGGATGAACTATAAAAGTGTCATCGGTTTTGGAAAAGCTTACCTTGTTGACGATTTTGAGGCAAAGTGTGCGGCCCTGGATCTTATCATGCAGCAATATTCAGATGGAACATTTGACTATCTGGAAACGAAAATAAAAAATATCCTTGTCATCCGGGTTGAAATAGAACACATGACCGGTAAGCAGTCCGGAAAGATTACCTGATGCTGCAAATCTGTGGGATGGGAGTTTTCGAAACGGTTTACAGACAATTTATTTAAAAAGAAACGAAAGGGGAAGATGTTATGAGCATCAATGTGGTGGAGAAGATAGATGATCGTGTCAAGGTAAGGCACGTGCTTGCCAGTGTTTTTGACAAAAGCGGTCTGGAAGAATTCATACCGGAGCTGCTTAAGGTAAATCCGGAGATCAAATTTTTCTCAACAGGCGGAACCTACGCGAAGATAAAAGCGATCCTTGGGGATGCGGCAGGATCCTGTCTGACCCAGGTTTCGGATTACACGGGTCAGCCGGAAACCCAGGGCGGCCTGGTGAAGACCCTCGATTTTAAAATTTATCTCGGGCTGTTGACCGAAACCTACAATGACGCCCATAATGAGGACATCCAGAGAACGGGGTCTACGCATATCGATATGGTTGTGGGCAATTTGTATCCGTTTGAGGATACCATTGCCAAACCGGATGTAACGGTTGAAATGGCCCGGGGCAATATCGATATCGGAGGTCCCTGTATGATAAGAGCTTCCGCCAAGAACTATCTGAGGGTTGCATCGGTGGTCGATCCTTCGGACTACAAAGCCATACTATCTGAAATGAAAGCCAATGACGGTTCCATATCCCTCAAACTCCGTTACCGCCTGGCTCAAAAGGCCTTTGCATACACGGCGGCGTATGACCGGACCATTGCAGACTTTTTGGGGTCCAAAACCTTTGAGGATGTGAAGGAATGTTATAAGTATTAAAAAACAGGCATGATCTATCAAAATTAAAGGAGAAAACAATGGCTGAAGATTTGAAGAAAATGTATCGGACAATAATGGATGACCATTTTCCTCCAAAGATGGAGATCAGTTTTGTGGACCAGGATAACAGACAGACACTCTTTTACGAAAAAGTTTCATGGACCATCGATAACATCCAAAAAGGTTTGAGATACGGCGAAAATCCGGGCCAGGAAGCGGCGCTTTACAAACTGGCAAACGGAAATCTGGTCCTTGGGGAAACCGAATCTATTCAGCCGGGCCAGTATCTGGCTTCAGATATCGAGCTGTTACAGTCTGGAAAGCACCCGGGGAAAACCAACCTGACCGATGCCGACAATTCATTGAATATTCTGAGATATTTTCCAGACAAACCCACCGTCGTCATCGTAAAGCACAACAATCCCTGTGGCGTTGCCAGATCCGATACTTTAGAAGACGCATATCTAAAGGCCAACATGGCAGACCGAGTTGCGGCCTTTGGAGGATGTATCGCCGTCAACCGGGCGGTTGATCGGGCAACGGCAGAAGCCATTATCCAACAATATGCCGAAGTGGTGGTTGCCCCTGATTTTGAAGAAGGTGTCATGGGAATTTTTTCAAAGAAGAAAAACCTCAGGGTGATCCGTATCGGCAATATCCAACGGCTGCAGCGGTTTTGTGGGGCAACGGTGTGTGGAATTTAAAAGCCTCATCGACGGTGGAATTATCGCCCAGTGGTCTTTTGTTCCCGAAGCCCGGACCCGGGCGGGCCTAAAACTTGCGGAATGCGACTATAAAGGCAAGCACTACCGGATCCAGCGGGAACCCACCGATCCGGAATACAACGACATGCTCTTCGGGTGGCTTGTGGAATCCGGGATTACATCCAATTCAGTTATTTATGTGAAAGATGAAGTCACCGTCGGCATAGGCACCGGCGAGCAGGACCGGGTCGGTGTTGCAGAGATTGCCCGGGACAAAGCCTATCGTAAGCTGGCGGATCGATACTGCTTCGAAATGCACGGTATTCCGTATAACGATCTGAAAGACGACGATAAAAAAGCGGAAATCGATGACAAGGTGGCTGCTGAAAAAGGCGGGCTCATCGGCGCGGCCATGGTCAGCGATGCCTTTTTCCCTTTCAGAGACGGTGTCGATGTGGGACTCAAAGAAGGGGTTACATCGGTCATCCATGCCGGCGGATCGGAGAACGACTACCAGTCCATCGAAGCCTGCAATGAGGTCGGTGCGACCATGGTCTATACCGGCCAGAGGAGTTTCAAACATTAGCCCGGATTTCTCATGAAGAATTTTAACGGCCCCGCCACTCCCTGTTGGCGGGGCTTTTTTTTGTTCATGGAAACAACCTTTTTTGTCCAAACCGTTCGGGGCCGACCCCCCCGGAACCGAATCGGAATTTGTCTGCCTTCTCATTGCTTTCGGATCACCATGTCCTGAAAGCATTCATCAGTTCCTCTGCGAACTAAAAACCCTGGAGAATACGTCTAAAGCATGATCGATATCAT
The DNA here is from genome assembly GCA_963790095.1 of uncultured delta proteobacterium. Lineage (GTDB taxonomy): Bacteria > Desulfobacterota > Desulfobacteria > Desulfobacterales > UBA11574 > JAAXQD01. Next base: position 70,866 of record CAWBNO010000001.1, on the reverse strand, counting down.
CGGATTTAACATGATAATGGGTGACGGCTCTTAAGCGATCCGGTCCGGTGGGGAGCACCCGGACGCCCTGGTCGCCTATTTTTTCTGCCTAGGGCCCGGGATGAAATCCCTTCGCGCGTTGCTTGGAAATAAACGATATTGGTCCTCACATCATCGGGATCAATGGACAGACCGTCGACATGGGTCAGGCCTTCCGCCAATTTCCGGGCGTTTTTATGATCATCTTCCAAACGATCCACCATTTCCGTCAAAGAAACGATGCCGGCGGCCGCCAGTATGCCCGACTGGCGCATACCGCCCCCCAACACCTTGCGAACCCGTCGAGCTTTTGAAATAAACGCCCGGTTCCCGGAAACTACCGAACCCACCGGCGCAGCCAGCCCCTTGCTCAGACATATATTGACCGAGTCTGCTTCGGCAATCAGTTCCCGTGCTTCAACACCCAAAGCGATGGCAGCATTAAACAGCCGGGCGCCGTCAACATGTACTTTCAGCCCGTAACGGCGTGCCAACTTTCCCACGGAATGCATGTAAGCAGCATCCAAAGGGCTTCCATTACATCGGTTATGGGTGTTTTCAAGAACAATCAGCCGTGTTATCGGAAAATGAATGTCGTCCTGTCGAATTGCCCCTTCTATGTGATGGAGCGCCATCTTGCCGTCAGGTTGGTTGGCGACCGTGCGTGGATGTATGCCCCCCAACGCAGATGATCCTCCCTGCTCATAGAAAAAAATATGGGATTGATCCCCAAGAATTACTTCGTCACCCCGTCCACAGTGCGCCATCTGGCTCACCATGTTTGCCATGGTTCCACTGGGCACAAACAGAGCAGCTTCTTTTCCCAGCCGTTTTGCAACCATCTCTTCCAAAAGATTCACCGTGGGGTCTTCACCGAACACATCGTCTCCGACCTTCGCCGCTGACATGGCCTGTCGCATGGAAGGGGTCGGTTGGGTGAGGGTGTCCGATCGCAGGTCTACAATACGCATTTGTATCTCCTTAAATATATATGAAAATATAACCTGAAACATATTTAAAGAAGATTTTCAAGGCATATTCTTGAGCATCTTCTAAGGTCAAAATTTAAAAAAACCGGCGTCTGGTTATTTTTTAACCCAGGGTCGAACCCGGCGTGTTGGACAAAAAAAATCCTGCGGCACGGCCGTGCACGCAGGATTTTAGGGTAAACCGCTCTTTACGGTTATTTTTTATCGTCGTCTTTGACCTCTTCGAAATCGGCATCGACCACGTCTTCGTCAGGTGCGGCTGCTCCGGGCTCCTCCGGGCCGCCAGTGCCGGCCTTCTCCTGGGCGTCTGCCTGGGAAGCCTGCTGGTACATGGCTTCGGCCAGTTTGTGAGACGCCTGGGTCAACTCCTCGCTCAACCGTTTGATCTCTCCGGTGTCTTCTCCTTCCATCGCCTTTTTAAGGGGTTCGATGGCGGCTTCAACCTTGCTCTTGGTTCCAGCATCAACCTTGTCGCCAAGATCTTTGATCGATTTTTCCGTAGAATAGATCAACGCATCGGCTGAGTTGCGGGCTTCGACCAGTTCTTTTTTCTTTTTATCGTCTTCAGAGTGAAGTTCGGCGTCTTTGATGAGTTTGTCGATCTCTTCTTTGGACAACCCGCTGGACGCGGTTATCTGGATCGATTGTTCTTTGCCGGTGGCCATATCTTTGGCAGAAACATTTACGATGCCATTGGCGTCTATGTCGAAAGTGACCTCAATTTGAGGTACGCCTCTGGGGGCCGGCGGTATTCCCACAAGTTCAAAGCGCCCGAGGGTCTTATTCCCGGCAGCCATTTCCCGTTCACCCTGGAGCACATGGATGGAAACTGCGGGCTGGCTGTCTGCCGCCGTTGAAAAAATCTGGCTCTTTTTGGTCGGAATGGTTGTATTCTTTTCGATAAGTCGTGTCATAACCCCGCCCAGCGTTTCTATACCCAGGGAAAGGGGGGTTACGTCGAGAAGGAGAACATCTTTGACATCTCCTCTCAGGACACCGCCCTGGATGGCAGCTCCGATGGCCACGACCTCGTCGGGGTTAACCCCTTTGTGGGGTTCTTTGCCGAAGATCTTTTTAACGCGATCCTGAACCGCCGGCATGCGCGTCATCCCGCCGACAAGAATAACTTCATCAATTTTGTCAGGCGAGAGATTTGCATCTTTGAGGGCAATGCGGCAAGGTTTTTCCAGGTTGTCCAGAAGATCGCTGATAAGTCCTTCGAGTTTGGCTCTGGTTATTTTTATATTCAAGTGCTTGGGGCCGCTGGCATCAGCGGTTATGAATGGAAGATTAACATCCGTTTCCATGGATGTGGAGAGTTCCATTTTTGCCTTTTCAGCAGCTTCTTTGAGCCGCTGCAATGCCATTTTGTCGTTTCTAATATCGATGCCCTGGTCTTTTTTGAATTCACTTGCCAGGTAATCGATGAGACGAAGATCGAAATCTTCACCGCCAAGATGGGTATCGCCGTTGGTGGACTTGACCTCGAAAACCCCTTCGCCGATTTCAAGAATGGATATGTCAAAGGTGCCGCCGCCCAGGTCAAAGACAGCGATTTTTTCTTCTTTTTTCTTGTCGAGACCGTATGCCAAAGACGCGGCTGTGGGCTCGTTGATAATCCTGAGCACATTGAGCCCCGCAATCTTTCCGGCATCTTTGGTCGCCTGGCGCTGGCTGTCATTGAAATAGGCAGGCACTGTTACAACCGCGTCAGTGACTTTTTCGCCAAGATATTCTTCGGCGGTATGTTTAATGTTTGCCAAAATGAACGATGATATTTCTGCCGGGCTGTTCGACTTTCCCCTGAGATTTATACGGACATCACCATTCTCAGCCTGTTCAATTTTGTAAGGCAGTATTTTTTTATCCTCCTGCACTTCTTTTGAAGCATACTTTCGGCCGACAAGCCGTTTTACCGCAAAGACCGTGTTCTCCGGATTGGTAATGGCCTGCCGTTTTGCGATTTGACCGACCAATCTTTCCCCGCTTTCTGAAACGGCGACGATGGAAGGGGTGGTTCGCCCTCCTTCGGGGTTTGTGATGACCTTTGCTTCGCTACCTTCCATGACCGCCACACAGGAGTTTGTGGTCCCCAAATCAATTCCAATGACTTTACCCATTTGTTTTCCTCCTAGCTTTTATCGATAGTCTTATTTCTCTGTTTATTTTTCTTCTTCTTTATCATTATTTTTTTGGTGTTCAGGCTTTGTTTTTGTTTTGGAGACAACAACCATGGCGGGTCTCAGGAGCCTGTCATGCATCATATACCCTTTTTGCAACTCCTTAACGACAGAGTTTTCGGGATGCGCTTCGGTTTCTTCCTGCATGACCGCCTGATGTAAACTCGGGTCAAAGGACTTGCCCAGGGACTCAAACGGTTTAACATTGAACTGCTCAAAAACTTTGAGGATTTCCTTGAGGGTCATGTTGACACCTTCCAACATCGACCGGTCGGCATGTTTGTCGTTGCTTGAAGATTCGATGGCGCGATCCAAGTTGTCGACCACGGGTAGCATGGCCTTTACAAAACGTTCATTGGCAAACTTCCTGAAATCATTCATTTCGCGTGCAGCACGCTTTTGGTAATTTTCAAACTCGGCGGACACCCTCAACCAACGATCATAATTATCTTTGGCCTCCTGTTCCACGGAGTCAAGTTTTTCTTCCAACGTTTTGATAGGATCAACGATTTCTACTTTATCTTCTTTTTTGGAATCGTTCTTTTGATCGATTTTGTCTTCAATAACGGTCTCTTCACCCTGGGTTTGAACTTTGATTTTCTTGCTTTTTCCCATCAGCTGTTGTTATCTCCTAGTTTTTTGAATATTTGTCAGCCAAATTTTAAAAATTTCGGGCTAAAATCACAACATTGCTAAGAAAATAAGACTGTCTAGAATATTGTCAAGGCAGAAACGGGAATTTTAGGTTGTGGAATTTAGAGGGCCTGAAAACAGCACAAAAAATGAGAAGGATAATAATTTGGTTGTGCACCCTCTATCGAATCTTTGCTGAAAAATAATAAGTCAAAAAAATGACCGGGATCGATCCACGACACAGACCGCATTACTTATCGCTGCTTCCTTCCGGACCTGACGAGGTTCGTAACCGTCTGTTGCGCGGCGGCCGGTCAGGATGACCTATAGGCTCCCAGGTTCAAACCCTTTAGAGGGAATTCAGTCCCGCATAAAGCGGATTTCGGGAATAGGGCACCGCTAGCTCCCCACCTAGCACAACCATGACATAAATATAATCGATAAAAAAAAAATTCAAGTTATAAAATCGCGTGGCAGCATTATTATCCTGTGGCTTTGCCCCTTAAAAGCTGGAATCCTTAATGACTCCAATATCCCATCTCGCCCAAACTCGCATCACCGAACATGCAAGATATCTGGTGTTTTTTATTGACATGGAAGAATCAGCGTATCATAATTAAAGTTCTTGAAATCTATACAATTTTTTCAAAACCCAAGCAATCAATAGTCACAGGATCATGCCGGTATTGCACAAAGATTTGAATAAGAAATTATTACGAATTGTTGAAGAGACCGTAACCGCCCACGGAATGCTCAAAGAAAAAGATTCCGTTGTCGTTGGGGTATCCGGGGGACCGGATTCCGTCACCCTACTTCATGTGCTGCGTGCACTGACCGAACGTTTTTCCCTAAAACTTGGCATTGCCCATCTAAATCACGGCCTCCGCCAAAACGACTCGGACAAAGAAGCTGTATTTGTTGAAACCCTTTCAGAACGTTTGGGATTGCCTTGCCATATTCATAAAGAGGATGTTCTTGAATATCAGATTAAAAACAGGCTTTCACTGGAAGAAACCGCCCGGCACGTTCGATACACCTTTTTAAATAGCGTCGCAGAAGCAAATCGATACAATAAAATTGCACTCGGTCATCATTCGGACGATAATGCAGAACTTGTTTTGATGAACCTTTTCCGAGGAAGCGGACCTCTGGGTCTTTCAGGGATACCACCGGTAAGAGACGGGAAGATTATCCGGCCATTGATAAATTTAAGGCGAGCCGAAATCATCGATTTTTTAAATCAAAATAGATTGGAATACGTTTCTGACGCATCCAACAGGGATACGAGATATTTAAGGAACAGAGTCCGCCACAAATTAATTCCATTGTTAAAAAGCGCTTATAATCCGAATATTTCTGATACACTCAACCGGCTTTCATCGATTATGCTTTCTGAAGAAGCCTGGATTGAAGATGTCATTCATCCCCTTTTTGAAAAAAGCGTGTTAAACGTTAAGAATGATCGTATCTCGTTCTCTGTCCCAATGCTTGATCGATTGCATACAGCAACCCAACGGCGAATATTACGAAAAGCCATTTTAAGAATAAAGGGGGATTTGCGGCGTATTAGTTTTGTCAACATCGACGCTGTTATAGATCTTTTGAAAAAAGGACCGGCGTACGGGAGACTCGATCTTCCGGATCGTATCAGAATCCGGCGAAATGGAGACGTTCTATTGATTTCCCGGGAAAAAAGCCCATTACGGAATCTTGACGTGGAATCCGGCCATTCCGACCCCCTTGTTTTTGAATACAAAATCCCAAAACCCGAATCTGTATTTATCGAAGAAATCGGCGCCCACATGGAATTTACTGAAATGAGCACCGAAACCCTGCCCGATGGTTGTTGTGCTGGACAATACACCGGTTTTTTTGATAAAGACACCTTAGGTTTTCCGATGGTTGTAAGGAACTACCGGCAGGGAGACGCGTTTCGGCCCATTGGGATGGACGGAACTCAAAAGTTGAAAAAATTCTTTATTGACAAAAAAGTCCCGCGGAATGAACGGATAAAATGCCCCATTCTGCTAAGCCGAAATAAAATAATTTGGGTTGTCGGCCATCGAGCAGATGAATCTGTTAAAATGACACCTTCAACCCGAAATGTCCTGAAAGTAGAGTTTTTTCTTGTCTAATCGTGGAACTTTTTCTTGCCTAATCGATAATGATGATTAATGTAGACGTATTATAAATTGTCTTAAAAGGGGGCTAAGTCTTTTGAATCCTTTCTATAAAAATCTGGCTTTATGGATAGTCATCACGCTGATGATGGTCATGCTTTATAACCTTTTCAATCAACAACACATGGCAGAAACCAATCTCAGTTATTCTGAATTTCTTGCCATGGTCGATAGTGAGCGCATTTCTGATGTCGTTATACAGGGCCAACAGCTCTTTGTTACGGATGTTAACCACACTCGTTTCAAAATATATGCGCCCCAGGATAATGATCTCATCAAAATCCTCCGGGACAAAGGTGTTTCCATTAACGCCAAACCCGAAAGCGACTCCCCATGGTATATGTCTATACTGGTTTCATGGTTCCCGATGATTGTACTTATCGGCGTATGGATATTTTTTATGCGTCAAATGCAATCCGGCGGCGGAAAAGCCATGTCTTTCGGCAAAAGTCGGGCCCGTTTGCAATCCGATCAATCGAAAAAGGTCACTTTTGAGGATGTTGCCGGCATCGATGAGGCCAAAGAAGAGCTGGGAGAAATTATCGAGTTTTTAAGAGAACCTAAAAAATTCACCCGACTTGGGGGAAGGATACCCAAAGGTGTTCTTCTGATGGGATCCCCGGGAACCGGCAAAACCCTCCTTGCACGTGCCATTGCAGGCGAAGCCGATGTTCCATTCTTTCATATCAGTGGTTCGGATTTCGTTGAAATGTTTGTCGGTGTTGGCGCATCGCGGGTGAGAGATCTGTTTGTCCAGGGGAAAAAGAACGCCCCCTGTATAATTTTCATCGATGAAATCGATGCGGTTGGACGGCACAGGGGTGCCGGGCTCGGTGGCGGTCATGATGAAAGAGAACAGACGTTAAACCAACTTCTGGTTGAAATGGACGGGTTTGAATCGAATGAAGGCGTCATCCTTATATCCGCCACGAACCGTCCGGATGTGCTTGACCCTGCCCTTTTACGTCCCGGCCGGTTTGATCGCCAGGTGGTTGTGCCCCTGCCGGATATTCTCGGCCGTGAAAAAATCCTTAAAGTTCACATGAAAAAGACATCGGTTGCACCGGATGTAAATCCTCTTGTGCTGGCAAAAGGAACCCCCGGTTTCTCGGGTGCAGATTTAGAGAACCTTGTGAACGAAGCGGCCCTTTTAGCCGCTAAAAGAAACAAAGAAAAAGTTGACATGACGGACCTGGAAGATTCCAAAGATAAAGTTTACATGGGTCTGGAGCGAAAGTCCAAAGTTATCAAAGAGGAAGACAGGAAGACCACGGCTTATCATGAAGGCGGACATGCCCTTGTTGCCCGCCTTCTCCCCGGAACAGATGCCGTCAACAAAATAACCATTATTCCCCGGGGGCGGGCCGCCGGCATCACATGGTTTTTGCCGGAAGAGAGCGATTTTAAATATAAGGATCAACTCGAAAGCGAATTGTCCATCGCTTTTGGCGGACGGGTGGCCGAAGAAATCGTTTTCAACCGCATTAGTACCGGCGCTTCCAACGACATTAAAAGGGCAACAGATGTTGCCCAAAAGATGATACGCAATTGGGGCATGAGTGATGTGCTGGGCCCCCTTTCATATGCCAAAGAGGAAGATCATATTTTTCTTGGCCGGGAAATTGCGCAACATAGAGATTATTCTGAGGAAACCGCCAGGAAAATCGATGAAGAAATAAATCGTCTGATCAAAAAATCCTACAATATCGCGAAAAACGTTTTAGAAGAGAATTTAGATATTCTTCACGCTTTAGCCGACCTTCTCCTCGAAAAAGAGACGGTTTTAGGAAAAGAACTCGATGCACTCATCCTCTCCATGAAACCGGATTTTGAATTTCCCTCAAAGGGGATCAAAGACGAAGAAGCGGTTGAAGAGCCTCTGACAGAGGCTGAAACAGATCAAACAAAAACCGAGGAAGAAACCGAAAGCGATTCGGCGTCGTCTTAACCCAAACTTCACACCCTGTTTTGCTTCATGCCATCTTTTTTTGACGCCCATGGTTCCTTCACCGGACAGCGACGGGATAGGGTTGCGGGATTAGTTGTCGAATTGAAAATTGACCTGATTTAATGATGAAAACTTATCAACTTGAGTGGGATAAGCACTGTCTGGTTCTCGGTCGCCGAACGTGTATTATGGGGATTTTGAATGTAACGCCGGATTCATTTTCAGACGGGGGGAATTTTTTTTCATTCGAGGGGGCGGTATATCAAGGCCAGAAGCTTTTTGAAGACGGCGCCGACATCCTCGACATCGGCGGGGAGTCCACGCGACCATTTTCAGATCCGGTATCTGAAGAAGAAGAAATCCGGCGAGTTGTCCCCGTCATCGAGCGGCTCGCAAACCGCATATCGATTCCCATTTCCATCGATACAAACAAAGCCGGCGTGGCCAGGCAAGCCATTAACGCCGGCGCTTCAATAATAAACGACATATCATCACTTCGCCTTGATTCGAAAATGGCGGATGTCGCTGTGGAATACGGTGTTCCATTAATTTTGATGCATATGCTCGGAGCCCCAAAAACCATGCAGATCGAACCCGCATATGTTGACCCGATTACAGAAATTAAAAAATTTCTTGAAGATGTAGTGGAAAACGCTGAAAATCAAGGCATTTCAAGATCAAAAATCATCATCGATCCGGGTATCGGTTTCGGAAAAACAGTGGCGCATAATCTTTTATTAATTAAGCACTTGAGGGAGTTTAAAACCTTGGATGTTCCCATATTGATCGGAACTTCGAGAAAGGCTTTTTTACGAAAGATCTTGAAAGATCCGTCGGTTGAAGATATCGATCCCGAATCGGCCATGGTAGAGGCCGGCACCCAGGCTTCTGTTGCCGCTGCCGTCTTAAACGGTGCCCATATGGTGAGGGTCCACGATGTCGCCACGACTCGTATCACTGTAAAAATTATTGACGCCATAAAAAATGCACGGAATACTTCATAGGTACGTGTTCAGGGGCTGGACGATACCTGCCCGCTCGTGCCTCGCATGGCAGGCGAGTTGGTGGAGTGGCTTCGTTATTCCAATCTGATAGATCAGAACACGATTTCGCTGATCGGCGCAATACCCATTAAGACTTCGGCAAAAAAGGAATTTATAATATGCTCCTGGTTATAGATGTCGGCAACACAAATGCTGTCATCGGTGTTTACGACGGCAGTCATCTCATTCAAAACTGGCGAATCCGCACGGAAAGACGAACAACAGAAGATGAGTTTAACGTACTGGCTGCCAACCTATTTGCAGGCAGCAATATCGATTCCAGCGATATCGACAAAACCATTATTTCCTGCGTCGTTCCTCCCATGGTCACCATCCTCGATTCCTTCTGTCGAAAATATCTCGGCCATCCGCCCCATTGGGTGGATGCCAGATCCGCTCCAAAATTGCCCATCCAATATAAAAATCCATCTGAAGTGGGCGCAGACAGGATCGTCAACGCAGTTGCAGCATTTCATAAATTCCAAACCAGCCTCATCGTGATAGATTTTGGCACAGCGACAACCTTCGATGCTATTTCTGAGAACGGGGAATACCTTGGGGGTGCAATCAGTCCCGGAATCATGATTTCTGCTGAAGCGCTTTTCATCAAAGCATCCAGGCTCCCCCGGGTTGAAATTTTTGTCCCTCCTGAAAGTGTCATCGGCAAAGATACTGCGAGCAGTATCCAGGCTGGAATTATTTTTGGATATGCAGGTCTGGTGGACGGGATGGTCAAGCGGATGAAGATGGAAATGGGTGCAAATCCCCGTATCATCGCCACCGGCGGTCTGGCTGATCTTATGTGTCAGGTATCTGAAATGATCGAGGTTGTTGAACCGGCCTTAACCTTGGAGGGCTTGCGGATCATCAGCAACAGTTTGTAGAAGCTGTTTTGAAACTTACCCTCCTGTTTTGTAGAAAGCTTTATTGGATCATCTCCAAAAGAGTTGATGATTTTGAAAGGATTCAAGGGGTCAAGGGTCCAAGGATTCGAGTGAAATGCTTAAGAATTACAGAGAGCTGATAGTTTGGTTAAAGACGTACAGACGCTGTTTGGATCTTTATAGAATAACAAACAAATTTCTAAAAGAAGAATATAGCAAGAAGACAACCGCAGACTCCTGGAGGTCATTATATATTGCCGAGGGCTTCTGTCTTTGGGGATGGGAACCCAGGTTCTGCTTTCAGGTGATTTGAATTATGTAAATAAAGAAAATTGAAAGGCTCTCAAGAATGAAACAGAGGAAGTTGAAAGGATGCACAAAGAGCTTTTGAAATCGCTGAAGAACAAACACTTGGCCCCTTGACCCCTTGAATCCTCTTCTCCAACGAAGTTGAAGAAGAATCGTATTATTTAATCAAGCTCCATGGCTGCTTCGAGTTTTTTCATCTGTGAAACGATATCGCTTCTTTCTTCTTCACTCAGATCTTCCCGCTGCAGGCGCTGCCTGAGACTCAGAAGGATCATTTCGATCCGATAGTCGGCACAGGTATAGTTTGTCATGGGCAATTCGGATTATCCCGGATATTTCACCGATTATATTCGTCCGGTTTTGATGAGGGACTGCTTGAAGACACGGTAGAAGTTCTCATAATCGGTTTTCCCGCGTCTTAGGATTTTTTCTATTTCGTTTATATTCTTAAGGTTGATAATCAAGTTAACACTTTTGTGAAAGGCCGCCATGTTGTCCATGGTCCTGAATCGGGTGGTGACGAGGGTCACAAAGATGTTCCGACGTATGGACATATTGAGGCGGTCCAGATACTTGAGAACGTTGTTCATGTCTGGATCCCGGGTGCCGAAGCGTTCGTTGAGAACCACCATATCGAAAACGTGAAATCGCATTTGTTTGAGAGCGTCTTTGGGAAGCAGGGGCGCCGTGGTGTGATATCCCATGTTATACAAAGCGGTTATGATTTTCGCTCGAACAGCCGCGTCGGGTTCGCACAAAAGGGCGGTCTCCACACCCTCTTCAACAAAATCAAACGGTTTATCCGACGCATCATAGGTGCCGGCGTCGACTTCATCAAGGATTCCCTTTTCCATATCGGAATTGGAAGATGAAGATGGTGTATGATGGCGGGAATCGACAAAAACTTTGTTTTCACATTGGGGACAGGTTAACGAAAAGGACTGTCCCTCGGGGATCTTTTCGTCCGGAATTTTAAACTTAGCCAGGCACTTTTGGCACACAACATCCATTATTTTTCCTTTAGACTATTTTTTCCAGGTCCTTCCGTATTCATGGTCGACCTTCAGTCCCTCAATATCCGTGGTAGCCTCTCCCCGGGAACTCTTGACCGCGTCGATGCCGCGGCCCACTTCACCTTTTCGAGAGCTGTAGGCCATGGCGGTCTCTTGGGAGATGAAACCCTGTTCGAACAATCCTATGATATCATCGTCAAACGTGGTCATTCCGAATGCTTTTCCGGCCTGGATGATATCATAAAATGTTTTACCTTCGGATTCTCCGTGCTGGATGGTATCTTTGACACGAAGGTTGGTGCGCATGATCTCAAAGGCCGCAACCCGTCCGCCGCCGACCTTGGGAAGCAGCCTCTGGCATACGATCCAGCGAACCATGTCCGCAAGCCGGGTGCGTATTTGATTTTCTTCTTCTGGAGGAAACATCCCGATGATACGGTTAATGGTCTGTCCGGCATCCACCGTGTGGAGGGTGCTTAAAACCAGGTGCCCGGTCTCGGCAGCACTGAGGGCGATATTCAATGTTTCCCGGTCGCGCATCTCTCCCACCAGGATCACTTTTGGAGACTGTCGCAGGGCTGCTCTGAGGCCGCTGGAGAATGTGTCGAAATCCTCTCCCATCTCCCGCTGGTTGAAGGTGGATTTTTTATGGGGATGATCAAACTCCACCGGATCTTCAAGGGTCACGATATGAACCGATTTGGCATCATTAATCTCGTTGAGGATGGCAGCCAGAGAGGTCGATTTTCCGCAGCCGGTGGCGCCTGTAATCAGGATGATGCCGTTTTTCTCTTCCGCCATTTCCAAAAAGGACTCGGGGATGCCCAGTTCCTGGCAGGTCGGAATTTTGGTTGCAAGTTTCCGCAAAACAATGGAATAATTCCCCCGCTGGGAAAAGATGTTAATCCTGAAGCGAGCCTTGCCGGGGAGTTCATAGGAGGAATCACAGGATCCCTCAAGCAAGAGGTTCTCGGTGAGCCGTCGGTTCTGGTTGATAAGATTGAGGGCGAAGATTTCAGCCTGAAAAGGGGTGATTTCGTGGAACGGCGGGTCAATATCCACCACCGAAAGTTCGCCAGCTGTTTCAATCTGGAATGGTTTTCCAACAGTAACGTTCAGATCTGAGACATTGTCGTAGGCATCGAGCATTCTTGCCAGAATATGATCAATCTCCTGTTTTTTCAAAATATACCCTCATAAGATTGTCATGCCTCGGTGAAGTCGGAGGGCGGATTCTTTAAAAATTCTCTGAATCTTCCCTTGTCATTGGATTTGGCATACGCTTCGTCAGCCCCGATCCATCCTTTGTCAAGCAGCCCCATAATGGCATCATCCAAAAGCTGCATGCCGTATTTTCTCCCGGTCTGAATTACCGAGGGAATCTGATGGGTTTTACCTTCGCGGATAAGATTTCGAGCCGCCGGCGTTGCAATCAATATCTCAAGGGCGGCGCAGAGTCCTCTTGAATCGACCCTTTTAAACAAGACCTGTGCGATAACCGAGCGGATTCCGTCGGCCAGTGTCGAACGGATCTGGGCCTGTTCACTGGAAGGGAACACCTCAATGATACGATCGATGGTTTTTGATGCGCTCATGGTATGCAAGGTGCCAAAAACAAGGTGGCCGGTTGATGCGGCTTCAATGGCAAGGGATATGGTTTCAAGATCCCTCATTTCACCCACGAGAATGATGTCCGGGTCCTCTCGTAAAGCACCCCTTAGCGCCGCGCTGAATGACTGGGTATGGATTCCGACTTCCCGGTGGTTTACAATGCAACTTTGGCTCTTGTGGACAAATTCGATGGGGTCTTCAATGGTAATTATATGATCCTTTCGGGTACGGTTTGCCACATCGATGATGGCGGCCAAGGTGGTCGATTTGCCGCTTCCGGTGGGACCGGTTACCAGAACCAGACCCCTGGGGAGTGAGGCCAGTTTGGATATTACACCGGGAAGACCCAGCTGTTCGGCGGTCATTATCTTTTCAGGGATTTGCCTGAAAACCGCACCCACACCATTTCTTTGCATAAAGAAATTTGATCGATACCGGGCAATACCGGGTATTTCATATCCGAAATCGATATCTCCGGTCTCTTCAAACTGCTTGATCTTGTGTTCGGGCGCAATTTCATAGAGCATGGCTTTCAGGGAATCATTTTCCAGGACTTTATATTTAATCCTTTCCATGTCACCCCGTATTCGGAGTGCCGGCGGCTGGCCGGATACCAGGTGAAGATCTGAAGCACTCTGCTCATTCATCAATTTAAAGAAAGCATCAATTTTTGCCATGTGGTTCTATCCGCTTATTCAGATTGTCTTAACAGCTTGAGTTTGTCATCTTCCTCTTCCCTGTTTCTGGCGTCTTCTTTTCCAATTTCAAGGAGTTTGGCATGGCCTTCAATAACCGAGCGAATCTGAACTTCGATCTGCATGCGTTGCCGTTTTAACTCAGAAATATCTTCATGGAGCTGTGCCAGTCGGTTCTGGGCCCTGCTAAGGATTTTTTCCGCCGTAACCTCTGCTTCAGCAACAACCAATTCCGCCGATTTCCTGGCGTTTTGCTTCATCTCTTCCAGAACTTTCTGGGAATTCAGTATCGCACGCTTAAAACTCTCCTCCCGCTCCCGATAGCCTTGTCCCTCAAGTTGAAGCCGTTTAATTTCAATACGCAAGCGCTTATTTTCACTTTGTAACGATTCGAAGATATCCGCCATTTGTTCGAGAAATGTGTCCACTTCCCGGACATCAAAGCCTCTGAATCTTGTTTTAAACTGCTTTTGCTGAATATCAAGGGGTGTAATTCTCATGATGTATCACCTGCTTTCTTTGATTACATAAAATTTGCGGACAATCTCAAAAGGCTGTTGACGACAAAGTTTTGCAGAAATATCACGCCCAGGATAACAATAATCGGAGAAAAGTCGATGCCGCCAAAGTTGACGGGAATTTTTTCGCGGATTCGGTAGAGGACCGGTTCGGTCACATTGTGAATAAACCGGACGATGGGATTATAGGGATCTGGATTCACCCATGAAAGTACCGCCCGCGCGATAACGATCCACATATAAAACGTGAGAACATAACGAAGAATAATTGCGACAGCCATTAAAAAATTGCCGATGATAAACATATTAACAACGATCTTCCATCTTTCTGATTAATAAAATAAGTCGACGGTAGCTCCCTGAAAAACGGATAATATTTCTTAAAAATTAATGATATATTAACCATAAGTCAAGATATTTCAGGCAAAATCGTTGACACACTAAATATGGAGACGATAAAAGACAGGGTAACATATTACCCTTTGAAGCGTGATTGCGTTCATTCGATTCTGGCCCAGGCGCCTCAAACGACGTTTTACCGCCGGTAAAAGCGTTTGTTTGCGAATTGAACCCGCTGTTTCTATGCACCGCAAACCGCATGTCAAGAATAATATAGGTTGAATAATTATAAAAGGTTAAGGGGGGAATGGAATTCATGTTAAAAGACAAAAAAATCGGTATCATCGGAACAGGAAATATGGGAGAAGCCCTCTTAAGCGGGCTCATCGGTTCTGGATCGTCCAGTCCCGAAAATATCACTTGCACAGATGTTCGGAAAGACAAGCTTGAATCCGTCAAAAAAAAATATGGTGTGATCACGCTGACAAACAACATCGAAGCCGTTGAAATTGCAGATATTGTTATCTACGCTGTCAAGCCCCAGATCATTGCCTCGGTATTGAAGGAAACAACACCTTGCCTGGATATGTCCAAGCTTATCATCTCCATTGCCGCCGGTGTTCCTCTGGCTGCCATAGAGTCGTGCCTAAAAAAAGAATTGCGCCTTATTCGGGTCATGCCCAACATCGCAGCATTTGTTAAAGAAAGTGCTTCGGTAATTGCGGCGGGGAAGAATGCCACCCCTGAGGACATCGAACTTTCGATGGAGATCTTTGATTCCATGGGCAAAAGCATCTTTCTCAAAGAAAATCTCCTCATGGACGCCGTTACCGGTTTAAGCGGCAGCGGGCCTGCCTACATTTTTCTGATTGTCGATGCATTGGCTGACGCCGGCGTAAAGGTAGGACTGGCACGGGAAGATGCTCTGTTTCTTTCAACCCAGACAGTCCTGGGTGCTGCAAAATTGTTGATGGAGACCAAAGAACATCCCGGCAGATTAAAAGATATGGTAACCTCCCCGGGGGGAACCGCAATTGCCGGAATTCATTCTCTGGAAAAAGGAGGACTCCGAACCACCCTTATCAATGCCGTAGAGGTGGCCACCCAGCGATCCAAGGAACTGGGTGAAATTGTAACCCAGAATTTTAAAGATAACGGTTGCCAATAAATCATAAAAGGCTGATATGAATATGGAATATAAAATAAAACCCCTAAAGACCTTCAATTATGACAGACCGATTATAGAAAAGGGTTACGCCAACCAAACCCTTTTTATAGATATCTCTGTTCCCGATATTTCGGTGAAGCCTGTTGACGAAAAAATGAAAGACGTATTCATCGGCGGCAAGGGATTTGATCTCTGGCTGCTCTGGCATTCGGTGAAAAGCACGACACAGTGGACGGATCCGGATAATGCAATATGCATCGCATCGGGGCCCATGGGCGGAACCCTCCTATATCCGGGTTCCGGCAAAAGTATTGTGACCACCATTTCTCCGTTAACAGGTTCCGTTATAGACTCCAATGTGGGGGGATATTTCGGGCCATACCTTAAATTCTCCGGGTTCGATGCCCTAGAAGTCAAAGGGAAAACCGAAAAGGATATGGTAATTCTAATTGACGGCATCGATGAAAAGGTGGAAATTTTAGAAACATCGGGGTTGCCGGACGACTCTTATGACCTTTCAGCCATATTGACGGAACACTTTGCCCAGGGAAAACCCCGACATATTTCTGTTGTTTCCACAGGTCCTGGCGCAAAAAATACCCGGATGGGATGTCTCAACTTTACCTGGTATGATTCGAAACGCAAGCGGGCCAGATACAAGCAGGCCGGGCGTGGCGGCATCGGCAGTGTCCTTTCTGACAAACGGATTAAAGCCATTGTGGCCCGATGGGATACCGTTAAAGTCGACACAAATAATCCCGCAGACAAGAATGCATTAAAAACGGTTGGAAGAAAACACTCTAAAGAGATTGTTGAACTCGATCCCAAGCAGAACGAAATGGCTACCATCGGCACCACCCACCTTGTCACCATCATGAATGACTTTGATTTGCTGCCCACCCATAATTTTCAGTATGGAAAGCATCCGGAAGCAGTCAATATCGGTCAAGAGGTTTACAGACCCATCTTCGACCCGGGTTATGATGGATGTTGGATGGGGTGCACGGTTGCCTGCTCCCATGGTGTCAAAGACTTTGTTCCCCTGACCGGACCCTACAAAGGGACCAAAGTTTTTGTCGACGGCCCTGAATACGAGACCATCGCCGGATGCGGCTCAAATTTGGGAATATTTGATCCCCACACGATTGTTGAGATGAATTTCTATTGCGACGCCTATGGCCTTGACACGATTTCAGTGGGAACGAGCATCGCATTTGCCATGGAATGCTTCGAGATGGGCCTCATCGACGAAACCCAGACCCGGGGAATCCATCTTTCATTCGGCAACCGCCTGGCGGCCCTTGAGATGGTTCATCAAATGGCTGAAGGCCACGGTTTTGGGTTAATTGTGGGGCAAGGCGTCCGCCAAATGAAGTCGATTTTCGCCAAGGACTATACAGCGGATCCTCACATCATGCAGGATATTGGGATGGAAGCCAAGGGTTTGGAATTCTCAGAGTATATGACCAAAGAATCCCTTGCCCAACAGGGGGGGTACGGCCTTGCACTCAAGGGGCCCCAGCATGATGAAGCCTGGTTGATCTTTCTCGATATGGTGCACAATTTTATGCCGACCTTTGAGCAAAAGGCAGAAGCGCTCCACTGGTTCCCGATGTTTAGAACATGGTTCGGTTTATGCGGACTGTGCAAACTTCCCTGGAACGATATTGTACCTGAAGATAACAAAGACTCTTTAGAACCTGCAAAGGTTATGAAACATGTAGAGTGGTATGCCGAATATTACACCGCAGTAACCGGGAAAAAGACCACCCCCGACGAAATCATTCGGATGAGCGAATCGGTTTACAATTTCCAGCGCATTTTCAATCTAAAAATGGGTTTTGGACAGCGGGATCATGACGACATTCCCTATCGAGCAATGGGGCCGGTAAAACCGGTTGAATATGAATCACGGCACGAGCGTTACGACAAAGAGCTTGTGGAAAAACATCACGTCGATATCACAGGAATGGATACCGAAGAAAAAGTTCGGCGGCTCCGAAAATTTCGTGAGACCCTTTATGAAGAACTTAAAGGTGCCGTATACAAACGCCGGGGATGGACCGCCGACGGAATTCCAACCCTTGAAACCGTCAGGCGTCTGGGGATTGATTTCCCGGATGTTCTGGAATTGCTTAAGGCCCATGGGATTGAATGATGTTCAGGGTTAACGGAGAGCAGCGGTCCTGGCGTGAAGGGATGACCGTTGCGGATCTGCTCAGGGATATAGACGATTCCCATCATTATGCGGTGGTACGCATCGACCATAAGCATGTATCCAGGCCTTATTTTGAAAAGACTCAGATTCCCGATAATTCAGAGGTGTTTTTAATTCCCCTCATCGCAGGGGGGTAAACGGTGCCCGAAGTAAATTAATGTTTTGGATCTTCAGTCAGGCATTGGACTTAACCCTAACGATGCAAAAGCCCATGATGCCATACGAAACGTTTTTTCTGGAATTCACCCAAAGAAATGTTTTAATACAATAAATTTTAAGCATATTTTTTATGAAACGACAGGGTAAACTTTGATTCGAACCATTACACACAAATTTTATTCATTATACAATGTTCACTGAAACCATTTCATTTCCGGCAGCATTTATCGCAGGGCTTCTCTCTTTTTTGTCACCGTGCGTACTGCCGCTGATTCCGGCATATTTTACATTTATTACGGGCTTCTCATTAGAAGAGCTGACCCGGGACGGCAATTCAGAAATCAGGAAAAAAGTATTTCTTTCAACTTTTTTATTCGTTCTTGGATTTTCCCTGGTCTTCATCCTGATGGGTGCATCCGCCTCTTTTCTTGGCAGCTTGATGTATGAGTATAAAAAATTGATACGGATCATCGGTGGTGTTTTTATTATTATTCTAGGAATTCATTTAACCGGTTTAATCCGAATACCCGTTCTCGATTTTGAAAAGCGAATTGCCATGGAAAGGAAGCCTATACATTTTTTCGGAACACTTATCATCGGAATGGCCTTCGGCGCCGGATGGAGTCCCTGTATCGGGCCATTGCTGGGATCCATCCTTATTGTTGCCGGCAGCCAGGAGACCGTATGGCAGGGAGTTTTGCTCCTTGCCATCTATTCAGCCGGATTGGCCCTACCCTTTATTGTCCTGTCAATTTTTATAAATTTCCTGTTGGTTTTTATTAAAAAGGCATCAAAGGCGTTGAAATACGTCAATGCCGTGGCAGGGATCCTGTTGATTATTGTGGGGCTGATCCTTGTGAGCAATAAACTGTATTTGTTTGTCAGCTGATATGAGAAATTCGGAACGGTTATTTTGAAAATCGGCGGATGTACCTTTTTATCAGCCGAACCGTGGTGGTGAGGAGGACGACTCCGCTCATGACAACCAGAAGAACTGCAACCCAAACTTCCTCTTGATATTTCACATTTTCATGGGCCACCGAAATCCCGGCAAAGCCAAATAAAAAAACGAAGATCATACATATGATAACAATGATACACGCGGTTTCAGAGTCATACCAGGGAATGAAAGATCTTCTAAATACAGGATTTTGATCGATACGCATCATCGCACAGGGCCTTGATGAACTCAAAAAAATCTTTTGCGTTTAAAATTAAATGTGTTGGCTCATTCGGGATTGTCTTGTGTACCCCTCCAAAGACATAAACCGGGCTAAGAGCATTTGGTAAAGCCGCAGAAATGGCAGATCATACAGCCCTCTTCAAAACTGACGGTATGGCTGCATTCCGGACAGATTTCTCCAAGGAGGCTGTTACCGTATCCCTTTTTCTTGTAGGAGCCGTCTTTCAAATACCTTTTCTCAAGAATTCTGCCAATAGCGTCCGGGATCGATAAAACCAGACCGCCGTCTTGAAATACAGGATGTTCTCCACCGATACCCTTCAGCTGCTCAACGATATTTTCTACCTTTACCCCGGATCTCAAGGCAAGGGAAACGAGCCTCCCGATAGCTTCTGTCTTTGCGGTGGTGGATCTTCCTGATTTGCCGATGGTTGCAAACACTTCAAAAGGCTGCCCTTCATATTCAGTGACCGTGACGTAGAGCTGACCCATGCCTGTTTTCATTCTGGAGGTAAACCCTTCCAGTGTTTCAGGCCGTTCTTTGACCGTAGCCGCCAAGGAGGAGATAGGCGCATCCTTTCCGGCGAAGGAAAGGACCTGATTTTCCTTGCTCCCGTCTCTGTAAATGGTGACGCCTTTACACCCCAACTCGTAGGCCAGATCATAAATTTTTTGCACATCATCTACGGTGGCGTCCCGGGACAGGTTAACGGTCTTTGAAACAGCATTATCCGTGTACTGTTGAAAAGCGGCCTGCATACGGATATGCCATTCGGGAGAAATATCATGTGCGGTGACAAAGACCTCGCGAACATCTTCGGGTATTTCTGCCAAATGCTGAATGCCGCCATCCATAGCGATGGCATCCATCAAGTCTGAACTATAAAAGCCCCTTTGTTTTGCTTCATTCTCAAAGTAAGGATTCACCTCAATGAGCTTGTCATCATCCATAACGTTTCGGACAAAACTCAGTGCGAACAGCGGTTCGACCCCGCTGGAGCAATCTGCTATGATACTTAATGTGCCGGTGGGCGCAATGGTGGTGGTGGCCGCATTTCGATAGGTACATCCCTTTTTGTTTTTGAAAATGCTTTTATCGAAATTGGGGAAAACACCTCTCTCCTCGGCCAGATATTTTGAGGCTTCATGGGACTCTTTTTGAATGAATCCCATCACTTCTTCTGCGATTTCAAGGGCCCTCTCCGAGTTATAGGGTATTTTCAATTGATAGAGCAGATCTGCAAATCCCATGACCCCGAGGCCGATTTTACGATTGCCTTGCACCATTTTTCCGATTTCCGGCAGGGGATATTTAGACATATCGATGGTGTTGTCTAAAAAGCGGACGCTCAACCATATAATTTCTTTCAAGTGTTTGAAATCGATGGTTGGCTCTTGGGAATCGTATGTTATAAACTTTGCCAGATTGATGGAGCCAAGGTTGCAGGATTCCATTGGGAGCAGGGGTTGTTCTCCGCAAGGGTTCGTACTTTCAATCTCCCCCAAAGCAGGGGTCGGATTGTCCCGGTTGAGTCTGTCCAAAAATATGATTCCCGGATCTCCGTTTTCCCAGGCCTGTTTTACCAAAGCTTGGTAGACTTCTGCGGCATTCAACTTTATAACCTTCTTTTTGTCCCGCGGGTCCATCAAACGATAATTATCTTTTTCTTTTACAGCGTCCATGAAAGCGTCCGTGATACCGACGGAGATATTAAAGTTGTTCAATTCTTTATGTTCTTTTTTGCTGTGGATAAATTCCATAATGTCCGGATGGTCAACCCTGAGAATCGCCATATTTGCCCCTCTGCGAGTCCCACCCTGTTTGACCTGCTCCGTCGCCGTATTAAAGATTTTCATAAACGAAACCGGTCCGGAGGCGATGCCGCCGGTGGTTCCAACCCGGCTGTCTTTTGGACGCAAGCGTGAAAAGGAAAAACCCGTACCGCCACCTGATTTGTGTATGATTGCTGCATTTTTCAATGCATCGAAAATGCCTTCCATGCTGTCTTCTACGGGGAGAACAAAGCAGGCTGCCAGTTGGCCCAGCTTCCGTCCCGAGTTCATCAACGTGGGTGAATTGGGTAGAAATTTCAGTTCGGTCATCATATTGTAGAAAACATTTTCCATCTTTTTCACATCAGCGTCATCACCGTACTTTTTTTCCGCCTTTGCGATATGTTGGGCCACCCTTATAAACATCTTTTCCGGCGTCTCCACCAGTTTGCCGTTGCTGTCTTTCTTAAGATATCTTCTTTCCAATACGTTTTTAGCATTTTTGGAAAGATGAAGTCCATTCTTTACAAAAATAGACTTATCCAGGCGAATGGGCGAAGTTTGTGTTAAACCGTACTCGACCAATTTTGTCTGAATCATTTTATCGATAATGGGCATGGTGATGGTATGATTTTTCATATTGGCAATTTCTTCTCTCAAAAATCGGCTGATGTCCAGGGCCTGGTCAGTTTCAATTGGGTTGTCTTTGGCAAGAATATCCGAAAATAGTTGATCATCCCATTTGTACGTAGTTAAGTCGAAATGTCCATCATCGATAATTAAAATTTTTCCTTTAGAACCCATTGCCGTGCTCCTATATGATTGTTGCCGTCGTTATGCGGAGAGTATCCATATCCGTACCACGTATGTTATAATATGACAAGTATTGCATCGCCTGTTGGTGTTATCCGAAACCTGCCCGGGACGCCTTCGCCGCCGAAGCGTTCGGGGGACTTTTCTGCCCCAAAAAAAAGAAATCCCGATACCCTCAAGTTTTGATCATCGCTGAAAAGTCTATTAATTTGAAATCGTAAATGTTTCGGTATCGGAAAATCGAATTTCATTCTGTCTGGATGAGGTTGTTACCGACCTTAAAGCGTAAAAACTGTACGGGCTGAAAAAACCCAAAAAAACCTGTTAAAACTTACGAAAATTGATCGGCAGGTCTGTTGGAAAGTTTCGATTCCAAATTTTCCATACTATATGTTGTATGTCAAGAAAAAAAAAGCGCAATATCTGCACATTTAAGGGTCACAAAGGATAACCCGCTGAAAGCTTTAAAAAGAAAGTTTGAAAAATTATTTAGAATCCAATACGGTATGATGAAAGACATGCTGGTAAAAATTGTAACATGGACGCTATTTATATACCTTGCCTACTGTGGCTTGCTCTTCCTCGTTCAGCGACAGATGCTGTTTCCTCGTTATCTGGTGGAAACCCCTTCTCAAGATGAAGACATTCCCTTTGTGGAAAAGATCTGGATACAAACAGGTAGTGGAAAAATCGAGGCCTGGTTTCTACCCCCGGATCCGGTCAACGGGGCAACGCCGGCGCCGGCGGTTATTTTCGCCCACGGAAACGGAGAACTCATCGATTTCTGGCCCCATGAATTAAAAAAATTCAATGGTTTTGGCGTCGGGGTGCTCCTTGTGGAGTATCCGGGGTATGGACGGTCCCAAGGGACGCCTTCACAAAAAAATATCACCGAAGCATTCAACCGGGCTTACGACGTTCTCATTGAACGCCAGGATGTGGATCCCACCAAAATCATTTTATTCGGGCGTTCCGTCGGCGGTGGAGCGGTGTGCGCACTGGCCGCCCAGCGACCTTCTGCTGCACTGATTCTCATGTCTGCCTTTATCAGTGTCCGGTCATTTGCAAAAAGGTATCTTGCGCCCGCGGTGCTAATCCGAGACCCGTTTGATAATCTATCGGTGGTCCGGGAGTATAAGGGACCGACCCTTGTCATCCATGGCAAGTTCGACGAAGTCATTCCCTATTCCCATGGAATGACCCTTTACAGGGCATCCCGTAACGCCACAATGATCACCTATAAAAGCGGACATAACGACTGTCCGCCGAATTGGAAGGTCTTCTGGCAGGATATTGAATTGTTTCTGCATCGTTACGGGATCATTGAAAATTCCAGGGGATCCCCATCTTGAAATAGATTTGGCGGTGAAGGTCGACGATCGGAAAACCCCTATCTGGCGACCATGGCCCGCATCATGTCACCGGCATTTTCAGCATGATCTGCGATGGAACCGATGATTTCAGCCAGTCTGACGATATGAAAAACGGTGACAGCATCGATATCCATATTCAGCACTTTTTGCTTAATGATGTCTTCTACTTCATCGGCTTCATGTTCCTGCCGGCGCAGCGTGCGGATAATGTTCTTGATCAGCACCCGCTGTTCTTCGGAGTAATTTTTAAAGTATTTTCTTGCTTCGGCAACCATCTCACCGAGCTGCTCGATAGAGGCGATGACGGCATCCGTCAGATTGACAAAGTCTTTTTCAAGTTCAGCGGGAATCCCCGGTTCGGTTCTAAAAGAGATCCAATCCAGAGCATCTTCAACGGCATCGATAACTGCATCCTGTTCTCTTAAATACCTGAACAGCAGAAAATTATAAACCGGCATCAGCGTCCCTTTGGGCAGATGGCCACGGATACGGCGTTTGATGGCGTCTGCATCACTTTCCAGCCGGATGACTTCCTGTCTGAACTCTTCAAATGTTTTGCATTTTTCTGAAAGATGACACTCGATGGCCTGCTGAAACGCCCAGCCACATTCTTTCACCTTTTCGGCATGTTCCTGAAGGCCTTCAAAAGGTGATGTCATGAACATTGAAAAAAATGGTAAGCGCATTGCCATCTCCTTTCATAAAATGATTTGAAGTAGTTTAAAAATGACCATGCTGGTCAGCGCAGCCGCAGGTACGGTCAAAACCCAGTATACCATAATTTTGAAAACAATGCCAAAGTTAACCGCCTCCATTCCCCGTGCCAGACCGACGCCCAATACGCCGCCGACGGCCGCATGGGTTGTAGAAACCGGCAGGCCCATTTTTGAAGCCACAAGGACCGTCGTTGCCGCTGAAAATTCAACGGCAAACCCACGTGTATTGCTCAGCGCCGTAATTTTTTTTCCCATGGTGTCCATGACACGGTGACCGGCCATGGCAATGCCGCAGGCAATACCGACGCCGCCAAACAGGAGGAGAAAAACAGGCACCGGTACTTTAGCACCAACACTTCCGGTTTTTACCAAAAAATAAATCACCGCCAAAGGACCGATGGCGTTGGCCACATCGTTTGCACCCTGGGCAAGGGCAACATAGCAGGCGGTTCCCACCTGTATACGCTGGAAGATCCCCTCTGCTCCGGATCCCTTATCTTTAACAAATCGCTTCAAAAGCGCCATCCCTGCAAATCCCAATAAAACAGACAGGACGATGGCAAGGGTCAGAGATGCCGTTGGACCCAAGTCCATCTTTTTACCCAGAGGGGTTTTAAACAAAAACGATAAAATGACAACGAAGAACGTCATGCCGATAAAAATCGGAGACAATTTTAATGATCGGGCGAAGGTATCCTTTTGGGAAAGTATCAATCGTACGATAATTTTGAAAATCGAGTAGGCGATAACAACGCTAAATAACGGGGAAATGATCCAACTCAATACCACTGCAAAGAGTTTTCCCCAATTGATGACCGTAAATCCTCCGGCCATAATTCCAAAACCGATCATAGCCCCCACAATAGAATGGGTTGTGGAGACCGGAAGTGATTTCCAGGTGGCAAAACTGACCCAAAGCGCTGCGGCAAGAAGGGCTGAAAGCGCACCGATAAGGGCCACATGAGGATCGGTCATGATATCCGTCGAGACAATACCCTTTCGGATGGTATTGGTCACGTGGGATCCAATAAATACAGCACCGATGATATTCAAAATCCCGGCAAGAAATATGGCCTGGCGAATGGTGATCGCCTTAGCCCCCACAGATGAAGCCATGGAGTTGGCAACATCATTGGCACCGATGTTCCAGGCCATGTAAAAACCAAAAATATAACCGACAATCAGAATGTAATACTCTTGAGGCATAATTCTCAAATTTATTAAGGAACGATGGGCTTTGCCGCAACCGTATTCCCCGGCTCTTGAACAGGGAGGTTCAACGGTCAGCGTCAGTGTTCTCTGGGCACATATCACGGCTTAATTTTTGAATCAACATAAACCTAAAATGTCATGGCCGAATACTTTTTGAGAATGTCATCGGGGATGTCATCAAGAAAACGGGACGGTCGGCTTAACACCATTCCGGAGATTTTGTCATAGACGGTCCCGGGATAAGTGAAAAACAGGCGTTCCTTGGCCCGGGTAGCCGCAACATAGATAAGCCTTAACTCTTCTTCAAGTGCTTTTTCATCATGAACGGCATGGGTCGACGGAAATCGTCCGTCAAGAGCCCATATGATAAATACCGTGTGCCATTCGAGGCCTTTGGCGGAATGAATGGTGGAAAGAATTAAACGGTCGTCATCAGACCTGTCCACAAAAAAACCGTCACGGGAACTCGTACTCGGAGGCTCCAAGGCCATATCGGCTAAAAAATGTTCGAGATTATCGTATCGTTCCATAATGGTCATCAGATGCTCAAGGTCTTTCGCCCGCTTGGGATGATCATCATATTTATTTTGTAATATGGGCGTATAATATTTCACAACATCTTCACCCAATCGAACAACGGACATTTCGGATGGATCGATACTCGAAAAGAAATTCTTTAGTCTTTCTAAACTGTTTGATTGTTTGGATGTAAGTTTCTTTTTAAACAATCCGGCATATCCGGATTGCTCAGCTGAAATCGTTTCAAAAATATCAAGGGCGGTTTTGGGGCCGATATTGTCTAAAAGAAGAAGTATTCGATACCAGCTTAACCGGTCATAGGGATTAAACAGAACCCTGACGTGGGACAAGACATCTTTAATATGTGCAGATTCGATGAACTTAAAACCACCGACTTTGACAAAAGGGATCCCTTCTCTGTTCAGTTCGATTTCAAGATCAAAAGAATGAAAAGTTCCGCCGGCAACGCCTTCACATCGATGGTCGAGAAGCTGCGAAGCCCTTTTCAGCATTTCCTGGGATGCTTTGCGGGTAAAGGTCAACAGGAGGATGGCGCTGGGAGAAATGCCTTCTTCTACGAGACGTGCCACCCGGTATGTCAGGGTTCTTGTCTTCCCACTCCCGGCCCCGGCAATGACAAGAAGCGGGCCTTTTGTAATATTGACGGCTTGAAATTGAGAAGGGTTGAGTTCTTTTTTATATGCTATTCGAAATTTCATTTTTTTTAATAAGAGAAGAAATTAACCAGCGGCTCAGAACGCTTTTATCTCTTTTTTATAACTTCCGCAATTAATCAGAATATAACATGGCAATTTTTTTTGCAATACACCGTTATTTTGTTTGCAGGTGGTTCCGTGTAAATTTTTCAAAAAATTTTATCTGTCACATGGTTGATTCCTTGTCAATAGCTGGTATTATTATATACGGCCAAACGTCGGTTTCTCTGTGTTCATTTTGGGTTGACATTTGAATGACTTATATATAGAAAACAAAATGGAAGTACAAATTCTGCCCATCAAGGAGGAAATTTAAATGAAGAAGATAAAGAATCAATTGAAGACAATCGCCAAATCACTTCTATCTCTCTCCAATAAGGTCGAAAAAATCGGCGATCGGGCCGATGCGCTGATGCCTGTCAAACCGGCACCTGCGGCAAAGAAGGCTTCGGCTAAGAAAGCTCCGGCTAAGAAGGCTTCGGCTAAGAAAGCTCCGGCTAAGAAAGCTCCGGCTAAGAAGGCTCCGGCTAAGAAAGCTCCAGCTAAGAAGGCTCCGGCTAAGAAAGCTCCGGCTAAGAAGGCTCCGGCTAAGAAGGCCGCGGCAAAGAAAAAACCTCGTGCAGCAAAAGCAGCGCCTTCTAAACAATCGACCGTTCTGGATTCAGTATTTGGCTCCATCAAAAGCGCCCGGAGCGGTATTACCGTTGCAGAGCTCAAAAAAGAATTGGACCTTAATGCCAAACAGCTGAGCAATGCGCTGTATAAGCTATCAAAGAAAGGTAAAATCGAAGCGAAGTCCCGGGGCCTTTATTTTAAAAAATAACGGTGATGTGACCCTTAGAAGGGCCATCAGGATTAAGTCCACACGGCCGGCCTGATGCCTAAAAAAAAGAAGCCTTCTGTGTGCCTGAAACGCTAGAACAGGCATATGGGAGGCTTTTTTCTTTATTGACAAAGGAAATTGTTTGCCCCCATTGAAGCTAAATTCTTACAGAAGGTATTGGATCAATTGAAATTAAACGATCCCTTTCCCTAAATGAAGTTCCTTGCTTGTAATTTTACAATTTAAAATACTTCCGGAGTTTGATATCTGAAAAATCTGTTTTATCTTCTTTTTGTATTGGAATTTTTTTGAGATAGGTTCTTGTAAAAAACCCTATGAACAAGGAGAATAACGGTGTTTAAAAAAATCTTTGGCCTTTTTCCGGCAAAGTTATCACTATCCGCTTTCATGATCGGTATTTTATTGTCTTGTTCTTCTATCGATCAAAGTTTCAACAGGGGCCAAAACCCGGTTGTTTCTGAAGATCATTCCAACCAGTTGAGCGGATCCCAAAAAGCACTTGAAGAAACGGATTCTTCGACGCTATGGCCCCATGAAAAGAGCGATCTTCTACCCGATCCCAGAGTTGTATTCAAAAAATTGCCCAATGGTTTCAGATATGTATTAATGGAAAATCACTACCCGAAGAATCGGGTAAGCATGCATCTATATGTTCTGGCCGGCTCCATGTATGAATCGGACTCCCAGCAAGGATTGGCCCATTTTCTGGAGCACATGCTCTTCGACGGTTCAACGCATTTTCAGCCCGAAGAACTGGTAAAATACTTCCAGAGTATCGGCATGAAATTTGGACCCGATGCAAATGCCTATACCGGATTTGACAGAACCGTTTATGACATGTTGCTGCCCGAAGGGGACAGGAAAAATTTGGAAGATGGCCTTGTTGTCATGAAAGACTTCGCTGAAGGCGCCCTTCTCCTACCCTCCCAGGTTCAAAAGGAACAAGGGGTCGTTCTATCTGAAATGAGAACCCGGGACTCGGCATCTTATCGAACCTACATTTCAACCCTCAACTTTGAGTTCCCGGATGCAATCATCTCCAAACGACTTCCCATCGGCAAAGAAGAAGTGCTGAAAAGTACCGAACGGAGGGACTTGAAAAAATTTTATGATACCTGGTATCGGCCGGAGAAGATGATCCTGGTATTGGCTGGAGATTTTGATGCAAAAATGGCGGCACCGCTCATAGACAACAAATTCTCCTCCCTGGCGCCCAGGGCGCCCCCTGGGACCGTTCCTGAGTTTGGAGACATCAACCATAAAGGGATTAAACCTTTTTACCATTTTGAAAAGGAATCCGGAAATACGACGGTGAGCATAGAAGTTGTAAAAAAAGTTCTGTCAGAACCCGATTCTTTGGACTTCCAAAAAAAGCGCTTGACCCAATATCTGGCCAATCAAATGGTAAAGCATCGTCTCGACGCGTTGGCGAGGAAATCCGACACTCCCTTTACCTCAGCTTCCATTAGTTCCGGAATTTTTCTGCATCAGATTAAATATGCCGAGATCTCAGCCGATTGTAATCCGGAGAATTGGAAAAATTCTCTTTCCCTGATCGAACAAACATTGAGAAAGGCTTTGAAATACGGCTTTACGGAATCCGAGCTTGCCAGAGTAAAAAAGGATTTTCTCTCGGAACTCGATAATGCCGTCAAAGAGACGTCAACACGTAACAGTCACGATCTGGCAAGAAACATCATATGGAGTTTAAGCACCGACCGGGTGTTTATGTCCCCTGAACAGAAAAAAGAACTTCTTGCTCCCATAATCGACGCCATAACATTGAAAAATGTACACCATGCTTTCAAGGAGATCTGGCCGTCCAATGACCGCCTTGTACTCGTTACCGGAAATGCAAAGCTGACAGATATGAACACGGATCCTGAAACTCAAATACTCGACGCTTATTTCGACAGCAGGTCGGTGACCGTATCCAGGCCCATCAAGAAGAGTGCTGCCATCTTCCCTTACCTCCGGGAACCTGAAAAAGAAGGTCGGATTATCCGGACAAAAAAGATTCCTGATCTTGGAATTGTCCAGGTGGATTTTGAAAACGGTGTTCGTCTGAATCTCAAAAAAACCGATTTTAAGGCCAATCAAGTCATCCTCAATCTTGCTTTTGGCCGGGGCAAACCTTGTGAGCCCATAGACATGCCGGGGCTTTCGCTTCTAACCGAAAATGTGATGAATGAAAGCGGTCTCGGAGCATTGGAACAGGAGGAGATTGAACGGGCCTTGTCCGGAAAAAATACAAGCGTTCGTTTCCGTGTCGGTGAAGACCGTTTTTTATTGAAAGGGGAGACGGTAACCCATGAAGTTCCCTTGCTCTTCCAATTACTATACGCCCATTTTGTGGATCCGGGATTTAGAAAAGAAGCTTATGAGCGCTCTTTGGAGGTATACCGGCAGAAATACCTGGAACTTTCCGGTTCAATCGACGGCGCAATGGAACTTTCCGGCCTTCGTTTTCTTGCAGGAGGAGACCCTCGTTTTGGCCTTACTGACACTGAAAATTTCAATAAATTAACCCTGGACAACGTCAGATCGTGGATCACCCAGTCCCTTGGAAATGATGATGTAGAAGTGTCCGTTGTGGGAGATTTCGATATGGAATCCACCATCAAATTGGCCGCCAAATATTTCGGAAGCCTTCCTCTGAGACCGATCATCGACGAACCCAAGGAAAAAAGATTGCCGGTGTTCCCCGCCGGTCAATCCAGAACCCTATCTGCTTCGACAAAGATCCAAAAAGGATTGATCGCTGTTGCCTATCCAACGGAAGATTTATGGGATATCAGCCGAACACGCCGCTTATCTGTTCTGTCTTCAATTATTTCAGACAGGCTTCGTGAACAGATTCGGGAAAAGCTGGGAGCTGCCTATACCACCTTCGCTTTTAACAGGCCGAGTCGTGTCTATCCGGGATATGGAGTTCTTCAGGCATGGGTTTATGTCGATCCCCATGAGGCAGATATGCTGATAAAAAAAGTAAAAAAAATATCATCAGACCTGGTAAAAAATGGTTTGACCCAGGATGAGTTGCACCGGGCCATAGCACCTTCCCTCACCAGCATCAAAGATATGCTTCGAAAAAATACCTACTGGCTTGATACGGTACTGACAGGCTCTGAAAAACATCCCCAGCAGATTGACTGGAGCAGGACCATAAACAAGGATTATGCGTCTATTACCCAAGAAGAAGTTTCAAATATCGCAAAGAAATACCTGGACAACCATCGGGCGGCAACCATTATCGTAAGGCCCGACAAACCCTAAATACGCCGATTATTTTGGACAAGAATCGAACAGGAGATTGCTCAACTTAACGAACTCCTCTGTATTCAACGTCTCGGCCCGTCGAACAGGATCGATGCCTGAACGTTCCAGCATCTGCTTTGCCGTAGTTGCGTCGATGTTGAGTTCGCTTGCGGCGAGCGCATTTTTCAGGGTTTTCCGTCTGTTTCCGAAAGCTCCTTTGATAACCCTGAAAAAGAATGTTTCATCTCGCACTGGATATACGACCTTTCTTTTAAATTTTACTTCCAGGATCTCGGAATCGACTTTGGGTTTTGGATAAAATAGAGACGCCTTGGCATCGGCCAGTTTTTTTATATCTGAACAGTAGCGGAGCATAACGGTCAACCGTCCGTAATCCTTACACTCCGGTTGCGCTAAAATGCGTTGGGCCAATTCCTTCTGAAACATGAGAATGGCCCGGCTCACCACTTTTCTGGATTTTATAAGTTGAACCAGAATCTGGGAAGAAATATTATAAGGAAGATTGCCCATAACCACTATCTTTCGGCCGATATTTTCTGCCAGAACTTCGATATCAACGGTCAATATGTTTTTTTCGATGATAACCGTATTTGAAAGACCACTGACCAGAAGCTCTGTCTTTAAGATGTCGATAATTTGTTGATCTCTTTCAACCGCAAAGACCTTCTTCGCTTGATGAGCCAATGGAATGGTCAGAGCGCCCAGGCCTGCTCCGATTTCAAGCACAACGTCTTCGGGTAAGATTCCGGACCGATTTACAATCATTTTTGTAAACGCCGGATCTATTATAAAATTTTGGCCCAGCTGTTTTTTGGGTCGAATATTGTGGGCGCCAAGTAGAATTCTTGGAGATGTCATAACGTTAGGCAAGAAAGTGCTTCAATAAATTTCATGTTTTACGCGCTCGTATGGCGATAAAAATTTTCCGGGTTACAAAGTAGGCCGCGATACCCGGCAGAATTCCCAGTATTACGCCTCCGGCGACCATGGCCATTGTAACGTCCGTTCCCAGTTTTAAAAGTTCTAAAATCGATTCGAATTTTACATGAAATGGGGCTGGATGGCCCAGAATAAACATTCCGGTTTTATAACTTCCCCAATAAAAAAGCGGCGCGGTCAGCGGATTACAAAACCAGACGCCGAGGGCTGCAGCAGCTTTGCTCCCACGAAAAATAAATGCCAAGGCAACGGCGATAACCGTATGAAACGGCATGGTTGGGGTTATGCCGATAAAAACTCCGATGGCCATTCCCATGGCGACATAATGGGGATCTCCGTGAAGTTGTTTTACCCGTTCCGTGAATTCCCGGATATTAAATTTTTTTAAAAAATTTTCTGATTTCTTGACCCTAGGATCTAGTTCTGTATTTTTCATCTCTTTTTCGTGGTTGAGAAATTCGTTTTTGTCTAAGAGTATCATGAAAGGTCGTTATATTCAACGACTCATTAGCCCTTCAAACAGCCCCTCGGTTTCCAAGAAAAACACGCCTTCGTTGCACTGTACCGAAATCAACTGCGTTCAACCTGGGCGAAGCGATTGTATATCTTGACTTTTCATACGATTTTTGCTGAACTCATAAAAAGGTTTTTGTGGGTGAATCCAAAACACTCATGATGGGAGTAAAGCAGAAGGAGGATCACATGACCCGGAAAAAAGGAAAATCTGTTAGTTTCGATGCAATGGTAAAGTTTTTCATGCAATACTACAACATTCCGACGAAGAAAGATGTCGACAAGCTTATGGCCAAGATGGATGGACTTGAAAAGGCGATAAAGTCCTTTGAACTATATGCCAAAAGAAAATCGACGCCCTCTGTAAAATCGGTCAAAGCAACAGCTTCCGCCAAAAAATCAACCCTGACGTCTTCTGACCTGACACTTGAAGTTATCGGAAGGTTCAAAAAAGGCGTGGGATTTTCTGAGATTCAGGCCAGAACGGGTTTTGGAGAAAAAAAACTTCGCAATATTATTTACCGGCTGCACAAAATGGGAAAAATCGTCCGCAAGGAACGCGGGGTTTATGTTGCCTCTTAATTTCATTTTGGTATTTACGCTGATACGCATGGAATCTTACAGGTGCTCCTATCATGAATACATCTATTGACAAAAACAACCCGGATCTTCAAGAAGCCGTCGCCGTTTATGGCTATTCTAAAAAACATGCCGTAGAACTCAAAGAAATCAATTCTCTTTTTTATCTTCTTGAACATACGCCAACAGGCACCCGACATGCTCATATCAGCAACAACGACAAAGAAAATACTTTCAGCGTAGCCTTTAAAACAGTGCCCTCCGATTCAACCGGTGTTGCCCACATCTTGGAACATACGGCTTTATGTGGCTCCAGAAAATTCCCAGTACGCGATCCGTTCTTTTCCATGCTTAAAAGGAGTTTGAGCACCTTCATGAACGCCTTTACTGCATCCGACTGGACCATGTATCCTTTTTCCACTCAGAATAGAAATGACTTCTATAATCTGATGGATGTTTATCTGGATTCTGCTTTTTTCCCCACCATCGAAGAGCTTAGCTTTAAGCAGGAGGGGCATCGCCTTGAACTGGCGGATGATACCCAAGATACGGATTCATTGAAACTGGTTTATAAAGGCGTTGTTTACAATGAGATGAAAGGGGCCATGTCTTCTCCCAACCAGGTCATGGTCCGATCTATTTTAAATGCAATCTACCCGGAGACCACCTACAGTTATAATTCCGGCGGAGATCCTGCCGTCATTCCCCAACTGACACACGATCAGCTGAAGGCCTTTCATCGACGTCATTACCATCCCAGCAACGCTTTCTTTTATACCTATGGGAACCTGCCTTTAAGGGACCATCTGAAGTTTATCCATGATAAAATTTTGATCCATTTTAAACCCATAGACCCCAAGACCGATGTTCCACCGCATCCGAGATGGCCCAGTCCTGAAAGAAAAACCTATCCATATCCATTGGATAAAAACGAAGATCCAACAAAAAAATGCCAGGCTTGTGTGGCATGGCTCACCGCCGATATCCAAGATTCTTTTGAAATCCTGATTCTTGCCCTTCTTGAGAAAATTCTTCTTGGCAACTCGGCATCTCCCCTGCGCAAGGCATTGATAGATTCCAAACTCGGATCATCCCTTTGCGATGGCACAGGATATGATGCCGACAACCGGGATACCCTGTTCGTCTGCGGATTAAAGGACGTCGAAAAATCGGATGCCGGCGAAGTCGAAACGATAATTTTCGATGTTTTAAAAAGTTTATCCAAACATGGAATAGACAAACAGATCATCGAATCCGCCGTTCACCAGATAGAATTCCGTCGAAAGGAGATAACCAATACGCCGTATCCATACGGAATTAAACTGCTCTTGGCTTTTGCCGGAAGCTGGTTTCATGGGGGGGATCCCGTGAAAGTATTGCAGTTCGATGCGGATCTTAAACGACTTCGTCATGAAATTTCCAAAGGGCCTTTTCTTGAAAACCGGATCAGAAAATATTTTCTGGACAACCCCCACCGGGTCCTTCTTTCCCTGGTTCCGGATCAGTTTATGGAAGAAAAAGAGCTTGAACGCGTTTCAGCGGAACTGGATCGGATCAAAAACGGTATCCTGCCGTCAGAACTTGAAAAAATTAAAAGAGATACCCGCACGTTAAAAAAACTCCAGGAAGAAAAAGAGGATATTTCCTGTTTACCCACCCTGGAACTCGAAGAAATTCCGAAAGAAATTCAACGGGTAAAACCATCGGCATCGTTCCCCTCGATACCGGCCACCTGCTATCAACAGGCCACTTCGGATATTTTTTATTTTCTGACAGTGGCCGGAAGCGGATTGCTGTCAGAACAACGGCTCCCGTTGGTCCCTTTTTTCTGCCATGCCTTTTCCAAGGTGGGCACATCCGTCCACGACTATGTGGAGATGGCACAGCGGATCGATGCCTATACCGGCGGCATCGGCCTGTCCTGCGATGCCCGAACCGGTTTTGACGATTCCGGCGCATGTCTCCCCATTGTTGCTTTTAGTGGAAAATGCCTGGTGCGGAATCAGAGTAACATGTTTGAAATTATTGAAGAGCTTTTGTGCAAATTCGATTTTTCAGACCTGGATCGTTTAAAAAGTCTTTTTCTGGAATACCGGTCCGGCCTGGAATCGATGATCGTTCAAAACGGGCACAGGCTGGCCATGACGCTGGCGTCAAGGAATTTTTCCGTTAGCAATGCCCTCAGCGAATCCTGGAATGGAATTCACCAGTTACAGACCATAAAAAAGATCACCGATAATCTTACAGAAAAGACCCTTAAATCCGTCTCCGAGGAACTTTTCGAAATCGGCGGGATTTTGTTTACAAAAAATAATCTCCGAACCGCTTTGATCGGTGAAAACCATGCAATTTCTGCAGCCGCTTCACCCATCGCAACCTTACAAAACGGGCTGAAAGAAGGATCGGAATCTTTAAAATCGTCCCATGGATTCCGTCCGCCGGAAATCGACGTTTTTGATGCGGTTCCCAGAGAAGGATGGAGCACATCATCTGCGGTCTCATTTGTCGCCGCAGCATTTAAGGCCGTTCGTCTGGAACATGATGATGCACCCGCCCTATCGGTTATCAGCAAAATACTCAGATCCATGTATCTGCATCGTGAAATTCGCGAAAAAGGCGGCGCCTACGGCGGGTTTGCCATATATAATCCTGAATATGGGGTTTTCCATTTCGGTTCTTACAGAGATCCGCACATCGTTTCCACCCTCAAAGTTTACGACGGCGCTCGGGATTTCATAAGATCGGGAGACTACAGCAACGAAAATGTCAAAGAAGCCATTCTCCAGGTATGTTCTGAAATTGACAAGCCGGATCCCCCGGGACCGGCGGCCAGAAAAGCTTTCTTCAGAAAGATCGTCTCGTTGTCGGACGAGATGCGAAAACGGTTTAAGGAAAACCTCCTGTCGATTACCCGGCATCAAGTCATGGACGCTGCTGAAAAATATTTCCAGGATATGGATGATCGACAGGCCGTGGCGGTGATATCGAGCGAGGACAGATTGAAGTCCGCCAACAGAGAACTTGCAAACAACCCGCTGAAACTTTTCAGAATCTGACCTATATTTCTTGATACACTGCCGCGGCCGCATCCAGTGCACCGGGGTGAACCTTAAAATTTTCAGCTTTGAGTACCGTTTCAAGGGCCGAGAGAAAAAGCAAAACGTTCCTGGGGTGGCTGGTATGCCCCATGAGTCCGACCCGCCAAATTCTTCCGGCAAATTCACCCAATCCACCCCCTATTTCGATGCCGAAGCCATCGAGGAGGGCTTTACGTATTTTGATATCATCCACACCCTCCGGAATACAAACCGCATTCAACATCGGCAGTCGTTCGGATTCCGTTACCAGCATGGAAAGTCCCATGACTTCAATTCCGGCGACCAGGGCGCGATGGTTTTGTCGGTGTCGCTCAAAACGCCGCTCCAAGCCTTCCTCTGCAATAATTCGCAATGCTTCGCGGAAACCGTAAATCATGTTAATGGGTGCCGTATGATGATATTTCCTTTCATCTCCCCAGTAGTCCCTGACCATGGACATGTCCAGATACCAGCTCACCACCGGCGTTTTTCGTTGTAGAAGGGCATCTGTGGCCCCCTCGCTCAGTGAAATGGGGGAAAGTCCCGGGGGACAGGAGATGCATTTTTGGGTTCCGCTGCAGGCGGCATCGATTTTCGTTCGGTCAAGGGAAACGTCCATGCCGCCCAGAGAGGTCACGGTGTCCACAAGAAACAAGGCCCCGGCATCGTGGGCAATATCGGCGAGGTCTTCCAATGGCTGGCATACCCCTGTGGAGGTTTCAGCATGCACCACCGCAACGACTTTGGGGGTGCAGTCCAAGACGATTTTTTGAACCGTCTCGGGATCGATGGTTCTTCCCCACGGGGCATCTACGCGGATGAGCTTGCCTCCGATGCGATTCACGATGTCGGCCATCCGGGTACCGAATACGCCGTTAACGCATACGACAACTTCATCACCGGGTTCGACCAGATTGACCAGACAGGCCTCCATGCCGGCGCTTCCGGTCCCGGAAATCGGTATGGTTAAAGGGTTATTCGTCTGAAAAAGATATCTGAGCAACGCCTGCACATCATCCATAATCGATAAAAAGTGCGGATCCAGGTGCCCGACACAAGGTGCGGCCATGGCTTGAAGAACCCGTGAAGGGACATTGCTGGGTCCGGGTCCCATGAGAATGCGTTCACCCGGATTTAACTTTCTGTAATCATCTGTATTGATCTTCATCGAATACTCCTTTTATTGGGAAATGCTTGAGGTCCTTGCGACGAGGTCTTGAAATTTACCCGCCCCTGGCGTGATTGAGCGTCACGGCTTAAAACACCCCAAAATGGTCACTGAGCGAACAGATTATTTTTACAAAACCTTCAAATTTGAAGGGTTAATTTTAAAAGATCAAAGCCGGATCTGTTAAATATTCGTCCTTTCCGGCTGGAAATTATCTTCCCACCAGATGGGCCAGCCACATGGTCAGCGGAGGGTAAAAAGTAATCATCAATAGATCCATCAGCAGAACGGCTAAAAATGGTACAATACGCCTGCTGACGGCAACCAGGGTGTCATCGGAAATGGAACCGGATACAATCAGACAGATGCCCATGGGCGGCGTGAGCATCCCGATGGCCAGATTTGTAACAACAATTACCCCAAGCTGAACCATATCTATCCCCAGGATCGAAACCATTGCTGTGATCATGGGGACCAAAAGGATCAATGCAGCGGTGGTTTCCACAAAAGTACCGGCGATCAGCAGTATCAAATTGATGATCAACAGCAGAATAACTGGATTGTTAGTCATTCCCAGGAGCGTACCGGCAATGCTGGCCGGAATGTTTTCAATGGCTGCAATCCAGCTGAAAATCGATGCGGTGGCAATGATAAACATGACAATGGACGATATTATGGCACCATCTCTGAAGAGC
This sequence comes from uncultured delta proteobacterium, assembly GCA_963790095.1. Lineage (GTDB taxonomy): Bacteria > Desulfobacterota > Desulfobacteria > Desulfobacterales > UBA11574 > JAAXQD01. The sequence goes on along the minus strand of CAWBNO010000001.1, from coordinate 33,562 downwards.
CGGGGAAGGTCTTTCACCGTTATTTTTTTGTATACGAACATACCGATAACCAGAGCATACACTACGGCAACGGCAGCCGATTCGGTTGCCGTAAAGATGCCGAAAAGGATGCCGCCCAGAATAATCACCGGTGTTCCCAGTGCAAGGATGGCCCGTTTAAAATTCTGCAGCACTGGGTCTATTGAAAAACGGGTGGCGGCGGCATATCCTTTTTTCCAGGAAATGAATGTCGCAACGCCTACCAGTGAAACGCCCATCAAAACGCCGGGCAAAATCCCTCCGGCAAAAAGCTGCCCGATGGACGCGCCGGTCAAATAACCAAAAATAATCATGGGAATCGACGGCGGAATAATCACCCCGATGGAACCGCCCGAAGCCTGAACCGCCGCCGCAAAATCCGACTCATATCCCGATTCTTTCATGGCCGGTATTAGAATGGACCCAACTGCGGCGGTGTCGGCGGCAGCCGAGCCTGAAATTCCCGCAAAAAACATGGCTGAAACAATGGTCACCGCTGCCAATCCCCCGGGAAGCCATCCCACAATGGAATTTGCAAAATCTATGATTCTTCGGCTGATTCCCCCGGCTTCCATGATGACCCCGACAAACATGAAGAGTGGAACGGCCATGAGATGAAAGGAATCTACTCCGCCGAACATTCGCTGGACCACCATCATCATGGAAAAATCCCCATGGATCAGGATTCCCAAAATAGATGCCACCCCGATGGCGATGGCGATGGGCGTATTGAGGGCAAAAAGAAAAAAAAGAGATAGAACTAAAATCTCAGTTGTCATGGTCTATTCCCTGTATTTCTCCCAGCAAGAATGTGACGCCGTGAACCATGAAAATGAGGCCGCTTACGGGAATAATACTGAAGATTATCCATTTGGGGAGGTAGAGGGCCGGTGATATCTGCAACCGTACAAAATAAGAAAATTTTACTCCGAAGAAGATCATTACCCCGAACAGAACCATTGAAACTACATGAATAAAAATGGCGGAGATTCTTTGAAGTGACGCCGGCATATGGACATGAACGATATCGATGCCGGGATGGATGCCCCGGCGGTAAGCAACGGAAGCTCCCAGAAAGGTTAGCCATACCAGAAGATATCGGGCTAGTTCTTCCGACCAGAACAACGAGTGATTTAACACATAACGACAAAAAACTTGGACGGCAACAATGATGGACATGGTAAAACCGAGTCCAAAAAGAGAGCATTCAGCCCAATGATTTATGGATCGGCTTAACCGTTCGAGGGCGTCCATTTTTCCACCATTCTGTTATAATAAAACCCATGCTCAGCAAAAAGGATACGCCGTGTCGTAGGTGTTCAGGGGTTCGCTTTCCCGTGAAACGATACCTGTCCGCTCGTGCCTCCCATGGCAGGCGGGTTGGCGGAATGGCTTCGTTAAAGCCGACTTGGAGCACACCCCGGACGTAAACCCGCGGATTACGATGCCCATGGGAAAAACAACCGTTGATGGATGAACCTATTGGGTTGCATTTAATATCTCCATTAGCAATGCCTGAACCCTGGGTTCGCTGTAAAGATCCATGTCCTTTAGTCCGGCCACTTTAGCACGAAATGCGTCGATATCCGGATGTTCTTCCACCTCCATGCCCTTTTCTTTGAGGAAGGTCAAGCGTGCGGCATTTTTAGAGCGATTGTCTTCCCGCTGGAACACGGCAGCGTCATAAAGGGTCGTTTGAATCAAGTCCTGTGTTTTAGATTCCAACGACTTCCACCATTTGAGAGACGCCACGTCGATGTGTGGAGAATAGACGTGGCGGGTCAGGGTCATATATTTTTGAATCTCGTAAAACTTGTAGACCTCAATAACCCAGAGGGGATTTTCCTGGCCGTCGATAACGCCCTGTTCCAATTCGGTGTAGATCGGCCAGGGCATTGGCGTTGGGTTCGCCCCCAGAGCCTGCCATATGGCCTTATGGAGGGCAGATGCCATGACCCGGATTTTGAGCCCATTTATCTCATCCGGGCTTTTCACCGGATGTTTGTTGTTTGTAAGGTTCCTGAATCCGTTTTCTGAAAAACACAGCCCTTTAAAGCCGGCCCTTTCCAGGCTTTTTAATATCTTGGCACCCAAAGGACCGTCGAGGATTTTATCCGCCTGGGCATAGTCTTTAAATAGAAAAGGATAATTGATCACCCTTACAATCGGATCGAATGTATCAAAAGGGCCGCCGGTAATAATTGCCATCTGGACCGTGTTCATTTGTATCTGCTGAAGGATTTCCGTCTCATTGCCGATGGAATTGGAATGGAAGATTTGAATCTGAATATTGCCGTTCGATCGCTCTTCGATAAGCTCTTTAAATTTTTCGGCCACAATATTTTGGGCGGAACCCGGTTTGGTCACGACACCCAGCTTGATCCCCATAAAGGCCATGGCGGATCCTGAACAAAAAAATAGGGTGAGTACGGTCATCATCAGTAAACGCTTTTTCATTAAATAGTCCTCCTTTATCCCAATCCAACAAAAACGCTCCATCAAAAATTGTCAGCTGTCGAGTTCAGAAAACCGATTTCATCTAAACCGGCCGTTGCCCATACAAAAATCTCTTTGAGCTATCATTGAAACAGTTTTTATTCATAAATCCCGGCCCCGTGAAAGATTCGGATTCTTCGACCCGCCCAATAGTGTTTAGGCATAGCCGGAGTTATGGCCGGGCAATTCTTTTAAGCTCCTGGACGGATGATTCCGGGATGGCGCCCTTTGCCGCCGCAATATCTATGGTGTAGAAAGCAAGTGTTTTATACAGCATGAGAAGTTCCGGTCTTTTCAACCCGATTTCTTTGATATGCTCTTCTACGGTTTTAACATCCCCTCTGACAATGGGGCCGGTGAGGGCGTCTTGGGTCCCGACTTTTTCTATATTGGACAACGTGCCTTCAATGAGCGGTTTCAATAGCTTGAACGCATCCTGACCATCGACGCCGGCTTCACCGATGAGCCGAATGGCAAGGTCGAGCAAGGTGACCAGAAAATTTGATGCCACCACCGCTGATGCATGGTAAAGGGTTTTGGCTTCCGTCAGAATCTCGACCCCTTGTCCCCCGAGATCGACGGAAATCTTCCTTGCGAATATAAGTGCACGTTCTTCACCTTCCATGGACACAACGATATCTTGAAAAGGATTGGTTTGGTAGTCGGCCGAAGCAAAACTCTGCAAGGGATGCATCGACCCGATCCATGCACCGCAGTCCTTGGCGCTGGATAACACCGATGACGCCAGTGCTCCGCTGCAGTGCATCACAACGGCATCACCGGAAAACCCGGTATTTTGGGATATTTTGTTACAGGTGTCGGGTATGGCACTGTCCGGTGTAGTAATAAAAACGATATCCGCCCCAGGTGTTATCTCCCACGGAACATTGCTAAAACGGTCGGATCCGACCCTGTTTGCGACCTGTTTGGCCGATGAAATGCTTTTGCTGGCAAATCCCACAGCCCGGTATCCGGCTCGGGTTAAAAAAACGGCAAGGGCCGTACCCACCCTTCCACATCCGACAATGGCAAATGAAGGTTTCATTCTCGTCTCCCAACTCGCTTATGGTTCTTAAAGTGACTACAATGGCGAACCGGCCATTGTCAACCCAAAGCGTTCTGCAGTCAGGGTTAACGCATTTTAATTCGGTACAGCGAAGGGACGGCGTGTTTCTCTTGGAAACCGAATGGCTGTTTGAAGGGCTTTAGCACGCGTTAGACCGAGCCGAATGAAATTATGATGTAAAACATCCATCGGATACGTTTTTGACGAATTGTTCTTTATAATTCTGGCATGGCTCGGGCCTTCGGGTGCTTAAGCACAAGTTCCAGTCGATTGGAAAGAGATATGCGCCGTCGTGGAGCGTTGTCTCTCTATTGGGTCTCAAATGCGCTTGCCCGGGTCTGCAGTTTTTGGATATTTAGGCGCCGAATATTTTCTTGACACACAGGAACCATTTCGTCATACTTCGATACTTCAACAGTAAGTTATTTTTTAATATTTGTATCATTTTGCTCTATGAAGTCGTATGGGATTCACGGGAGCCAACCCAAAACCGGTTCCCATGCATCCTTCGGAGAAATATTTTTCAATTTTTTATGGTTAAGGTGCTGTTCTGAAACAACATCTGACATCCAAAACTGCTGAAAAAGACAAAACGGTTACCTTTCAGGAAATGATCGACGTTATTTTGGAAGAGAACCGCGGTCTGGCGCAAAATATCAGTGATGAAGCGGCGGAAGATTTTATCCAAAGGATCCTGAATGCAGAATCTATCTTTTTCTCCGCACAGGGGAGATCCGGCTTCATTTTGCGCTGTTTTTGCATGCGCCTAATGCATTTGGGTTACAGCGTTTATTTTTGTGGAGAAACCGTTACACCGGCGATTTCCCGTAACGACCTGCTCGTCGTGTTGAGCGGGTCCGGGGAAACCCCTTCGACCCTCGAAGCAGTGAAAAGTGCCAAACAGCACCACATTGAAACATTCGGGATCTTGGGGAATATGGAATCGAAAATCGCGTCCCTGGTGGATAAAAGCCTACATATTCCAGGAACCACAAAACTGTGCCGGGATGGCGAGCCGAACTCGTTGCAAATGGCCGGTTCTCTGTTCGAACAATCTGCGTTTCTTTTCTTTGAGGCAATGATTTCAAAGCTGTACCAAACACAGAAAAAGGATGTCGGAAGGGTTTCATCCAGACATACTATCATCGAATAAAGGAGGAAATATGAAACCGATCCTGCAATTGGCACTGGATTTTGTAGATTTGAAGCGGGCTCTGAAAAACGCCGAGGCCGGTATCGCCGGCGGCGTCGACTGGCTCGAGGCAGGCACGCCGCTCATCAAGAGTGAAGGCCTCCATGCTGTACGGGAGTTGAGAAGACTTTTCCCGAACGTCACCATCGTCGCAGATATGAAGATCATGGATGCCGGCAGAACTGAGGTTGAAACTGCAGCCAAAGCAGGTGCCAATATCGTCGACGTACTTGGCGCATCCAGCGATGCCACCATCCGGGAGTGCATCCAGGCCGGCAAGAACTATGGTGCAAAAATTGTGGTGGATATGATTGCGGTGGAAGATGTTCTATCCAGAGCAAAGCAGGTCGAAGACTATGGTGCCGACTATGTGACGGTACATTGCGCCATCGACGAGCAGATGGAAGGTAAAGATCCTTTTGAGATGTTACGACAGGTGGGTGAAGCATTGTCCATCCCCGTGGGGGTGGCCGGGGGCATCAATTCCGAAACCGCCGCCACGGCGGTGGAAGCGGGTGCATCCATTGTTATTGTTGGCGGTGCCATTACCAAAGCGATGGATCCTGAACAGGCAACCCGAGAAATCCGGCAGGGACTCGATACGGGGAAAAGCATCAGCACCACCCTGTTTAAACGAAAGGGCGCGGCTCAGATTCGAGAAATACTGGAGCTGGTGTCGGCGGCGAACCTTTCAGATGCCCTGCATCGAGGAGGCGTTCTTCAGGGAATTCGTCCGATTTACCCCGGCATCCGGATGGTGGGTCAGGCGGTTACCGTGAGAACCTATCCCGGGGATTGGGCCAAACCGGTTCAGGCCATTGACGTGGCGGAACCGGGTGAGGTTGTTGTCATCGATGCCGGTGGCTCGGGGCCGGCCATCTGGGGAGAGCTGGCAACCCATTCCGCAGTTCAAAGAGGTCTTGCCGGCGTTGTCATTGACGGCGCCCTGAGAGACAGCCCTGAAATCATTGATATGAAATTTCCGGCATTCAGCAGACTGGTAATGCCCAATGCCGGCGAGCCCAAAGGGTTTGGAGAGATCGGCGTTCCGGTGACGGTGGGCAATATGCGCGTGGAACCCGGAGACTGGCTTTTAGGGGACGACGACGGGGTTGTGGTACTGCCAAAAGCCATTGCCGTGGAGTACGCCAACCGAAGCATGGATGTTCTGGAAAAGGAAAACCGCATACGAGAGGAAATCAAAGAAGGGAGCACCCTGAGCCAAGTTACGGAGCTTTTGCGCTGGGAAAAGAAATAAAGAATGATACAGTTAATTAAAGGATTTAAAGATATACTCCCGGGTGAAATTGAGCTCTGGCAGGAGATCGAAAAGATCGCCAGAGCTCTTTTTGAAGATTTCGGATTCAAAGAGATCCGAATTCCGATTATGGAACGCACCGAACTGTTTGCCAAAAGCATTGGTGAAGATACGGATATTGTCGAAAAAGAAATGTACACCTTCCCGGACCGAAAAGGTGATCTTATCACCCTGCGGCCCGAAGCAACGGCCTCTGTTTGTCGATCCTATATCCAGCACAAATTGTATGCCAAGGACCCGGTCCGGAAATTTTATACCATCGGCCCTATGTTTCGCCGGGAAAGGCCCCAAAAAGGGAGATATCGGCAGTTTTATCAAATCAATGCCGAAATTATCGGTGTGGATTCGCCGTTGGTCGACGTTGAATTGATTTTTATCCTGTTGACACTTTTTTCAAGACTGTCCGTCTCCGATGTTGCGGCCCATATCAATTCCCTGGGGTGTCCTGAATGCCGCCCGGAATTCAAAGCAGCCCTTTCGGATTTTTTAACGTCATCCAGTGGGGATCTTTGTTCCGACTGTGTCAGAAGAAAAGACCGAAATCCTTTGCGCGTCCTCGACTGCAAAGTGCCGGCCTGCAGAACGGCGATGACCGATGCACCGTCTATTCTGGATCATTTGTGTCCGGCTTGCAATGAGCACTTTGACATCGTCAAGGGGGCCCTTAAAGCCCTCAACGTTCCGTTTACCGTTGACAAAAAACTGGTCAGAGGCCTCGATTATTATACCCGTACAACCTTTGAAATTCAGACCGGTGAGTTGGGTGCACAGAATGCCGTGGCCGGCGGGGGGCGATATGACGGCCTGATTAAAGCCCTCGGGGGACCGGATACTCCGGCAACAGGCTTTGCCATAGGGTTTGACCGATTGGCAGAGATTACGGATCTTAACCGCAAAGATCTTGCCCAAACTCCGGATATTTATATCGCTGCCCTGGGTGAAAAGAACCAATCTCTGGCGTTTGAATGGAAATGCGCATTGGGCCTTGAAGGCATTCAAGGGGACATGGAATTCGGCGATAAAAGTCTAAAGAGCCAGATGAAACGGGCCCACCGGCTGGGCGCAAAACATGCCTTGATCGTGGGTGATAACGAGGTTAAAGAGGGGGCTGTTATTCTGCGGGACATGACAACAAAAGTACAGATGCCGATCCCCATTGAAGATGTTGTGGAACATATAAAAGCAAACATAAAGGCTTCGTCCCAATTGGAATAATGGAATGATGGGTGAGCTTGTCCTGAACGAAGTTGAAGGAAGGGTGTTTTTCATAATTAATATGGTTTATTTCAGCTCTTACCCCAATATTCCGGCATTCCATTATTCCGTTCTGACGCCATAGACAGGTTGACAATAAAAGATTAGTTATTTCGTTAAGTTGTATAATTTTTAAGAGGTTTAAATTAAGGAATTATTTCCATTGTTAGATAAACTTGGTAATATGAGGAAGACCCATTCCTGCTGCGAACTGGGTGTGGAAAATGTGGACACAGAAGTGGTCCTGATGGGATGGGTACAGCGCCGAAGGGATCATGGCGGGGTCATTTTCATTGACCTGCGGGACAAAAATGGTCTCACCCAGGTTGTCTTCAACCCTGAAGTCAGTCCCACCGTTCATGCAAAGGCCCATGTCATCCGGAGCGAATATGTCATCGGTATCCGGGGGAATGTTAAAAAAAGACTGGAAGGGATGACCAACCCCAAGCTCAAAACCGGTGAGATAGAGGTGTTTGCCACAGAACTTAAAATATTAAATGCCGCTGAAACGCCGCCGTTTATGATTGAAGACCATGTGGATGTTTCGGAAAATATTCGGCTGAAATTCCGTCATATCGATCTGAGGCGACCACTTTTACAAAAAAACCTCATCACCCGGCACAGGGCTGCCACCCTTATACGACAGTATCTAAACGACCATGGATTTATCGATACTGAAACGCCGGTGCTCACCCGCAGCACCCCCGAAGGCGCAAGGGACTATCTTGTGCCCAGTCGGGTTAATTCGGGGATGTTTTACGCCCTGCCCCAGTCTCCACAGATTTTCAAACAGCTGCTGATGATTTCCGGGTTTGACCGGTACTACCAGATTGTCAAATGTTTCCGAGACGAAGATCTCAGAGCGGACCGCCAGCCGGAGTTCACCCAGATCGACATGGAAATGTCTTTTGTCGGGGAAGACGATGTGATGGAAATTACAGAAAACATGATGGTCAACCTCTTTAGGGACCTTCTGGAGAAAGACCTTCAAACACCCTTCCCGCGCCTCTCTTATGATGATGCCGTTGGCCGTTTCGGGTTGGATAAGCCCGATATTCGATTTGACCTTGAGCTTATTGATATTTCAGACATTGTGGAGAAAGCAGGGTTCAAGGTCTTCTCCGATGCCGTTAAAAAAGGCGGCATCGTTAAGGCGATAAATGCCAAAGGCTGCATCGATTTTACACGAAAAGAGATCGATGATTTGACGGAATTCGTCACTGTTTACCGGGCAAAGGGACTGGCATGGATCAAGGTACGCGAAGATTCATGGCAATCCCCCATTGCAAAATTCTTCACCGACGATGAGAAACAGGCCCTTGCACAGCGGATCCATATGCAGCCCGGGGATCTTGTCTTTTTTGTTGCCGACCAACCAAAGATCACCAACGAGGCCCTGGGGCAGCTTCGAAACTTTCTGGGGAAAAAGCTCGGACTGATCCAGGAAGACAGCTTCAGTTTTGTCTGGGTCACCCGGTTTCCATTGCTGGAATTTGATGAAAACGAAGGCCGGAACCAGGCATTGCACCATCCGTTCACGGCCCCTCTCGAAGAAGATTACGGCCTCCTGGAAGATGACCCCCTTTCTGTAAGATCCAGAGCCTATGACCTGGTGTTGAACGGTTCGGAAATCGGCGGCGGAAGCATCCGTATCCACCAGCGGGAACTTCAGGAACGGGTGTTTGCAGCCCTGGGAATGGATCGGGAAACCTATGAAGAAAAATTCGGATTTTTGCTGTCAGCCCTCGATTCAGGGGCACCGCCCCATGGCGGAATCGCCCTGGGGTTCGATCGCCTCGCCATGATTCTCTGCGGACAGCCTTCGATCCGGGATGTCATCGCTTTTCCAAAAACCCAAAAAGCAGCGTGTCTCCTGACCAATGCGCCGTCAGGTGTCAGCAAGGTCCAGCTCGACGAGCTTTCATTGAAGATCAAGAAGCTATAACAATCGTCCTGCAAGTGAAATATCCGGACGAAGCCGGTGCCCGTAAAATTTGAAGATTAAAAAACTTCTTCTGGGTTTTGACCCTGGGGCGCGGGGCTCCTTCGGCGGCCTCTGCTTGTTTATAGGTTGGATTTTAGCCCAAAAAGGCCGAATTGGGTGGCAACCGAATAGAAAAACATAGAAATTCTGTACGGTTAAGAATAACACCCTCATATTGATCCCCCCGGTAAAAATCCCCAAGAAACTTATTGAATTTTTGCTTGACTTGATATAAATTTTTTACTATTCGAAAATGTTCCAATTGATCCCCAGTAGCTCAGTTGGCAGAGCAGATGGCTGTTAACCATCGGGTCCGCGGTTCGAGTCCGTGCTGGGGAGCCAACAATTTACGGCTGTAAGAGCGCACCCGTTCTTACAGCCTTTTTATTTCCAGAAACAGAGCAACTTCTGATTTCCCCTTAATAGCCTCAGCTGGCAACGCGAAATCTGAACGATGGTATTCCTCAGTTCTAAATGCCGATCTGTCCGTAACGGCAAATTATCTCCACCTACTATCTCGTGGGTAAACTTTTTTTGCCCTCGGACGTCTAATTACAAAGGAAAAAAAACCCTAAGATTAAAAAGGGTTGTCATTCATGAAAATGATCGCCATGTGATGATCGCGACATGGATTTTATGTGAATACCCCCTAAACAGTCTGAAAACGGCCAAAAAGACCGGATGGTTCATTGGAGGGAAAAATGAAGAAATATCATTTAATTATAATAGCAATGACGTTATCCTGTTTCCTGGTATCCTGTGCCCACTATCCCCCTGACCGATACAATACCCAGAAAGGGGCTGCTGTCGGTGCGGGCATGGGCGCGCTCATCGGCCAGGCCATTGGAGGCAATACGGAGAGTACTTTAATCGGACTGGCCGCAGGAACCATTTTGGGCGCCCTGGTGGGCAATGCGGCAGATCAAGATTACCAGGCAGCCAGGGAAGCGGCGCAGTATGGCAAGCCGGTAATTTATTATGACAAAAACGGACGCGCTGTTGAGGCCATTCCCGAAGAAACCGATGATTCCAATTGTCAGAAAGTGCGGAAGCGGGTTTGGGAGAATGGCAAGCTGGTAAAGGAGACCGTCGAAGAAGTCTGCAGCTCTCCGGCGCCCCGGGTCCGGTATTACGCCCCTCCCCCACCGCCGCCGCCCGCGTATTACTACGGATGGTTGGGATGGCCGGTTGTACCTCACTTTTCCTTTTACTATGGACGACCTTACGGCCATGGTCATTACCGTCATCCACACCATTTCTACCGGTGATTCTGGGACAATTGTGTCTTGGTTGCGATTTTCGAAACCAGTCGGATGGATTCTCGGGGGAAGGCAAACTGTGGCGTCCGAGCAAGCCCGAATCGCGGGAAAAAAACTTTAAGGCAGCCGGTAACGCAGGGGTGGGCATGGGACTTCCCGATGCCCACTAAAACCGGACATTGTACAGGCAACAGGTGTTATTCCAGATCTTGTCGGCAAGATGGACGGGATCTTCTTTTTTTATTTCTGCCAGTTCAAGCAAAACAGACCGGACAAAGGCTGGTTCGTTGCGGCGGATGTGGTTTTTTTCAGGGGCCGGTGTTAGATAAGGGGCGTCGGTTTCAACAAGGATGCGGTCCACCGGAATGAAGGGTACAAGCTTGCGCAACTCCGCGCCACGCCCTTTGATGGTGACAATGCCGGTGATGCCGATATAAAGGCCCATATGGAGATACTGTTCCAACTCATTCCGATCCCCGCTAAAACAGTGAATAACCCCGTTTCGGCCTTTGTTGAAATGCGTTTTTAGGATCTCGACCAAACGACCGTTGGTGTCGCGCTCGTGAAATATAACCGGCAGATCCAATTCATCGGCAACATCAAGCTGCCGGATTAGCCACTTTTCCTGATCTTTTCTCGGAGAGAACATTCGGTTAAAATCGAGACCGATCTCTCCCCAGGCATGCACTCTAAATTTCTTGACAAGGTTTTTAAGATCTTCGAGCGTTTCTTCGCTGCAGCTTTTTGCAGCGTGGGGATGAACGCCTACGGAAGCATATAGCTCTGAAAAGGATTCTGCCAAGGAAACGGCCTTGATGGAACGCTGCAGGTTTGTTCCAACGATCATGGCCGACGCAACACCGGCGGCGTGCATACGATGGACGACGTCATCGATATCGTCGTCATATGCCCGGTCATCCAGATGGCAGTGGCTGTCAAACAGTTTCATGATTAATCCTCTTGATACGAAATCCCCCTTTCAGTCATCGGCGGAAGATAGACCAAGCTTTTACCACCGAAGGCCAAATAGATCAATCTCAAGTTTCGTACGTGTTCAGGGAGGGCACCCCCTGAACACGTGCCAAGTTTCGCATTCTATTATGTTGCAATCCAAAAATTGTTCACGGAACAAGTAAAATGGATTTTTCACGAAACCGTCAGGATTAATTCTTGACAAAAAATTTAATACATCTTTTATATTTATAGAAGTTGATTTCTAATCTTTTCTACCTGTTAAACGTGGACGTCTCATCCGGACCTGCTTTCCGCTAAAACCGATAATCAACTTCATGAAAATGATAATCGAATCGAGTCAAAACTCAATTCGGCGTTATCCGTCGTGAGGTATTGGTTTCGGATACGCGGAGCAAACCGTGGTCTTCGAAAAATATTGAACATATGATAGGATCCTTTTCTAAGGAACTTCCGGAACAGGGCCGGAAAAGCCGTGAGGCCAATTGCGCTGATATTTTCATAGACCTAAGATATTACAAAAAGGAACAAAGGAAAAGTAAAATGGCTCAAAAAAGCGGTTCGGTAATGGTTGTCGGTGGTGGGATAGCCGGCATGCAGGCTGCTCTGGATCTGGCCGACTCAGGCTTTTTTGTCTACCTTGTGGAAAGGTCCTCCTCCATAGGAGGCGTCATGGCTCAACTGGACAAGACCTTTCCCACCAATGACTGTTCCATGTGAATCATCTCACCTAAACTGGTCGAGGTCGGCCGGCATTTTAACATTGAGCTTTTGACCTTGTCAGAAGTGCAGAGCATTTCCGGGGAGGAAGGAAACTATGAAATCAAGGTCTTACAACACCCCCGGTATGTTGACATGGATAAATGTATTGCCTGTGGTATTTGTGCTGAAAAGTGTCCCAAAAAAGTGACAAATGAATTTGACGCCGGTCTTGCCAAGCGCAAGTCGATCTATGTGAAATACGAACAGGCGGTCCCTTTAAAGTACGCCATTGATGAAAATTGTATCTATTTTAAAAAGGGTAAATGCAAGGCCTGTGAGAAATTCTGTCCTGCTGGCGCCATTAATTTTGAGGATCAACCCCGGGAATTAACCATAAATGCAGGTGCGGTGCTGATAGCACCCGGCTGTACGGTGTATGATCCTGCTGTTTACGATACCTATGGTTACAAAAAATCACCGAATATCGTTACTAACCTGGAATTTGAGCGCATCCTATCTGCAACCGGACCTTTCAGCGGACATCTGGTAAGACCTTCCGATCATAAAGAACCGCAGAAAATTGCCTGGATTCAGTGTGTGGGTTCAAGGGATGTCCATCCAGGATCACAACCCTACTGTTCAGGGGTCTGTTGTACCTACGCCATAAAAGAGGCTATTATCGCCAAAGAGCACCGGAAGGGGGGGCTGGATACCGCCATATTTTATATTGATATACGGACTCATGGAAAAGATTTCGAGCGATACTATAACCGGGCCCAAGAGGTGGGCGTGCGATTTCTGAAATCAAAAATCAGCACGATTCACCCTGACGAAGATGCGGGCAATCTGCTCATCCGCTACACAGACGAAGCGGGTCGGCGGATTGAAGAAACGTTTGATATCGTTGTCCTGTCCGTGGGCTTTGCCGTATCAAAGGAAGCGCTGGGCCTGGCCCGCAAACTGGGTGTCGAACTCGATCAGTATCAGCACGCCCTGACCAGCAGCTTTGAACCTGTTCAGACTTCAAAACCCGGTATTTTTGTATGCGGCACCTTTGAAAGCCCAAAGGACATCCCTCAATCGGTCATCGAATCGAGTGCTTCTGCAGCCATGGTGGAAAGTACTCTGGCCGAGTCCCGCGGGTCCATGGTACGAACCAAAGAAGCCCCCGAAGAGATTGATGTGCGGGGAGAGCCCCCGCGGATCGGTGTATTTGTGTGTAACTGCGGGACCAACATCGCCGGTTTTTTAGAGGTTCCACAAGTCGTTGAATATGCCAGAACCCTGCCGAACGTCGTTTTCGCTGAGGATAATCTTTTCAGCTGCTCTCAGGATACCCAGGAACAGATAACCCAGATCATTAAAGAACAAAAATTGAATCGGATTGTTGTGGCTGCGTGTACGCCGCGTACCCACGAACCTCTTTTTCAAGAAACGGTGCTCAATGCCGGCATAAATAAATATCTCTTTGAAATGGCAAACATCCGCAATCAATGTTCCTGGGTACACAGTAGCGAAAGGGAGGAAGCCACCGAAAAGGCCAAAAGTCTCTTGCGCATGGCGGTGTCCAAAGTGGGTCTGCTTCAGCCGCTTCCCGACCCTGAAATTGAAATGAACCGGTCCGCCCTGGTCATTGGCGGCGGTCTTTCCGGAATTACCGCGGCAAGGAATCTGGCGCAGCAGGGATATCTCACCTATCTTGTTGAAAAAAGCGAAGCCCTGGGCGGACAGGCTTTAAACCTTTATGAAACCTGGTCGGGCGAAGATGTTCAGAAAAAACTGGCCGGGCTCATCAGCGATATAGAATCCGTTCCAAACATCCAAATCCTGACAAACACCGAAGTAAAAAAAGTGGGCGGATTTGTGGGTAATTTTCAGACCAGCGTTGTAACAGCGGGCAAAGAACAGGTGATTGATCATGGTGTTGCGATTATCGCAACCGGGGCACAAGAATTTAAGCCGGATCAATATCTTTACGGTGAAGATCCAAAGGTTCTGACCGGTCTGGAGTTGGACAGGAAATTTATCGATGACGGTCTTCCTTTAAATGAGATCGATTCGGCTGTCTTCATTCAGTGTGTCGGATCACGGATCAAAGAAAGGCCTTACTGCTCCAAAGTCTGCTGCACACACTCGGTAAAAAACGCCCTCAAGTTAAAAGAGCTAAAGCCTGAAATGGATGTCTTTGTTTTATATAGGGATATGCGCACTTATGGATTGCGTGAAGCGCTGTATCGTGACGCCCGTGAGAAAGGGGTTGTTTTTGTTCGTTATGACTTTGATAAAGGATTGACGGTTTCCAAAGATCATAACGCTCTTTGCGTCCGGTGTTTCAGCTATGTGCTTCAACGTGAAGTTGAGGTAAGACCGGACCTGCTGGTTCTGGCAACCCCGATTGTGGCACCTCGGGAGAATCCCGTTGCTTCGTTTTTCAAAGTGCCGGTAAATGATGACGGCTTTTTTGTCGAAGCCCATGTGAAGCTTCGGCCCATCGATTTTGCAACCAAAGGGGTGTTTGTCTGCGGTCTGGCCCATTCACCCAAGCCTGTTGATGAGGCGGTCGCTCAAGGTCTGGGAGCCGCTTCTCGAGCGGCCACCCTATTATCCCGGGAAAAGGTCCTCGGCAATGCTATCGTCTCTGATATCAATGCGCGGCTATGCAGGGGATGCCGGCAGTGTCAGGAAGCCTGCCCTTATCAGGCCATCGAATTTCATAAAGACCGTATTGTCTGCGAGGTTAACCAGGCTATTTGTACGGGCTGCGGCTCATGTGCCGTGGCCTGCCCCACCGGCGCAGCATCTGTTTTCAATTTTGATAGCCGGAAGATGCTGACCATGGTGGAGGCCGCCTTTAATTGATGATTGGCAATTGTATAATGAAGATTGAGTTTTTCTAAAGCGTCAATCATAAATCAACCATCGACAAAGGAGCATAACGATATGGCTGAAGGATTCAACCCGGAAATCATTGCGTTTGCCTGTAACTGGTGTGCCTATTCAGCTGCTGACCTGGCAGGCGTCAGCCGCCTTCAATATCCGCCCAACATGCGCATCATCCGGGTGATGTGTTCCGGCGGTGTGAGTCCCAATTTTATCCTCAAAGCTCTGCAAATCGGTGCCGACGGTGTCCTGGTTGCCGGATGACACTTGGGCGACTGCCATTACCTGGATGGTAATGTAAAGGCCGAAAAGATGTTCGCAATGACCCAGGAACTGGTCAGGATACTTGGCATTGAATCTGGGAGACTGCGCCTGGAATGGATTTCATCGGCAGAAGGCACGCGTTTTGCTGAGGTTGCCAGAGAATTTACTGAACAGATCAAATCTTTAGGACCGTCCATCTTGAAACAAGCGGCCTGATGAGGGCCGTAAAATTGAGGCACTGGAATGACTGCAATCGCTGAATTGGTAAAGACCACGAAAACCTATTACTGTCTTGACTGCGGAGTATGTACCGGAAGTTGTCCGGTTTCCAGGGTTTTCCCTGAATTTTCACCCAGGCAGATTATAGAGCGCTCCCTTTATGAACTGGAGGAGTTTTCGGACGATACGATCTGGAGCTGCCTCACGTGCTCCCAGTGCAGCGTCCGCTGTCCGGCAGACATCAATTTTCCTGAATTCATTCGCCTGATGCGTGATGAAGCCCATCTGCTCGGTTTTGACGGCGTTCCGGCTCACCATGGGATGCTGCAGGCCGTTATGTCCATCCAGACCAAGGATGTTCAGCAAAACCGCAATTTTTGGATCAAGGACGCAAAAACCAAAGAAACGGGCGATGTGTTTTATTTTGTGGGATGCAGGCCTTACTTTGATGTTGTTTTTCGGGATATTAATGCCGGGTCCATTCAGGGTGCACAGAATGTGCTCAAGATTTTGAACGCCTGCGGAGTGGAGCCGGTGGTCAGTAATAATGAAAGGTGTTGCGGCCATGACGCGCTCTGGAACGGCAACGAGGAAACATTCAAACAGTTGGCCGGCTTGAATCTGGATCTGATCCGTTCTTCAGGTGCCAAACAGGTGATTTTCAGCTGTCCGGAAGGATATCACACCTTTAAACATTATTATCCCAAGTATTTTGGGAAACTCGATTTTGAACCGGTCCACATCCTCGATTTTCTAGCGGACAAACTAGACGCAGGTATCATCCAGCTGGCGGAATCCAAGGCAGAAGCGGTGACCTATCATGATCCCTGCCGGCTTGGCAGGATGGCAGGTGTCTACGATGCCCCCCGCAGGCTTCTGGAAGCTATCCCCGGAATTGAACTCAAAGAGATGCCGCGCTCCAGAGAAAACGGGGTCTGCTGCGGAACTTCCGGCTGGATGAACTGTTCCGGCTGTTCCAAAGAAATCCAGTTGCAGCGTCTCAGAGAAGCAGGCGACACCGGTGCCGGAACCTTAGTAACGGCCTGTCCCAAATGCCAGATTCATTTCCGATGTGCCAAGAAGGCATTTGATCTGGAGATAGAGATCACAGATCTGTATGATCTGGTAACCGATTGCCTGAAAAGAGGTTAATACTTTGACAGAATTCACAGGATATTGTTTGAAGCGGTAGAGACGCGTTATATAGAATCGCAAAGCGATTGTATAAAGGACACGGATTATGAGCAAAGACATACTGGTTGTCGGCGGCGGCATTGCCGGAATCCAGGCAGCCCTGGACCTGGCCGATATGGGAATCAAAGTCCACCTGGTGGAGAAACTGCCCAGCATCGGCGGCAAGATGGCCCAGCTGGACAAGACGTTTCCCACCAACGACTGTGCGGCCGCGTTCGCTGACCGGGATGTTGTTCTCTTTGGCCCAGCGGCGGATGTCGACGGTGTCCGATGCACGGTTCGGCTTGGACCGCGGCTTGGGGATCGGCGCCGTGGAGGCGCGTCGTGCGGCGGCGATCCATGGTGCCAGGCAGTCGCGTAGTTCTGCGGCGTGGGGCTCGGTCAGGTCGATCTCGTAGTTCTTGCCGTCCACGGCGAAGTAGATGGTCTGGGCCGGTTCGCCGCCGTCGATGTCGTCCTGCAGGATGACCTGGACTCTGCGCGTCATGTTTCGCCTCCTGAGGATAGGAATGCTGGTTCAGACAGGACGAGCGTAGGCCCCGGTGTGGTTGTGTCAACGGATTTCCGCGCCAATTCGAAATGGATTCGCGCTGGTCTTCGGGTATACCAGCCAGGAATGTTCATTCCGTAACACATTGAATGCACAGCGTGACGACTGCTGACTATGTGACGGGCATCAGGTCCCAGCGGCAGTCGCCGTGCCGCCAGCGTCGACGGCGGGACGCCCAACGCGCGCCCATGGTGCCCACGGGCATGACCTCGTTGCACACGTAGCAGATCTGCTCCGTGTGCAGCCCGTATGCCGGTCGGTACAGCGGGTCGAGTCGCCCCTCGTCAGCAGGGCTCTTCTCGTAGGTGGCCCTCGGCAGTCCGAACGACGAGTCGCCCGCGCCGCGCCATTGCTTGCCCATGTTGATCCTCTTCTCGGTCAATGTCTAATGTTGCATCTCGACGCTTTTGGGAAGCCTTGGGCAATGGGTACTATATTCGCGATTGAACACGCTGACGCATTGTTAAACAATATGACACGCGAGGTAGGAGAACTGTGCCCGGAATGGGAACCGATTCTCCGGCTGCGTGCAGGTTCGTGGGTCTCTCCAGAGCGAGGGTGAGGACCTGCTGATCGACCTATCGAGGCCGCCACCATCCCGGTGGCGGCCTTCCTTGTCGTCTGGCCCGTTGCGACGTCCGCAGCGGGCCTTCGTCATGTCTGGAAGGAGTTGTTCATGTCGATGCCTGCGCCGGTAGTACCGGCGCGCTCACTGCCCCAACTGCACGTCTGGGTGGCCGGCCTGGTCACTGTTGTTGGTGAGGCTCGTCGCGGGATCCGCCCATGGAGGCGCATCTATCCGCTGCTGGATCTGCCCGTGGTCGCCCAGCTGTGGCCGGACCGCAAGGTCCGCCACCCCGCGGCCTGGCACGTGGCCAAGGTGATCGGCCAGCAGCACACGGCCACGGTGTGGGAGTTCGTGGTGCTCATCCGTGAGGACCTGCGCTACCGGGCCGTCGCGGTCCGCCTCGAGGCCGGCGCGCACAGCCCCAACGGCCATTGGGGTCCACCTGGTCGTCGGCTCACACCACTGAGCCGGCTGCATCCGGACTACGAGCCGGAGGGATGGATCGCTACCGCATTCACCATCTGCTGAACAACCAATGCCATTTCGCGCCCTGGACCGATTGGTCCGGGGCGTTCGTCATTTCAGGAAGGAAGTCCCTTGTCCGGTCATATCTATTGCCGCGATCTGCGCGGCTCGAACACACAACGCTGGTACGCCGGCATCGACGTCGCCCTACCCGGGCAGCCACACAAGCAGCTGACCCGGGCGTTCCCCACCCGACGTGAGGCGAGGGTGTGGGCGGCCCAGATGGCCACCCACCGCAATGCCCGCAGGGACGGCCCACTGGTCGGTGAGTACCTGCAGTCATGGTTGGCCGGTCGGGCCGCGATCCGGCCCTCCACCGCCGCGAGCTACCGCGCGCACATCGAGAAGTACCTGATCCCGCTGCTCGGCGACGAGCCATTGGCCGCGCTGCGCCAGGAGCACCTTCAACGTGCCCACCATCAGCTGCTGGCCGGTGGGATGACACCGGCCACCCTGGCCCGGGTCCACGCCACCCTGTCCGCGGCGTTGAACACCGCCCACCGGCAGGGCCTCCCCGTCGGGGTCCTCATCAAGCGCGACCTCCACAACCACCCAAGGGCCAACCGCGGGCCGCACCAGTTGGCTGCAAGGTTAGGATGGCCTCATCTGCGTGGTCAATGCGGCCGGGGGTATGCCTTATGAGGCGGCTATACATGCCACCAGGATGGTCCTGCGCGGTGGCGCCCAGGGGCGAGGTGGCTCGCCGCAGTACCGCTCTTCGGCTGATCCCACAGACGGATCCACGTCCCGAGTAGTTCGGTCGCGAGCGAGGTGCTGCATATCGCCGCCTGCGGACGCACGGTCACGGGACGCGCTTGGCTGCTGTCACAAGTGCCCTCAGACCGCCACAGACACTCTGGGGGCATCGCCAGGTGTTGCGGCGCAGTCCCTGGGTGGTCAGTACTTGGCGAGGTCGCGTCGTTGTCGGCGGCGTTCCGCGCGGGTGAGGTCGGGAAGGGTATTGGGGTCGACGTGGGCGAATAGATCGTTCTTGAACATGGCGTACGGCATGAAGGCCAGCGGGTTGTAGACACGGCGCACGACCTTGCCGGGCAGCATCGTGTTGTCGTAGGTGCCGTAGCTGGCGCTGATGATGTCGTGGGCGGGGATCTCCCCGAGCGGGTCGACCGGGGATGAAGCCAACTCGATCTTCGCCCCTTGAACCCCCTCGATGGTCCCCTCCCGGGCACTGACCAGCGTGACCTGCCGCACGAACTGCGGGAGGTGCGCGAACATGCCCCCGTGGGCCGCGGGCGTGTACTTGAACAGGAACGACGTGATTGCCTGCGCCGGCTGACCCTGCAGATCCCGGACCTCGCGGGCACCCCACTGGGGCTGCGGGTTGATCTCCTTGTCGGCGTCGCCCTCGATGTGCAGGATCTCCACCCCGTGACGAACGACGCTGCCGATCAGTCGGGACCCATCACGGTCCAGGCTGATCTGATCGGCCATCTTCTTGGGGAAGCCCTGGACCTCCCTGCCCAGAAGCATCGCGAGGTCATCGTCGACGGGCATCGCCAGACAGTAGAGGCCCTGCTCGCCGCGGTACTCCGCGCCCACGAACAAGGCTCCCTCGTTGTAGTCGACCCCGAAGTTTGTCTGCGGGTAGCGGGCCACGAATGCGGTGATCACTGCCTCCTGGGGCGCCCGTAGCGGCTTGGGCAGCACGGCGGCTGCCACCGCGGGGTCCGTGCGCGCCACGACTGTCAGCATCTCCGCGCCCGGGAACCGGCCTAGGAAGGCACCAGTGCGGCCCCACCGCAGGAGTTCCTTCTTCGAATGTACGTACTGCATCCCCCTCACCTCCTCGGAGGATCCGCCCCTCCGTCGCGGGATCCGAGGCGCTAGAAGACCCCCGAAGAGCCATGTCGAACACACCCCTAGGGGGTCGGACTCCACCTCAGCCCGCTTCCTGTCTACCCCCCAGGGCGACAGGACCGCAACGGTCCTACGTCCCAGAGGCTGGCACTACACCGCACTCGACGGTGAACGCCACCAGTGCGGAGCTCGGCCAAGGGGCCACCTCACCGGAAACGGGATCGAGATAGCACAAGATGCCGACGAGCGGGGTCGCGTCACATTGCCGCGTACCGTCCCGGTCAGCGGCGCTGCCTTCTGCCGCGTACCGTCCCGGTCAGCGGCGCTGCCTTCTGCCGCGTACCGTCCCGGTCAGCGGCGCTGCCTTCTGCCGCGTACCGTCCCGGTCAGCGGCGCTGCCTTCTGCCGCGTACCGTCCCGGTCAGCGGCGCTGCCTTCTGCCGCGTACCGTCCCGGTCAGCGGCGCTGCCTTCTGCCGCGTACCGTCCCGGTCAGCGGCGCTGCCTTCTGCCGCGTACCGTCCCGGTCAGCGGCGCTGCCTTCTGCCGCGTACCGTCCCGGTCAGCGGCGCTGCCTTCTGCCGCGTACCGTCCCGGTCAGCGGCGCTGCCTTCTGCCGCCTGTCGGGCGTGTTGGGGGAGGGCAGCACCGCCCAGTGCGACCGCTCCACGGCGACTACCGGACGCGCCCTTGCGGGAAGCGGGCATCGACCCGAGAGGACGTCCGACTCTTCGAGTGCCCACCCTGATGTGCGTACGGTGGAGGTGAGTCCCGAGGAGGGGCTATGGGGTGGTGGAGGTGATCGTCCATGACTACCCACTCAACACAGGAAATGACCAAGAGCCGTGGCGTGGCAGGTTGGGTCGCGGCGCTGGTCGCCGCACTGGTCGGGGTGGCGGCGGGCATCGGGGTTGGCTTCCTGCTGTTCTCGCCGAAACCGATGAATGCCGAAGTTGATGCTCTGGTGCGCGACTACGTGGCCGCCTGGGACGCCGGTGACGGACAGGCCGTCATGGCCCTGATGACCGACGACGCCACGCACACCAGTTTCCTCTACCCGTCGGGTATCACCGGTGACCAGATCGGCGCGGCCGTGACAACCCACGAGCCGAGCCGCTTCGAGGCCATCGGCGATGTGATCGTCGCTGGAAGCTCAGCACCCTACGAGGCGTCGAACGTCGTCCGTATCACGGACCGGGACTCGGCGGGTAACTACGAACCGTCCGGGGTCGAGTTCGTGATCACCTACGACATCGTCGAGGTCGATGGCCAGCTGTTGATCTCGAACAGCACAACCATGGCCATGCTCGACGAGTAGCCTGACTCGCGAGTCCCCCGGGCGCATCGACCGGCCATAGCCGACTGGCGCGCATCGACGGCCCCGAACCCAGGACTATCGACGCGGCGCGAGAAGCGCCGTCTTGACCCTGCTGGGTTCGGGCGCCCCCTTCCGCCTGTCGCGCACCCAGGGGCAGGCATTTCCAGATGGACAAGGCTTGCAGCGGACCCAACTGGGCCATTTCGCACCGGCCGGGCGGTGATCGTGCGGGACGGGTCTTGCGGGACGCTCGAACAGGCTTGAGACGTTGCCCTGCGGCGCCCCAGGCGAGGGTTCCGACTCGGGACGTAGGCCTCTGCCGGGTCCTGGGCGTAGGGACATAGCGTGACAAGTGAGGGGCCTGACTCTCGCGAGGGGTGATTGGGATGACCCTTGGATGAGCGCGAGCGCTGCGTATGTCGCGATTGCCGTTGGGGTTCTGGCTGTCCTCGCGGTCCTGTTCCTCGTTGTGTGGCGGGGTGGCGGCGAGAGGCGGCTGACGCCGCTGGCGGCCCTGGCCCTGACCTGCGTGGTGTGCGGGATCGTCTTCGCAGAGGAGAGGGTCGTTGGGTATGCCTTCTTCCTAGTTGGCATCCTCCTGGCGATCGTCGACGCCGTGCGGCGCTCACGGAAGGGTCATCGACCCGAGTAAGGACCGGACCACCCACGACCGCGTGCATCGCCGCGTTCTACCAAGCGGCCCGCAGAACCGTGAGCGCGGCGTAGGCCAAGGTGACCAGGACCACCACGACGGTCAACGCGACAAGGATGAACGTCGGGCTCGGGTGCTGCTCAGCCCAGCGTTCACGTTTCTCGTATCCGCGCATCACTGGGGCGGAAATCCGCTGCGTAGCGCGCCCTCCGGGGCCGGGCGGTCCCGTTGCCGCCGTTCGGGTAGGCGCGGGCTGCCCGCTATAGCGCGCCTGCCCGCAGCCCTCGCTGTCGAGAGAGCGCTCGCTCGCCAACCATTAACGTGGGGAAGCGCTTGTCGACGGGTTCCCCCGTGCCATGGTCAACACCGGTCACCGAGTACCACGACACCCACGGCCGGCAGTTGAGCGACATGGTCTTCGCCTTCCGATGACCCGCCCACGTACGCCTGCCGGACAGCCCTACCCAGACCCGGCCCCCGCAACTACCGTGAGGGGTGGAGAACGAGTCGCTAGGCGCGGCAAGACCGGCAACCAGGTCGACTGGGCGGCTTTCCTACGTACCCCCGCGTTCAGCTACCTCGTACTCACCATCCTGTCGATCGTCGTGGGTCTGGCCTACATGCTCCTCCGGACGTAGGCAGCCACCGCCTCCGGCTGAGGTCAAGACCCCGCGCAAGAGCGCGCGGCCGTGCCCCCTTTGGCCGCGGGCTGGGCGCCTACGGGGTACGAATGACAGCGCGCCGAGACGAGAACGACGCATGACACGGCTCGTGTGATGTGCCCCGTAGGCCTTCCGCGCCGCCGTGAGGTGGTGTCGTGGGGTCGGGGTCACCCGACCCCGAGGCTCAGGGCCCAGAACATCGATCCGAGCAGGAGCACGGACGTGGCCGCGGTGACCGCCCAGAGCCGCTTGTCGATGCGCAGCATCGGCGCGCCCATCAGCACGATGCTGCCGAAGAACAGGACCAGGTAGGGGATCAGGATCTCCGGGCGGCGGGGATCGCGGAACTCGATAGCCAGCCAGTCCTCGACGACCAGCATGAACCCGATGAACAGGTCGTAGACCGCCGGCCCGACGATCAGACGCCAACCGCTGCCGGCCCGAACGAAGCCCACCAGGGCCGCCGTCGCCGGGATCGCCAGGGCCACCATGACCCAGCCGGCCACCTCGTTGACCTCCGGCGCCACGGGTCGGGTCGCGAACCCCACCGACTGCAGCAGGTTGACCGCGTTGACGACCCCCCACACGGTGATCACCGCCCATCGAGGACCTGCCCGGGCGTTACTTCGTGCGGGGCCGGACAACCTGTGGACTCCTCCCCATCGGGCCTACTGCTGCAATGGTGCTCCTGCCGCGCGCCAGACCGATACGGCCACACGTCCCCCCTCGACCCAGAGCGCCATGCGGCTGTTGAGCGGCAAGGTGGTCGAGCTGCGCCCCCTTCAGCAGCGTGAGATGCCGACGCTATGCCCAGTCCGCGGCATGAGCGGGTCTCCAGGTGGCCTATCCGGCGTCGCCCGCGGCGGCAAGACCACCCCCCGGATCGCCCAACCGGGTTTCGACACGCAGGCCGAACAAGGAGTTGCCGGCGAGGGCCGGGGTCAGAAAGGCCGTAGGCCCCGGCAGCCAGGGCCCGATCTGTAGCCCACGGCCGGTGCCGGGGGCCAGAGCCATGCTCTGCGGCGTGGTCGGGACCGCGGTGGGAGACCCTGCCAGGGTGAGTCCTTCCGCCGCCAGCGGACGCACCGCGGCGAAGCTTGGTCGGGCGTGGCTGCATCGGCGTCGTCACCGCCCACTAAGACGTGCTCTTGTCCGTCAACGGACCAGCCCGGGGCTGGGGCGACGTAACGGTAGCCATCCGCCCGTGACGAAGCGTGAACGACTGTGTGAATCGCGCTCTGGCACCTCGAGGCAGCCCCAGGCGTCCCCTTCCCAGCACTCAGGCCCGGATGATCCCAGCGCCCGGTTGGTCTCGGCCACCTTGGCCGAGCCCCGCGCAGTTGGCTTCCACCGACCACACTGGACAGTGCATGTAGTTCGCGCAAGGCAAGTCAAGGGCGTGGGCGACGACCGCCGCCCAGTCCACGTAGCTGCCGTCCTCCCGTCGGTATCAGCCTTTTCCAGCCACGTTCGTCAGCCGGAGTGGGGCACAACACCGCGGTGGGCCACAGTCGGCTCAGAGGATCGTCGAGTACTTGAACGTCACGGTCGACCCGCAGGGCACGTGCGTCCCCGCGAGTGGGTCCTGGCCTATGACCATCCCGGAGGCCATGCCGTCCTCCACACCCTCGGCTGAGAAGTTCAGCTCATGGGCGGCGATCTCCGTCTCCGCCTGCTCCCTCGATTGGCTGGTCACATCTGGCACGACGCAATCGCCCCCACGGTGCTCCACAGTGAATGTGCGGGGGATGGGTGGGTTGCTCGTCCCACCCTCAGCCGCTGCAGACGTCTTGACCTGCACGTCTCCCACCTGTAGCCCGCGCAGTGTGATGCGGAACCTGGCTGTTGCGTCCGGGTCCAGGCGGTCGAACGTGCACGTCATGGACGCCGAAGGCGTGGCCAACTCCTGGCATCCGGAGGCCGGCGCTCCAAGCGGTTCACCATTCGTGATCGCGATCTGCGGCCCTTCGACGGTGACCGTCATGTCACCTCCGGACGCGGGCCCGATTCTGCGGCTCGTGGAGGGCTTGTTCCAGACTCGAACCTCGAAGGCGCCCTCTTTGTCCAGTTCAACTATCGCGTCCTCGCTGGATAGTGTGAAGGCGGCCAGGTTCGGCGCCGCGGCCTTCTCGGGAGTCGCGCCCTGTGAGGGTGTCGAGGTCGAGACCGGGGTGGGCGCTGTGGTTGGCGAGGTTCCGATGTCGCCCTGCCCGCCGGGGCGGAGCAGCCCGAACCCGCTGATGCAGACGATCAGCACAAGAACGGCGATGACCACACTGCGACGTCGGTGCTGAGGGGGGCCGGGGGGGGTCGGCCTGGGCCCCTGCCCGCCTGGAGCCCCGGGGGTCGGCAATGGTGGAGGGGGACCGCCGTGCGCGCTAGAGCCCCCGGTGGAGGTGGCCGGGGTGGGTCCCGGTCCGGTGTGCTCCGATGCTGGTGCGCCGGGACCATTTACAGGGACCCTGGCGGGGCCGCGCGGCGCAGCCGGCGGGCGGGGCGTCGCGGTCACCTTGGTCTCGCGCTGGGTCCACCAGGAAGCGAGTTCGAGCTTGCCGCGCGCCTTGGCCAACTCAGGGATGTCAGCCTGTGGGTGCTCCGTGTGGATCAACTCGAGGAGGGTGACGGCCTGGTCCCAGTCTCCGCGCCTATAGGCGTCCTGTGCGCGTTGGTAGCGGGGGTCGTCGGTCACCTCGGCGGGCACCGCCTCGGCCGGCTCGGTCGAGGGAGCTTCCCGGGTGCCGCCCGTGCCCACGAGCGGGACAGGGGACCTGACAGGCCCAGGGACGCTGGGGGTCGTATCGGCCTCGCTGGCGGGTGCGGTCGACGGTTCCAGGGCGAACAGTCGGGAGGCGCCGCCGCGCGTGTAGAGGACAGGGGTGACCCACTCGAGGCTCTCGCCGAGCCCGAGGATCGCGATCCGGCCGCTGGACAATGCGGCGTCGACGGTCTTGCCTGCGGCCAGGGCCTTGTAGAAGCCGCGGGGGAAGGCGACCGCGGCTGGGTCGCTGATCCGGAACTGCATGGCGGCCACGGCGCTGATGCCGCCGTTGACCAGGGCCGCGGCGGTCCCCGAGAGCACGTCCTGGGTTCCTGACTGACCGGAGGAGCATGAGTTCAGCACGACCAGTCGGGGGGTCGGGTCGGCCTCGTTGAGCAGGTCGACCAGCCGCCCGGCCTCGACCCAGTCCGCGCGGCCGTCCTCCTCACGCACGAGTGCGACGCGCCCCTGGTCGAGCACCGGGTCGTAGTCTCCGTGTCCGATGAAGTGCAGCACGTGCCACGTCCCGGTGAGCAGGCGATCCTGCAGGGCGTCCCAGGTGGCGTCACCCAGCCAGTCGAGGTGGATGCGCCCGTCCGCGGTCGCGGCGGCCAGCGCCTCGTCGAGGTGCTGGCGCTCCCGTGTGACATCCAGTTCCGGCAGCCCTCGTGGGGACGCGACGAGGCACAGCACGCGAAGCGGAGGCGTGACCGGGAGAGGTTCGGGGGTGTAGGGGGAGGCCACGTGGCGGACCAGCGGCTCCTTGCGGCACAGGTAGGCATGGGCCTCGGGATCCCACATTGCCTCCCAGGGCAGCGCGGCGAGCTCGGCCGCGTCCAGGTGCAGCACCACCCGCAGCTTGGACCCCCGCTCTCGGGCCACAGCGACGCTGGCCCGATAGGTCTCGCGCACCGGCCCGGAGAAAAGCCCCTCGAACAGTTCCTGGCCCGCTTCGCGCAGCGGTCGCTCAACCTCCGGCACCGGGCCCCCGCGGGCG
Source organism: uncultured delta proteobacterium (assembly GCA_963790095.1). GTDB lineage: Bacteria > Desulfobacterota > Desulfobacteria > Desulfobacterales > UBA11574 > JAAXQD01. The sequence goes on along the minus strand of CAWBNO010000001.1, from coordinate 6,897 downwards.
TGTGCTGCCGAGGCCAAGACCGCGTTTTCCAAGGTGGGGCGCCTGCCAAGGATGCGCGGCACATCCAGGTGCAGGGTTCCATGCGGCTCCCCACCGCTGGCAGCCCGGATGACCCTGACCTGGTACTCCCCCCGCTGGCCTCCTGGGGTGATCTCCAACTCGATGTCGTTGACCACCGTCACCACCACCTCGCGCGCTCGAAGCAGGCCTACAACAAGTGTCAGATGATGGGGTACTGGTGTCTAGGGTCCTGCGACCCCATTCGGGTTCGACTCACATGACCAGTTGGGGTGGCCACGTCCGAGTCCCCTTCATCGTGGCGGGTGCGGTCGAGGCGACGATCGCCCGGTCCCTTGCTGAGGACTCCAGTGCGGATCCGGCACTTGCCTGGGAGTCCCACCGGTGCCCGCGGGCGGAGTCTGCGTAGTGCCTGATCGGAAAATGGATCCCCAGCCGTGCGATGACGCTGCACTTCACCCCGACGTCGGGGTCGTGGCTGAACCTGGTCGAGGTGTTCTTCGGGATCATCACTCGCCAGGCCATCCGACGCGGAACCTTCGCCAGCGTCAAGGAACTCGTCGCCGCGATCAGCACGTTCATCGACGGCTGGAACGACCGCTGCCACCCGTTCGTCTGGACCAAGACCGCCGACGAGATCCTGCCCCACGCACGCCGTCAACCAACTTCAGAAACGCGACACTAGTGTGCTCCGCCGGGAATTCGTTGAATATATGAGGCGAGTCGTTCAAGGATCTCGTCTGAGGACTTGGTCCAGGTGAATGGGCGCGGGTCGTCGTTCCAGTCGTTGATCCAGGTACGGATGTCGCGTTCGAGTGCGGTCACGGACTTGTGCACGCCGCGGCGGAGTTTCTTGTCGGTGAGCAAGCCGAACCACCGCTCCACTTGGTTGAGCCACGATGAACTGGTCGGGGTGAAGTGAAGGTGGAACCGGGGGTGGGCGGTCAGCCAGGCCTGCACCGACGGTGTCTTGTGGGTGGCGAGGTTGTCGCAGACCAGGTGCACCTCGAGGTCGGCGGGGACTTCGGCGTCGATCTTGGTCAGGAACTTCTTGAACTCGATCGCCCGATGGCGACGGTGCAGGGAGCCGATGACGGTTCCGGTAGCGACGTCGAGTGCGGCGAACAGGGTGGTGGTGCCGGAGCGGGCGTAGTCGTGAGTGCGCCGCTCGGGCATGCCCGGCATCATCGGTAGCACCGGGGCGGAGCGGTCCAGGGCCTGGATGCCGGACTTCTCGTCCACACACAGCACCAGCGCCCGTTCGGGGGGGTCGAGGTAGAGCCCGACCACGTCGCGGACCTTCTCGACGAACAGCGGGTCGGTGGACAGCTTGAACGTGTCGACCAGGTGTGGCTTGAGACCGAACGCGCGCCAGATCCGACCGATCGTGGACTCCGACAGGCCGGACTCCGCGGCCATCGACGCCCGGGACCAGTGCGTGGCGTCCTTCGGGGTCCGCTCCAACGTCGCCACGATCACCTGCTCGACCTGCTCATCGGTGATCGTGCGCGGCCCACCGGGCCGGGGCTCGTCGACCAGGCCGTCCAGCCGGTCGGCAACGAACCGTCGGCGCCACTTGCCCACCGTCGCCTCGGCACACCCCAACCCGGCCGCGACCGACTTGTTGTCCAGGCCCTCGGCGCACCTCAGAACGATCCGCGACCGCAACGCCAACGCCTGGGAAGACTTGGCCCGGCGGGACCATCGCAGCAACTGCTCGCGTTCCTCAGAGCTCAACGTCAATGGGGCTTTCGGGCGTCCGGTCCGCGGCATACCCCAGTCTACGACTTACCTCCCGAATTCCTGGCGCACGACACTAGGAGCCCAGATGGACGCGGGTGGCCGTCATCGACGAAGCGCTCGATCATGCCTACGGAAGGCCATTGAGTGGTTTGCGTATCCGGGGACACGTCCAAGGACATGCCTTGTCCGCCGCCGTGTGGGCTGGGACTCTGTATGCATGGCCCGACGGAGGTTCGCACCAGCCGCGAGTGGCGTTCTCCTTCTCGTCGGGTGTCCGCCGCAGACTCACTGATCCTCCCCTGCATTGCGGGAGGTGGCCTGACCCACCGGAGAATTCTCGACACGTCCGGTTGCGACAGGCGGCCTGTCCAAGAATGCGCGCTGAGTCGCACACATGATCGGCCAGAGCTTGTGGGTTTGGGTCAGTCAGCACAACCGCAGTCGCGTGGTCGGACGTCGACTTGGTCGTCGCCGGCCAGGGCGCGATGTCGCAGACCCACGGGGGACTTCTGGCTCTTCCCCCGCCCGCAGCAGGCGGGTTCACTGGGGATGTCGGGAGGTGATCAACGCGGTGTCTCAACGTCGCGCCAGGAGGACGGAGCGCAAGACTCTTCGTGCACGACGTCGATGAGTCGGCCGTGCGAGTAGTTGGTGGCTTCTCGTCGTTCCAGCAGAGTCTGTCCAGACTGAAGGAGATGCGAGATGAGCGACGCAAAGGTTGGTTTGGCGAATCCTTACGCGCTAGCGGAACTAGCCGTCGGCCGGAAGGTGAATTGGAAGTCGATCAGTGACCGGGAGGCCTTCGTCGAAAGGACGCTCGGAGCGCCGATTGACACTCTGTGCGCGGCCGAGCCGGGCAACCTGCTCATCAGCGGCGCGACGGACTCCCAGAAGGCTCTGCCGGACCTGATGCACGCTACGACTGGCGAGCGGGCAACCGTCTTCCAGTCCCACGCGAAATCGGGGCCGATCGCGCCGATGCTGGCGCGACTGTCGCCCGAGGCGCAGTCGCGGATCATCAGCGCACTGGCCGGCGGCGAGAAGGATGCGGAGAGAGGAACCATGCCGGGCTTCACGCCTGCTGGTGCCGAGTGGGCCGACCCTGGCGACTTCTTCGAGGAAGCGGCCGAGTACTTCGACCCGGTCCAGGGCGGCCTGGGCGACTGCTACTTCATCGCCGCGCTGTCCGCGGTGGCGTGGTCGCGGCCCTACGTGATTGCCATGCGCGCGCGCGCGACAGGTGCCGGGCCCGCCGACTTCGTCGACCGAATCGACTTCTTCTCCGGCGGCCTGAAGTCCATCGAGGTGTCGGAGCGCGTGCCGCTGGTCAAGAACACGCACGCGTGGATCTACGCCCGTTCCTCCGAACCCGGTGAGATCTGGCCGGCCGTGTACGAGAAGGCCTTTGCGAAGTGGAAGACCAACGACGCCACCGATGAGCCGAACTACGGCCCGATCGCCGGCGGCTGGCCGGTACAGGCAACCACCGAGCTGACGAACCTGACCGGGACCACCAAGACCTGCTCGGCGATGACCGCCGACGACATCTGGACCTCGGTCCGCGCCAACTCGCTGTCCTACCGTACGTTCAACCCGATGACGGCCTGGACCTTCTGCGTGACGCCGCCGCCGGTGAACTACACGGGGACCGGCATCGTCGGATACCACGCGTACACGATTCTGGGCTGGGCCTACGTCAACAACGTCAAGTACATCGTGCTGCGCAACCCCTGGGGCAACAACGGCCCGGTGATCAACAGCCTGCCAGGCAACTGGTCGGCCTACGATCAGAGTTACTGGCGCAGCGTGCCGCTCAACGCCGGCGGTGTGTTCGCAATCCCGGCGGACACGTTCAAGAAGTACTACTGGCAGTTCGGCTGGGCGAATTGACCAGCGGCAGCGCCGCGGGGGGGACCTCCGGGTCACCCCCGCGGCCCGGCGCCGTCGCGTTGGCGTCATGGACCGTGGACACTCCCGCGAACACCATCGTGATCTGCGCGTTCATGTCGGCGCGACCTTGGTCGCGGCGGTCCTTCCCTTGGGTGCCTCGCGGGCAACGGAGGCCGTCGTGCCACTTGTGCTGACCGCCGCCGACGACGGCGAGACCCTTGAGTTGCGCGCTGGCTCCGAATTCGTGATCCACCTGCCCGAGAACCCGTCGACGGGCTACCGCTGGGAGATCGATGCAGACAAGGTCCACGTCAGCGTCGAACGGCAACGCTTTGAGCAGCGGGCCGATCAGGTCGGCGGCGGCGGTGAGTCGTCCTGGGTGCTCCAGGCGAGGACCCCAGGCGTCACGACGGTGAAGCTCATGCTGTGGCGTCCATGGGAAGGGGAGCGTGCCGCCATCCAGCGGTTCGTCGTGACGCTGCGCATTGCGCCATGAGCTCGAACCCGGGTTCCGCAGCATGTGGGCAGACGGGGGCGCGCAATGATGCACGGCGCAGTGGTCCCGGTCAGGGCTTGAAAGATCTCGCGGGCGACGGCACGTTTGAGTGAGCGATAGACCCCCGGCAGACAGCCATCCCATCTCGAGGTGACGGTGCCCGCGGCGCTGGCGTTCCCGTCACCTCCGCCCGGCGGTCGGCATTGACGGGTCGATGGTGCGGGTCTACGTTCGATTTGTTGGGTGTGGGTGGGTGTCGCTCGAGAGGGGTGCATGGTGCAGCGTTTCATTGCAGTCAGACAGGGTGAGGACCGCAGGCGTGTCGGGACCGGGTGGCTGCCCGACCTTCCCGACATCCGCGATCGGACGGTGAAGACCTCCGAGTTGGTCGCACCGGTGGCCAGCAGGTTGGTCGTGACGGCCAAGAGGAAGGGGTCGAGTCAGGCCGACGTGCCGGCCAGTGCCGATCTGCGGGAGTTCTTCCCGCCGGTGGAGGATCAGGGGAGCTCTGGGGTCGTGCACGGCGAACGCGGCGGCGGGGCTGGTGGAGTACCTGCAGATGCGCACCCATGGCAGCTACTTGGACCTGTCGCGATTGTTCCTGTACAAGGCAACCCGCAACTATCTGGGCCTGTCCGGGGACACCGGGGCGTACCTGCGGTCCACGATGGGTGCGCTGCGGTTGTTCGGAGCCCCGCCGGAGCGGTTCTGGCCGTATGACCCGACGCGGTTCGAGGACGAGCCCCCGGCGTTCATGTACGCGTTCGCGGAGAACTACAAGGCGTTGGAGTACTACCGGCTCGACCCGTCCGGTCTGTCTCCGGCGGAGGTTCTGGCTTCGATCAAGCGGCACATCGCCTCCGGGCTGCCCTCGATGTTCGGGTTCACCGTGTACGAGAACATTCAGCAGTCGGTCAACGGGGATGTGGCGTTCCCGACGGCCAAGGAGCGTGTGCTGGGTGGGCATGCGGTCTGCGCGGTGGGCTACGACGACGAGGCGGTGATCCGCCACCCGGTGTCTGGGGAGCAGACCACTGGGGCGTTGGTCCTGCGTAACTCGTGGGGTCCCTCGTGGGGCACCGACGGGTATGGGCGGCTGCCGTACGCCTATGTCGAGTCGGGGTTGGCTGAGGACTTCTGGGTCCTGGTCTCGGCCGGGTTCGTCGAACTCGACATCTTCGACGAGTAGTCCCAGATAGGTGCCCGGGCGACGATCGTCGCGGGTGCCTGGGTGCCTCTGGGGTGTGTGACCCGGCTTGAACGCCGATGGGAGACCTCTGAGCGGCCACTCGGACCCCTCGACGCGGTCGGTCGTGCTCCAAGGTTCATTGGGCCGGGAGTGGGCGCCGAGGTGGGGGACGGTTGCAGCCGGATTCCTACTGCGGGAAGGGGAAGGTGTCATGCCGTTGTCGGCGTATGGGGTGTTGGTGGGGCGGGTGGTCGCCTGCCGTCGGGGGTCCGCCGGGGAGGCGACCCCGCACTACCAGGTGCATGTGGTGGCCGGCGGGGTCGACTACCGGGTCGCGGTCAACGTTCAGTCGGCGCAGGCACCCTCGCAGTTGCGGTACTTGGTCGATGACGACTTCGCGCATCCGGTGATCGATGACCTGGCCGGGTTCGCCGAGGGGTGGGCGGGGTTGCCGTCCCAGCCGGGGGGGGCGAGCCTGGACTTCATCCGAGGCAACCTGTTCGACCCCGCCGGTCTGAGGTTGCTGCCCGCTGATCTGCCGGGGGAGCGCAACGACCTGGCGGACCTGCTGGACAGCTACCTAGTGCGGGCTGTCGAGGACCCGACCGCGACGGTGTTCGCCTTCGGGCAGCGCTGGGGACCCGACCAGGGCCACCCGGATCCCACGTTCGGGTTCAGCCCCGGCAACGGGGTCCACGACATCCACATGAACCAGGGCAACAGCGCGCGGTTCGCTGGTGACGACGGGGTCTGGCAGGACGGTGGGTTGCTGATCCGGTTCGCGGGCACACCCCGGTGGGTCGCGATCTTCCTGGCGTTCCAGAGCCAGTCGTGGCACACCGACGACACGACCGGTCACGCCCTCGACGTCGAACCGGCCGCGTCGGTGCAGGTGGTGGCGGCGTTGGTGAACCCGGTCGGGCCGAGTCCGGAGAAGGAGTCGGTGACCCTGCTGAACACCTCCCCCGAGGAGGTGGACCTGACCGGGTGGTCGTTCGCCGATCGGGACAAGCAGCGAGCCCCAGTGCCAGCGCGTGCGCCTGGCCGCCGGGGAGGCGCTTCGGGTGCCCCTGCAGCCGCCCGCCCAACTGGGCAACAACGGCGGGGCCTTGACCCTGTTGGACCGCGACGGGCTGAAGGTCCACGGGGTGGCCTACACCGCCCAGCAGGTCCGCGAGGGGTGGACCGTCGTGTTCTGACCGCGGCGGAACACGGTCACGCCGGGTCGTTGCCACCGCCACCTGCGAGGACGAACGCCCCTTGCGGCGCGCCGCCCGTACCGGTGACCATGGGTCCGCTGGTGCTGGTGCTTGTGTCGTGGTGTCGGTCGGCAACGCGAAGGGCCGGTGGACGTGGCCACGAACAGGGTGGGGGAGCCCCCGGTCGAGGTGTGGGATCTCCTCGGTGACCTGGTGGGTGAGAGCCGTGCCCAGCCCCGGCTGATCGTGGTGGCGGAGTTCGCCGCGCTGGGCCCGGTGCTGAACCTTGTCGTGGGCGGGCAGAACGGTGTCGAGCGCTACCGGCGAGCCGTCCGGGCCGACGAGGCGCGGTTCATCCCGCT